>JBGUEP010000005.1:0-158044 GCA_041821245.1 Prolixibacteraceae bacterium
TACGAAGGCTGAGCCAACAGATTTACAGTCTGCCCCGTTTGACCGCTTCGGTATCCTCCCAAAATTTAATTTCAACATTCAATAGAACGAACGATTTTCATCGTTTGAGCCGAATCTCAGATTCGAACTGAGGACCCCGAGATTACAAATCACGTGCTCTGGCCAACTGAGCTAATCCGGCAAGTGGGTAAGCTACCTGTGTCGCACCGCTACGACCGTTTATCCTTGCTGCCTTCCGACCCTGGGGAGATTCAACAGGAGCTGGTCGCACAGGACTTACCCGGCGACAAAAGTAGAAAAATTTGTTATATCTCAAAATATTTTTTCAATTGTATTAATTTTTTTTCAATTTGTAATTTTCCTGTCCGTCCGACACTAATCATATAAACAATAAATTGGGTATATTTGCCCGCATTCAAACACCAAAAAAAATAATTAAAATGGAAGCAAACAAAAACCTTTTCTGGAATAAAGCCATGTTTTGGGGCTTTGTAATTGCATTGGCCTCAATGCTTGTTACAACAGTCTATTATTCAACCGACAACATGGCGTCAAAGTCTCAATCCTGGATCGATTGGGGGATTTTTGTCGTTGGAATTATAGTTTGTGGAATGGTATACCGTCAATCATTAACCGAAAAAGAAGAGTTTCCTTATAGCAAAGCGCTGGGCTTAGGTGTTGCAACGGCTCTCTTTGCTTCTCTTATATTAGCGGTATTTACCTTTGTGCTTCACAAATATATCGATCCCAACCTGATTTCCGAAATACTTTCATCAACCGAAGATCAATTGTTGGATTCAGGCCTCGATGAAGATATGATTGAAAAACAAATCGAAATATCGGCTAAATTGATGACACCTGCGCTATTGTCCATTTATGCTATTTTCGGCACCGTAATCAAAGGTTTAATTATTTCATTGATTACTTCCATTGCCATTAGGAAAAAGAGCATCGATGGTTTTGAAGCAGCAATGAATGAAATTGATGATGAAGATTAAATAAGTAAAAATGGATTTATCAATTGTTATTCCCCTCTTAAACGAAGAAGAATCGTTACCTGAACTGACTTCCTGGATCGAAAAAGTCATGGTCAGCAACAACTATTCCTACGAAGTACTTTTTATCGACGATGGAAGTAAAGATGATTCATGGAAGGTAATTCAGAAAATTGCCAAAGTGAATAAACAAATCATCGCTATCCGTTTTCAACGAAACTACGGAAAATCGGCTGCTTTACACATTGGGTTTCAAAAAGCACACGGTGATATTATTATCACCATGGATGCCGATTTACAGGACAATCCTGAAGAAATCCCCGGCATGGTGAACATGATTCGAAACGAAGGCTTTGATTTGGTTTCTGGATGGAAAAAAATTCGTCACGATCCCGTATTGTCAAAAAACCTGCCCAGCAAACTTTACAACTGGACTGTTCGTCGAATGACACGTATTAAATTGCACGACATGAATTGCGGACTGAAAGCCTATAAAATGCAAGTGATCAAGAGCATTGAAATATATGGCGACATGCACCGCTTTATTCCGGTTTTGGCAAAATGGGCCGGATTCAAAAAAATTGGGGAGAAAGTCGTCTTGCACCAGGAACGAAAATATGGTGTCACCAAATTTGGACTGGAACGTTTTATCCGGGGACCACTTGACTTGATTTCAGTCATGTTCATTTCGAAATTTGGCAAACGCCCCATGCATTTTTTTGGCGTTTTTGGCTCTCTGATGTTTTTTGTTGGACTTGGTGCATCACTTTGGGTTGGAATTGAGAAATTACTGGCCCTCAGCCATCACATTAAAGCTCCACTGGTAACAAGCAATCCTTATTTTTTCATTGCTTTAACCTGCATGATTATTGGTTCTCAATTTTTCTTGGCAGGCTTTATTGCCGACATGGTATCACGCAGTTCAAATGACCGAAACAATTATCAAATTGCTGAAATATTGGAATAAACCACACTAAAACAATAAATTAAAGAGTTGGATAACAACTCTTTTTTTGTGTTTAAATATCTATATTACCCTGTATAAATAAGCGATCGATATGAAACTGGATAAAATTAATTTTAATGCCACAACAACTAATTTTGCTTCAGCAAAAAGAGCAGATTTAAGTGTCGTACTAAACCAATTTAAATCCATTAATGATGTGGAATTGATCGATCAGGTTTTTGCAAAAATTCCACTGATGTTTCAAATACTCAATAAGGACCGCCAGATTATCTACATGAATGAATTGCTTAAAATTGATTTAAAGGACAAAGGCATTGACTCTTTTTTAGGGTATCGATCCGGGGAGGTGTTACAATGCGTAAATTCACAAATCAACGAAGGAGGTTGTGGTACTTCTTTTAATTGCAGCTTTTGTGGAATCATAAAAAGCGTTTTAAAAGCAAATGAGTCCAATAGCATGGTGAGTAGTGAGGCCATTTTTGAATCAAATACAAATGGAAAAAATGAGCTTACCGTTTACAATGTAACAGCAAAACCATTTTACTGGAAAGACCAGACCTTTACGACTGTTACTTTTGAAAATATCAATGATAAAAAGAAAAAAGAACAGCTTGAACGAACTTTCTTTCACGACTTAATGAATAAGGTCAGTTCAATTTCAGGTTTGTCAGAAATCCTCCTAATGGATGAAAAGATGCAGGACAATGAATTTATCCAAATGATTAAACGAAGTATTTATGATCTGGCCGATGAAGTTCGATTTCAGCGGAATATTGTAAGTGCGGAAAATGATGAACTGGTCATTCACCATGCTAAAATCTCTTCCCTCGAATTAATTCAGGAAATGAAAGAAGACTTTTTACCCTATGAGAAAATTTCTGAAAAATTAGTCAACATTGCTCCCGGACTTGAAGATCTGACCTTTAACAGTGACATTGTACTGGTAAAACGCACACTAACCAATTTAATTAAAAATGCACTCGAAGCCATTAAAAGTGGCGATGAGATCAATATTGGATATAACAAAAAAGAGCATTCAATTGAATTTTGGATCCAAAACAAAATTGTCTTATCTGATGAAATCAAAAGTAAAATTTTCAAGCGCAGCTTTTCAACAAAAGGAGCTGGAAGAGGAATTGGTACCTACAGTGTAAAACTATTTACCGAAAAATACCTAAAAGGGAAAGCATCATTCACTTCCGATTCGGAAAATGGGACAATTTTCTTCGCTGAATTTCCATTAAACGAATAGTATTTTTAAAATGTTCGAATACTTACCTTTCTTGTAAGATCAAAGGTGGAGCATACGGGATTAATTAAACGCACCATTGCCGATTGCTTAAAATTGTTAACTAATTTTTTGACCGGCAACTATTTCATAGATTTGGTTTTTATCAAAATATTTTATGGCCAATTCACGTAAATCAGTTGGGGTTATTGTATTGACCACATTAACAAATTCATCAAAATGATCGTAGTCCATTCCTGCTTCCAATAAAGTACGTAAACTGCCCGACATGGCAAATACGCCATCGAAACTACGTAGATTTTCACCCAATAAGTAATTACGAACCACATCCAGTTCGTTATCACTGACCAAATCGGTTTGCAAACGTTCTATTTCATAATAAATCTCATTCAATGCTACAGAACAAACATCGGCCCCCACCTCTGTAGATATGGATAAGAAGGAGGCATTTGGCATAGAGTATATCCCTGCACCAATCCCGTAAGTATATCCTTTTTCTTCACGAATATTCGTCATTAAGCGAGACCCAAAATACCCTCCTAAAATGGTCACCAATACATTTAAACCGTTAAAATCGGCATGTTCGCGATTGGGCATAAAGGCCCCCATACGAATGGCTGATTGCAAGGCATCTGATTTTTCAACAAAATGCTGCCGCTCCGGTGAAGGAATGGTTTGCGACAACTTTACTTTAATATCACTCACCGGCACCCAGCGGGCACTACCAAAGAACTTTTCCAATGATATTTTCACCTCGTTGTTGTACTTACCGGCCAAAATCACTTTGCAATTCGAAGGTTGATAATAGTTCTGATGAAATTCGATAAAATGTTTTTGATCTAACAAATCGTAGTCGGAAAATTTATTGGTGTTGGCATATGGATGTTCTTCGCCAAATAGCACTTGCGAGAAGCGTTTTTGAGCCAAAGTTTTCACTTTATTGTTCTCAATAATAAATTGCTGCTTTTTCTTCCCTATCTGTGCCTTAATCTCTTTATCAGGGAATGTAGGATATTGAATGACATCGGCAGTGACTTCTAATATTTGTTCGATGTATTTATTAAGCGTAAGTATGGTAACGCTGGCAAATTGCTGATCGGCAGAAAGTTGAAGATATGCACCTCTGAAATCAAAAATTTCAGCGATTTCCTGTGCGCTATATTTTTCCGTTCCCTGATTTAAAAAAGCATTGGTTAAGCCCGCAACCAAGTTGGAGCTTTGATGCCAGGCGCCTGCATCAAAAATGAAATCAATTTTCAGCAAATCCTGACTCCCTGCATTAATTCCCCACACCGGCAAACCATTGCTCAGCATCCACTTTTCAGGTAAAAGATAATCGAGTTGAGTTATTGCAGTAATTTCAGGTGCTATTTTACGATCAATCATAGATTATTTTTTGTGGTAATAAAGGGTGGAACAGTTCTCACGTGAAAAAAGCAAATTTGCAACTTCGTTCAACTTTTCTGATGTTACATCGAGGTAACGTTGATTTTGCTCGTTGATCAGATTGGCATCGCCATACAATTCGAATGAAGCCAGAGACATGGCTTTATTCAAGTAAGCAATTTCAGAAAAAATTAAATTGGCTTCAACCTTGTTGATGACCTTCTGCAACTCTAAATGATCTATTTTCTCCTGCTTAAAACGGTTCAGCTCATCCCAAATTGCTTTTTCAGCTTGTTCCAGACTCACACCTTCGATTAGTTTCCCTGCTACGGTAAACAAACCCGGATCATCGTCACCCGAGATATAGGCATCCAGTTCACCAAACAATCCATCGTCAATCACTAATTTTCGATACATTCTTGAAGAATTCCCGCTCGATAAAATATCCGAGATCAAATCGGTAGCGTAATAATTTGCACCATATTTACGGTCCATATGAAAGCTGATGTAAATGCCATCGTATGGCACCTCCCTTTCGACATGCTTTTCGCGATATTCATTTTGTATGGGTTCAGCAGGCAGGCGGCGCATGCCAACATCGCGACGGGGTATTTTTCCAAACCACTTGTCAGCCAATTCAAAAATAGTTTCAGGATCAACATTTCCAGTCACCGACAGCACAGCATTATTGGGAGCATAGTGCTTAAAAAAGAAATCCTTCACATCGGCAAGCGTAGCATCTTCGATGTGCGAAAGCTCCTTTCCAATGGTTGGCCACCGATACGGATGCACCTGATAAGCCAGTTCCTTAATCAAAGGATAAACGTCGCCATAGGGTTGGTTTAAATAACGCTGCTTAAATTCTTCCATCACCACATTGCGCTGCACATCAAGACTCTTTTTACTAAAAGCCAGCTCCAGCATACGGTCCGATTCCAGCCAAAAACCTGTTTCGATGTTTGCTGCCGGTAAGGTTAAATAATAATTGGTAATGTCATTTGTGGTAAATGCATTGTTCTCGCCTCCGACCTTTTGTAAAGGAGTATCGTATTCCGGGATATTTTTCGAACCTCCGAACATTAAATGTTCAAACAAATGAGCAAACCCTGTTTTGTCAGGATGCTCGTCACGGGCTCCCACGTCGTACAGCAAATTGATGGCCGCCATAGGGGTAGAACGATCGGAATGGACAATCACTTTTAAACCATTCGCCAATATCTTTTTTTCAAATTGTATCATTGTAATTCCTTAAAATATCCTCGCTAAACCAGTCTTGGGAAATTAAACAGCATTAACATTGCTATAGCAATTCGTATTCATTACAAAAGTTGAAACGTTTTTTAATTTCCAGCCTTTGCTTCAGGTACAAATTATTGTAGCATAACATCCCCAAAATTTGCGAGCCGACAAAGCTAGTTCATTTTGTTGCAATCATTCAAAATCAAATTGTTTTTTTACAACAAACGTAAAGAATCAGGAATTGGAAACAATCAAGAAATAGGCATTACCCTTTATGGAATATGGACACCTGGTTTTGTTTTTGATGACAAACATCAAATCTTTAATCGAGGTAAATTTATGCTTTGAGTGATGAGTCAGCCTTCATCGGGTTGGGAAGACCTTCGATTGAATTATATTTTCCGAAATACTTTTTTCCCACTCGACCAGTCGTCAAATGCATTTGTGGGTAAAGCCAGCAATAAACCTTCTTCAATGGTATTCTCAAAAGCCTGAAGCTGATCTTCTTTACCCTTTCGAATTCTGGCCTGAAATCCTTCGTTCATCATTCTGCCTGCGCGCAAGGGCATATCAAACAATTGCGGAAAAATACGATCATCCAAAGGATTGTTTAAATCGTCCTCGCAACTTTTTACACTTTTGGAGAGATAAATACGACAAGCCATTGGGCGTGCCTGATAAGCACGACAAAAACCACCCGTAGGGTGCAATAAGGGACAAGCTTGTTTATAATTCAACAAGCGATCCATCTTCAATTTTGACGTTTTGGACTTTTTGTTTTCGGCTCGTTCAACAATTCCCTGTAAAGCATCAGTACGAAATTTTTTCTGCACAAAATCGGCCAGGTAGAAAAGTTCGTAAGGTGAAGCCAATACCGTTTGATGACAACAAAACGAGCAGCCCATTCGACATGCTGATGGCTGGCCCTCCAATTCGGTTCGCTTCAAAAACGAGTTGTTTAATTCATCAATGCTTTGATATAATTTACGTTGAGCATCGAACAGGTTCTTTTTAGTAAATCCTTGAGATAAATGCAAATCACAGAGCTTATAGCCATCGTTAAAAAAAGCTTCGTCGAATTTCTGCCAATATGTATCCTGTTCCGTCATGGTTTTCAACGATCAATTGGCATACGAAAAGGTAAATTCAAAATTGCCATCAGGTTCCACTTTATCTACAGGCAGCATTTCATAGCTGAACTCCCACTCTCCCAAAATTCTACTAAATTGCTCATCGAACGTAATGTTCACAGGAGCAACATACTCCCGATCCAAGATAGTATCCCGTACATACTGCAATCCAGACACATAAACGGAATCTACAAACACCGAATCGGGCAAATAAACTCTATCCAATACAGGTAAAGAATCCAAAACCGATAGCGTATCTAAAATTGGCGCTAAGAGGAGTATTTGACATTCTCCATCAAGCAGTTTAAGGTTTCCGGTGAAGGTAAAAGGCTCACCTTCCTGATCAATATAAATCACCATAGTACCATTGGCACTGGCGCTTAACTCTTCGTCGTTGACCGAAAACACAGATGTATCCGATTCAAGGCATGAACTCAATAAAATAGAAATCAGAAATCCGATAATGAATAATTGTTTCATTCGATTAAATATAAATTCTTTGGTATCTCATGGAACTCGCCACCCCGATAGCTATCGGGGTAATCATCCTTGTTTGTGAGATACTTCTCATGGCTCGTTTCATAAAATAGTATGTTATCTGTTCTAACTCCTAAATGATGTTTTTATTTTCGAAGTTTATCGAAAGCAGCGATCATTTCATCGAAAGATTGATCCATTTTTTCATTCACCCGGACATTTGCCTTTCCGCTTTTGTACCAATCGGCGATGGATTTTACACCTTCGTCAAAGGGAATTTGACAGTTAAAATCAGGAACCACTGATTTAATTTTAGTATTATCAAATAGCATACTGTGCATTTTATCGCCCAATAATCCGTCACCAATTTCGGGCAGATAGGTCGCTATTATTTCCGAAGGAATATGTACCAATTTAGGTGTCACACCAAATGCACGCCCAACCAAAGTATAAATTCGATCCCAAGTCAACCATTCATCGGAAGTAATGTGAAAACAATCGTTCATGGCCTTTGGATGATTGAACAGACCTACTAAGCCAACGGCAAAGTCTTTGTGATGGGTTAAAGTCCATATGGAAGTTCCATCGCCCAACACAACAACCGGTTTTCCTTTCAGCATACGATTCACCACGGTATATCCTTCATCGAAAGGCAATAAGGTTTTATCGTAAGTGTGCGAAGGACGGACAATGGTGTATTTCATCCCATTGTTCTCAGCCTCTTTTTTCAGAAATTCTTCACAGGCTATTTTGTTTCTCGAATACTCCCAGTAGGGATTATCCATGGGTGTTTCTTCCGTTATGGGAAGCTTTTGAGGTGGTGTTTGATAGGCCGATGCAGAACTGATAAATACATATTGTTTGGCTTTCCCTTTAAACAGCTTTAAATTTTGCTCCAGATGTTCCGGAACAAATGAGATCCAATCTACAACTACATCGAATTCATAGGGTTCTAATGTTTCTGATGTTTGTTCAAAATTCCTAACATCAGTGGTCAATTGACGAATACCTTCAGGGTTGGGACGCACAGCAGATGAAGTACCACGATTAAGATGGTACAATTCTATTCCTTTGGAAACAGCCAAATTAGTACAAGCTGAACTGATAATTCCCGTTCCGCCGACGAATACTACTTTCATTTAAATTGTATTAATTGTTCGATTACTCTTATGGAATTATTTCCTATCAGAAAAATATTTCATGAATTGTGCTCTTTCATAAACCGAAGGTGATTTTATGTTTTGATAACTTAAACGTCCACGAAATTCGTTTAAACTTTCAAAATTCCATTTGTTCATGAATGCTTCAATGTCTTTTTGCATTTGTCCAACCACACCAAATCCATTCAAATAAAGAGTTGAACAGACCTGCACCACCGATGCACCGGCCAATAGTTGTTTAATAACTCCGTCGCCATCATGAATTCCGGTTGATGCTGCAATTTCAACTTTGGGCAATTTACCTTTTACCAATCCGGTCCAACGCAATCCGCGAAACAAATCGGCAGGAGAACTCATCACTTCGGAAGTAGTATATTCAAGGGTGTCGAGGTTAAAATCGGGAGTATAAAATTTATTAAACATGACCACTGCTGCGGCTCCATTGGCAATCAACTGATCAACCATTTTAATGATATTGGAAAAATACGGGCCAATTTTTACGGCAACAGGAATCTTCACTTTTTTCTTCACCGTACGCAAAATATCGATGTAAATTTTATCGTATGAATCGGCTGAAATGTTTCGATCAATTGGCATTTCATATATGTTCAATTCAATGGCGTCGGCTCCGGCAGCTTCAATTTCCCTGGCAAAATCGGTCCAGTCGGCTACTGAGGTGCAGTTAATGCTGGCAATAATTGGAATTGAAACAGCCGCTTTCACTTCTCTTAGAAAATCGAGATACTTGCCCACCGAATTCATTTTGGTATAATTTCGAATATAATCTTCAGCTTCGGGATAGGAAGAATTTTGCTCATTTGATGAGATGACACTGCTCACGTCCATTTTTATTTGTTCTTCGAACAAGGATTTGAGCACAACCGCAGCAACACCGGCTTCTTCCAGTTGTTTGATTTGATTCACAGAATTCGTCAATCCTGAACTACCTGCCACGATTGGATTTTTGAGCGCCAGGCCCATGAACTTAGTTGATATGTCAATCATAGGTTTTCTTTTTTCAATTCGTTTTTAATTGGCGAAAAATCCCCAACTCATCTACTCCTCTTTTTAATCTTCAGTATGTTTTTTTACTCTCGCACCAAATATAGTACTTCCTATTCGAACCATGGTACTTCCCTGTTCTATTGCAAAAAGGTAATCATCGCTCATTCCCATTGATAATTCGCAAAATGCCTGATCTTCATTAAAATACTTTTTCTTAAGATATTTAAAGCTTGTGGAAAGACTTTTGAATTCAGCATGAATCTGTTCAACATTGCTGGTATAGGTGGCCATTCCCATCACTCCAATGCAACGAATATTTTTTAAGGCTTTAAATTCAGTATTCTCCAGCATTTCTTCGCATTCGGTGAGGGAAAATCCAAATTTGCTCTGCTCCATTGCAATGTGAAATTGCAGCAAACAATCAATCACACGGCCGTTTTTTATGGCTTCTTTATTAATGGTCTTCAGCAATTTAAAACTATCAACACCATGAATCAGTGCCACAAATGGAGCAATATACTTCACCTTATTGGTTTGCAAATGTCCAATAAAGTGCCATTGAATGTCCTTAGGCAGTGATTCATATTTGGCTGTAAGCTCTTGTACTTTGTTTTCACCAAAAATACGCTGCCCACTTGAATAAGCTTCTAGCAGGTCTTCATTCGGTTTTGTTTTTGAAACCGCCACCAACTTAACGTGTGATGGCAGTGTTGATCGAATTTCAGTTATAATATGGCTTATACTCATTCTTTAATCTTAAACTACAAATCTAAAAAAATAGCACTAAAAAAAGGGTCCTCTATCATTGAAATTGAGAGGGCTTTTCAATTTAGAATGAATTGGAAAAAGAAAGTACACTTTATCCACTTTTTAAGTAAAGAAGAAGAAGAACACTTTCATAGGCTTTAACAAGGCAGGGTTTACCGTCAAACTTTAATCAGGCATTCCACTACCAGAGCTGATGCACCAAATTTTTGATGCGACGATCATAAATTGCTTTTACCTTTTCCATTTCGCCGAAGCTTAATGCCGGCTGACCTGATACCTGAATGTTCGACAACAATTGATCTACATTCGATGCACCCGGAATAACTGTACTCACAGCTTCGAACGATAATATCCATTGCAAGGCCAAAGAGGCAAGGTGTGCCTCAGGGAATGTTTGCTTTAATTCTTCTACTGCATCGAGCCCCGTATTGTATGGAATACCTGAAAATGTTTCCCCTTTATCGAAGGCCTCGCCGTTGCGGTTAAAAGTACGGTGATCACCTTCGGCAAATGAAGTTTCTCGGGTAAATTTGCCACTGAGCAAACCACTGGCCAATGGAACACGTGCAATAATTCCAATATTTTTCTTTTGAGCCTGTTCGAAAAATAAAGTTGACGGGCGTTGGCGGAACATGTTGAATATGATTTGTACGGTATCCACATTGTCGTATTCAATGGCTTTCAAAGCCTCCTCCACTTTTTCGACACTTACACCAAGTTTCCTAATTTTTCCTTCTGCGATCATTTTATCGAATTCAGCAAAAATTTCAGGACGATAGTAGACTTCGGTTGGCGGACAATGCAACTGAATAAGGTCGATGGTTTCAATTTCCATATTGCGCAAGCTATCTTCCACAAAACCTCGCAATGCCTGTGGTGTATAAGATTGATTAACATGGGGATTCAGTTTCCTCCCACATTTTGTGGCCACATAAATTTGTTCTGAACGGCTACGCAATAAGCGACCTACGGCATTTTCACTTTCTCCGTTACCATCGCCATACACATCGGCCGTATCAATAAAGTTGATGCCCTTATCAACCGCTTCATTTAATATTTTTTCAGCATTTTTAAAATTGAATGGAGCACCCCATTTACCTCCCACCTGCCAGGTTCCTAAACTGACCTCCGAAATTTCAAATCCTGTTCGTCCTAATTTTCTGTATTTCATTGTTGAATAGTTGGTTAGAAAATAATTAATTGTATTGTTTCAAACAAAACTAATCAATTCATTTTAGTTTCAGGAAACATTCTTCTAAATTACGAACAGTTGTATCGTGCATTAATTTGATTTTTTCGCATTTTCCATAAGTTTACTTAAACCATCAACTTGGGCAACATTGTTTGAAATAAGCTTCAACTCATCGAGATACTTTGTCGCCAGTTGAAAATCCTTTTTCATAATAGAGAGTACACAAAGATTATTCAATACATTCTCGTCGGATGGATTCATCTGATAGGCTTTATTAAAATATTTGAGCGAAATGGCATTATCACGTTTAAAATATAAACTGCCCAACATGGAATAAGCAAAGGAAGTTTCTTGAATAGCTAAAGACCGTTGCAGTACTTCATTGGCTTCGGTCATCCTGCCTGATCGGGCATAAGCCAAAGCACTATCGAGCAAAGGCTTAACATCCTGAGTAGCCATTACTACTTTAGCTTTATCGCTCTTCGTTAATCCTTGATATTTCGGATCAATTTCCACCAATTCCTTCAGGATTGAATTTGACTTTTCCTGCAAAGAAGCTTCATGACAGATATTATATAATAGCAACATTCCCATTTCCTTATCAGCAGTTGAATGACTTAAATTAATCGCTTTTTCAAAAGAGGATATGGCTAAAGGAACATTTTCGGCGGCTTGAAAGCATTGACCAAGCTTAAGCATTGCACTAAAATTTTGTGCCAGATCGGGCATCAATTCGAGAAGTTCAACAGCTTTCATTGGTCTGTCTGCCTTTAATAAATACTCCACAGCTTCATAATAGAGCTTCGACTGGTGTGGTTCGCTCTTAATCAGTGCATAATATTCCTCGAAGGCATTGATATACTGCCCCAAGGAGGCATAATGTTTGGCCAATTCCACATGTTGACTTTGCACTGAAATGTTATTGTACTTAATGCACATGTAAGCCATGGAATCCTCGTAAGATACCGGTTGATAGGTAAAACGAAACTGATTCACCACTGTGTCGGACTGAAAAGGCCATCCTGCCTTTAGTTTTTTTACCAGTAAATCAGCTACCAGACTATCGAGTGCAGTAAATCCCCAATTGTTACGGTAATATTGCGAGGGTTGAATGGCAGCTACATTCCACTTTTCGGCTATATAAGCTCCTGTTTTTAAAGCATTAAAATAAGCATCGGCAAGTAGAAAATAGCCATCAATATTGGGATGAAGATGTTCAAGCATAAGCTCTTTACCAATAATTCCATTTGGTGAATGCTCTTCGAAGATTGATTTGACCGGCACAACAGGATAGGCGTATTTTTGACCAAGCGAATGGATCACCTCATTCAAGGCTTCAGGAGCACGAAAACGAATACCATCCAAGTCTTTTGCCTGAACATAAAGCCTATGCGCAGCAAGAAAATCACCAGTTTGATCGTATTGCTGTGCCAATTGAAAAAGACTATCCGCCGGTGGATTTTTGTCCGAAGGCATAGATTTAAAAGGTTTATTGTCCCTGATATTGCTGGCCAAATCGCCAATCAGTACAGGAACATCCTGTTTTTTAGCTTTTGAAAGAATAGCATCCAGGTTGGTCTGAAACTGTTTTACACCCATCTCGAAAAGGGGCGAATTATATTCAATGGCTTTGTCTTTGGCAATATGCTCCATTAATGTGGCCGTTGGTTTATCGGTTAAATCGCCGGTAAAAGTTCTGATTGTTTTGGCAATAAAATGCTGTAATAGTTGGTAGGTTCTTAAATGAACCAGACGTAAATTCAGCATTTTTATCAATCGAAAATTTCCACCACTCTCAACTGACCCCACACCAAGTGCTCCATAAAACTCGTTATGTCCGGCATAGATTAATATAGCATCCGGTTTTTTCTCCAAAACCTCATCCATAAAATCGAGCTGCGTATAGGAGTTAGTTGCAACCATAGCCAAATTAACCACTTCAATCAACTTATCTGGAAAGGCATCCTGTAAGCGATAGTTCAATATTCGGCCAAATGAAACACCACTTTGATAAGGAAAGCCCTGGGCTGTTGATCCTCCAAGAATAAAAATGCGATAACACGAATCCGGTTTCTCCATCAAAAAAAGGTCATTTATGGATGAGGTCGCCGGCAATTTTGAAAAAAAACGTTTTCCAACCAATCGGTTTGCCTCATAGTAACCTTTGTATGTTTTTGATTTTGAAAACAAAGAGAGATCGTTCCCATAATGAAGCAGCCGAAGTGATGTTTCAATGATCAAAAGAAAAAAGAGAGGAATCAGAAGCAGTACTATGGAAAAGAGTACCTTCTTTTTTAATGATAGTGGATTCTCTTGCATTTTCAAATTTAATGAATTAAAAAAAAGTTGTTGCTAAAAAAGCAACAACTTTCCTTCCTATTTTGAATTAATACTATTGTACAACAATACGTTTTATGGTTGTGCTTGAACTATCGTTAACTTTTACCAGGTAAACGCCTTTTTGAAGAGTGCTAATGTTTATCGGCTCATTTCCAATTGATTTGACCATCATTTTGCCGTCCAAGCTGAAGATTGAAATCAAAGCTTTTTCAGAAACATTTTTCACATACAATGTTCCCTTAGCCGGGTTAGGATAAACCAAAACATTACTAATCAAACCTTGGTCTTTAAGTCCATCAGGTATTACAGTATAAACATTGGCAATGGCTTTGCTGGCCAATGTTAAGGTACCAGCATCATCCATGTTGCTGTAGTTTTCGGCCACGGTTCCAATGTTTGACCACATTAAACGATCGCGGAAGTTGCGGTCCTTTGCAATTGAATCTCTATCGTTATCAACAATACAAAAATCAATACCGAATTTAGCAGTGGCTTTTGCGGCAAATACAGTTCCGTCTTTATCCTTTAGGTCGGACCAGGCAATAAATGCTTCTTTCACGTAATTGGTTCCGGAAAGAAGATAAGCAAATGTTGAATTGGCACCCCATGTCACAGCACCATCAATGGCAATACCCGTCACTCCAAAATGTCCAGCATTTCCGCCAGAACCGATTCCATCTTTTGGTTCAGCATTAACGTCGAAATAAATTTCAACCATATCATTCGCCCAATCAGGACCGTAAGCCGCAGCTTTATCATTTTGGGTAATGTCATCAGTAACTGTTACAGCAATGTACAAACCTTCTTCGTTCCAAACAGTTTGAAAGAAACCTGAACAATCGGCATTTCCAGTAAAGCTTTCACCAATGAAGTTATTGGCTATGTCGTATTTAACAGCGTCAGTCCATACTGTTTCATCAAGAATACCATTGGCCACAATTGGATCACCGGTAACCTTCGATGCAGAAGCAACTGCCGGGTTATTCAAGGTTCCAACCATGTCGAATTTTAAAATACCTGCATCGTCCAAATTGCTATAATTTTCAGTAATGTTGCCATTATTTGACCAAACCAAACGGTCGCGGAAATTGCGATCTTTCGCAGCATCGTCTCTATCGTTATCAATAATATACATATCGAACCCAATTTCAACAGATTCTGAAGGAGTTATGGCACTTCCGTCGCTATTTTTTAAATCGTTCCAGCTAATAAATGCTTCTTTCACATAACTGGTCCCGGTAAGTTTATAGGCAAATTTTGAATTGGCGCTCCATTTCGCAACACCATCAATAGCAATACCGGTCACTCCATAATGGCCTTTATTACCGCCGCTTCCAACTCCATCTTTCTTAACTTCGTTCATGTCGAAATAAATTTCAACCATATCGTTGGCCCAGTCTGGTCCATAAGCAGCAGCTTTATCATTTTGTGTAATATCATCAGTCACAGTAACTGCAATAAACAAACCTTTATCGTTCCATGCCGTTTGGAAGAAACCTGAACAGTCAGCATCGCCACCTTCAAAGTTTTCACCATTAAACGTTTTTTGAATAGGATACCTGGCAGCACTCATCCAAACAGGATCAGTTAAAACGCCATCAATAGCACAAGGAATTCCTGTTAACTTTTTCGATACAGTAACATTAGGATTAACTACTGCGGGAGTTGTCAAGTCAAATTTCAGTATACCGGCATCATCCAAATTGGAATAATTTTCTGTAACATCTCCTTTATTTGACCAAACCAAACGATCGCGGAAATTACGACCTTTTGCAATAGTATCTCTATCGTTATCGATAATGTAAGCATCAAAGCCAATTTGATTCGTTTCTGAAGGAGTAAAAACAACTCCATCTGAGTTTTTAATATCGCTCCAACTAACAAATACTTCTTTCACATAGCTGGCACCATCCAATTTGTAAGCGATAATTGAATTTTTTCCCCAAGCTGAAATACCATCAATGGCAATACCTGTGACACCATAATGGCCTTTGTTACCACCGCTTCCAACTCCGTCTGCAAGCACATCGTTCACGTCGAAATAGATCTCGACCATGTCGTTTGCCCAATCTGGACCATAAGCAGTATTTTTGTCGTTTTGAGAAATATCGTCAGTTACTGTAACTGCAATATATACTCCCTTATCACTCCATGCTGTTTGGAAGAAGCCTGAACAATCTGCTGCTCCACCAGCAATTTCTTCACCATTAAAAGGCGTTTCAATTTGATACTTGGTGGCATCTGCCCAAATGGCTTCATCAAGTACACCATCTACGGTTAATGCCATACCTGAAGCTTTTTTAGCAATGGCTTCTGGTTTCTGAGCATTCGCCCCTACACAAACTGCAAAGGCAGAAATTAATAATAAAGTTTTTAACATAATAATAAAAATTAGTTAGAATTAGTGGTTCCTTTCCAAAAAAAAGAACCGAAATTTAGGTTTAGATTTATTGTTAATGTAAAAAAGAAATTAAACTATTGTATTCCTTTAAGGTAATTTAAGTATCACATTTCGCTTTAACAACAATAAGATCAAACATAATACTATTTTTTAAAAGATTCGAAGCATGTAACTTGATTTTTTTATGAAAAGTATATTTAAGCGAATATTAATGAAATTCAATTCAATCCTTTTTGAAGTATTCCTGAATGGAAATCATGGTCAAAAAGTGATTTCCGATGGCTTTACTAAACATTTAGCGTTCACGTATGTTTAGTTCCGAAATAGTAAGTTTCAGGATTAGAATTAATGATTGAAGAAGTAAAAACCTTTCAAACAGAAGGGAAAGTCACAAAAAAAAGTTATATCGTTCATAGTATCCGACATTTGACGGAATCAACCTATGTAATTCGATTCGACAGGAACCAAATGGATTTTATTCCCGGACAACATCTATCGGTTGGCTTAGCCGACGATCCGCAAGCCAGAGAATATTCAATCTATAGTTCCGTAAACGATGACTTTCTGGAAATAATCATCAAAGAAGTGGATGATGGAATCGTAAGTAAAAAACTCAAAAAAGTAAAACCAGGACAGGAATTGCGTGTGACCGGACCAATGGGTTTTTTTAAGTTGGATGCCGATAAGATTGAAACACATCCTCACCTTTTTATTGCCACAGGAACAGGTATTTCACCCTTCCATGCCTTTGCTCAAAGTTATAAAAAGTTGAACTATCAAATTATACATGGGGTTCGCAATAAAAACGAAGCCTACGAAAGGGAACATTACCGTGCCGGTAGCTATACCCTTTGCACGTCGCGTGATGCCTTTGGCGATTTCAAGGGAAGAACAACCGATTACCTTAAAACACAAAACATTGACCCAAAAACCATGGTTTATTTGTGTGGTAATTGTGACATGATATTTGAAGTTTACGACATCCTCACCGACAAAGGAATTCCTACTGAAAACATTCATACCGAAGTTTATTTTTAAATTTTCAAGAAAATGAAATACCATTTAGTGACCTTGGGATGTCAGATGAATAAATCGGACAGCGAACGCGTATCGAGTGTAGTGGAAAAAATGGGTTTTCAGTTCACTGAAAATGAAGACGAAGCCAATTTGGTTGGAATATTAGCCTGCTCTGTCCGCCAGAAGGCCATCGATAAGGTCTATTCAAAAATACACCGTTGGAACAAACAAAAAAACAAACGCAACCTGATCACTTTTGTATCGGGCTGCATATTACCATCTGATCAGGAGAAATTCCTGAAACTGTTCGACATGGTTTTTAGCATGAACGAACTTCCCCTTTTTCCGCAAATGTTAAGTCAATATGGAGTTGTTACCCCCTATCGTGTGGAAAATGATTTTGAACCTGAAGAGGAAAAAATCACGATATTGCCGGGGAAAGTTAAACTTGAACTGAGTGGAGTTTCTTTTCATCCGAACCAAACTCAGCATAAAACAGGACAAGCTCTGATCATTAAAAAACCGGAAGAAAACATGAAGGAGTTTTGGGATGTTAAGCCCAATTATGGCTCTTCTTTCGAAGCATTTATCCCCATTCAAAATGGATGCGACAAGTTTTGTACATTTTGTGCTGTTCCCTACACCCGTGGTCGAGAAGTCTCGCGCCCTTCCGAAGAAATTCTTACCGAAGTAAAAGACTTGGTTTCGCAAGGATACAAAACCATCACCTTGCTTGGCCAAAATGTGAACTCTTACGGACTGGACAAAAAAGGCGAAGAAATTTCGTTCCCCGAATTGTTGCGTAAAATTGGTCAGTTTGGAGAAAGCAATTCCCATATTTTTTGGGTGTATTTTACCTCACCTCATCCACGCGATATGACTGACGAAGTGATTGAAGTGATTGCGCAATACTCTTGTTTGGCCAAACAAATTCATTTGCCCTTACAAAGTGGTGACGATAAAGTGTTGATTCGAATGAACCGTAAACACAGTCTTAACGATTATCGAAAAATCATTCACAGCATTCGACGCCTCATTCCACAAGCCACAATTTTTACCGATATCATTGTTGGCTTTACCAGTGAAAGCGACGAACAATTTGAAAATACGGTAAAGGCGATGGATGAATTTAAATTCAATATGGCCTACATTGCCCGTTATTCGCCACGTCCGGGGGCAGCAAGTTCCCGATGGGACGATGATGTAAACCATGAAATAAAAAAGAATCGTCTTCAAATATTAAGCGAACATTTACAGCAACATTCACTGGAATATAATCAGCACATACTGGGTAAAGTACTCACCGTTCTGGTGGTTAAAAAAGATCGAAAACCAGGGTATCTTTCTGCTTTAACAGAGGGAAAAATTATTGTTCGAATTTCTTCGAATGACGATGCATTAATCGGGCAATTTATTCAAGTGAAAATTACGTCAATTCGTAGTTTATCAACAGAAGGTGAAGTTTTAGAATCAGTTGAATTACCTAATATAAATCAACTCATTAACCAATAAGGTATTTTGAATTGAAGGAGAAACTAGTTTGGAGACTTTCGCCTGTAATAATGTTTCGAATCCCCCCATTCGCCATAGCCAATTTCGCTGTCAGCAATGGCAATTCGTGCATCGAGACAGCCCATGCATTGCTCCGGTTCTTCGTCAACACAAGGTTTATTTTGGTATAAGGCATAATCGTTCCGGTACAATCCTGGTGTAATGTTAGGCATTATAATATTTGCTCCAATCCGCAAGGCCTTTTCACGGCCCATCGGATCAATAGCTTGCAAAGCTGTGGCAGCAGCAATATTGATGTCCTTCATCATTAAACGTAGTATCGCTATCATTTTTAAGGTCATATCGAAGCGATCGTTAATATCCCACAATTCATTTCGATACTGATAAAGCGGTGTTTCCGGATGTTCAATGTAGGGTCCCATCCCCACCATATCAATGTTGAAATTTTTCATAAACAATAAATCGTCGGCCAGATCTTCAATGGTCTGAAAGGGAAGTCCAACCATAACACCCGTCCCTGTTTGGTACCCTATTCGCTGTAAGCTTTTCAGGCATTCAATCCGACCTTGAAAGGAGTGATTTTCAGGATGAATCTTATGATACAACTCAGAATTTGAAGTTTCAATGCGAAGCAAATAACGGTGTGCTCCGGCGTCGAACCAACGTTGATATACTTCATGGCTCTGTTCTCCTACCGATAAAGTTATTCCAAGTTCATTTGTACCAAGTTTTTTTATCTCCTTCAACAAACGCTCAATTCTATTGGCAAACTCACTGGAGACTAGCTCGCCCGACTGCAATACCAGTGAACCATAGTTGTTTTCACAGGCAAATTTAGCCGCCGCTAAAATTTGTTCATCCGCTAAGTTAAATCGATTAACTTTGCTGTTGGAGGAGCGTATTCCACAGTAATAACAATCCTTTGAACATACATTCGAGAACTCCACCAAACCTCGAAAAAAGACTTTTCGCCCCACCTCATCCAGCTTCATCTGCAATGCTTTCTGAAAAAGGAAAGTTCGATCGGATCCTTCACATTGCAACAATGCAATGATATTTTCTCGTGTGAAGTTCGATTGGTTTATTGTATCTGTAACGCGACTCATTGAATTGTCAAAAATGGTAAATAATTTGGAATTAATACCCAAAATTTGCCCGATGGTAACAATAAAACGGCGATTCATGGAAAAACAACGGTATTATTTGTCCTCAAATTATAATTATGATAACTTAACAGTCACAATTGACAGATATGTACGAAGCATCATTTTACCGTAAATTGGATAATAATGAAGTGCAATGTGAATTATGTCCTCGATTTTGTACCATAGAAGAGGGGCGTTTTGGCAATTGTCATGCACGACGCAACCGGAATGGAATATTATCTTCAGAAGTATTTGGCCGCATTTCAGCCCTTAACCTGGATCCCGTTGAAAAGAAACCTCTCTATCATTTTTATCCGGGCAAAGAAATCCTTTCAATTGGAACAACAGGATGTAACATGCACTGCGTTTTTTGTCAGAATCACACCTTATCGCAATGCGACAACAGAAAACCGGTTAACATTAAAAACCTAAGTGTTGACGAATTGATCAAAGCAAGCTTACGTTCAAAAAATAATATTGGCATTGCTTTTACCTACAACGAACCAACCGTGAACTATGAATTTTTAATGGAAGTGGCACGCAAGGTAAAGCAGAACAATATGGTAACAGCTATGATTTCCAATGGTTACATCAACCCGGATCCATTGGCCATGTTATTGGAATACGTCGATGCCTTTAACATCGACCTGAAAGGCTTTACCAATCAGTTTTACAAAAAATATTCAAAAGCAACCTTAGTCCCGGTATTGGATAGCATTCAACAAATAAATAAATCGGGAAAACATCTGGAATTAACCAACTTAGTTATCCCAACCATCAACGACGATGAAGATGAATTCGAATTAATGTGTAAATGGATAGCGAATGAATTGGGAGAATCAACCGTGTTGCATTTAAGCCGATACTTCCCCCGGTTCGAATTAAGTCAATACCCCACTCCACCTGAAGTTTTATTTTCCTTATACGATATTGCCAAAAGCTATTTGCACCATGTTTATTTGGGAAATATGGCTACCGAGATCCACAGCAACACTTATTGCCCTGTTTGCAATAACACCTTAATTGAAAGAACTTACTTTCACATCGTTCCCTCAGGTATTGACGCTGAAGGGAAATGCCTAAAATGTAAAGCGAAAATTTTTAAACACTTTTAATCATGACATTTTCTACCCGAAAGGCAAATTTCGCAGGTCAGTTTTATCCCGAAACGCAAGAAGAGCTTGGACAGCTTCTTCATTTTATTGAAAAAGTTGAATTCAATAAGATCAATCCCCTTTTAGCTGATAAATTGATTCTTGGGGCAATTGTACCTCACGCAGGTTATATTTATTCAGGTTATCATGCCGTGCATGTTTATGAGCTAATTAAACGTAATGCTCAACAATTCGATACCTTCGTCATTATTAATCCTAACCATTCAGGGAAAGGCCATGGTGATTTTAATCTCTCCAGCGCTGAACAATGGGAAACGCCATTGGGAAGTATTGCTCAGGACCAGGCCTTTTTAAATGAATTGAATTATGAATATTTCGATTTAGCCCACGAAAACGAACATTCAGGAGAAGTTCAATTGCCATTTTTGCAATACTTTGTCGCTTATCCGTTTAAAATTGCAATGATAACAATGAACAATCAAACACCTGAAAATGCCCTTTCACTGGCACAAAACCTCCATCGCACAGCCCAAAAATTGGATCGAAAAATTATGGTGATTGCATCAAGCGATTTTTCTCATTTCGAGAAGGTGGACGTCGGATTTAAAAAAGATCAATATTTAATTGAACAGATTTTAAACCTCGACACAAGTGAATGTTATAAGAATGTAAAAAAACATCACATCAGCGCCTGTGGTTATGGCCCAATAATGACCTTGATTGAATATGCCAAACTGCAATCAAACGCACCTAAAATGGAGTTGTTGCGCCGTGGTAATTCGGGTGAAACCAATCTAACGAAAAAGGTGGTCAACTACGCTTCCTTCTTATGTTTTGAATAAATAAGGCTTGAATTGCTTGCAAAATCCCAAAAAAAGAAGGGTTTAGTTCCCATTTCGCCTTAAAAAACTAAATTAGCGTCAAATTTGAAAATTTATGATAAAATCGATGACGGGATTTGGCAAGGCCGAATGTGAACTTCCCAACAAAAAAATCACCATTGAAATAAAATCACTGAACAGCAAACAATTAGATATTTATTCACGTTTTCCGAGCACCTATAAAGTGAAGGATATTGAAGTTCGAAAGCTCATTTCAGATCGATTGGTCAGAGGTAAAGTTGAATTCAATATGTTTAGCGAAAGCCTGGGCGAAGAATCCAATTCAGCCATCAACCAACCAATTGTTAAAAAATACTATCAACAGGCAAAAACCATCTACGATGAAATTGGGATAGAATTAAGTGAAGTAAGTATGCAAACCATTCTTCGTTTACCCGATTCCATCAAAACAGAACACCTTGAATTGGATGAAGATGAATGGGCACTTATCCTTGAAAAAATAAAAGAAGCCATTGCTAAATTAGATGAATTCAGAGTACAGGAAGGTTCGGCATTGGAAATCGATATCATGGCTCAGGTGAACAGCATTATCGAATTGAAAGAAATGGTAACGCCTTACGAAGAAGAACGAATGGATCGGGTGAAATTAAAATTAACAGAAGCCTTAAAAGACCTGCAAAATAACGTTCAAAACGATCAAAACAGATTTGAACAAGAACTGATATTCTACCTGGAACGCCTCGATATCAATGAAGAAAAAGTGCGCTTAGAAAATCATTGCCAGTATTTCATCGAAACCCTGACAGAAGCTTCACCAGGAAAAAAACTGGGCTTCATCGCTCAGGAAATTGGTCGAGAAATCAACACCATGGGTTCAAAGGCCAACCATACAGAAATTCAGAAATTGGTGATTCAGATGAAAGAAGCACTGGAAAAAATCAAAGAGCAGGCCTTAAATATTTTGTAAAATTTGATCATCCGAAACAACGTGAAAGGAAAACTCATCATATTCTCAGCTCCGTCGGGATCGGGAAAGACAACCATTGTAAAACATTTGCTGAGCAAAAAACTGAAGTTGGAATTTTCAATATCCGCGACCAGTCGACCTGCCAGAGTAAATGAAACCCATGCAAAAGACTATTATTTTTTAAGTGCCTCCGAATTCAAAGCAAAAATTGCAGCCAATGAATTTTTGGAATGGGAAGAAGTGTACCCCGATCGCTTTTATGGTACCTTAAAAAGTGAAGTAGAGCGCATCAGATCAACCGGACACCATGTAATTTTTGATGTTGATGTTGTTGGCGGTTGCAGCATCAAGGAATATTACGGAGCTGAAGCATTGGCAATTTTTGTTCAACCACCGTCAGTGGAAGAATTAAAACGAAGACTGGAAAAACGCTCAACCGATGCACCCGATGTGATTGCAACCCGTGTTCAAAAAGCGGAATATGAATTAAGCTTTGCACCCCGATTCGACGTCATTTTAATTAACGATGTGCTGGAAGATGCTTTTGAAAAAGCGGAAGAGCTGGTCAACGAATTTCTTGGGACTGGGTCTGAGAACTGAAGACTGAGAACTGCCCCCCGACAAGCTCGGGGACCAGACTGAGGACTGAAGAATTGTTTTTAAGAATAAGTTTCTGTTATTTACTATGAGAGTAGGTTTATTTTTTGGATCGTATAACCCCATTCACATTGGACATTTGGCCATAGCCAATTATATGGTTGAATATGGGCCAATTGATCAATTGTGGTTTGTGGTCACGCCACATAATCCATTGAAAAACAAAAACAACTTACTAGATGATTATCAACGCCTTGAATTGGTTAACCGCGCCATCGATACTGATTTCCGATTTTTGGCCAGTGATATTGAATTCCGCATGCCAAAACCTTCTTTCACCATCAACACCTTAACCTATCTGAAAGATAAATTTCCAAGCTATGAGTTTTACCTGATCATGGGTGCCGATAATTTCATCACCATGAAAAAATGGAGAAATTGGGAAATTCTTATTAAAGAGTATCAGTTTCTGGTTTATCCACGCCCCGGGTTCGATCATACAACCATTGATTTAGGCCAGAACTTTCAAATTATAGATGCCCCTCACATTGAAATTTCTTCCACATTTATCCGCAAAGCCATTGCCGAAGGAAGGGATGTCAGGCATTTTATGCATCCCAGCGTTTATGAATACATCAACGAAATGGGCTTTTATAAATAGGAAATAAGCACGATCAAACAGTGTCAACTTTTTATTTGATTACATTGTTTAATTAGAGTCTGCTAAATGATCTTACATTTTTTAGGCTATCTTTAAATCGATTCACGAACAAAAACAAAAAGCACAATGAAAATAGATCGCAGAAAATTCCTCACTGCCCTGGCCGCAGGAACAGCCCACATGTTTTTTACACCACTCTATGGGAACTCCGTGTTTGCGAGTGAAAAATTAAATCCGCTTCAAAAAGTTAGACTGGGATCAACTGGAATTGAAACCACCTTGCTGGGTTTTGGAACCGGTGTTCACGGGGGCAATCGAACCAGTTTTTTAACCCGTCAGGATCAATCGAAAAGTATCGATAGCCTACTGCATGCTTACGATCGCGGAATTCGGTTTTTTGACCTCGCCGACACCTATGGTACTCATGGTATCATGCAGGAAGCCTTGAAAAAAATGAAACGTGAAGAAGTGACCCTTTCTTCGAAAATATGGACAAGAGATGGAGGTATTCCCGAAAGCGAGCGTCCGGATGCCGATGTAGTAGTGGAACGCTTTAGAAAAGAATTGAATACCGATGTGATTGATATGATCCAAATTCATTGCATGGTAGATGCCAATTGGACCGATGGCGAAAAGAAACAAATGGACATTTTGGAAAACCTCAAAGCAAAAGGTATTATCCGTGCCCACGGAACTTCAGTTCATTCCCTCGAAGCCATGCAGAAAGCAGCGGCAAGTGACTGGGTTGACGTTTTGCACGCCCGAATCAATCCTTTTGGAATTGCCATGGATCGTAAGGATCCGCAGGAAGTCATTGATGTGTTGAACCAAATTAAAACTTCGGGAAAAGGAATCATTGGTATGAAACTGATTGGTGATGGACAATATCAGGACAATAGTGAAAAAATTAACCAGGCCTTGAAATTTGTATTGGGCCTTAATTTGGTCGATATGATGATTGTTGGATTCGAAAACAACGATCAAATTGACAATTATCTAAGCCGAATGGAAAAAACGCTGGTAGCCTTAAACGGATAAAATAAGTTGAATTCCTTTGTTGAAACATTGGTTTGGAGTTCTGGAATTTGTAGCGGGTTTTTTTCGCGCCTTGTTTCGCTAAGGCAGAAATGGACGGTTCTCTCAAGTTTTATTTCTTAATTCCCTTGATATTTATTAAAATTGCACTCTTTTTGATTTCAAATTATAAGTTGAACAAGGGGAATAAAACGAAAACATAAATAATAAAGCAAAATACAATGGGCAGAACTTTGAAAATAGCCGTATTGCCGGGCGACGGAATTGGACCTGAAATTATTGAACAGGCCCTTAAAGTAACGAAAGCAGTATGTGCCAAATTTGGACACGAATTACAGTACAAAACAGCGCTCACAGGTGCTATTGCAATTGATGAACTTGGCGATCCCTATCCCGAAGAAACACATCAATTGTGCATGGAAAGTGATGCCATTTTATTTGGTGCCATTGGCCATCCTAAATTCGACAACGATCCAACTGCCAAGGTTCGCCCGGAACAAGGTTTATTGCGCATGCGTAAAATGTTGGGATTGTATGCCAATTTACGCCCGGTAGAAACTTTCGAATCACTCTTGCACAAATCGCCTCTAAGAATGGATTTGGTCAAAGGGGCCAATTTTATGTGCATTCGCGAACTAACCGGCGGAATTTACTTTGGAGAAAAAGGGCGCACCGACAATGGCAATTCAGCTTACGACAACTGTGTATACACCCGTGTGGAAGTGGAGCGCATTTTAAAATTAGGATTCGAATATGCCATGAAGCGCAACAAAAAACTGACCATCGTTGATAAAGCCAATGTATTGGAAACTTCACGTCTATGGCGTCAAATTGGTCAGGAAATGGCCCCAAACTATCCCGAAGTGGAAACTGAATTTATGTTTGTGGACAATGCCGCAATGCGCATCATTCAGTGGCCTAAAAGTTTCGACGTAATGGTAACCGAAAACTTATTTGGTGACATTCTTACCGATGAAGCATCAGTCATTACCGGCTCTATGGGACTTTTACCATCGGCATCGATTGGTTTGCACACCAGTTTGTTTGAACCCATTCATGGTTCCTATCCTCAAGCAGCTGGAAAAGACATTGCCAATCCGGTTGCCACAGTACTTTCGGCAGCTATGATGTTCGAATATGCATTCGACATGCACGAAGAGGGTGCTTTAATTCGCAAAGCTGTTGATGCATCGTTAGCAGCAGGTGTTGTGACCGAAGATATTTCAGAAGATGGAAAAGCCTTTAAAACCTCCGAAGTAGGTACATGGCTGGCCGATTACATTTCAAAACAATAATTATTTTTTATACCGAGGAACCCGGAATTAACATTCCGGGTTTTTTTTGATCCAATCACCACAATTCACAGCTCTCCTTTTGTAGTAAATAAGATTACCTTTGCACCTTTCTAAAATTATAGCACATACATTAATAGATAACAATGGCCAATTCAACATCAATTCAGGAAATTCTTCAAAATCTCAACATTGAATCCTTAAACGACATGCAGGAAAAAATGCTGTCAACCATCGAACAAGAAGCGAATGTTGTACTACTCTCGCCCACAGGATCAGGCAAAACGCTGGCATTTCTTTTACCTTTATTGAAATTGATTGACCCGACAAAGTCAGGCGTTCAGGCACTCATTTTAGCACCTTCCAGAGAATTGGCCTTGCAAATCGAACAGGTTTTTAAAAGCCTGAGTCTGGGCTACAAGGTAAATTGCTGCTATGGTGGACATGACATGCAAATTGAAAAAAACAACCTCTTGCAGGCTCCAACTGTTTTGATTGGAACACCAGGCCGTATTGTTGATCACATCCGAAACGGACGTGTAGAACTTTCTACAATCACCACCTTGATTCTCGATGAATACGACAAATGTTTGGAGTTTGGATTTACTGAAACCATTTCATTCATTGCACGAACCATACCCAATCTGACCAAACGAATACTTACCTCGGCGACCGAAGCAATTGAACTCCCTGATTTTATGGGAATGAATGAAGCCCTGACCCTAAATTTTTTATCGGACAAACCCTACGGTGAATTGGCCGTTAAAATTGTTGATACCACTGCAAATGAACGCCTTCAAACCTTATTCCAGTTGCTCTGTAAAATTGGCAATCGTTCGACGCTCATCTTTTGCAATCTACGAGATACTGTTGACGAAATCAGTAACTTGCTGTGGAAAAAAGGATTGGCCAATAATGTATTTCATGGCGGCTTAGATCAGCAACTCAGAGAACGAACACTTATTAAATTCAGAAACGGAAGCCATCACATTTTAGTCACCACCGATTTAGCCTCGCGAGGATTGGATATTCCTGAGATTGAATTCATTATTCATTATAATTTACCACCTAACGAACAAATTTTCACGCATCGTAACGGACGAACAGCCCGAATGCATGCTTCAGGAACCACTTATTTGCTGGTGAATGAAAATGAATTTATCCCACCATTTTTAAAAGGGAAACAGATACACGAAAGTTTAACAGGAAAACTCACCTTACCTCCTCAAACTGAATGGGAAACCCTTTATATTGCGGCCGGCAAAAAAGAAAAAATGAGTAAAATGGACATTGTTGGCACACTAATTCAAAAGGGAAAATTGAAGAAGGAAGACGTTGGTTTAATTGATGTTTTAGATCATGCTTCATACGTTGCCGTTAGACGAAGTAAAATTGATGAACTTTTAATAAACATAGAAAATGTTCGCATTAAAAAGCAAAAAGTAAAAATTGAAATAGCCCGATAGCATTAAGAAATGATTTAAATAACGATCTAAAAGACCCGTCAATTGTGACTTACACGATTTACGGGTTTTTTTCGTTCCCATTTTTAAAAAAAATAGTTTAAATTATTCCCCAATTGGTGATACTTATTTCTAACAAATACGACTAAACAATGCAAGCTGATTTTCTCAAAAAGAAAATGGATGAGACTAAAGACATGGTTCTCAACCGAATACTCATTGTACTTCTGTTCTTCATGGTCATTGGAATATCAATTTCTTTACTTAGAGTTGCACAAACAGGATTTAAACTCATTTACGGTGTTCAAATCTTCCTGGCTCTGGTGATGATCCTGTTGTATGTGTTTCAACGAAAACTTAGCACCAAAGTGAAAGGTGGAATCTTTCTGGTCTCTCTTTTAGGGATGGGATTAAGTGGTTTGCTTTCCTTTGGTTTATACGGTTTTGGCTACACCTATTTTATTCCGGCCTCAGCCATTGCCTACCTGTATTTCAGTCATCGTACCGGTTGGATTTTTACCGCATCAAGTTTGGTGTTGCTCATCTTAATTGCGGTGGCGTTTTCGAAGGGAATACTTCATTTTCAACCCGAAAGTGCTAATTACATGGAATCGTGGACCATGTGGATGAACATGTTCATCACTGTATTGTTGATTGCCATTGTCATTACCATGTTTTGGAATAATCTTTACAATCTACTCAACAGTACTTTCACCCACATTCATTATCAACAGGAAGACATGAAGAAAATGAATGAGCAGCTAATTGTGGCACGCGACCAGGCTCAGGAATCTGACAAACTGAAATCGGCCTTCCTACAAAATATTAGTCATGAAATAAGAACCCCATTGAATATTATCATAGGTTTCTCCGATATGGTGGCCCATACCGAAGATGCAAATGAACAGCGAGAATTCAACAAAGTAATTCGCGACAACAGTAACAACATGTTGAAGATTGTGAACGATATTGTAGACTTCTCGAAAATCGAAACCAATACCTTGAACCTGAAACCCACCTCTTTCAATGTAAAAGAAGTGCTCGCCGATATTGCAAAAATGTACAAGGTTCAACAATTGAAACCCATTCAATTTCAAATGGATGAATTGGATGCCATGGTGAATGCGGATAAAGACCGGTTTCATCAAATATTGATAAATCTCCTTGAAAACGCCTATAAATACACAAACGAAGGAACCATTCAACTCAAATGCCGAAAAAATGAAGAATTTCTTCATTTTAACATCATCGATACCGGCATTGGAATTTCAGCCGTCGATCAAGACAAAATTTTTGAACGCTTCTTCAGAGTTGATCCCTTTTCCGGTGGTGCCGGCTTAGGCTTAAGCCTGAGCAAATCGTTCGCCAATTATATGGGTGGTGACATTTCTGTCCAATCAAAGGAAGGAGTTGGCTCCAACTTTGAAGTCAGAATTCCTTATTTGAATTAATGGTGATCAAAAACGCAATTTTGCTGTTATCTTTTTTTGGTCATACTAATTCAATCATATGAAAACTATTTTTATCATTTTAGGAGTATTAATCCTTTCCGTTTTTGTTTATCTGGGTTTTTACAATGCTTTTTATTCTCCAAAATTTGAGCTTAGCGACGAGGGCGGTGAAACCATCGTTTATCAGGCAGTTAACGATCGCTACCAACTCACCGATTCATTCATGAAACAAGTATTTAATGAATTGTATGAAAAGAATGGCATTGTAATTACAAAGGGGATTGGACTGCACGAATACGATCCTGCGCTGGATGAGCAAAAATTAACCACTTTATTTGCCGGCTGCATTGTAGCCGATGAAGACACAGCAAGCCTGGCCAGAATTAAAACTTCATTCACCACAGGAAAAACGGCTTATCAGGAATACATTGTCAGTGATTTTCCGTTAAAAGGGACCATGTCCTTAATGTTTGGCATGTATAAAATTTATCCAAAATTAAATGCCTACTGCACCCAAAATGGTTACTCCACCGAAGAACCGGTAACTGAAATTTATAATCGGGTAGATAAAAAAATTCATTACAGACGGAAACTGGTACAAGTTAAGTAGTAAAACTGTGCAGAAAACTCATGCTCATAAAATAATTATTATGCGCGTTCAAAAATTCAGAAAAGCCTTATCTGGCTACGATCCCTCAAAAAGAAAGCAACTTTACTGTCAATACAAGCATTATTGTATGAAAGATAGAGATAACATCATTTTTTTGTTATTTTTAACGCTTCATCACAATTATTAACTAGGGTACAGAAATGAGTTGAGCAAATCTTTTCCACTATTTCACCGGATCAAATTTTTTATACTATTTTAACACTCAAATGCAAATTGTTTAAAAACATAAACAACACGGCCTATTGATACAATAAATACAAGATATATACATAAATTTATTGCCTATTTAAACCTATAACTTATGAAAATTAATCACCTTTTTCGAAATGGTGTAATACTTTGTATTACAGCCTTTTCAATGTTTGGGGTAGTTAGCTGTAATCCAGATGAGGAATTCGACCCATCGAAAGGACCATCAGGCAAAGCCCGTTACGTACCACCAACCTGGCTGGGAGGCACGAGCCTCGAAATTCTTGAGGACACCGCACATGCTGCGAATTATTCCATTTTTATTAAATTAATGGACAAAGCTGAACTCCGCGATCAGATCAAAAGCCAGCTTTTCACCCTTTTTGTTCCAAACGACGATGCCTTTAAAGCCTATTTTGCGAAACACGGCATTGGCTCAGTCGACGATTTATCGGACTTAGAAGCTGAAAAATTGTTTAAACTCCATTTTGTTACCAATGCTCGTTCGGCTTACCAGTTGAAATATGAATACTACTGGGCTGAATTGCAAGGACCGCAGGGTGAGTACGCCAGTTTGTTTTACCGTAAAATGACAGGGGCAACAACTATTCCCTATAAGGAGAAAGTGCGTTACAACCCTGATTTTTTAACTAAGGGAGACAATGGTGAATTACTTATTTACAATGATTTTAAGATGATCCCTTTAATGAGCCGTGATTTCTTTGAAGATTTCTTTGGTGATCCTGAAGGATCGGATTACGAACTAATGTATCCCGGTAGCGAATGGGGCAATAACCTGAACTGGCACAATGCCAATGTCACTGAAGCCGAAGTACCTACAGCAAGTGGTTTCATTTACTATGTCGATCAGGTAGTTGACAATATGGAAAGTATTGAAGAATATCTGATGCAGCACCAGGATCAATTTGGAGTGTTTTATGACTTAGTCCAACGTTTTGCCAACTACACTGCGGGTAAAAAATTCGAAACGTATGGTGAAACTTTACTTTACAAAAAAAGCTACGACCTCATTTTTAACATTGCCGATGAATATGGACCAGATAATAGCGAGCCAAATCGCTATAAAAGTACCTTCTCTGTTTTTGCTCCTATCGACAATGTAATGCAAAAATATTTGGACGATACAGTGCTTAAATATTATGAGTCCTTGGATAGCGTTCCTGAAGTTACTCTTTATTATATTGTACAAACGCAAATTTCACAGTCGCTGGCATTAATGTCTAAAATCGAAAATAGTTATTTCAACTCTTTTGGCGATGAAGGAAGCGTGAAGCGATCAGATGTTCTAAGTTGCCAAATGTGCAGCAACGGACCGGTTTACGCCATGAATACTGTGATGGAGCCAAATGTATTTACTTGTGTTCCTCGCAGATTGTTCTTCGACAACAATTATTCTACCTTCTTATTTGGCTTAGATCAGGCACAAATGCTTTCTCAAATTTCCGATCCGAATCAAGATGTGACTGTATTTGCGGTAAACAATGCTCAAATGGAAGCAGCCAATATTCGTTACAATTCATTGAGCGATATGATTGAAACTCGAGGAGAAGAGGGAATCTGGCAGGCAATTAATGACGAAGCACTGGCCGAATTCCTTGAAGATCATATTTACGAAGGCGTTTTAAATGATTTAAGTGGCGAAGGATTCCTTGAAATGAGTTCGAAAAACTACGTTCATTACAACAACAATAAGTTGGAAGCTGGTAAGAACATGGCCTTAAAAGAAATGGCTACTATTTCGAATAAAGAAGTCAATGAACGCAATGGTATCCTTTACGATATCAACAAAGCCGTCAAAACAAACTTTACTGTTGGACAATATCTGCTTAACGATCCCGACATATCCTTATTTGCTGCTTTAATGGATTCAGCGGGTTTATTGAACCCTGATTTTATTGATCCATATACTTTAGACGTCATTGCCAAAGTAAGTTTTATTGCTGAAGCCGACTACTGGACAGCTTTTATCCCTAACAATGCCGCCATGACTGCAGCACTTGATAACGGATTAATTCCTACTGATCCCGATGCGTTAAAAGATTTCCTGTCGTACCATTTTATTCGTAAGGCTGTCATTTTCGACGATGGCAAGTTAAATGGTGAGTTTACAAGCAACAGTATTGCCGAAGTCACTCCTCTGGGTGTAGTCTACAATAAACTATCCATAAGTAATAGTCCGCAAAACCTGGCCGTTACCGATGGAAAAGGCAATAAAGTTTCAGTAAATCACACCAATGCCAATTCATTGGTAAGGAGAGGTGTCGCTCATAAAATCACATCTGTCCTAGTAAAATAAATCTTTAAATTGACAACCTAGTAGATTATGAAAAAAAATATATTTCTGACAGGGTTCCTACTATTTATTTTATTTTTTTCCAGCAATGTTTATGCTCAAACCTCTGTTATTCTGAAAGGAACAGTGATCGATAAAGACACGAAAGAGGCCTTGGCATTTGTTAACGTTGTGGAGATTGATAAGAACGGCAGGTTCGTGTCTGGTATCACTACCGACCTTAATGGTAATTACGTTATTAAAGTAAAAGATTCAAATAATTCCATTCAAGTATCGTTTATCGGATATAAGAAATCCACCTTTAATATTGATGGGAGAACATCCATTGATATTGAATTGGAATCGGAAAGTCAAAGCTTAGGTGAAGTGAATGTCACTGCCGAAGTGATGGGCAACGACGGAATGACTAAAGTAAGAGACCGGGGAACAGCTGTTGCCCGAATGGAATTTAAAGACATGGAATCCATGGCAACCACAACAGTGGAAGAAATGATGCAGGGACGTTTAGGTAACGTTGACATTACTGCTGTTTCGGGTGACCCGGGTGCCGGTATTAACATTCGTATTCGTGGTACATCAACCTTAAATGCCCGTAACAACCCCTTAATTGTAATCAATGGTATTCCATATGATGCAGAATTTGATGAAAATTTTGATTTGGCCAGTGCCGACATCGAAAAATTCGGTAGTTTAATTGATGTATCTCCTGAAGACATCGAATCCATTGAAGTATTAAAAGATGCAGCTTCAACTGCGGCCTGGGGTTCCAAAGCCTCCAATGGAGTTTTGATGATTAAAACCAAAAGGGGTGTAAAATCGAAGCCGATTTTTGAATATACTGTAAAAGCAACCGTGGGTAAAGAACCTGACGCTATTCCAATGTTGGATGGTCCGGGATACGCTCGTTTAATCAGAGAATCGCATTACAACGATATCAGAAACGTAGGTTTTACCGGCGACGAAGAAATTTCGTTCGACCGTATAAAACTGGCTGCTCGCGATAAAGAATTGAACAACTACAACAAAAGTACCGATTGGGTTAAAGAAATTACACAAATCGCTTTTACTCAACAACACGACTTTTCAGTTCGGGGCGGTGGTGAAAAATCACGATACAACATGTCAGCCGGTTTTACCGACGAAGGCGGTACTACTGTTGGGAACAACCTGAAGAAACTGAATTTAAGAAGCTCTTTAGACTACGATTTGTCCACCAAATTGCAGTTCCGTACCGATATCATGTACACCCGCTACGATCAGGACATGACCTATGATGTACAAGACAATGAATTTAAATATGAAAAATCTTTACGCTCCGTTGCGTATCGTAGAATGCCTAACCTATCGGTTTTCGACCGCGACACCAATGATGTCAGTCACGGTGAATATTTTACACCGGCCAACACCATGCAGGGTACTGCACGAAACCTATACAATCCGGTAGCATTTGCCAATTTAGGAGAACAAAATCGACTAAAAGACAACGCAAGAGCCTTATTCAGCCTAAAATACACTATCATTCCGGAGCTGATTTTTAACTCTACGGTAACTCTGGATATTTTCGACGAAAAAACCAGCAAGTTTCTTCCGTATAAAGCCATTGGATATAATTATACTGATGATATCTCCAATAAGGCCACCAATGAATTCAACAAAAAAAGTTCCATCTATACCATCAACCAATTAATTTTTCATCCCAACTGGGGTGATGATCATGACTTTGGAGCAATGCTGCAGTTCGATACTGAAGAAACAACCAATCGTTGGTTTAAAACAGAAACCAGTCAATCAGCCTCTCCTTTTATTCAGGAACCTGTTGGTGATAAGCATCTGGTCTATTTTGGATCAAATTTCTCAAAGTATCGCTCTTTGGGGATGTTCTCCACCGTATCGTATAAATTTAAAGACAAATACATTATGATGGTGGGTACCAAATACGAAGGCAACTCGAAATACAGTGCCGACAGTCGCTGGGGATTGTTTCCAACAACCTCATTGGCCTGGCGTATTTCCGAAGAGCCTTTCCTGAAATGGATTAAAGCCATCGATGACTTGAAAATTCGTGGTAGCTGGGGACAAAGTGGAAACTCACCCACTGACAATTACTTGTACTTTAATACCTATTCAGCTGGCTCCGACATTTCCTACATGGATCTACAAGGGGTTAGACCTGATGGTGTTGAATTAACCAGTTTGAAATGGGAAACCATTGAACAAACCAACCTTGGATTTTCATTCAATGGATTTAAAAATCGTATGAACATTGAATTTGATGTTTATGCAAAAACAACCCTGGATTTATTCCTTAAGGATTCAAAAATTCCAAGCTCCTCAGGTTTCTCTACCATTAACCAAAACAACGGTAGTTTGGAAAACCGCGGTATTGAATTTATGATTGACTATTCAATTATTAAAAGAAAGAATTTTGAATTTAGCATGAATTTTAATGCATCCAGAAACGATAACATTGTTATCGCCTTACCAGAAAACTACAGTAAGGAATATGGAAACATGCTCGACAATGGAAATTACAAAATCAGCATTCAAAATGGTGTGCCCATCGGAGGTTTTTATGGGTATAAGTACCTGGGCGTCTATTCAAGAGAAGAGGACACCTACGTAAAAGATGTAAACGGTCATGTGATTTACGCGGTTGATGGTGAAACTCCTTTAAGAATGATTCATGGCGGTACAAGCGCCTATACCTACGAAGCAGGTGATGCTAAATACCTGGATAAAAACTTTGATGGTAAAATCGATGAGTTGGATATAGAAAATCTGGGCGACCTTAACCCCGACGTTATGGGTGGAGGTGGATTTCGCTTGAAATACAAAAATTTTATCGTGAACTCTTTCTTCCATTACAAAGTTGGTCAGCGTATCATTAACCAGACCCGCATGGATACCGAAAAAATGTACAATCATGACAACCAAAGTCAGGCAGTTAACTGGCGTTGGAGACGTGAAGGTGACGAAACTCACATTCCACGTGCCTTGTATAACAAAGGATATAACTGGTTGGGATCCGATCGTTTTGTTGAAGACGGTTCATTCCTCCGTTTCAAAACCTTATCCTTGAGTTACATTTTTCCAAAAAGCACTTGTAAAAAATTGGGCTTATCGAATTTGAAAGTGTACTCTACGGCCTACAACCTATTTACATGGACTAACTATTCAGGTCAGGACCCAGACGTTTCGCCACCATCGCGTCCCGATGAGTTACCTAAAGACTATAGTAAAACTCCTCCCAGTAGAAGGATTATGTTGGGTATTAATGTAACATTCTAAATCTAAGTCGATGAAAAAAATTAAAATATATTCAAAAGGTCTAGCTGCATTGCTACTGTTCACTTTTATCCTTACAGCCTGCAGCGACTATTTATCCATTGCTCCTGAAAACAATTTGATCAAGGAAAAATTCTGGAGCAAAAAAGAAGATGCCGATGGAGCACTGGCTGCGACTTACGACGCATTTAGGGACGCTGCTTTGGAATCGTTCATTTGGGGTGAATTAAGGGCAGACATTGCAGTAATAGGAGGAAGTGAATTTTCCAGCTACCAAAATATTGCTGCCAGTAACATTAGCTCCTCAAACGATAAAATCAAGTGGGATAAATATTACAAAGCCATTAACCTGGCCAATACGCTTATGTATTTCAGTCCTGAAGTAGTAGCAAAAGATGAATCATTCACACCAAGAATGAAATTGGCCTACGACGGAGAAGCACTGTTTATTCGCGCTTTAAGTTATTTCTATCTGGTTCGGATCTGGAAAGAAGTCCCCCTTGTTGTGGAAGCTTCCATCTCCGACCAAGGCGACATATTCGTACCCAAAAGCACTGAGAAAGAAGTTATCAATCAAATTATTGCTGACCTTTTGAAGGCGAAGGATATTGCCTATAAAGATGAATTCAGATACCAACCCGCAAATTACAAGGGACGAGCCAATAAACACTCGATTATGGCCTTGTTGGCCGACGTTTATTTGTGGGATCAGCAGTACGAAAACTGCAATAACTATTGTGACTCAATTATGAATACCGGCCTTTTTGGGCTGGAGGAATACAACAATTGGTTCAATATCTATTATCCGGGAAATTCACAAATCGAAAGTCTGTTTGAAATTCAATTCAACGACAATTATGAATCCCAGGAAAATCCAATGTATTACGATTTAATCAGAACAAGCGGTTCACCCAACCTATCATTGGATGGTATTACCATAACCAATTTGTTCAACAAGCAGGATTTACGCATGATTGGAACAAAATCGGCAGTATGGAAATACCAGGGCTTCGACACCAAAAGTAGTACCCGGAGAACAGACGCCCAACGCGATGCCAATGTCATTTATTACCGCTATGCCGATGTACTGTTAATGAAGGCTGAAGCATTAAATGAAATGGATAAAGGACTTGAAGCCAATGCACTAATCCGCCAGGTAGCCGAACGCGCCGGAATGACTCACCTCGACGTGGTGAGTAAGGCCAACTTAAGACAGGCGATCATGGATGAACGGGGACGAGAATTTGTTGTGGAAGGGAAACGTTGGTTCGACCTTCTGAGGAATGCAAAACGGAATAACTTCCAAAATAAACAAATCATTATTAACATGATTTTATCGGGAGCCGATGTAAAACAACAAGCTATTCTCAGAACAAGGGTGTATGATACCATGAGTTATTACCTTCCCATTCCGGAAGATGAATTACTATATAACCAAAAATTGGTTCAGAATCCTTATTACGACAGATAATAAAAATCATTAGATATGAAACGATTTATGACAAAACATATAATTGAAAAAAGCTTCATTGCAATCTTTTTTCTTTACCTATTCTCCGCTTGTTATCCTGATGTGGAAGGGTATAATCCGGGAGCCGATGAACTGGTTATTGCCCAATTTATTCAAAGTGGCGAAGACTCCTTAAATTATACGGAATTTAACACCTTGCTTTTGAATACTGAATTGAATAGCTTTCTGAGCATTCGTGGACCTTATACCCTATTTTTACCAAATAATGCTGCCATGCAAGCATTTTATGCCGCCAAGGGATACACTTCGGCCGACGATATGGATTTGGAAACTCAGCGTAAATTGGTATTAAACCATTTGGTACTTGCCGAAATTAGTGCAGGAGACATTGGCCTAGGTGCTATACGCCAAACCAATGCTATTGATGATAAATTGGCCACTGAATTTTCAGGCTCCGATATCATCATCAATAAAGTAGCAAAAATTATTGATCGCGATACGAAAGTATCCAATGGCTATGTGCATGTGATTGATCATGTGTTGGAACCCGTCTCAATCAGTATTTATGAATTACTGGCTTCGAAACCTGAGTTTTCATTGTTTAAACAAGGAATTGACGCCACTGGAATTAAAGATACGCTAAATATTGTCGATTTTGATTACGGAACCAAAAAAGCAAGGACCTATTTCACGCTTTTGGCCGTACCCGATACCATTTTTAATCGCTATGGAATTTATACGCTCGATGACATGATCAATAAATTCGATACACTAAAAACAACTCCAATTACAGACATCAACAACGGGTTTTACCAGTATATCGAATACCACTGTTTAACCGGTTCACAATTTTTATCCGACTTTGTACCTGATCCTGCAGTCAACCCGCAGCTCTACCCTATTTTGTCGTACAACAATAATGTACAGGTAAAAATTGCAGATGACTATATGTTAAATTTTAATTCGCTTACAGGAAAATATACCGGTTTTCTGATCGAAAGTTCCAATGTTCCCGCAAAAAATGGTGCCTTGCATGCCATCAATGATTTGTTGGTTGTTGTTACACCTGAACCAACGCTTATTATTTTTGATACCTGTGACTATTTCGATGTCAAACAAGGTGATTACTACATGAAGTACTACAAAAAATGGTACGATGGAGAAAATACCTTTAAAAACATACATTGGGCAGGCGATTACATTCAATATTACTATAAAAACCATGATGCTCCGGTTCAAATCAATTATGACGGATGGGAAATGATTGGTTACTGGTGGATTGAAGTGACCACTCCAAAAATCATGAAGGGAAAATACTCCATGACAGGATATGTGTGGGGCGGTCGTGTTTGTGATGTCTATGTCGACGGAGTTAAAGTTGCACATGTTGGATCAGCTGATTCCGACCGTTTTGCATGGGGCGATTTCACCTTTGATACCACCACCGAGCATAAAGTAAAGTTAGTCAGTACGGCCTACTCTACCGTGTTCTGGGATACCATTGAATTAACTCCCTTATCAGAATAATCAATTAACAAAACTGCATTAAAATGATAAACAAAATAAGAAATACGATATATTCCTCGCTTATAATTTTATTCTTTATGAGTTTTGGGATACTTTCTGTAAATGCTCAAACATCAGGCTATACAGTGAAGGGGCTTATTGTTGAATCGGGAACAGGCGATCCTTTAAGCCAGGTTTCCATTTCGGTAAGTGCTACTGGTGTTTTGGCTGAATCAGATCAACAAGGAAATTTTTCCATTGAAGTTCCTGAGCAGCAAACTGAGTTGATTATTAACCTGCCGGGTTATAAAATCAGACGCATCTTTACCAACAGCCAAACCATGATGAAAATCACTCTGGTAGCTGAGGAATTTAAATCAATTGACGATACCTACAGTAAACCTTTGGGTACGGCAATGATTAAGGACGAAGTTTATTCGGTTACACCTATTACAGCTGAAGATATTTTGCTTACGAAATCTACTTCCTTCGATCAGGCTTTGCAAGGTCTTGTTCCCGGATTACAGGTCATTCAGCAGTCAGGTATGCCAGGTCAAAAAACATGGATGAACATTCGTGGGATCAATTCAATTGTTGCCCGCAATGAACCCTTACTGATCATCGATGGTATGATCCATGATTACAATTACGCCTATCATGGTTTAATGGAAGGTTTCGACCTGAATCCAATGGATATCATTGACATTGATGACATTGCCGACATTTCCGTCTTTAAGAATGGAGATTCCCATATGGGAGCAACCAGTTCGAATGGTGTTATCTACCTCAATACGGAACAAAAAAGTTCAACCAGTACCTTGATTAAAATATCAGCTTATGCCGGTGTTTCCATGGTTCCAACCAAGTTGAATGTATTAGATGCCGATCAGTATAAAAACTATTTTACCAATTACATGGGCTCGCAAGGAATGACTGCTGGCCAACAGGAAAGGGCTTATCCCTGGTTAGCCGGTTCGGGTGATGATAAATACAAATACAACAACTCTACCAATTGGCAAGACGAAATTTATAAACCCGGAATTTTACAGAAATACCACATCTTCCTCAAAGGGGGTGACGACATTGCCACCTATAACATTTCTGCCGGATTTTTAAATCACGATGGATCATTCGAAACGGTTGGTTTCAACAGGTTTAATTTAAGGGTGAATGGAATCATCAACATTACGGATAAATTTTCGATTACCCCTAACGTGAAGTTGTCACTTTCCGATTCTTATTTGCCGAATTTTGGACCTACTGAACAACGTAACCCAATCACTTCGTCGATATTAAAGCCATCGATTATGGCCCCATATGCAAAGGATCAAAAAACCGGCGAAACACTTCCTTACCTGGACGATACCGGCGATTTTAACGTAAGTAACCCGGTTTCACTTGTAAACAATGCTGTTGGAACTGACCGGAATTACCATTTTCTAAGTTCAATGAAAGCCCAATACAAATTCAACGAAAAACTTTCAATTGGAACCTTGGTAGGTATAAATTTCAACAATGCACGCGAGAGTATATTTATTCCAAATACAGGAGTCGCTCAAATAGACTCTGCAGCCAACTCGCCCATGGATTTTGTAAGTGAATTCCGCTCTACGCAGACGCACTCCTACATCAACTACAAGGACGAAATGGCCGATGGTCATTCCATTGAATTAAACACAGGGTTCAGGTATTTACAAAACAGTTATAAATACGACCTGGCAATTGATTTGAATACTCCTTCGGATGATTTCAAAAATTTAGGACAAGGTTCGAAATACAATTACCTGCGTCAGTCGCTTGGCGATTACCGTGGTTTACGTTGGACTTCATACTACGCCAATGGAAATTATAGCATGTATAACAAATATTTCTTGAATGCCAATGTTTCTGTCGATGCCAGCTCTGCGCTCAATGCAAACAATCGTGTCAATGTATACCCTTCAATAGGAGCTGCATGGAGAATTTCTTCGGAAGAATTTATGGCAGACAACGATAACATTGAAGACCTGAAACTACGGGCATCCTATTCAATTGCAGGAAACATGTACAGTAACATATACGATTATTCAAAATTGTATTATGGTGAACGACGTATGAATAACAATGCGGTGGTTACACGTGAATCAGTGCCCAACGACAACCTGAAGATTGAAAAAACAGCAACAGCTAATCTTGGAATCGATTTTTCGGGCAAACAACAACTGACCAACATCCATTTAGATCTTTACTATTCAGCCGTCAATAACTTGATTATTGAACAAACCTTGCCTCCTGGTTACGGTTTTACAACTTTCTACGACAACGGTGGCAAATTGGCCAACATTGGAGCCGAATTAGCTGCTGACTACCGGAAGAAAATCGGGAACGTAGTTTGGACCATTGGTGGAAATGCCAGTTCTAATCTTGCAACGATTACAGATTTAGCATTCATCGACAACGATCAAACATCCATTCTTACCCAGGTAGAAGGTGCAGAATACATCACAACTAAAGGGAATGCCATCAATGCATTTTATGGGTACGAGACCAATGGAATTTTCCAGTCAAACGACGAAGCCAATAAACTGATTGGTCCGAAAGGACAAGCAATGCAAGCCGGAGATATGAAGTTTGTTGATCAAAACAAAGATGGTAAAATCACCAGTTTAGACAAAACCATTATTGGCAATCCAAATCCTTTAGTATTTGGAGGACTATTCACTGCAGCCTCATTTAAACAATGGGAAGTAAAGGCGATGTTTACCTACAGTGCCGGAAACGACATTTTTAACTATGTACGTTACAAAGGCGAATCAATGGACAATTACAGCAACCAATTGACTACTGTTCTTGATAGCTGGTCGAGCAAAAACACAAATGCTGCCCTACCCCGCCCATCATTTGGCGATCCAACGGGAAACACGCTATTCTCTGATCGATGGATTGAAGATGGTTCCTATTTAAAACTGAAACAATTCACCGTTAGCTACCAGTTACCTGAATCAGGTTTGTACAGTGGTATCAAACTTTATATGACTGTTTCGAACTTGTTCACACTTTCGAACTATTCCGGACAAGATCCTGAATTCTATTATCAAAACAACCCCTTCTACATGGGTGTTGATTATGGTAAATTACCACAGACCAGATCATTTATTATTGGTGTAAAACTTGACTTATAACAGCTTAGATATTTGTAAAATGAAAAACAAAGCAATAAATAAGATCTACTCGGTAATTGCAGTTATTGCAATTACTTTAATCGGAAGCTCCTGCTCCAATTTCTTTGAAGAGCAAGCGGGCAACAGAATCGAGCCGGGTAACCATTATAAATCACTTATTGACCTAACAGAAGTCTCAATGCCAGGAGTATTAACTCCACTAAAAGAGGCCATGCCAAAGTTAATTTTGATTGATGGTTTATTATCCGACCAACTGATGGTTACAGAGAATGCCGATGGCTACATGCGCGACATTAACGAGCACATTTTCTCCATCGATAATCCCTACTTAAATACTTCGGATTTTTACAAGCTGATTATCAATGCCAACGAAGTGCTTCAAAATTTGTATAAAATAGCAGAAATTGATCCTGATTTCGACGAATTCTATGTTTCTTCGTATGAAAACTACCTCATTGGTATGCGTTCATGGGCCTATTTTACCCTGGTGAAGTTAAACGGTGAAGCGGCATGGATTGAAGACAACATGACTGAACTGCCGGAAAATGGCTTAAGCTACATTCCTAAAGATGCCATGCTCGATACTTTGATCAATCAGCTACTCCCCAACTTGCATACCGACTTAAACCTTGATGAAATCTATATCCCTTTGTATGTAAATACGAAGGTGCTGATTGGTGAAATCTATCTCGAAAAGAATGATTATTCCAATGCGGTAACCTATTTAAAAATGGGGTTGGAAAGTTATGGTGACGACAAGAAAATGTTTAAACTGGAAAAAACGTTTCAAAAGGAAAGTTGGTTTACTATTTTTCTGAATGCAGAGAACAACACAATTGAGAACATTTCGGTCATTCCTTTTAAATCAACCGAAGGCCAGGTAAATCCCGTCACACAATGGACCCTCTATAACGATCAGTATGTGGTAAAACCTTCGCAAAGAATGATGAACTTATTCATGAACCAATATCCGGTAAAAGGTGCTAAGGGAGATACCTACCGAGGCATTGGATTTTCAGTGGATACTGTTGCAACAGGTGAAGCATATGTCAAAAAATACGGTCTGGATGTTGGAGAACCCTATGGCGCAGACATTATCATTTCACGGGCTGCCGATATTCATTTATTGTTGGCCGAAGCTTACAACCGTATGGGTGATTCAACCACTGCTCTCATTTTCTTAAATACAGGTTGGAGTAGAGCAGCAAAAATCCCAACGGAATATCGTCGATGGAATGGTAATTTAGGCGTTCGCGGACGTTTAAACCTCATGCCTCGCACGGTACCTTCAGACATAACAGACCCAACAAAAATAATGGAGTACATTGAAGACGCAATCATTGAGGAACGTTCACTGGAATTGGCCTTTGAAGGTCACCGTTATTTTGACTTAATGCGTATTGCACGTCGCAGAAACGATAAAAATTATTTAGCCAGCAGGGTGGCCTCTAAATTTACCGATGAAGCTCAACGTAAAAAGATCCAGGAATACCTTTGGAACGAAAATACCTGGTACATTCCGCTTAATAAATAAAGTAATTTCTACTTGATATACAAACGGCCATTTTTAACGAAGTGGCCGTTTATTTTTCAATTCCGACAGAACTTTATCTTGCCCTGCATCAATGTAAGCATTGAAAGAATAGTAAAGAACTTTAGGTTCGTATAATTATGTAAGGATGGACTTCAGTCCATTCACCTGAGAATACCCCAACGGAAGTGAGGCTCTTGATTAGGAATGTATTTATAGACAGTATAATTGCATTGAAAATTTTGCTGGGTGTCCCACTAAAAATTGTCGCAAGAAGCACCTCCTTTAGTTTTATCATCATCCAAAAGACGAAGCGAATTATTTTGCATCTCCTATTCGTTCGATGCCTTCAACTCCCATCTTCCCAATTTACTACATTTTGTCCCAATATGAATGGGTTTTTTGATTGAAACAAATTAGTTTATCCTGTATATCTGCACATTACATTTTTGGTATTACTGTTGCAAAACAAAAAGTATCAGGCGCAATCCTGAAGATTAAGCAAAAGGGGAATAAAAGAGATTAGGTTGAAGTTAGTTTAGGTTTTAGTTAGTAAGAGTGACAATTTTTGTGGGTGAAGGTTAATTTGAGGAGAATTGAGAAGGTGGGTGTAAGCGACTCACCTTTTTCTTTGTTTAATCATTTCGATGTTAAAATGATTTTTAAATCGACTCGCATTTAAAAACAACAAGGCCTGTAAACAATTCGTTTACAGGCCTTAATTTAAGTGCCCAGAACAAGACTCGAACTTGCACGCCCTTGCGAGCACCAGCCCCTCAAGCTGGCATGTCTACCGATTTCACCATCTGGGCAATTCCATTGTAGAACGGATGCAAAAGTAAAAAAATACTCCTTCCTGCCAAAATAAAAAAACACAATTGTAACTATTCCTTACTTTTGCTTCTTTTCATAGTTCACCTGAGTTACAACTCCCTGTTTATCAATTAAAAATCGATATGTTTCTTCTTTAATAAAAGATGGACTCATTCGTTTATCCAGCGTAAAACTCCCTGTTCCTATTTCTGTTTCGTGAATAAATGTTTCTTTGACGTAAATAAAGAGCTGATTTCCATTGTCCATATTCACAATCTTCATGGGTTCTCCAAATGCTTGAATCACCATTTCTCTTCCTTCGCCCTCAAAACTACGTTCCATTTTTTTTTGAACACTACACGAGAATAATCCCGTTAAAACCAATACTATAAGATAATATTTTACCATTTGTTTTCAACATTTTTCATTCATCATTCACTTAACTAACTGCATTTTAAGGCATTGTTAACAGTTCAACTGTCACTCCCGAAAGATAAGCCTTTTTCCGTTTAAGCCTGTCAAATTACTATATTTGCAGCGTTAATAAAGCTTAACGTAAATCTTCAATATTATGATTTTATTCTTTCACGTACCAGGCGGTAACTATATCGCAGTCAGTACAAAGGAATCACTAAACAGTGAAAACATTAAAAAACTTTCATGGCTCTTTGGTGAGGCAGAGTTGATCGATAGCCAACAAATTAAAGCTTGGTTTGTCGGACCACGCAAAGAGATGCTGACTCCATGGAGTACAAATGCTGTTGAAATCACTCAAAATATGGGAATCAACGGCATTTTTCGCATTGAAGAATATTTCAAAGTTGAAAATGAACAGGCGCGTTTCGATCCCATGTTGCAACACTTATATCATGGTCTCGATCAGGAAATTTTCACCGTATTAAAACAGCCCGACCCTATTCTCAATATTGAAGATATAGCTGCATATAACCAACAAGAAGGTCTGGCCTTAAGTAAAGATGAAATTGCTTACCTCGATTCTGTAGCGAAAATATTAAATCGTCCCTTAACCGACAGCGAAGTTTTTGGATTTTCACAAGTGAATAGCGAACATTGTCGCCACAAAATCTTCAACGGAACCTTTATTATTGACGGGATAGAAAAAGAATTGTCCTTGTTTAAGCTCATTAAGAAAACTGCTGCTGTTAATCCCAATAAAATAATTTCGGCCTATAAGGACAATTGTTCATTTGTTGAAGGTCCCACTGTAGAGCAATTTGCTCCAAGAACTCAGGACAAAGCCGATTTTTTCGAAGTAAAAGACATCAAAACAGTGCTTTCGCTAAAAGCCGAAACCCATAACTTCCCTACAACTGTTGAACCATTTAATGGTGCTGCAACAGGTACCGGCGGTGAAATTCGTGATCGTATTGCCGGAGGCAAAGGAGCACTTCCCATAGCAGGAACGGCAGTTTACATGACTTCCTATCCGCGCACCGAAGCCGGACGCCAATGGGAACAAGCCACTGCTGAACGCGATTGGCTGTATCAAACACCTGAAGAAATCCTCATTAAAGCATCGAATGGAGCCAGCGACTTTGGAAATAAATTTGGCCAGCCCCTCATCAACGGCAGTGTATTTACATTTGAGCATTTCGAAAACAACAAAAAATTCGCCTTCGACAAGGTGATCATGTTGGCCGGAGGAATTGGCTTTGGCAAAAAAGACGATAGTTTAAAAGACACTCCAAAACCCGGACAAAAAGTGGTTTTACTGGGCGGTGATAATTACCGCATAGGCATGGGTGGTGGTGCTGTATCGTCAGTAGCAACAGGTGAATTTGCCAATAAAATTGAATTAAATGCCGTTCAGCGTGCCAACCCTGAAATGCAAAAAAGAGTATACAATGCCATTCGTGCAATGAGCGAAAGTGATGTAAATCCAATTGTCTCCATACACGATCATGGTGCCGGCGGCCATTTGAACTGCCTAAGCGAATTAGTAGAAGAAACAGGCGGTGTGATCAACATCGACCAACTTCCTGTTGGCGACCCTACCCTATCCCTAAAAGAAATTGTAGGGAACGAATCACAAGAACGTATGGGTTTGGTAATTAAAGAAGAGCACGTTGAAATGCTAAAGACCATTGCTGAACGTGAACGTGCTCCAATTTATGTGATCGGTGAAACCACCAACGACATGAAATTCACCTTCCAAAAACTGGATACCGGCGAAAAACCAATCAACTGGAAATTGGAACACATGTTTGGGAACCCTCCCAAAACCATTCTTACTGATCATAAAATTGATCCCGGCTTTGCTCCCTTAAGTTATTCTATCGACAACATTCAGGATTATTTGGAACAAGTGATCCAATTGGAAAATGTGGCTTGTAAAGATTGGTTAACCAATAAAGTGGACCGTTCGGTGAGTGGAAGAATTGCTAAACAACAAACCGCCGGAAAACTTCAGCTTCCATTGAATAATTTGGGAGCCATTACACTCGATTATCAAGGCAAAAGTGGTTTGGCTACTTCCCTGGGGCATGCTCCAGCGGCAGGACTAATCAATGCAGCCAATGGATCCATATTATCCATTGCCGAAGCATTAACCAATATTATTTGGGCCCCAATGCCCGATAAAATCAAAAGCTTAAGTTTAAGTGCCAACTGGATGTGGCCTTGCAAAAACGACGGTGAAGATTCCCGCATATACGAAGGTGTTGAAGCAGCGAGTGATTTTGCATGTGCTTTGGGAGTGAACATTCCCACAGGAAAAGATTCCTGTTCAATGACTCAAAAATATAAGGAAGAAGTGGTCTACTCTCCGGGGACGGTGATCATTTCCGCATCGGGAGAAGTCACTGATGTGAAAAAAATTGTAGAACCGGTATTGGTTCCCAAGCTCCCCGTTTATTACGTCGATTTCTCAAAAGCAACCAAAGCTCTTGGCGGTAGTGCATTCGGACAAATTGTGAACAAACTGGGGAACGAAACACCGACTGTTACCGACGCTGCTTATTTTGTGAATGCATTTAACACCATTCAGGATTTAATTGAAAAGGGACTAATTGCCAGTGGTCACGATATTGGTGGAGGCGGTTTAATTACTACTTTACTGGAACTTTGTTTCACGAACAATGAAACCGGACTGGATCTTAATTTAACCGGACTGGGCGAAAAAGATACCATTAAATTACTTTTTGCCGAAAACCCGGGAATCGTTTTTCAGGCCCATGAAAATGTAGAAGCATTGTTATCGACCAAGCATGTTGATTTTGTGAAAATTGGTGTAGCCACAACAAATACTCAGGTTTTGGTGGTGAATGGCGACGAAAGTTTTGATTTCGACGTGCCATCATTGCGGGATCTGTGGTTTAAAACATCCTACCTGCTCGATCGCAAACAAAGTGGCGAAACATTGGCCCTCGAACGTTTTAAAAATTATAAAAAGAACGAACTTTTCTACGAATTCGGCAATTTTGAAGGGAGCGCATTAGCCTTGGGAATCGATCTGAAACGTCGCGCAACAAGTGGCGTTAAAGCAGCCATCATTCGGGAAAAAGGAGTGAATGGCGACCGTGAAATGGCCTATAGTTTGTATACTGCTGGTTTCGACGTAAAAGACATTCACATGACCGACCTCATCGCCGGACGCGAAGATTTATCGGATGTAAACATGATTGTTTTCGTGGGAGGATTTTCCAATTCCGATGTATTGGGATCAGCGAAAGGTTGGGCCGGTGCATTCAAATACAATGAAAAAGCCCGCATCGCCCTCGAAAATTTTTATCTACGTGAAGACACGCTAAGCCTTGGTATTTGCAACGGATGCCAGTTAATGGTTGAATTAAACCTGATTTTTCCGGGGATGGATCAGAAACCAAAAATGTTGCACAATGCCAGCCACAAGTTTGAGTCATCCTTTTTGAATGTCACCATTCAACCCAATCATTCGGTTATGATGGAAAACATGGTTGGAAAAACACTTGGTGTTTGGATCGCCCATGGTGAAGGAAAATTTAGTCTTCCCGCGGGTGAAAATGCCTACAACATTACCGTAAAATATGCGAACGAAGGTTATCCGGGCAACCCGAACGGCTCAGATTTTAACGCAGCGGGTGTTTGTTCAGCCGATGGTCGCCACTTTGCCATGATGCCTCACCTCGAACGCGCCATCTTCCCATGGCAGTGGGGCTACTACCCTGCCGATCGTAAATCAGATGAAATCACTCCTTGGATCGAGGCATTTGTAAATGCCCGCAAATGGATTGAAAAGAAGCTATAAATCATAAATCTCGATAGAAACCGCCTTGGATACAGGGCGGTTTTTCATTTCAAAAAAGTTGGATGTCATCAAGTCGCATGAAAAAACCCGTTTTAAACACGTACACAAAAGTGGGAATTGAGCTCATTTATAAAACCTTGACTTTAATTAGTGGGCATCGCTTAAATAGAATCAGTTTGCTGCCGCTTCATCTTTTATTCTTGCGGGGAATTTCTTACCTTTCAGAGCATTTTATTTACACAATTGTACCGGGTCACTTTCTTATTAACAAAAAAGAACTATATTGAAAAATACAAAATCGTAGTAATCTGCAGGCAACTTAAGAAAATAGCATTATGAAACTCCTTTCACGCTTTATATGGTTAATAATAGGGATATCTGCTTTAGTTTTTGCAGGTGTCGCCATTTTTCAAATCAGGACAGTTAATGAATTTGAACTGATTAAAAAATCAATCAGCGCTGAATATGATGTTCAGGTAGACAAAATGTTGACGCCCGATAAATATGGAATTGGTATTGTTTCATACCTTTCAGACATATGTAGCGATCCATCGTCGTCCATGTTTTTAAGCGAAAACAAACCTGACAGTTATTTTCTGGAGAACAATTTACACAACGATATACTGCGCTACAATAACGTCGATGCTGTTTGGTTTTATAAAACCGATGGTACCTTGTTCTATTTCCAGTCCAATTCCGATCTGGTTCAGGAAGATTTAATTATCCCGGCCGAAAAAGTAACCACGACTTTCACCGGTAATATGAGCTCTTTTTATGCCGAAAACAAAACAGGCTTCATATGTTTTTACGGTGCCGAAATCGCAGATAATCAGCTGGGGCATTCCGGCTATGTGGTTATGGCATCGATAATGGACCATCGATGGTTAGACAAATTCACTGCCAGCATCAATAACTCTGTCATCACCATTGTTTCGGCCAGGGAAAACCTGCCCGAGATCGACGATAAAACCATACGAATCACCAGAGATTTTGCCAACCTGGATCAAAATAAAGTGGCCACATTAAACGTAGAATTGCACTTACCCTTTCTTTCCTTATGGAATAAAACCAATTCAACCGACAAATGGCTGATGACCGGATCCATCATCATTATCGTTTTCTTTCTGATTGTTTTTCTGATTCTTTGGGTCATTTCTCCATTAAAACGAATCTCAGTATCTTTAAAGAAAGGCGATTCCGAAGACATACAACCCTTGATTAAAGGAGCCACTGAAATGGGTGAAGTGGCCCGAATGATTAACGATTACCACCAGAAAAATGATGAACTGGAAGCCAGTGAAAGCATTAAACGACATATCATTGAACAGGCACAGGTAGGAATAATAATTGCCGAAGCCGATTCAGGTTTAATTGTAACCACCAACCCTTATGCATGTGAGTTGATTCATGCACCTGAAGATGGATTGATTGGGAATGTTATCGCTAATTTTCTGGCCCCTTCCGACAAACAGACGGAAGGAAACGAAGGCTTTGAAAGTATACTTTTTAACTCGAAAAATGAAGAAATATCCATTCTTCGAACTTCTACCCAAATGATGATGGATGGACGTAAAGTGGTCATGGATACCTTTGTTGATTTGAGTGAAATTAAATCATTACAAGATAAACTGGCTGAAGAAAAGAAAAAGCTGAGTCTGGCTGTTCAAAATTCAGGCTTAGTATTTTGTGAATACGATTTTAAAACCGATCAGTTAACCATCGATCAGGAATGGAAATTTCTGGCAAACGGCGAAAATAAAAACCTTGGAGCCAACCTCATTTCCAACATTTACGACTCAGACAGAAAAAAAATTACCGATCATTTTGAAGCCTTAAACAATGGAATAAAAGATGCGCTTGCCGTTGAATTTAGGGTGAACCACCCTAACCGCGGCCTGATCTGGCTGAGTGTAACCATCTTGGTTACCAGGCGTGACGAGGCCCATCAACCCAAACAGCTAATTGGTTTACTCGAAGACATTACCGAGCGCATATCGGTGCAACAAGAACTGATCAAAGCAAAAGAAAAAGCAGAAGAATCTGATCGGATGAAGTCATCCTATTTAGGGAATATGAGTCACAAAATCAGAACTCCGCTAAACACCATCGTTGGTTTTGCCAATTTATTAAATGAAGAAGAATTAGGCGCCACCGAAAAGGAAAACTTCATTAACATTATCAGAAAGGATACTGAACAGGTATTGCATTTGATTGATGACATGATTAATCTGGCTAAAATAGATGCCAATCAGTTTGATATCAATCCTAAAACCTGTCATATCAACAAAGTAGTTCATCATCTTGCCGATTATTACAAAACTCACGAAAAAACCAACACCATCAACTTTAACATTAAAACAATGCTCGCCGATGAAAAAGATATTCTACTAACCGATGAAGAAAAACTTTCACAGGCCCTGAGCAATTTATTAAACAATGCCTTCAAATTTACCCAAACGGGGAACATCGAATTAGGCTATTTTATTAATCCGGTCGACAATAAGCTTATTCTTTATGTAAAAGACTCCGGTATTGGAATCGCCAACGAGCATAAGGATAAAATTCTGAACCGATTTTATCAGGTCAACCCACTTTCTGAAGGCACAGGTTTGGGCTTAACCATCAGTAATTCACTGGCCAATTTATTAAAAGGCAAACTATATTTCGATTCTAAATTAAATGAAGGATCAACTTTTTACATCGAATTACCCTTGTAATTTATAGTCAAATCGATACTTTAAATAAGGTCGATCTTACATTTAATAATTATTTCACACTAAAATGCTTTGATTTATCAAAACCAAAGCCTTTATTTGTATCAAAATATCAAAAATGAAACGAGCCATGAGAAGTATCTCACAAACAAGGATGATTAATTGTATGGCGAGTTCCATGAGATACCAAAAAATTTAAATTTAATCGAATGAAAACAAGAACATTAAACATTTGGTGGTGGCGCAATCTTAATTTCTCCTATGGAAGTTGAGCAGGCCGCTCGTGTTTAAATGTAAAAAAAATACCTAAGGCTTGTCGGATCTTCCGACAAGCCTTTTTTATGTCCAAAAAATAATGAAAAAAAAGATACAATGAGCAAGATTAAGATCAACACTAAAACAACCAAATTATCGGGAAGCATTGCCGATTTGGTTACACCGGTAAGTATTTACCTCAAAATACGTGACCGTTTCCCCAATACACTACTCCTGGAAAGTAGTGATTACCATGGGGCGAATAACAGCATGAGTTACATCTGCTTCGATGAAATTGCTGTTATTGAAATCAATAAAGGTCAAATTATCAAAAATCTACCGGGAAATATCGTTGAAGTTGAATCCATTTCTACCGAAAACAATGTGGCAGAGAACCTCCACAATTTTCTCAACAATTTCGAAATGGAAGAAATTAAACAAAAAGGTGTAGTGAACGGATTATGGGGATATACTTCATATGACGCCATACGCTATTTTGAAACAATAAAATTAAGAGAAAGAGAAAATGCCGAAACCGATATTCCTGAAATGCGCTATGCTTTTCATCGGTACATAATCGCCATTAACCACTTCAACAACGATATCACCTTGGTGGAGAATCTCCAGAAAGAGGAAGAAAGCCAGGCCAAAGAAATTTCGATACTACTAAAAAATCAAAATGTGGTAGCTTTCCAATTTAAACTCGAAGGCGAAGAAAGTTCAAACATTACCGACGACGAATACATGCAAATAGTCGAAGAAGGGAAAAAACATTGTTTCCTGGGAAATGTATTTCAAATTGTACTTTCGCGCCGCTTTCGCCAAAATTTCAGTGGCGATGACTTTAATGTCTATCGTGCCTTACGTCGAATCAATCCTTCGCCATACCTGTTCTACTTCGATTGTGGCGGTTATAAGATATTTGGTTCATCACCGGAAGCTCAGTTGGTGGTAGAAGGCAGCAAAGCCATTATCAATCCCATTGCAGGAACCTTCAAGCGTACCGGCGACGACGAGAAAGACCGTCAACTTGCCATCGATTTGGCTGCCGACAAAAAAGAAAATGCAGAACATGTTATGCTGGTTGACCTCGCCCGAAACGATCTCAGTCGCAATTCATCGAATGTTAAAGTTGATAATTACCGCGAGGTGCAATACTATTCACACGTACTTCATCTGGTTTCTGAAGTCAGTGGAAAATTGCCCGAAGGTACCAATACGGTAAAAGTTTATGGCGACACTTTTCCGGCCGGAACACTTTCAGGAGCACCAAAATTTAAGGCGATGCAAATTATCGACGAACTCGAAAACACCTCCCGTTCCTATTACGCCGGAGCCATTGGATTCATTGGTTTCAACGGAAACATTAACCACGCCATTACCATCAGAACTTTCCTGAGCAAAAACAACACCTTAACGTATCAGGCAGGTGCCGGTATCGTATCCGAATCGGTAAAAGAAACTGAATTGCAGGAAGTAAACAACAAACTTGGCGCATTGACAAAAGCCGTTATCGAGGCGGAAAAAATTAATATAGAATAGTAATCAATCATTGGTCACCGGTCATTAGAAATCACCAACAACTTACTGACTAATGACTTATTACCTTAATGACCACTGACTTAATAACTTTATTATGAAAATACTAGTACTTGACAATTACGACTCATTCACCTATAACCTGGTTCACGCCCTAAAAGAACTCTGCGATGCACAGATTGATGTATTCCGTAACGATAAAATTTCGCTGGCCGACGTAGCACAATACGATAAAATTGTTTTATCGCCAGGACCAGGTGTTCCTGATGAAGCAGGAATTCTGAAACCAATTATAGCGACCTATGGAAAAACCAAAAGCATTTTTGGCGTTTGTTTAGGTTGCCAGGCCATTGCTGAAGTGTATGGTGGAAAATTACTAAACATGAACAAAGTATTTCATGGCGTAGCCACACCTGTTAAAATCACCAACCGTAAGGACATTTCCTTCATTGGCCTTCCCGATGTGATTGATGTGGGAAGATACCATTCATGGGTAGTGGCTCCCGATCAAATTCCGGAAGGACTGCATGTTTCATCAGTCGATGAGGAAGGAAATGTGATGGCCCTGTTCCATGAAACACATGATGTTCGCGGTGTACAATTTCATCCTGAATCAGTATTAACGCCTCGTGGAAAAGAGATTATAGCTAATTTTTTAAATTTTCCCCTTCCCGCTAAAGGGGGAGTTTAATAACCGACCGTTAAAATGCATCGTCCATAAATATCGACATTGTAAATAATAATCGAAACAGAAAAAACTAGAAATAACCAATCGATTAAGTCCCCTTCAGGCCTCCTTAAGCTTGTCGAAAGGGATTTAGGGGTTCAATATTAACAACAATGAAACAAATACTTCAAAAACTCACAGAACATAAATCCTTAAGTCGCGAAGAGGCGAAGCTTGCTTTAACCGAAATTACCAGCGAGAAATACAATACCGCAGAAATTACGGCTTTTCTTACCGTATATATGATGCGCAGTATCACTCCCAACGAACTGTCGGGCTTTCGCGATGCCCTCTTGGAACTTTGCGTAAAAGTTGATCTTTCCGATTTTAATACCATTGATCTTTGTGGTACCGGTGGCGATGGTAAAAACACCTTCAACATTTCTACCCTATCCTCTTTGGTTGTGGCCGGAGCAGGTTATCATGTAGCCAAACATGGCAATTATGCGGTTTCTTCAGCTTCCGGTTCCAGCAGTGTAATTGAATATTTCGGGCATAAGTTCACCAACAATCAGGATAAGCTTCGCAGGATGATGGACAAGGCGGGAATAGTTTATTTACACGCTCCATTTTTTCATCCGGCCATGAAAGCTGTTGGACCAATCAGGCGCGATTTGGGCATGAAAACATTTTTCAACATGCTTGGACCAATTCTAAACCCTTCGCAACCTCAAAATCAAATCACAGGTGTTTATGATTTGGAAACCATGCGTTTGTACAGCTATATCTTTCAACAATCCAACAAAAACTACAGCATTATTTATTCCATGGATGGGTACGATGAAATTTCCCTAACCGGGAATTTTAAATTGATTTCCAATACCGAAGAAGTGATGCTTAATCCAATGCTCTTGGGTTTACCCCAACTGAAACAAGCTGATATATATGGTGGCGAAACGGTGAAAGAAGCTGCTGATATTTTTAAAACTATTTTAGACGGTAAGGGAACCACAGCTCAAAATAGTGTTGTATTTGCCAATTCAGCAATGGCCATTAAAACCATTCATCCGGATAAATCAATTGAACAATGCATTGAGGAAGCTAAAAGTTCGCTCTTGGGTGGCAAAGCATCCAAAATACTGCAGGCATTGGTTGAGAATTAAATTCGTACCACTTTATTTATTCGTATTAAAAAATGAATCCAAATCAATTTATTGAACCAAAAAAGTCTCCCCAAGGAGATCCCGGCTCATATGGCAGCCTGGAAAGCCTGGAAATTCGCCTGGCCAATATAAGTGATTTGGAAAAAATTCTGGATATACAAAAGAAAGCATTTGTGCAGCAAGCTGAAATTTATCAAATGTGTTCCATTGCACCAATGACTCAAACGATGGAAGAAATAATTGAAGAATGCACGTCTAAAATTGTATTAAAAGCAGCACTAAACGGAGAAATCATTGGATCAATCCGGGCACATATGGAAAACCGAATCTGTCATATTAATAAATTGGCAGTGTTACCGGAATATCAAGGGAAGGGCTTTGGGAAAGCGCTTTTAACGGAGATTGAGAAGTATTTCCCCAAAGCTGCTAAATTTGCTTTGGAAACCGGGGCAAAAAGCAAAAACAACATTGAATTGTATAAGAAATACGGGTATGCCATTGTTGATCGATTTATTGTCCACAATGGAATTGAGGCTGTAATTATGGAAAAACATTCCGTAACTTCATAAACGACACCACAGTTACCTTAATATTAATTAGTATTAAATGATCATTCAATGAACAAAGTAAATGAAAATTCACCAAAGCAAAAGTTCTCGAACAGGGATTTGGGACTTACCATTTTGGATGAAATAAATGCACATAAACGCCTGGAAGTCGAAGCTCAAAAAATTAAAGTTTCAGTGGAAGAATTGAAGCAATATCCGGCTTACCAAAAAACCGTTCCATCGTTCAAAAAATTTTTATTGAATCCTAATAAATCCGGAATAATAGCTGAACATAAACGTAAATCGCCTTCAAAAGGCCTAATCAATGGAAAAGTTAAGCTGAAAGACGTGGTTACTGCCTACGAAAAAGCAGGGGTTTCTGCCGTTTCAGTATTAACAGACTCGTTTTACTTTGGAGGCAGCCTGGAAGACTTAAAAGAAGCGACCAGCTTGCTTTCCATTCCTGTTCTTCGCAAAGATTTTATCATTGATGAATACCAAATCCATGAAGCCAAGGCCAATGGAGCAGCTATTATTTTATTGATTGCCGCATCGCTTACGTTTGAAGAAGTGGATCGTTTTGCCCAACTTGCACACCAATTGGGAATGGAAGTACTTTTCGAAATTCACAACAAGGACGAATTGCAAAAAGTTTCGCCATTCGTCGACGTAGTTGGGGTGAATAATCGTAACTTAAAAACCTTTGAAGTTGACATCAACATTTCAAAAAAATTGGCTGAATTAATTCCTAATCAGTTCATTAAAATATCGGAAAGTGGAATCAGTGATCCATCAACGGTGAAAGAATTGAAAACTTATGATTTCCAGGGCTTTCTAATGGGTGAAAATTTCATGAAAGAAACTGACCCCGGTATAGCTTGTCAACGATTTAGTGCAGAAATAAAATAGAATCGACCAATAGTATGATTGAATACGAAAAAATAGTTCCATGGGGCCGCTCTTATACTGAGTATGTGAGTATGTTCAACTTAACACCTGAATTCCTTTCAAAAAAGGTTTTGGGTTGTGGTGATGGCCCGGCAGCTTTCAATTCAGTGGCCACAGCATTTGGTAGCAAAGTAACATCAGTGGATCCCATTTATGAGCTCTCTCCAAAAGAGATCGAAAAAAGGATCAATGAAACTTTCGGCGAAGTGATCAATCAAACCAAATTGAACATGGACAAATTTAAATGGGATCAATTTGGTTCGGTCGAAGGTTTGGGCAAAATCAGGATTAAATCGATGAAACAATTCCTGGTCGATTATGAACAAGGAAAAGAAGAAGGCCGCTATATTTCAGCCAGTTTGCCAGAATTGCCTTTTGCCGACAAATCGTTCGACCTGGTTTTAAGTTCACATTTGCTCTTATTGTACTCTGACCTGCTTGATCTCGATTTTCATTTCCGTGCCATTGATGAAATGTTACGCGTGGGTAGTGAAATCAGAATTTTTCCTGTAGTTGATCTCAATTCAGTGCTGTCACCCTTCCTCCAACCAATTATGGAAAAATACCCTTCCAGCGAGTTGGTGAACGCCAATTATGAATTTCAAATAGGAGGAAACCAGTTATTAATAATTAAGGACGAACAGGCATGATTGTAAAGGTTTGCGGAATGGGAGATCCGGCCATCATGCATCAATTGTCTGTATTGGAGATTGATTTATTGGGCTTTATTTTTTATCCACGCTCTCCACGTTTTGTCGAAGGGAAAATTGATCCTGAAGAGATTGATCAATTGCCATCAAACATTAAAAAAGCCGGAGTTTTTGTGAATGCTGATGAAGAATATATTGTAGCTAAAGCCAAAGAGTTTCATATGGATACGCTGCAACTCCATGGAAGTGAATCGCCCGAATTGTGCTCGGCTTTGAAGCAAAAAGGCTACCAAATCATGAAGGCATTCAACCTGACCAAAAAGAACGACTATAAGGCATACGAAACATATTGCGACTTTTTTCTGTTCGATACTCCATCGGAAAAGCATGGTGGAACAGGCGAAAAATTCGACTGGACCTTGCTCGACACCTATCAAGGCGAAACACCTTTTTTATTAAGTGGAGGAATTGGACCCAACGACGCTGAAGAAATACTACAAATCAATCATCCCAAAATGGCAGGAATCGATATCAACAGCAAGTTTGAAGTTCAACCCGGAATCAAAGACAGAAACAAAATATTGATTTTTCTTAAAGCCCTGAAAGGGCGTTAGATTTAGCCCTGGGCAAATGAGCGTAGCGAATGTCGCCCAGGGGCAATGATAGAAAAAAATGCCGGTCGATCAATAAATGAAGTTCAAATAATTAATGTGAAATCGACCGAAATTTACTACGACGAATAAGAAATAAAAAATGAGTAATAACAAACAAAATACATCCAACCAAACTCCCCCTTTAGGGGGCCGGGGGGGATACTTAGCCAACTCTAACGGATACTATGGCGAATTTGGCGGGGCATTTATCCCCGAAATGTTACAACCAAATGTTGATGCCTTAAACGCCGTTTACCTCGACATTATCAACTCTTACGAATTCAAACAGGAGTTTATTGAATTGTTGAAAAATTACGTTGGACGGCCATCACCCTTGTATTTTGCCAAACGCTTGAGCGAAAAATACAAGGCCAAAATTTTTCTGAAACGCGAAGATTTAAACCATACCGGCTCGCATAAGGTCAACAATACCATTGGTCAGATTTTATTGGCCAAAAAAATGGGCAAAAAACGCATCATTGCCGAAACAGGAGCAGGAATGCATGGTGTTGCAACAGCTACCGTTTGCGCTTTGATGGATATGGAATGCATTGTATACATGGGAGCCCTCGACGTAAAACGTCAGGAACCCAATGTAAAACGGATGGAAATGTTGGGTGCCAAAGTTGTTCCGGCATTGAGCGGAAACCAAACCTTAAAAGATGCAACCAATGAGGCCTTACGCGACTGGATTAACAATCCGGAAGATACTTATTACCTGATTGGCTCTGTAGTGGGACCACATCCCTACCCCGATATTGTGGCTAAATTCCAATCTGTAATCAGTGAAGAAATCGGCTGGCAGCTCGACGAACAGGTGGGCAAAACCAGTCCCGATTACATCATCGCATGTGTTGGTGGTGGCAGCAATGCAGCCGGTGCTTTTTATCACTATCTGGATGATCCAAAAGTGAAACTCATTGGCGTTGAAGCATCTGGCCTTGGAATTAACTCGGGTGAAACTGCAGCCACCATGGCTTGTGGCGATGTGGGATTCATCCACGGATCGAAGACCTTACTGATGCAAGATCATGATGGTCAAATCATTGAACCTTATTCCATTTCTGCAGGTTTGGATTATCCGGGAATTGGTCCGCTTCACTCCCACCTGTTTAAAACAGGACGTGCAACTTACCTCGATGCCACCGATCAGGAAGCCCTGGATGCCGCCTTTTTATTAACCCGAATCGAAGGTATTATTCCTGCCCTCGAAAGTGCACACGCACTGGCTGCCCTGGAAAAACTGAAGTTCGAGCCCACTGACTTGGTTGTGGTAAACGTCTCAGGACGGGGCGATAAAGATATGGACACTTACATCAAACAAATGAAGTAAACAGTCGCCAGTCACTAATCCTTAGCTTCTTCTAATGACTAGAGACTGATGACCAATGACTAGAATCATGAACAAACTACAACAAAAATTCAACGATAAAAAAGAGGGATTGCTCACCGTATACTTTACGGCAGGCTATCCTAATCTTGAAGATACAGCTACCATCATAAAAGAATTGGACGCATCGGGTGCCGACATTATTGAAGTGGGAATGCCCTTTAGCGATCCGGTTGCCGATGGTCCAACCATTCAGGTAAGCAACTTAAAAGCCTTACAAAATGGGATGAACATTCAGAAGTTGTTCGACCAATTAAAGGCGATCAAAGATGAAGTTACTATCCCTATTCTGTTAATGGGCTACATTAATCCGGTATGGAAATACGGTCTGGAACGTTTTATGCAAGCTTGCGAAGACTGTGGCGTATCTGGTTTGATTCTGCCAGACATCCCTCTGAACGAATTCGTAGCCGATTACAAACCCTTATACGAAAAACACCACTTAAGCAGCGTTTTTCTGATCACGCCTCAAACCAGCAACGAGCGAATCAAAGCCTACGACGAAGTTTGCAACGGGTTTATCTACATGGTTTCATCGGCATCAACTACCGGTGCGAATAAAACGATTGATCAGGATAAACAAATTTTATATTTTGAAAGGGTAAACAGCCTGAATTTGAAGAGTCCAATGCAAATCGGCTTCAACATTAAAGACAAAGTATCGTTCGCTTATGCCACCCAATATGCCAATGGTGGTATTATTGGTTCAGCATTCATCAAAAAATTGGCCGAAGAAGGTGATTTGAAAATGAAGGTGAGTGAGTTTGTAAAAAGCATTCGATAAGGGAACAAAGAGGCTCAAAAAACTGGTATTTAAATAATGTCACTAAATCACTGAGGCTCAAAGAAACCACAAAACACTGTTTGTGTATCGAATGGACTTTGTGAAAACTTTGAGGTTTTGTGCCTTAGTGGCAATAAATTACTTTGAATTGCCTCATTCAATAAATCAATTTCCTAGAATCCTGTCGGTTATCCCAAAAAATCAGTAATTCAATTTTTTTATTGGTAACCCGATAAACAAATGAATTATGCTTTGTAACAAATCCTATCCGAGTGTTTTTATAGCGGTTTGATTTCTTAAACATATTAGGATTTTTCGAAATTAGTAGGATGATCCTCTCAACCTCATGAATAAAGTTCATTTCAACAGAGACACTCCATTCTAAGGATAAATAGTTGATCACCTGCTGGAAAGATTTCAAAGCCTTTAATGACCAAACAACCCCCATTATTTATCGTACTTTTGATGAATGATTTTCATCGCCTCATTGTGGCTGATCACCCTACCTGCATCAGCATCTTCTATGCTTTTCTCAAGAGCAGTTCTCATTTCATCACTCAAATCATCTGCCCAATCGTGATCAGGCTTTGCCAGGCCCTCCAGAATAGATTGCACGGTATATAAAGCATCCTCGTCGTTGACTTCATCAATTAAGCGATGCAATTCTGACTTTAGTTCTGAATAATCCATTTTATTTCATTTTTTTCAAATTTAAGGATTTGCAGCTAACTCATCAAATAAACTTCAACGATCAACAGTTAATACCTGTCTTTTTTTATCACTTCGAAAATATCTACCATACTTTGTCACAAAGTACTACCTTTTCCAGACTAAGAACTAAAATCAACTGATTGGAGAATTTCGAAACCATATACGCCAAACACTATAGAATGATGTTTAATGTTGCCAATAAAATGGTCAACGATAAGGATGAGGCTTCGGACATTGTACAGGAGGTTTTTATTGCCCTCTATCAAAAAACAGTTAAAGGTAAGGTGATTGAATATCCTAAAAGTTGGTTGTACCGTGCCACTTTGAATAAATGCATCGATACCACACGGGCAAAACAAAAGTTCTTAAAAATTGATGATACCACTGTAAACGAAAAATCCGACGAGGAGAACAACGAAAAAGAGAAGCATGAGCTGGTAACACAAGCGTTAAACAGCTTATTACCGAAAGAAAGAGCGTTGGCCATCTTGTACAGTGAAGGACTTAGTTACAAAGAAATTTCAGAAATCAGCGGGATTAAATTCACCTCTGTAGGGAAAACATTAACCCGCACCTTAGAGAAGTTAGGAATACAATTAAAAAAAATTGAACATGAACTGCATTGATAAAATAGAAATCCAAAAATACATCGACAACGAATGTTCTAGCTACGAGAAAGTATCAATCGCAGAACATTTGTCGGGATGCAATTCGTGCAATTCAAACTACTTGCACCAACTGGAACAAAGCAGTTCGATAAAGAAGGATCTGAACCTGTTGAATTCAAAAAGAATAGAAATTCCCCCTTTCCGAACACCTACAAAAACAAAATTCCAGCGCTTTGAAAACTACATCATATATAGCCTTTCGGCTGCCTGTTTGCTGTTGTTTGTATTGATTTTTGTCGACAAAACCGATCAAAAAACAGAAAAGCAAATTGCTTTTAACCCAACGTGGGAATTCGATTCCAACAAACCAATTACTGAGCAAGCCCTGGTGATCAGCTTTGTTGATCCTGACGGAAACCGCTCAGAATATTATCTTCAATAACTTAAAAAATAAGAAAATGAAAAAACTGACAATAATATTAATCATTGCATTTATTGCAAGCCAAGGAAGGTCCCAAAACCTGATCGACATCTACAAAAAAGGAACAGTGAAATTAGTTCCCGACACAGAATATGGAAAAGGAAACGAATGGGACAAAGTATTTACAAGCTATTTCGATACCTTATACAGCAAACCCATGGGCAACCGAAAGTCCATCACCATTACACCAGATGGCTCAATAGCCATCGATCACGCATACCATAATTACTTTTCGAAATTTGATCCAAATGGGAAGTTTATTAAGGAGTTTTACATCACTTCGGAAACTGGTTATCAATACAAAAAAACCAGTGGTATTGCCGGTGTGGTCAACGACAATACCTTCTTTGGCGGCCTCGACAATTTGGGCCGAATGCTTTGCTTCGATTTTGATGGGAACTACAAGAAAACGCTAAAACTCGATTACATGGTCAAGCAAATAGTGTCACTTCCAAATAGCAAAATTGCGGTAGTTGGCTGGGTGATCTGGAAAGATAAGTTCCGCGACTTTGTTTCAATTGTTGATTATGAAACTAACGAAGAAAAGATCATATGGGACCATTTCACTGAGCGCTGTGGTGATATCGGTGATCATTGCGAGCTTTTCAAATATTCCTATAAATTCAAAGCAGGAGGAGCTGTAAGTCTTAGTACAATGCCTTTCGCAAACAGACTGGGTATGCAAAGTCCTCCTAAAATTGAGAGCATAGGCAACCATCTTATTATTGCCTATCCCGAAACAGGAGAAATTGTAGTTTGTGATTTGAATGGCAAAGTTCTGTCTAAAAAACAACTCAATTCTACCACCAATATGTTGACCATTGCCGAACAAAAAGAAATTCAGCAAACAGCTATAGATAAGTATAAAAACTTCGACAAACCATTCTTTAAAACATCAAAAATGTCACCGGAAGAAGGGCAAAAAGCAATGCAAACCTTGATTGGACAGATGGAAGATGACTTAGCCAAAATCAAAGATCCAATTCCACTCCCCTATTTCTCGAACATCATTAAAGACTCAGACGGAAACCTCTTAATTTATGAATTCCCTAAAGAAGAAAACGCCAATAAATTCAACGTTTGGGTGATGAAGAATGGTGGCGAATTTGTTTGTCAAAGCACCTTTGTTTGCGACGATTATGAACTGGAAATTAATCCTTCAAAATTTGTATTTCATGATGGATACGTTTATGGATTACAAAAACTAAAAAACGCTGAAGGCATGCCACTTAGGCTGCAAAGATTTAAACTGGAATAATTCAATTTGAAGAATAGCTTTGTTGCATACAGCCCGAAAACCTAATTATTTGCAATTGTGAAATTAAATGTACTTCCTTTGCCTAGTTCACTCTCAACCCAAATATCGCCATTGTGTCGTTTTGTAAACTCTTTGCACAGAATCAATCCAAGACCGGTACCTGATTCATTTTCAGTACCCGATGTACTATAATTGTTTTCAATCTTAAACAATTTTTCAAGATTTTTAGGAGCAATACCAACTCCGGTATCCGAAACCGACATTTTAATTTTATCATTAGCCAACGAAGCGGTCAATGTGATTACACCACCTGTTTGTGTATATTTAATGGCATTTGAAACCAGATTCCGTAGGATGGTCGTCAGCATTTTCCGATCTGCAATCACTGCTAAATCAGGAGAAATACTTGCATTTAACTTGATCTTTTTTTGTGAAGCCAAAACAGACAAGAATGTAATAACCTCATTTGCCAGTTCATAAAGTTTGATCTGTTCGGGATGATAGGAAATATTACCTGTTTGTGTCAACGACCAATCTAACAGGTTTTGTAAAAGCACATAGGATTGACTTGACACATCATGAATTTGATTAGCATAACTACTGATCTCATTGTATTTTTTATTTTTAACATCGTCAACAAGCATTTCACTAAGGCCCAAAAGTGAATTGAAAGGGCTTTTCAAATCGTGTGATATAATTGAAAAGAACCGGTCTTTTGATGCATTTGCATTTCTTAAATTTGATTCAGATATCTCCAGTGCCGTCTGGACTTTAATCCGTTCGATCTCAGCAGTGATTCTTGAACCCACAATTCGCATGATATCTTCAGCCTGAGGAGGTAAGTTTAGTTTTGTTCTCGACATAGCGCAAAGTATCCCATTGGGTTCTCCTGCCTTATTATACAAGGCTGTACCAACATAACCTTTTGCATTAATTTCAATTAAATCTTTCGATGTTGGAAATGATTTTATCACCTCATCGGTATACACACAATACCCCTTTTTAGAGGTTAAATCGCACGGTGTTCCGTCTAGTGTATAAGAAAATCCTTGAATGATTTCACCATCCAAATACATAGGAAATCCTTCCACAACATTATCCCGAACAATCTGACCAATAATTACACATTCGGCATTTAACCATTCTGAAAGTTTAATTACAATGTTGTTGAAAAAATCCTGACCAATATCTCCAACAGCTGTTTCAACCAAAGCATGAAACATTTTTTCATTACTTTCAAAAGCGGCCTTTTCCTTTTTCAGTATTTCCATCTCCTTCCGGAGATTTATAATTTCTAAATCCTTCTTATCCATATTCTTTTTCAAATTGAATAGATATTTATTTTAAATAAAACAAGGGGAGGTTTGAACAACTCAATATACAACATAATTTTAAATTAGAAAGAAATATCTAGAAGGACCTTTTATCGAACTGCAGTCCATCGAAAATCGCCCTATGTGCTTTTAAAATGGAGCTAAAACGAACAAAATGAAGTATTCATTTTCAAAAGGGCGAAAGGGTCTTCTTCAAAGCTCTATATCCGACATCGAAAGCCATGGTTTCTATGGATTGCACAATTTTCTTACGCCCTCCGTGTTTTCCATTTTATGGCATAAATGGCCAGTACAAAAAACACCACGGTATAAATCAATACCCAAATAAAATTGGTTTGAATGTCACTAAAAGAAGCTCCTTTCGACAAAGCTTTCAAAGCATCGATGCTGTGAGCGAAAGGCAAGGCATATCCAATGGCTTGAAAGATTCCACCAATCATTTTCAGATCCATCCAGGCACCACTGAATAAACTGACCATGGTGATGATCAAGGAACCAACACCTGATATCTGATTAATTGTAAGCAGCGAACCCAATATAATTCCAATACTGATGGACAAAATCGCCATTAAAAAGAAAATTAGTAAAGTGAATCCGACATTGATCATAGGCATACCCAATAAAAGTCCCACAGCATAGCACACCACCACTTGAAAAATAGCCACCGGAATGAAGGGTAATAAGTAAGCCAATAAATAATCGATGGGTTTCAAAGGAGTAGATAACAACCGCGTTAAAAAGGCCGATTTGCTATCTTTTCCTAACAAGGTTCCACTAAACATGATGATAAACGCAAAACTAAAAATCACCAAACCGGGTGTTAACATCTGTGGTTCAAACAATTCAATGCCGCCACCTAAATCCTGCAACGATGAAAACAAAAACAATAATATGACAGGCATTGCAACGCCTAGCAGCAAGGTTAAGGGATCTCGAAAAACCTCCTTCAAATTCCGTTGGGTTAAACTCACGAATCTCATGACTTTGCTTCCTTTCCCGTTAAATGAATAAATACTTCGTCGAGCGTAGGCTCCTGCATTTGAATGCCTTTTATTACTATATTTTTGGAACGCAACACGTCGGTTATGGCATAAATATCCAGGTCAGGAGCTTTGATCACAATTCCCTGACTGTTATTCTCAACCTCAATATTTAGTTGGCGCAATTCACCAATCACCTGAGTGGTATCACCATCAAACCGAACATGCATAATTTGAGAACTCTGATACCGTTTTTTTAGTTCCTGTGATGTTCCGGTTTCAATGATTTTAGCATCTTCCATAATGGCAATGTGATCGGCCAGTGAATCGGCTTCTTCGAGGTAGTGTGTGGTCAACAAAATGGTTTTTTCGCCTTTTAGTTTTTCAATGTAATTCCAAACCGACTTTCGCGCATGTGGATCGAGCCCAAGAGTTGGTTCATCCAAAAACAGAATTTCAGGATTCGCCATTAAAGCCATGGCAATACTAAGGCGACGTTGCATTCCACCCGAAAGTTTCCGAACCTGATCTTTTCTGTCTTCCAGTTCCATTAACTGCATTAATTCATAAGCACGACTTCTGGCAGCTTTTGGGCTCATATTAAATATTCCGCCCATCAGTGTTAAGTTTTCACGCGTATTCAAATGAGTGGCAATGGCCGTCTCCTGAGGCGAAACGCCAATGATCTTTTTGACTTTATCAGGATGTTTTTCCACATCTATTCCCATCAAAGTCGCACTACCGGATGTAGGTTTAAGCAAACAGCTCAACAATTTAATGGTAGTGGTTTTCCCTGCGCCATTGGTTCCCAGCAATGAAAAAATTTCACCTTTCTGTATCTCAATCGACAAATCGGACACAGCTGTTCTGGTGCCAAATTTTTTGGAAAGCTGGTTGGTTTTAATGGCTATTGAACTCATTGACTTTGTGTATTTCGTCAGTTATGGTTTACATGAGAATAAGTATCTTGAATGTAGGCAAAATTACAATCCTACCAATCTAAAATTAAAATAACACTTACATTAATTGCGCAAATGAACGAACTCCACTGAAGTACGAAAGTTAGTGTAATGAATGTACCGATTTACCGAAAGCCATAACAACAAAGTTTCATTCCTGTCATTTTTTACGGCATACGGCCTAACCTGATCGTTCGCGCTTTGCGAAGTAATTGCGGTGGTTTTCCATTTGTCTTTCAACAGTTGCCATTTTTCAATTTCGAAAATACCATCTACCTGCTTTGAAATAAACAGGGAGTTTTGATGGTTGGGATCGATGCTTAATCCGCCTGAATAATGTGGTTCCCGCTCATTTTCTCCTTCGGGTGTTTGAGGAAACCATTTTCCTGAATTCGTCACTTCTCTGTCGGTCCATTCGCTGCCATTGTACCAGGCATAATGATAAATGTGTTCTTGTTCTGAAGGATAACGGGCATAAGCAATGGACGGATTTTCTGCATCATCGGCATACACATCGTACACCCACGCACGCTCGCCCGTGATTTTGGCATTGTATACCAGAGTGGCCTCTTTGGGTTCAAAAGGAAGTTCATCCAGCGTACAAATCACTTCACCATTGGCCCTATGAAAAGCACCATCGTAATAACAAGCATAGTATACCGAATTGGTGGCTTCGTCACGTGGATGACCGTCGGTAAATACCATGTGAATTTTATCCAGGCCATCGCTGAAATATTTCACGTACGGGCGCTGTCCCCAACTAAACGGTTCGGGGCAAACCACTACCCTGCTATCGCTCCATGAATTTCCTCCATCGTCGCTCCAGCTCATGTTGGGTTTAAAGCCAATCCAGCGCCCAAACAAATAGATGCGCTTATTTTCATTTTTAAGCATCATAGGGTTGGCATAGGTATAACGGTCGTCGCCATACTTTTCCAGATCGGCCTTACCATTAGGATTAATCAGCATAGCATTGCCATATTCCGACGCATCATCAGGATCTAAACTCATGTTCATGTATAAACCTGTATTGTGATGTTTGGTATAAAATGCCAAATATCTCCCATCGGCTCGTTGCAGAAAAGCCGGATTGTTATGATCATCTATTTCAAGATTTTCATATAAAATTGTTGAGCTTTTTTCGCTCGTTTCCAAATTGTATTGCAAAGCAATCACATCTCCATTCTCAGATACGTAGCCGGTAATCAAGGTATTGTTTTCATCATTATAAATGGCTCTTGGATCAGAAAACCAGCACCAGGTTCCATCGTTGGTGAGTTCAACAATTTCAGATTGTTTTGGTGAACACGAAACAAAAAGAAGAAAGAATAATAAGCTTGAAGCTATATTTTGAAATAATAACTTTATCATAATTTAAAATTTGTTTGACCTTTTTCTGGTTTATGAAGCACTGAAATTCATTGGAGTTTAATCCTCAAAATCAAGTTCCAAAATGCTTACCATTTGTGGTTCCATCTCAACAGTGGTTTCACCTTGCCCCTGTCCTACTTTCTGAATAAAAAGGTTCAATTTTTTGTCGGTTTTCCACAATTCGGTATCAAATGACGGCTCCCATGCACCTAAAGGCTGAGGGCTTAAAAATCTTGTTTCCCATTTCATGTCAAGCAAATTCGCAGTAGAAATACATGCAGCATCGGCCCAATCCGCATCCCGGTAGATCACAATAACTTTTTGTTCTTCACCAACAGTGCCGAGCAAAACTTGCGGTCTGCTAATTGGAATACGGCGCGTTCCCATTCCACTCAAATTAAAATCATCGGCCCGATCACTTATGGTACTATGTTTCCAATTCAACCCATGCTGATAAATCAAATGAAACTGCGTAGAAGAATCGTCCTTCAATTTAAAATAAGTAGCAATGTAGGCATTACCCCGCTCATCGCTGCACATGGAGGTTTGGTTAATCAGGTTGCTGTTTTGGGGAATGGGAAAGATCACCTCGGCTGTATTTTGCCTGATTGGCAGCTGGTAAACCTTAGCCTTCGAATCCACCCAATGTAAACCGCCATCAACAGATTTCGCAAAACAAAGGTCGTGGTTTGAGGCCACATCAGGGCTTTCGCGCCAAACCCAACTCAACAAAATTTCATCCTTCGAATTGATAAACAGTTGCCAGTAAGCATTTCGTTTTTTTTCTCCATCAATTAAATTCGATTGAATCCGCTCCCACGATTTGGAATTCAAATGGTAACGGTTTAAGACCAGATTTCCATTGCCCGAGCCACCATCACGATAGGCAAACAATAAATCACCATTGCTAAAACGATAAAATTCAGGATAAGAAACGACCTGTTCATTTGAGCCAATCATCTTTTCCTTCCCGCCCATTTCGATACCAAAAGGTTCGAGGGATTGGCAATAGTTCAGTGCATTGTTGTGATGGTCCCAACTCATGTGTAAATAGCCATCGCCATCGACCATGATGGAGATAATATTGTGTGCATCATTCACATTTCCTTTATACTTGGTTCGATGTACTTGCCATTGGTCCTCATTCGTTTTTCGTTTGGCCAGAACAACAGTTGCTGAAGTATCGTAATAGGCTACAAACTGATATCCATTTAATGACACAATGGAATTCTTTCGGAAAATGGTGGCATTTACGCTGGTTTTGGCCCATCCCAAACCAACATTTGAAACCGTTACAGTCAGTTCTTCTTTTGATGATTCACAAGAAAAAAGTAGAATCGTCAAAAGAAGCACGATCAAATATCTAAAAGATTTCATCTTTTTACTTTTTAACCAGCTCACGATAGCGCAACATAGCTTCCACAAAATAATAATCGGCATAACTAAGTGGCACATCCACTTCGCTATTGGCAGGAATGTGCCCAACACTGTGCTTCAGGATAAAATTTTGGTTCTCTCCTAATTTTGACAAATAGACATCGGAACAAAGGGTGTTTAATTGTTGCTCCCCCACGTCAAAATATTGTTTCTGCCTTGGGCTATCTACATATTTTTGCAATTCCAACAATGCAGAACAGGTAATTGCCCCTGCCGAAGCATCGCGTTTAGCATTGGGGATGTCAGGAGCATCAAAGTCCCAATATGGTATTTTATCTTCCGGCAAACGCGGATGATTCACAATAAAATCGGCTATGCTTATCGCTTGTGTCAAATAGGTAGAATCACCTGTCTCACGAAACATCATGGTATAACCATACAAACCCCAGGCCTGACCACGAGCCCATGCAGAAGAATCGCTATAGCCTTGTGCCGTATTTTTGGCATGTGGCAAACCGGTAATCGTATCATAGGAAATCACATGATAGGAACTTCCATCGCTGCGAAAATGATTTTTAATGGTTGTATTGGCATGGGTACGGGCAATAGCATCCAACTGAGCTTGTTCGAAGCTTTTGGCCGACCATTCCAGCAATTCCAGATTCATCATGTTGTCGATAATGACGGCAAATTGCCATTTTTGATTCCAGCCTGCTGAATCCCAGGAACGAATACATTGTGTTGTTGAATCAAAACGAGTTGATAGTGAAGCTGCAGCAGTTTTTATAACCGATAAATAAACAGGATCCTTCGTAATGCGGTAGGCATTTCCAAAACTGCAAAAAATCATAAACCCCACGTCGTGGTTATCAGTAGTATATTGCTGATCGGCAACGCGCCAGGTATAATTTTCGGCCCAATTTTTCAAAATGGAATCTCCCGAATATTCATACATGTACCATAACTGTCCTGGGAAAAAACCACTCACCCACCAGGCCGAATTGCAAGTGACCAATTCACCTTTTTCATTGATCGTCCGGGGAAGTTTATCGGGCTGATCGGCCAGGGATTCAGCCATTAAAACGCTCTTTTGTTTGGAGAGCTCCAGTGTAGAATTTACCTTTCCCAAGGTGATTTCCTGTTTAGAAGGCTGACATGCAAGCAGTAAAACCATCAAAAATAAAGGTACTATTAGATTCTTCATAACGCTAGGATTGAATAAAACCCGAAGATAAGGATTACTGCCCAAAAAATACATCGAATCGCACTCAAAATATCATGAAAAATGATGTAGCCTCATGGATAATCGCTATTTTTCAAAAAAATAATACTGATGCAATGAATCGCATCGATTCAACTAACATCAGATGGTTTTTGAAACAAATTTTCTTAACGAAATCACAAATCAACGATCCAATGAAACATTTTATCCTGCTTTTATTAGTATTTGTGGCATTTGCGTGCACACCACCAAAAGGTGAATTAATTCTCATATCCAAGGATAGCAATAACCGAATTGAACAATGGCTACATAAAGCCCAGGCCGACATAATCACCCGAGAATTTTATACCATCCCAAGTGATTCAATGGATTTCTTTTTAGTCATGGCCGACGGTGTCGTGATTGGCGGAGGCGAAGACATCCATCCTTCAATTTATGGAAAAGAAGAATACGTGGAAGTATGTGGTGAGTTTGACCAATTTCGCGACAGCATTGAAATGCTTATGATTCATCATGCATTGGCTAAAAAAATTCCGTTGTTGGGTATTTGCCGGGGACATCAAATCCTGAATGCAACAAATGGGGGTACTTTAATTCCGGATATTCCAAGTTTTCTACCCACTGAAATAATTCACAATTCATCATCAGACAGTGCTCACATTGTACTTATTGAACACGATTCCTGGTTGTATGAAGCTACAGGAAAGGACAGCTTATGGGTAAACAGCAGGCATCACCAATGCATTGACAGTATGGCACCAGGCTTTAAAGCCGTAGCCTTCTCTGCTGACGGAATTGTAGAATCCATCCAAATTATCGATGAAAGTGATGGCGGTTTTGCTGCAGGAGTTCAGTGGCATCCCGAGGGTTTATTGGATGAACCATCGATGCAACTGGCCAACTATTTTTTGAAAAAAGTGACTGCTGAACAATACAAATAGAGCAAGCTAAAAAAACAATTATATTTGCCTCTGGTTTTTAAGACATCTACTATGATTAAGCAAATTATATTTTTAGTATTGTTAGGCGTACTTTCCATTAGCAGTTTTGCTCAAGAGATCGCAAAAGCGCCAAAATATAAGTCATTGGAAGTTGGTCAGCGCTACATTGCGTCCAGTAGTTTCGAAGACATGAAAAACATGGGAACCACGGTTCTCTTCGACTACGCCTGGCAACTATCGGGTTACAGTGGAAAACCGGCGGGCTACATTTCGGTCCCACTTGGCTACACGTATTTATACAGTGGCACCGGAACCCAAACCGGAGGAATATTATCGTACGGCTGGGCGGTGCGCCACGATTTAAAGGCCAATAAAAAAACCATTCCGTTTTTCGGTTATGGCTTGTTGCTGAATCAGCTCCGCATTAATGGTCGCGAAGGCAGTTCGTTTGGACACCAAACGCGTTTCGATTTTGGTTATTTGTTCAACGACAACAAAAATTTTAGCCCCTATGTAAAAGTGGAATACAGTTATACACGTTACCCACATTTAGACGTAGCCAAAAGCGATAAGATTCATGCTTTTGAAGTGAAAGCCGGAGTACGGTTTTAATATATCAACCTAATGCATCGTAGGTCGGACATTCCTGTCCGACCATATTTAACACAAGATCAAAAGAATTAACAAGGACCCGGTCTATCATAAGAAGACCGGGTTTTTTGCGTTCAGTACAGCATTCTTTCTAAGAAAAATAACCATGCAATAAATAATTTCTGTAACAACTATTCGGGGTGCTCTCCTTACCATCCAAAAAAACAAACACTAACGAACCATACACTAATTATAATTTTCATTCCCCACTAAAGCGATATTAACACACAAATATCTTCCATTCATGTATTAAAAACATTCATTCATCAATAAATTTAGTTTTTAGGGTAACCTTTTTCATGCATAAGGAATAAATAGGTATAAAACAAAAATTTATTGTCTAACCCTAAACTCTACGATTATGAAAAACTTTCTTAAAATTCAAAATCAATCAATCAATCAATCAATCAATCAATCTAAAAAACTATTCTTAATTGCTTTAATCCTGATTGCTTCTTTTGATGCATTTGCACAGATCTCTGTTAACTCCAATGGTGATGTTGGAATTGGAAGACTAAATTATTATGGTAAGTTAGATGTTGCCAATGGAGCCAGAATTGGAAATATTACCAGCCAATATCATTCTGGACGCTATGGTATATATGGTGAAGCTATTACTTACGATTTTAATACGAATGTAAGTAATGGAGGCTTAATAATGGAACAAGGCAATTCCGAGAGTGCAGGCCTGTATGTTGATGGTGACTATGCTGTTATATGGAGTCCTGGAGATGGAGGTTCGAATCCTGCAGGAACAACCGGTTACCTTTTAAAAGTAATTGATGAAGATGGAATGGTACTAAAATGGTATCTCGATGGCAGTGGTGTGGCGTATACAAACAGCGATAAAAATCGAAAAGAAAATATAAAAGAAGTTAATGAAAGTAAAGATAAGCTTAAACAGCTTAAAGCAGTTAAATACAATTTTAAGAAAGAAGATCTTACAAATCCACAAAATAAAGATGTAGGTGTTAAATTTGATCCAAGCCAAAAAGAGTATTATGGTTTTTTAGCACAAGATGTTGAAAAATTATATCCTGAACTTGTTGATACAGATGAAAACGGAGATAAATATGTTTCATACATGCAATTTATCCCAATTTTGCTTTCAGCTATTAATGAACAATCTGAACTGATTCAGGAAAATAACAACGAAATTATTTCGCTCGATCAAAAATTAACCAAGCTGGAAAACCAAATAGACGACCTCCAAACGGCACTTGCCAAAACCCAACAAAAATCGGCTACCATTGACCAAAACAGCTCAGAGGTTTTCGAAGCTGCAACCCTTAGCCAAAACATCCCCAATCCGTTCTCAGTAAACACCACCATTAACATGTACTTACCCAGCACAGTAAACAAAGCTATTTTGTACATTTATACCATGCAAGGCGAACAAATTCAAAAGCTGACCATAAATGAGCGTGGCAATACTGCTGCAAACATTGAAGGCCACAGCCTAAAAGCCGGGATGTACCTTTACACCCTTATTGCCGACGGTAAAGAGGTGGATACCAAAAAGATGATTTTAACAAAGTAAATATTAAACTACAAATAAGAATATTCAATGAATCAAATTGAATTGTTGACATTTTAAAACAAGATAAAAACATGAAGATCGCTATTCATATCAAAAGAAGGTTGGCAAACTATTTTTTAATTTTTGCAACAATAGTCATAATATTTACTGCTTGTAAAAACGATAAAGATTTTTGTAGACTATCCAATTCAGATAAAGAGTTTGTACTGGAAGAATACGACTTCATTGAGTATCTCGAAAATGGTATCAATAGTGTAAAAATTGAAATAGAAACAGAATTTACAGAATCATGGTTTGAAACAAGCAGTTATCTTAGTGTACCATACGGAGGAATTGAATTAGTCAAATCTGGATTTTATACGCCAGACAGTTCTAGATATTTAAAAATAACTAGTGCAGCTTGTCGCAAAATTGCACACATTGAGGTTTGGGAGCATCGGTCTTTTAATTCTACTTCATGGTTTGAGATCAATAAAGATACTCTCTCTAGCATAAGTTGTGTTATACAAAACACAACTTACCAAAATTGTTACGTTTTCAGTGATACAATTGACATTAAGGAGTTAATCTACGTTAAAAATTATGGGGTTGTAAAACTAGAACTTCTAAATGGTTACACCCTTGAATTAATTTCCATAGAATAGATATTATGAAACAAATAAAGATAACAATTATAACACTATTGTCTGTAATTCAACTTTACGGGCAAACAACGTTGAACTTTCATCCCGAAATGTTCGATAACCTGACCACAACAAAGCTCTCAACCAATATTATGGCCAATAAGGCTGGTATCCCCGACCCTATTTTTGGATTTAACGGAATTGCGTCGTGTAGTGCATCAAATCTGGCCTTATGGCAATATGCATACCAGACACTTTACGAAGGTGATATTAACACTCCAACCAGTCCAACTCCAGAGACCATTGACAATCAAATTCCCGATAATGCCAATTCGGAAATAAAAATCAATGCGGTTTATTTTAAATACAATCACCTTGCCGATAATGCAATCAGCAGCGGACTTGTGCATTTGGTTGACACCTTATTTTACGACGGGCCGAACAGTGGCAACCCGTACATGGAAAAAACCTGCGTTACCGTAAGCCCCATGTACTCTAACGAAATTCCATTAGACGTTACCTTTAGAGGGGGTTCTATTTATGGTAATCTCACCGGGAACATTGCATCGGCCACCATCAACTTCGACGATGGAAACGGGTACCTTACCTTTGCACAAAATACGCAGTACAACATTAACTACAGTAGCGAAGGCACGTATAATATCACCCTCAGGTTAACATTGACCAACAGCAGTGTGGTTTATGCCAAATCGGAATTGACGGTATCGGATATGCCGGTGCCATTAAAATCAACACCGCTGACAGGTTTTCATGATGATTATCCTTGTGAGGGTCATACTCCAGTCATTGTACCAGATGAAGATTTCTACCATATAATCACAAGGATTGGAGACAATAACGATGCTATGATCAAGGTTTGGTACGGCAAAACTCCCGGAGGCCAACCCAAAACATCGCTAACCAAACCAGTAGTCATTGTTGACGGCTTTGATCCTGTTCCATTAGAAAGTATGGATCGGTCAGCTGAACACATTTACTTTGAAACCAACTACAACAGTTCTTATCCTTCTCAATGTAATGTTGAAGATCCTGTAGAAAATAGAATGGATATCACTGAAGGCTTAATTGACCGTTTAAGAAACCGTGGGTACGATGTTGCCATTGTTGACTTTGAATGGGGCGGAAATTACATTGATGAAAATGCTTTAACACTTCAGTCCTGCATTTCGTATTTGAATAATTTACTGGCACAAAATAATTCAAATGAGCAACTGGTTGTTATGGGACCATCGATGGGGGCGCTTATTTCAAGGATTGCCCTGTCGAACATGAGTAATCATAACACTAAGTTGTACATTTCTTTCGACGGTCCTCATCAAGGCGCTTATATTCCTATGCCGTTGCAAAGATTCTACGGCACCACCCTTGACGAGATTAATGAGAAAGTTAAAGTTATTTCAGCAACCACTATGGAGAATATGGGAAGACACTTGCTCGATTTTCAAGTCACAGTCAATGGACTGATCACAACATACTCACCTTTAACCTGCCCAGCTGCACAACAAATGTTAATGTATCATTACACAAATACCACAAATGGGAATGCCTTTGCTCCAACCACGGACCATACCAGCCTGTACAATAGCATTACAGGTGCTTACCCACAAAATTGCATGAATGTAGCTATATCATGCGGCGACGGGCATGGGAATAACCAGTCAACATTTTCGAACGTAACAAAAGGTAACGACTATTTGGGGTATTTTAACGATTCATTTATAAAATGCAATATTGACTATATGGAATTACCCGATAATGGTTCTGTTTCGCCCTATTTATACATAAATCTTTATAGTAATTTTTTAGGGCTGAAGCTAAACTATTTTGAAGAAAGTTATTTTTCAAAAACCTCATCCAGTGCAAAATCCTACGAAAGGGAACCGGGCGGTAATTTTAATTCCAACAATATGGTATTTGGCCTTTTAGGCGAAACTTACGACCGCTATGAATGTTTTATGCCATTGCGTACAGCTTTTGATTTATCAAGCGGGGTTTCCAATAACATTTTTTCGGAATTCGGGATACCAACAGGGCGAAATTTCACTAAAAACATTTCCCCTACAAAATCGCCTTTCGATATGCTTTATGTTTGCAATGAAAACCGTTTTCATGTTTTGCGTGGCCCACAACCAGAAGAAGGCACCGCTTCACTTCCCGGCTTAACACAAAACATGGTCGATTTTGCCGTTTTTCTGATTGAAAACTCAGAAAACATTGATGGAGCTACCCAAAGTGAGGTTTACAACATGTACGATATCTTCCATAATGGAGGCATTCAGTATTGTTCTCAACCTTTCAACGTCGATTTCCTTGAAAATGGAGTTGTGTCACAAAGTTATAACTCAACAGCAGTAACTATTTCAAATGCGAACATTACTGGTAGCGATATCAATGTTGAAGTTTACAGTACACAAGGAATAACCATTGGGAACAATACTACAATAGGAGGAGGTGCTACCTTTTTTGCAGGCATTGCCAGCTGCCCGGCAGAATGACGCAAATACTATTTAAGATGATGAACGCTCAATTGATTCCATCCTTCGAAAGCCTCGAAAATGTGACGCTTCAAAACAATTCGATATTAAAATTGCGGGCAGGCCAAACCATTACGCTAAACGCCAATGTAACGATTAATGCCGGTTGCCGGTTCGAAGCACTAACCCAAACTTTTTGTCAATAAATAATTAGTTATCATTCATCGGATGACCCTTTGTCATCCGATGAATACAAGCAATGCGACACCATAAAAAATGAAAAAACATACGCTTATATTCATCATTCTCATTCTTTTTAGCTGTGATGACGATGATATGCCCAACCAATTTACCTCTGTTGAAGGATATGTGACCGACTACTATTCAGAAAAACCCATTGCCGATCTACCGGTTTTAATTACAGATGAAGAATCTTTTTGTTTTTCAGAGTGTGATGATATTGCAATGGATACCCTTTACACGAATGAAGAAGGGTATTATTACTATGAATTTTATAACGATAGTAATCGACATTACCATGTTCAGGTATTACGTACTGAAAACCATGTTCCAAGCAACTTTATTAAAATTATGGAAGGTGAAAAGAATACGACTAATTTTGCACTTAAGCCCTTTAGGACGTTAGATCTTAACTTTTACAACAAAAAAAAGATTTTTAATGTCATATATATTCATTTTTACAATGATGATAAAAATTTGAATTTAAGACCCAGTGAAGATCTTACAGCTACTCAATTTAAGCTCATTCCGGAAACAGAAAATGTATTTTACATAGTTTTAAGTCACCATACAGTAGTAGATGGAGCAAACAAGGTTGATACAGTTTGGTCAGAATATTATAAATTTTATTCAGGAATAAACGATACTACCATTACCTATAACTATTAGTTTTAACAAGACGTATTTTGGCTTTTATGTTATCATTTAAAGATTGGAATTATGCCGCAAGTAGTATCGAAAACAGGATTGTCCTACGAAAATACGCCGTATTATTACGAAGTAAATAATCCCTCCATTACCCCTTTCGACGCCATTTATGTTGAAACGGATAACAAAGAACATTCGGGGAAGGAGGTAACCGATTCCATGATGACCCGGGCGCTGCTACTAATTGCCCCCGCTACGCTGGAACTGGAAAACTTCAGTCTAAACAACGAAAAAACAGAATACGAATCCAGTAACAGCATCAGCCTCGAAAATGTGACGCTTCAAAACAATTCGATTTTGAAATTGCGTGCAGGCCAAACCATTACGCTAAACGCTAATGTGACAATTAATACCGGTTGCCGGTTCGAAGCATTAACCCAGGCTTATTGTCAATAAGCATATTAAACATCTCCAATGAACTTAATTTATTGGAGATGTTATTTATTAAAAACATATGAAAATGAAAAAATATACGCTACTTTTTACCGCTCTCATTTTATTTAGTTGCATATTTAATGATGACGATTTGCCCAATCAATTCACCTCCGTTGAAGGGTATGTGACCGATTACTATTCCGAAAAATCCATTTCGGATTTACCATTGGTGGTTAATAATAAATACACCTATTGTATCTTTGATTGTAAATACAATAATATGGATACCTTGTACACCAACAAAGAAGGACATTACTATTTTGAGTTTTACAACGATAGTGTTCGAAATTACAATGTTCAGGTAATGCAAACTGAAAACTATGTAAAAAGCATTTCAACAAAAATCTTTGAAGGTGAAAAGAACACCATTAATTTTCCATTTAAACCCTATAAAACCTTAAACCTTAACTTTTACAATAAAAACAAAATTTTTAATGGCATATTTGTTCATTTTTACAATGATGATAAAGATTTGGATTTAAGACCCAGTGAAGATCTTACAGGTGCACAATTTAAGCTCATTCCTGAAACAGAGAATGAATTTTACATTAACCTATATCACCTTACTACAATAGATGGCGTAAATAAGGTTGATACAGGTAGGTCAGAATATTATAAATTCTATTCAGGAATAAACGATACTACTATTACCTATACCTATTAATTGGATAGGCGGATAGTTGAATCCAAACCAGCGGCAGAGCCGCGGAAATAGTTGTAGCACAAATGGCTATACCAGCAAACAAAGGTGCAGCGCACCGCAAATATTGGAACAAGCTCGCACCTAATAGTTTACCGGTGCGCTGCACCTGTCCATCCTACTCGATCCATATTCTGCTACAAATATTAGGGGTGCTCTGCACCTTACCATTGAATGGATGTGCTACAAACAACCATTGCCTATAACTATTAATTGGATATCCGAATCGGTGAAACAAAACCAGCGGCAGAGCCGCGAAAATAGTTGTAGCACAAATGGCTATACCAGCACACAAAGGTGCAGCGCACCGGAAATATTGAATCTAGCTCGTAACCAATATTTTACCGGTGCGCTGCACCTATCCTTCCATTCTCATGCGTTTCTACTACAACTATTAGGGGTGCTCTGCACCTTACCATTGAACGGATATGCAACAAACAACCATTGCTTATAATTATTAAATGAATACTCGGATCGGTCAAGCAAAACCAGCGGCAGAGCCGCGATAATAGTTGTAGCACGAATGTCCATGCCAGCCCAAAAAGGTGCAGCGCACCGGAAATATTGGAACAAGCTCGCACCTAATAGTTTACCGGTGCGCTGCACCTCTTCATCCAACCTCATCTGTTTCTGCTACAAATATTAGGGGTGCTCTGCACCTTACCATTGAATGGATGTGCTACAATCGACCATTGCCTACAACTATTAATTGGATATCCAAATCGGTGAAACAAAACCAGCGGCAGAGCCGCGATAATAGTTGTAGCACAAATGGCTATACCAGCAAACAAAGGTGCAGCGCACCGAAAATATTGGAACAAGATCGCACCTAATATTTTAATGGTGCGATGCACCTATCCATCCAATTTCATCTATTTCTGATACAATTATTAGTGGTGTTCTGCACCTTACCATTGAATGGATGTGCTACAAATGACCATTGCCTGTACCTTTTAAATGAATAAGATTAGAATTCGGTTGATCAAGCATTGTTCCTAAAACCACGAATCAGCCATCGTCCGAAAATGTAAAATTCACGAATGTCGTGCGTAGAAAGATAAATTCTCCTGCCAAATTTCTACCACGAAGAACAATCGAGTCACTGCATTGAATTGTAATAGACAGGAACTGGAGACAACTTTCAGGTTACAATTTGCTCCAGCCGATTGCGAGAGACAACTGTCAGACAACAATTTGTTCCTGCGCTTGCGAGAGAGAATTGTTAGCCAACAATTTATTCCTGCCGGTTGCGGGGGAAAATTGTCAAGCAACAATTTGTTCCAGCCAATTGCGGGGGAAGATTGTCAGGCAACAATTTGTTCCTGCCGGTTGCGGGGGGAAATTGTCAAGCAACAATTTGTTCCTGCCGGTTGCGGGGGGAAATTGTCAGGCAATAATTTGCTCCAGCCGGTTTCGGGGACAATAAAGAGTTGGATGTTGGCGAGGAGGTGCGTAGGGCAAGGTATATTTAATCAATTTATAAGGATTCCATCCCTAAAAAAAGGATGGAATCCTTATAGAATCACATACTGAGTAGTTTATAATTTCATACTGCCACTTTGACCACCACTTTTCGTACCGGACTTGGATGTTTGGTATTGATGCCCGGCTGGTGCAAATCGCTGGGATAGAAAATGGCAAATTGCCCTTTTGTAAAGGAGAAGAAACACACTTTCTCCTTAAAAAACATAACGTCTTTATCAGGATTATAAGCTTCAGTGGGAAGCTGAGTGGTTTTCATGGCATAACCCACCTGCTCCTCCCCTTCTACCATCAGCTGAATGTCGATGTATTTCAGGTGAGCTTCCAGTTTGCACGCTTCCGAAGGTTTTGTTTCATATTCATTCACCATTGCATAAATCAGTTGACCATCCAGTTCATATTTACCTGCTGGAACAGTACTAAAGTCGGTGGTAGAAATGTATTCCAAACCTTTTTTCAAGCGTGGACTTAAGTCCATATAAAGTTGTGCATTAGCAAGTTGATCGAGTACCATAAGATAAGATTGAGATTAAAGTTAAATTTGGGATTCCATCCCGTGTGCTAGTATTCTTTTTTATACATTAATCGAAACATTTTTGAAGTCTGATTTTCAGATTTCACCAGCAACAAATATACGCCATTTTTTAGTCCTTTGTTTTCAAAATTCAGCACAAGTCTATTTTCGGTTGTTGCATTTTGTTCAACTCTGGCGATCAATGCTCCGGAGAGCGTATATAACTCAAAGCTTAATGTCCCGTTCATTTTTTCATTGAAGCGTACGTTCAATTGTCCGTTGAAAGGATTTGGATACACCTGAATGCCCGGCTCCAAATCAGCAGAAAGCACCTCGGTGGTTGAATTCACAACAATTTGAACATCATCGGTGCTGGTGACGCTGCCATCTGAAACCATCAGACGCAGGGTATATAAACCTTTCATATCGGGCGCAAATGTTGCTTTTGCTTTGTTTGCATCAATTAATGGAATAATACTGCCGGCAGGTTTGGTTACGAAGGTCCACAAAAAGGTCAACTCAGTTCCGTCGGCATCCGATGATTTGCTTCCGTCGAGGTAAACGAACTCAATTTCAGTGAGATTTTGGTCGGAACCGGCATTGGCAATAGGTGCCGAATTCGAAGCAACAGTAACCACCACTTCATCAACTTCACTCCAATTGATGCCATCGAAAACTGAAAGCTGTACAACATAGGTGCCCTCAACCTGAGCAATAAAGTTTGGCTTTTGACTTAATGTATCGGATAGAACTGCAGAACCACCCGCGGGTTGAGAAAGTAATACCCACTTGTATGTTAAGGAATATTCCTCCGGATCGTACGACTGGCTTCCATCCAGTTTCACTTTAGCACCCGTGTACACTTTAAAGTCGTCGCCAACAATTGCAACCGGCACTTGGTTTTTGTTCACCTGAATCTGTACTTCATCGGATAAGCTCAGATTACGACCATCAGACACCTGCAAGGCAATTCGATATAGGCCAACCCGATCGGAAATAAATTCAGGGTTTACCATTGTAGTATTGATCAATTCAAGCTGACTACCTTCCGGCTTTTCAACAATCGTCCACTCATAAGTGAGTTGCTTCATTTCGGGGTCATAGGATGCACTTCCATTCAGTTTGACATTTGCACCCAGCATCCGCACCAAATCGGGACCGGCATTGGCAATGGGTTGCAGGTCTTCAACAGTTATCCGCAAAGTATCGGCAACACTTTGAACATGGCCGTTATCCACCACCAAAGTAAGTTGATATTCGCCAAATTGGTCGGCCGTAAAAGCAGGATCCATCGCATAAGGATTGTTCAATTCAGCAGAACTGCCATCCGGGCTTGCAATGATGCTCCAATGGTAATTTAATAATCGACCATCGAGTGAATAACTTTGTTCGCCGTTTAAAGCAACAAGGGCATTCAGCTCCACATTTTGATCGGCGCCGGCCAGGGCAAGCGGTTCAAGAACCGGTCCTTCAGTTACTACATATTCAATGTGCAAAAGAGGCGCCGCAGCAGGATTTCCGTCGAACGAATGGGCTATTCTCAAAGCTCCGGCATCGGCTGGCTGCAATACAAAAGCGATGGCATTGTTTTCCTGCCAACCATCACGGCTCACCAGATATTGAACAACAGCGGCCAAATCGGGTGTACGTTGTTTTTCGCCTGATTCTCCCTCCAGGGCCCAAATTTCAGGAACCCATTCAGCATATGCCCCCTGGTAATAACTTCGATTCCGAATATTCATGGCGTCAGTGGTATAAGTCGCTGCATCATCAACATCTTCAGCCCCAATATAAATCATTGATTCATAATCGAAAGGCATTTCGGTGGTAAATTGAATGTAGGCGCTGGCAATTTCAGTTCCTTTGGGAATGGCAATATTTGGAAAACGAAGGCCAATCAACTGCCAGCCATTATCGGTAATGTTATAGGAGATATCCAGACGTACGCTGGTCAAATTCATTTTCCCATTGTCCAATCGTTCCGATGCATCATCGGACGATGCGGTAATTCGGGTTTCAAAAGCACCAATCACGTGCTCATGCCCCACATTAATGAATAAGGTGGCTTCGGAAAATCCGTTCACATCGGTAATGCGATAAATTAAAGAATCTTCTCCCACAAAGCCACTGTCCGGAAAATAAGTAATGCTCCCATCCGCATTGATCTGAGCTGTTCCTTTTTTAGGATCAACAGCAATACTGAATAAACAGTTGAATAAGTCGCCATCGTCATCCAAATCATTGTCCAGTATGTTCGATGTGGCCGCAATATTCATAGTGGTAGCCAGTGAATCGTTTAAAGCTACCGGTACTGTATTTTCAGTAACCACCAAGGAGAATTCCAGTTCGTCGGAACTTCCCGACTGATCGCTTACCTCAACGGTAAAACTAAATTCACCAACCGCATTGGGAGTACCAACGATCCAACCGCTCGAAGCATTCAAACTTAAGCCCGATGGCAATACACCCGATGTGATGGCCCATACATTGGAAGAGGCACCACCTGATACTTTCAACTGGTACTGATACAGCACACCGGCAACGGCATTAAACAAGGGATAATTGTTGATGGTTACTGCAGGAAGCATAGCTTCCCAACTGGCAGGATCGTTTCCATAAGCATTGAATTCCGTTCGATGTAACACAAAGCCATTCCCGTCGGCATCGGGCCAAACGCTGTTGTCGTTGTAATTCACCCGATCGACCGTAATGTATGGACTTTTTATGGTATCGCCTTTGACATATTGAGGGGCCGGTTTGTACAGCGTAATTTCCTCGCCGCCATTGTTCAACTGCCCCTCGTAATTATAAATCGAAACCGCGGGATCGAGGTTATGAGTAAAGCGAAAATCCGCTGGATTAAGCGCATCTTCAATCAGGTAGACCGATTCGCCGGCAATCAGTGAAAAGTTGGTCGGAAAATCAAAACTGATTCCTGAGATCTTCCATGGAATGCCGCTGCCTTCTTCGTATAGATTTATTGTTTTGCCGCTGGTATTGATCAATTCCAGGTACTCAAATTCACCGTCGAGTGGATGATACATCACTTGATTCATCACAACTGGTCCCACCTTGGGTGCAGCATTTGCATTTCCCATGGTTACTTTATCCAAGGCAACAAAATGTTGTTTCCCGGTTGAAATCTGATGCCGTCCAAAAGAAACACCTTCATCTGAATCGGGAAAATCGTAATGGTGATCATAGCCTGTTAAATCATTCGTGGCGTTGGCTGAAAACAAATAAACATCATCGCCATGTGAGCTCAACGAAAAAGCAGCACCAAATTCAGCAGGATTGCTTAAGGTATCGAGATTTAGGCCAACATAATGTCCTTCGTAAAAAGCAAGATAGCCATTGGCAGGCAGTAGCGTTCCCGAAGGAATTTGATATTTTTTGGGTTCATTGTTATCATCACTCAAATACCAATATGAAATGTCCATTTCAGTATCATTTGGATTGTACAACTCAATGGCATCGACCAAAGGATAGGCTGAATTGGCTAAAATTTCGTTGATAAAAATCTTTTTCATTTCAAGCGGCACATCGTCTTTACCCGGCGATCCGTTGACGTCAGCTGAAGGTCTCCAATTGTCAGCTTTGTCCCAATCAGTATCCAACTCGTTGTGAGCCGGAACAATTGAAAATCCCAGCCCATCGGCCACGGTTGGCCATGGACTTTTATCGTTGTATTTTACCGTTACGATGGTGTCACCTGCCGCCCCAAGCAATGAAATTCGCTCGCCTCCATTGGCCAATTGTCCTTCGTACTCACCATACGGTTCAAAGCCATAACGCATATTAAAAGCATAACTACTGGAAGCCAGAACCAAAAATTCTCCGGGCTGAATCATTTTTTCTACATTGAAAGTAAACGTTATGCCTTTGAATGATGATGCCGTCAAATTGATCGGGTTGTTTCCACTGTTTTTCAATTCCAGAAATTCGTATTCATTTCCCGATAAATTATTTCCATTTAAAGGGTTGTAGTGAATTTCAGTAATTTGAAGTCCAACAGCAATTTTACTCACTTCAATGCGAAGGGTATGCAAGGCGCTCCAGGCACCTTTATAAAAAATACGGGCATTTATGGTGGTGTTTTGAAGGATGCTCATATTAGTGAGATTGGCACCATCAACAGCCGTTTGAGCCACACTACCACCAACTTTACGTGGATCGCTGCCATCGACCGTATATTTTATGGAACCGGAACCGTTCCCATTTCTAAGTGTTATTGCGTTTCCTGCGAAAAGCTGAATGACTTCATCTTCTACCAATTCATTGTTCATTCGAAATTCCGGCCCATCCAAGGTTGAAAGCAGGCCGGCAGATTTCAACTGGTCAATCACAATATTCGTTCGAAAAGGAAAATACTCATTCATGGTGCGTTGAACAATTGGTGTCCAACTGTCATCCTTGGTATACGGTTTTCCACCATCCACATCACCCCAACGGGCCGACTCGGCAATGACCGCAGTATCGTATTCCATTGTTCTGTTGATAAAAAGCTGTGCGGTTTTTTCCGGTGACAACAAACCATTATTGTAGTATAGTTGGTAGGCGCGGTCGGCAAAACGATTTCGATATTCTTCATTCTTCGACAACTTGAAATGCAACCACTGAGGTTGAAAATTTTCAATGGCCGTCACATTCATTTTACGTTTGCTGCTTTTATCCGATCCAAAATTTACGCGATCTTCCTGCAAACCCACACTCACATTAATGGGATCCATCAATAAGGTATGCTCATTGTCGTGAGCAAAAAACTGAAAACCTTTTTCACCGTTGTGCTTGTAAATGGCATAAAAATTATTGGCATCGTTTGAAAAGGAAGAATATGGTCCGTCGAAATTTCCCGTATAAAAAATGACATTCATATAATCGATCAGATTGTCAATATCAACCAGGACTTTAAGCTTTGGATCACGAGTCCCCGAGGCATCGAGCCCCTGCAATTGATAGTAAGTGGCATTGCCTGCAAAGCCTTTTTCGCAAAGCTCCCAAACTTCCTTCCAGGCATCGATTGAACCATCGTTCACTTCAATGCCACTTTCACCACCTGAATGTTTAATGACGTCGTAATCGGAACTTGAGCCACCAAAATACGACGCGGCAAAACTGGATTCCGAACGTTCCTGTGTTTGGAACAAGCCCCAATACAAACCATTCACATACAAATGATAGTATCGGCTTCGGGTATACTCCTGCCCCATTTCGTGTTGAAGATCACGTGAAAATACGTCGCGGTTTAAGGTACAATACGGCGCTTCATTTTCTCCTTTGCTCCAGGAATAATTTTGCGAACAACGCAAATCAATTTTATCGAACTGATCGGCTCCTTCATCGCCAAAAAGCGGATAATTCAAATTTGATTCACCATATTTACTACTAAAGAAAAGGCGGAAGGCGTGTTTTCTGAAATAACCGTGCCTGCTCCAACCACCACGAATGCGTAAACCTGCATCGATTTGAAATCCTTTGGTACCGTCGGGATAAATTAATTCAATGGAAGCCGGACGTTCCCACTCCTCACCTCGGTTTCCCCAGGCATTCACGTAAATTCCTTTTTCAGGATCGAACAAATTGGCATTATCAGTAACGATGGAAAAAGTGGGAATTTCCAATAAAGCATCATCCATTAAATCGGAATAGCGTGGATCAGTCACCACGTCGGTATCCATTAACAAATCGATTTCCTGATCGTTCACATAATTACCTTTGGGCCAGTCGTGACCGGGATATTCGGTTTGTTCCTTTACCCTACCTACAAAAATGTAGGTACGGGTGGATACAAAACTAAACTCATAGTTCGCTTTGATCGCCGCTGCCCGAAGCACCACTGCAGGCGTTTTGCCGCGCATGACATTGCTTTTGGGGTCAATGCGGACGGTTACCGGACTTTTTGCCGTTTTAGCGGTCGCCGAAGTACGGGGATCGCTCCCATCGAGGGTGTAATAAATTTTCATCTCCTGAATGGACGAAGAGATGGTGGCATCGAAGGGGGTTTGATAAAAACCTCGTACCACGGATATTTCAGGTTTGGGCGCTGTGTTAATGGTCACATCTCCCAGAACAGTTAGCGGAATGCATAGCGACGAAATCACCGCAAAAAGGAAGATAAAACAAAGTTTCGTAAAGTTAACTTGCATAGCAAAAGATGGTTTAGTAGTCAAAAATAAGCATAAAAATAACAGTTAACACCTCAGTAATTTAATCGGCTATTACATCAAATTACTCGTCAACTGAAATAGTTGTTCATTAAGAAATTAGTAACAAACTATGCGTTTCATTACAAAAAAACTGATAAAAATCAGAAAATAAAGGAAGGATTGTCGCCGTGGATGAATTGAAGGACCCGTTCTTTCCAAAAAGAGAACCGATCCCTTGCTCTTTCGCCATATTCAATAATTCAATCTACTTACCTGCAAATAATTATTATCAAGCGAATTGAAAAAATGCATAACTTCGTGTGTCCTTACAAACCAAACGACCATGAAAAAAATTCTAATTTTCTCTCTTGTAATTTTTCAGGGTATTCAGTGCTTCTCGCAAAATATTGTAGTAGAAGATCGTATTTGGAGTGAAGCGCTTTTTGCCAGTGAAGGGAATACAGTTCAAACAACCCACCATACATTTATCAATGATACAATTATCCAAGATAAACTTTACAAACATGCAATGCTAACTTGGTCTTCCTCGTATTCAAATTGGTTGTCTTATCATGATTTTGTTCGGGAAGATAGTGGGAAAGTGTACATATTAAATGATGTGTTACACATCGAACAAATTCTTTATGATTTTACACTTCAAATAGGCGATGAGTTTTTTGAAAGATATCTGGTTAATCCTTATACCGTTGATTCAATTGCCTATAAGGAAATTCAAGGAGAAAGCTTAAAACACATTTATCTTTCGGACGAAGGCCATGGAATTATGCTTTGGATTGAGAAGTATGGTTCATACAAAGGAGTATTGGCGCCGTATCCAATAATAGGTGGTGGTTTTTCTTTGCTTTGTGTGCATGAACAAGGTAATCTGGTTTATCAGAATGAAAAGTACAACACTTGTTCGTTGAATGGAACTTACACAGCCAACAATGAAATTGCAATCGATGAATTGGTTCTTTCCAGTGTTGGAGGCAATACAGTAGCCGTTCGAAACAATGAAAATAGCAAAGGTGTGCTCTCCTTTTTCACCATTGATGGAAAGGAGGTACTCAGGAAAGCCATTACAAATAAGGCTTCTGAATTGTGCCTGCCTAATTCGGGCATTTTCATATATCGTTTTCTAGGCGAGAATGGTGAAATCCAGACGGGGAAGATTGTGGTGAACTAGATGTCATACACATGGTATGCCTTTTGTAGATTTCTCCAATGTCGTCCGAAGAAAGGTTAGTTCCATAACCAAATTTATACCGCGGACGATTTTAATCTGGCTAATTCATACCCGGGTTGAAACCCGGGGCTATTCATATTTGAGCCCTTCAGGCTCCTGTCATTTACACATTGTGACCAATTTAATTGGGTTGGCTCTCGCAATGACTGGTTATCCGAAGTGACTTAGGTAAAAAAAGGGGCGGCAAGCCGCCCCTTTTTTTACCACCCTGATACCAGGCTTTGTGTCATTGCGAGGAGGGACCAAAGGAAACGACGTGGCAATCCTGTCCAAATCTTTTGGATGTTTCTCAAAATGTTTGTCATCGCGAGCGTAGCGTGGCGATCTATTTCAGACTATAGAATGTTGTTATAGTAAATTTGTCATCCTGCACGTAACATTTTGATATGAAGGACCTAAACCTCATTCTTCATTTATACCGTACACTTTTTATTTTTTGTTCTGATACGTAATTCGGAAAACTTTGGAAGTCTGATTTTGTGTTTTCACCATTAGCAGGTACACTCCACTGTTTAATTTTCCTTCGTCGAAATTCAACTCCTGCACACCTGCATTCAATTCATCCCTGACAATTTGCTGCACCAATGCTCCGGAGATGGTATACAATTCAAAGCTCACCTCCTGATTAATATCAGCATCGTAGGCGACATTTAAGCGACCAAAGAACGGATTTGGATAAATGTGCATGCTGCGATCTAAATCGAAAGCAGCAACGCCATTGCCTTCCTGAACAGTAATTTGGATTTGATCACTCGTGGTGCGTCTTCCATCCGAAACATCCAATCGCAAAGTATATACACCCAATTGATCAGGACGAAACCGTGCAGAGACGGCTGTTGGATCAGAAATCCAGGCAGAACTTCCAGCGGGTGTTGTCAGTATCGTCCAAAGATAGGTCAAGGTTTTACCCTCGGGATCGTATGATTTACTTCCATCGATGTAGACCCGCTGTCCGGAAGCAATAAACTGATCAGCACCGGCATCGGCAACCGGGGCTTTATTTTCAACAACCGTAACTTTCACTTCATCAACGGCACTGCTGTTAACTCCGTCGTTCACGGTTAAACGAAACACATATTCACCCTGAACATCCGCCTTGAATGATGGTTTTTGTTTTGTGGCATTTGAAAGCGCTGCGCTACTGCCTGCCGGAATGGAAACTACTGTCCAGTTGAAAGAAAGGGGCAAAGCTTCGGGATCATATGAGTTTGAACCATCGAGGTATACCTGGTCACCTGTATAAGCTTCAAAATCTTTACCAGCATCTGCAATGGGCACCTGGTTTTCAACAATGGTAATGCTTACTTCGTTGGAAATACTGTTCGATAAGCCATCAAATACCACCAAACTGAAGCGGTAGGTCCCAAGCTTATCCGCAATAAATATTGGATTCACCACAGCAGAATTAACCAATTCAAAAGTGCTGCCTTCCGGTTTTTCCAACATCGTCCAGAGGTAGGTGATTGGACTTCCCTCGGGATCGTATGATGCACTCCCGTTCAGCATGATCTGTGCGCCAAGCATTTTTTGTTGGTCGGCACCCGCATTCGCAAGGGGTATGGCATTTTCAACTACAATGTTCAGCTGAACAGTTTCGCTCTTGTTTACGCCATTGCTCACATATAAACTAACGACATAAGTTCCGAATACATCGGCCATAAAATTGGGTTGTATGGTAAAAGGATTGGAAATTTCAGCCGTACTTCCTGCAGGTTTCGATACCAGGGTCCAATAATAATTCAACTCCCTCTGATCGGCTGAATAACTCGCACTTCCGTCCAGTTGAATCGCAGCATTAAGTGCCTTATACAAATCTTCACCCACCCTTGCTACGGGAATGGTGGCCTCACCAACCGGAACCGTATACTCAATGTGCAGCTTTGCCGCTTTCTCTTGTTCCCCGTCGAACGATTCAGCAGTTCGCGTTCCTGTACCGGAAAAAATGAACGACAAGGCATTGCCCTGGGTCCATCCACTGCGACCAATTACTGCCTGAACAAGATCGGTTAATGCCGGAGTTTTTTGTTTATCACCAGACTCCCATTCAGTGCCCCATGGTTCAGGCACCCAACTGATACTATTTGTAGCACGAATTCTTGAACTCACGTTGAAGTCACCTTCGAATGGCAAGGAAAGATCTTCGTTTTCGGCCTGTATCAACAGCGAAGTTTCCTCCGTACTCACTTCATCACAGGTGAATTGAATGTACGCCGCAGTAATCAAAGCTCCCTGTGGAATATCGATGTGCTGAAAGCGAATACCAACCAATTGATCTCCACCTGGATTCACATCGTATGTTAGTTCTAAATCGGAACTGCTTGTCCACAGCTGTCCGCTTTCAATGTTCTCTTCTGCATCGTCATTCGATTCGGCAACCTGAACATCAAGTGTTACGATAGCCGGCTCTTGTTCTCTAACTTCGATATTAAGTTGCGCTTCAACCCAACCATTTACATCGTCAATTCGGTAAGTAAGTACATCTGATCCAACAAATCCATCAATGGGAATATAAGTAATGGATTGATCGCTGTTCACAAATGCTGATCCATGCAAGGGGGCAACCGGAATGCTTATAAGCCAGTTAAAGCGATCACCATCCAAATCTTCATCGTTCTCCAAGACATTCACCGAAACATTGTAATTCATGGTACTTAAAGCCACATCATCATACGCAACTGGCCCCGTATTTTCTTTTACCTCAAGCGTGAATTCGAACTCATCCGTCTCGTTCTGCGCATCTGTAACCTCAACAATAAAGGTAAATGCACCTTTCGCCGTTGGAATTCCACTAATTCGACCTGTAGTTGGGTCCAGACTGACACCGGTGGGCAATGAACCAGAAATAATGCTCCAGGTGTATGGTGTCAATCCGCCTGAAGCATTTAGCATTCTTGAATACCTTACACCTTCTATGCCCTGGGCCAAATCGTAGCCATTGATCGAAACGCCTGCCGCAACGGCTTCCCAGTTGGCCGGATCGTTTCCGTAAGCATTCAACGATAAACGTTGCAAAACATAGCCATTACCATCGGCATCGGGCCATTTGCTATTGTCGTTGTAAACCACCTTATCGACATGAACATATGGACTTTTCACTTCGCCATTCTCTTCATAATGAGGTGCTGATTTTTGCAGAAGTAATTCCTCACCACTATTGCTCAAGCTCCCGCTGTAATTAAAAACGGCCACCTCGTCGCCCAGGTTATGAATGAACCTAAAATCGTTGGGATGAATGGCCGACTCGACCAAATAAACTGCTTCGCCTGCTTGTAAAGTAAAATCATATGGAAAATCAAAGCCAATTCCTGACAATTTCCACGGTATGAAGCTATTTTCTTCAAACAGATTCACCTCATCACCTGAAATGTTCACCAATTGAAGAAATTCAAATCCGTTTTCACCGGGATGATACATGATTTGATTGATAACCACCGGCCCTACTTTTGGTAAGCTATTCACTGAACCAAAAGTATTCGAAGACATGGCCACAAAGTGGTCGTTTCCTGTAGAAATGATGTGCCTGCCAAAGGCCACGTCAGGATCAGCATCGCCAAAATCGAAACCATGTTCATAGCCGGTAAGCGTTCCTTCGCTATTGCCTGAAAACAAGTAAACTTCTTCACCATGCGAATTGAGAGAGAATGCGGAACCAAATTCATTACTGTTGAATTCAAGCGTGGTACCTGAATAATGGCCTTCCTTAAAAACAACATAGCTGTTGGCCGGGATACTTGTTCCTGCCGGTATTTGCCATTTGGTAGGATTATCCCGATTATCGGACAAGTACCAATAGCTAATGTTTACGGCAGCATTGTTTGGATTGTACAATTCAATGGCATCAACCAGTGGAGCTTCGCTGTTGTTCAAAACCTCGTTGACCAGTATTTCAACCACTTCATCAGCTATACCGTCATCGGCACCAGGTGAACCACCAATTTCGGCCGAAGCCCTCCAATTGGAACCTTCGTCCCAATCGGCATTTTCGTCGCTTGCAGCCGGAACAATTGAAAAACCTAAACCATCCGCCACTGTTGGCCACGGATCTTTATCGTTATATTTTACACTGATAATGGTATCCTGCCATACATTCAACAGCGAAATGCGCTCACCACCATTGTCCAATTGCCCTTCGTATTCGCCGTAAGGTTGAAAACCATAACGTTGTTCAAAGGAATAAGCACTTGAAGCCAATACCAAAAACTGATCGGGGTGAATCACTGCATCACCGCTAAAGGTATATTGTATTCCGTTGAACGAAGCAGCAGTCAGACTGATGTTTTCTGTTCCTCTGTTCTTGAACTCAATAAATTCAAACTCTGATCCACTTAAACCATCCTGACCTAAGGGATTGTATTGAATTTCGGTGATTTGTAAACCATCAATCACTTTATCGACCACCACTTTTAACGTATGCAGTGAACTCCATTCATTGTTGGCATATATTCTGGCCTTAATGATGGTAGTTTGCCAAATACTTTGGTCGGTTAAATTCCCACCGTCTACGGCTGTTAACGAGATTCCTCCGCCTGCCGCTCTCGGATCGGAACCATCGAGTGTATATTTTAAGGAGCCTGAAGTGTGCGCATTTCGAATGGAAATGCTTGTTCCTGCGGCTATTTCGAGCAATTCGTTGGTTTGCACCAGATTATTTAAACGAAATTCAGGAACAGGTATATTGGAGAGTAGTCCGGCATATTGCAGCTGACCAATAACGATATCGGTACGCTGTGGAAAATACTCAGCAACGGTACGTTCAACTATTGGTATCCAACTATCGTCCTTGGTATAGGTTGTCCAACCATCCACGTCACCCCAGCGTGCTGATTCAGCAACTACTGCGGTATCGTATTCATAAGTTCGGTTTAAAAATGTTTCGGCTGTTTTTTCAGGAGTAAGCACACCATCGTTAAAATAAAGCTGATAAGCCCGGTCGGCAAAGCGACTGCGATATTCGGCATTTTCAGCCAATTTATGATGCAACCATTGGGGATGAAATTGCATAAAATTGTCGACCACCATCACCTGCCATTCATGGCCTGCTTCGCCAAGACTCACCCTGTTTTCAGTAATTCCAAAACCAGGACTCATTGGATCCACGTTCAAAGTATGTTCATTATCATGAGCAAAAAATTGAAATCCTTTGTCATCGTTTCTGTTCCGTATGGTATAAAAATTATTGGGCATTCGGTTACCAGCAAAAGATGAAACCGGCGCGTCGAAATTTCCGGTATAAAAAATGATGTTCATGTAATCGATGAAATTATCAATATCGACCAATACTTTTAATGAAGGGTCGCGTTGCCCCATGGCATTAAGACCTTGAAGGGCATAATAATCTTCATTCTTAGAGAATCCTTTTTGACAAAAATCCCATACTTCCTTCCACGCATCAAGGTTTCCATCAGTTGCTTCAATATCTCCCCCTTCACCGGCGCGTTTCACCACATCATAATCATCAGCATTTCCACCGAGGTAGGTCGCAGCAAATTTGGCTTCAGAACGTTCCTGGGTTTGATACAATCCCCAATATAGGCCATTTAAGTATAAATGATAATAGCGGCTTCGGGTATATTCATCACCCATATTGCGTTGTACATCGCGTGAAAAAACGTCACGATTGAAGGTACAATAGGGTGCTTCACCTCCACCTTTACTCCATGAATAGTTTTGCGAACAGCGCAAATCGAATTTATCGAATTCAGAAGCGCCTTCCTTACCAAACAATTTAAAATTCAGTTTACCGTCGCCATATTCATTCCTGAAAAACATTCGAAAGGCATGCTTTCGAAAGAAAGGATTTCTACTGTAACCGCCTCTGATTCTCAATCCAAAATCGGCTTGAAAGCCATTGCTTCCGTCCGGGTTAATCAGCTCGATGGAGGCCGGTCGCTCCCACTCCTCACCTCTCATTTGTGCATTCACATAGATGCCCTTATCCCGATCGAAAAGATTGGCATTGTCGGTAACGATGGAAATGGTAGGTATTTGAAGTAAAGCATCGTCCAATTGATTAACATATCGGGAGTCGTTCACCACTTCCGGGTCAATCAACAAATCAATTTCCTGATCGCCCACTTTATTGGCATTGGGCCAGTCGTGTCCCGGGTTCTCCGTTTGCTCCCCCACCTTATCGACAAATACATAGGTGCGCGTGGCAACGGCACTGAAATCATAACCTTCTTTTTTTGCTGAAGCCCGAAGCACAACAGCAGGTGTTTTACCTCGATTGGTTTGATCATCTGGATCGATTCTTACCAGTGCGGGACTATATTCAATTTGTGAACTTGCCGAGGTTCTTGGATCTGACCCATCGAGGGTATAGTAAATTTCCATCCCAATAATTGGTGAAGAAATAGTGACATCGAAGGGATTTTGATAAAACCCCCGACTAACAGAGACATTGGGTTTATCGGCAGGGTAAAGGACTTCAATCGTTCCTGTTAACTGGACTGTTGCAAACAGGCTTGGATTAGTCCACGATTGATCTTCAGTGGCAAACCAGGCCAATTTATTGTCGCGATCACCACCGTCATCATCGTCGTGAACATGCACATCGTAACCTAAGGTCACATTGCTTTTAGCTTCGGCAAGACCAAGAGTTACCCACGGCATCTTCACTTCAAGGAGGTAACCGTTTGCAGTATCTACAATTTTAAATTCAAAATTGGAGGTTGGACCATTTGCCGTAATACTAGTATTGTTATTCCAGGCAAATGTATACTGGTAATCTGTTAATCCGTAACCATCAAGTTTATCATTATTGATATCAATATAGATTTCGATGGCATCATCCTGCCAGTCGGCATCCGAATCGTTTATTTTCAAATCATCGGTAACATTAACCAGAACATACAGGTTTTCATTATCCCACAAACTTTTAAAGTAGGCGGAGAAATCAGCTGCTGAAGTGGCATTTCCTGCCAATACCTTTTCGAGGTGCTGTTCAGTTGTTGTGTTCCAAATTGCATCGATGGAGCCATCAATAACTGGTGCTACCTGACACGATTCAATTTGCAAATCGACCTGAGAAAAAACGTAATTATGGGAAAATAGGGATAAAACAATAATGGTTAATAGTAGATTCTTCATTCATTCATTTTTAAATACTAACAGAGTTTCAAACATAAAGAATTAATGCTGAAAACTGCTAAGGCCAAATGAAATTAAAGTATGTTTCACAAGATGCAAAAAAGAGAATCACTTTACAATTCGGATGGATTAACTTAAAACATAAAAAAGCTTAGAATTCTTCATTGAAATATTTGTCTTGCAGACGGCCATACTTTGGCTCCGTCGATCTTTGATTCTTGCCTTAACGCAAAAAAGTAAGCAAAGAAAGTCATCCCGTTGCTTTATCGGGACCCTTAAAATCTTCTTGCTTGTTCTTACAAAACCCAAGATCGGCCGGCCGATCTTCGAACTTCCGATAGTTATCGGAACTCAGCTTCCCAGTCTCACTATGTTTTCGCTTCGAAACACAAGAATTTTCAAGGAGGCCAATCCGAATTGCGAATGTTTTTAAACGATCAAGACAATTCATCGTTGAGTCAGTGGATCACTTAATTTTTTGATCAATTAAAACATTGTCACATTGCCGTTCCCACTTCGCTGGCCGGGCAGACTGGTAATAAGAGAGTCCAGCAAATGGCGGGGGCAAATATCTGACAAGAGTTTTCAGACAAATTATCCACCCCAATCTTGAAGGATTCAAAAAAGAACCATTTTAAGCAATGATCAAAAAAAAGACCGTCCATATAAGGGCAGTCTTAATTTTAAAATTAAATTCTTTCGACTTATTGAATTGCACCATTAATAAGGAATGCAGCAGCAAAAGCGATAATTGCATATAACTCAGGAAAAACCGCTAAAATAAGTGTACGTCCCATGAGATTGTAACCTGCTCCAATTCCGGCAATTCCATTGGCGCAAACTTGTCCCTGCCTTATGGCAGACAATAATCCGACCAATCCCAGTGCCAATCCTGCACCTAATATTGCAGCACCTTGCAGAATTGTTATGTCGGCATTAATTACGCCGCTTGAATTAAATACAAAGAAACCGGCAAAACCATACAGTCCTTGCGTACCGGGAAGCGCAGCAAGCAACATGTATTGACCAAAAGCACCTTCGTTCTTTTTAAGTGAGCCAATGGCAGCATTACCACCCATTGATACTCCGTACGCGCTTCCGATACCTGAAAGGGCGATCATGAGGGCTATTCCCATCCATGCTAAAATAATTGCAGTATTCATAATTCAGTTTTTATATATTATTATTTTTTATCTTTTTAAATGGGTTATATTTTATTCCTCCTCCGGTAAATCCGGCATTCTTATAGAACTCGACAAGCGTGAGACGCATAGGGTGAACAAACGAGCCCAATACCGCCATAAACAAATTGATACCATGTCCAAAAAGTAAAATCAACACAATCACTAATGTTCTTAAAACTGGTATATCCGGACTGATATCAAAGGCAAGCGAGTTAAACACATAGCCCAAAATGGCACTTGAAATCCCCAAAGCAAACAACCTGATATACGAAAGCAAATCACCTAAAATACCAGTGGCCATATTGTATACATTGTACAATCCTAATCCAAAGTTTATAAAAACATTTTTTTCAGGATTATTGAGAAAAAGAATGAATACTCCACTCACACTAAAAACGAAATAATAGAGATAGCGAGTAATATGCCCATCTAAAACGGTTTGAGATAATAGATAAACGCCCAGATTCCCAATTATAAAGAAAATCCATCCAAGGGTACCTAATGCATATTTATAGCCTAATTGTTTCCATTCGTTGCCAGCTTTTACCATCATTCCAAAAATAATCTGAATGGCCCCAAGAATAAGTGATAAGGTAAACAAATGATCGTTGATGCTTTTTCCTTGTAGAGCAAAGCGCTCATTCAGAGAACCATATGGACCAATGCCTTGTTCGTAAAGGTTCATCCCAAAAAAGGTGCCTCCAATCAATCCAAAAATTATGGTGGAAAAACCCAAAATGACCACCAGCGGCATGATAGGTTTCCATTCCTTCTTGCCTTTCCAACTCATCACTAATCCAATACTCATCAACAGCAATCCATATCCGGCATCGCCCAGGCAAAAGCCAAAGAAAATGGCATAGAAAGGGGCATAGTATGGTGTTAAATCCAGTTCCTTGTGGTTAGGTAATGAATACATCTCTCCTATCATTTCAAACAATTTGGAGAACTTATTATTTTTTAGTTTGATGGGGACATTATCCTCAAGGGTGGTCTTACTTTTCACAAAGTAAGTATTGGAGTTACTCAATTCTTTAATTAGTTCTTCTTCCTTTTCTTCAGGAACCCATCCTTCAATCAATTTTAATTTATGATCAGCTTCACTGCTGGCTTGTAAACCAACTGTTCTGAAGTCGATTTCATATTTTATTTCGTCATAAATCTCATTTAATTTATTGATTCCCCAAGTGGCTAACTTATCCAGTGCATCATTGATATTTTGAATTTCAACCTCAATATTGGTTTTTGTTTGAATCAGATCCTTCAGGTTTTGCTTTGGCAAATTTAGGATTTCGGCCTCAATAACTGGCTTTTCATCCAATGCTGAAACTATAATAAAATAGATATTACTAGATTGGACGTCCACTTCGAAAAGGTAGTACTTGTTTTTCCATTGCTCATCAAATTTCGATTTATTGCAGCTGAAGAACTGCAATTTAGAACCTGCTTGATGAAGTAAATCAATGGTATCCCATGAAAAGTTACCCCATGGTTGCATTAAGTTGATCTCTTTTTGAATGTTTTGAAGATCGGCTTTTTTTAATTCCAGTTGTCCTCGCAAATTCTTTACCTCATCTACGAGGTTGGAGGAATGCATTACACTTTCAATTTCACTTGCTGATACCTTTCGCATGCTAAGGTACTTCACTGTTTCTTTGATTTGTTGCTGCAATTTTATTTTGCTCGAAATCTCTTCATCTTCAGGAATGCCTTCCGCCTTTTCCTTAATGTGCAAAACGCCAATGTTTCCAAGAAGTTCGAGAAAATCGTTGTAATCCTGGTGAAAAGTCAGGAATGAATATTTAAACATTTTTGTAATCATACCTCAGCCTCCTTCTTTTGTTGGCGTCCTTTAACAATTTTCTGGGCCGATTTTGACAGGTTCTCTTCGTCTTCCATAAATCGTTTTACTTTTCGAATGGCATCGCTGTAACCAGGGATCTGAACTTTTTCAAATAAATTTACCTTTTGAGTGGTTTTTTTCCGGGCATGTTCCAATAAAATCATTTTTTGAAAAAAGAATTCCCGTTCAATACCCACCTGAGCTAATTGCTTAATCAATTCAATACCAAGAGGAAACCACGATGGTTTATTAAACAAACTGAATTGACCAATGGTAAAATCAACTCCTTCGAAAATGGGCGTTTTTACACCGGCAATTTTTTTGATGGTCATTTTCACATCATCAACTTTCACCAGCGAAGTATCAAATTCACCCCATAAGGCAACCATACTTTCATATTGTTTGATCTTCTCTTCGAGTAGGGATTCCAAACGTTTTACTTCACCCTTCGCCTTTTTCACCTCCACCCGCAAGGCACTCTCCTTGTTTTTGATGGTAGGCAAAGCCTTTACCCTAACCTTCAGGTTTTTCTCCAGCAGCTGGAGCGATGTTTTATTAAATTGAAATTTTATAGCCATGTTTTCATTGTTAGTGTTCATCATTGCGAGAAGGAACGACGAAGCAATCTGTAAGTTAAAGGATTACTTCGCTGCGCTCTCAATGACGCCTTAACTCCAATATTTATCCATCATTACTTTCCGGATAGAAACTTCGTCCTCGTTAAAGTATTTTTTCATCAACGCCCATCCAGTGTCTAACATTTTAGTGATGTCTATATTTACATCAATCGCCAAAAGTTCGTTCGAATATTCTTTGGCAAATTTTAAGGTTCGTTCATCGTATTCTGCCAGGTCGAAGCCGTTTTCCTGTTTTGTTTTAGCATTGGCGGCATCGGCATATAATCTTACGCAGGCGTCCAGTACATCTTTGTGGTCTTCGCGTGTCTTTTTGCCCATCACATTCCCTCGCAAACGCGATAAAGAACGGAAGGGATCAACAATTACTTTTCCAATATCGGTATCGCGTCGCAAAAACAACTGACCTTCGGTAATGTATCCGGTATTATCTGGAATAGCGTGGGTAATATCGCCGCCCGAAAGTGTGGTGACCGCAATAATGGTTATTGAACCTCCGTCGGGAAACTGAACTGCTTTTTCGTATATTTTGGCCAAATCGGAATACAAGGATCCGGGCATGGAATCTTTCGAAGGAATTTGATCCATACGGTTCGATACAATGGAGAGTGCATCGGCATACAAGGTCATATCGGTCAATAACACCAATACCTTTTCGTGTTTCGCAACGGCAAAATATTCGGCTGCGGCCAAGGCCATATCGGGCACCAACAAACGTTCAACCGGTGGATCCTCAGTGGTATTTACAAAGGAGATGATACGGTCAAGCGCTCCGGCTTCGTCAAAAACATTTTTGAAAAACAAATAATCATCGTTGGTTAAACCCATTCCACCCAATATAATTTTATCGGCATTGGCACGTAAAGCCACCATGGCCATTACATCGTTATAAGGTTGATCGGGATCGGCAAAAAACGGAATCTTTTGACCCGTAACCAGCGCGTTATTCAAGTCGATACCTGCTATACCGGTTGCGATTAATTCTGAAGGTTGTTTCCGGCGAACCGGATTGACCGAAGGACCACCAATTTCAACTTCGGTGCCTTCAATTTCAGGACCACCATCAATGGGGAAACCCAAAGAGTTAAAAAAACGTCCTGCCAGCTGATCACCTACCTTTAAACTTGGCGACTTACCTAAAAACACAACTTCGGCATTGGTTGGAATACCTTCAGTACCACCAAATACCTGCAAAGTAACTTCTTCGCCAATAATTTTAACCACCTGAGCCAACTGCCCGTTAATTTTAGCCAATTCTTCATAACCAACATTCGAAGCTTTCAGTGTGACTGTAGCTTTGGTTAGCTGTGTGATTTTAGTGTATATTTTCTGAAAAGCTTTCGTCATAAAGCATTCATTTTATTTTTATTAGTAATTACCCTTAAACAATTCTTCTAATTTCCAGTACCTATGGTTAGCTGAGCTTTTCAGGCAGCCACTATCCATATTAATGACTATTGACTTTTTCCTGAATCAAACTTTCAATTTTGCCAGCGTATTCCTTAAATTCATCAGATTGGAATACCGTATAATTCATTTGTCTGATCTGATTAATTATTGAACGGAAAAAAGAGGCGATATCATTAAAATCATCAAATTTAAAATTGGCATTACAAATGCTCATGATCATTTTTATCATATATGCCATTCGGTCGAGCGGTGTATTGCGTTCAATATCGTCATAAGCATCCTGCATTAGAAAAGTGAAATCAAGCAATTCTGATTTCCAAAAGGTCACGTGATAATCGACCGGTACTCCATCGTCGCCTAGAATATTAATTTGTTCAGCCACCTCGGTACCACGCTGCATAATTGTTTTGGTTTCATTAATTATTTCGATCCAATCTTCCGAAATATTTTTGTTCACCCATTCAATGAACTCGGGATATTCAATGTATTTCGAATAACTCTCGAGCGGGCTAAAAGCCGGATGTCGTTTACTGTCGGCTCGTTGCTGCTGCAAACCCCAAAAGCAGCGGGCCACCTTTTTGGTCGATTCAGTAACCGGTTCCTTAAAGTTTCCACCAGCTGGCGAAACAGTACCAATAAAGGTAACAGAACCTGTTACCCCATTATTTAAGTCAACATAACCTGCCCGAGCATAAAAGTTAGCAATAATGGCCGAAAGGTCAACAGGGAATGCATCTTGTCCGGGCAGTTCTTCCAAACGGTTACTCATTTCGCGTAAAGCTTGTGCCCAGCGCGAAGTAGAGTCGGCCAGCAACAATACCTTCAAGCCCATGTTTCTGTAATATTCCGAAATGGTCATGGCAGTATAAACCGAAGCCTCACGAGCTGCTACCGGCATATTCGAAGTATTGGCAATAATGGTGGTCCGCTCCATTAGGGAACGACCTGTGCGTGAGTCAATGATTTCAGGAAACTCAGTAAACACTTCCACCACCTCGTTGGCACGTTCGCCACAGGCAGCAACGACCACAATATCGGCTTCTCCCTGCTTTGAAACGGTGTGTTGAAATACCGTTTTACCTGTTCCAAATGGACCGGGGACAAAACCTGTTCCGCCTTCAAGCAATGGATTATAAAAATCGATGGAACGGTAGCCGGTTTGGAACAATTTAAACGGACGAGGTTTATTTTTATAGGCTTTAATTGGCTTTTTAACCGGCCACTTTTGCACCATGGTTACCGCAAGTTCGTTATTGTTTTTATCGAGTAAAACAGCAACGGTGTCGTGAATTTTATAATCGCCGTTTTCAATAATGGATTTTACAAAATAAGACTCTTCAAAAGTAAAAGGAACCATTATTTTATGTGGCTGATGATTTTCAGTAACTTCACCCAACCAACTTCCGGCCTTAACCTGATCGCCAACTTTGGCTATGGATTTAAAATCCCAAAGTCGCTCTTCATCCAGAGGATAATTGTATTCTCCCCTTTTAAGAAAAACACCTTTCATTTTATCCAAATCGTTTTGAAGACCGTCGTAATTCCGCGATAAAATACCAGGACCTAAAGTGACTTCAAGCATGTGTCCGGCAAACTCAACCGTATTTCCAACAGTTACCCCACGTGTACTTTCGAACACCTGAATATAGGTATTGGAACCAATTACTTTAATCACCTCAGCCATTAGTTTTATACCACCAAGATTGATAAAAGCTATTTCATTTTGTGAAATAGGCCCATCCACCTCAACAATTACCAGGTTGGCAATAATTCCCTTAACAATTCCTTTTGTTGACATATTTTCTCGTTTCTAGATGCTTGATACTCGATACCAGATTTTGGATGCTAGTACTCTTCGCTCTAAGCAAATTTCGTTTTTGATTTACTTTTTTGATTGATGGTGAATCTCAACACCTTGTATAAATTTATTTAATGTCACTTTATGTCTCTCGATACTCAACTCTCTTGCCAATTGTCCTATTTCCAAATTTTTGTAGGACATCTGTTCTTTCATTTCAATTCTCGAACATTTAGTATCCCCGTCCGACCAGAGTCATCTGGGCAGAAAGCATCCAGAAACTATTGCCCGGAAACTTTTTTGATGGTAAATTCATTGGGAAACTCGAAAGACTGTTGCAATACGCCAATCATTTCGCGGAAAACTTTTAATCCTGTTTCTTTTTCCAAACGGACCCATCGCTCCAATAATTCGAGACGGACCAGGTAAATAAACAGATGTTCCACATCGAAATAATGGAAAAAACCATTTTCTTCGAGCCAGTTCCATTTCAGCAGATCAATTTTTCGCTCTCGTTCATAAATGTCGGATTCTTCGGCAATACGCATCACTTCTTCCACTTCGGGAAAAACAGGTAAAATGCCAAAATCACGTGCATTACTGTAACGAATGGCTTCAGAAATTTCGCTGCTTCCAACAATCGCACCGTCACGCTCAAAACCATACTTCATACAATTAAGTGCCGAAAGAATATTGGTAATGTTTAAATTGAAGGTGTACCATTGTGAAATAAATTCATTTTTGCAGGCTGAAGCAAAATCAAAATAGAGTGAGGCCAATTGATCCTCCCAACTCATTCCCGTATATAAAGGTTTTTGCTCGCGATATGCCGGGACAAAAGTTTTGTAATAAGAATAAATATTGGGCTGATTCGGGGTATCCGTTTCGTTAAATTGGTCTAAGATATCCTGGAACTCTTCTTTACCAAGATTTCCAAGCGCTTCCAGTTCAAGTTCACTTTTAGCCAAAACCTTCAACAGATTGGCATTGTCGTACTGCATAAAAAAGTATGCCAAAAGCTTGCTATCAGCCTCGGACAAATTTTCTTTCAGTTCGGTTTTAAAATCAGCCAGCGAAAGTTTCAATTTTTGGTCGTCGAGCTGCAATTCAGGCAAACCGGATATCAGGTAATAATATTTTCCCATATGCTTTTATTTCCTGTCGAACAGGAGTTCAACTACTTTTGGTCGAATAAATTCTTTGAAGAAAGACACGAAATCATCGTGTGTAAAACTTACTTTATAACTGCCATCGGCGGGACCAATCTGGAAACCGGCTTTAACACCGTTGGCCGATTCAATTTTCACTCCTTTATTCAGCAATTGCTTTGCATTGGCAGCAAAATAGGCTTCTACCTCTTTTTGATCGGCAGGTGAAACCACCACCAATAAATCTTGTTGAGTGGTCCAGCTATTCACTGTTGACAAAATAAGTTTTTGCATAAAGGCTTTATCGGAAGTTACGGGCTCAATCGCATCAGCTACAATTTTACCGGTTAACAATTTTACGACCTCTTGTTCAACAGCGCTGATCATCTGTTTTGATGCCAATTGCAATTCCGATCGGGTGTTTTTATTCAATTCAGCCGCCTTTTTCTCTGCATCAACAATAATTGCCCTGGCCTTCGATTCTGCTTCAGCAATTAATTCAGTTGATTTCTTACGAGCATTCGCCAAGAGTACTTCTGCTTGTTGGTTTCCTTTTGAAACTCCTTCCTGATAGAGTTTTTCAGTAAGTTCCTGTAATTTTTGATCCATATTAATGGTGCTTCGGTATAAATAACGTTTGATTAAGCATGAACATTGAAGGAACAGTAATATAGAAATGGGGTTCAACCCTTTTCTCATTTCGTGTAGGTCTTCCTTCAAAATTGTGTTGAAATTTAGTAAAAGTAGAAATGGGAAACAACTTAAATAAGGATGATTCTTCTCAGGAAAAAAATTTTATTGAACATTGGTGTTTTATCGAAGCAATTATAAATATTTTCCCCATACTGCTATTATGTTTAAAAAAACGACAATAAAAATGTAACAATTTGAATATACCAGTAACTAAATGAGCAAAACCTTAAGGATAAAAATGAAGAAGGAAGAAAGATTCAAACAAATTATTGAGGAGTACGAAAGACTTCTTCAAAGCATATGCAGCCACTATGCAAACAACCATGAAGATAGAAAAGACCTGTTTCAGGAAGTTCTGATCAATGTATGGAAGAGTCTTGATAGTTTTCGTGGCGATTCAAAAATAAGCACATGGCTCTACCGTGTGGCTGTGAATACCGCGCTCAGCTCAGCCGGCAAAACCTTCCGCTACATGAAAATAATGGTTCATGCCGAGGATCGTCACCTGAATGTGCTTTTCGAAGATGAAAAAGAGCTCGAAGCAAAACGTAAATTGGAAACCAATTTGGAAGAACTACAAGTACAGATCAACTTACTTTCGGTCATCGACAAAGCAATGATCACCTTGATGCTTGAAGGACTATCAACACGCGAAATTGCTGATATTATTGGCTTAACTGAAACAAACGTAAGAGTGAAAATTCACCGAATCAAAGAACAATTGAAAAATCAATTTTCTGAAAATAAAAACCGTTAAACCATTCAAAAGGAAACATCATGAAAACGAAATACACTAATTCATCTCCACTGAATATCTCCAGTCTGCTCGATAAAATGCACACCGAGGACAATCGAAACATCCGTATCATGCGCAATGCCAAATGGCTTATGTTTATACTTTCACCTGTTTATCTCCTTATTTTCAATATAGGTCCCGCTGATGAAATGAATATATATTTAAGATTAAGCGGTGTAAGTTTTGCTCTGGCCTTTCTGATTTTCGCTATCATCTTCACAAAATATTTAAAGATTTACCGCTCGGTTGACTATGGACAACCAACTGTACTGATGCTTACCAATGCAGTTAAACGCTATAAAATGCAATTATCAAAAATAGCCTTAAGCATTATACCCATTATTTTTGTAAACCTTGGTGTAACCTTGATTTCTATTGGAGAGGAAGGCGAAAGACTGTTTGAGGGACATTACCTTAAATTTCAACTCATCTATTGGCCAATGATTGCAGGTGCTCTTTTTATTGGCTTACTCATATGGCGCAAAAAGCAAAAACCATTAAAAGATGCGGCAGAAAAATTATTAAAAGACATTCAATCTGAATAATTTATGATTACTTTTTACTAAACATGCTGTTTTTTATTCCATTTTTTCAAGCATTGAATGGTTACATCCTTACCCAATTGAATTTGTTCCTTTGCTTTGTAAAAATCAAAAACACTGCATGATGAACGTGATATTTCGATTAAAAGGTCAGGTGGATTAATTTCCATGGTCAACTTAGTAATCTGTGCCAACATTAAGCCGGTTGTATCACCAATCAGGTGAAAATATCCTTTGTTGTCTTTTTTATTAAATGGGATCAATTGAGCAATTTTTTCGTGAAAAGCACTCAATTTATCTTGGGTAATTTGATCCAAACTTTCCCATTCCTTAAGGGTGTTGTTGGTTTCATCGAATGGTATTTGGGCGTTTACATTCACTGCAACCAGCAAATCACCGTCGTGCCTGAAAACACGATTCACAGGAACAGGATTTAAAACTCCTCCGTCCACAAAAAGCGTTTCATTTTTTTTCATTGGAGTGATGACCATTGGAATAGAAATGGAAGCCCTAATGGCCTCAAATAAACTGCCTTGGGTGAATACAACTTCTTTTTTCTGCAGCAAATCAGTCGCAACGGCCGAAAAAGGGATGGCTAAATCTTCGATTTGATGATCGGGAATAAATTTCAGCAATGTTTTGATCACCTTGTTCGCTTTAATGATCCCATTCATACTTAAAGTAAAATCGACTAAATTGAACACGTCGGTTTTACTCAATGAGGTCATCCACTCTTCATATTCATCCAGTTTACCAGCTGCATAAATTCCACCAACTAAAGCTCCCATCGAAGTGCCCGAAACAGAAGTGATTTCAAACCCATGTGCAATTAAGGCACGAATTACGCCAATGTGGGCAGTACCGCGGGCACCGCCACTTCCCAATACCAATGCTATCTTTTTTTTCATTTTTGTTAAGGATCTTTTTTTTGACCGGTGAAGCACCAGTACTAATTGTTTATTTATTTAAGGTTTTACTGTTTGAAAAATCACACAACTAATTTATACTTCCTCCAAACCGATTTAAACCAGTATAAAATGATGAATGAATTAAATGTATTAATTTTATCCTGAATCAAACCATCGCAACATGATAAAATCGTTATTTTTTAATGTTCTGTTTTTTATTTCAGCCCTGGCGTTTTCACAAAATTATACCATTGTGATTCATGGCGGTGCCGGTTACATGGAACCCACCATGCCTGCTGAACTCCAAAAACGTTATACCGAAACACTTGATTCTGCGCTACACATTGGAGCCGCTGTTTTGGAAAACGAAGGAAGCGCCTTGGATGCCGTTGAAAAAGTGATCAATTATTTGGAAGATTGTCCGCTGTACAATGCCGGCAAAGGGGCTGTTTTTAACTTCGATGGCAAAAATGAACTGGACGCCTCCATCATGGATGGCCGGAATTTAATGGCCGGTGCGGTGGCCGGTGTTACCAAAGTCAAACACCCCATTTCGGCCGCCCGAAAAGTAATGGAAGCCTCACCGCACGTGATGCTGAGCGGTGAAGGAGCCAATCAGTTTGCTGAAGAAAACGGGTTGGAAATGGTAGACAATGCCTACTTCAAAACCGACAAACGATTCGATGCTTTTAATAAAGCGAAAGAGAAGTATCTCAAGGATAAGATGGGTACCGTAGGCTGCGTTGTATACGATGGCAAAGGAAATTTGGCAGCAGGTACCTCAACCGGAGGCATGACACTGAAACGTTGGGGCCGAATTGGCGATTCCCCTATTATTGGAGCCGGAACTTATGCCGATAACAATACCTGCGCCGTTTCGTGCACTGGTCATGGTGAATTTTTTATCCGACTGGGCATTGCGCGTGACATTGCTGCACGCATGGAGTACAAAAATCTATCGTTGGGAGATGCAGCTCAGGAAACACTCGACAAACTCACCAAAATAGAAGGGACAGGCGGTTTTGTGGCAGTTGACAACCTGGGCAATCCTTTGATGTTATTCAACACAGGTGCGATGTTTCGGGGATTTTTGAAAGGGAATGGAGAGAAGGTTGTGGAGATTTTCTAGAATGCTTTTTACAACAAACTACATTTGATTTCCAATAAGAGTCACTGAAAAGTGAACTCGTTTATCCAAATAAAGACCTACCACAAAATACAGGTGAACATAAAACTGGCATGATTCTTGGTAAGACCAACATCTAAACTAAAACCACTTGTATGAAAAAATTGATCATCTTATCAAGCCTATTTCTTCTCAACACTTTTATTTCAATTCAATTAGTTGCTCAAAAAACAATTCGGTACAGCGAAACTAATTTTGAGAACACATTTCATTTAAAATCGGAACAAGTCAAACCGAATGATTTCAAACCTGCCGCTTCGATACTTCATGTTGATTCATTACTAATTCTCATGAAAATTGATGGCCCTGTATTTTTTGATGTTGTTTCAATAAAAACGGGAAGAATAATTGCAACATTTGGCAAAAAAGGGGATCAGCCCGGAGAGTTTTTTGGGCCATTTTCCATATACTATGAAGAAAAAACGAAAGAATTGGTGGCTTATGATCTCGGTTTAAAAAATGTGCTTTTCTATTCATTGCCAAAAATTGTGGAAAAAAAAGAAGATGGTTTCATCAAACAAATTCACATTGACGACTGCCATCCGGTAAGGATTTATCCCGGGAAAAATAGTTATATGGCAGCACTAATGGGTACAAAAGATGGCGATTGCTTTGCTGAATTGGATGCGTCAGGAAAAGTTAGGACTTATTTTGGTAAATATCCAGAAATCATAGTGAATTACAATAAACTACTGGGACATAGCCTATTCTCAATATATGCGGGAGTCAATTCTGAATATTCCATCAATTCATATCATTTTTGGGACAGAATTGAAATCTATAAGGACAAGGAACTAACAAACACTCTTGAAGGGCCTAATTACGATGAGTTCCATGTTGCCAAGAATAAAGACCATGCAATAAAAACATCCGAAAACAACTATGCTTTCGGCCGACCTATATTAGGAAAAGATTATTTTATCGTAGCCTATTCAGGCAAAAATTATTACGAAAACAATGGAGCTGAGCATTTATTCAAAATTGGCTACGATGGAAAATTAATCAGCAACTATGTACTTGATGTTCCTATTATAGATTATTCTATTGATGTCGATTGGAAGACGGGTGAAGCGTATGCATTAACCGATGGAAAAAACCAAAGGATTGTTCGATTTAAGCTGAAATAATGTTCGTTTGATAAATGATTTGTACCTCAATGAATAAGATTAGGAAGCACACAAGACGGAAGACGGAAGACGGAAGACGGAAGACGGAAGACGGAAGACGGAAGTAGCAGTGCACTCAGGTATTTATCAACTGGAGCTTTTACAGGAATAGCGATCGAGTCCGGAGGACTCAAATAATAATAGCCCCGGGTAAGTGAGGCACGAACGTCACCCGGGGTATCAGTGATAAAGTATTAATCGTCTGCGGTTGATGTTAGGTCATAGCATGCAACTTTCTTCGGACGAATCGAAGATCGACGTAGTCAAATGGGAGAAAATACATTTGAAAAAATACCATTAATCTATATTCGATAACAAGAAGACGGAAGACGGAAATAAGGACCTCTGATATTCAAAACTACCATTGGTCAAAAAACAAAAAATAAGAAATAAAAAATAAGGAATAAGGAAGCACGCATGACGGCAGGCAGATGGCATTGGTGCGAGTACACTCCGGCACCGACCAACTGAATATTTTGCGGGAATTAGCAGGAGTCCGGAGGACTCAAATGTTGGTAGCCCCGGGTAAGTGAGGCACGAACGTCACCCGGGGTATTGATGATAAAGTATTAATCGTCCGTGGATGATGTTTGGCCGGAGCATTTAACTTTCTTTGGACGAATCGAAGATCGACGTAGTCAAATGGGAGAAAATACATTTGAAAAAATACCATTAATCTATATTCGATAACAAGAAGACGGAAGACGGAAATAAGGACCTATGACATTCAAAACCGCAATTGGTCAAAAACAAGAAATAAAAAAATAAGAAATAAAAAATAAGGAATAAGGAACCACGCATGACGGCAGGAAGAACCAGCAACTTGCAACAATACCATAATCCCATCAATTTATCAACTGGAGTTTTTGCAGATATTGCGATCGAGTCCGGAGGACTCAAATAATAATAGCCCCGGGTAAGTGAGGCACAAACGTTACCCGGGGTATTGATGATAAAGTAAAATCGTCCGTGGTTGACATTCGGTCATTGCAATAAACTTTCTTCGGACGAATCGAAGATCGACGTAGTCAAATGGGAGAAAATACCTTTGAAAAATTACCATTAATCTATATTCGATAACAAGAAGACGGAAGACGGAAATAAGGACCTCTGATATTCAAAACCGCAATTGGCCAAAAACAAAAAACAAAAAATAAAAAAATAAGAAATAAGGAATAAGGAAGCACGCACGACGGCACGACGAGCAACAAGGAACCAGGAACCAGGAACCAGGAACCTGCACAATTTCCAATATTCATGTTCATTTCAATTCCCAACTAATTAACCATGAGATCCCTCGCTGCGAAACCAATGACAGATTTACGTAACTGTGTGTAAATATGCGCAATATCAATTTTGCAGATTTTACCGATCGTCCGAAACAAGATTCGTTCTCCATTCCAATTAATACCGCGGACGAGATTAATTCTTACTCATTCATACCCCGGGTTAAAAACCCGGGGCTATTCATATTGGAGCCCTTCAGACCATCTTTCTGTCATCTCCACATTGGGCCCAAATTATTGGTTTAGCTCTCGGGATGACAGTTTCATTTTTGTTGTGAGTTTAAAATATGACGTCTGTGCCGCCATATTTTAAACTCTATTTCCGCGTCCGATGTGTCATCCAGAGCGCAACAAAGGATCTATTCGTATAGCTTGAATACAAATTGAAAAATCTGTACTTACTGACTCACTAAACTAAACGGAATTTTCAAACTTAGAGCAATGTTCCTCCCCGGGTTGTATAAGTTCACCTCCTTTAGGGTAGATAAATGATCGATGTATTTTTTGTCAAGGATGTTATTCCCGGCTATACTCACCATAATTTTCTGAGTACCAATATTCAGATTTCCTCCTAAATTTATATCAAACAAGGAATAGCCAACAGTTGGTGTTTCGTCGGGAGCGGCATTGTTCTGATCAAAAGCAGTAAGCGATGTAAGCGAAACAAAAGCATCCTGCAGGAACATCAACTTATCTTTTTCAGCCCTCAGCTCCAAACGCAATTTATGGGCAGGAATAAAGGGTAAATAAGCACCGCTTTCCTGTTTCCCTACCACCGAAGCAAAGGAGCATTCGCTGTGCAACCATTTTACTTCTTTGGGATGATAGTGCAGAACTGCTTCACCTCCATACAAATTAGAATTGGCCTGTAGATAGCGGAAAACAGGCATACCACTTGCCGTGGTTTCTCCGCTAGGACTGATAAAAATATAATGATTCACCCTGTTGTAAAAAGCAGCCAAATCGAAAGTGAAATTATCGCCATGATAGTGCATACTCACATCCGATTCGTAGGCATTTTCAGGAACCAGTGCATTGTTGCCAATTTCGTAGCGCAGTTCATGTGGCCCATTAGACGTCAATTCAGCCAGATTAGGCGTACGGTACGAGGCCGCATAATTGGTCCGAAACAACAGCTTTTCTGAAACCGTATAAATTAAACCAATCGAACCACTGAAACTGCCAAAATCTTTGTCGACCGGAGCCCTGTAACTTATTAGTTCTGAAGGCAAACCAACGGCAAGGGTCGAAATGGTTTTATAATCGTATCGTAAACCTGTTTGTATTTTCAATTTTGAATGTAAGCTAAGTTGCATCAGACCAAATGCCGAATAATTGTTGGTGGTGGCATCGGGCAAGAGGATGGTTTCCCTGTCGTTTGTGTTGGTATTGCTTTGATTGAAACCCTGAAAACCCAAGGTGTATTCGGAATTTTTGTTCGATGGCAAATGAAGTTTCGCCTCGTAAGTCAGCGTAGCCAATTTCATTTGAAGTTCAATTACATCAATATCACCCACATGAATTAACTCCGTATTCTGAAAGGCTGAATTTATATCCAGTTTATATTGGCCAAAATAAAGTTTATTTTGTGACGAAAGCAGGTGGGTGTTCAAATTCTGGTACCATATATCGTTGCCTCGGCCTCTTTCAGTGATGGCCTCAATAGCTTCGTCTTCAACCAATCCCAATTTTTGTTTATTAAAATCGTAAAACAACTTAAAGGTTCCAATTTTATCGGTGAAACCGGTAATTGCTTTAAACGAAAGTTCATTAAATCTGGAATTGGGCACAAAATCACCACCTCCCTGCAGAAAGTCTGCATTGGTTTTTTGTCCAATTCGGAACCCGCCAAAAAATTTATTTGAAGTACCTTTCATCCCAAAATTATTGGTCATTCCAAGGGTATTCGAAAAAAACTGAAGATTATAATCACCTGAAAGGGTTCCAATTGGGGCAGGTTTTTCCTTGATAAAATTCAACACACCGCCAATGGCATCGGAGCCATAAAGTAATGATGCCGGCCCTTTGATGACTTCCACACCAGCGATTCCAAACTCATCAATTCCCAAAGGATGATGACTGGAATACTGATAATTTTCGAAACGCACCCCATTGTTTAAGACCAGAATATCATTCATCGAGAGCCCTCTGATAACAGGTTTTGCTACTCCACTGCCTTTCGAAATCATATCAACACCGGGAATCTTGGTTAAGGTTTCGGTAAAATTTGGCGTAGATTTAATTTCCTTCAGATTGAGTTTTAAGACATCAATTTTTACGGCATTTTCGTGTTGTGTTGAATTATAACCGCTGGAAACAACAATTTCTTCCTTCGCTATAGCAATTTGTTTTAAGCTAACGTTTAGGTTTATACTTTCTCCGGCAAACACCACATTTTCGATGTGATTGTCATAGCCAATAAAGTTATATTGAATTTTGAGCTGCCCCGAAGGCAGGTTCAACAATTCGTAAGTGCCATCCATATTGGCAACTGTACCTTTGTTTAATTCAGGAATAAAAATGGTAGCCCCAGGAAGAGACTGATTTTCCTGATCCATAATCCGCCCATAGATTTTATTTTGTGCAACTACCACCAACTGCATCAAAACTATGATGCAAGTGATTATTAATTTGTTCATTTTATACGTTTAATCCGTTTAACAAAAAATTTGATGATATCCGAAGGGATATAATATTTCAAATTTCATCTAATGGTGGTGCTCGTAATAAAAATGAATAATCAGTGATTCTCAAAAAATGCAAGGAAGGGTACCAATTGAAATAAGGAAATGAAGTCTGTTCCAGACTTAAAACAATTGGGACAAAATCATTGGAAAAGATGGAAAACTCGTAAGCACAAACAGCACATTTTTTATGATGATCATGAAAATGTTTTTCGGCTTTGGCTTTACATACAAATGTATCGTGATGATGTTCAAGCTTTATGATGTTTGGCATTAAAAATACCACCATCAGAAAAACAGCCACTATTATTTTATACTTCTTAATCATTTAAGTGATTCATTCCGCAACATTTGGCGCACAAATTTTCAGTGCAAGGTAACAACAATAAATGCAAGTCGATTGTTTTAAGCGCAATGATAAGCTAGCCCATGTTCACAATTAACCTTTAATTAATTACTGTTTTTGGCGAATTTCAGTTTTACACTGATTGAATTATTGATCATGCCCCACAAAAGGAGAACAACAGACCTAATGCCAATCACACCCGGTGTATAGTTACTTTGGGCAATAGAGCGCTATAACACAAACTAATTTCCATGAAACTAGCGACCAGTAAACTTTTTCGCTATTTTTGAAGCAATAAATAATTCGACATGCAGCTATGAGCTTTATATATCCTTCATTTTTATGGGCATTGGGTCTAATTTTGATTCCCATTTTAATCCATTTAATTAACCTGCGCCGCCACCGTACGGTCTACTTTTCGAATGTGAACTTCCTGAAGAAGGTTAAAAAACAAACCCAACGCAAATCGAAGCTCAAACAATTGCTGATAATGACCAGCCGGATCTTATTGCTGATTGCCCTGATCATGGCTTTTGCCAAACCCTATATTCCAACCGGAAATACTGAAAAACAACGGGCCAATAATGTGGTAGGCATTTACATCGACAATTCATTCAGTATGAATGCCGAAGGACCAGAAGGTCAAGCCATCGAAAGTGCCCGTCAAAAGGCCTATGCCATTGTTAACGGAAGTCATGCCAATACCAAATTCGCCTTGCTCACCAACGAACTGTCGGAAATGCAAAACCGCTTCTACAGCCAAAACGAAATGATCAAGCTGATTGGAGAAGTTCAGGAAAACCACAACTGGGTGATGATGAGCACCGTATTGCTCCGTTTTCAGAATATGATGGCGAATTTTCTTTTTAAAACAGACAGGACCATCTATGTAATTTCTGATTTCCAACGATTTTCGGCCGACTTATCCAACTTCCAACCCGACTCTTTGAACACCTACAACTTTGTACCGATTCCCGTGAATTCGGTGGCCAACATTTACATCGACAGCTGTTGGTTTGACGCCCCCACACATCATTTCAAACAGGTAGAACTGTTGAACGTACGCGTTGTAAATCATTCTGAAACCGATTATCCACAAGTGCCGGTCAACTTTTACCTGAACGATTCACTTAAAGCCTTAGCTTCAACAAATTTAGACGCAGGCGAACAAAAAGTGATTACCCTTCAATATACCAATGTGACCAAAGGAGTTCAAACAGCAAGGGTTGAAATTTCAGATTACCCCATTGTTTACGACAATACCATCTACTTAAGTTACAATGTAAAAAGTACCTTGAATGCCTTACTCATTCAACCGGAAGAGATTTCAACATCAAAAAATATCCGGGCGCTGTTTTCAAACGACGAATACATTAAACTGGATGTGGAACGTGCCGACCGTCTTCAAATTAGTTCACTTTCGAATTATTCGACCATTCTTTTAAACGAATTAAAGACGATACCATCCGGCCTGGCCGAAGAATTGGTTAAGTATGTCAAAAATGGAGGAACACTGGTCCTGATTCCACATCCCTTAAGTGATGCAGACTCCTACAATCAAATGCTGGCCAAAATAAACGCCCCGGAGCTTTCGGAACGCGACACCATTGAAATTCCGATGATTGAAGTGGCTTACCAAAATCCGATTTATGAGGACGTTTTTAAAGACCAACAGGAAAAAGTTAAACTCCCTTCCATCAAACAACGTTTCAGAATCAAAGCATCACAACAACTGGCCACCGTTTCAATCATCAGTTTTGCCGATCAAACCAATGCCTTATCGGAGACGTCATTTGGTGACGGAAAACTTTTTATGTTCACCTTTCCCCTCTCCTTAAAACAAAATGAATTTGTCAATCATTTGTTGTTTTTACCCACCTTTTACAACATCGTTTTAGAATCGTCGTACAACCAAAAACTGTATTACGTAATTGGAGCTGATCAGGCTTTCGAAATTGAAACGCCAGAACAAAGTCAAAGTCAAAGCCAAAACCTCAAATTAAAACACGTCCAGAGTGGACAGGAATTAGTCCCTACTATTCTACAGCAGGAAGGAAGTAAACTGCGACTGGCTTTTAATTCTGATTTCGATGCCGGCTTTTATCAAATCTTTTTTGGCGAAAATCAAACCAATGCCATCGCGTTCAATTATTTGTTGAAGGAATCGAATTTAAGTTATTATTCGAACAAAGAATTAATGACTCTTGTGAATCAGGCAGGTATTGAAAATTCAAATTTAGTGTTGGGAAAAAGTCAGGAATTAGCTGCAACCATCAAAGAACTGGATAATGGAAAACAGTTGTGGAAGCTCTTCCTCATTCTTGGGATTCTGTTTATTTTGGCCGAAGCGGCAATCATTAAGTTTTGGAAATAGGCATGCTGGCCTGCCCTCCAAAGTTTTAACAAAGGAGGGATGCTGCCCGCCCGGACGACTTCGGTCGGACGGGGTTGCTGGTTGCTGGATGCTGGTTTTCTGCCTTAATTCATCCTTCACGAATTGGAGATTGAATCATTCGTTTCCGGTTAATTTCATTAGATTCTTCGCGGCACTCTGAATGGCAAGTAATTATTTAAGTCAAATCTTATTTATTTCACGTGCAGATATAAATCTAATGTATGCAATGTGACAATATATATTATCCTATGAGCGTTAGAAAACACAAGAAAGAAGATATACACAATGAAAAAGTTCATATTACTGTTGTTTTTATTGCCTACAATTAGCTTGTCTGCACAAAAGCAAACTGTTTATGGGTACATTAAAGATAAAATTTCAGGTGAATGCCTGATTGGTGCAACCGTAACTGTTGAAAATAAAACAATTGGAACTACTACCAATAACTTCGGTTTTTATTCCCTTACACTTCCGCCTGGTAAACAAACGCTTGCGTATTCGTTTATAGGTTATCATAGCATCATTAAAGAGATTATACTTAGCGGTGAAACCAATTTAAACATGGAACTGGAGGCACAATCATCCGAATTGGGAGAAGTGCTGGTTGCTGGAACAAAAAACAATAAGGTACGAAACAATGAACTTGGAAGTCAGTCGCTAAGTATCTCAACCATCAAACAGCTGCCGGCTGCAATGGGCGAACCCGACATAGTAAAAAGCTTGCAACTTTTGCCAGGGATACAAACTTCACACGAAGGAACTACGAATTTGTCGGTAAGAGGTGGTTCATTCGACCAGAATTTGTTTTTACTCGACGATGCGCCGGTGTATAATCCTTCGCATGCATTAGGATTTTTTTCAGTGTTTAATTCCGATGCAATAAAAAGTGTGAAAATTTATAAAGCATCATTTCCTGCCCAATACGGAGGACGCCTATCTTCAATTGTAGATATTCATATGAAAGAAGGAAATAACAAAGCACTGAGCTGCAATGGCGGCATAGGTCTTATTGCCAGCAGGCTAACGCTCGAAGGGCCTATTACAAAAAACAAATCATCGTTTATTGTATCGGGCCGATACAGTTATGCGGGAGAAACTTTTAACAATGCAGGACAGCTTGGACAATATATAGGTATGAAAAGCCTGAGAAATTTTAACGCCAATAACGAAATCACCTTTTACGATCTGAACGCAAAAATCAATTTTGAACTCAATAGTAAGAATCGTTTGTTTCTTTCAGCCTATTCTGGAGCTGATCATTTTTACTATTATGCTATTGATGATAACAGTAGTATGGATTGGGGAAATATTACAGGAACAGCACGCTGGAACCATGTTTTCAACTCCCGATTATTTGCCAATACGATGTTGGTTTATAGTAAATACAACTATTCGTATATACTTAAAGATGATGCAAGACATTTTAAGTGGTCATCGGACATGAAGGAAATTGACCTTAAAACCGACTTCGATTTTTTCCCAAACCCGAACAATCACATCAAATTTGGATGGTCGGCCGAAAACCATCATTATTTCCCCGGGAAGGTGGAACCAAGGGATAGTACATCCATCACAAAACCATTTACACTGGATAAACAACGGGCAAAAATCGGCGCCATATATATCAATAATGAACAAAAAATAAATGATAAGATCGGGATGGATTATGGCCTAAGATATTCTACCTTCTTTTTGTTAGGTGAAAGCACAGTATATTCCTATTTTTCCGATTTCTCAATAAAGGACTCCATCCAATACAGCAATGGCCAGTTGGTTCAATTTTACAATGGACTTGAACCACGTGTAACTGCCAGGTATCTCCTAAATGCGAACTCGTCAATAAAACTCTCATATAGCAAAACAATCCAATTTCAACACTTAATAGGGAATTCGTCGGTTGGTTTCCCTTCCGATGTGTGGGTGCCTGCTAGCAAGTACATAAAACCACAATCGGCTAATCAAATTGCACTTGGTTATTACAAATTATTTCAAACAAAGCACTACGAATTTTATACCGAAGCTTACTATCGCACCATACATAATATTATTGATTACAAGGACAATGCAGATCTGTTTCTAAACCCTCATGTTGAAACACAGGTTCTTGATGGACAAGGTAAATCGTATGGCATTGAATTTTTTCTCGAAAAGAAAGTGGGCAAACTGTATGGTTGGTTGAGTTATACTTTATCGAAAACTACGAAGCAAATTGATGGGATTAACGGCAATGATCCGTATCCGGCAGGATACGATAAAAGACATAATTTTTCAGCAGTGCTTAATTACAAACTATCGCCAAGCTGGAGTACCTCAACCATATTTAAATATACCTCAGGCGGTTATGCAACCGTCCCCGAAGGGACATTCGACTATTATGGATCCTCATTTAATTATTACACCAGCCGAAACGGTTATAAATTGCCCCCCTATCATCGATTGGATGTGTCTTTTACTTATAAAAGTGGAAGAAACAATTACCGTAAATGGAAAACCGACTGGAACCTTGGCATCTACAATGTTTACAACCGGAAAAATATTTTTGCCCTTTTTATAAAACAAGACGTTGATAATTTAGCATCGGCCAGTGCATTCAAAATGTACTTATTTGGTTTGACTCCATTTTTAAGCTATAATTTTAAATTTTAAACATGAAATTACCCGCTTCCTTCATCCTCTTTGTTTTTTTATTCAGTAGCTGTATAGAGGAATACGATTTGAAAATAAATGAAGCAGAACCGCGTCTGGTTGTTGAAGGACTGATTACCAATACACCCGGCCCCCATTATATTCGTTTAACCAAAAGCGAGACAGGCAGTTATATATCCACTGTAAAAAATACTACACAAAATGCCATTCCGGTAAAGGATGCAACAGTAATTATTACAGACGATTATGACCAAATTGACACCTTAAGCCTGATTGACGTTGATGATTTAAATGAATACCAATACGATTACATGTTAGGTACCTACAAACTGATATTCAATCAAACCGGAGAAATCGTAGACACCTTAATTATTGATGATCCGGAAGGATTTGTTAATAGGGGATATTATAAAACTACACGTTTAAAAGGAATCCCCGGACATACTTATTCATTGCAAATTTTGTATAACAATAAGGTATACAGTTCACATGCTTACATGCCACCGATACCTGAGATAGATTCACTTGGATATTTAAAAAGAATTGCAGAAAAAGATGGACAAGAATATTTCATACCCTTATTGTATTTTACTGAACCGCAAGGAATTGATAATTTTTACCTCATTCAGTTGCAAAACGATATTTTTTCAAGACATGGATATAGAACTATGAACTGGCAATTTTCCATTCTGTCCGACGAATTTCTTGAACCCTATGTAAATGGATTATATGTTAGTTTAGGAGCAAATCCCAGTGGAATTGAATATGATACTTATTGGTTTGGAGATTCAATTTATGTTGGCCTAAGTTCACTAACGAAAGAAGCTTATTGTTATTACAAAGCCTTGCTCGATCAGTTCGACAACGATGGAGGAGCTTATAAACCAAGTCCTGCATCGCCACCAGGCAATATTAGTAATGGTGGTTTGGGCTTATTTAGAGCATCTGCAGTGTCTGAAAAGAGTATTAAAATTCCAAATAATTGATATTATATCTTTCTTTAGTGAATAGTACATTAGATAAAAGTCACTATTCTCCGGTTGCCAAGTTTTGGTTGCTGAGCCTGCCGAAGTAGTCGAGGTATCCGTCTTAAACAAAATTCCTTGACGATTATCATATCGTAGCGCTGAATTTTTATCGATCTTCAAACCCAAATACAGTACTAATCGATTCAATATACCACTATGGATACAAAAGATTTTATTGCCCGTGAAGATCAGTATGGAGCCCACAATTACCATCCGCTGCCGGTAGTTTTAGAACGTGGCGAAGGGGTTTATGTTTGGGATGTGGAAGGCAAAAAATATTACGATTTCCTTTCGGCCTACTCAGCAGTTAACCAAGGGCATTGCCACCCGAGATTGGTAAAAGCCTTGTGCGATCAGGCAGGAAAACTGGCACTGACCTCGCGCGCCTTTTATAACAGCACATTGGGCGAATTTGAAGAATTCATTTCCAAATACTTTGGATACGATAAGGTATTGCCCATGAATTCGGGTGCCGAAGCCGTGGAAACCGCCCTAAAACTGGCCCGTAAATGGGGTTACAAAGTGAAGGGTATTGCCCGTGAAAAAGCAAAAATTGTAGTCTGTAACGGAAACTTCCATGGACGAACCATCACCATTGTCTCCATGTCGAGCGATCCCGATGCCTACAACGAATATGGCCCTTACACCCCGGGATTTGTAAACATACCTTACAACGACGTATTGGCGATGGAAGATGCACTATCTGATCCCGATGTTGCAGCCTTTCTCACTGAACCCATTCAGGCCGAAGCAGGTGTTTTTGTTCCTGAAGACGGCTTCCTGAGAGCAGCCCGCGATTTATGCGATCAATATAATGTACTGATGATTGCCGACGAAATACAAACGGGAGTAGCCCGTACCGGCAAAATGCTTGCAGTGGATCATGAAGGTGTGCGGCCCGATGTGCTCATTCTGGGAAAAGCCATTTCAGGTGGAATGTATCCCGTTTCGTGCGTGCTTGCCGATGATGAAATTATGTTGACCATTAAGCCTGGCGAACATGGATCAACCTATGGCGGAAACCCAATTGCAGCAGTGGTTGCCATTGAAGCACTAAAAGTGATTAAAGAAGAAAAGTTGGAGGAGAATTCAAGCAAAATGGGAGAAATATTCCGGAAGGAAATGCGTGAATTTAAGTCGCCGTTTATTGAAGAGGTGCGTGGAAAAGGATTATTGAATGCCATTACCATTCGTCCAAATAATGGAAAAGAAGCCTGGGACGTTTGTCTGGCCATGAAAGAACACGGCCTTCTTGCAAAACCAACCCACGGCAACATTATCCGATTTACGCCACCTTTGACCATAACGAAGGAACAAATGATGGATGCGCTGTCAAAAATAAAAGCTGCTTTTAGAGAATTTGAATAATTTTAAGGATAATTAGTATTCAATAGACTCCCCGGTTTTCATACTTTGAATTCCGGGGTTTTATTGATCAGTTTATAGATCTTACTATTCAATGAAGAATAAATTAATAGCATTCGCACAATTTCGCGCAGTGGAAAATTACAATGGACCGTTAAAATGGCGGTCCCTTTCGACCAGTATATCCGGGCGGAGCCGGCGGTGAGAATTAAAGCAAGGCTTTTAAAATTACATCTATTTTGTATCGTGTGAATTATTTCCTCAGGGTACGTCCTTCGGTGATTTCATCAAGTACCTTTATGGTGTAATCCGGAGTGTATTGCATGATGTACAAGGAATGGTTCATATACCCTCCCAACCTGTTCACTTTTTGAAAGTTGAAGTCGCTTTGTAATGAAGGATTCACATATGTCCCTATACATTCGCCAAAATTTTTCCCAAACTCTTCGTAGGCTCCAACAAAATAAGTGATGATATCGTAGCCCCGATAACTCAACATGTCGGGTTCCGATTTAAATTTCATTCTGAATTTCGCCAAAAATGTATTCACTTCGTGATTGTAATAATCGATGCTATTGGGAGTTAGAAAATGTAGTTTAAGTTTATGGAAATATTCAGTTTTAATACTTTTAAACGAAGGATAATCAATCACTCCAATGAGAGTAATGCTATACTCTTCAGCCAAAACATTCAGACTATTCATGGCCCTGCTCAGTATGGCTTCCCGCTCCGATCGGTTATCAGTCGTTGGAATAAAAATAACATTTTCAACATCTTTTTTTAATATGTTTTTCACCTGCCAATACCCATCAGTTCCGGTAAAGTCAACCTGAGTAAACATAATCGCATTATTACTATTCAGAATTCCCCGACTAAAAAATTTCTCACGGAGCATGTTTACCATTTCAAATTCATTTTGTTTTGCAAAGTCTCCCAGTGTGACGACCATAAAATTTTTATTGTAATATTCATCAGCAACAAAATCGGCTGTTTTGCGCAACATGTAATCTTTTGATGGACTTACCTGAAAATAATAGGGATTGTTGTCCAAATTTGATTTGCTTTTGGTAAAAGGCGAAACCATAGGAATACGGTTTTTTGCTGAATAACTGGACACACTCATTTGCAAAACAGTATCGATGGGACCAATAATCAGGTCGGTATTGATAAAATCGGGCTGATTCAGTATTCTATTAATCTTTCTAATATCACGTTCGGTATCAAAAAGGTCCAGGCGTACTTTCGCTCCGGCTTTTTGCATTGAATCCACTGCTATTAGCACTCCCTGAAAGAAACTAACGGCATCCTTTGATCTTGGGTACAATGAGCGAACTGGCTTTTCACCTAAGGAATTCAGCAAAACGGTATCGCGTTTGTGAGAGATGGGGTCCACGGTAATTTTAAAATATTTTTTTAAAACCTCAGGATTGGTTCTTTTCAGTGAATCAAGCATAAGACGTGACTTTTCGCTCAATTGTTCAAGATTTAAGGAGTCATTTTTATTAAAATAGAAGGGCAAAAACATGGCTATTCTGAAGGTATCGCCTTTGCTCACCGAATAGGTCTTTTTGCATTCGGGTTGTTCTTCTTCTTCATATTTAAAAATAACCTCAGGAATCGCAGAATTTTCATCTGAAAAATCACTGTCTGGCTGAATAGAAATATCAACACTGTTGGGCACTTGTGAGTCGGAGGAGCCAAGGTCTTTATTCGAAATCAATATGGTTTCGCCGGCAATTACCCCCCGACTTTTTAGCTCGGGATTCAGTTCCTTTAGGTCCATCACTTTTGCACCGTATTTTTTCGATATACCGTACAAAGTTTCGCCATTTACCACAATATGCTCAATAAACAATTCGGGTTGAACGGGCACAACTTCAATTTTTTGAATTTGAGTTGATGGTATTTTAATGGTGAGCCCGGCCTGTAATCCATCGCTCAGTTCAGGATTTAAATCAAGTAACATTTTAGGTGAAACGCCAAATCTGCGTTGATAAGAGTAAAATGTATCACCGGTTTCAACGGTATGGTAAAAATACTCTCCTGTTTCTTTTACATCAACTTGCCTGACTTGTTCCTTGAATTTCGGTATCCGAACAATGGTTCCCACTTGAAGCTGATCGACCACGTCGGGATTATACTCAATAATTGCTGCTACCTCAGAACCGTATTTACGCGACAAGGAATATAGGTTCTCCTGTGCTTGTACTTTATGAAAAAAGAAATCATTATCCTCACGAACCAGGCCACTGTGATTCAGCCTTTCTTCCTCAAATTGAGGAATTCGAATGATTTCATTTTCTAAAACTTCGTCTTCAGCCTCCGGGTTATACCTGTAAATAATCCAAATGGGTACATTATACAATTTAGAAATGGAGTAAATCGTTTCCGACTTTTTTACCACATGATAAATAAATTGATGCTCAACAGACGCCTTGTCGTTCTCCGCTTTTTTTGCAGCAACGACCCCACTATTGTAGGGGATTTTTAACTGATCATCTTGCTTAAGGCCAAATATCAATTGAGGATTGGCACCAATAAGATCTTTCTGTTCAACAGAATATTCCTTACAGATCGAAAAAAGGGTCTCACCTGCCTTCACCTGGTGCAAAAGAAAAACTTTACCATCAATTGTAACTGTTTCAATGACGTTCAAATTTTTGGTTTGAGCAGTTGACAATAGCGATAAAGTAAGTAAAAATACAACGAACCAAGTTATCTTCATTCCTAATAAATTACATGTTCATGTTTGGACTACGAAAGTAAAAAAAGTGCACTATTTATCGAAATAATCCTGTTTTTATAACGCAATAATTGAAAAAAAATGATGAACCAAGTCGGATTAATTAAATTTACAACTAAAGTTCATCAATATTAGCACATTAAAGAGAAGTGAACGATTAATTTATATTTTTGTTCAACAACATTTCAAACCTTTCTCCCTTTCCATAGTCTGTAATGTTGTAACGAAAATTATGTCAAAAGAAGATTTCATTTCCCGATTGAAAGATCCTTCAACCAAAAGGGCTGCTTTTAAGGAACTGGTAGAAAACTATCAGGAAAAAATCTATTGGCACGTGCGAAAAATGGTCATCAACCACGATGATGCCGATGACATTCTGCAAAATACGTTCATTAAAATTTGGAATAACATTGATTCCTTCAGAGAAGAATCAAGCTTATATACCTGGTTTTTTAGAATAGCGACCAACGAAACCCTTACTTTTCTCGCCCAGCAAAAACGAAGAACAATTTATTCGGGCAGCCTGGATAATGAATACCTGGCTGAAAATCTTAAAAGTGATGACTATTTTGATGGCTCCGAAATCCAACGTAAATTGCAGGAAGCCATTTTAACACTACCCGACAAACAACGCCTGGTTTTTAACATGAAATATTTCGATGAAATAAAATACAACGATATGGCTTTGATTTTAGAAACATCGGTAGGAGCCTTAAAAGCTTCCTACCATCACGCAGTTAAGAAAATAGAGGCCCATTTAAAAAAGGATGAATTGTATTAAATTAAACCTTTATGCAATTCATTAGTCGAATAGAAGCAATTCAATAATAATGAGTAAAGAAATAAAAAATATTAGCAAGAAGTTTCCAAAAAACAAGGTTCCGTTTTCGGTACCTGATGGATATTTTCAGACTTTTTCAGAAAGGATGATTGATCAAATTGAAGCACAAAACCAGCCTTTAAAAAAGCAAATTATAGTGCGCTATTTAAAACCGATCTTATCGCTTGCTGCCAGTTTCGCCATTATTTTTACTTTGATCTATATTCCGGTAAAAACTATTGGACCCAAAATGGCCAAATCAAACGTTTACGAAATGACCGATCAGGATATACTGCCCTACTTAGTGACCGACGAACTCATTTATCAATCCTTCACCACTGATCAGGCTGACGACATTGATGAAGGTGTAATTGAAACAGTACTTTTAGCTTCTGTTTCGGATATGGAATTAATGAATATTTAAAACAAAAAGATGAAAACAAAAATAATTATTTGTTGGCTAAGCATACTTCTTTCAGGCTCGACACTTGGTTTTGCGCAAGAAAGAAAGGATTCATTTGACTTTGACAAATTCAAAGCGGATAAAATTGCTTTTATTACCGAAGCTATAAACCTTACACCTGCCGAAGCCGAAAAGTTTTGGCCTGTGTACAATGAATATGAAAAGAAAAAATGGGACATCATGCGCGAAAGACATGAAATGGAAAGAAATCTACAGGACAATTTACAGGAAATGTCAGATAAAGAGTACACCGACTTATCGGTTAAAATAGCTTCATTCCCCAAGCTGGATGGTGAGTTAAACCTGAAATACAATGAAAAATTTCTTAAAATTTTATCCCCACAGAAGGTGGTGAAACTTTACATTGCAGAAACAAAATTCAGAGGAACATTATTACGAAAATATCGAAATAATAATCACGACAAAAACAACAATAATTAATAGTAGTAGAACATTGATTTTGAAAGAAAAGCCGGTAATACCGGCTTTTTCTATTTTTTTAATTCGTTCAACAGTTCAGTTATTGTAAGTAAAAGTTGATTGCCGGTTTCCATATTTTTTAAAGTTACCTTCCCTTCCGCCATTTCCGACTCTCCTGCCAACACCACAAAAGGTATTTCCTTACGGTTGGCATAGATCATTTGTTTTTTCATTTTGGCTGCTTCAGGAAAAATCTCACATGAAATTCCTTCCTGACGCAATTGTACAAGTACCGGAAGTAAATAAGCTTCTTCGCTTTCTCCAAAATTAACAAAGAAAACTTTAGCGGCCGAAGAAGTGTTCTCAGGAAACAAATCCAATTGGGCCATAACATCAAAAATACGGTCAGCACCAAACGAAATCCCAACTCCTGAAACATCAGGCAAACCAAATATTCCCGTTAAATCATCGTATCGACCACCACCGGTTATACTTCCAATTTCAACGTCGTTCGCTTTCACCTCAAAAATTGCTCCGGTATAATAGTTTAGCCCTCTGGCCAATGTCAAATCCAACTCTACATTCAGGTTCAGGTTCATGCGCTTCAAGTATTCAAAAATCTTACGCATCTCGGCAATTCCCTTTAAACCTGTTGGCGAAGCAAAAATCACTTTTTCAATTTGATCCAGTTTTTCTGAGTTACTTCCGGCTAAGGCTAAAATGGGTTGCAATTTATATATGGCTTCTTTCGATACTCCTTTTTGTTCCAGTTCCAGATTCACTTTATCCAAACCAATTTTATCCAACTTATCAATGGCCACTGTGATGTCGACAATACGATTTGCTTCGCCAATGGTTTCTGCGATTCCCGTCAGAATTTTTCGGTTATTTATTTTTAAACAAACGTTAATTTTCAATCGCCGGTAAACTTCAGCCACAATTTGAATTAATTCCACTTCATTTAACAAGGAATCACTACCAATAACATCAACGTCGCACTGATAAAATTCACGGTACCTACCTTTTTGAGGCCTATCGGCTCTCCACACCGGTTGAATCTGATAGCGCTTAAAAGGAAACACCAATTCGTTCCGATTCTGAACAACAAATCGGGCAAATGGTACCGTTAAATCATACCTTAATCCTTTCTCCGAAATCTTATTGGTTAATTTAATGGAGTCTTTAGCAAGCAACAAATCATCTGGCACATTGGCTGCAAAGTCACCGGAATTCAACACTTTAAATAACAATTTATCACCTTCTTCTCCATATTTTCCCATAAGAGTTGAAAGGTTTTCCATGGCCGGCGTTTCGATGGGTTGAAAGCCATACAATTGAAAAACACTTTTAATGGTATCGAAAATATAGTTCCGACGAGACATTAAAGCAGGGAAAAAATCACGGGTTCCTTTCGGTATTGAAGGTTTTTGAGCCATTGTTCCTATTTTATTTGAACCGCAAAAGTAACTAAACTGAAAACAGCAACAAACATCTCCTGAAAAGATACATTATTTTAACATTCGTGCAGATGCTGTCCATAAAATAATGGTCTGAGAAATTTTTAGGTTCAATCGGATTTTTCATCCTTATACACTGACAAAAAAGCATCTACAACAACTCTGCAACTAACTAATAATATGAATACTATAGCAGATAAAAAATAAAGTGTCAGTTTAAAATAAAATAGAATACATCGTAGTTCGACTAAATAAACATGAAACCAAACACCACCCATGCCAATAAAATTCTACCTGTAAAACCAGGCCGCTTACCGATTAAAACTGCTCGGCAACATATTAATTCACAAGAAAACTATTCCGATCACAAAAGTTTTCTATATTTGCGCCTATAATTAAGTGAAATGGAAATACGCGAAAAAATTATTGAAGGAGCAGGGAAATTATTTGTCGAACATGGTACCCGCCAGGTTACCATGGATAACATTGCTCAGTTGGTAGGTGTTTCTAAAAGGACCATTTACGAAAACTTCAAAGATAAAAACGATCTGCTGTCGAACTTTCTAATCGACGCCATTCAAGCGCATAAAAAGAAATCGATTGAAATTCTAAAAAATGCTGATAATGTGATTGATGCCTTGTTTAAATTTGGCGAATACAATCAAGAAGCAGTAAAAGGAATCAGCCCCTGTTTTTTTACCGACATGAAGAAATATCACCCCGATGTATTTAAAAAAGTAATGGGCGATGACCAGTTAAAAAACTACGAAGTAACCTATACCATATTAAAACGAGGAATCAATGAAGGCAACTTCAGAAAAGAAATTGATATTGAAATTGCCAACCTTTTTATTCATCATTCCATGGATTTTTTTCAACGGATGACTGAAGAAAGAAATTTTTCACACCACAGTGTTTGGCAATCAGTGCATCTACCCTATCTACGTGGCATTTGCACCGATAAAGGTCAAGATCTGATTAAGGGTTTTATGAATAAATATGAAAACTCAATTGAAGCATAAAGTTTTTACTAAATAACAATAGCAATGAATCACAAAGCACTCACATTAATTATTTTTTTCCTGTTCAGCACAGTAGCCTTTGCACAGGAAACACTTCAGGTGAATTTATCTGAAGCCCAGAACTACGCCATTGAACATAACAAACAATTAAAGAACGCGAAACTTGACATCACCCTCGCCGACAGGAAAATAAAAGACGCTGTAGCACAGGGTTTACCTCAAATAGAAGCGAATCTGGATTGGATGACTTATTTTGGTTACGAAATGGAATTCAACCTTGGAGGCGGAACAACATTTGTGCCTACGGCCGATCAAATTGCCGATGCTTCAACTCAGGCATTAACATCTTTTTCAGGTGTTCCTTCACTTGGTTTAAATGCAGCCACGCCACAGGACTTATACAATTACCAGGCAGGCAGTACTTTTAGTGGAATTCTCCAAGGAATGGCCCCCTCACCAACCATTGTAATGGGAGCTTCCTCCACAGCCAAGTTACAAATTGGACAATTGCTTTTTAGCGGGCAATATTTGGCAGGTATCCAGGTGGCTAAGTTGGGAAAAGAAATTTCAGAAAGAGGGCTCGACAATTCTATCCTTGACATCAAGGAGTCGGTAACCAACAGTTACATTATGGCGCTTATTACCGAAAAAAGTATCAACACGATAAAAACATCCATCGCCAACCTGGTTAAAATAAAAGGCTTTACCAACAATATGTATGAAACCGGTATGGCAGAACAAACTGACGTTGATCAAATCAGCATTCAGGTAACCATGCTGGAAAATAATTTACGCTCAATGGAACGTGGATTGCAAATGGTACATAGCATGTTAAAATTCCAATTGGGAGTTGACAACAACAATCAACTGGAATTAACTGAACAATTGGAAACTTTAATTGCCAGCTTAAATCCAAAAAGTAAAATTGATGATTTCGACATTTATACCAACTCTACCTATCAGTTACTGGAAACACAAGAACTCATTTCCAAAAAAATGATTGATATGCAGAAATGGAGTTACGGTCCAACCATCAGCGGTTTTTATACCTACAACCAAAAATTATTAACCACCGGATTCGATATGACACCTAACAACATGGCCGGAATAAGCATGAAGTTACCTATCTTTTCGGGTGGAAGCCGCAACCATAAGGTGGCCCAGGCTAAAATTGAGCTCGAAAAAGTTCAAATGAACAAATCGATGGTAGAAGATCAATTGCAATTACAGTACAAACAACTTCTGTTGGATTTAAATACGGCCATCGAAAATTATGATTCTCAAAAGGAAAATGTGGAAGTCGCCCAACGCGTGTTTGATCACATTCACAAAAAATTCGAACAAGGCATGGCATCAAGTCTTGATTTAACCCAATCGAATAATAATTATTTACAGGCAGAATCCAATTTCACACAGGCTACCATGTCCTTATTGCAGGCAAAAGTGGCACTGGATAAGCTAAACAACCAATTGTAAACAAATAAATAAGATATACAATGAAACAAATTATTACATTTTCAATAATTGCCTTGCTATTTGCTTCTTGCAGTCAAAAAGCCACGCTTGAAGAAAACCAGAAGAAAGTGGCCGACTATCAGGTGAAGATCTCCAAACTGGAGCAGAAAATTGAAGACATCAACGCGCTGGATACAACCGCGATCATGGATAAAAAATACCTGGTAAAAGTTCAGCCAATCGCCAAGGACACAGTTGCCCGTAAGATTACCTATACTGCCAATATCATTCCTTTCGAAGAAATATATTTGGCACCTGCAGCTCCCGGCAAAATCGTAAAAATTTATGTCGAAATCGGTGATAGAGTTGAAAAAGGTGAAAAATTGGTTCAAATGGACCAGACCCAATTGGTTCAGGCTAAAATCCAAATGGAAAGCCTGCAAAAAGACTACGACCGAATTAAAACGCTGAAAGAATCCGGTAGCATTGCAGAACAGCAGTACGACCAGATCAAAACACAGCTGGATGTTACCAAAACAAATGTGAAATTCCTTGAAGAGAACACCGTTATTTATGCCCCATTTAGTGGGATTATTACCGGAAAATATTTCGAGAATGGAGAGAACTATTCAGGTGCTCCAAATACACAAGCCGGCAAAGCAGCCATTGTCACCTTGAATCAGGTAAATGTAGTGAAAGCAATCATCAACGTCTCGGAGCAATATTATAGAAGTCTTTCGAAAAATACGGTCATCGAACTTACGAATGAGATTTTTGCAGACGAAATTTTCAAAGGTCAAATCAATAACATTTACCCAATCATTGACCCGTTAACCCGTTCGTTTAAAGTTGAAGTAAAGGTGCCTAATGCACAAATGAAACTTCGCCCGGGCATGTATACCCGTGTTGATTTGGTTATGGGTGAAGCAATTACCGTTGTAGTTCCTGCTATTGCTATCTTGCAGCAGGAAGGAACCAACAACAAGTATATTTTTATCGAAAGCAATGGAGTGGCTAAAAGAGTTGACATTGAAATTGGCGATCGTTTTAATGAGAACATTGAAATTGTATCGGATAAAATTGCCGTTGGTGATAAACTGATTGTTGTTGGCCAGGCCGTATTGATGGATGGTTATAAAGTAAAAGTGGTTGAGTAATTTAATAGAAGTGTAATATAATGAGTATATACAGAGACGCAGTAAAGCGGCCGATAACAACCATATTGATTTTTGTTGGAGTTTTGATCTTCGGATTTTACTCCCTGATTCAATTGCCTATCGACCTCTATCCAAGCATGGAGCTCCCTACCATTACTGTGATGACACAGTATACCGGAGCAAATGCATCAGATATAGAAACCAACATTTCAAAACCATTGGAAGATGCCATGTCTTCGGTGAGTAATTTGAAGGAAGTTCGTTCCATTTCACGCGATAATGTTTCCATTGTTTTTGTGGAATTCGAATGGGGAACCAATTTGGATGAAGCGAGCAACGACATGCGCGATGCCATCAATTTTGTGAAGAGAATATTGCCTGAAGATGCTGAAGAACCTTCCATCTTCAAGTTCAATTCCAGCATGATGCCCATTATTTTCTATTCCGTTTCGGCAAAAGAAAGCCTGGAAGGATTGGAAAAAATTATTGACGAAAAAGTTGTTGCCCCTTTAAATAAAATTGATGGAATTGGAAACATTGGACTTTCGGGTGCTCCTACCCGTCAAATTTCCGTCGATATCGATCCCGTGTTATTGGAAGCACACCATTTGACTATCGAGCAAATTGGAAATGCCATTATGATGGAAAACATGAACATGCCCAGCGGATATTTAAAGATGGGCAAACTTCAGTATCCATTGCGGGTGGAAGGTGAGTTTTCAAGCAGTTCCGAAATCGGAAATGTAATTGTTGGAAACTACAACGGTTCAACCATTCAACTGAAAGACGTGGCCACCATTACCGATGGAACTCGTGAAGCTGATATCGAAGAACGCATCAATGGACAAATCGGTGCCCGAATGTTCATTATGAAACAATCGGGTGGAAATACGGTTAAAATTGCCCGTCAGGTGAAAGAAGAATTAGAGAAAATTAAAAAGACGCTACCTGCCGACATTCAAATCAATACCATTTTCGATTCATCGGAATTTATTAACAGTTCGATAAAAAACTTATCGGAAACCTTGCTATACGCATTGATATTCGTTTCTGGTATTGTGTTCCTGTTTTTAGGTCGCTGGAGAGCTACATTTATCATTGTGCTTACCATCCCTATTGCCTTGATCGTGTCGTTTATCTACCTGTACATGTCGGGCAACTCAATTAACATCATTTCATTGTCCTCTCTCTCTATAGCCATTGGAATGGTTGTAGATGATGCCATTGTAGTACTCGAAAACATTTCGAAACACATCGACAGGGGAAGCAGTCCACGCGAGGCGGCTATATATGCCACCAACGAAGTTTGGCTGGCTGTAATTGTAACAACCTTGACTGTAGTTGCCGTTTTCTTCCCATTGACTTTAGTGAATGGAATGACCGGAATCTTATTCAAACAATTGGGATGGGTAGTTACAATTACCGTAGTTACTTCGACCATTGCCGCCATAACCTTAACGCCAATGTTAAGTTCAGTAATGCTTAAATTGAAGCCGAAGGACAGAAAAATAAAACGTTTTAGCTGGGATAAAATAGTGCTGCCGGTGTTGGATAAATTGGATAATTTTTATGGAAATTCCATAGCCTGGGCCTTAAAACGTAAAAAATCGGTATTATTAGTGGCATTTCTCATCTTTGTGAGTTCCTTCTTCTTTGCGGGAAAGATTGGTGGCGAATTCATCCCACAATCCGATTCGAGCTACGTTACAGCGACTTTGGAACTTCAAACCGGAACACGTTACGAGGAATCCTTGAAACTAGCCCGAAAAATGGAAGTATTTGTGAAGAATGATCTTCCTGAAGTAAGGTTGAATTCTGTTACTGCCGGATCAGATGACCGTGGTACCATCAATTCAATCTTTCAAACTTCCGGATCAAACATTGTGAACTATTCGATGTCACTGGTGAAACCTGGCGAAAGAACACGCTCAGACGTTGAAATTGCAGAGGCCATTCGAGTATATCTGGCTAGCTTACCAGAAATTACAAATTTCACCATTTCCACCCAAAATGGGATGAGTTCCATGGGTGGTGGTCAGAATGTTGAAATTGCCATCTACGGTTTCGATATGGAACAAACCACTCTATTTGCCAAACAAATCCAAAAACAGGTTGAATTAATTCCTGGTGCGCGTGAAGTAAAAGTGAGCCGCGAGAATTTTAAGCCGGAACTAACCATTAAACTCGATCGTGAAAAACTGGCTTTACACGGATTATCCACCGTTCAGGTTTCCACTATGGTAAAAAATCGTATCGATGGTTTAATAGCCACACGCTACCGTGAATCAGGTGATGAATACTACGTAGTGGTACGATTCAACAAAGAATCGAGAAATTCAATCACCCAGTTGGAGAATATTTTAATTGCAACTCCAACAGGAAACAGCGTTCGGTTAAAAGAGTTGGGTAATGTGGAACAAACCTTAACACCACCAACCATCGAACGTCGTCGTAAACAACGTATTGTTACGGTTAGCGCCGTAGCCTACCGCACATCACTTGGTCAGTTGGCATCGGATATTCAGCGCAAAGTAGATGCGATGGATACGCCCCAGGGAATGATGGTTGAAATTGGTGGTGCCTACGAAGATATGGCTGATTCATTCAAAGATCTGGGCTTATTGGCTTTGCTATCGATACTACTGGTTTTTATTGTAATGGCCAGTCAGTTTGAATCCTTTAAAATGCCTTTTATCATCATGTCATCCATTCTGTTTATTGTGCCCGGTGTTATTTTCACCCTCTACTTCACCAATACCAATCTAAGCATCATTGCTGCATTAGGGGCAGTATTGTTAGTTGGAATTGTGGTGAAAAACGGTATTGTTCTAGTCGATTACATCAACCTGATGCGGGATCGTGGCATAGAACTCAATCAAGCCATTATTGAATCCGGCAAATCACGTTTACGTCCGGTATTAATGACAGCGCTCACGACCATGCTGGGTATGTTACCAATGGCCTTGAGCCGTGGTGAAGGATCTGAAATATGGAGCCCGATGGGTATAGCCGTAATTGGAGGATTGGTATTCTCAACAATTATTACCATGATTGTAGTTCCTGTTATTTACGCAATTATTGCCAAAAAAGGCGAACGCGATAAAAAACATGCTTTGCAAAAGAAATTTGTAGGATTGGATTAATATATAATTTAGTCAATGGTTATTGGCAAAAGGTTTTTCTATTGTCCAATGACTATTGACTATTGACTTAATGACTTTATAATATGAAATCAGTATTTATCGCATACAATCAAGCCTTTACCGAAAGAGTGGAATACATTCTCGAAAAGCTTGAAATAAGGGGATTCACCCAATGGGTTGATGTAAATGGGACCGGAACTGTGGCAGGAGATCCTCATTTGGGCAACCATACATGGCCGGAAATAAATAATGCCTTGATGACCATCGTTCCGGATGAGAAAGTTGACCTACTTCTGGCAAAAATCCAGAAACTAAATCAAGTCAATGAAGAGGTAGGCATCAGAGCCTTCGTTTGGAATATTGAGAAAACAGTATAAGCAATTATATTCATTTATTTTGCTTTAACAAAAAACAGGGGTACATCAAGATATTATCCTGTTTTTTATTGAAACACATCAAAAATAAAGGGGTTGATCTATGAATCAACCCCTTTATTTTTGAATACCATTCATTTTTCCAGGGTTATTTAGAACATTTCGCAAAATACAATAATAGAAATTAGATTAATTTAATCTCATTTTTATAGATATTTGTATAGCAAGAGGTTGTTTTTATTGACATTTTGATTATTATTGCAGCTATAATAAAAAATTCAATCGTATTTAATAAAATTGATATAAGATGTGCGGAATAGTAGGTGTATTTGATTTAAAGGTAGATTCCCAAAGTATTCGACAACAAGTTTTAAAACAGTCAAAAAAAATTCGCCACCGTGGCCCCGATTGGTCAGGTATTTATTGTGGAGAAAAAGCGGTCATTGCGCATGAACGCTTATCCATTGTAGACCCGGAATCGGGAGGACAACCACTATACAACAAAGAACGGACAATGATTCTTGGCGTAAATGGTGAAATCTACAATCATCAGGAGATTCGAAAGCTGACTCAAGATAACTATGAATACCAAACAGGATCGGATTGTGAAGTGATTTTAGCTTTGTATAAAGAGAAAAAAGAAAAATTTCTTGATGATTTGAATGGTATTTTTGCGTTTTGCCTGTACGACGAAACAGAAGATGCGTATTTAATCGGTCGTGATCATATTGGCATTATCCCGCTTTATATGGGATGGGATAAATCAGGGAACTTTTACGTAGCATCAGAACTCAAGGCACTGGAAGGATTTTGCACCAAAATACAGGAGTTTCCACCTGCAAGCTATCTTTACAGCAAAGATGGAGAAATCAAACGCTGGTGGAACCGCGACTGGATGGATTACGAGAATGTAAAAGATAACGAAGCAAGTATTGACGAATTGCGCGAAGCAATGGAAGCATCGGTACACCGTCAATTAATGTCCGACGTTCCTTACGGTGTTTTATTGTCAGGGGGCTTGGATTCATCCATCACTTCCGTATTAGCTAAAAAATATTCAGGCAAACGCATTGAAGATGGCGATAAAAACGAAGCTTGGTGGCCACAATTGCATTCATTTGCCATTGGTTTAGACGGATCACCTGATTTAACTGCTGCCAAAAAAGTGGCCGATTACATTGGAACCATCCACCACGAGATACATTACACCATACAGGAAGGCATTGATGCCATCAGGGACGTAATTTACCACATCGAAACCTATGATGTCACCACCATTCGCGCTTCTACCCCTATGTACCTGCTGGCCCGTGTCATTAAGTCAATGGGAATTAAAATGGTATTATCGGGCGAAGGTGCCGATGAAATATTTGGCGGATATCTGTACTTCCATAAAGCACCCAATGCTGAAGAATTCCACAAAGAATCACTTCGTAAAGTGAACAAATTGAATTTGTACGACTGTTTAAGAGCGAACAAAACCTTGGCAGCCTGGGGTGTTGAAGGCCGTGTGCCCTTCCTCGATAAAGAGTTTATGGATGTAGCCATGCGCATCAATCCAAAAGAAAAAATGGCAGGCAGTAACGGAAGAATGGAAAAATGGATTCTTCGCAAGGCCTTCGAGGATGTATTACCCGAGAGCATTGCCTGGCGCCAAAAGGAACAATTCTCCGATGGCGTAGGATATGGTTGGATCGATATGTTAAAACAAATTGCACAGGATAAGGTGTCGGATGAAATGATGGCAAATGCCAAATATCGTTTCCCCATTAATACGCCTATGTCGAAAGAAGAATACCATTACCGCAGCATTTTTGAAGAACATTACCCCAGCGATCAGGCAGCATCTTGTGTTCCTTCGGTAAAATCAATTGCTTGCAGTACTGCTGAGGCTTTGGCTTGGGATGCATCCTTCCAAAACAATGCAGACCCATCGGGACGTTCCATCCTTGGTGTTCATGATCAGGGAAAAGATTTTAAAAATAAGTAAATAGATACTGATCAATAAAAAAAGATGCCATCGTAAAAACGATGGCATCTTTTTTTATTCGATATTTTAAAATTTTAATCTTCGTGGTATCCGGTAATGATACTTTTAAAATTACGCAAAGGATGTTTTCCAACCGACGCTACATACAGGTGAATAATAAGGAAAATTGATATAAAAAACCCCAAAGTAGCATGTGTCACAGCCGTAACCTGTATTCCGCTCATATTCATAAATTTTTCGAAAATAATTTCAGGAAACAATAAAGCTAATCCAGATACAATAACCAAAGGAACCAAAAAATACATGGTTCCGGTATAAGCCAATTTTTGGAGCGGGTTAAACTTTTCCTTCTTACTGATGGGGAAAGGTTTGTCTTCACCCTTAAAATAGCCAAACATGTAATACTTCGATTGAAGAATTAAGCGCTCGAGCAATCCTTTCATGTTAAAAACATAGGACTTCATATTCCCGGTTAAGAAGTTCGCCACAAAAAAATAGAGGTAATTAATACTAACCAATGTTCCACATATATTATGCAAAAACACTGCTCTATCGAAGCGTATAGGTTGATCCAAATTGGAATATTGCATACTAATGCCTGTGATTATTAAACACAGAATGGCTAAGGCATTAATTCCATGCCAAACCCTTACCCATTTTGGATACAAATATATTTTGTGTTTACCCATTTTATTTTCGTTTAATAATCCTAATTACAGTATGTAAAGCAACTCCCGAAAGCACCAAGGCAAAAATAATCAGACTTAACTTATTCAGAATTTCATACCTGTTTTTACCAATCACATATGATTTGTTTTGGAAGGCAGAACCAATTCCATTTTCCGAACGAGCTTCTGTCGACATGTATTTATACAATTTATCCTGCAATAAACTATTGGTAGAATGACATTCTGTACATCTACTTACAGCCTGTTCCTTCGGTAAAATATTATGAGCTACCATCATGGTATCATTCCTGGCAGTATGACATTCAATACACCGTACATTTTTGAAATGCAGTGCCTGATTAGGAAGCCAGGAATGGATTTCGGATAATTCTGGTTTCTCTTTTTCTGCAAAAACATGATAAAGACTTGCGTCGGCATGACAGTTCAGACACATTCCATTATCGAAAGCAACAATATCCTTAATGCCATACTTCTGACTACTGGCCACCAAACGGTTCGTGTGTGGACTGTGGCACATTTCGCACTTAAACGCATCGCCGAGACGTTGGGCATGAACACTTTTCATGGCGTCCCGTTCAATTTCATCAAAGTGAAGATGTGCATAGGTAGGATCTCCACCATGGCAATCCATACACGAGTATTTAAATTCCAGCTTTAAATCCCCATTGTGAGGATAACTTTGATAATCGGGCGAATGACAATCATCACAAGAAAAACTACCATGTTCGCCATGCTTAAATGCCAAAGAATCAATACGAAAGTAGGGATTCATTCTTTTCTTTTCCCTTGCTCCTGTTTCTGAGTTATCAAAAGAATAATATTCATTTCCATGGCATGTAAAACAATATTTGGTGGTCTCGGCCAACTCTGTCTGATCTTCCTGAGCTTTAACAGAGAAGCCTGACAACCACAAAAAAGCCATAAGGACAACTACCAATGCCCGATTTGATTTGTTCATTAAACTAACGATTTGAAGTAAAAATTCACTACTATTTTAAAGACCTGATGTACATAATTAAAGCCCAACGATCTTCATCTTCAGGAATTTTTGCTTCAAAATTTGGCATTTCCTCTCTACCTATTATTGACATATAAAATAATTCACCGTCTTTGTGTGACTGGAATTTAGCATCACTGAAATTGCCTGGAAAAGTTTTTAAACCTTTTGATTTTGGACCATCACCCAAGCCTAAATTACCATGACAAGAACGACAATGTTTGGAATAAATAGATTTACCAACATTGACCAGTGATTGATCGGCCGCAAAAGTATTCGTCTTCGATTTGTAAGTATCAGGAACATTCCAGGCACCGCCAATTTTTTGACCTTCTACCTGCGGGGTAAAAGATGACATAACAAACACAAATAAAACACTTAAAATAGCTAATGCTGTTAATTTTGTTTTCATAACATTTAAATTTTAGAAGGTTGTATAAAACACACAGGTCGTTTTTACATAGTTGCATTAATTCACTTTAAACCTGTTTGTTTTAAAAAATCAATAATTTATGATCACTACTTAATTATGATATAGTTGATTTTGGTCTTTTGCGTGTTAATATTCCACCTATAAGATTAGCTCAATTTAACATTTGAGATTAAATAAATCCTGATCTAATTCCACAAACGGGTTATTGTCATTCCAAGTGCAAAACTTTTTAATTCGAATTTATTATAATTACTTACCATCATGGCCTGAGGTAAAATATTATTTTGTTGGCCGCAATAAATCTGGAAAGCATGTGAGCTGGTGGCTATTTCGATACCTGCCGCAAAATTAGGACTGGTATTTACACCATCCTTATTTCTAAGCACTAATAATGGCAGTGGTTGATCATAGTTAAATATCACCGACATGTTCGCATTAAATTTGTACCTGCCATTAAAATGGACGCCCACTTTGTCAAAATCAGACAAGGCACGATCAACCATGTTAAAATGAGAGAAACTGGCAGCGGCCTGCAAGGAAAGTGCATCGTTCACTTTGCGGCCAACAATAAGCTGTGCGAAATAAGACAAACGCCCCGGTAAAGAATAATCCATCCCAAAAACATCTTTCGCCTGTCCGTTAATACCGGCGATACCATAAAAAGTTAAGGCTACAGGAATGGTGTTGTTGCGGGTTTGTTCCAGAACGGTCCATTTAACATTAAAGTCACTGGTAAAAGCAGTTTTCGTTAAACCATACCCTATCTGAACATTTTTATAAATTACTTTATTAAACCCTAAACGCACATTGGCACCCGGGGCATAAATCCCAAATAAATCACTAATGCCATTGGAGAAATTTCCAAATTTATGCTGAATCACATATTCAAAGGTTTTTACGTAAGGAATATAGGTGGTTTGATTGTCAATCAGATAGCCACTCTCAAAAGGTTGACGAACTGGTTTATCGACCACCTTTTCCACAACTACCTCATCTTGTGCTACTAATGATAGTGAAACTAAGCATATTAATAATAGTGTAATTATATTTTTCATCATGATTCGGTTTTAAATTAGTTATCCTTAGCCCCTTGTTCAATCCAGGCAATAATGGTTTGCACCTGCGCCGCAGTCAAAGTTGCACCATGAGTTGCACCAGGAGCTGCTTCAACTACAATTGAACTTTCTGCCGGCTTCTTTTCATTGATGTAATCACCATCCATTAAACTGGTGTATGCATTCCCGGCAGTCAGGTTAGGTTGATGCATTCCGGGGTGACAGTTGGTACAACTTTGCGTTTGAAAGATGGGCTCAACGTCAACTGCAAAGCTCAAATCGTTACTCACAACTATTGAGGAACCATCATCGGGGACAATATCGGTATACTGGCACGATGTATAAACAATCATCGCCAGCAGTGTTAAAGTAAAAACGAATAATTTCTTCATAATTATCAAATTTAAATTCGAAATTAAAACAATCAAATTTCTAATTGAGACTAAAAATACGAATAGCAATCGATAAATAAAAGGGCTGTTAAATTAACAGCCCTCTATTATTTTTGATGGTTTTTGTTTATTTCACTTTAGCAATAGTATTCTTCAAAACAGCTTTAATGTACGCTGGATTGTGAACACCTAAACTACGGTCTTCTTCAATACCAATGTAATTGTAAAAGGCTTTGGCCAAATCAGCTGAATATACAGCTGGAACAACAACGCCATCAGCATCCAATACACCTTTAGCTTTTAATGCAGTGGCCAATTCTTCCAATAAAGCTTCTACTTCAGTTTGAACACCATTGATGTCCAGCTTGGTAGCATCAGTATGACAAGCTGTACAAGAAGCAACAGTTGGAGTGAAAGTATGTCCGCCACCTTCGCCTTCAGCAGGTCCCATATGGCAGGCAACACAACCGGCGGTCATGGCATGAGCACCTGTATGAGGAGCAGGATAGGCAACAGAACCGGCTATTTCAGCTGCACCAACACCCTCTAAATAGGTAGCTTGTGGTCCATGATGAGGTCCGTAATGCGTGCTGGTAATTTTAAAGTTACCATCGGCGTCAGCAACAGGAGCACCAGTACGAGGTTGGTGACAGTTGGCACATAAATTACTTGAAGTTCCAAAATCAACTGACTTTTCGCCATTAAATATCAATAATGGTACAGCTTTTTTTGTGGTCAACTTATAATCAAGACCGTCGTTCTCTGCATCAAATGATTCGTGATTTCCACTGTGGCAAGTTTCACAACCAATACGTGTTGGGATGGCAATTGTAGTAGCAGTGGTATCTCTTCCGGTATGTTGAGTTTCGAGAAACCCTTCATTGGAGTGACATTTTGCACAAGTATTACGACCGCCGGCATAGCCTACATATGCACCTATTCCATGACCTGAAGTTTCGTACTGAGTTGATTTTAAACTCATATTGGTTGAATTGTGACACTCAACACATGAATCGTTGCCATCTTCTCCCGCAGGACCTTCACAACTGGCAAACATAAAAATGGCTAGAATTGCCGCTAAACCTGATAAATTCCTAATAGATCTTTTCATATTTTGATTGAATTAAATAATGGTTCTTTTCGATGAATAAAGATATTTAAAATTCATACTATATATTTTTTCAACAGGAGATGTTTTACGTGCCTTTGATTGATTGTTTTTAATATTTTATGCATCTTTGATCAATCTTCGGATTGACATATATCAATAACAAGACTGTTTTTTTATTGGAGCAAAATTACTTTTATTTACACGGAAAATTTATTCCGATTTTTTCAAAACAAAATATTGTATGTTGAACGAAAACAATAGATCCTGTACCAATTGTATTGTAGGCTGGAATAATTTCAAAAATCTAACGACCGAACAATTGGAAAAAGTTGATTTACATCGCTATGAGGCTAACTTTAAAGCAGGTGAAATTATTTTCAAACAAGGTACTCCCTGCTCGAACATTATTTTTTTAGTGTCCGGTTTTGCAAAAATTTCACTGGAAGGTCTTGATGGTAAACGGATAATTTTAAATTTCGTCCAACCGGGTAGAATGATTATGGGCCCTGGTTTATATGTAAATGGACGGCATAATTATTCGCTCTCTGCTCTTTCCAATGTAAATGCCTGCTTTGTTAATGCCGATATCATCAAAGAAATGGTGCTGAGTAATCCCCAATTTGCCGAAGGCTATATTTCAGATCTGTGTAAGCGCTCCTTAACTTCCCATGAACGTTTACTCAGCCTTACCCAGAAGAAAATGCATGGCCGCCTGGCCGAAGGACTCCTTTTTATGGCCGACACCATGTTTAAAGCAGATAAATTTGATTGCATTATGACCCGTCAGGAAATTGGTGAATTTACCAACATGACCAAAGAAAGTGTTGTAAGGATATTAAACAAATTTCATCATGAAGGAATTGTAAAAGTCAACAATACAATTATAGAAATCCTCGACAAAAAAAGACTCCAACAGATCATGATTACGGGTTAAAAAAAGAACCTTATATTTGACACGCAAAATTTTATTTTTTGCGTTTAATATATTGTATCATTTTTTACCAAATTCCGTACGAATGAAATTAGTTCGCAAAATCCTGTTTTCGCCAATAACGATGCTTTTTTTATTGGTCATATTAATCACTTCGCTTGCTACTGCAACCTTTGTTGAAAATGATTTTGGCGCCGAGGTCGCCAAACTTAATGTGTACAATACCACCTGGATGGAAATTATTTTCATCCTGCTATCAATCAATCTATTGGGGAGAATATTTCTACTCAAGTTATACAAAAAAGCTAAATTCACCATCTTTCTTTTCCACCTGGCATTTGTGGTTATGGTGTTGGGTGCAGGGCTTACGCGTTATTTTGGATTTGAAGGCAGCATGCACATTCGTGAAGGCGAAGAGTCCTCTACACTTGTGACCAACGAAAAACAGTTAGTGGTTTATGTCGATGGAAATCAAATTGAAGACTATGCGGAAGATTTCACTTATACCAATCAATTTAAAGAGAAGGTAAAATCCGAAGCAGGTACATTCGAACTACAGCTAAGTCAAAAATACAGCAGTGCTTATAAACAAGCAGTTGAAGATGAAAATGGTTCACCAATCATTGCCTTATTTTTATCTGGTGAAACCTTCAAAGGGTCGGAAAATATGAGATCAGGTGAAACAAAAAACCTGGGGAGTTCAACACTTGGATTTAATAGCTCAAATGATAATGAAATAAACATTATTAGCGAAAATGATTCACTGTTTATTGTATCCAAATCCCCGATTTTCGTTTCATCCATGATCGCCAAAGCTGAATCGGCAACATCAACGTACAAGGTCGCATTCGAAGGCAATAAACTTTATCAGGTTGCCAATTGCAATTTGGTGCTGCAGAGCTATTATCCAAAAGCAAAAATCAAAGCTGTTCCTACTGATATAAAAGGTCACCAACAAAGCAGGAGTGCACTCATATTTACCATTTCGGATGGCAAACAATCCGAAGAGCTCACACTGTGGGACGGCGATATAATGAACTCAGTTGAATCAGTTATGCTGGGAAACCATCAAATTGGAATGGCCTATGGCAATAAAACAATTGAACTCCCTTTTAGCCTTCATTTAGATGATTTTGAGGTTGAACGTTATCCCGGTTCCATGAGCCCATCATCGTTTTCAAGTCGTGTACAATTGCTGGAGAAAGGAAAAGAAGCCCTCCCCTTTCACATTTACATGAATAATATTTTAAAACATCAGGGATACCGCTTTTATCAGTCGTCATATGACCAGGATGAACAAGGCACTATTTTATCGGTGAACAACGATCGCTGGGGAACTTTCATTACTTATCTCGGCTATTTTTTAATGACTTTAGGAATCGTATTATCCATGTTAAATTCGAATTCATACTTCAAAAAAACGGTACTTGGAAACCTAAAAACCGTTGTAATAACACTATTAATTGTTGCAGGAACTACAGGGAATATATTTGCACAGAATACACCCAAACAAACTGAAATCAAACCAATTGACAGAAACCATGCTGAACAATTTGGAAAACTACTCATTCAGAACAACAAAGGACGAACGGAACCTATATACACCTATGCTTCTGAACTGATGCGTAAAATTTCAAGAAAAGAAAACATTCTTGGGCTTACTCCGGTGCAGTTGTTTATGGAAATGAATATGAACCCGGAACACTGGATCAATGAACCCATTATTCAAATTAGCAACCGGGAATTACAAAAACATTTGGGATTATCAGGTAAATATGCAGCCTATAGTGATTTTATTTCGAATGAAAGTGGCTATAAGCTACAACAATTGGTTCAACATGCCTTTTCCAAACCACCGAAAGAACAATCGAAGTTCGACAAGGCTATTATTAAAACAGATGAAAAAGTTAACATTTGTTATGCCATTTTTTCAGGCCGTTACCTTAAAATTTTTCCTTTGCCCGACAAGAAGGAAAGTCACACCTGGTATGCTTCAAACGAAGCTAGCCTGAAGGTAAACAACGCCGCGGATTCGTTATTTCTGACAAGCATATTACCTGCTTATTTTGAGGAAGTGAATAAGGCACGTACCTCAGATAATTATGCTACAGCCACTCAATTTTTGGATGGATTAAAAACTTATCAAAAGAAAAATTCGAGCTATGAATTGCCCTCCGATCTAAAAACATCATTCGAGATTGCATATTACAAATACAATCCCTTGAAAAAGTTATTTCCCTTTTATACCACCATGGGAGTAATTTTTCTTTTTGTTCTGATTGTATTTATTGTATTGGGAAAAACAGTGCCACGTGGATTACACCTGATTTTTTATTACATAATTCTGGTCGCCTTCGTTTTACACACTCTGGGCATTGCCGATAGATGGTACGTTTCAGGGCATGCCCCAATGAGCAACGGTTACGAATCGATGATTTTTATTTCATGGGTGACTCTTTTGGCCGGATTTTTATTCAACAAACGATCAAACTTTGCCTTGCCGGCAACTGCAGCCCTGGGTGGTTTAACACTGATGGTGGCTAATTTGAGTTTTATGGACCCGGAAATCACTAATCTGGTACCAGTTTTACAATCGTATTGGTTAACCATTCACGTTTCGGTAATTACCGCCAGTTACGGTTTTCTTGCGCTGGGTGCCTTGTTAGGAATGATTAATTTAACATTGATCATACTACATACCCGAAAAAACCATAAACATGTCGTTGAAACGCTGGAATCACTAACAATCCTCAACCATAAAACACTCATTGCAGGCCTCTACTTATTAACAATTGGCACATTTTTAGGAGCAGTTTGGGCCAACGAATCGTGGGGACGTTATTGGGGTTGGGATCCAAAAGAAACCTGGGCACTTATTTCCATATTGGTTTATACCATTGTTACACATGCCCGATTGATTCCGGGCATTAAAGGAATCTTTACTTTTAACACCTTAGCTTTATTGGGATTCAGTACTGTATTAATGACCTATTTTGGTGTAAATTATTATTTGTCTGGCCTGCATTCTTATGCTGCCGGCGATCCGGTACCGGTGCCGTCGTTTGTTTATTATTCGGCAGCGGCTGTAATCACATTAACACTGGGCGCTTCCATTAAATACAAAGGAATAATCTCCTATAAAGATGAAAGTAGTACGAGATAATTAAACGATTTATCAACTACTTTCCATAAAAATTGTATTTTGCAGAGCTTTTAAAAAGGCTGGAAAAAACCGGTTTTTTTCATGAGCAAAGGATGAGATTTTTCATCAGTGAAACAACTGAAAAGTAAGGACCCAGTCCTTCTTGCAAGTTAATTAAGCATTTAGAGCACGTGTACAGGGAAGTAGTTGAAGTTGATATAAAAGGTTCGGAAAAAGATCACAAAATGGGATTAATCAAACCTTCTTACAAAATAGTATATCCGGAAACTGACGGAGATTTTAAGAACCAATGGATGAATTGCCTTGAACAATTGATTCATGACTATGAACGCCAGATTTGGAGCCCGATTCGAGTGAATATTTTTGTCCAATCGGAGAACCAGGCCGATTATTTAGCCCAACACAAATTAATTCAGCAAACCTTTTTAGAAGCTTTTGGCCCCAACTGCCCGCCATTTGGTGTGGTAATGCAGGAGCCCGAAGATCCATATCGGGTAATTTGCGAAGTGGGTTTTGTAAAGAATACCGAGTCGAAAGTCATTTATGGTTTTTTTCAGGAACGTCCTTATTGTATGGTGGATGCCGGTAATTACCGTGAATATTGGACCATCGGAGCCCAATCTGTTCACCCCGACCTCAACATTCTGGCCTCATCGAACGCCGCTTTTACCTACTTAAAAGAATTATACCTTCATTTGGGAATCTCATTCAACAACATTGTTCGCCAATGGAATTACGTGGGTGAAATTTTAAGTACGGAAGACGATGGTGAAAACCGTTTGCGCCAGCATTATCAAATGTTTAATGAAAGCCGGAGTGACTTTTATGGAACTTTCAGAACCCGCAAAGATTTTCCTGCAGCAACAGGAATTGGCATGAAATACCTTGGGGTATGCATCGATAGTTTTGCCGTCACCGGCAACGAAAACCTAAAAATCATTCCCATCAGTAATCCTGTTCAAAGTGAGTCGTATCAATACGGTCAAAAAGTATTGGTGGGCAAACCCGATAAAAAAATGAGGCAGAATCAGCCTCCTCAATTCGAACGGGCAAAACTGATCGCCCTGCACCGTGCTTCACGAATTTTGGTGTCAGGAACAGCTTCCATCATTGGTCAGGAGACTATTGGTATTGGCGAGGTGGAAGAACAAACCCGCGTGACCATTCAAAACATTAAAACCCTCACCCACCCTGACAATATTTTAAAACACTTTCCGGAGATCATTGAAATGCCAAAGCAATACAGCTATGTGCGTGTTTATGTGAAATTGAAGACCGACATTGCAAAAGTTCGTCCAATTTGCCTGGAAGCCTTCGGCGATGTGCCCACCACTTATGTAGTGGCCGACATTTGCCGCGATAATCTTTTGGTAGAGATTGAAGCCGAATTAATTTCCTGAATCCCGGACAAGGTCAAGCCTTCAAAACGTGAAGGGAAGCAAAGAAGGTCTATAAAAAGTTTTCGCATGGGAACAAACTCGCTTCCTCGTTTACTCCATTTTTAAGTAACTTATTTTCTGATAGGTCATTTTGTCTGAGTTGTAGATTCTCAGATAGTAAATTCCGGAAACGTACTGCGAAAGATCAAGGGTATGATTCAACTCAGAATAAGAATAAGTTGCCATCAACTTTCCATTGAGCGTTAAAACTTCCACCATTGCATTATCCATCAATTCAGTTGTTTCAATCGTTAAAATGCCTGCTGTTGGATTAGGGTAAATTTTGCAGTTCAGGGTAGCGAATTGATGTATTCCTGTTTTGTTTGAAATGGCGATATGAACAGTATCGGCATTTGATTCCAGTTCACCGTCGGAGACAATTAACAGGAATACAATGATCGAATCAGCATCCACATTTGGTGCGGTAAAACTTGGTTTTTCATCACTCGATGCGCTGAGCGTAATGCCTTCAGGAGCGATCCAGTTATATATTGGAACGGTCCCGTCGGCATCAAAAGATGCACTTCCGTCGAGTGTGACCAAGGTATTCTCTTCTGCCGTTTGATCGGCACCGGCAATGGCCACAGGTGCTTTGTTTACATTTTTAACGCTTATGATCACCTCATCGACGGGTGAATTTTCGAATCCATCGTTGGTTTGCAAGGTAAATTTATAGTCTACTTCAAAACTAACTTCAGGAGCAATAAAAGATGGCTTTGCATCGGAAATTGAGCTGAGTATAATACCTTCTGGTGCGGTCCATAAATAAGTGATGCTATCCCCATCCGAATCGCTGGAGGCACTTCCATCCAGTGTTGTTAATGTTCCTTCGTTAACTGTTTGATCAATACCAGCAAGAGCCGTTGGGGCATTGTTGATCACCGAAACGGATAATTTAACAAAGACTGTAAGACTAACAGTGTAAGGAACAGCAGCTATAGTAGCTCCTGTCGACGGATCTAGAAATTCAGCACTAATTCCGGAATATTCTTTTTGAGCACTTGAATCCCAGTATTTAAAAATGATGGTGTTCCCGGCAGTATATCCGTTTGATACACCGTCATCAGCTTTTGATGCTGCGATTTTGGCAAAAGAGCTTGGAGTCGTAATCAAAATGGATTGAGTAAGTACAAAAACACCACAGCAAATTGAACCGTCAAAAACAGCAATTTCATCACCTGCTTCTAAATTATAACTGTTGATTGTAGCCGTTATCACGTTGATGTTCATATGATCCGATCCATTTCCGTCAAATGCCGGAGTAAAGTGGCTTTGTGCCAATAATGTCATTGAGAACATTGCAAAAACAAAAGATAAATGAATTCTTCTCATAATTCTTTTTAATAACTGATATTTGGTTTTTTCTATTTAGATACTATTGACCTGGCAACAGGTCGCATTATCCTCCACCAGGATGAATTGCGAACTGATGCTTTTTGATCCTTACCTCCCCTATTCATCCTTTCCCATATAATTGATTTTTTGTACCATCCCATTGTTTTTAATAAAATAGATCCCTTTTTTCAATGGACGACTTCTGTTGTCGGTTCCGTCCCATTGAAAATTTTTGTTCCCCGTAATTTTTCCACAAAAGAGGGTTTTGACTTTTTGTCCAACCACATTATAGATCCCTAAATTTACATCCTGTGCATTTGCACATTTCAGCTCTATTTGAAGTACATCATTAAATGGATTGGGATAACAATTTATGGTGAGAACTGGCTTAATCAATGCTTCATTGCTGGTTTCAATATCAGACGTGACTTGGGCAAACATCGATTCGCCCACCTTAAAAACAGCACTTCCGTCAATGGCTACGGACCAATCGAGTATCATTTCTTGCGAATAACGATAGAGCATCAGTTTAATGGTATGGCCATTTGTAAATCCATGGGGCGAAGTACTCAAGCCGTCGTTGCATGAAGCGGGGATGCTAATGTAATCGAGCTGCATTTGGTCTGATCCTACTGTTGCAGCGCCCACACACAAATCGCCATCGAATACGCCAATCTCATCTCCGGCATCAATCCCACTGGCCTTAAGTTCAACTAAATTGATGTTCATATGGTCGAATCCATTTCCCTTAAAGACAGGTATAAAATGTTGGGCAGCGATGATTTCGGGAAGAATTAAAGCTGATTTAGAATTGTCGTTGGTAACGATCATCTGACAGGGTCCATTCACATTCACTTTGTACCCTTTGCCTGGCCTAAAATCTCCAATTCCATTCTGCCATCCTCCAAATATACCGAAGTTCTCGATGGACTGACCGACTTCATTCATCACTTTTTTCAGTTTTCCTTCATCGATCAGTTGCTGTACAAGCTGCATGGCATCCGGATCGGTTGATGCCGGCCAGGAGATGATGTTCCAGCCTTCGTTTAAATTTATGGTCACCGGCAAGGCAATGGCTTGACCCGTAATTTCCACTGAGCTTGTGCCGGTAACATTGACCTTATAACCTTTTTGTGTATTCCAATTTCCAATTCCATTCTGCCATCCTCCAAAAATGCCATAATTTTCTATGGAGCGTCCGGCTTCATCCATGACCTTTTTGAGCATACTGTTATCAATGAGGCCCTGAATGTTTTGCATCATGTCGATGTATTCAGGAATTACATACGATGATATGATGTTCCATCCGGCGCTTAATTCGATTTGCTGAGTCAGTTGCGAAACCGATGTTAATTCAACAAAGGCTGTTTTCCCAATCGAAAACAGACCATCACTACTCCACGAAGGATTACTCACTGAATACATGGCACTTACATTTTCCCTGGTTTGATCGTTCGATTGATCGTATACTTTATAAGTGATGACATTCCCGGGCGTATAGCCATTTCCACTACCATCGTTTGCTGAAACAACTATATTCAACAAATTCGTTTCTGAAACGGTTGAAGTGATCATGGCAGAACCGACACACAACTCACCATCAAAAGCCCCTACTTCGTCACCTACTTCAAGATCCAAACCGTCAATGGTAATTCCATAAACATTGATGTTCATGTGATCAACACCATTACCGGTCCAAACGGGCGTAAAATGCGCAATAGCAGTTTTATTCAAGACCTTAACTGCAACATAGGAATTGTGCCAATTCGCACAGGTGCCGCCATCACAAACTTCGAGATAAAATCCGAAAGTACGGTCAGTTTCAACTTCTGGCGCAGTAAATGTGGGTTGAACGGCATTTAAATTGCTCAAAATCAATTCCCAGGTCATTGGAATCCAACGATAGCTCAGTTCATCACCATCGGGGTCGTACGATGCAGAAGCATCCAGCATACCGGTTTCACCTTCATAAAGTGTAATGCTTTGGCCTGCATTGGCTACAGGGACCTGATTTTGAGTACAATTTTGCGAGTAAGATGCCTGATCATCTTTTTCCCAATCGGTATAAGTTTCAGAAGCTGTTGGGTCATCAACCTGTATGCAGGTAAGGTTGGGGTTGTTGGTGGCATTCATGCCTATTAGCCATTTGGAATCGGTCATATTTAAATTATTACCATTTCGAAGGTTAAGGCTGCTAAGCTGGTTGCGACGACAATCAATATCAGTTAATGAAGTATTTGAGCTGACATCTAAAGAGGTAAGTTGATTACTATTACACAATAACAATTCCAATGCAATATTTGAACTGAGATCCACAGTGGTAACTGTATTACCACTAAAATCTAAATAAGTTAATGCCGTATTTGCACTGACATCTATAGCAGTAAATAGTTTGCCACGACAATCTAAATGAGTTAATGCCGTGTTTGAACTAACATCCAAGGTAGAAAGTTGATTGCCACTACAATCTAAATAAGTTAATGCAGTGTTTATTTCTACATCTAAAATAAAAAGTTGATTGTAGCCACAATTTAAATAAGTCATTGCAGAGTTTGAATTTACATCTAAAGTCGAAAGTTGGTTATTACTGCAAGTTAGCCAAGTTAATGCAGTATTGAAACCTACATCTAAAGTAGAAAGTTGATTGTCACTGCACCATAAAGATTTCAATAAAGTATTAGAACTAACATCTAATTTGGTAAGTTGATTATTGTAGCAATTTAAACGATTTAATACAGTATTGGAACTGACATCTAAAGTCGTAAGTTGGTTGTTATTACAATATAAATATATTAATGCAGTGTTAAAACTGAAATCTAAAGTAGAAAGTTGATTGTTACTACAATATAATTCGATTAATGCTACAAAATCTTCAATACCTGTTAAATCGGTAATCCTACGTCCATCTACATTAAGATTTGTAACAGAATTAATATTTACCGTAGGAATGGAATCGTTTAATTCCCCACTATCATAGCCTAAGTCAATCAATGCTTGTTCGAAGTTATCGTCGGGGACATAGGTCATGGCATTACCATTTGCATTACAGTTGGTGGAATAGCTGGCAATTTCATCCTTTTTCCAATCAGCATTCGTTTCGGAAAACGCAGGATCATCAACCTGAATACAGCTAAGGTCGGGGTTATTGGTGATATTTAAACTGCCACTATTGGCTTGGGAAACCATCCTCCATACACGGAAAAATACGGTCTCCATATTACTATTGTTTCCATTGTCCAACCTTAAGTAGTCAAGGCTATTGTTCTGGCAAAATAAAGCCTTCAAGTTGTGATTATTACTAACATCCAATTCCTTAAGTCGATTGGATTGACACTCCAACAGGATGAAGGCCGAATGTGAAACAAGATCCAAACTGGCAATTTGGTTATAGTCGCACTTTAACCGTTCGATGTGAAGGTTATTGCTAATATCAAGGCTGGTAAGTTGGTTACTCCAGCAACCAACATCAAGGAGGGAATTATTGTTAGAAATATCTAAATTGGAAATTGAATTCTCGGCACAGTTAAGGTATACCAGCAAAGTGTTAGAGGCAACATCCAATTCCGTAAGTTCATTTTGTCGACAATTGATGTGCGTCAGTGAAAGATTTGCCCCGATATTTAAAGATGCAAGAGAGTTGACGTAACACCAAAGCTCTTTTAACGCCAAATTATTGGATACATCAATGTTCGTGAGCAGGTTACTGCCACAGTCGAACTTGGTGAGTGCTATATTAGTACTAATATCAAGGCTGGTGAGTTCATTACTTTGACAATATAACTCGTTAATTAAAGTGTTGTTGCTGACATCAAGGCTGGTAATATTGTTACTACCACAGTCTAAATAAGTTAATGCCGTATTTTTGCTCACATCAATAGTGGTAAGTAGATTGTTATTGCAATTCAATTTATAAATTAATGTAAAAGCTTCGACACCTGTCAAATCAGAAATCTTTTCATTATCGGGAGTGTCCCAATTACTAACAATATAAATCTGACCAGTATAGGCCTCAGCTTCGCTCACCTGAATTTCAGCATCACCGTTGGAATTTATTGAAAGATTTCCTACCAATGCCGCTTTAAAATTGGCATCGGGGATATAAACAATATCGCTTACGTTACAATTCAAACTAAACTCAACTCCCACATCGAAATTTCCACCCCAGTTCGTTTCGGAATAAGCAGGATCATCAACAGTTACGCATGAAAGGTTTGGAATGTTTGTTAACTCAAAACAATATTGTTCGTTATGAGTAATGTTGGCATTGTTACCATTTTTTAAATTCAGAGAAACAAGATTCTGACTACCAGAACATCTTAAACACTTCAATTTTGTATTTTTTTGTAAATCTAAATTGTAGAATAAGTTATTATGGCAAAATAAACTTTCAAGATTGATGTTATTACTTAAATCTAAACTACTCACCTCAGTACTTTCACAATACAACGTAGTTAACTTTAAATTGTGAGTTAAATCTAAATTTATTAGTTCATTGTTATTGCAATATAAACTCTGTAATTCAACATTTCCGCTAAGGTCAATTTCAGCAATATGGTTACTTTCCATATCCAATGATATCAATTTTAAATTACTACTTACATCCAGCTCACTAAGATTGTTACCCTGACAACTAAGATATTGTAAATTACTATTGCTTGATACAAGCAAATTTGAGACTTGACTAAAACTACAAATAAGAGTATTTAGATTTAAATTGTGACTCAAATCAATATTTGCTATGTTATTATTATAGCAATATAGCTTGAACACATTAATAAAAGCCTCAATTCCAGTCAAATCTGAAATGTTTTTTTCCCCCACATCAATTGTTCCAGTTATCGCCTCAGCTTCGCTCACCTGAATTTCATTATCGCCATTTGTATTAATTGCAGAATTGCCAACGAGAGCCGCTTTAAAGTTTGCATCCGGGATATAAACAATATCACTTCCGTTGCAATTCAAACTAAACTCAACTCCCTTGTCGAAATTCCCACCCCAGTTCGTCTGCGAATACGTAGGATCATCAACTGTTACACAGGTGAGAGTTGGATTATCATTGGCACGAATTACCACAATATTGGAATTGTTTCCATTTTTTAGATTTAGACGAGTCAATTGATTATTGTCCTGACAATCTACGGTAGTTAATTGAATATTACGACTAACATCAAGTTCAGTTATTCGTGTATTTTCACAATAAAGCTTTTGTAAAGAAACATTGTTACTCACATTAAGGTTTGCCAAGGGATTACTATAACACCACAATTCTATCAGTGAATCATTCGCACTAACATTTAAGCTTTCTATTTGATTATCTACACAATAAAGTTTTTTCAATGATTTGTTATTTGATAAATCCAGATTGCGAAGTTGATTGCTGGTACAATTCAAAATCTCCAAAGATTGAAAACCCTCAATGCCTGTTAAGTCGCTAATATTTTCACCATTGATGGTAAGACTTACCATCGTATTAATGTTTTGAGTAGGAACAGAATCGTTTAACTCCCCTGAATCATAATGACGGTCAATTAACCATTGTTCAAAGATATCATCGGGAACATAAGTCATAGTCGGAAGCATAGCCGTATTGCAGTCGATGGAATAAACAGCAACAGCATCCTTTTCCCAATCAGTTTTTCCGGAAGCCAAAGTGGGATTATCAACTTCTATGCAATTCAAATTGGGATTGTTTGTACAATCCATATCTTCCAAAATTGAATTGTTCCCATTTTTTATGTTGAGAGAGGTCAGTTGATTATTGTAACATCCCAAATAAATTAAATTTGGGTTATTGCTTAGCTCCAAACTTACAATTTGATTATCCCTACAATTTAGTTTGGTGAGCTTGATATTTTCACTCACATCAACACTACTCAATTGATTACCGGTACAGTACAACTGTTCCAACAAACTATTGTTGCTTAAATTTAAGTTTGATAAAAGGTTATCGGAACAATTTAATCCCCAAAGAACAGAAAGATTAGTGAGGTCTAATTCCGTTATTGCGTTATCACCACAATAGCAATAAGTCAGCTTAGTGTTATTGCTTATATTCAAACTAGTTAATTCATTTGAGCGGCAACCTAAGTATTTTAATTCGGTGTTATTACTTAAATCCAAAGTTACCAGATCGTTATAGGAGCACAATAAGGTATCCAAAGCAGTAAATGCTTCAATACCCGTTAAATCGGCAATGTGTTCGCTGGATAGGGTCAAATAGGTGAGCGAATTAATATTCTGTGTGGGAACAGAGTCATTCAGTTCACCTGTATCGTATCCTAAATCGATCAATGCCTGCTCAAAATTGTCATCCGGAACATAGGTCATGCTATTTTGATTACTTCCCGAAATACTTCCTTGCTGAAAAATTGTAACAACTTTACTTGCTATGCCATCAGCTGAGAAGGTTAACATTGCACTACGGGCATTAACTCCGGCATTTACACTAGTTGCAGTAACCACTATCTCCTGATTTCCATTACCAGAAGATGCAGATATTGTAAGCCAGATTTCTGATGAAATGATTGCCCAATTGGTCGTTGAGGCTATTGTAATTACATTATTACTACCCGCAGCAGATGCAAGTGATAAACCCGAAGGTGTAACAGCTAAAATTTCTTCAGTACCAGACTGGCTTACCACAATGGTAAGCGGGGTAATTCCAATAGCACTCACCGTTATGGTTGCCTCCCTTGAATTGGTGTCACTATTTTGGGTAGCTGTTAATGTTATGGTGCTATTATTTGAACCACTGATTACATTTGGGCTTAACCAACTTTGGTTTGAGCTGATGCTCCAGTTTTGGTTACTGGTAATAGTAAAATTAGCCGTGCTGTTTGCCGCAGCCGATATGGCCAACTGTGTTGCCGACACCTCCAAGCTTTTCCCAACAATGGTTTTGCTTATACGGTTACCCAACTTATCGTAGGTGTATGCGTAGGTTACACCGTTGAAATAGCTTGTTTGAGTTAGACGGGATTGGACGTCGTAGATATATTGGTTGGTATTTTGTGCGGATAAGCTTAACCAAAAAAAGATAAATATGATAGTATATTGTAATTTCATCTTATGTGTTTTGAATTAATTATTTTTTACCTCCTAAGAGACTTTCCCAAATATTGTCAAAACGATCACCAATAGTTTGTGAAACATCCCAAGTTCCCTGCCACATATTATCCAATCCATTGCCAACCTTTTGGCCTCCGTTGTATATCACACTACCACTCTTATCAAGCCTATCTGCCGCTTGATACATATTTTTACTTGTTGCCATTAAAAAAATATCATTTGCTGCATTACCTGCAATATATGCTGTAGCTGCTATCGGAGAAGCTGCTGCACCAAAAGCGGTTCCAACAGTTATTACTGTTATTGAAACTGATAATGAAATTGCACCCCCTGCAGCATTATCAATTCTTTCTAATTTTGATTTGCTTTTATCAAACCCATCTGTAATGATATTTACTAAAGACAAACTAGGCCCTAAATTTCCTAATATAGGGATAGATTTTAGTTTGTCTGTTCCTTGAAATACTGCAAGAGAGAATTCCAAAATGGATAATTTTTCATTTACACTTGACAATCCTTTATTTACAATTTTAGTACTAAATTCTCCCTCTGGATCTATATTATTAATCGGATTATTATCAGCATAAGGATATAAATTGGTGCTCCAGATTGGGTCTTCGCTTAGGAAGCGTCCAATTGTGGGATCGTAATAGCGGGCACGCATAAACACCAGTTCATCGTTTTCATACATTACCCCATATTTGCCCACATAGCGGAAACGGTTCAGGTCGGCTTCTTCGGCTTGCAACACCTTTCCAAAGTCGTCGTACTGGTATTGGTGGGTGATATTTGCAGCCTGAGTATCGTCGGTAATGGCAATGGTCGAACCACGGTAATCATACACATAGTAATTGCTAGTACTATTATCTCCACTAATGCGACTAATTAATCCCAAACCATATACATAATAGTTCTGTGCAGTTCCACCATCATCGGTTTCCATTAAAATATTCCCCATACCCAAAATATTCATCACATATTTTGTGGTTATGCCATTGCGAATGGCTTTTCGCCGCATGCCCATGCCATCGTAAGTATAGCTGGCAGATAATTCACCTGAAACCGATAACAAATTATTGGCTTTGTCATAGCTCATGTTGCTGGCACCTTTTTGAATGGTATTACCATTGGCTTCGAAATCAAAAGCAATGTTTCCTGCCGTTTGGATTCGGTTGGCATTGTTGTAGGTATAATTAATGGTTTCAGTATCGATGGAAGGCATTGTGGTAAATGGTTCATTCACCGCTTCGGTCAGATGATTGCCCAAATCGTCGAGCGTAAAAGTATAGTCAGCTATAATTGTATTATCGGCTCGTTTGGTTTGCAGAGCTGTTTGCCTTCCAGCATTATCGTATAGGTAGGTTGTGACCACACCGTTAGGATAGGTGGTTCTTGTTAATTGTCCGGCATTGTTGTAATTGTAAAGCGTTTCTTTATCATTCCAATCTTTAACCGCCATTAATTGATTGTTGGCATTGTACGAATATTTAACAGTTTTGCCGCCGGGATAAGTTATGGCTGTGAGATTGTCAACAGCATCATAAACATAGCTCACTGTTTTTCCATCGTAAGTAGCTGACTCAATTCTGTTAAAACCATCGTATTCTAAGCCAACAGCTTTTCCATCTTTTTCAATTTCACTTAACTTGCCCGAATTAGAGTCAAAGCCATAACTTGCATAACCATTGTCAATTACTCGTCCCAGGTTATCGTACACATAATTAAACACTTCGCCATTTGGGTTGGTGAAGGTTTTTAATGACCCGTCGGAGAAGTAAGAATATCTCTTAGTTGCCCCTTCAAAACTTTCACTTAATAACCAGTCGGTAGTGTTATCGAAGCTAAAAACAGTTGTACGGTTTAATGCGTTTACAATTGAATTCAGGTTATCATTGTTGTCAAAAGTATGAGTGGTAACAACATCCTGACCGTTATGCGCTCCCACTTTAGTGGTTTTTGTTAAGTTGTCATTTTTGTCATATTCAAATTTACTCTCCTGACTTTTAAAGTTTATAGAGGAAGTTTTCCGACTGGCCAAATCATAAGAAGATGTTGCACTCAAGCCTAATGCCGGAATGCGCATACGGTTCATTTGTCCTGTTGTTCCATCATATTCAAAAGTCGTTTGAATACTCAGAGGGTTGGTTAGAGATGTTGTTTGTCCGTATAGATTATATAGTATATTCGTTTGGCTTCCCATTGGGTCGGTTACCCGGCTTAAATTGCCATTTGAATAAGCATAAGTGGTTGTATACGAACGGGCATCGGTTATAGTTGCAATGTCATTTAAGTCAGTATAGGTCATTGTTGTGGTATAGGTTTTACCATCGGCCTTACGGGTAATACTTCTAACATTTCCACTTTTGTCAACATTCGAGATTTCAAGCAAAGCATTTGTCTGTTCGTTGGTAATTTTTGTTGGAATGTTTGGAAAATCAACATTGTTGTATTCAGCAGAAACATCACTGACCTGATTATCGGTCATGGAAGTGACCATTCCATTTGAATTGAATTGATAATTCTCAGTAATGGTGGCAGAATTGCCGCTTTGGCTTGTTACGGTTGATGTCATGAAATTATTGCCTCCGGCACTGTAGTTCTGATCCAGTTGAATTTCCGTGCTTGAATTGCTTGCACCAACAATTTCGGAACTCTTTAGTTTCTGCTGAAAATATGTATTGGTAATTACATTTCCCTTGGGCAGGGTAATTTGAGTTAAGAGATATTGTTCATCGAAACGGGTACCGTATTGATAGGCGGTTACCAAACTTTTTGCATCGGTAAAGGAACTCAGTTTGTCATTGGTGTAATTAAATACGATTACTCTGTTTAGTGGATCAATTACGGTTTGGATTAAGTTTGTACCTGACTTATAAGTGAAAAATAATTTTCTACCCAAGTCATCAAGTACATACTGAATTCGTGGAGCATTGTTGGCTGTTTCGTAAGTAATAGTAATTGTATTGTTATTTCTGTCGCGTACCGATGTTAACAGGTAGGCACTATTATATGAGCCAATTTTTTCAAAAGTGAAAACAACTTGATTCTTTTTGCGAAGTTCAAACTTTGTTCCCGTTACTGTTTCAGTTAATTTATCGTAAATCCCGTTCGATTCGCAATCATAAGTACTTCCGCTTTTGTAATAAACATGTACCGATCCATCGGGCCAGGAGATAAACCACCGGTTATCGGCACTTGTTTCCCCTTGAATTAAAGTAATAAAGGAATTATAGGTATGACTCCAACCATTTCCTAGTGGCTGAACAGGAAAAAATGCTGATGGCAAAGTTGTTAAATATGAATTATACATGTGTTCAAAATTCATACTAAGGTTTCGACCCGGAATCATAAAACTTGACTTTGAATAGTGGTTGAAATTTCCCGTTTCGAAACCTTTTGAAGAGGATATGGTTTTGGGAGAGATAAATCCCGTTAAATAAAATCCATTGTTAATTTTTTGTGAAGATGGACGATCAATTGTTCCGTTATCAATCAATTGCATTAGACGAGTGAGCATAACAAACAATTCACCACGAGTGCAATATCGTTCAGGGTATACGGAATTACTTGGAGCAGTAATTATCCCCAAATCATAAGCCTTGCGGGCATACCCATAATTTTCGGCTGTACTTAGCAGGTCAATGAAATTACTTCCTGAACTGGCGGGTGCAATATCAAAAGTTTCCAAAAGCAGTTTCAGAACAGACAAACGTTGAATATTACCTTCAGGATTAAACCACACAAAGTCACGTGAAAAGGGGGAAATACCATTGTCATATTCTAAAAACAACAATGCTTTTGCATATCGGTAATAATACATGCTTTTGTCCTGCAAATCGAGGTAAGGGCTTAAGCAGTTATCTGAAGCCAAAGTATTCGCAGCAGGTTCGTCACCATTAAAAAGTGCTAAAAAGGCCATTTTAGCCAATTGCTGTCGTTTTAAATCATCGTTAACACCTGCAAAATTATCATTATCAATAATTTTATTCAAACAAAGGTATTGAACCGCATTGTACAATTCTTCGGTTGGCAAACCAAGGTCTGTATCGCAGTCCGTCGATGATGGGCAATCGGAGTAGGTGGAACAAGATTGTTGAATTGTTGTGGTAAAACTCCAAATCGGGCCTTGAGTAAAATTATTCTGGTTATCTGATGCGGCGATTTTCCAATAATATTTTTGTCCTGAGGCTAGAGCTGAAAGCGTTTTCGAGGTACCGGTTCCGGAGGAGTTTAAAGTCAGATTTGTCGATGAAGTGCCGATATAAAGATCGAAACCAACACTTCCGCCTTCGGGATCACTACAAGACCATGATA
>JBGUEP010000005.1:158144-229902 GCA_041821245.1 Prolixibacteraceae bacterium
GCGGCGATTTTCCAATAATATTTTTGTCCTGAGGCTAGAGCTGAAAGCGTTTTCGAGGTACCGGTTCCGGAGGAGTTTAAAGTCAAATTTGTCGAGGAAGTGCCAAAATAAAGATCGAAACCAACACTTCCGCCTTCGGGATCAGTACTCGACCATGATAAGGTTGGTGAGCTTGAAACACCAGTGGTGCCGCTGCTTGGTGAAGGATTGGATGGGGTTGTTGGTGCCTGATTGGCCGATCGAGTGGTAAAACTCCAAACCGGGCCTTGTGTAAAATTATTCTGGTTATCGGACGCGGCGATTTTCCAATAATACTTTTGTCCTGAAGCCAAACCTGACAGCGTTTTCGAGGTACCGGTTCCGGAGGAGTTTAAAGTCAAATTTGTAGATGAAGTGCCGATATAAAGATCGAAACCAACACTTCCGCCTTCGGGATCACTACAAGACCATGATAGGCCTGGTGATGTTGAAACACCAGTGGCGCCAATGCTTGGTGAAGGATTGGATGGAATTGTAGGTGCCAGGTTGATGGCTGAAATTGAAACAGGATTCGTATGGTTTCTCCAATCATTCTCCGTTTTGGTCATCCCGCAATACTTCAAGGTGCCACTTGTATGGCTCAGTGTAATTTTGATGATTACAAAATAGGAATCAACCGAATAATTGATCTGGCCCAGAATAGTACCACACGCATCATCTTTTTTGATATAACCAGTCCCATTTTTTGTAAATTTACTTAAATCGTTCTTGGCAATTAAAAATGTTGCTTCATTCCCATTGATACTCACACCCATTTTTAGTTCATTTTGCCCATGAGAAGTATACGTAGAGCAATTGACATCTAAATTTGTGGTTGCCGTCCATGAATCTTTTACTGGTATACTGGTATAGGTCTGCCCTACTGCGTTTCTATTAAAAGTAGTCATCAATAAAAAAAACAGCATGGTAACCATTGTATTTATTGACAAATAGGAATTGATCTTTGATTTTCGCATTACTTAACATTTTGTTTTGGTACAACACTGAATTCCATGATAGCAGTTGTTCTTTCAAGTGATCATTTATTCGGATAGTATTGCAAAACGAATACACTTATTCCCAGACATGGATCATGTAACAATGGCTTTTGACCACTATTTTTATTGAACCAAAAACTGTTTACACTTGCTAATACAATACCCTTTTCACCCAACTAAAATTATTTGAAAGTAAAATTAACACCACATTCACCTATTTTCTTGAATCTTAGTTTTTGCTATAATCAAATTAAAGATACGGCCATAAGGGCAAAATTACTCTTTGCAATACAGCCAAAAACACCAACGGGGATCCACACAGCACGAATTGTTGTTTTTCACGCACCAACTGATCTTTTTTTGTTCAATAAAACACTTGCAATCATTGGAAAATATTCTTTTATAATGCATTTTTGTATACCAATCGTCAAACAAAAACCAACATGTACAGGATCATCCTCCTACTTCTTGTCATTCCCTTTTGCGGTCACACACAACCACATATCATAAAACAATATACTTACAAACAATACACCACATACGATGGACTAGCACAATCACAAGTAACCAATTTGTACCAATGCAGTAAAGGTTATTTGTGGATTTGTACTAAAGAAGGAATCAGTCGATTCGATGGTCAACGTTTTAAAAATTTCGGAGGTGATGGTCTGGATCAATTCAACAGCGTTTATGAAATCTTTGAATACCAGAATTTTTATTATTTATGTGAAGGAAACACCTTATACCAATACAAAGGCGCAAACCTCAAACTCACCAAATCCTTTACACTACCTGATGGCTATGGATTTAGCCCTCAATCGATTCATGAATTACATGGGAATAGTTTATTCCTTTTCAATTTATACTTGAAGAATTCTCCTCCTCATACTTATGGTCATTTGACGGTCAATTTAAGTACTAAAAACATAGAGCACTTAACAATTCCACAAAAGAAGCTTTTTGCATTTACCCAACGACATGGATTTCAGTACTTTATTTTTCAGGATAACTATGTTCGCAAAAATTTAAATCACGAGACATTCAGTGCTTTGTTCGAAGAAAAATACCATAATATCTGGTCGTTTAATCGCGATACAATTTACGGGATAACAAAAGACAACCATAAAATAAACATCCTGAATTTTAAAAACGATTCCATTGTTGTTCAGGCAACAGAACAACAATTACATCCTGACTACGCCTATTTAAATCAGGCGATCAAACCCGGAACCCCCCTAACAAGATTAGTCTATTTTGACAAAAAATTCAATTTGTATTCTTTTAAAAACGGACAACAACGCAAACTGGCATCATTATCCGAGATCACTGCCATTCTCGTTGATCACGAAAACAATTTATGGATTGGTTCCGAGGACGGAATTTATAATTTTTTCCAGCAAACGTTTGAAGCCTTCGACTTTAACGTTGGCGCCAAAAACGACAATGTATGGAGCATTAATCAGGATAATCAGGGAATGATGTGGTTTTCAGGTTACCGGGTGGGTTTATGGACCGTTGATAAAATGAAAAATATCAATGTACTAAACCCCATTGATCTTGATCTACCGCAACAATGCATCAACCAATTCAATAACCAATACATGGGAAGTACCCGCGACTTAAAAGGCCGACTCTATTTTCCAATTATTAACAACTTATTGGTCTTCGAAGGACATCATGCACGAGGTATTGACCATCAGCCCCATTCCGCACTTATGCTTTATAATGATGAACATAAAAATCGAATTCTATCATTTGGCGTAAACGGCAACCTCGAAATCAATAAAAAGGATTGGAAACCTAAAAATATACAGGGAGAAACAGCTACCATCGTTTCGTGTGCTGAATTACCGGATGGAAATTTTTTATTAGGAAGTTATCATGGACAATACCTCTACAACAACAGAACAATAACTGCCCTACCCGATACATTTCATTACAAAGGGCTTATATCAATGGCAATTGATAGCCTGGGCCATTTGTGGAAAGGAACCACTGAAGGCCTTTATTTCTCATCGGATAAAGGAGAAATACGAATTGGAGAAAAAACAATACAGGGCCATATAGCAGCGCTGTATATTTATAAAAATTTATTGTTTATTGGTGCCAAACAAAACATGTTTATGTTGGATTTGAATGAATTTTACCAAACGAATCATTCAACAATTAAAGTTTTCGATCAAAATAATGGTTATCTGGCTATGGACGGTGGCCAGAACGGTTTCTTTCTTGACAGCGAAGGATTTATTTGGTATCCTGTACTCGATAAGGTGCTGCGATTTAAGCCGGAAGAAGCAGCTGGCATGACCACTCCACAAGTCGCACAAGCAAAAATCATTTCGATTACTGCCAGTAACGAAAAGAATCAATTTATCACCTTGCTCGAACCTGACACTTCACTTCATTTACCAGCCGATTATCGAGGCCTTCGTTTTGAGTTTTTTGCGCCTTGTTATAGTGCACCGAATAAAGTGGTCTATCGTTTTCAAGTTCAAGGACTTCAGGAGCAATGGTCAATAGCAAATTCAGATCCGGTTGCGATAGCAACAAATCTTAATCATGGCACTTATCAATTGCAGGTCCAAAGCTCTCTGGATTCAATAAATTGGACCAAAACAACAAAATCCATATGGATTACGATCGCACCTTACTGGTGGCAATTGTGGTGGGCAAGAACGCTCGAATTCATTGGAGCTATTTCAATATTAAGCCTAATAATCAGTCTGTTTTTGAAAGCTCGCCAAAAAAAAGTGATCAAAAAACTCATGGAACAAAAACGATTAAACGAATTACGATTGCAATCGGTACGTTCAAAACATATCCCTCACTTTTCAGGCAATGCCCTGGCCAATATCGAACATTATATTTTCAACGCAGATTTACGTGCGGCCAATAAGTACCTGACAAAATATTCTCGGTTAATGAACATTACCCTTCGCGATTCCGATAAAGCAAGCCGAACAATAGCGCTAGAAGTGGAGTATGTAAAACTTTACCTGGAATTGGAGAAAATGAGATTTGGTGACCAGTTCAGCTATGAAATTATTGTTGATCCATCCATAAACTTTCAGAAAGAAATTCCAAATATGCTTTTACATACCTGGATGGAAAATGCCATTAAACATGGCTTAAGAAACAAGTTATCGGAAGGGAAGGTCAAATTGAAAATTGAAAAAATGGAAAACAACACTATTTTTATTTCGGTAGAAGACAATGGAATAGGACGTGATAATGCAAAAAAATTGGGTACACGGGGTACGGGGCAAGGGCTGCAAATTTTAGCCGAACAAATCGCTATTTACAATCAATTTAACAAAGATAAAGTGGAAATAACTATTTACGATTTAATGTCTAATAATGGAACTCCTGCAGGCACGCGCTTTGAAATGTCAATTCCCGCCATCTTTCGTTTTAACATTACCGATTATTAGAGCAAATAATAATGGAAAAAAAAATTACTTACCTAATCGTCGAAGACGAAGAAAAGTCAAGAGAAATCCTGCTTAAAAAGATCACGATGTGTAATATTCCAAACATTGTTTGCACAGGAATGGCAGCCAATGCCAGAGAAGCTTTGATGCTGTCCCAATTAAATCCACCTGATTTTTTGTTATTGGATATCAATCTACCGGGCATGAACGGATTTGAATTGATTGAAGAATTGAATCAAAGAAACCTATATCCACGGGTCATTTTTACAAGTGCGCATACTGAAAGTGAAATATTATTGAAGGCACTGAAAATATCACCGGTCAACTATATAGTTAAACCCATTGATTTGGATGAACTGGAAGAAGCCATTTTAAAAGTGTGCAGTGAAGATAAAATCCATAAACATACCAAATTCCAACGTCAAAAGCTTCAAGGCATAATGGGCCCCATATTTGTTGAACCGGATCAAATCGTTTTAATTAAATCTGATGGTCATTATGCTGAACTATTTTTGGATTCAGGAGAAAAACTGAAATTGTTTCAAAACCTCACTTCCATCGAAAAAATGGAAACCTTTTCTAATTTTCCTTTTTTTAAACCTGACAGATGCCACTTAATCAACCTAAATAAAATAGAACGCATTTTTAACAAGTCAAAAGAATGTTTACTGCGTGCGAATTCCGACAACTTAATTATCAAAGTCTCAAAAGAAGGAATCAAAAGAATTCTTGAAAAACTTGATAAATCGTGAGTTTATGGCAATTCTGTTATTCCGTAGAATTTATGTTGCACAGTTCCCTCCTTGGCAAAAGATATGGCGCACGATGTACATCAATGGCAAAGCCACGATGCACTGAGAACACTTCTGAAGGATGATCAATGGTCAATTCGATGGTAACAACATGGCCTACTTCGCAGTGAAAATATCCTGTGCCTTTTTAATGGCTGAAGCTGGTCCAACAAATATGACACGATCATCATAATTTATTTGCGTATCCCCACGGGGAACTACAAATTCGTTGCCACGTATGACCGCTGCAACCACACATTCTTTTGGAATATTTATTTCACGAATCACCATTCCAATGACAGCGGCTTTATCAACAACAGTAACTCCCAAAAGGCTTGCAATTCCACGGCCAATTTCGAAAAGCTGAGCAACACCCGGTCGATCCAAATAATTCTCAACTATGGTTGCGGTCGACCAAGGAGTACTGATACCTACAATTCCCTTGTCTTCCAGTAATGGGATATATTCAGGATCTTGAACAATAGCAATTACCTGGAGTATTCCAACCCTTTTTGCCTGTAGCGCTACAATTAAATTCCGACCGTCATCGTTTGAAGCTGCTATGGCCACATCAATATTTTTCACTCCGGCTTGTTCAATTATTTCTATTTTACTTCCGTCACCCTGAATAATTGGTAGGTGGTATTTCGCTTCAATAATTTTACATAACTTTTCATCTTCTTCAATAAAGGTGATCTGATGCTCAGCCGAACGAAACATCAAATGCAGTTCATCTCGGTTCAACAGGCGATCAGCAATACTTTGGCCCAATTTTCCGCCATCAATAATTAATATTTTCATACGTTTTTTCTTTAATAGATGATACCAGGTAGTTAGCTTTGACAAAGTTTTGGCTAGTGGAGTGAGTTCTGCCCTGTTGGACGCTTTTGAAAAGTAGATCAAAGCGCCTATAGCAGTCATAAAAGCTCCCAGAGCAATGCTTCTTAACTCCAAAGCCGGAATAAATAACCAGCAAGATAAAATTCCGATAATTGGAATAGCAGGATACAGAATAACTTTAAACGGACGCCGGAGATTAGGCATTTTTTTGTGCAAAGCAATGACTGAAAAATTCACAAAACCTAATCCCATCAAATATCCAAAATCACTCATTGATGCCGCAAATTTTACGATACCGGATGAACCGAATAGGAATACAATAAGCGCACAAACAAAAAGCGAAATGTATGGAGTCCGAAATTTGGGATGCAATTTGGCAAATACCAACGGAAAATGCCCATCCCTCCCCAATGCAAACAAAACACGAGCGCTGGCTCCAAGCGTTACACTAAATGCGGAAAGGCTGGCCATAATGGTCGCCAATACAGCAAACCACCTTCCCCAAGGTCCCAAAATTTTTTCAGCGGTATAAATAAAAGGAACATCACTTTGGCCCAAATCTTTGTAATTTACTGATCCCATCATTATAAAAACCACAAAAACATAGATCAAAATTCCAATTCCCAAGGTAATTAAAATGGCTCTCGGAATATTTACTCCCGGATTTATAATTTCCTCTGAAGCTACTGTAATCAATTCAAAACCTACATAGGAAACATAAATTAAAGCCATGGCAGGCAAAAACGGCTTAAAGCCAAAAGGAGCCAGAGGTTCAAGATTCGGCGCTTTAACGGATGAAAAACCCAAAACAGCCACTCCAATCAAGATTATCAATTCAATAAGGTTCATTACCGTAATTAACTTCAATGCTTCGGACATCCCTTTGAAATTAATCAGGGTGAACACAAGCGTGGTGGCCAAAACAACAAGAGGAATATTGACAGCCGGCCAGAAATAGGTTTTAATGGTCAAGGCAAAAATAATGGCATACATGGCACAACCCAAGGTGTTACCAATCCAGAAAAACCAGCCTGTAAAAAAGGCCAATGGTCGGCTCAATGTTCTGCTGGTAAACGAATATCCTCCACCTGCTATCGGAATTGCAGCACCTAATTCGCTATAATTCAAAGCGGTGAATAAGGTCAGGATACCCATAACCAAATACACTAATATTCCCAATGGACCGACCATACTTGCCAGCAACCCGGGCAAGGCAAATATTCCAGGTCCCATCATGGCTCCAATGCCTATCATGGTAGCCATGAACAAGCCGATATTGCGTTTAAAAGTGACGTGATTTTCCATAAGGACATCCCCGAAGTTAAATAAGAAATGAACTGAATTATTTACACGCTAAACCGGTAATTAAGGTACTGATTACCTAACATATTTCCAACAACTCAAGAAAATATCTATTTCGGTTTTGATGGTGCTATGCATCCGCTTTGTCTGACTTATTTTCCTGTTCATCACATTCAATATATTTTTCGATTATCCTTAAATCCAGTTGAAAAGAATTAGGATATGAGGATAAATATTATTATATTAATGACATCAAAAAAACTGAAATCCAACTCAGCATTACAGGTCCAAAAAAATTTTCTTTTGTGTATTCATGTGCATTTAATGCTTCGTCAAAAAGCTTAAAGAAAAGACAGCGGATCAAAATATTCCCCCGATAGAAGTTTCCATTCGGCCGTCGATTGCAAAATATTAAACCACAATAAATAAGAACTACCATGAAAATAATGTGCTTAGGCAACTACCCTCCTCGTCAATGTGGTATTGCTACATTTACCGAAAATTTAGTCAGGTCTATTTTGAATGCCGCAGAGATTCACTCCATTGAAATAGAACTTGAAGTCATTGCCATGAATGATGAAGGAAAAACCTACTCCTATCCCCCCATTGTAAAAAATACTATTCGAGCGAATGAGAAATCAAATTACATTCAAATGGCAAATATTATCAACAATTCAGGTGCTGAACTTTTTTTGTTACAACATGAATACGGCATTTACGGAGGAGAGAGTGGTGTTCTGCTTTTGTCATTGCTTCGCAGAATTAAGATTCCCATCGTTTCAACCTTCCACACGGTTCTTGAAAAACCAAGTTTCCATCAATATGAAGTACTCCGAAAAATTGCAGCCTATTCAAACAAGATGGTCATCATGAATTCTTTGGCCATAAATTTTTTAACGGAGATCTATCATATCCGCAGAGCTAAAATAGCATGCATTGAACATGGAGTTCCCGACTTCAAAGTATTAAAAGACCAGGACCAGGTGCTTCCTCTAAACTGGCAGGACAAAAAAATCATGCTCACTTTCGGATTGATTGGCCGAAGTAAAGGCATTGAAACGGTGATTAGAGCATTGCCTGCAATTGTTTCGAACCACCCCAACGTTTTATATGTTGTTTTAGGAAAAACACATCCGCATGTGGTTCAAAATGCCGGCGAAGAATACCGGGAATACCTGATATCGATGGTGAAACGTTTAAAGCTGAGTGAACATGTACTTTTTATCAACGAATATGTGAGTGAAATAGCTCTAATGGCTTACCTGAAAAGGGCCGACATTTATGTAACGCCCTACCTGAATAAAGCGCAAATCACAAGTGGAACATTAAGCTACGCGGTTAGTGGTGGCTGTGCTGTAGTTTCAACTCCATACTGGCATGCCGAACAATTGTTGGCTGATGGACGAGGAATACTTTTTGATTTTGGAAATTTCGCACAACTGGCTGAAGTGGTGAACAATTTGCTTGACCATCCAAAATCGATGCAAGTATTGCAACAAAAAGCTTTTGAATATGGTAAAACCATCTCATGGCCTTTGATTGGGAAATCCTATTTAAACGAATTTGAATCGGTCATCAATCAAACACAGGAAGCTGCCGACCTAATGAAACAAGACCATAAAATTCACTACCCCGAATTCGACATCTCTCATTTGAAAAGGCTAAGTGATGATACAGGATTGCTCCAACATGCCCGAACAAGTGTACCTTATTATAAAGCCGGATATTGTTTAGATGACAATTCACGTGCTATCGTTGTATGCGTTAAAGCATGGAATCGAGATCCCAAACAGGAATATCTCGATCTATTAGATAAATACTTAGCCTATTTAACCTATATGCAAAGGAGAGATGGCAGTTTTACCAATTACATGACCTATGAACGCACACTCCTTGACACCAAATCGGATGATGCCTATGGCAGAATAATATGGGCCCTTGGATATTTAATTCGCTTTGCACCTACCAATTCTTATTTTCATTTGGCTTTTGATTTATTTGAGCGAGCCATACCTCAATATGGAAAATTAAGCTATGCCAGAGGGTATGCCAATTGTATATTTGGCTTGTATCATTACATAAAACGTTTTCCCGATCAGGAAAGATACCTTCAACTTTTACAAACCTTATCGGATCAGTTGTGCGAGATTTACAAAAGACATAAAAAGGAAAACTGGAATTGGTTTGAAGATAGTTTAACCTATGACAATGGTTTATTACCTGCAGCCTTATATCGTTCTTATGAAATTTCAGGAGAAGAAAAGTATTTGCAAATTGCCGATGAAAGCCGGATTTTTCTTGAATCAAAATGTTTCAGAGAAGAATGGTTGTCGTTGATTGGTAATCGTAAATGGTTACGCCTCGATCAGGATTATGACTTTTTTGCACAGCAACCCATTGATGCCATGGCCATGGTAATTCTTTACCAGAGCGCTTGGGAAGCAACAAGAAATAAAGAGTATCTCGATAAATTACGCCTCTCTTTCGATTGGTTCTTTGGTAAAAACGATCTCGATATCACCCTCTTTGACTTCGAATCGAAAGGCTGCAACGACGGAATAGAGGAAGCTAATATTAATCGGAACCAAGGTGCCGAAAGTAATATAGCTTTCCTGTTATCCTATCTGGTGGCCGATTCAATCTTTAGCTTGAAGTCGTGATTTAAGTACTTTATCAACCAAAAGCAATAGTAAGTTCTTATCGATCGGTTTTTGAATGTATTCAGCGGCCCCCATTCTCATCCCTTTTGCCTTATTGGCTGAGTCGGAAAGATCGGAAAGGAAGATCAATGGTATTTCAATTGCATTGTTATTCATATATTCAAGCATTTGATAACCATCGATGTTTGGCATTGCTATGTCACAAAGTATTAAATCAAATTTTTCCTTAGCAATTTGCATTAAGGCGATTACACCATCGGGGGCAATATCTATATCATATCCTTCTTTTTTTAAAATTCTGCTGATATCTCTTTGATTGGTGACTTCATCGTCGATCACCAAAATTCTGGCCTTACTTTTTTCAGCGCTTGGACGTCCCTTTTTAAGATCAGAAGGAAGTAGGTTGGTCAGTATTTCTTTTAATGAAAAGGTGGCAAAAGTTGACGTGGTATCCGACATGGCATATGGTAAAACCAATTCGTTATTATTGATGATTGAACCACAAGAATAGACCACATTGGGAACATATCCATCACGTTCCTCCTCGTTTGGCAATAAAAGAGGCTCATTTAATTGCCCAATTAATTTGGTAGGATCCTCTAAATCGAGCAAAATAGCACTAATGGCATATCGGCGCATTGGACCAACACCATGGGTGATCACTAGCCAACCAAATTCTGTTTCAATAGGTGAGCCACAGTTTCCAACCTGAATGAATTCCCAGGGAAACTTCGGAGTCTGAAGAGGCACAGCATCTTGCCAATGGTTAATGGTATCGGAAAACATGATGTAGTTATTGATACCATCAATCCGGGATAACATGACATACATTCCCCTGATTTTACGTGGGAATAAAGCCATACCTTTGTTTTGGGCATTCTCTCCATGTATCGGCTTTATCGTAAACTCGTAGAAATTTTTGGTTTCCAACAACATGGGCATAATACTCACCCCATTATAAGCAGTATAGGTGGCACAATAATGGGAAATACCGTCATCATCGGTGAATTTCACAAAGCGCGCATCTTCTATTCCGTTACTTTCAGCTGCTGCGAATGGAAAAATTACACGGTCGGAAATCCCGGTATCCAGTGAAAAGGTAATTCGGTAATAAGATTCACCAATCCAACTAATTAACTTCAGTAAATGTCTTTGGTCATCATCCAGATTCAATTCTCTTTTGGTCTCATCGATCGCACGATAAAGCTCATTGTAATCAAATTCTTGCCTCAATTTGCCAAACACATGAGCAAGGGCCGAACCTTCTGAAGGTATTTCACAAACGCCATATATTTCACAAAGTTTTTGTGAAAAAAAATCTTTATTATATACGAAATTATAAACAGTTTCGGGCTCGTCAACGATTCTACCGGATGGCAATAATTCAAGATTATTGTCAGCATCAAGAATTCCGCCACGGAATGCAATCGAAGATATATGGCCTTCCCCTGTTGCCCTGAAACTTATGATTACTCTTTTTTGCTTATCCTGAAGCCCGGTTTGATCGGGATCTTCAACCATCGATGGATTGAAGAATGCTGCTGACTCAATAGAGTATTCCGATGAAAAAAAAGCACCAATCAATAACTTCTTTGAAATTGACAGGATGGTTAGGTCACCATTTCGACCATTCATAATTTCGCTTGTCCGGTCAAAATGCTTTTGGAAAATTCGTGAAATATTGCGGTGACGACCAGAAAAATCGCGCAACACATGTCTTAAAGTCAATGCGGCGGCTTCTTCAGGCATTTCAATTACTTTTTGAATGATGGAAAGAACTCTGGTTTCAGGGCCTGGGAAAAAAAATCGAACAATTACTCTTTTGGGATCGCTGTAAAAACGAATGGGGCGGCGTCGAACGGTAGTGCTCATAATTGAAATTTTTTATTAAATGTAAGAAACAAAATTCGACTGTAAGTAGAAAAGAAGACTTATCTTTTTGCTCTTATGTATTTTAGTAAAAGCTTATCCTACTTTTTTATAAATTCTTTCTAAACCAGGAAGACTATGTCCCCTTTAGGTGTTCCCTGAGCTTGTTGAAGGTGTTGGATCACATTGAAAAGTTGGGGGGAGAATAAATTAGAGTGTGATGCATTTCAATTTGGGAAATATGGTAATATAGTGTTTTTAGTTCCACTGATCTTCGATTCGCCTCAAGCCGGCTGGGCTCTTCATTTTTGGCTTGCCCCAAAAACGAAGCAAAAAAGTCAAGGCTCCCGAATAAATGTCATCCATCTTTTTACAACCCATAAGTGCGGCCGGGTGATCTTCTCACAAGTTCGAAGCTTCCCGGTCTTACTAATGGATTGCTTCAAGTCGAATAACATTTTTTCGTAGGCCGATCGCAATGAACTAAATACTTTGTATAAGCAATAACCTGCAATTATTTAAATTGATGCATGAAAACTTTTTCCAACAAGAATATCATGTGATCCGAAATCATTTCCCCACAACAATGTCACATGATCCAAGGTGTTCCCTGAGCTTGTCGAAGGTGTTCCCTGAGCTTGTCGAAGGGGATTTAATGGTGTTTTTTATAAATTCACAACTGTTTTCCCGTTATAGGGTATACCGCTTTCAGGTAACACTTTTACGATGTAAAGCCCATTCTTTGAAACCGGAACCGAGAGCAAAGCTGACTTTACCTTTTCTCTGTAAATTGTTTGTCCATTCACATTCAATATGATGACCTCAACAGGCACACTTTGCAATTGGTGTATAACGATTTGCCTCTCGTTTGTTGTGGTATAAAATGATAATTTTTATGTTTTATATACCCAAAATTTTCTGTGATTTCAAAAAAGCATAAATTATTGAAAAATATCTTCTTCAAGCAATAGTCTAAATCCTATTTGATCGTTTGATGAATATTGAAAAGAATATCGATCATATTCTATTTTACAATTTTCTACGGGATCAATAAAACTACCTCCTTTATTCAATGCTTGACTGCTACCATTTATATTGGAACACCATTCAGCCACATTTCCACTCATGTCGTATATCCCAATCGCATTGGGCAATTTTTGCCCAATCGGATGAATTGAAAATTGATCATTATGAAAATTGTAAGAGTTGGTTTTACACCAACAAACATCATCTATTTTATTGCTTCCAGAGTACGGAAAACTCAAGTTTAACTGTCCGCATTTGGCTGCATATTCCCATTCGTTTTTATCAGGCAATCTGCCACCCACCCATTTGCAAAACTCAATCGCTTTAGTCCAAATCACATTGCATACCGGGTAATTTTCAAATCCGGTGGAAGTAACCCATTGAAGCGACTTGCCTTCAATATACTTATTATCTGTTAAATAGTCGGATACATTTGTGGCACCAATTGCATTAAGATATACACAAAATTGCTTATTGGTAATTTCATATTTTCCAATACTAAATGAATTCAGGTTTACTTCAATTCCATTTGAATTATAGCTGCCTCCTTTAATGTAAACCTGCTCGAATTCAATTGTACCATTCTCGTAACCCAGCATTGCAGGGATTGTAGTAAAAGAAACTTCGTTTCCCACAGAAACGCCAGCTGTATTTATTGCGTAACTAACTACATAATATGTTTTATCAAAATCTAAGCCTGAGATAGAGGCCGAAAAATTGTGTTCTCCCGCCTTAGACTTTACTAAACCGATGCATCTATTTAAATTAGGATTGGGGATTGAATCCCATAGAAGAATAGTCAGTACTGAAGCCGTAGCTCCTCCATCTTTGGATATTTGGCTTCCTAGTACTGCGGTTGTTGATGAAATCTCTTTTACCTCTGTGGTGGTTATGGCTAAATCGTCTGTGATATTGCTTTCCAAATTCCAAACACACCGAAACCCAATGTTTTGCAGGCTTTGTTTTGACTCAAGGCCAAAACGAGCTTCATTCGTTGCTTCTGCTGTCGTACTGAATACTACTCTTTCGGTACCACTATTAGGTCCCTGTGGATTAGATGCAATACCCTCGAATTGGTAGTTGCTTTTATACCAATCAAAACACCACTCTGAACTATATGTATTTGTAGAATTATAATCGTTTTCAACTGATGAGCCGTATATCCCCAATAATTCTTTATTCCCATATTTGTCTTCCAACTGATTGGCATTTCGCCATTCGGTTTCTGTGGGTAAGCGACCACCAGCCCATTTACAAAATGCAAGTGCTCCAATCCATGTTACATTTAGCATAGGTTGAAAATTTTCGCCATAAAATTGCCCTTTATCATTATCTGAATTGTACTGAATGATCGATGAAGGTTCGAAATATTTTTGCCCCATAAAAAAACCATCTTCACCACAAGCAATGTTATTTAAAAATGCTGCAAATTGTTCGCTTGTTATTCTTGCTTTAGATACTTGGTAGATCGATAAAATGGCAAAATCACCGAATTTTGTAATGTTTTGATCTGTATTATCGGAATAAAAAACACCTCCATTGCATGTAATGCTTTCATTTCTTAGTTTACTTACAAATGACTCCTTGGTATTAACATCACTGGTCCAATAATCCTGAACGTCCTCCGTCGGAGAATTATCTTCTGTTATGAGGCATCCGCTTATTAGAAATAAGGTGATAATAAACAGAAGTATTTGTTGGTTTACTCTTTTCATTGATGTTGATTATAATGGAATATATAAAATTGTATTTCGCTCTACCTGATTACTGTTTAGACGATTGGCCTTTTTTATTTTTTCAACTTTTGCATTGAATTTTTTGGCGAGGTTTGCTACATTCTCTTTTTTATCCGTTACTGTCATTCCTTTTACCGGAAGATATACTCTTTCGGGAGTAATTGGTACAATATCCTTTAATTCAAAGCGAATGTAATCGATGGTTTCAGGCCCCATGTCAAAATTTGCCAGGAAGTTTTCTGAGGTTTCATTATCTTTCAATACATACACACTCATCATAGGTGGAATTACTGGTCCGTTTAGGGTATACATCGAAAATTTGCGCGCTTTAATTGTATCGGTAAACAGATATTCACCTCCATATAAAATGGAGATTCTACTGCTGTCAATCTTTTCTTCTTTTAACAGGTATTCGACGGCCGAATTTGCACGATTAATGGATAAATTCATGTTAATATATTCAGGCCCGTCAGGTGAGGCATGCCCAATAATTAAGAGGTGCTTGTCCATTTCTGATCTTAGGAATTTAGCCATTAGGATCAACGAATCTTGCATGTCGGGTGTAAGTTCATACATGTTTAATTGAAACAGTCGAGTTAGGTCTTTATCTTCATCAACAACTATTTTTGCCTTAATTGAAGCCAATACGGGGTTGTATATTTGATTGTTCTTAACAGAAAGCACGGGGTTCGTTAACATACTATCCATCGGTTCTTCTGGCACACGCCAGCAGTAATATTTAAACAAGATAGCTTTCCTTTTTTCTTGACGGATAAAGAACCCAGACGAGTCGGTTTCACTGATCAACCATTTTTCTTCATATTTAGAATTTATTTGACCAGACATTGGTTTTAAAGGATTGCGATCGTCAGCATTATAAGAGAAGAGATCGTAATTATTTTTAGAATTTCGTTTCGACGCAAAATAAAAGATAGAACTATTTCCCAAAACAGGTGTCACTTCGTTCTGTATTGAATTGATTGGGGCATCAATCTTTGCGATTTTTTCACCTTTACTTTTAAATTGGTACCTGCAATACAAATCCAATTCATGCTCCGATTCATAGCCCCTGAATGCATAGTATAAATCCCCATTTTCGGATAATGAAGGATAAAGATAATTCGATGCAATCTCATTGGTTTGGCTATACCTGTTCACTCCGGAGTAGCTTTCTGTTAGAAGAGGTGTAGAAATAGATTTTCTTTTTGCAATGTAATAGATGAGTGAATCTTTGAAGAAAACGCCAAAAGGAGATGCACTTGGAAGGTAGTATTCTTTAGCCCTACGCCTTATTACAAATTGGGAAGTATCCATTACATACAAATTCCATTCTTTAAACTTACGTTTTACTGAATAGAACTCATTGGCTTCTATTTTTTGCTTTTTATTGAAATAAGTGTACGATTTTAACAGCAACCAAATACTGTCGTTGTGCATGGTGAAACCACCAACTTTTTTGGTTGGAATGACCGCTAACTTCACAACAGCTGTGTCGATATGAGAGTATTGGCCAAAACTAATGCTTGCAACGAACAAACAAAAAATGAAAAGTATTGGTATTCTGGTTTTCATAGCTTATTTGATTTCGGTTTTAGATTGTTTTGCCTGGGGCAAATAGGCATCCTTTTCTTTACGGGGAACTCTTATTTGCATCCTTATTTCGTGAATTGAGCTGGCAAAAAACCCAACGTCATTCAAATTCTTTTCATAACTGTATCCCAGTCGGAGATAATCCAAAACCTTAAAGTCAAGCATGATGGAATAGGCATCAGTAACCCACGATTCCCGATAAGCACCTCCAATCCATACTCTGTCAGATAATAACAGGTTTACTCCACCTTCAATCAGATAGTTATTGGGGGTGAAATTCCAGTTTTTGAAAATGATAAATGGTTTTAAATGCATGTTATTGCTGAGAGGTATTTGAATGCTTAAGTTAGCGTAGAGAGTTTGATAAAGTCGAATGTCATCATTCGTGGTAAATGGATTAAAATCGGTTTTGGAAATTGGCTTAGGTGAAGTAAGATGATAGCTGATCCCCAAATGATGTCCACGTTTAAAAAAGTTCAACCCGACTCCCACATAAGGGAATGTTGAATTATAATTTCCAATTTCAATATTACCATAATTGTGGAATGCATTTGTGAGGTCGTATTGCCATAAATTAACACCGGCAGCAATCCCAAGTGATAAAAAATCGACTTGAGAGGTTCTTACTGCAACATCGAATGCTAAATCGGCTATCGTATTCTCGCGATGGCCTAATTTTTCGTTTATAACGTTGACTGATATTCCTGTTTTGGTTTTCAGAAATGGAACATAAAGATTTACCGCATTTGTGGTGTATTCCAGATCATTTATATAATTGGGCGACAAAAGATTTTGATTATTTTGAAATGGTCCACGATATAGAACTACAGCTGTTGGGCAGTCTTTACTTGCGTTATACCCGGGATTATAAAATTCAATGGTTTTTAATACCTGACCTGCATTAAAATCATATTGAGCCAAAGAGCACAACGGAAACAGACAGAGTATTATTCCCAAGATCTTATTTATTTTGTTGTTTTTCATTCAATTAATACTTCTTAATGACTTCGATATAACTTTTGATAAAATAATCAACTGAATCCACGGTATAATCCAATCGATAGAAGTAGGTTCCTGCTGGCAAGGCCTCAAAGCTGAAGCTGTTGGAGTAATTCTTTACATCTATCATTTCAGTTGCCCCCCAATTGGTATATATTCTGAGTCTGTTTTCATCAGTAGTTTCAATACCTTTAAATACCAAACGGGAATCGAAACCGCCGTCCACAATAATTAAATCGATAGGAGGTGGTATGATGGGAACACAGACATTACGCTCAACAATACAATCGTTTTTGTCCAATGCCCAAACATCATAAAAACCTCCTGTTAAGTTAGAGAATGTGCTATTGCTTTGCCATGTTTCACCATAATCAATTGAATATTGAAGGTTATTTCCAGAAGCATGAACTTCAATACCGCCACTTTGTCCCATATGTTCATTAACGTAAGTAATAGCTGGAGATTGGAAAACAATAGGATCAACTTTATCGATGATTTGTGGGTCAGATTGTGCTATGCAACCATTTTCATCCTGAACAAAGAATGAGAATTCTCCACCGTTTGGTTCATAAATACTTAGAAAGTTAGATTTCCCAATAAGACTATCGTCCTTACCAAACAAATATTGACCATTCCCGCCAGTTGCATCAATTATCAAGTAGGCAGAGTCGCCGGGACATTTGGCTTGTTGAATATTTATGTTGTTTATTGTTAGTTTGTCAGGCTCAAAAATGCGTATGGGAATAGGCGCTTGTATTTGCGTTGTATTATTTCGCCATGCGATTGTATGATAATCGCCAGAATTCAATCCACCAAATATGGAACTTTGATGCCATGATGCACCGTTGTCGATGCTGTATTGATATTGGTTACTCTCTGCATCGTAAAAAGAAAATGTTAGAATACCATCGTCTGCACGATAGCAAGAGATATCAGTTTTTGAAATGGTGCTTATGTGCACCGGATAAGAGATAAGAACCAAATCAGGTATGATTTTATTGGTAACTAAAGAGTGATAAGTACCGGCATTATAGGGCTGTATGTTAGTGAAAACAATGTTGTCTTTATCGGGAACTGCAATTTGGATATTTTCTTTTTGCCATTCATAATAATTATTACTTCCACCACAGGGAATGGTTAACTGCTCGTTACGGCCAGAGACAAATAAGGTATCGAATTCCCGATAAATGGTGTCTTGAGGAATATACTCTACGTTTGAATTTGAGAAGCCGCCCATTGATGTCATCAACTCAACATTACGTTCGAGGTCGTCAAATTCTAACTTATTATTTGCCACTTTAAAACCTTTTTCCAAAACCGGTCGGTCGAAAGACAAAGGATATCTATACTGAAAATCGTCAATGTAATGCGATGAATAATAGCACCCAGGTACATAAAAATAGTTGTATGGGAAAAAATAGTGATTGTGATAATTTACACTGCTCTCAGTAAAATCTGTATATCTTGTATAATTAAAACTGGGCAAGTAACTTACATTATTGTTGGTAATGTCAAATCGATAAACTTGAATGCCAGCCATACTTAGGGGAATAGAGCCAGAAATGTTGTTCTCATTCAGGTTTAAATAATGCAAGTTTCTACAATTTCCAATTTCATTAGGTATTTCACCATATAGTGAGTTTTTATCGAAATCTAAAGCAATTATTTTTTTTAAAGCACCCCATTCTGAAGGTATTTCTGATTGAATTGAATTATTTTTGAGGTAAAGTTCTGATAGCCATTGCATGTTCCCCCAGGAAGGAGGAAGTACTCCAGTCAGTTTGTTGTTGGTCAAATCTAAATAAACTAAATCAGAAAATTTATTCCATGTGTCAGGTAGCGATCCTACAATACTGTTGTTGTTTAATATTAAATGAGTTAACCTACTGATTCCTCCAAAATCATCAGTCAATACATCATCGAGCAAATTGTTTGATAAATCAATAACATTAAGAGAAGAATTCCCACCCCAGAAAGGAAGAGGGTCTGCGAGTAAATTATGGTCGAGTTCAAGAAATAGCAAATTCGGAAGGTTTTTCCAGCTATCAGGTAAGGGGTCGTCAAGCTTATTGTAATCCAGCAGCAAAATCTGAAGTTGAGGAAATTGTTCCCAATTTGCAGGTAGCGGATCGTCGAGTAAATTGTGCGATAAATTTAAATAGGTCAAATTCTTCATGCCATACCATTCGCCGGGCAACTCATCATCCAACTGGTTATTCGAAAAATCCAAAAATTGTAAAGATTTCATTGCCTTCCATTCGTTTGGGAGCGCATGGTTAAGCTGGTTCTGCGATAAATTTAAATATTCAAGACGAACCATGCCGCTCCATTCATTAGGCAACTGGTCGTCAAGTTTATTGAAACTAATATCCAGCGTTCTCAGATTGGATAATTTTCCCCAACTCGCAGGCAAAGGATCATCGAGTAAGTTATTTCTCAGGTTAAGAAATTCAAGAGAAGTCATATCTCCCCATTCTTCGGGAATTTGGTCATCGAGCTTATTGTTTTGTAATGAGATTGCACGTATCGAATTCATATTTCCCCATTCGGCAGGCAAAGGATCACCTAAATTATTATCATTCAATAATAATATTTCCAATGAATCCAACTCACTCCATTCAGGAGGTAGAGGATTGTTGAGCTGATTAAAATTCAAATAAAGTATTTTTAATGACTTTAAATTTCGATACGAAGCTGGCAAATCATCGTCAAGCAAATTATTCTCGAGGTATAACTCCAAAAGAGAAGCCATACTTTCCCATTCAGCAGGCAAGGGATCTGATAATTTATTGTAGCTGAGATCGAGGAATTTCAATGCAGTCATTCCGCTCCATTCGGCAGGCAGGGGATCATCGAGAAGGTTGTTGCTTATATTCAGCCACTTTAATGTATTCAGCTTCCCCCAATCACCAGGTAATAGTTTATCCAAACTATTATAACGAAGGTTCAAAGTTGCCAGGGAAGGCATGTCTCCCCATTCAGCAGGAAGAAGATCTGTTAATTTATTGTAGCTAAGGTTTAATGTTGCCAGTAATTGCATTTTGCCCCATTCCGGGGGTAAGGGGTCATCTAATAGGTTCGATGATAAATCTAATGTAGTTAAGTTTTCAAAATTACTCCATTCAGCAGGCAAGGGATCGTCCAATAAATTTGAAGATAGATTCAAATAACTAAGTAAGGGCAATTGATATAGTTCGGCAGCTAAGGGGTCATCAAGTTGATTTAGAGATAAGCTCAAAGTATCTAATTTGGGAAAAAATCCCCATAAAGGAGGGATAGGCTCACTTAATTTATTGTGATCGAGATACAATGCGGTTAGTTCCGATTGTTTGTACATGCTTGCCGATAAGCCCGTAATTAAATTGAATTCGAGATGAAGTGTTTTTAGTTGAGTTAACCTTTGCCAAGAATCGGGTATTGCACCTGTAAAAGAATTGTCGTTCAGATAAATATATTCAAGTTTCTCTAATCCATTAATTGTTTCCGGTAAACTGGAATTCAATAAGTTATACGATATATCCAAATATTTTAAATTGCTTAATGAATCAAAAAATAAAGGCAAAGATCCACTTATGTTATTCCAGAACCAAGGTCTAACATTACTTTCTTCTCCACCATAATCTTCTTGTGTTTCAATACCATTAAGTAGTTGATCAGGCATATTGCCCAAATCAAGAATGGTTAAATAGCTTAATCTGTGGATAAATAAAGAATCAGAAAGATTACCCGATAGTTTGTTCTCACGTAAATCAATAGCAGTTACTCTTTGTAATTTGGAATCGACTGTTATCCCGTACCAACTTGATAAATTACCTTTTAACCAATTCTCGTTTTTTATCCATGATTTTCCCTTAAGGGTGTTATAGAAATTAACGAGAATTAACGAATCGGTTTGCAGGTTTGCTGAAATTGAAAAGGCTGACTTAAGATATGTGGTCTTATTTGTGACTGCTTCTATTTCTGTTTTATTTGTGTTTTTTTGAAAACTGCTCTTGTTCTTCAAAAATGGTTGTTTATTAATTGGGCTGAAAAAATTGGTATTCAAATATTTTCCAGCTTCAGGAATTGAATCTGGTTTGTTTTCAATATTTAAGAGGCTTTCTGGTGTTTGAACATTTATAAGGCTATCATTCCTTATTGTTCCTGATTTTATTGCATTTGCATTTAATGAACAGCATAAGGCAATAACATAAAAAAACAATCCTGATTTTAGGAGATTTAAGGTTGGCATCTTATTTGGTTTTTGCGGTCAAATCAAAAATAAGGATATTATTTTATTGAACAATAACTTCACCATAAAAAGAATAAATCATCGTATGGCTTAAGGCATATTTCATGATGTGCTAAAGGCATTGTATTGCTTGATTGCTGGTACCGATTCTTAATCTGTAGGGCGTCCAAAATTGATACAGAATCGTTTTAAATTTGAGATTTTCTGCTTTCAGGTGTTACTTATTTATAGTTAAAATATCGATCAGAATGAACGCATAAATTAATGATTGCAGTTTGAAAATATTTCCATGAATATTTCTATGATTGCCATTTTTATAAATTATACCGCCTATCAATAAAAAACCCGGAAAGTCATCTACTTTCCGGGTTCTATTTCGATCTTTCGATCTAAATTTTTTATGATTCAATCGTACCGATCAAATGATGAGTCGCACACCACCCAATTCTTCAATTTTATAGGGGAATTTACCGCTTGGTGAACCAATAAACATAAAATTAATTGGGATTTTCCACTTTTCAGAAAGTTCTCTAATCAACTCCGGTGAAAATTCGCCTTCGACGGTTACAAAATCAATATCAATTTCAGGATACTCCCGATCTAAAAAGTCAATTTCCTGAGCCAATGTCTCAGGTGCTTTTTCATCCTTTGTTAAAGCTAAAACGATTTTTAAGCGTTTGGTATGTTCATTTCGTTGGATGTATAACATGACTTTATTTAAGGCAGAGATATCGTCTCCCTTGGTGAAAAAGACAAATTCCTGTTGATTAATTTTATCCACCGTGTGTTTTATTTTTCTGTCGGTCATAATAAAGAAAGCACGAATGGGATCGAAAATGGCATCCAATATTTTCAACACAAATTTTAAAAGAACAGTTCTGTTCAACATCATAATAATAAACAAGATGGTTGGCGTAAAGTAAATTAAGAAAATGGTTAAATTACTTGGCAGATTATCCTTCGAAGGCATTGTAATATTTCCGATCAAGGCAATGGTTACCGCTAATATGGCTATAATAACAGCCAACCAGGAAGCTCTTTCAGGCCGGGGAAGTGTTTTTCTTTTAATCTTCAATAATATATTACCTATACCAAACAAACACATGACGGATAAAAAGGAAATGGTATAAACTCCTGCCAACAACTTCACATTTCCTTTGGTGATTAACAAAACCGATACCGATAGCAATAAAAACATGATGATAATTCTGTAGGAACTGCCTTTCTTATTTTTCTTCAGGAAAAAAGGAGGCATAATTCGGTCAAGAGCCATACGCTCCAATAAACCGGTCACACCAACAAAGCTGGTCAATACCGCTCCACTCAATACTAAAAATGCATCGACAGCAATTAAGGCAGCCACCCATTCTCCGCCAACGAATTTTCCCATTTCAATTAATAAGGTATTTTGATACGCGTCGCTTTGTAAAACAGGGATAGCAAATAAGGCCAAGGCAAAAATGGCCATTAAAGGATTGATGATACTCACAATGGACCACATATTTTTCAGGGTCTTTGGAAACACGCCCTTTTCTTGTTCTTCCACAAAATTGGCAGAACTTTCAAAACCGGACACCCCTAACATAGAGGCCGCAAAACCAAGAAAGATGGCATTGGAAATGCTACCACCCTGAAGTGGTAAATGCCAATTTTCGAAAAAAGTTCCTACGCCGTTTTGCAATAAAAAATAGATAATAAAGGCGCTTAAAATCAGCAACGAAGTTAAATGAAAAATAAATATACCAACAGCCACTTTAGCCGATTCGGAGATGCCAATGATTGCCAAAACGGCAAAAATACTTAACAATACAATGGTGATCGGAATGATGGGCAGCATTGTTACCAGATGATGCAAATAATGGATGGCTTCGTTGGCCGATATCACAGCAGTTGCCATGTACGATAAAATGGTTAATGCTGCAGCTAAACTAGCCGTTGATTTGCTTGTGGTGTTTAAAAGGGCATTGTAAGCACCACCATTTAAAGGTAATGCGCCAACTACTTCGCCATAAATTCTTCGGAACAGCAACAATACAAAAGAGACAATAAGTAAGGTAATCCAGGCATATTGTCCGGCAAACGCAATGGCCAATGCTGAAACATACAATACAGAGGAACTGATATCGTTTCCACAGATAGCCGTTGCCGATAGTTCGTTTAATTTTTTATGTACTTTACTCACTTCTTATTTTTTAATTAGCTGAATGGATACTATTTAAGTTGTTTGTTTAGGTAAACATTACCAACAATAAATCAACAGCAATGTACAAATTAGTAAAATACCTTTTTTAAAGTCGCCACAATTTAACCTGTTCAACAAATAATTGTTCGAACACAAATTATTTTTAAGAAATTTGTATTACGTTTGCTAACTTAAAATTAAAAATTTCACCAAAATTAAGTAGCATAAAACCGAAGACCAGACACCATTAACCATAACTAAAATTCCAAACAACTTGTTTGCAGATCTCAGCATCAGATTCCCATAAAACAAACAATGGTCCCAAATCGGGACAACGTAATAACCGGCTTTAAACATAAAATTATGTTTCAAAGCAAGTTGTGTTTTCGGCATTATAGTTGAAACAATTGGAGAGTAAATTTTCCAACAGTAACATATAAATTAATTAAATACCAACTTAAATTAGGATCATCAATTATGAAAAAAGTATTATCATTAGTATCAGCCATTGCACTTTTTGCAATTATCTTCACTTCATGTACTGAAGATATCATTTCAGATCTTGCACCTGAAATTATCATTACAGCACCTGTTGCCGATACAACACAAGTATTTATTGGCGACACCTTGACTTTTAATGTCAGCCTATCATCGGAAAACACCTTAAGTTCATTTCAAACATTGACCGGAACACCCGGAATTGACATTACAGATGGCAATGCACAATATACTACAGAGACCACTGCTTCATTGAGCGTGGGAACCATAGTAACTGATGTTATTACCGACGGTACTGTCATCGAAATTTCATTTACTGTTGTTGATAAAAACAAACAAACAACTGTAAAGAAGTACATTTTAGCAAAATCGAAAGCAACGCCACTTACCGAAGCAGCTGATTTAACATGGGAACGTAAAGGTGGTACTGCCGCAACCGGTCTTGATATGTTTGGTTTAACCTGGACTAGCAACACAGCTACCAGTGCAATTATTAAAAAAGGTGCAGAAAAATTTGTTCAATTGGAAGCCGCAACATGGATGACCATTGATTCAAAAGAAACCTTAATGGAAGCCATTGATACGGCAGAGAACATGGATCAATACGAGGGTATTTCATCAACGGAAAATAAAACACACGACATCACACTTGGCACAATAAAAGAAGGAACCTATTACCTTATTCACATTACGAATTCAACTGTAAGTGTTGACGCAGTTGTAGGAACAACCATTACCATAGTTGGACAATACAAATTGTAATTCCAATTTGAATGATGCGTTCAATAACGCGGATAAAAAATATTAAAATCAAAAAAGGGAGCTACAAATGTAGCTCCCTTTTCATTTCATTTTAAAATCAACTTCTTTTCACCAACAACACTACATTCTCTACATGGTGAGTATGTGGAAACATATCCACCGCCTGAACTTTGACCACCTTGTACATGGCATCCAGTAACTCCAAATCGCGTGCCTGGGTGGCCGGGTTACAACTAACATAAACAATCCGTTTGGGAGCAGCATTCAAAATGGTTTCAATAACAGGACCATCCATTCCTGCACGTGGCGGATCCGTAATGATTACATCGGGCTGACCATGATCGGCCATGAAGGATTCCACCAACACCTTTTTCATATCACCGGAAAAGAAGACCGTATTTTCAATTTGATTGATCGCTGAATTGATTTTAGCATCTTCAATGGCTTCGGGAACATATTCAATTCCAATCACTTTTTTGGCTGAACGAGCCACAAAATTTGCAATAGTGCCTGTGCCTGTATACAAATCATACACCACTTCTTCCCCACTGAGTTGAGCAAAATCGCGGGTTATTTTATACAATTCATAGGCTTGCTGTGAATTGGTTTGATAAAAAGATTTTGGCCCAATTTTAAACCGTAATCCTTCCATTTCTTCATAAAAATGGTCCTTTCCCTTAAATAACAAAACTTCCTGATCGAGAATGGTATCATTTCCTTTTTCGTTAATCACATACATCAGGGAGGTGATTTCAGGAAACTGATCAACCAGCATGTTTAACAATTTTTCCCGCTGTTCTATATTTTCCCTGAAAAAAGCCACAATGACCATTACTTCACCCGTTGTGGAAGTACGAACCATAAGATTTCGTAGAAATCCCTTTTGTATCTTAATGTCAAAAAAATCGAGCTGCTCTGCTAAGGCATGTTCACGAATGGCATTGCGAATGGCATTTGAGGGCTCAGCCTGTAACCAACATTTTTTCACATCCACCACTTTGTCGAACAAACCAGGAATGTGAAAACCCAGTGCCCCTTTCCCACTAAAATCTTCGTCGGAATTCATTTCTGCTGAGCTTAGCCAACGTTTATTGGCAAAGGTAAATTCCAATTTATTACGGTAAAAAGTAGTATTTTCAGATCCTACAATCGGTGCAATCGCAGGCAATTCAACTTTTCCAATTCGGGTCAACTGATCCACCACTTGCTTTTGCTTGTAGAAGAGTTGTTTTTCATAGGGTAGATTTTGCCATTTGCATCCACCACAAACTCCAAAATGTTCACAAAAAGCGTCAATGCGATCATCCGAAAATTTATGGGTATGAATAACTCGCCCTTCAGCGTATTTCGATTTTTTGCGTGTGATCTGAATGTCCACAATGTCACCGGGAATTGCCAGAGGAATAAAAATAATCTGATGGTCCACTTTGGCTATGGCTTTGCCTTCAGCAGCAATGTCAACAATTTCAACTTCTTTGTAAACCTGATTATTGTTCTTGTTTCTTCTTCCCATATTTTACTTTTTGGTGCGCAAAAATAGTGATTCCAAATGAAAAGAAAACACCCTACTTTTCCCATTCCAATTTTTCATCAATCCGAACAAGAATTTTCCGATTGTCCAACAGCCATCGTATGACCAATTGAATGTGTTCTTCGTTGCCTGCCATGCGAAAAAACAATTCATGCTGAAGTAAAGGTTCTTTCAACAATAGTGCTTGTATATCATTTTGAATTCGGTCAAATTCGATATTACTTATTCCCATATCGTTCAAAGCCAAACAAACATCACATTCGCCGCATCGGGCAGGATTTTTTTCGCCAAAATAGTTTAGCAAAAGCTGATTTCGACATGTAGATGTTGACGCTGCATAATTCAAAACAGCCCCCACTTGTAATTCATACTGTTTCCTACGGACTGTATAGTTTTCTTTCGAAATGGCCAACTTCGATTCGGCTATTCGTTCCCGGGTAAAAACGATAAATGGCGTGTTTTTTTGAGGAATGTAATGCACAATTTTCTGGGAATTTAAAGCACTCAGATATTTAAACACCAGCTCCTTAGTTGTATTGGAACGTTTCGCCAACAGCTCTTCGTTGATGGCACGATATTCGGTAAACATGCCTGTATATGAGCGCAAAAGCAATTTAACAAAACTGTCAAAATTTGAATTTGCTACCTGAAAACGGTACAGATCGTCACGATTTACTCGAAAGTGAATCATGGATGAACGATTCAATTCGTCGGTCAATTCTAAAAATCCATCCCGCTGCAAAATTTTTAAGGCACTAAAGGTATGAATCATCGAAAAATGGTACTTTTTTACAAAATCGATCAAATTAAAATCGTAGGTCATTCCTTGCCCAAAACCAACGGCCAATTGCAAATAGTTACCCAGGGCATTGTAAATTCGTTTCACCTGTTCGATGGGCGGAAATTTTTCAGCAATCCCTTTTTTCAATCGAACAGCATCGGTATTATTATACAATAATATAGCCATGGCCTTTTTACCATCACGTCCGGCACGACCAGCTTCCTGGAAATAAGCTTCAATGGAATCAGGAAGATCGGCATGAATCACAAACCTGACGTTTGCTTTGTCAATACCCATTCCAAAAGCATTGGTGGCTACCATGATTTGACTTTTGTCATTCAGCCAGGCATCCTGCCTGATGCTTCGACTCTCGCTAGAAAGTCCTGCATGATAATATGTGGCCGAAATGCCTTCTTTTTCAAGCAATTCGGCAATTTCTTTTGTTTTTTTCCGACTACGCGTATAAATCACACCGCAGCCTTTGGTCTTCCGAAGCATCCGAACGAGGTATCCGTTTTTATCCTCTTCGTTTTTCACCTTGTAAATTAGGTTGTCACGTTTGAAGCTCTTTCGGAGCACATTTTTCTTTGGGAACAACAGTTTTTCCTGAATATCCTCTACCACCTCAGGGGTTGCTGTTGCAGTAACTGCTATGATATTCACATCGGGGAAATATTGACGAAATCCCGCAATATTTAGATACGATGGTCTAAAATCGTAACCCCATTGGGAAATACAATGCGCTTCATCCACCGCAATCAAATTCACATCCATTCGCTTCACGCGTTCCAGAAAACGAACTGACGCAAGTCGTTCGGGCGATAAATACAGGAACTTATAATCACCCCAGGTGGCATTATCTAAAGCTACTTTAATTTCCTCCTGAGTCATGCCGGAATAGATGGTCAAGGCTTTAATTCCGCGCTGTCTCAAATTTTCAACCTGATCTTTCATTAGGGCAATTAAAGGAGTAACCACCAGACAAATTCCAGGTTGAGATAAAGCATAAACCTGAAAAGTAATGGACTTACCACCTCCGGTAGGCATTAAACCTAAGGTATCTTTCTTTTGAGCAACAGATTCTATAATCTCTTCCTGCAAAGATCGAAAAGCAGAATAGCCCCAATACTTTTTCAATATATCAGTGTAGACACTCAAGTGAATTTTGTTTTTTTAAATTATTCTAAACTAACTTAACATTTTTTGTGAAATGATCGCCCAATTTGGCACATTATTAAAGATTGGATAAGCCGCATATTAACTGATTTTTTTTAGCTTTGCCACAAAATTCTAATAAAATATAGCATCATGTCATTCTTATCTGATAAAGTAATCAACGAAGGTCTAACATTCGACGATGTATTGCTGGTTCCGGCATATTCTGAAGTGCTGCCACGCGATGTAGATTTGACGTCCTATTTTACCCGATCAATACAATTGAATACGCCCATTGTTTCGGCTGCCATGGATACTGTTACAGAATCACATTTGGCCATTGCTATTGCACGTGAAGGCGGAATTGGTGTTATTCACAAAAACATGACCATTGAAGAACAGGCCAAACAGGTAATGACTGTTAAACGTGCTGAAAATGGAATGATCTATAACCCCATAACAGTACTGAAAGAAAAAACAGTTGCAGATGTTATGGAAATGATGAAAACCTATAAAATTGGTGGAATCCCGGTGGTGGATGAAGGCGGTTTTTTAGTTGGAATTGTAACCAACCGTGACCTGAGATTCGAAAAAAGATTTGATAAACCAATTAGTGACGTCATGACCAAAGAAAATTTGGTTACGACAAATGAATCATGTGATTTACACAGAGCTGCGGAAATTTTACAGGAATACAAAATTGAAAAATTACCGGTAGTTGACAAGTTCAATAAATTAATTGGTTTAGTTACGTACAAAGATATAACCAAGGCCAAGGACAAACCCAATGCGTGTAAAGATAGTAAAGGTCGTTTACGCGTTGCAGCAGCAGTTGGCATTAGTAGCGACAGCATGGATCGGATCGATGCCCTGGTGAAAGCCGATGTAGATGCCATTGTTATTGACACTGCTCATGGACATTCCAAATACGTTTTGGAAACACTCAAACGCGCCAAAGCAAAATACCCTGAAAAAGATTTTGTAGTAGGAAACATAGCAACAGCTCAGGCAGCAACTGATTTAGTTTTAGCCGGAGCCGATGCAGTTAAAGTGGGAATAGGTCCTGGTTCAATATGCACAACACGCGTTATTGCAGGTGTAGGAATGCCCCAACTGTCAGCGATATATAATGTTTCAAAAGCCTTAAAAGATTCAAAAATACCTGTCATTGCCGATGGTGGATTGCGTTACTCAGGTGATATTGTAAAAGCACTAGCCGCCGGTGCCAGCTCAGTTATGGCTGGTGGTTTATTCGCTGGTGTTGAAGAATCACCGGGCGAAACCATCTTATTCCAGGGGCGTAAGTTTAAAGCTTACCGAGGAATGGGATCTGTTGAAGCCATGCAAGCCGGATCAAAAGATCGCTACTTCCAGGACATGGAAGAAGACATTAAAAAATTAGTACCCGAAGGTATTGCGGCCCGCGTTCCGTTTAAAGGATCGCTATATGAAGTATTGTTCCAACTGATTGGTGGTTTGAGAGCCGGAATGGGCTATTGTGGCGCACATAATATTTTGGAACTGAATCATGCCAAATTTACCCGAATTACTTCTTCCGGTGTTACCGAGAGCCACCCACATGATGTAGCAATTACAAGAGAAGCTCCCAACTACAGCAGTAGACCATAAACAATTTTGATATACGTTTTACAAGGATTTTGGAATACCCCGAATCCTTTTTTTTAAACCTGTGATTACCAATTTCTAATTTAATTTTTAAGGCATGAAAAAAATAATTTCACTTTCGTTTCTCCTCCTTTTTATGGTGGTATCAGTCGTGGCCCAAAAAAACATTATCGTGTCCATCGATGATCACAAATATTCAAAAGACGAATACGAAAAAATTTATGTGAAAAACAATACACAATTAAACGATGAAAGCGAAATAAAAACACCGCAGGAATACCTTGACCTTTTCATCAATTACAAATTAAAAGTCATTGCAGCAGAAAAAGAAGGACTCGACACCTTAAAATCATTCATCGACGAATTGGCCGGTTACCGCGAAGAATTAGCCAAACCTTACCTGACTGACATTAATATTACCGACTCCGTTCTTCATGAAACGTATTACCGGACCACACACATGTTAAAATGCAGCCATATTTTAATTAATTTGCCACCAAATGCTTCAGCAGAGGATACCTTAAAAATATACAATCAACTGCTGGATATCCGCCAACAGTTTTTGAACCACGAAAAATCCTTTGAAGAGCTTGCTGAAGCCTATTCACAAGACCCCAGTGCAAAATTCAATAAAGGTCAATTGGGCTATTTTAAAGCTTTTAATATGGTTACCGAATTTGAGAACGCAGCCTATTCGACTAAAATTGGTGAGGTCAGTTTACCTTTCCATACGGAATACGGTTTTCATATTGTTTATGTAAGCGACAAGCAGGAATTATCGGGAGAAGTGAAAGTTTCTCACATTATGAAAATGTTTAAAAATCGCAATAACATTAGCGAAGAAGAGAAATTGACATACAAACAACAAATGGACAGTATTTATCAACTTCTTCAAGGTGGAGCCGATTTTGCCACAATTGCCCGTGAATTTTCCGACGATAAAAACTCATCGAAAAACGGAGGAGATATGGGCTATTTATCGAAAACATTTAATGTAACAGAATTTGTAGACGTTGTTTATCAGCTGCAAAACGATGGCGATTATTCCCAACCCTTTGAAACACCTTTTGGATGGCATATTGCCTTAAGAACAGGCTTTAAACCGGTTCCAACATTCGAACAAGAGAAAGCTGATTTAATTGAAAAAGTGAAAAAAGATCCTTTACGTAGCAAACACAGTAAAGAACTCTATTACAAAAACAAAAAAGAAGAATTGAACTTCATTGCGTATAAAAATAATATCGAAAAGTTTAAAGCCTACATCAATGAGCAATTTGAAGACACCATTACCAATGAAATTTTTCCGGAAGATATTTTAACCCTTCCGCTTTATCAAATTGCTGACGAGAAGTATACGGTAAAGATTTTTTACGACCTGCAGAAAAAACTAAAAACCAATAAATCAAAATTCCGCAAACCATTGTTCTTTTTTCATTTAGACAATTATGACGAAACCGTTATTAATGATTACATGGACAAACACCTGGAGAGCCTTTATCCTGAGTTTGCTCAGATAATGCAGGAATACCACGATGGAATGCTCTTGTTTTCGATCATGGAGAAAGAAGTCTGGAACAAGGCAGTAATCGATTCAACTGGTCTTGAAAATTATTACGAAAGCAATAAAAACAAATACATTTGGGAAGATCATTTCGATGGACTACTTATTCGATGCAATAACCAGGAAGCAGCCGATTCGTGCAATAAATACCTCGAAAAAGGAATTACCGATGTGGATGTACTGGAAGCAAAACTCAACACCGACAATAAAAGAAACGTTAAAATAACCAAAGGAAAATGGGAAGAGGGAACCAACAAAAGAGTTGATTATTTGATTTTTGGTGGAGAAATGCCCGAACGTTTTAAGCCAGAATTTGAACTCTTTAAAGGTGAAGTGGTAAAGGCCGGAAGCCCAAAAACGCTTGATGAAGCACGTGGTCTATATATTTCGGATTACCAACAAGTATTAGAAGACAACTGGATTCAGTTTCTGAGAGACAACAGTAAAATCAAAGTCAACAAAAAATTATTGAAGCAAATTAAAGGATTATAATGGCAAATAAAGGCATATTAACTTTTCTACCACTTTTAGTGTGGCTGCTGCTCTTTGCAAGTTGCGCTCAGCCGCGCCATAAAGTGAATGAAGTGATTATTGCCCAGGTTGGTAATAAAACATTGCTAAAAAGCCAACTAATTAAGGTAATTCCATCCAACTTTAGTGAAAAAAATGATTCCATTGAATTCGTTAAGGAATACACGAATAAATGGATTAAACAACAGTTGCTTGTTGAAGAGGCAGAAAAAAGCTTGAGCAACGACGAATTAAATATTGCACAGGAATTGGAAGATTACCGTCAGCAACTGATTATTCACAAATTCAAAAATAAAAAGTTCGACCAAAGGGCCGAATCCAATTTAGCTGATGCGGAAATCCAAAATTACTATGAAAATAATTCACGCTTGTTCGTTTTGGATTATCCCATTGTACAAGTGAACTATGTGGTATTTCCCATTGAAATAGATTTACCTGCCAGATTTAGAAATTTACTCAGCAGTACCAAGGAAGCAGATATCATTGAATGTGAAGATATCATCTTTAAATTTGCCACGAAGTACGACGATTTTAACAATGAATGGATTTACTTTCAACAATTCAAGGAATTAGGAAAACTGAACATTACCAATGATGAGGTTTTCCTAAAGAAAAACCAAATAATTGAATTTCAGACTGAAAACGAATTGCATATTATTTACGTAAAAGCATTTATGCTTCCCGGGGAACAAGCGCCTCTGGATTTTGTTAAAATACGAATCAGCAGTTTAATCAGTAACCAGAAAAAAATAGATTTTTTAAGACTATTTAAGGATAGTTTATACAACGCTGCCCTAAAATACAATAAATTTAGGGTCTTTAATCAATAACATATATATCATGCGAAACAGCAAAATTAGTGTTGCCCTTTTCCTTCTTCTGTATTTCTTTTCAATGCAATTAATGGCTCAGGATAAAATCATTGATCAGATTGTAGCCGTAATTGGGTCCAATGTAATTTTAAAATCTGACATTGAATCAATTAACCTGCAAAATCAAGCACAGGGTATCACTTCTGAAGGCGACATGAAATGCGATATTTTGGAGAATTTACTCATCGACAAACTGATGGTTGCGGAGGCCGAACTCGATACCAATATCATTGTAACCGACAATCAAATCAACCAGCAGCTCGATGCACGAATTGATTATTTCCAACAGCACCTTGGTTCGGAAAAAGAAGTAGAAAACTATTTCAAGAAACCTATTGTTCAATTGAAATCGGATTTGCATGAAGTGATTCGCAATGAAATTTTGAGCAACCAGATGAAAAACACGCTCATCGAAAAAATAAAAGCCACACCATCGGAAGTGCGTTATTATTACCGCAACTTACCCGAAGATGAAAAGCCTAAAATTAATACACAGTACGAATACGCTCAAATTACAGCCATACCAGTAGTTAGCGAGGAAGAAGAAAATCGTATTAAGGACGAATTGAGAGGAATGAAGAAACGCATTGAAGGTGGTGAGAACTTTGCCATGTTTGCGGTGTTGTATTCAGAAGGCCCCAGCTCAAAAGATGGTGGAGACCTTGGCTATTTTGGAAAGGCAACCATGGATCCTGCCTTTTCGCAGGCAGCCTTCAACTTAAAACCGGGTCAGGTATCCAATGTGGTGAAAAGCGAATTTGGCTATCACATCATTCAATTGGTTGATCGCAGAGGCGAAAAAGTACGCTGCAGGCACATCATTATGAAACCGAAGGTGAGTATCGAAATGAAAGAGAAAATACTAACCCAATTGGATAGTATGGTCAATTCTATCCGTAAAGGAGACATCAGTTTTAATGATGCAGCCATGCGCTACTCCGATGATAAAAATTCAAGGAACAATGGGGGCATTGTAGTTAACCCGATGACCATGTCTTCCAAATTCGAAGCCAGTGCACTTCCTCCCGATGTTTCTAAAATATTGGACAAACTGAACATTAACGAAATTTCAGCTCCATTCATAAGCATTGATGACAAACAGCGTGAGGTGATTCAAACGGTCAAATTAGTCAACAAGGTTGAAGCCCATACGGCCAATTTATCGGAAGACTACCCAATGATTAGCGACATGTTCCTGCAAAAGAAACAGGAAGATGTGATACTTCAATTCATTAGCGATCACCAATCAAAAACGTACATCCGAATTGATGACACGTATATGAATTGTAGCTTCAAATTTAAAAACTGGATTAAATAATATAAATTTGACCCAATAACTAAGAAAAACAATCGAATGAAATACAGCAATGATAAAGAAGCCATTGATGCGTTAAGCGTTAAACATCAGGAGTTATTAAAGGAAATTGGGAAAGCCATCTACGGACAAGATGAAATCATTAAACAAGTCCTTATTTCTATATTTAGCCAAGGACACTGCCTGCTGGTAGGAGTACCAGGATTGGCTAAAACTTTATTGGTGAACTCCATTGCTAAAGTGCTGGGCATCGATTACAATAGGGTCCAGTTCACCCCCGACCTAATGCCTTCCGATATTATCGGAACAGAAATATTGGATCAAAATAAAGAATTCAAATTTATCAAAGGCCCCATCTTCGCAAACATTATTCTGGCCGATGAAATTAACCGGACTCCTCCAAAAACACAATCGGCTTTATTGGAAGCCATGCAGGAGAAATCGGTCACTTCAGCCGGGCATCACTTTAAACTCGATGCTCCATTTTTTGTTTTGGCAACGCAAAACCCCATTGAACAGGAAGGTACTTATCCCCTACCTGAAGCACAACTTGACCGTTTTATGTTTTCCTTGTGGCTCGATTATCCTTCGTTCGATGATGAAATGATTATTGTAAAAAACACCACCTCGTCTTTCGAGGTTAATTTGAAAACCATCATTCAAAAAGAAGAAATTCTTGAATTCCAACGCTTGGTTCGAAAAGTACCCATCAACGATAATGTGATGAAATATGCCGTCACCCTGGCCACCAAAACACGTCCAAATTCAGATCTGGCACCACAGGTCACTAAAAACTACCTGAAATGGGGAGCCGGTCCAAGAGCATCGCAATACCTGGTGATTGGAGCCAAAGCGAATGCCGCATTGCATGGCCGCTATTCTCCCGATATCGACGATGTAAAAGCTGTTGCTATTTCCATTCTACGTCATCGAATAATTAAAAATTACAAAGCTGAAGCTGAAAACATTTCAGTGGAAGAAATCATCAAACAATTGATGTAAGGTCCTCCTATGAGGTTAAAACTGATTCCATATTATACCAGTATAAGCCTGAACATGGTGTTCAGGCTTTCTTTATTTATGGTGCTTTTGGGAAGTTGTTTCATCACAAATGGTCAATCAAAAACAAAAAAACGCATTATAATTAATAACGTCGACATCATGATGAATGATGAAAATATTGTTAAAGATGCACAACGTTGGATTGGTAATGTCAGTTTATCGCATAAAAATATAATTATGACTTGCGATAGTGCCTGGGTTTATTCAAAAAATAATACCGTAGATGCTTTTAGCAACGTGCATATTATTAGCAACGACACATTAGATCTTTGGGCCGACAAAATGAATTACAATACAGACAGCGGTTTTACCAAAGCTCGTAAAAATGTGAAGATGAAAGATCCCAGCCTGACCTTAACGACCGACTCTCTCGATTTTGACATGAACGATGAAATTGGCTATTACAATTATGGAGGAACAATTGTAGACAGTACCAACACCCTGACAAGCCAAAAAGGAACTTATTACACCAAGACGCACAATGTGAAATTCGTGAATAATGTTTGGCTCACCAATGAGGAATACAACATGCGTACCGATACCTTACTCTACAATACAAATACCGAAATTGCCACATTTGAAGGCCCAACAAACATTGTGGGCGATAGTACCCACATTTATTCTACAAGTGGATGGTTCGATACTAAAAGCAACGAATCGGAATTGCATAAAAACTCGACCATTAAACGAGGTGAAACTCAATTACAAGCCAATTACATCTATTACAACGACAATTCGGGAGATGGGAATGCCGCAGGAAATGTCATCATCAACGATTACAAAAACCAAATGATTATTGCAGGGAACAAGGCAGTTTATTCCGACTTTAATAAGTATGCAATGGTGACTGATTCTGCCTTGTGGATTCAATACTATGAGGCCGATTCACTGTTTTTACACGCCGACACCTTATACACCATACCGGACACCACCGCTGAAGGAGAAAAATTGTTGATTACCTACAATCATGTAAGGTTTTATCGAACCGACTTGCAAGGCATTAGCGACTCCTTAATTTATTTCACGAAGGATTCAACCATTCAATTGTACATCGATCCCGTTATCTGGTCAATGGAAAACCAAATGTCTGCTAATTTTATTGAACTCATCAACAACTCGGTACCACCCAACAAGGTGTATTTAAACGACAATGCATTTATCATTCAACAAGTCGATTCGGTGAAATTCAATCAAATCAAGGGTAAAAACATGGTCGGTTTAATCAAAGATCAATTGCTCTATCGAATAGATGTGAAGGGCAACGGGCAATCCATCTACTACCCTGCTGATGATGAAGATTATATCGGATTAAACAAGGCCGAAAGTAGTAACATCATTTTATATCTGGCCAGCAATCAAATCAATCGGATCACTTTTGTTGGCGCACCTGTTGGCAATATGAAACCATTGCTGGAGACCGTTTCACCCGACAGTCAACTCGATGGCTTTAAATGGCGTAAAGATGAACGCCCGACAAGCCGTTTTGATATATTTGATGATCAAGATGAACAGCAACAACCATCAGTACTTCCTTCTACCGAAATAACAAATCGATTACCTGACTTAACTACCATAAAAAAAGAGTTTGAGAATAGCGATAAACTCATGGAAATCATTGATTCGGCAGCCGTACTCCTGGATTCAATTGCCCCGCTAAAAGAGATTCAAAAAGAACTTCAAAATGGTGATCGAATGAAGGAAATCATTGATTCGGCCACTAGTATTCTTGACTCAATTGCCCCTCTGGAGGAGCTTCAACAAGAACTTGAAAACAACGATCAACTAAAGGAAATGATCGATTCAGCAGCACATATACTGGACAAAGTCATCCCTATTAAATAGCGTCAAAAGAACTACAGTAAGAAGGCAGTACATGATATTATTGAGGGGGAATAACCAAGAGTATAAGGCATTTCAAATTGGAAAATATAATAATATAGTGTTTTTTGCCTCAAACCGGCAGACTTTTCATTTTTGCCTTAACACAAAAACCCGCCTGACCGAACCGGAGGTCTCGTCCCACCGATCATCCGAACAGGCAGGGAACCAAAAAAGTCATCCTGATGGTTTATTGGAACTGAAATTTCTGACTTAAAACACATTTTTTTATTTCTTAAAAAGGCATACTCATCATTTCAGGTAGAACCTGAAATCACATGATCCGGTAACAGCAAAAAAAAATCCGCTTTCCAGCGGATTTTTTTTATTTATATGCAGGGTTTAATTTCCGCTATTCATCGAAATTAAAAATTCTTCATTGGAGTTGGATTTCAACATCCGGTCGCGCATAAATTCCATGGCTTCAACTGAATTCATATCAGCCAAATAATTGCGAAGAATCCAAATCTTATCCAACATTTGTTTGTGAATGAGTAAATCTTCGCGTCGGGTGCTCGATAAGGTAATGTCAACAGCAGGGAACATCCGCTTATTCGACAATTTACGGTCGAGTTGAAGTTCCATGTTACCGGTACCTTTAAACTCTTCGAAAATTACTTCATCCATTTTCGAACCTGTTTCGGTAAGTGCAGTCGCCAAAATAGTTAATGATCCACCGTTTTCGATGTTACGGGCAGCTCCAAAGAAACGTTTCGGTTTGTGCAAAGCATTGGCATCTACTCCACCGGACAATACTTTACCCGATGCAGGTTGAACTGTATTGTAGGCACGAGCTAAACGTGTAATAGAATCCAGTAAAATAACAACGTCGTGACCACATTCGGTTAAACGCTTGGCTTTTTCCAATACAATGTTTGCAACTTTCACATGGCGCTCAGCAGGTTCATCAAAAGTAGAAGAAACCACTTCAGCATTTACGCTACGAGCCATATCGGTTACCTCTTCAGGACGTTCATCAATCAACAATACAATCATGTATACTTCAGGATGGTTCGCCGCAATTGAATTGGCAATATCTTTTAATAAAACGGTTTTACCTGTTTTAGGCTGAGCAACAATTAAACCACGCTGACCTTTTCCTATCGGTGCAAACATATCAACAATACGCACTGATAAGGGCTCCTTACCTGTTCCTGTTAATTTAAATTTTTCCTCAGGAAACAGAGGTGTTAAATGATCGAATGGCACACGGTCACGCACAAATTCAGGTGGACGACCGTTGATTTCAAGCACCTTAATCAATGGGAAATACTTCTCACCTTCTTTAGGAGGTCGGATGGTTCCTTGTACTGTATCGCCGGTTTGCAAACCAAACAATTTAATTTGCGATTGCGATACGTAAATATCATCAGGTGAATTGAAATAATTAAAATCAGATGACCTCAAAAATCCATATCCGTCCTGCATAATTTCAAGAACGCCGGAATTGGTGATCAAACCTTCAAAGTCAAAAATAGTCTTCTCTGGTTGCTGGTTCTGATTGTTTCTATAAGGTTTCTTTGTCTGATCGGTACGATTGTCGTTCTGACGTGTGTCCTGGCTTCGACTATCGCTACTACGACTGTCATTTCCTCTATTGTCGTTACTGCGGCTGTCATTGCCACGATTATCATTGCCACGATTATCGTTACTGCGGTTATCGTTACTGCGGTTTTCATTGCCACGACTGTCATTTCCACGGCTATCACTAGCTGTTCTATCGTTCTTCTCATGAAGAGGTGGACGTACAGGGCTATTTTCTCGATTGCTTCTGCTATCGGTTTGAGATTTATGTGGACGTGTTTCCTTAATTGATTTGTCCTCCTTTACAGGAGTTGCAACTTTTTTCTCTACAGTGGGCACCGTAGCTTCGTCAAGTTTAATTTCCTTAGATTCAGCTTTAATGCTTGGCTCGATCACCTTTTCTACTGGTAGATCAGCCGGTGCATCCTGAGGTACGGCAGCTCGTTCTTCACGATTTCTGTTCGAACTTTTAAGTTCAACCTTTTCCTCTCTTTTTTGAATGATGCGTGTTCGTTTGCGCTTGAAACTTGAGTCATCATTCGATTTTTTATCGAAATTACCGCTTTTTTTGGTGGGCTCGGTTTCGCTGGTTTTTTTGTCCTTTAGTTTTCCTTCGGAAGCCAAGATTGCCTGAGTATCAAGAATTTTGTAGACTAATTCTTGTTTTTTTAATTTCTCAACTTTTTTGATTTGCAGTTCTTGAGCTATATCCCGAAGTTCTGAAACTAACTTCTTGTTAAGTTCTAAAATATCGTACATATTGAATTATTTTCAGCCAAAATAATCGACTAATTGGCTTTTAAAATGTTTTTGATTGATAAATATTAATTGGAAATGAAGTAGTGTTTGCTAGCAAACGTTCGAAATTTTCAATGCAATTATACACTAATAACAATTAATAAGCAAAAAAGATCTATTTTTTTTCTGCAAAAAGGTACAAATAAATCATTCTTGCATTAAGAAACATTTAATTTTATTAAACCAAGCACAGTTATAATTGTTACACATCACAAATTAGTTAGTTTTACAACCTTAAATTTCAATTAAAAAAATATGAGTATTTCAATAAATAAAATGGTGACTTTGAGCTATACGCTTAAAGGTGGAAGTAGTGAAGGAGAAGTTATTGAACAAACGCCTGCTGAACAGCCGCTGAAATTTGTCTTCGGATTGGGAAGTATGTTGCCCATGTTTGAATCAAATCTTGCTGGTTATGAACAGGGACAGGATTTTGAAATGGAACTTAAAGCAAAAGATGCTTATGGCGAAATTGATGAATCAGCCGTTGTTGAATTAGAAAAAGAAATCTTTGTAATCGATGGTGTTTTTGACGAAGAGCGTTTCAGTTTGGGAAGTCAGGTACCTATGCAAACCAGCAATGGACAACGCTTGAATGGCAAAGTAATTGCAGTTGAAGATAAAACATTAACAATGGATTTTAATCATCCTTTGGCTGGTATTGATTTATACTTTACCGGAAACATTATAGAAGTTCGTGAAGCTACCGAAGAAGAACTCGCTCCTTCAATGGGATGTGGTTGTGGATCTGGCGGATGTGGATCAGAAAGCTGTGGTAGCGGTGAACATGATCACGAACACGAACATGCAGGCGGTGGATGTGGATCCGGTTCTTGCGGATGCTAATTACTAAAATCAAGAATGAATTCATTTGGACAACTTTTTAGATTAACCACATTTGGAGAATCGCATGGGGCAGGCATTGGTGGGATCATTGATGGCTGTCCTGCGGGACTTTTCATCGACACACAAGCCGTTCAAGACGACTTAGATCGACGCAAACCCGGCCAGTCAAAAATTACCACCCAACGAGACGAAACGGATACCGTTCAGTTTTATTCGGGTATTTTTGAAGGACAAAGCACCGGCACTCCAATTGGGTTTTTCATTAAAAATAAAGATCAGCATTCGAGCGACTACAATGATTTAAAAGATGTTTATCGTCCGTCGCACGCCGATTTCACTTACGCACAAAAATATGGTGTCCGCGATCATCGTGGAGGGGGCCGTTCATCGGCCCGTGAAACCATTGCCCGTGTTGTGGGTGGCGCGATAGCGAAACAATTACTGGCTCAATTAAACATTACGGTGCAGGCCTACGTGCATAGCGTGGGAAACATCGAAGTGGAAAGCCCTTATACTGAACTCGATCTTTCTAAAACGGAAAGTAACATTGTACGTTGTCCCGATGCTGAAGTTGCAGAACGGATGATTGCCCGTATTGAAGAAGCAGGGAGAAATCACGATACTGTAGGTGGAACCATATCTTGTGTTATTAAAGGTGTTCCTTCTGGATGGGGGGCTCCTGTATTTAACAAACTGCATGCCGATTTGGGCTTTGCCATGTTAGGTATTAATGCAGTGAAAGGTTTTGAATACGGCTCTGGTTTTGAAGGTACAAAATTGAGCGGAAGCGAACACAACGATATTTTCATTACAGAAAATGGCGTAGTTAAAACCGTTACCAATAATTCAGGAGGTATTCAGGGTGGAATTTCCAACGGACAGGATATCTACATGAAAGTAGCTTTTAAACCCATTGCGACCTTATTGAAAGAACAGAAGACCATTGATAAGGGCTTGAATGAAACAACCATCAACCCGAAAGGACGACATGATCCGTGCGTTTTACCACGGGCAGTACCCATTGTTGAAAGCATGGCTGCCTTGGTTTTAGCCGATCATTTTTTAATGAGTAAACTTTCAAAGTTATAATACAAAACCCGGTTTCAAAACTGGGTTTTTTTATTTATATACCATCAATCCTGATTTTCAGCAAACTTACTTTTCCAATAAATAGGCTTTAAACCCGGCAAAGTCTTTTCCCATTTCCAAGCTTTGTTTTTTACCTTTCATGAATTCGGCCAATTTAGCTGGTAAAGGAACATTACCATTGCCAACAATGGCTTCAACGGTTTCGGTGAATTTAGCCGGATGCGCTGTTTCGAGGAAAATACCTACTTGATTTTCATTTAAACTTTCCTCCAGGGCCTGATAAGCACAGGCGCCATGCGGATCTAGTAAATAGCCACATTCATCGTAGACCTTTTTAACCGTTTCCTTAATTTGTACATCGGAATAACGGAATCCTTTAATTACTTTTGAAATGGCTTCATGGTTGTGTTGGTATAAATCCAGTATTCTTACAAAATTGCTGGGATCGCCCACATCCATGGCATTGGCTATGGTTTGTACGCTGGCGCGTGCTTCATATTTCCCCGTTTTGAGGTAAGAGAATACGATATCGTTTTCGTTGTTGGCTGCAATATATTGATGAATGGGAAGTCCCATTTTTTTAGCAAATAAACCAGCCGTTAAATTCCCAAAATTTCCGCTGGGCACTGCAACAACCAATTCCTTATCTTTTTGATTCAAACGCGCATAAGCATTAAAATAATAAAATGCCTGTGGCAGGAACCGGGCCACATTGATCGAATTGGCTGAGGTTAAGGTTAAGCGCTCATTCAATTCTTTATCGAGGAAAGCACTTTTCACTAAACGTTGACAATCGTCGAAGGTACCGTCAATTTCCAATGAAGTAATGTTTTGACCAAGTGTGGTAAATTGAGCCTCCTGTATGGCACTCACCTTTCCTTTAGGATAAAGCACATACACATGAATGCCTTCGACACCTAAAAAACCATTGGCAACAGCACTCCCGGTATCGCCACTGGTCGCCACCAAGACATTGACAGTTTTGTCCGATTTCTCCATGAAATAGGCTAGCAAACGCGCCATAAAACGTGCACCCACATCTTTAAATGCAAGTGTTGGTCCATGAAATAATTCAAGACTATAAATATTTTTCTGAACAGGAACAAGGGGACAATCGAAATTCAAGGCTTCAAAAACCAGCTTATTGAGCTGCGATTCTTCTACGTCTTCACCAAAAAACTTTTTAGCGACTTCAAATGCAATTTCCTGAAACGTTAAAAGATGGATTGTTTCGAAAAACGATGCATCAAAAGCATTGATTCGTTCAGGCATAAATAAGCCATTATCTTCAGCCAGTCCTTTGGTGACCGCATGTTTGAGGTCCACTTCAGGGACTGATTTGTTCGTGCTATAGTATTTCATGTTGTCTTACTTACAATTCTCTATTCGGAGAACAAAGTTATTAATTCAAATGAATGCCGTTAATTTTTCTTTCAATTTGAACGTGAAATCGGTAATATGATAAATTAATCTTAACGAAACCGTCCGGCCTATTCAGAAGGTCGGACGATTTCGGTATAGGCCTGCTACAAGAGATCAATGAATGAACTATTAATTCTGAAATATCAGTAAAAAATAGTGCAATTATTTGATTCCCAACAGTGCTTTTATAAATTCGTTTTCTTTAAGTATGCCGTAAGCGCCATCTTTAGCATTTTCCTCATCGTAAAATTCTACCGCATCAGGTTCTTCTCCAGGACGATAAATAATAAACGGAATAGGATCGTGTGTATGTGTACGCAATTCACACGGCGTTGGATGATCAGGTAATATTCCTATTGCCAATGGTTCATCCATCGTTTTAGCGGCCTCAACAATTGGTTTTACAATGCGAGAATCGAGGTATTCAATGGTACGGGTTTTTAGTTCAACGTCCCCTTCATGACCGGCTTCATCGCTCGCTTCAATGTGCAAATACACCAAATCGGCTCCACCTTTTAAGGCATCGATGGCAGCTTGTGCTTTGCCTTCGTAATTGGTATCGTATAAACCGGTTACTCCTTCCACCTTCAATACTTCCATTCCGGCATAAACGCCAATTCCCTGGATTAAATCAACCGCCGAAATAACCGCCGATTTCTCAACACCATACATTTCCTTTAAAGTGGGCATTAAAGGTTTGTTCCCTGGTGACCAGGGCCAAATGGAATTGGCTACATCTTTTCCTGCTGCTTTACGCTTGACGTTTATGGGATGATTGGCCAATAAGATTTGTGATTGAAGAATCAAATGGTTCAATAAGTTGGCCGTTTCATTGGCGGCGGCTTCTTTGGCTTCAACCATAACACTTTTTGAAGGCGCATTCGGTACATCGTGCGGAGGTGTGCACTTCACGTGTTTATTGCCGCCCTTAATCACCAACAAATGACGATAAGATACCCCAGTATAAAATTTGATGGTATCGGATCCCAGCTTTTCATTGAGCATCTGAATCAGTACATCTGCCTCATCGGTAGAGACATGGCCGGCAGAATGATTTTTGATGTTGCCATCTTCCAAACAAATCAAATTACAACGTAAGCCTAAATCGCCTTCCATTATATCAACGCCCATACTTGCCGCTTCCAACACGCCACGGCCATCGTATACTTTGTGCACATCGTAGCCCATAACCCCCATGTTGGCAATTTCGCTACCAGCAGGCATGTCCAGTGGCACGGTTACTAATAATCCGTTTCTTCCTTTTCTGGCTAACTCATCGATGTACGGAGTTTTGGCCACCATCAACGGGGTTTTTCCACCCAATCGTTCGATGGGCAAATCGGCCATTCCATCACCTAAAATGATTATATGTTTCATAATTTTAGTTTTCTTGTTTTTGGGTTAAATGAATCGTTAGTTCAACAATTAAAGAACGGCATTGTTTACCCGTTTTAAATGTTGGCTATGCGCATAATATCGGCAAACACACCGGCTGCAGTCACATCGGCACCTGCCCCATATCCTTGTATGAGCATCGGGTAATCGTTGTAACGTTCGGTGGTGATCAATACAATGTTATTGCTTCCATCCAGCTCATAAAATGGAGAATTACTACCTACTGTTTGCAAAGAAGCATGGGAATCACCTTCTTCAAAGCTTGCAATAAACCGCCACTTCTTGTTTTCAACTGCCAGTGCACGTCGTTCATTTTCAAATTTTTGATCCAGGTTTTGAACACCCATCCAAAATTCATCCATACTGCCTTTGAATAGTTCCGCAGGAATAAAACGCTCTACTTTGATCTGGGATTCTTCCAATTCATAACCTGACTCACGTGCCAATATCAACAGTTTGCGCGCAACGTCCTTTCCGCTTAAATCGATGCGCGGATCAGGCTCGGCATATCCGGCATCTTTGGCCATCTGTATAGCTTTACTCAAAGGAATTTCTTCGCTCAAAGTATTAAATATGTAATTTAATGTTCCCGAAAGAACTGCTTGTATTTTTACAATTTTATCACCACTATTGATCAAATCCTTAATGGTGGAAAGGATTGGCAATCCTGCTCCCACATTGGTTTCAAAGAAAAATTTGATACCATTTCGTACCGCAGTGTCTTTCAATAATCTGTAATTGGAGTATGGTGAAGAAGCTGCAATTTTATTGGCCGCAACAATGGAAATCCGTGCATCCAAAATGGAAAGGTAATGATCGGCTAATTTCTCATTCGCGGTGCAATCAATACAAACCGAATTGTATAAATTCAGGTCGATCATTTCAGTAATGTATTCTTTAAAATTGGATGTTTGTGTTGACTGGTTCAATTGATCCATATAATTATCCAAATCAACGCCATCGCGCATAAAAATCATTTTCTTACTGTTGGCAACACCTACAAGTTTCACTTTTAAACGCTTTTCATCGAATAATTTTTTTTGCTGCCGTTTCAATTGTTTTATAAAATTGCCACCTACAGTGCCTATTCCAATCAAAAATAAATTTAATTCCTTGTATGATGAAAGGAAAAAACTTTCATGGACCACATTCAACGATTTGCGGAGGTCGCCGGTTTTAATCACCCACGAAATGTTTAATTCTGAAGCCCCCTGAGCAATAGCTCGAATGTTTATTCCGTTTTTGCCTAAGGTGTTAAAGAGTTTCCCGGCAATACCGGCACTTTCTTTCATGTTTTCGCCAACAATGGCCACAATGGAAAGATCATCTTCCACCATAACACCATTGATGTAGCCAATTTCAATTTCATTCTTAAATTCGACGCCAACTACACGAGCAGCCATTTCAGCATCAGAACCAGGAACCGCCACAGAAATTGAATTCTCCGACGATGCTTGTGAAATTAAAATGACATTGATTTGGGCATGTGCCAGGGCAGTAAACATCCGCATGGAAATACCTGTAACACCCACCATTCCTGCACCCTGCAATGTAAGTAAGGAAATAGATGAAATGGATGAAATCCCTTTGATCATCCGATGCTTATCGGCCAGTTTCTCATGACCAATTAAAGTTCCAGGAGCATCGGGCTGGGTGGTATTTTTAATGCGTACCGGTATTTTTTTTCGATATACCGGCAAAATGGTCGGAGGATAAATCACCTTCGCTCCAAAATGTGAAAGTTCCATGGCCTCGGCATAGGTGAGGTAATCAATGGTATACGCTTTACGGATCACACGTGGATCGGCCGTCATAAATCCATTTACATCAGTCCATATTTCAAATGAATCGGCATCTAATGCAGCGGCATAAATGGCGCCGGTAAAATCGGATCCACCACGACCCAGGGTGGTCAATTCGTCCTTATCATTTGAGGCGATAAATCCGGGAGCAAGTGCCACACCTTTAAAGCCTTCAAATGCATTTTGAATATTTTGATTCGTTGCTTCAAAATCAACAATAGCTCCAAGAAAATTACTATCTGTTTTGATCAGTTCCCGGCTATTGATATAAGCGGCATTGAGGAAAGGAGCAATAATGGTTGATGACAGCAACTCTCCCATTCCACTAATTCGCGCTTCGGTTTTAGCACTCAATTCTCCAATTAATGAAACACCCTGAATTAGATTATTTAAATCGTCGAGGTAACTCTGAACGTTTTGTTTTACAAGTCCAATGGTGCTTCCTGTCAATAAGCTTTCGATAATAGTCATGTGGCGGGACGTGACTTCCATCATTTCTTCAACAGGAAAGGTTCGTGTGGTAACAGCCGTTCGGGCCATGTTCAGAATTTTATCGGTTATTCCGCCCAGAGCTGAAACGATGACCAGGATATCGTTCTCCTGACTTTCCACAATTTTTTTGACCTCAAGGAGATTTTCAACACTCCCAACTGAGGTCCCGCCAAATTTTAAAACCTTCATTTTTTTATTTTTACTCATTACTAAGAATGACTACAAATATATCATAATCGGACAATCTTCCATTGCGATTGATTCAACCGTTAATCCCCGATTTTCAACAATAACTTAATAGTAATATTCATGCACTTTATTCGCTGCACCTGTTTGTTGAATTGACAATTTACACCCTCCTTCGAAACCGCATAGGACGTTTAAAACAAAATAATTGATCTATTTTTGCCTATATTGATGCTGAATAAATCTAACTTACTTTATACCAGAACCTGAAATGATGAAAATTACTTTAAGCCTTTTACTATTCATTTGGGGATGGAGTCTAAATGCACAGACCGCTCCCAATCCATTTGAAGCCTATACTGATCCTAATGAGCCAACAACTTTTACCAACCCAATAATACCGGGCTTCTATTCCGACCCAAGTGTTTGCAGGGTTGGCGATGACTACTATTTGATCACAAGTACCTTTGAATACTTTCCCGGAGTGCCGGTGTTCCACAGCATTGATCTGATCAATTGGGAACAAATTGGCCATTGTATCGACAGAGCAGAACAACTGCCCAATGGCATTAATATTTTTGCCGCCACCATCAGGTACCATAAGGGAACCTTTTACATGATAACAACCAATGTTGTTGATGGTGGAAACTTTTATGTGACGGCGACCAATCCTGCAGGCCCATGGTCCATGCCAATTTGGATTGATATTCAGGGAATCGATCCCGATCTGTTTTTCGATACCGATGGCAAAACTTATGTCATCTCTTCTCCCTTTGATTTGTATGAAATTGATATTGCAAGTGGAAAATTGCTCACTGAAGGAAAAAAAATATGGGCAGGAACAGGTGGCCGTTATGCCGAAGGTCCTCATATTTACAAAAAAGATGGCTACTACTACCTGATGGTGGCTGAAGGTGGCACCGAAGAAGCCCACTCAGAAACAATTGCCCGAAGCAATAATATATGGGGCCCTTATACCGAAAATCCTGCAAATCCCATATTGGCCCATGCCAATGCAGCCGGACAAACAAGCCTAATACAAGGCGTTGGACATGCCGATATCATACAAGCCCATGACCTTTCCTGGTGGATCGTATTCCATGGATATCGAAAGTCAATTGGCTACCCTACCCACCACATTTTAGGACGTGAAACCTGTTTAGCTCCGGTAAGCTGGCCAAAAAACGGCTGGCCTGTAGTGAATGGCAACGGAACGGTCAGGGTAAATATGACTTGCCCAACACTACCGTTGAAGCCAATGGCAGCTACACCTGAACGTACTGATTTTAATGAGACCAAACTTGGAATGGAATGGAATTTCATTCAGGCACCTCCAAGAGATCATCCCTTTTACGAAATTGCGAAGGGCAAATTAGCTTTACATGGCTTAGCTCCAAAAATTGGCGAAAATGAATCACCGGCGTTTATTGGACGAAGGTTGCAGGATTTAAAATTCATCGCAAAAACCAGCATTGATTTTGATCCTAAAAATGAAAACGAAGAAGCAGGTATAATTCTACTAAACAACAAACAGCATTTCGATATTATCATTAAAAAATCGGGAACAAAAAGAGTTTTAGCCACTCGCTTTACTTTTGGAAATTTAACTTACATTTCAAAAGAATACCCGCTTCAACCGGGAGCCATAACTTTAATTATCAAGGGTGAAGGAGAATATTTTAATTTTTCTTTTGAACAGGGCAATCAACTAACTGAAATAGATAAAGTTGAAGTGAGGTACCTGAGTTCGGAAACCGTTGGTTGGTTTACCGGCGTATATGTTGGCATGTATGCAACAGGCAATGGAAAACAAAGTCAAACACCTGCCCTGTTCGATTACTTCGATTATGCTGCAGATTGACCTCAATTATTATAAAAGAATGGATCTTTCAGGCTTTTCCCCGAAGGTTTAAATACAAAACCTGTCATTGGTAGAGCCCAGCTAAAAATTTAGCCACAATGTGAAAATGACAGGAGGTTGGAGAACTCAAATATGAATACGCCCGGGTTTCAACCCGGGTATGAATTAGCAAGATTAAAATCGTCCGCGGCATAAATCCGATCATTGAGTGAATTTTCCTTCGGACGACATAGGATAAATCCTCGAAATTGACATTATGCATATTTACAGATAATTACGCTGATCTGTCATTGGTAATGTAACGAGACAGCGAACAGTAAAGCTTTTTCAGGAAATCATAACGGATTATTATCACTTCAAAACAAAAAAAAATCTTTCCGTTCATCACAAGCGGAGAGATTTTTTTTTATAAAAGTATTTTCAGGTAAACTAATCTACAGCAATAGTTTTTACTCCTCCGGCCATGGCTTCCAATATTTTGGTTTCCAGTTCAAGTGCTAATTCCGGATTATCTTTTATGAGGTTTTTAACACCTTCGCGACCTTGTCCCAGCTTGGTTTCACCATAACTGAACCAAGAACCACTTTTTTTGATGATATTCAGCTCAACGCCAATATCGATGATTTCACCAACTTTTGAAATTCCTTCGCCATAAACAATATCGAATTCAGCTTTACGGAATGGCGGCGCCATTTTATTTTTCACCACTTTAACGCGGGTATGATTACCGGTTATTTCTTCACCATCTTTAATCTGCCCAATTTTACGAATGTCTAAACGAACAGAAGCATAAAATTTCAATGCATTTCCCCCGGTTGTGGTTTCAGGATTTCCGAACATCACACCAATTTTTTCGCGTAACTGGTTGATGAAAATACAACAGGTTTTGGTACGACTAATATTCGCAGTCAGTTTACGCAAGGCTTGCGACATCAAACGAGCTTGCAAACCCATTCTGGAGTCACCCATATCGCCCTCAATTTCAGCTTTTGGAGTTAAGGCAGCCACGGAGTCAATCACAATTATATCAATGGCTCCTGAACGAATCAGGTTATCTGCAATTTCCAAAGCCTGTTCTCCGTTATCGGGTTGGGAAATCAGTAATTCTTCTGTATCAACGCCCAGTTTTTTTGCATAAAAAGGATCAAAGGCATGTTCTGCATCAATGATGGCTGCAATACCTCCGGCTTTTTGTGCTTCGGCAATGGCGTGAATGGCCAATGTAGTTTTACCGGATGATTCCGGACCATAAATTTCAATGATTCTACCTTTGGGTAAACCTCCTATTCCAAGCGCGAAATCCAAACCAATTGAACCGGTTGAGATGGCAGGCACATCGTCTACAACTCTATCACCCATTCGCATAATCGACCCTTTTCCATAAGACTTGTCGATTTTGTCCATGGTTAATTGCAACGCTTTTAGCTTTTCCTTATTGACATTTGATTTTTCTACGCTCATTTTTATATTGTACTTAGTATTTGATTCGTATGATCTTTGGTTTGCACTTTTTCAAATATTTCATCAATGAGACCTTCCTCATTAATGACGAAAGTTGTTCTTAATACGCCCATGTATTTTCTTCCGTACATATTTTTTTCTCCCCAAACTCCATATAACTGAAGGATGTTTGTTTCGGGGTCGGCCACTAAATTAAAACCGAAGTTAAATTTATCGACAAATTTCTTGTGTGAAGCTACACTATCGGGGCTAATTCCAATTACATCGAAACCTTTACTTTGCCACATTTGGTAGTTGTCGCTCAAATTACATGACTCTGCCGTACATCCGGGAGTATTATCTTTTGGGTAAAAATATAAAATTACTTTCTTTCCCTTGTAATTCGCCAGAGAAATTTCTTCACCATTTTGATTAAGGCCTGAAAATAATGGTGCAATATCACCTTTTTTAAGTTGAGTCATAGGATTAATTTATTTATGTCGAATATGTTTTCTAATTTTACAAATCCTGTAAAAATCAATAGAATTTCCACAATTTAATATAAATTTCGCTGAATGTTGAAATCGAATAAACACATACAATTTAACACAATTTTATTGACAATTGTTTTATTACTAAGTGCTATTTTATCAACAGCATCAAGTGATCAGCAATTGGCCAATCAATTTTTCAAGGATGGTAACTTCCGTGATGCCTTGCCGCTGTATGCAGAATTAAATCGCCTTTATCCGAATGATGGGCACATTCAATACTGCTATGGACTGTGTTTGACCGAAACAGGTCACGCAGGACAACAAGCCAAAAAACTACTTCTTCATGCATCTCAGGGCGACGTTCCGAACAATGTCTATTTCTATATCGCAAAAAACTATCACCTCCAACAGGATTTTAGCACAGCACTAAGTTATTACCGTCGTTTTGAGGAACTCGCATCACGAAAAGAAATAAAAGCACTGAATTTAAATGAAATACTTGCTTCGTGTGCCGAACAACAAGTACCTTTTGAGCAAGAAGGTGAATCAATTGGGCCTGTTCGGCCTAACAACACCTATGCAATAATTGACACAAATGCATTTGAAACCGACACCAGAATAAATTCAAATAACCCCGTTGTCAAAAAAATCGTCCCAAACACAGTCATCTCAAGGATAGATTCCACTATTTCCAGTGAAGAAGCTCCCACATTAAATCAGCTCCAAATCCCAAGCACTCGAGATACCATACAGACTAACCTTGAAAAAACAGAGGCCATTCTTCCAAGGCAAGTACGAAATGACACCATCAGTACAGCTATGGCAAAAATCCCTGGTAATTTGATGGATTCCACCATAGACTTCACCATCAGTTCCGAAATATGGTACCTTAAAGTCAATCAATTCAAAACAACAGAGGGCCAAACGGCCTTCATTGGTGCCTGGAAAAATGAACATACGTTGGATTCAATACTTCGTGAAATCAAACAACTTCGTGAAGAATATTCAACACAAAACAATGACGATCAGAAAGCACAAATAGCGGTACGTGTCATGAATATGGAGCAAAAAACCATGGAACTAAAAGTAGCATCGGACGAAGGCTATCTAAAATCAATTCAATTAGAATTGGCTTATTGGAAGCATGCCTCCGACGACGAAATCCAGATCTTGCGTCATGAAAATGATTCCATCGCAGGGGTCTTACTCGCGCCACAAAGTAATGAAACACTTGTGCCAACTGCTTCCGGAAATGAACAATCAATTGAATTGCACCACGATTCCGTCGCCATTGAGCCAATTCCGAAAATGGATGATATTGATGAAGTAAACAAAATCATTTACCGGATCCAAATTGGATCATATAGTAATGGGCTACCGGATTACATCGACCGCCAGTACCAAAAATTAGGACAGTTTCGGAAAATTGATCATTATACCGATGATAAAGGAATTACGGTATATACCATTGGCGAAGTCAAAAATTTGGACGATGCCATTAAATTGCAAGCACAAATTCGACAGGAAGGTGTAAAAGATGCCTTTGTTGTTGCATATAACAACGGAAAAAGAATAACTTTGAAAGAAGCCAGGGAACTTACTAAAAAATGACAAAAGAAGATTACAAAGAAAAGACCAAAATTGATCAGAAGACAGATAAAGAAGAGAAACATTTTCTGATCCTGCTCAACGATGATTATCACTCGTTCGACTATGTTATTAGCGCTTTAATTGATATTTGCAAGCATACCGAACAACAAGCAGCACAATGCACTATGATTACCCACTACAAAGGAAAATGTGATGTAAAAACGGGGAGTTTAAGTGAATTACGACCAATGCGTAAAGCCCTGGTCGATAGAGAATTAAAAGCACAGATTAATTAGTCATCCATATACTAACCCAATTAACTTAACCATTTATGGAAATTTTAACTGTACTGCTATTACTTATTTTAGGCATCGTTTTGCTTTTAGTAGAAATCTTGCTCATTCCGGGCATTTCTGTTGCAGGAATAGGAAGTGTAATTACGTTGATTATATCAATTGTTTTTGCCTTCCAATATTGGGGGAATTTTGGTGGAATACTGGTTTTACTTTCCGTGATAATATTTGTGCCAGTACTGATTTATTTCTTGTTTAAAGGAAGGACAATGAAACGCATGATTCTCAATTCCGACATTGATGGGAAAGTTGAAAATATCGACCAACAATTTATTCACATTGGAGATGTTGGTGAAACCATTGGTCGCCTTGCACCGCTGGGGAAAGCCAAATTTAACGGTTCCAGTGCTGAAGCCCGATCACAGGGTGGTTACGTCGAACCAAAAACAAAAGTTAAAGTCATTAAAATAGAAGGAAATACCGTTATTGTAGAACCTATAAACGAATAATATCATGTTAGAAATCACCTCAGTTGCTGTTGTAGTGGTCGTTATTGTACTGATCATGCTTCTGCTCTATTTTGTTCCCTTTCTGCTATGGTTTTCAGCCTTAGTCTCAGGAGTTAGTATTAATCTGGTCCAGCTTATTCTGATGCGATTCAGAAAAGTTCCACCAGGAATAATTGTACGTACTTTAATCGAAGCGCATAAAGCAGGTATAAAGTCTGTGAAACGCGATGAACTGGAAGCCCACTTTTTAGCTGGTGGTCATGTCGAAAATGTTGTTCATGCTTTGGTTTCCGCAGAAAAGGCCAACATCGATTTAAGTTTTAAAATGGCCACTGCAATTGATCTTGCTGGTCGTGACGTTCTGGAAGCAGTGCGCATGTCTGTTAATCCCAAAGTGATCAATACTCCTCCTGTATCGGCAGTTGCAAAGGATGGTATTCAGTTGATTTGTAAAGCTCGTGTTACGGTGCGTGCCAACATCAAACAATTGGTGGGTGGTGCCGGAGAAGAAACGATTTTGGCTCGTGTAGGAGAAGGAATCGTCTCATCAATTGGTTCTTCTCATTCACACAAAACTGTTTTGGAAAACCCTGATAACATTTCGAAAGTCGTACTTGAAAAAGGATTGGACGCAGGAACAGCATTTGAAATCCTATCCATTGATATTGCTGATATTGACATCGGCAAGAACATTGGGGCTTACCTTCAAATGGATCAGGCTGAAGCCGATAAAAATATTGCTCAGGCAAAAGCTGAAGAACGCCGTGCGATGGCCGTGGCTTTGGAACAAGAATTTAAAGCGAAAGCTCAGGAAGCTCGTGCTAAAGTTATTGAAGCTGAGGTGGAAATACCTTTGGCTATGGCTGAAGCTTTTAGAAGTGGCAACATGGGGATCATGGACTTTATGCGATACAAAAACATTGATGCCGACACCAATATGCGTGACAGCATCTCAGGTGATTCGACCAAGAAAAAAGAATAGAAATAATTAATTGTTTGAAGGAACCCGGTAAACTCTACCGGGTTTTTTATTTTCTATGGGGCAATAAAATATTTACTATCTTTCAAATTATTAAATAGCGATATGGCCAAATGCACCTTAAGTTGCTGAACATTCCCGCTTAACAATGCTTCATCGCCCATTTCCGGCAAAGCACTTAGTCCAATCACATTTTTCAATCCATAATAATATCCAATTGAAAAGATCATCCGCTTAGAAAGACGAGCTCCGGTACAAGCCACAAGTCCATAATCATTAAGTTGCTCAAAACCATCCCCATTCATTTTGTTATCAAAAAGATACCAACTGTACGACGCTCCCACCCCTGTTCTCAACCCATTGTGATAAAAAACAAACATAAAGGGGACTGTTATTTCATGATGCACAATCTGAACGTAACGCTCGTTCAGTTCTTTTTCATAAATCACGGCAAGTAGATTTTTCTGGCCCGACAAATCGGTATATTTTAATCCTGGTTTGGCATACAGATAGTCAACACCAGTCATCACTCCAACACTGCTATTAAAAAGCACTTGTTCGAGATTTAATCCACCTGAATAGGCCAATGACATCGGGGTTGAAATATCTTCAAAATTATGAGTGAAACGCCATGCAGTCGCACCAAACTTCAAACTTAGTCCTGTTTGAGAAAAACTATGGGAAGCCAGAAGTATTAAAAATAGAAAAAGGGTCTTTCGTAGGAGCATTTAGATAGATTTTACCTTGATTAACAACAAAATGGTTCAATGGTTCAATCTACCATATACAAAATCAATTTACAAATCTTTTTTGTTGAACGACATTCATACTTCCACAAACAGGGCAAATTTCGGTTTCGTCATCGCCCATGCATGATTCAACCTTCTCAAATTCCAACTCTTCTTCTTTACCTTCCCATTGGCAATCGTGGCAGATAAACACTCTATCTTCTTTAATAATCGTCATATACATTTAAAATTTGATTCGATTTAAGGTACCAAACATAACCCTCAACCTGGGAGTACCCCATTTCCTTGATGCTTTCCACATAGGAAAGCACCTGACGCTGATGATTTGAACGAACTAAATCAGTTGATTTATAATCAACAACAATAATTTTATTCTCCCGTAGCATAATCCGATCGGGACGCGACAACGCAAATCCAGGCGCTATGATCGTTTTCTCATTTAACACTTTATAGGAAGCATTGAACCAATCGCTCGCCTTTGGATGATCTAAAAGTACTTCAACATCGTGTTTAAACCGGGGACTTTCACTTGCTGCAATTTTTCCCGACACAATTAAATGTTGAATGGCCATAGATAAATCCTCTCTGGTTTTCAGGAATGAAAGTAATTCGTGAAACAATTTCCCCTGATTGATTTGGATGCTCCTTTCACTTTGGTTTTCATCTAAAAAATCAAGGTAGTTGCGTTTCAAACGCAAGGTATCCTTCATGTTTTTTTGCTGCTTTACTTTGGCCGACAAATTCACATCGTTTCGGAGCTCCTCACTTGAAGTTTCATTCATTGGTAGCACTCCGGTAGCATATATGTTGTCTGTTTGCTGTATGGGAAGACCTTTCCCCCCAATTTTACGAAACACTGCATTAAACAGTTGCCCTGAAGTTTGGACTGGCTCTTTATCTACATCGTTAGTAAAAATATAGAGTCCTTTCACCGCACGTGTTTGTGCGACATACAAGACATTCAAATTGTCGATGTAGGATAGAATCATCTCAGTAAAATAATTTTCAGCAAAATCAGATTTTCTAAGATTTTTTGAAAACTTAACAGGCAAAATGGGGAATTGCTGATAAGTGGTGGATTGGGTCGAACACCACAGAATTGTTGATTTAGACGCATCGGGCTGAAACATCCAATCGCAAAAAGGTAAGAACACAACGGGGAATTCCAACCCTTTGGATTTATGAATGGTCATAATTCGAATGGCATTGCGCTGCCCGGCAGTTTGTAATTTGATGGAACCGCCAAATTGTTCCCACCAACTCATAAATTTATGTAAGTTTCCACTTTCACGTTTTGAAAAATCGTTGACGACATCTTTAAACGCCTGAAGACTGGCTTGCTCTCCGGTCAATTGATCAAGGTGATAGCGTTGAATGAGTTCATCGGTCAAATCGATTAAAGAGCGGTGTGCCCATTGCTGCGAAATGGCTCTTTTCTCCATATGGTCAAAAAAAGGAAAATAGTCGGCACGAACTTCCTCCGAAATAAAATGATAAGCTTCCGTAGCAGTATCCGTAAAACCAAAGGTTTGTTGACCACTTACCGCAATTTTCATTGGAGCCCTACCAATAGCAACTAAATGAGGCAACAAATGATTGGCATATTCATGCACAACAGTTGCTTTAATCACTTGATCGGAGGGAGCAAGAATATGCCGCATAAGCCCAACCACAAATTGAACAGATGAAGAATTATCGATAAACAGGGTGTCGTCTGAAATCACTTCAAAATTATACGGAGAGCCCTTCTTTTTTTCATTCAATAGTGCTTCGGCGACCAATTTGCCATGGGTGTTTTTTTTAACCAATATGGCAATATCGCGAGCCCGGTAGCCTTTATCCTGAACCTGTTTCACCGCTTCGATTAAACGATCAAGAGTTTTAGTTTCATAGTCAGATTTATCCTCACCTGACAGGAATTCACATTGAACAAAACCATCCTTCAATCCACTTTTTGGTTTCTGAACCACGTCAGAATAGGCCTTTGCAATGGTTTGGCGATATTCCCTTAATATTGGTGAATCCAGTTCGCCGAGCTCAGCATTAAAACTCTCTTGCAAAATAGTTTTACTGATGAGAAAAAATTGATTGTTAAATTCTACAATATTTTCGCTACTCCGCCAATTGGCATCTAATGGAGTTTCTACCACTTTAAATTGGGCTAACTCATTTTTTAATCTACGATCCAGCAATTGCCAGTCACTGTTGCGCCATCGGTAAATGGATTGTTTTACATCTCCTACAACCAGGTTCGGATGGTTCTCGGCCAAGGAATTACTTACCAAAGGTTTAAAGTTCTCCCACTGAGTCACTGAAGTATCCTGAAATTCGTCAATCATATAATAATTGAAAAAACTTCCAGTCTTTTCATAAATAAATGGCGCATCATTTGTGCCAATTATTCCCCGAAGCAGTGTATTTCCTTCACTAAGGAGCAATGAATTGCGTTCCAAACCAATTTCACGCACCTTTGCCGATAATGTTGTCAAAACACCTAAGGCATGTATGTATTTCTGAATTTCAAGCGCTGTAGTATATTTAATTCTATTTTGCTCAATAAAGGTCACATTTTTTTTCAAGTGCTCATTTAATCCCTGTTGAACAACTTGTATAATAAGATCATACTTTGGGTGTTTTTTCACCACCCAGTTTTCGGGAACATCCATGGCTTTTAATAAGGTTGCGGTGGGCTCCAGTTTGTCTTTTCTAAAATTGGCCCAATGGGAAAAATAATTGACAAACGAACGCGAACCACCTTTAAAATCAGAAAGTTCAAGACTAGCTGCCGAAATCATTTCAAGAGCACTTCGGCTTAGTTCCTTCAGACTTGACTCGAACCATTTCTGAGTCACAGTAATTTCTTTTTTAAGAATTTTTAGTTTTTGACGTTCAATTGCGATGCTCTCAAAATTAATCAGATAGGGTTGAAAGGATTCGTTATAAAGCTCCTTCCCTAGTTCAAGTATTTTATCATTAATCCGCCAGGTTTTACCCTCCCCCAATTGATCTTCCGACATGGTGATCAACCATTTCCGTAGCTCTTCGTCTTCATCAACACTTAAAAGTAAGCGATCGCAAGCCTCTTCCAAAACGGCCCCCTGATCGAGTTCGATCTCATAAGTTCCGTATAAACCAGATTCCCGGGCAAATGAACGTAATACACGTTGGAAAAAACTATCAATGGTACTTACTGCAAACCGATCGTAATCGTGCAGAATATTTGACAAAGCCAATTTCGCATGGTCTTCAATTTTCAGCACTGACAAACCCGTTTCGGCCAACAAGGCTTTTAGCAAACCACCATCGGCTGAAGTCGCCACTTTGTGCAAATCACGTAAAATACGTTCCTTCATTTCAGTAGTTGCCTTGTTGGTAAAGGTCACAGCCAAAATGTGTCGATAGTTATAGGGGTTCACGATCAGCAATTTGATGTATTCCAGTACCAATCGGTACGTTTTCCCCGATCCGGCAGAAGCTTTATAAATGGTGAGTTGTGACAAAGTGTTTAGTTTAAATAGCACAAGAAATAAAAATTCAGAACAGGAATTTCAAGTCAAATTCTAAAGTAACAAAATACTGCTAAATATATACGCTTTGACTTACAGTTTTGATTTGCTGACCAGTAATATTTCACTGAAATTTATTCAAAATATCCAGGGCCTGATTTTTATATGAACCACCAAACAGGTAATAGTGATTGAGGATATGGTACAACTGATAAATCTGATTCCTCTTGCGCCAATCATCAGGCAATGGATCATATTCATGGTAGGCCTCAAAAACAGTGGATGAAAAACCTCCAAACATGGTCATCATACCCAGTTCAAATTCACGATCGCAATAACTAACGCATGGATCGATCAATGCAGGAACTTGCTTCGTAAACATATAATTTCCCGACCATAAATCACCATGGATCAGAGCTGGCTGAGTATTTTGCGGCAACAAGTCCGGAACCTTGCTGAGGAATCGTGTTGAAACGAACTCGTCCTTAGTATCCCACCCCCTTGATTTACGAATTAATTGAAGCAAATAACCGATCCTGTTTTCGGTATAAAATTTAATCCAGGAAGTTTTAAAACGATTGTCCTGAAGTGTTGCACCACAATAATTGTTGTGATGAAATCCATATTCGGAATTGGTTTGCTGATGCAACTGAGCCAAACCACGCCCCAGGTTTTCATCCTCATTAGCTCCATGTCCGGCATCCAGAAAGGACGTGAGTAAATACCCGGGCAAATCACCAATAGCTGTGGCCAACAAAGGTTCAGGAAAAGTAATAAAATCGTTTTTTGATTTTTGAAATTCAGCAAGTGATTCAGCTTCCCGCAGGAACAAGTCATCGGGGCCTTGAACATTCCATTTCAGAAAAAATGCCCCCCGATTGGTTTCCAGCTTCAATGCCTTGCTGATGCAACCCCCTCCAATGGGAGCAGCAGAACGAACCAACAGTAATTCAGCATACTTTTGACGGTAATTTTCCTGAATGTGTCCAAAGAGTTGTTTTACAATATCCATGCTTGAAAATTAAACAACATTTTTCAAAGGAATAAAAAAAAGCCTGCTGACGAGTCAACAGGCTTTATATTTTTTCACCTAAGAAATTGATATGTTATTTTGTAACTTTATTTACAATTTCCTGAAAGGCAGCTGGATGATTCATTGCTAAATCGGCCAAAACTTTACGATTGATTTCAATATCTTTTTGTTTCAACAAATTGATAAAAGTCGAATAGTTCAAACCTACAGGGCGAACTGCAGCGTTAATACGCTGAATCCAAATTGCACGGTAAGCACCTTTTTTTCTTTTTCTGTCACGGTACGCATATTGCAACCCTTTTTCATAGGTATTTTTTGCTACCGTCCATACGTTTCCTCTTGATCCAAAGTTTCCTTTGGTTGCCTTCAGGACCTTTTTCCTTCTGGCACGAGATGCAACGTGGTTTACACTTCTTGGCATAATTTAAAATTTTCGAGTGGTTAGCGCCCTGTTTCATCAGGAACTTTCCTGCTAATTCACTCCGGTTAAAATACTTTCTTTAATTTAATCAAAAGATTACTTCATTGCTAATAACTTCTTTACGTTGGTTTCGTCTGCTGGAGACACAACACCAAAGTAAGTCAGGTTACGTTTGCGTTTTGTGCTTTTTTTGGTCAAAATATGACTTTTGAAAGCATGCTTTCTTTTGATTTTACCGGTACCTGTGAGCTTAAAACGTTTTTTAGCTCCGGCATTCGTCTTCATTTTCGGCATTATCCTACTTTTTAAAAATGGTTTACCTAATTATTTCTTCTTCTTAGGTGAAATAAATATCGTCATTCGTTTGCCTTCCAATTTTGGCATATGATCTAATGTTCCAAGTTCTTCCAATTCGTTGGCCAATTTCAGCAACAAGATTTCGCCCTTTTCTTTAAAAAGGATTGAACGTCCTTTAAAAAAGACATAGGCCTTCACTTTTGCTCCTTCTTGCAAGAATTTTTCGGCATGGCGATACTTAAACTGAAAATCGTGTTCGTCGGTATTTGGACCAAAACGAATTTCTTTTATGATCACCTTTACTGCCTTCGACTTCATCTCCTTTTGTTTCTTCTTTTGTTGATAAAGAAACTTTTGATAGTCGGTGATTTTGCAAACTGGCGGTTCGGCTTTTGGAGAAATTTCAACCAAATCAAGCTCCATTTCATCGGCCATTTTCATGGCCTGAATAGTTGTAACTACTCCCGGCGTTTCGATGTTATCTCCAACTAAGCGTACTTCGCGAACCCTAATCTGGTTATTAATACGAAAGAACATTTTATCATCGTTCTTAACGTGTGGTTTTCCTCGTGGTACTATTGCTATGTCCTCCCTATTAGTTTAAAATCTGTTTAATTATGAATTGAAGCTAATTGTTGCTCTACTTCGTTTTTAATGTAACGGACAAATTCATCAACGGTCATTGAACCTTTGTCGCCTTGCCCTTGCAAACGTACTGCAACGGATTCGGATTCCTGCTCTTGTTCCCCAACAATCAATAGATATGGGATTTTTTTAAGCTCATTATCACGAATCTTTCTGCCAATCTTTTCGTTACGCTCGTCTACGACGGTGCGAATATCGGAAATATTTAAAATATTTGAAACTTTTAAAGCATATTCGTTGAATTTTTCGCTGATTGGCAGAATAACCACCTGATCAGGAGTTAACCACAAGGGAAATTTTCCTGCGGTATGTTCAATTAAAACGGCTACAAATCGTTCCATTGATCCAAAAGGTGCACGGTGAATCATCACCGGACGATGTTTTTGGTTATCAGAACCGGTATATTCCAGCTCGAAACGTTCAGGCAAGTTATAATCCACCTGAATGGTACCCAACTGCCATTGACGTCCTACTGCATCTTTAATCATAAAATCGAGCTTTGGACCATAAAACGCAGCTTCGCCTAAAACCGTAACGGTATTTAATCCTTTTTCTGCAGCAGCCTCAATAATGGCACGTTCGGCCTTTTCCCAATTTTCGTCAGAGCCAATGTATTTGCTTGTATTTTTTGGATCACGCAAAGAAATCTGTGCGGTGAAATCCTTAAAATCAAGTGCTTTAAAGATGATGAAAATGATGTCAATTACTTTTTTGAATTCATCCTTCAATTGATCAGGCATACAAAAAAGATGGGCATCATCCTGAGTAAAACCACGAACCCTTGTTAAACCATGCAATTCGCCACTCATTTCGTAACGGTACACCGTTCCAAATTCGGCAAAACGAATGGGCAGATCCTTGTAAGAACGCGGACGAGCTTTGAAAATTTCGCAATGGTGAGGGCAGTTCATCGGTTTCAGTAAATACTCCTCCCCTTCCTGAGGTGTTGTAATTACCTGAAACGAATCTTTTCCATATTTTTCATAATGGCCCGAAGTTTTGTACAAATTAACATTACCAATGTGAGGGGTAATGACCTGTTCGTATCCAAAACTCTTTTGAACTTTCTTCAAAAAGTTTTCCAATTGTTCTCTTAATGCTGCGCCTTTAGGCATCCAAAGCGGCAAACCCATTCCCACCTCTGGAGAGAAAGTGAACAAATCCATTTCCTTTCCAATCTTACGATGGTCGCGTTTTTTTGCTTCTTCCAAAAGCACCAAATATTCGTCAAGCAGTTTTGCTTTTGGAAAAGTGATCCCGTAAATTCGGGTTAACATTTTATTTTTTTCGTCACCACGCCAATAGGCACCGGCAACATTTAATAATTTAATGGCTTTAACATGCTCTGTATTGGGCAAGTGAGGTCCACGACATAAGTCAGTAAAATTACCCTGACGATACAAGGTGATGGTTCCGTCTTCCAGGTCGCTGATCAATTCCAATTTATACTGATCACCTTTCTTTTCAAACATCTCCAGCGCATCAGCTTTTGAAATGTTTTCGCGTACAATGTTGTTTTTCTGGCGAGCCAATTCCAACATTTTCTTTTCAATGGTGATCAAATCTTTTTCAGTAATCACCATTCCCTCGGGAAGATCAATGTCGTAATAAAAACCGTTTTCAATGGTAGGCCCAATGCCAAACTTTGTTCCAGGATAAAGGGCTTCAATGGCCTCGGCCATGATGTGTGCCGATGAGTGCCAAAAAGCATGCTTTCCTTCCTTATCGTCAAACTTATGTAATTTGATGCTTGAATCGTTCGTAATCTGTCGGGTCAAATCCCAGATTTCATCATTTACTGAAATGGATAAAACTTCTTTGGCCAAACGAGGACTGATTGAATTGGCAATATCGTAGCCATTCACCTCTTTTTCAAATTGTTTGATACTACCGTCGGGTAGGGTTATATTGATCATTTTTTTTCGTTTTTCAAAACAGGCTGCAAAGATAATGAAACTAAAAAAAATTCAAGAGTTTTAAGCATAATTATTTAATTAAAAACCAAGGGTCTAAAATGGAAGCTACATTTCCTGTAAATTGGTAAAATTGGGGAAGCTTATTGAGAAGGGCTAATCTTATTTAAGGGTAGTGCAAAAGTAAAAATAGATCCAATATTCAATTCACTCACCACCCAAATTCTGCCACCATTCAGTTTGATCAACTCGTGACTCAAATTCAAACCCATGCCTGTCCCCTTCTCTCCTGCAGTACCTATACTCGACACCTTCACCCCGCTTTGAAAAAGTGATGCGACCAATTCTTTACTCATACCAATTCCATAATCTTTAATGTGAACGGTTAATTCATCTACCGTTTTTTCAACTGATATTAAAATTTCACTTTCAGGATTTGAAAATTTAATCGCATTTGACAGTATATTTCGTAGAATGGTTTTTATTGTATTGGCATCACCATAGGCTTCTGCGTTTTCGTCAACTGTTGAAAGAATTTGAATTCTCTTAAGGACAGCAAGATTGGACAGGTTACTGATGATAACATCAATCAATTTTTTAATTTCAACTTTTCCCAAATCCAAGTGAATATTATTGGTTTGTGCTTTACCCCAAATGAGCAAATCATCAAGCAAAGCATGTGTATTGGAGGCTGTTTCGCCTGAAAGCTCAATGATTTTATAGACACTCCCCATCTGATTCATCTTCAATCGCTCCCTTAAAAGCACATTGAGCTGGATCAAATTGCTGACAGGCCCACGTAAATCATGAGCCAAAACGCTAAAAAATTTGCTCTTAAAATCATTTGCCCCTTCCAATAATATCTTTTGTTCTTCTAGTGCTTCCTTTTGTAAATTGATTTCTCGTGTTCTGGATTTCACTTTTTCTTCCAATTCGATGTTCGAAGCAATTAAGTTCCTTTCCCTAAAAGTAATAATGAACACCAAAAGACTTAATAAAAAGAAAACAAGTAATGCTTTAAACCATACGGTTGCCCAGAATGGAGGCCTGACAACAATGGATAATCTTAAACCCTCTTCATTCCAGATTCCTTCGTTATTGGCAGCTTTAACCCTAAAAATATATTCTCCTGGACTTAGATTGGTGTAGGTAACATTACGTTTGCTACCAACGTCATTCCAATTGTCTTCAAACCCTTCAAGGTAATAGGCATAACGATTGTTTTGCGAAGCCACAAAATTAAGTGCTGAGAATTCTATTTCAATAATTTTTTGAGAATAGTCAAGTAAAAGCGACTCATTTAAAATAATGTTTTTCGAAAGCAAGTCACTGTTGTGATTTGTAATCTCCTGGTTGAGAATTTTACATTTTGTAATGTATACCGACGGAGCCTGATGATTATAATTAATCTCCAATGGATTAAAGTAATTAAGTCCATTTACACTGCCAAAAAAAAGTGTTGTTGCATTGTTATTGTAAACGGCTCGCGGCAAAAAATTATTGGAAATTAAGCCATCTTCCATGCTTAGGTTGAGCACTCTCCCCGATTCCGGCTCATATCTCGAAATCCCATAAAAAGTTCCTACCCAAATATTATCAGCATTATCAGCACTAATTGAAACGATGTTTTTATTGGCGAAAGCACCATTAATTCGCATAAAATTATCGGTTTCAGGTTGATAAAGACTAAGCCCTTGAGGTGTTCCTACCCAAAGGCGGTTTTGCCGGTCAATGTATATCGTATTCACGAGATTCGATGAAATGGAAAACTCATCCTCTTCGGAATAAACATAATTTTTAAACTGTTGTTGCCCTTGTTGCAACACACTTAAGCCCCATGCAGTGGCCACCCATAGGTTATTCGAGGAATCAATCGCAAGCTGGAAGGTGAAATTATTGGCCAGGTTATTTTTTTCAAAACTGTAATTGGTGAACGAATTCGTTTGAGGATCAAAACGATCCAATCCCCTACTGTGTACAGCAATCCACAACTGCCCATCACGATCCTCTACAATCGACCGCACATCATTATAGCTCAAAGAATTGGGATTTCCCGGATCATGTACAAATGTAATAAAGTCGTCAGTTTCAGTCTGGTATTTTTGAAGTCCTCCCCAGTAACTACCCACCCACATTTGCTGTTTCGAATCGCGATAAATACACTGTGTGGCACCTTTCCCCAGACTGTTCACATTCGAATTATCGTGAGTGTAAGAAACGGTTCTTCCCTTCGTCCAATTAAAAACATCAATCCCATTGAATGGATTTCCCATCCACAAATTACCAAATTGATCTTCACAAATTGTTGACACATTATCGGAAGTTAAGTGGAATGGCGAATTAATGTGCGAATCGAAGCGATTAATTTCCTTTGGTTTTGGACAGAAACCTATTCCTCCCGGAGAATGGATGGTCCAATAATTATGATCCCTGTCCTGAAAAATATTTTTCACGTAGGGCTGAATGGAATAATCATCTTTATTATCAGGATAATAACCCTGAAAAAAATCGCGCTCCTTCACATAAAGTTTCAATCCGGTAAAATCAACCATCCAAAGCATTCCATCCTCATCATGGTATAATTCAAGCACGTTCAAAGCATATTCACTGTCGGTAGGATAATTTTTAAACACTTTCGAATCTAAATCGTAGGAAAACACCCCTGCTCCATCAGTCGCAATCCATAACTTTTGGTCATAAATTTCCAGGTCGGTAAGTAACTCACAATATTCATTTACCTTTGGTAGTGTTATTTCTATCGTCTCCTTTGTTTTTGGATTATATTGAATAACCCCGGTACCATTCAGCGTACTGACCCAAAACACTCCCTGATCATCAATGATAAAATTTGAAATTTGTCCCGATTTAATACTTAGCAGTTTATCAAAAACAAGTGATTCACTGTTAAAAGAATAAATGGTTTTAACGGTAGACACATAAAGAATGGAATCAAGACTTTCGGCATAACTGGTAATATAGTAACTATCCAATCCTCGCGGAGAATTCTCACTAGCAATGATTTTAATCGAATCCTGAATCACATCGTAGTAACACAAGTTTGAATTCAAGCTGATCCACAACCAACCGGCTTTGTCGGCATACAATTCATAGATGTGAGATTCGGGAATATTAAAACTTAAGCCGCCAGATGATAAATAACTTTTCAACTCGTAGCCATCAAATCGATGTAAGCCATTGGTTGTACCAAACCAGACAAAACCATACTGATCCTGTGCAATGGATTTAAGAAATACCGACGACAGATTATTATTAAACTTAAATTCACTAAATCTTAAATCAACGGTTTGCGCTACAACCAATTGAAATAAAATAACTAAAAAAGCTATCAACCCAAGAAGCTTTTTCATATTCACCTCCCTAAAATAATGCAAAAAACAAAACCTAATTCAATAAAATACAACCAGATATCCCGCTTAGTGAAATTCTTGTTGGTATATTTAAGTTTGGAACTTACAACTATTATTTGAATTTTCAATAATTCAAATCAACAAAGCTGAGTTTTCACTTTCCTTTTCGGCAAAAATTATAGTATTTTTCGCTGAGTTTTTAAAACGACAATAATTCAGTATATATATGATTAGAAATAAAATTTTATTACTTCTTTTTGCCTTTACTCTGGCACTAAGCGCACTTTCACAAGAAAAGAAACAACTGACACTCGAAGATTTTGTAGTGCGCAGTACTTTTAAAACGAAAACGATTGATGGTGTAATTTCCATGAATGACGGAATCCATTTTTCTTCATTAACTGATTCCCAAAACATTGTTAAATACAGCTATAAAAGCGGTGAAGAAATTGCTACGATATTTCAATTGTCGCAAGTAGAAAATTGCCCGATCAAAAGCATCACAGCCTATACCTTTAGTAAGGACGAACAACGAATTCTCCTTGAAACCCGGAAAAAGAAAATTTATCGTCATTCCTATATCGCTGAATATTATGTCTGGGATACCTATACGGAAAAACTTTACGAAGTTTCGGAATACGGGCCTCAGCAAATAGCCTCCTTTTCACCTGATGGAGAACGAATTGCCTTTGTGCGCAACAACAACATCTTTATTAAAACGCTCCGATTTGGTACCGAGCAACAAATTACTTTCGATGGCGAAAAAAACACCATCATTAATGGGATTCCCGATTGGGTATATGAAGAGGAGTTTAGCTATAATAAAGCATTTGAATGGTCGCCCGATAGTAAACAAGTGGCTTTTGTAAAGTTTAACGAAAGTGAAGTTCCGGAATACAGCTTCCCGCTTTACAAAGGGCTTTCACCGGAAAAAAAGGAAAATGCCTTGTATCCCGGTTCATATTCTTACAAATATCCCAAAGCCGGTGAAACGAATTCGACTGTAAGTGTACATGTTTACGATGTAAAAACGAAGACCTCCATCGAGATGAATTCAGGCAATGACACCAACATTTACATCCCCCGAATCGCATGGACTCCTACAGGAAGCGATTTGGTTATTTTTCATTTAAATCGTCTGCAAAATGAAATCACACTACTTTATGCCAATCCTTTTACCGGCGATAGTAGAACCGTTTTTTCAGAAAAGAACAATCGATATATTGATGAAACCTTTATCGATTTTTTTACGTTTTTAGAAGACAATCAACACTTTGTAGTTGTTAGTGAACGCGATGGTTGGGCACATCTTTACTTGTATAAAAATACAGGATTCAAAGTCAAACAACTCACAACAGGCGAATATGACGTGACCGATTTTTATGGGTACGACGAGACAAAAAAGACCTTTTACTATCAGGCCGCAAAAAAATCCCCGCTTCAGCGCGAAGTATATGGTTTAACGCTCGATGGTAAAAAAGAATGGGCCCTTTCGCTTGAAACAGGAACAAACAAGGCCATTTTCAGTACAGGATATAAATACTACCTGAATTATTTCTCGAACAGCAAAACACCAATGTTGGTAACAGTTAACGATACCAAAGCCAAATTCTCCAGAACACTGGAAGATAATAAGGATGTGAAAATCAACCTGGGGAAATACCAATTACCCGGCCACGAATTTACCTCTTTTACAACATCCGAAGGTGTGCTTTTAAACGGCTACCTGCTCAAGCCTTCCAACTTCGATCCATCAAAAAAATACCCCGTAGTCATGACACAATACAGCGGTCCCAATTCTCAGGAAGTGGCCGATAGCTGGCAAATGGACTGGCACTATTTTCTGGCTGAACAAGGGTTTATTGTGGCTTGTTTCGATCCAAGAGGAACCGCAGCACGTGGCGAAGAATTTAGAAAATGCACTTACCTGCAACTGGGCAAATTGGAAAGTGACGATCAGCTGGAAGCTGCTAAATATTTGGCAGCACTCCCCTATACCGATGAAAAAAATATGGCCATTTGGGGTTGGAGTTACGGAGGATTTATGACGGCCTTGTGCCTAAACAAAGGGGGCGACCTTTTTAAAGCAGGAGTAGCTGTGGCACCCGTCACCAACTGGCGGTATTACGATTCAGTTTACACCGAACGGTTTATGCGTTCACCACAACAAAATCCGGATGGATACGATGACAATTCTCCCATCTACAATTTCAAAAACATTAAAGCACATTTGCTGATTATGCATGGAACTGCCGACGACAATGTTCACATTCAAAACAGCTATGAATATGCAGAGGCACTTGTTCAGGAAGGTATTCCATTCGACATGCAGGTTTACACCAATCGTAATCATTCTATCAAAGGAGGCAATACACGCATGCATTTGTACACGAAACTAGTGGATTACTTAGAGAATAATCTGAAGAATTGATGGTTCAGCTCTACGGCATTTGTGATAAAATCAGATTAAAAAGTTGAGTTCTGAACCGGCGCTCAATTTTTTTAATTAAAAAAGGAAGAACAGCCAAGGAAGAAAGCTAAAATAATTTATATTTGCAGCCTGAAAAGCCCAAATGGCGGAATTGGTAGACGCGCTAGTTTCAGGGACTAGTGTCCGTAAGGTCGTGCAGGTTCGAGTCCTGTTTTGGGCACGATTTTAAAGGTTAACTCACTATGGGTTAGCCTTTTTTGTTTTTGTTGTCTGGTATTTGCCCGAAATCTCACTATGAAACAAGTAAATGAAAACGATATTAAAGGATCATAAACCATAAAAACAAACAGTTTGCACCCGATACAAACTCATATCAACAGCTATTATGGTAAACAAAAAAATGATCTGGAATAAAAAAAGGATTGAAACTGCAAAGTACTGCCCACCCTTTAGCTTTGTCACAACACAGGGACAATCACCGGAGAATCCCCTGGATCATACGATTGATTGATCCCAAATTATTGGCAACTGGGGTTCATTATATTTCATTTTAACAAAATAAAAATACTTGCAAACAAAGTAATAAACAAAATAGCTTTTTTAAATGCTACAATAGGTATAAGTTTGTTTAACCTTTTACCAATAAATGAACCTATAAAAAGAATAGGAAGAAATATCAAAGCCATTTCAACAGCTTTAAAAGTTAAGATACCTAAGGCAAAATATCCTGCCAAAGCGACTATTGCAGTGACGATACTAAACCATGAAAATATTTCTCGAAACTGCTGATTGTTAACTTTTGCCGAATATAAAAAAAGGGCCATAGGTGGACCACTAATAGAAATACTTCCGGTTAAGAAACCCAATAAAGCACCAGCGATTTTATAGGAACGATTCGTTAATTTTATTGGGTATTGAATCCCTAAAATGGAAAGAATGGATAATACTATTAGAAAAACACTTAAGATAACAACCATTAATTCTTCGGGCAGATATTTAAGAAATACTACACCCGTAATGGTAAATAAAGCCCCATAAATTATCAACGATTTAAATTGCTTGTTTATTAATTTGTGCTCTTTTTTTTGCAGAACAATGATTATTGACGAAAATAGATTGCACAAAAGCAATACAGGAATAACTTCCTTCGGCGTGTACCAGATCAATAATGGAGGAAGCGCCACCAATGCGAAACCAAAACCAGTGATTCCTTTCACGAGGCTCGCAAATACCACGATTAGAGTTATCCAATAAAGTTCCATCATTTATGAATTTATAGTAAGTACAACAAAAGAGCTAAACCCGATAAACAACCAAAGCAGAACTCCAAAAACAAAACTTTTACCCCCTGCTTTCTTGGCTTCTTTAAATGAGATGTTAGAACCAATAAGGAAAAGTGAAATGACCATACCCTTTTTACCCAACCATCCAAAGTGTTGAAATAGATTTTGTCCACCAGGGAAAAAGTATGCAATAACAATACTGATCACAAATAGACCTATGAACCATGGAATTTTAATTTTCCCATGAGAATTATCTTTTTGAATCAATGCAATTACTATTGATAAAGGAATTATCCATAATGCACGTATTAACTTTATTGTTGTTGCAATTTCAAGGGCTTTTGGCCCATAAGTTGCTCCCGCTCCAACAACTGAACTTGTGTCATGAATAGCGATAGCAGCCCATGTGCCAAATGTTTCTTGACTAAGATTAAAATGATGCCCAATAACAGGGAAAATTACAAGAGCAATTGCATTTAAGATAAAAACAACCACTAAAGAGAATGAGATTTGAGCGCTTTTAGGATTTAAGACAGAAGCGACCGCGGCAATAGCACTTCCACCGCATATCGCAGTGCCAGCAGAAATGAGAGTGCCTGTTTTAGAATCTACATGGAGCAATTTTGCTAAAAAATATCCGACACTCATAACTAATACCACAGAAATTGCGGTATCAATAAAACCTGTTTTTGAGGCGCTCACTACTTGAGTAAGGTTCATCCCAAAGCCCATTAATACAATTGAAGCTTGCAATGAAAACGATGTATATTTTACGATTTTATTGTATCTCAGGCCAAGTACTGACAAGAACAAACCTATAAGCAATGCTATTGCGGGTGAAATGAATGGCAAAAAGCACATCAGTATTACTACTCCATAAATTATGCTTATTTGTTTTTGATTTAAACATAGACTCATATTTTTATCCTTTAAATATCTAGACAAAAATAGACTCACAGTATAACTAAAACAAATACTAAAAACTTATCGCCAATAACTATAAATTATATGCCAAAAGGAATTCTGTAAATAATTTTGAGGATAAGGCTTCATTTCCTTGACGATAGGCTATTCGAAATTTCCGGTTAAATTGCATTCCTTTTACTGCGATTTTCGTAATCTGCTTTAGCAATAACTCTTTATCGATTGATTTTTCAGAAACAAGGGCAATACCGTCAAAATCACACAGGAAATTTTTTATTGCTTCAGTACTCCCCATATGGATGAGAATATTGAGCTGATCAATCTTGATGTTGTTTTTTAATAGATGCTTCTGAATGACCTCGAGCGTACCCGAACCTTTTTCGCGAAGTACAATTGGTATTTGTTGGAAATCGATTAATGAAATGGATTTTAATTTGGCATAAACACTTTGGCTACCCGTAACTACTACAATTTCATCGTCAAGAAAATCGATGTATTTTATATTTAATTGCGAGGAATTATTTTCAACCAATGCGATTTCTATTTCATTAGCCAATAATTTTTGTTCCATTTCGAATGAGTTGCCATTATAAAGAAACAATTCAATTTTAGGATAGCGTTTATGGAACGCAGCAATTACTTTTGGAATGAGGTATTGCGAAATAGTTGAACTTGCACCGATACGAAGTGTACCCTTAAAAGTGTCGTTCATTCTTCCTAAATCAAATTCAAGTTCCGCGTATTGTTGCATAATTTTCTTCAAATAACCATAGGTCATTTTTCCTGCTTTGGTCAAATAAACTTTATTGCCTTTTCTTTCGAAAAGAGTGCTGTTTAGTTTGCTCTCCAATTCTTTTATGTGTTTCGTAACGGCAGGTTGACTAATAAATAATTCGTCAGCAGCTTTTGAAAAGCTAAGATTCTCTGCCACAGCTAAAAAAACTTTATCTCTATAATCCATATTACATCCTTGGTCTATCGAATTGATCTTTGCCCTTGTTGCCAACGTTACGCTCAATTGAATTGCCGATTCGGGCTACTTTCCTGTCGTGCCACAGCAAAAAATATTGGGAGACGAAAAGTAAGTTGTTCGAACAAAAACCGCAATGAAATTTACACTTTGGTTACAGTTTTTATTAGTCTATCAATTCTTCTTTTATTCTCTTGTTGAGTCCGCTCTAAAAACACGGTGTTTTTTAAGTCACTGAGAATTCAAATTTTGC
>JBGUEP010000006.1:0-223856 GCA_041821245.1 Prolixibacteraceae bacterium
TTTTACTGCTTTTTGTTTAATAATTATGCCCTAGGGACTTTTTCAGTGCCCTCCAGATTCCCTGTCGGGTTTTTTTTGTTTCAAAACATAATTAAAAACATATGTTCAAATCAAACATCTACAATTAATTTATTTTAAATTGAACTTTTAATTTAAATCAACAAACCATGGACAACTCTATTATTCCAACACCCGACACCATACCGGTACACTGGTTATGGTTTCAGGTCTTACTGACCTTTACCTTTATTTTACATTTGCTTTTCATGAACATGATTCTAGGAGGCAGCTTATTAACCATTTGGAACCTGATTAGAGGAAAAAACATCGATTCCGAATCGAAACACCTCCCTACCCTAATTGCATTAACCATTAACTTGGGTGTTCCCCCCTTACTATTTGTTCAGGTCCTGTTCGGTAACTTTTTCTACACCAGTTCGGTAATGATGGCAGTGTATTGGATTTTGGTGATCCCAATACTGATTCTGGCCTACTATGGTGCCTATATTTTTTCTAAAAAGATGGAAACTAAACCTCTTCTGGCAAAAATTTCGCTAATAATTTCAACTGTATTCGCCCTGTACATCGCCTTTATGTTCGTCAACAATTCAACATTGGCCTTACAGCCTAATGAATGGGGAAGATATTTACTTCATCCTGAGGGAAAACTTTTAAATATTGGCGATCACACCTTTTTGCCACGATACCTCCATTTTCTTGTTGCGGCGGTTGCCATTGCATCATTACTGAAGGCTGTATGGGCAAAATTCTTTAAAAAATCGATGAATGAAAAAGAGAAGCAATTGGCGATAAAAAGTAATTTGAAAGTATTTGCATGGGCCACCATTGTTCAGTTTGTTGTTGGAATATGGTTTTGGATATCATTTCCGACAAGCATTGGCAAGGCCTTTTTAGGTGGCGATTTAACAGCAACTTTACTCATGGGTATTGCCCTAATTTCAGCCCTCCTGATTATTTATTTTGCTCTAAAAGGCAAACTAGTACAGGCCTTAATTCAAGGATTGTTTCAAGTTATAATAATGGCCATAGTCCGCGAAGTAAGCCGTTCAAAATATTTGATTGATCTTTTCAAACCCTCGGAATTAGTCAATGTACATCAAACAAGTCCATTAGTCGTATTCCTGCTCACGTTTGTAATTGGTTTACTGGCCATCTATTTTATGTATACGCTTACATTAACTTCAAAATCGAATAAATCATGAATTATCCAATATGGTTTTTACCCAATATAGGTGGCGGTTTATTCATCGCTATCATTGCTGTACTGCACGTTGTTGTTGCTCACCTTGCTGTGGGCGGAGGGTTGTTTTTGGTCCTCACCGAAAGGAAAGCTTTAAAAGCTAATGATAAAGGCATTCTTGACTTTGTGAAATCGCACACCAATTTTTTCCTGTTACTAACTATGGTATTCGGAGGTGTTTCCGGGGTTGGAATTTGGTTCATCATTGCTTTGGTAAATCCTGGTGCCACATCAGCGCTGATCCACAGTTTTGTCTTTGGCTGGGCCATTGAATGGGTGTTTTTCATTGGCGAAATTATTGCCCTGCTGATCTACCATTATCGTTTCGACAAAATGTCTCCTCGCAATCATCAAATTGTTGGATGGTTGTATTTTATTTTTGCCTGGCTCAGTCTGGTCATGATCAATGGAATTCTGGGATTTATGCTTACTCCGGGCAAATGGATCGCAACAGGTAATTTCTGGCACGGATTCTTCAATCCAAGTTTTTTACCCGGAGTCCTTTTCCGAACGTCAATTGCAATTATTTTTGCAGGCGTTTTTGCACTCATTACCGCCTCTTTCAGAAAAGATGCTTCGCTTCGCACAAAACTCATGCGCTACAGTGCAAAATGGATGTTAGCTCCTCTGGTGGTTCTGGCGTTAACCGGATTCTATTATTCTACTGTACTCGATGCCGATTCCTTCCGCAATGTTTTTCATATCAATCCGGAAAGTCGAATCTTCATCAGTATCCTCATTTATTCTACCATCGCACTTTTCGGACTTGGCTTGTTGGCCATTGTGAAGATGCCTGGTCTGATTCAAAAATCAATTGCTTTTGTACTGGTTCTCATTAGCATTGGCTGGATGTCAGGCTTTGAATATCTAAGGGAAATCGCCAGGAAACCCTATGTATTATACGGCCAAATGTATTCCAACGGCATTCACCCTGAAGATATTGAGAACCTAAAAGTAAGTGGATTTCTCCCCGTTGCAAAATGGTCTAAAATTAAAGAAGTTACCGCTGAAAATCAGCTGGAAGCCGGGGCCGAACTTTTTCGACTCCAATGTATGTCGTGCCATACCTTTAATGGCTATAACGGTATAAAAAACAAAACCGATCAACTGACCGAAAGAGGACTGGAAGCACAACTGACCGGCATGGGGAAAATAAATACCTACATGCCACCTTTTGCTGGTACCGAAACGGAAAAGAAAGCACTTGCTGCCTATATATTCCAAACCATTCAGGGAAAAACAACCACTCCGAATAAAGAATATACCCCACCCCAACTGAGTACGGAGGTACCAAAATTTGATGCCAAAAACGACGAGTATGTATTATTGGTGTGGAACGATTTAGGAATGCATTGTATATCAGACAATGAAAAATACTTCTCTTTTCTTCCTCCGGCCAATACCCTCAATGCCCAATTGTTTAAACGTGGTCCTAAACCACAATTGATTACAAAAGGTGTAGATTTAATGTATGAAGCGGAAGAAATGCACCAACATCCTGAAAAACATTCCCTGCTATGGAAATATGCAAAGATCATTTTTGGGGCCGACTTACCTGAAGGTGTTGGATTAGGCGGGAAAAAAGTAATTGATAAAATGGATGTCGTAGGAAATGGTTTTGCAGCACACTTAATACCTGTTACACCATACCGCGATGACAAGATCTACAGTCCATACCCCATGTTTACCATTACAGCAGTTGATCAGGAAACAGGAAAAAAACTGATCAGCACCAAAGCAGTTGCGCCAACTTCCACCGAAATGGGATGTAAAAATTGCCACGGTGGCGACTATGCATGGAATGGAATTTCAGGAGTATCCAACGAAACGTCAATCAATATTCTTGCTGCACACGACCGTTACAACGGCACCACACTTTTAGCCGATGCTGAAAATGGGAAACCTGCTTTGTGCCAATCCTGTCACGCCGATCCGGCTTTAGGCGTAAGCGGTAAAAATGGAGTATTGAACTTTTCTTCAGCTATTCATGGATTCCATGCCAATTATCTTGAAAACATGGATAATGCTTCGTGTAATTTGTGCCATCCTTCAGCAGTGACAGGAAACACCAATTGCTACCGGGGACGACATACAAAAACTGGCCTTAATTGTACCAATTGCCACGGCCGCATTGAAGGACACGCTTTAAGTTTGTTAGTCGCCCAACCAAATATAAAACAAGCCGAGGTACTAGCCAAAAATTTAAAACCATTCTATGTGAAAGATCAGGCCAGCGTGAATCCCCGGAAACCTTGGCTGATGGAGCCCGATTGCAAAGGTTGCCATACTAATTTTGACATTAACAATGACGGTTTTTCCGGAACAGCCTATAATAAATGGGCTCCAGGCTTCGACGATTTATACCGAAACCGGACCGACGGAAATGGAGTACGGTGCATTGCCTGTCACGGATCGACCCATGCCATTTACGGAGCGGAAAATATTTACGAAAAACAACGCGACAACATGCCTCCACTTCAATATCAGAATATGGCCGGCACAATTGGGACTCATAATAATTGTAAAGTGTGCCATACCATTGATATGAATGTAAACGGACACCATAAAAATATGGTAAATAGAAGCGATTTAGTATTAACCGTCGAATAATTTATTACACTACAAATCACACCTATTAGTATTGACACAAATATAGAATCTTACTGATACACCTCCTGATTAAGGGACACTGGATTCTGTTTACCGCACAAATAAATTAAGGCAGCCTGATATGGCAGCCTTAATTTATTTGTGCTTTTACCAAACGATTCATGAAATATTCTGTTTAGCTTACAAAGCTATATCCTTGTGAAAATTTAAATGGATCAATTCAACTAAACTGAATAAAATGAAACTCAATTTCAAAAGGAAATTTATTATTCAAAATGCGGCTAGAGCAATTTTTGCCCTGGCCATACTTGCATTTGCTTTTTTCCTCTTTGATCAATTAATTTTTAAAGAAAATCCGGAATTTTGGATTCAAAAATTTTACAGCAACCCCGGTATCATCTATTTGATATATGTTGGATCAGAAGTCTTTTTTGGAATTTTTCCACCTGAGATATTTATGGTTTGGGCACTTAACAAAGGATCACTTTATGGCTATATTGGAAATCTGGCCTTTTTCGCAATAGTATCCTATGGTGCAGGCTACCTTTCTTTTTTTGCCGGCAGATATTTCTCTAAAGTATTGTATTTTAGGTTCTTGCAGCGTAAATTTTTTGTAAAATATCTACCTAAAGTTCGTCGGTTTGGAACCACTTTAATCATCATTGCAGCATTAACACCCGTCCCCTGGGCAACGATATCACTTTTAATTGGCACTACCAATTACAGCATGCGTCGATATTTACTTTTTGCACTTAGTCGAATCTTGCGTTTTATAATTTATGGTTTCATCATTTATAAAACGCATGTCTTTTTCAAATAGGTAGACCTACATGATCAAACTATAAATTGATCCCCAAAGACAAACAGATGCTAGCTTACAGTATATTTTCAGAATCCTTTAATCCTTCAACACATCTTGCACATAAGAATATATGGGCGAGAGCGCAATAAACTCATTGATCTGACTAGGTTTGAAGTAATATTTCATTTTGTAGCTCAGGTATTTAAGAGATGCGCCTGAGTCTTCAAATACGTATTGCGAAAAATCTTTGATTTGGTGTCCCAATCCACTATGAATGGCAATCAGATCAACCCGGTTTTCGATTTCCTTTTTCTTTCGGGATTTCAAATAATCGATTCCAAATCGGATCATTTGAGCATTGCTCATCGTTCTATAATCAATGATATGAGCCAGCTCGTGCCCAATAACACCAATCTGTGCATTTAATGGCATATCATGATACAATATTCCATTGTCGTTTTCGATCTTATCATCAATATAAATCACATAAGATCGATTTTCTTTACTGTGAAAAAGAAAATCCCAACGCGGACGACATTGCATGGTTGTTTTGATATGCCCATACCTGACCTTAATATTCACCTTTTTTAATTCTGGGTAATATCCAATTGCAGTATAAAAATTTGATTGAATTTCCTCCGGGACATTTTTATTAAAGCCAAATTTAAGCTTTAACTTTTCCCATGTTGACTGAATAGCATCAACACTAATTTCTTCGACAGGCTGAATGCCTACATTTTTAAAACTAATACATGAATTAAACAGAATTATCCCCTCAAACTTCATCTTCACCAATTTAAATGTTGCCCTGTGAGCAACAGCGCTAAAATAGAAGTTTATTTGCACAAGGGGAAACGTTTATGATAATCAAACTGTTAATAAAACAAAAAGATAACATGCCGTATCATTCGTGTTGTTTTTCTCTGGAACTCTTCACAATGCCAACACACTTTATTCATTTTACTTCGATGGATAAAACAAAATAAATTTATGTAGGAAATAGTTCACGAATGAATAACTTTAACCTGAACATGAACTGCTTAAAACTTCCGTGAACAATAAAAAGAAAATACGTATTCCGGTCATTATCTGCTTAACTGCTATCACAATTATTGCAGGCATTCATTTTGGCATCCAGAGTTGGCTAAATCAACAGTTGCCACTCTTGTTAAATGAGCATCCGGAAAGGAAATACAACATTAGCTATGACAAGGCCCACCTACACCTTCTCAAACAAAACCTTATCATTGACAATGTTAGCATCATCGAACTGGCCGATTCGATAAACCCATCGTATATACAAATTGATAAGCTTAAAGCCTACCACCTGCAATTGCGAAAGTTATTTGTTAATAAGGAAATTGAAACACACGACTTAATTGTAGTGCATCCGGTCTTTAACATTGTTGTACATCAAAACACCACTGAGCAAAACAAGGAAAAAATGAATGAAATATGGACAGACGTTTTTACGCGACTTTCCATCAAAAATTTTGAAATCACAAATGCGGCTTTCAGATTGATGCGCGATCAAGATCTAGAACCAACATTACAAATGGATCAACTGAACCTAAAAATAAATACTTTTAACATTGATACTACGACCTTAAAAAATCCATTTCCATTAAAATTCAGCAGCCTCAATGCCAGTTGCTCAAGCACTCAAATTAGAATTGACACCATTGGTTTTTTAAAAATTAAGAAAATCATCCTTACCGATCACTCCATTCAGCTCCAACAGAGTTCATTTCAACCACTTTTAACAAAATCCGAGTTCATTGATGTACAGAGAGACAAGGACAACTGGCTGTCCTTCAACATGGATCAACTGATCTTAAATAATTTCAGTTGGGCGTTTGATTCAAGTGGCACTCCCTTTATAAAAGCATCATCGTTTCAACTTGATTCCATCGTACTGCAGTCTGTTACAGATAAGCAATTCCTGAGACAACACAAGGGTTATCGCCCCTTGCTGGCTGAGATTTTCAGATCACTACCTGTAAAGTTTCAGCTTGATTCTTTCAGAGTACTCAACTCTGCTGTTTTTGCAGAAACCAGGCCAATTAACAACAATACCACAGCCAAAGCATCTTTCGACAACCTGTACATTTCAGGATACAATTTACACAACATCAGTAAGCTGACACGAAATACTGAATTTGATATCCTGTGCCGATTTATGAATGAGGCGAAATTAGAAGCTCATTATGTCATGAATGTTAACGATAACCAAGACCGGTTCAGAATAAATGGAAGCTTAAATAATCTCACAACAGAATCGGTAAACAGAATACTTCAACCTTTGGCAGACATTGAAACGGCTGGGCAACTCTACGGTATCGATTTTGATGTTCTTGCCGACAATTATCAGTCAACCGGCACTGTTGATTTTGAATACAATAACTTGAAAATTCTGGTACGAAATAAAAACAAGGATTCAAAAAACTCACTCCTAACGGCATTAAGCAATTTAGCCCTGCGTGGCAGCAACGTTCGTTCTAACCGTAGCTTCAGACAAGGGGAAATTCAATTAGCACGCGACCAAAATAAATCCATTTTTGGGTATATCTGGGATTCAGTAAAAGATGGTTTGACAAACACACTGATTCCCTTCAATCTAGATCAAAACAGGCCAGTATTGAGGAGAAAGAAAAAACTTAAAAATTAATTTTTTGCCAATTTGCGCAATCGATTGTACAAAATGGTTACTTTTGTACAGTGGAAAATCGAAAAGCGACCATACATACCATTGCTGCACGCCTAAACATGTCGGCCTCTACAGTATCAAGGGCACTAAGCAACAACTCAAGGATTAGTGAGAAAACGCGCAATCTGGTCAAACAAACTGCTGAGGAAATGAATTACAGGCCCAACCACCTGGCGTCGAACCTTCGCAAAGGAAAAGGTAAGCTGATTGGTGTGATCATTCCACGAATCAACAGGCATTTTTTCTCACATGCCATTGCCGGTATGGAAACAATTACCAATCCGGCAGGATACAACCTCATGATTTGTCAAACAAATGAGGATGCCCAAAGTGAAATTAAAAGTCTGAAAACCTTCATCTACAATAGAGTTGACGGAGTAATTATGTCCATTTCAAATGGCACTTTAAACGACCAACACATTCGGGAAGCACAAAAAGAAGGGATACCTGTAGTGTTATTCGATCGTATTTTTAAGGATATGAATATCGATCATGTGATGAACGATAATTTTACGGGAGGATATGAAGCCACCAGGCATTTGATTGAGCAGGGCTACAAAAAAATTGTACATTTTGCAGGTCCCCTGCATGTAAACGTCTATAATGATCGGTACAATGGTTACAAAAAAGCCATGCTCGAAGCAGGATTAGAACTTACAGATCAAATGGTATTTGAAGATGTTTTAACCAGAATCAAAGGGGAAGATCTCACTCGAAAGCTGATTGCAAGCAACACCTTACCCGATGCCATTTTTTCTGCCAGCGATTATTCTGCCCTCGGCGCTTTGTTGACTCTAAAAAATGCCAATATAAAAGTACCCGAAGAAATTGGTATTTGTGGTTTTGCCAACGAACCATTTACCGAATTGACCGAACCGGGAATTACCACAATGGAACAATATAGCGAGGAATTAGGCAGAAGCTCGGCCCGTATGCTGATTGAACGCCTTGAAAATGGAATGACCAAAGGTCTTTCAAGCTCCATGACTTTTAAACCTAAATTGATTATTCGGAGGTCGAGTATGAAAAAAGGGGAAATGCGGTAATGGAGAAATGGAATATTGGCAAAATGATCCAACTATATCCCATCAATCCAACTCAGATAAATAAACAGATTAAGAAATTTGAATCGACAACAAAAATTAATTTAAAAACACATAATTATGACAGTAAAAAGTAATTCACGTTATGCAGTCCATCCTGAGGACTTTAAAAAATATGACACAGAAAGAATTCGCAAAGAATTTTTAGTGGAAAATGTTATGGTGAATGATCAAGTATCTCTGACCTATTCGCAGTACGACCGCTACATTGTTGGTGGCGCCGTTCCTGTCACTAAAGCCTTAACACTCGATACCATTGATGATTTAAAGGCAGAATACTTTCTTCAACGCCGCGAAATGGGAATCATCAACGTAGGGGGTAAAGGAAAAGTTGTGACCAAAAATGCCACATACGAATTGAACTATAAAGATGCCCTTTACCTGGGACGAGGAACTAAAGACGTTGTTTTTGAATCAATTGATAAATCTAACCCAGCCCATTTCTATATCAATTCGGCACCAGCTCACAAAGAATATCCCAGCAAAAGAATGACCCTTGCCGATGCAAACGTATTGCACATGGGGGCGCTAAAGACATCGAATGAACGCAACATCAATCAGCTGCTCATTAAAGATGTTATTGAAACTTGCCAGTTGCAAATGGGAATGACAGAACTCAACGAAGGGAGTGTATGGAATACCATGCCTGTACACACTCACAGCCGCAGAATGGAAGCCTACTTTTATTTTGAAGTACCTAAGGGACAGGCCATCTGCCACTTTATGGGACAGCCTGATGAAACCCGCCACATTTGGATGAAAAACGAGGAAGCTGTATTATCTCCTACATGGAGCATTCACAGTGCAGCAGGAACTTCAAATTACATTTTCATTTGGGGAATGGCCGGCGAAAACCTCGACTATGGCGATATGGACGTTCATCAACCTGATCAATTAAAATAAGCACCTTACCCCGCTTAGGGAAGATTTTTTATAACTTAAAAACGAAATAGAATGAATCCAATAATTAATGAATTATTCAACCTCGAGGGAAAAGTTGCCCTGGTAACCGGAGGAACTCACGGAATAGGAATGGCCGTTGGAAAAGCACTGGCCAGAGCGGGTGCAAAATTATGTGTCAACGATTTATCGGAAGATCGTCTCGTAGCATGTAAAGCTGAATATGCAAAAGATGGTATCGATGTATTCACGCTGGTATTTAATGTTACCAAAGAAGATGAAGTTGACAAGGGAATCAGTTTAATTGAAGCAGAAGTCGGACCTGTTGAAATTTTGGTCAACAATGCCGGAATCATTAAACGAATTCCAATACTCGATATGCCTATTTCCGATTTTGTTCAAGTGCTCGATGTTGATTTAGTTGCCCCTTTGATCGTAGCCAAACGTATTGCTCCCGGAATGATCGCCCGTAGGTCCGGTAAAATCATCAATATGTGCTCAATGATGAGCGTTTATGGACGAAATAGCGTATCGGCCTACGCTGCAGCTAAAGGCGGCTTAAAATTGCTCACCGAAAATATGACCTGCGAATGGGCAAAGTACAATGTTCAAATTAACGGAATTGGCCCTGGCTATATTGCTACTTCACAAACAGCAGACATTCGTTTAAACGGACACCCGTTCAATGATTTGGTGATGACGCGTACTCCTGCAGGTCGCTGGGGTGAGCCCGAAGACGTTGGTAATGCAGCTCTTTTTCTGGCTTCAAAAGCTGCAAACTTTGTCAATGGTCATATTCTTTATGTTGATGGAGGCATATTAGCCAACTTTGGATATGTAAAAGGGGAAAACGATTTGCCGGAATAAGCTGTATTCCAGATACCCGTTACTAGATGATGGATATTCATCTATTTCGAACCTATAGAATAGGAGCGCCGATGGCACAGATCATGCTGAAAATCACAGAACAATCGCTCTAAATCAGTTAAATCTGCGTTATCTGCGTTCTATTACTTTAATTTACAAATCACTAAATAAGCTAAAATGAAAAATTCATTTTCTTTATTCCTACTTTTTCTGTTGCTGTGGTCTTGTTCACAACAACAACAACAAAGCATCAAGCTAAGCAATACAACAGAGCTGAAGCTGAAGGCAAAATCGCTTGAGTTGAATCGCGAAGAGTTGGAACAAAAACTGGGTGCATTACCCGAAGTTGAACTCGCACTTTTAACCGATAAAAATGGCACCCAGTTTCCTGCCCAGCTGGACGATCTGGATCTGGATGGGAAATGGGACGTCCTATTCTCTCAAGTCGATTTCGATGCCAATGAAACAAAAACCCTCAGCCTGAGTTTCGAGGCAAAAGAGAAAATTACAGTAAAAACCAACATCCGTTTTGCCGATTATGATGATCCATCAAAAGAATTTACCACGGGAATTCGTTTAAAAACGGACAAAACAGAAGTCACCCAAAATATATTTCAATTCGAAGGTATTGGCTGGGAAAACGATGTGGTGGCTTTTCGTAACTATTTTGATGCCCGCAACGGAATCGATATTTTTGGAAAAACAACCACCAACATGGCCCTTGACAGTTGCGGCTTGAAAGGTGGCCCCACCTATCATGAAATGAGAACCTGGGGTATGGACATTCTTAAAGTGGCCAATTCACTGGGTGCCGGTGCTCTTGCATTGGAAACACCAACAGGCTTATACCGTGTTGGTCCCAACTGCTTTGGCACCTACTCCTCAATTAAGGAAGGCCCACTTCGCTCCCTGTTCGATATGGATTTTGACAGCCTCCAAATTGATGGAAAAACTATTCAACTCAAACACCGGGTAGCCATTGAAGCAGGAAAACCATACTATAACAGTCAGGTTTGGATAAAAGGCATCGATGACGTAAAATTAGTGACGGGCATCGTTAACCTTCATTCCGATTCGGTATTCTCTAAAACAGATGAGTCAGTCTCCTATTTTTTCACGCACGATAATCAAGCCTACGATGGAGAAAAATTGGGAATGGCAATTATTGTTCCAAGCAACAATTTGTCAGTACAAACTGCTCCTGAAGAAGGTGAAGGCATTACGCAAACCTTTTATACCGCCCTCGAAATTACTCAACAACCAGTTGAATTTTATTTTATGGTGGGCTGGGAAAAACAAAATCAGGTATATGCCACTAAAGATGCTTTTGAACACGAAATTAAAAAACAAGCATTGGCCTTGCAGGCATCCATCAAACTGGATTAATCCAGCTTATTAAAAAGCAGAAGCACTGATTCATATTGATCAGTGCTTCTGTTGTATTAAACTATTGCGAATTCATTCTAAACCTCACCATTTTACGACCCCTTATTCTTTAAAGATCCAATTCGATCCATCACATCACTTATTCTTTTTCAAAAAAATAAAACTAAAAAATAATCTATTTCAAATTTTAAATTACCTTTGTTCGTAAAATAACGAACAAGGAATGAAGCAAAAAGAAGCAACAACTCTTAAGCAAATAAAAACAGCACGTTATGCCAAAGCAATGGGGCATCCTGTTCGCATTTATGTACTCGAACTTCTATCGAAACAGGCATGCTGTTATAGTGGCGACCTGAGTGAAGAATTGCCCATTGCCAAATCGACCCTTTCGCAACATTTAAAAGAATTAAGAGATGCCGGTTTAATTCAGGGTGAAATTGAAGCACCACGAATCAAATACTGCATCGACAAAGAAAATTGGCAAGAAGCACAACTCCTGTTCAAACAATTTTTGGGGGTATAAAAATTTGTGCAAATCGTTCGTTGTTTTGCGAATAACGAAATGTTTAGATTTATTTATTACTAGAATATCAGGAAATGAAAAAACAATTATTTGGAAAGCTATTTACCGCGAATAAACCAGGTCAAAATCCATTGACAACTTCCTCCATGGAAAATATTGGGGTCGCAGGACTGGACATAAAAATCCTGGGAACCGGATGTGCCAAATGCAAAGCCTTAGAAAAAGCATGCCGTGAAGCAGTAGAAGAATCGGGCATTACCGCCACCGTTTCGAAAGTTGAAGACATTGTTGAAATTATGAAATACAATGTGATGACCACTCCGGCTTTGGTGATTGACGGCAAAGTGGTCCTTAAGGGCAAAGTGGCTTCAGTCAAAGAAATAATCAGTTTACTCAACCAATAATCCAAAAACAGCAATCATGAAACAAGTATTAACCATCGTATCCATTCTCTTTTTCCTTGGAACAATCAACGCCCAGGCACAATGTTGTGCCAATGCAAGTAAGGCAGAATCAGCAACAAAAAGCTCCTGCGATCAGACCAAGGCCGACACATCGGTAAAAGCCTACTATTTTCACGCTACCCGACGCTGCGCAACCTGTCAGGCAGTTGAAGAAGTTACCAAAGAAGCTCTTAAAAAATATTATGGCGAAAAGGTATCTTTTGAATCCATCAACAATGAGGAAGACGCCAAAAATCCAATGATTGCCAAGTACAAAATAAGTGGACAAACATTGATTATCATTAAGGGTGACCAGGTGACCAACCTCACCAATGAGGCGTTTATGTATGCACGTACTCAACCTGAAAAATTGAAAGCAAAAATTAAGGCCACAATTGATCCGATCCTGTAAACGTGGAGTTGCTTCAAAACATACTGGAAAATTCCCAGCTGCCATTGCTATCGGCATTTATATTGGGACTAATGACAGCCATTAGTCCATGCCCTTTAGCCACCAATATAACCGCAATTGGTTATATCAGTAAGGACATTAATAGTAAAAACCAGGTTTTCCTGAATGGATTAATTTACACCTTAGGCCGGGCGATTTCGTACACCACAATTGGCCTGATTTTCTTCTTTGGTGCCAGTCAGTTTGAATTTTCTTCATTCTTTCAAACCTGGGGAGAAAAAATATTGGGACCACTAATGATTTTGATAGGACTGTTTATGCTTGGAGTGATTCGACTCAAAATTCCCGGCATTGCATTCCTGACTGAAAAAATGGAGAACCGAAAAAACAAAGGGTTTTGGGATGTGCTCCTTTTGGGGATGGTATTTGCACTGGCCTTCTGCCCTTATAGTGGCGTCCTCTATTTTGGAATGTTAATTCCTATGACCATCAGCAGTGCATCCGGCTTATACTTACCAATGGTGTTTGCTGTAGCCACCGGAATCCCGGTTATCATTTTTGCCTGGCTGATTGCCTTTAGCCTTGGTTCTATTGGCAATATGTATAACAAAATGAAATCCTTTGAAATTTGGTTTCGCAGAGTTGTTGCAATTGTGTTTATCGGGGTCGGAGTCTATTATTCAGTCATCATGTTCCTCTAAAAAAATTTAAAAAAACCGTTCGTAAAAACACGAATTAAAAATAGTATCATGAGAGAAAAAGTGCTGGTTCTGAATAAATCAATGAAGGGATGGTTATTTCCTTTGATCATGCTTCCATTGTGGTTGGTGCTCTACTGGAATTTACAAACCATAAGTGATTATCTGGTCGGGCACATTTTCAGAATGGAAGCAGGCACCCACTTGACTGAGACCTTACGTTTTTTCATTTTTGAAGTTCCGAAGGTGATGTTATTGCTGATTCTGATCATTTTTGGTGTTGGCATTGTCCGTTCCTATTTCACACCGGAAAAAACAAGAAAGGCACTTGAGGGGAAATCACTACTTACAGGCAATGTTATGGCATCGGTACTCGGCATCGTTACACCCTTTTGTTCCTGTTCCGCCATTCCCTTATTCCTTGGATTTGTTGAAGCAGGAGTTCCACTTGGTGTTACTTTTTCGTTTCTCATTGCTGCACCAATGATTAACGAGGTGGCCCTGGTATTGCTGGTTGGATTATTTGGATGGAATGTGGCCTTAATTTATGTCGGCACCGGACTGGCCATAGCCATTTTCGCAGGTTGGATACTTGGCAAATTGAAACTCGAAAAATATGTAGAAGAATGGGTGTACACCATCAAAACAAACGAGGAGGCTGAATCGGAAGAAAAATTGACGTTTGAACAACGAATTCAGGCAGGTTATGACGGTGTGAAGGAAATAGTAGGTAAAATCTGGATCTACATTATTATTGGTATTGCGGTTGGAGCAGGAGCTCACGGCTATGTACCTGAAGATTTTTTAGGGGCGCTGCTTGGAAAGGAGAACTGGTATGGCGTTCCCCTGGCTATTTTGCTGGGAGTTCCCATGTATTCCAACGCTGCAGGCATTATCCCAATTGTTAGTGTATTGATTGAAAAAGGTGTTTCGCTGGGCACTGCATTGGCCTTCATGATGTCCGTGATAGCTCTTTCGCTGCCCGAAATTATCATCCTAAAAAAAGTACTGAAGTGGCAATTGATTGCCGTTTTTGTTGGTATTGTCGCAATGGGGATTGTGTTAGTCGGCTTCATTTTCAACTATGTAATGTAAAACAATTAACCATTAATCATCATAAAATCAATTGGTATGAAAACAAATTCCCTTGGATTTATCGGTGGTGGACGCATCACCAAAATCTTTCTGAAGGCTTTTGCCAATCGCAAACGAGATTTTAAATCGATTGTAGTTTACGATAGTAACTCCGAAGTTTCAGCAGCATTAAAAACGATGTTTCCCGAAATTGAAATTGCAACATCAATTCACCAGGCCGCACGCCAATCCATTGTTTTTTTGGCCTTGCATCCTCCTGTGATTATAGAATCGCTTGATAAGATGGCCGAAAATATCAATGCTGATTCGGTGGTCATTTCACTGGCGCCAAAAATTTCCATCGAAAAGATCGCCTCAAAGCTGAAAACAGTGAACATTGCCAGGATGATTCCCAATGCCACCTCCTACATCAACGAAGGTTTTAATCCAATGGCTTTTGCTCCGGGTTTCGACAGCTACGAAAGAATTGATCTACTGGCCCTGTTTATGCATTTGGGAAAGACATTCGAAGTGAAGGAAAATACCCTTGAAGCCTATGCTCTGATTTCGGCCATGTTGCCTACCTATTTCTGGTTTCAATGGAAAGAGCTGGTTAAACTGGGGTCACAAATGGGCTTAAGCCCCGACGAAAGCAAAATGGCCATCACCTCTACACTGGAAGCATCCATAAACCTGATGTTTAAAAGTGAACTTACAACTGCCGACGTAATGGATTTGATTCCGTTGAAACCCATTGGCGAAAACGAAGAACAAATTACGAAAATTTACGAAAGCAAATTAATGGGTTTGTTTGAAAAGATAAAGCCATAATTGAAGGAGGATTGTTGCCATTCGGGTAATCAGTCCAGCAGAATTTCGGATAAAAAATCAATACCGTAGATACTTATGATTGACTATTTAATAGGGGGAATTTCCTTTGCAGCAGCTTTTGTGTTTTCGCTTGGAGGGGTTGGCGCAGCCATTATCCTGATTCCAATTTTGGTATCATTTGGCATTCCGATTGGCAGTGCCAAACCTATTGGCCTTTTTTACAATACTGTTAGCTTAACAGGAGCTAGCATTTCGAATATTCGAAATAAAAGATTGGATTTCAAACTTGGTATTCCTCTAATCGTATTTTCATTTCTTTTTGCCATTATTGGAGCCTGGGTATCACAATATATCCCCAAAAAATTTATCCTGATTCTTTTTATTGGCTTTCTGCTTTTTTCCGGACTGATGTTCTTGTTCAACAAAAAAAAGGAACAGGACTCCTACCGTGAGGATAAACCATATCTGTCACTTTCATTAATTGGTGCTTTTGCCGGCCTTTTATCTGGATTGCTGGGAATTGGAGGGGGTGGAATTATTTCGCCACTCATGTTAATGTTGGGTTTTAATCCTAAAAAAATTACGGCAATTACAGCCTTCGTGGTTCCATTCTCCTCCTTTTCGGGATTTTTAACGTATTGGGTCATGGGAAACATCAACTGGAAAATTTTAATTATTGCGTCAACAGCCGGTTTTGCCGGGGCTACATTGGGCACCATGTTTATGCAGAAGAAACTTAACTCACAAACAGTAAAAAAAATATTGGCCATTATTTTATTGCTGATGGCCGTTAAACTCATTTGGAATATATTTTAACAATTAGAAAAATATTATGGTAAATCCACAAGAATGGCTCGAATTCGGGCAAAAATTTCATGGGCATAAATGTCCTGCAATGCCAATGGGGCTTAGAGTAGGCGCAGCAGCGCTCAATAAATTGGGAATCGAACGGGCCAAAGATGGTCAGATTATCGCCCTCGTTGATTTGGGTGATGATCATTGCGCAACGTGTTATGCCGATGGCTTACAGGTAATACTGGGAACAACCTTTGGTAAAGGAAACCTTAAAAAAACGCATAAAGGGAAATGGGCCGTTACTGTTATCGACAAGGCAAGCGGCAAAGCTGTACGGGTAACACCAAAAGCCGAAGCCATGATGGCCAATAAACAAACTGCTTTTTTTAAAGAATATCGCGAGATTGGAATTCCTGCCAGCAAAGTACCCGACGAGGTGGTTGAACCTCTGGTCGTAAAGGTAATGGGAGCACCACAGGAAAATCTAATCAACATTTCAGAAGTATTTGATTACAAATTAACAGAACACCCTCATAGTTTTGACAGTTTTGTCTGCGAAGAATGCGGCGAAATGACTGTAACCGAATACGGACGCATCAAAGGCGATTTGAAGGTTTGTATCGACTGTGCTAAAAAATAATTGGCACACGAATGTTAAAATAAATTATTTAAATGAATACGGTCAAATTTATCCTGTATTTATTCCCTAGTGATTAAGCAACGATTAAAAAACAATAAATTAACGACGCATGTATACGTCAGTGTCATGTTTTGACGTATATTTGCGTCAGAACAAATAAAAAAAATATGGTACAGGCAAAAACAGAATTATTCAGCACGGATTTAATCGAACAGGCTGCAATGTTTAAAGCGCTTTCTCATCCGGCACGTTTGCAAATTCTGCAATTTCTGGCCGAAACCAATTCATGTATCACCGGCGATATATCAGATGAATTGCCCCTAAGCAGAACAACCGTTAATCAGCATTTGAAAGAATTAAAAGATACCGGATTGATCCAGGGGCATGTTGAAGGTACAAAAACAAATTACTGCCTAAACCCTGGCAAAATTGAATATCTAAACGATTCACTCCAACGCTTTTTTCACGGATTAAAAACAATAAACTATAAATGTAAATAATATGAAAGTTCTTATTTTATGCACAGGAAACAGTTGCCGTAGCCAAATGGCCCATGGTTTTCTACAATCGTTCAATTCGTCAATAACCGTATGCTCCGCAGGAACAGAAGCCTCGGGCAAACTCAATCAAAAAGCCGTAAAAGCCATGGCCGAAATCGGCATTGATATTAGCCAACACACTTCCGATTCAGTTGAAAAATATCTGAGTGATGAATGGGATTATGTGATCACTGTTTGTGGAGGGGCCAACGAAGCTTGTCCTTCATTCCTGGGCAAAGTAAAACACCGCCTGCACATGGGATACGACGATCCATCACACGCTGTGGGAACCGACGAATTCATTTGGAGCGAATTTATTCGTGTAAGAGACGAAATTAAAAAAGGTTTTTACCAACTCTACCTTGAACAAATCAAACCACAACTTTAGTTCATGAATAAGCATAAAAAACAAATTGGTTTTTTTGAAAAATACCTGACCATTTGGGTAGCATTGTGTATCGGAGCGGGCATTTTGATAGGAAATTTTGCAGGTGACAGCGTGCTGTTTTTAAGTCGTCTGGAACTGTACCAGGTGAATATCCCTGTAGCCATTTTGGTGTGGCTCATGATTTATCCCATGATGCTTCAAATTGATTTTTCAAGTATAAAAAATGTTGGCAAACGCCCCAAAGGACTACTCCTAACGATTGTTGTCAATTGGCTGGTCAAACCCTTCACCATGGCCTTTTTTGCCTGGATATTTTTTACCAAAATTTATGCGGCTTTCATTTCTCCCGAACTGGCAGGCGAATACATTGCAGGGGCCATTCTTCTGGGTGCTGCTCCCTGCACCGCTATGGTTTTTGTTTGGAGTTATTTAAGCGATGGTGACCCCAATTACACCTTGGTTCAGGTATCGGTAAACGATCTGATTATATTAGTAGCTTTTGTTCCCATTGTTGGTTTATTACTTGGCCTGACCAATGTTCAAGTCCCCTATGACACGCTAGTTGCCAGCGTAGTAATTTTCGTAGTTGTCCCCTTACTTGCCGGGTACATTACGAATAAAAGGCTCATACAAAAAAAAGGTGAGGTCTGGTTTAAGAACAACTTCTTACCTAAATTTAAACCGGTTTCAATTATTGCATTGTTAGTAACATTGATCTTACTTTTTGCCTTTCAAGGAAATACCATTGCGGAAAATCCTTTAATCATTCTTTTAGTCGCAGTTCCATTGGTAATTCAAACCTACTTTATATTCTTTATGACATGGTTTATCGGTCGCAAAATAAAACTTCCTTATGCCATTTGTTCTCCATCAGCAATGATTGGTGCCAGCAACTTTTTTGAACTGGCTGTAGCCGTTGCCATTGCCCTTTTTGGTTTGCAATCGCCGGCAGCATTGGTTACTGTTGTAGGGGTTTTGGTTGAAGTACCGGTTATGTTATCGCTGGTGGCTCTGTCCAATAAATGGAAATATTAATGATGATGGCCTCCCGGCCATCTTCACACTTTACTTCTTGCCCGATTGTTCATTTTTATTTCAGGAAATCAACTTAACCTCTGAGGCTTCGTGCCGGGAGGTATTGATGATTTCATATTTGTCGTGTAAAGGTCTAAACGTTTCGTAGGCAATTTCAGGCGTATTGTTTTCACCCGACAAGTGCGAAAGCAATACGAGTTTCAAGTTCTCACCAGCATGCTCTGTGACCAGCTCCAAAGCCTGCAAATTGGATAAATGCCCCATCGCTGAAGCAACCCTTTTTTTCAATGGCCAGGGATAAGGTCCTTCCATAAGCATTTTCTCATCGTAATTCGATTCCAGAAAAACGGCCTGGCACATTTTTAAATGGTGAATCACATTTTCGCAAACAGAACCAATGTCGGTCATTACACCCACATTTACCTGGTCAATTTCGATTCGAAAACTAACAGGTTCACTGGCATCGTGATTTTTAGCAAAAGGATGAATGGTAATTTCGCCCAACTGTAATGCCTGATCGATGTGTACAAATCTGTAATGAAGAGGCTTTGAACTTTTGTGTGCATTATTCCAGGTACCATAGGTAAAAAAAGCAGGAATGTTCAATTTTTTACTGAGCACTCTTGTCCCTCTTATATGGTCGACATGTTCGTGCGTGATAAAAATGGCTTTCAGTTTGGTAGGATCAAGTTCACGCACTGCCATTCGTTCCAAAAGCTGTTTGCAGCTAATTCCGGCATCAACCAAAATCGCCTCACGTTCATTCCCTATATAGTAGCAATTTCCATTGCTTCCCGATGCGATGGCACAAATTTCAACCATTGTTTTTTTCATCAAATTAAGTTGTTTTAATTTAAGCACCCAAAACAAGTTTTGAACAACAGGGAGGGTTGCAAACTAATTTGTATGTTTGTGACGTTATAGGATAAATCCTTGTCTAAACATAACAAAACAATGCTCTTATTGAAGAAATACATAAAATTACTTGGAGTTGCGTTGGCACTCATCTTAGTCGCTTGCGAGGAACTTCCCTGTGACGATGTCGATGGTGTTCAATTAAATGCCGGCTTCTACTCTTACGATGGCGTCACCTTATCCGACAGTGCCATCTCCAAGCTCATTCTCCACTTTGGATTAGAAGAAAACACCATTTATTCTGATACGCTATCGGGAAGTACAACTAGTGTTCAATTTCCATTTTCGATGATTGCCGATTCGTCCATTGTCATTTTTGAATTTAATGAAATTGATTATGATACACTGGTTTTTCATTACACTAAAACCCTACATCTTGAATCTCATAAATGTGGCTTCGTCCACTATTTCGAAATAACCTCAATTGATGCAACAAACCACCAAATTGATTCAGTCTGGATTTGGAAAAACATAGTAGAATATGGCGATGAAGAGAACATTAAAATCTATTTTTAGTTCCGTCCTTCTCCTTGTTGCCATGCAAACAATGGCACAAAAAACAGAATGGAGAGGCATCAATGTGGGAGCTGATTTGTCTCGTTTTGTTGTTCCATTTATAGATTCGACTCGCTATGGCTGGGAAATTTCAGCCGATTATGAATTGCTGAAGGATATGCTGGTCGTTGCGGAGATCGGTTCACAAACCACAAAATTTCAATCAGAAAAATACAAATATAATGCTAGTGGAGCCTATACCCGTCTTGGTGTTGATTACAATTACATGAAACATCTCGACCCGGAGAGCACTGATAAACTACTAATTGGTTTAAGATATGCTTTCACAACTTATTTCCATGAGGCCGATGAAATTAATATTTCCGATTCGTACTGGGGTGATTTTGGAAATGGTTCAGTACCGCGAAAGTGGCTAGGGGCTAATTGGTTAGAAATTGCGACAGGGATGAGAGCTCAAATTATAAATAATTTCTATTTGAGCTGGTCTGTTAGGTTTAAAATCAATATTTGGCAGCAAGCTGACGATCAGATGCAACCATTTCATGTTCCGGGTTACGGCAGAGCATGGAACAATAGCTCTGTTGGGTTTAACTATACCTTATCGTATAAAATTCCAATTATTAAAAAGAAAAGTGTTCCAGAACAATAATGAACGATTTTTTTACGTGTTCATAAAAGAGGTTTCAGTATATTCTTCCATAAACTCTTTTTTCATACCGATTTCCCCTAAAATATACGTCCGAATTTCCAAAACATTCTTTAGCACTTCATCCACTTCATCGGCAAATAAGAAAAATCCTTCCTGATCCCTTTTTGATTCTTCAGCAAAACATTTTAATTCGAAAATTTTTTCAAAGAATTGTTTGAATTCAGAATCTTTTTGAATGATCAAATGGAGAAGAACGTGATAGTTCTCGGTTGGCTTCATATTCGAAAACAGAAACTTCTCGTAGGCATCGAGGTACTTTTTAACCGCCTTACAACTATGACAGATTGCATCACACTGTTCTTCCTTCTTAAGAAAAAACATTGATTTAGCTTCTTTTAACAAGAAGTCTCCTTCTGAGAAAAATTTTGAGATAATTGACTTCATGGTCGTTAATTGATTTTTGGTTTGTAATTCTAGTTAAATTTACAAAACCCCTTCAATTAAGACCTGATAAAAAAGCTAAAAATAATTGTTCTTGAGCATATTAAAACCCCATATGCAAACTCTCTTGACTTCAATACTCCTTTTCAAGAGTTAAAACCAGAAACCCAATTTGACAAAAAAACACGACCAATTAAATGTAAAAAAGGACTAAAGTGCCATAATGTTATCACTAAATACTTCTTCCTTCACCAAAGCATTTTGCATGGCATTGATTATATATTTCCGAATATCGCCTACAATTTTTAAAACACTGTTAATCTCATTCGAAAACAAATAAAACTCTTCTCCCCCATGCTGTGACTCTTCTGCAAAACATTTTACCTTGTATATATTTTCCTTAAATTTTTCAAATTCCGGATCCTTTCCAATTATCATATGTACCAGTACGTGATAGTTCACTGAAGGCGCCTTTCCTGCATACAAAAACATTTCATAGGCATCTAAATATATTTTTAATGCCTTGTAATTGCCACAAGGTGCGATACATTTTAACTCTTTCTTCAAAAAAAACTTCGATTTGGCTTCAGCATAATAAAAATCGCCTTCACTCATTAACTTTGCTATTTTCGTATCCATCATTTTTGTATTATTCAATGTTTCATAGCCTAAAAGTACAAAAACCATAAATTTATCCGAACCAAATGGGTATAGTTATTAAACATATGATCATTTCGATTTGAAGAGAATCAAGCAAACATTCGCGTATTCGTTTTATTTTAAATAGTTTAAAACAAGCATGCGCCAAACACGAGATTATTCTCACTTAATTATTCCTGATAAATAATTGCACCAGCTTTAAAAGACCAGATGCATTTGAAACAATAAAAATCACGCTTTCCTCTAAAGCTCATGAAGATTTTTCTATTTTTGCCCCCTGATTGTTAAACCCTTATTCCTTAAAAATGGATTTCAATTATACAGAATTCGAGAAGAAATGGCAAAAGTATTGGTCAGATAATAGAGTATTTGCCAGCGAGCTAGACACTTCAAAACCAAAATTTTATTGTCTCGACATGTTTCCGTATCCATCAGGAGCCGGATTACACGTGGGGCATCCCGAAGGCTATACTGCTACAGATATCATTTGTCGTTACAAACGTGCAAAAGGGTTTAACGTTTTACACCCAATGGGTTGGGATGCTTTTGGACTTCCGGCTGAACAATACGCCATTCAAACCGGAACACATCCGGCCATTACCACTCAGAAAAACTGCGATAATTTTCGTCGGCAAATACAATCGTTGGGCCTTAGCTACGACTGGGACAGAGAAATCAACACAACAGATCCGGCTTATTTCAAATGGACTCAATGGATTTTTATTCGTCTGTACAATACATGGTTCGACAAGGATGCCGGCAAAGGTCGTCCAATTGAGGAACTAACTATACCGGCTGAAATTGAAGCCAATGGCAAAGCCGCTGTACTTGATTACATCAATTCTAAACGCCTTGCTTATTACGATAATGCTCAGGTATGGTGGTGTAAACACTGCAAAACTGTTTGTGCCAACGAAGAGGTTTTAAATGATGGATCGCACGAAAAGTGCGGGACTAAAGAGGTTGAACGCCGATTCCTGAAACAATGGATGTTGCGCATTCCTCATTACGCTGAACGTTTACTCGATGGACTTGAAGGACTCGATTGGGGCGAAGGGGTAAAAGACATGCAGCGGAACTGGATTGGAAAATCAACCGGAGCGGAAGTTGATTTTAAGATTGAAGGCCTGGAAAAAAACTTACGCGTGTACACTACACGTCCCGACACATTGTTTGGAGCCACTTACATGGTAATTGCTCCTGAACATGATATGATCACCGAGATTGTCACACCCAACCAACTTGCCAACGTTAAAGAATACATCAAATCTGCCGCTTTAAAAAGCGACCTTGATCGTACCGAATTGGCAAAAGTAAAAACAGGTGTATTCACTGGCCGTAATGCCATAAATCCCATCACCGGTCAACAAATCCCCATTTGGGTAGCCGACTACGTTTTAATGGGCTACGGTACCGGAGCAATTATGGCGGTACCTGCGCACGACAACCGGGATTTTGAGTTTGCAAAAACATTCAATATTCCCGTAGTTTGTATCCTTGATCCCAAAAGCGCCGATGATGAGATGCGCGAAAAAGTGTTATCAGGTGATGCATGCTGGACCGAAGATGGTGCCTACATTAATTCGGCTAACCCAACTCTTGGTTTAGACATTAATGGAATGAATAAACAAGATGGAATTAGAACCATCATCGATTGGCTGCTTAGTGAAAATCTGGGAAAAGCAACGATCAATTACAAAATACGCGATTGGCTGTTTAGCCGTCAGCGCTATTGGGGCGAACCATTTCCCATTATTCACTGGGAAGATGGCGAAGTTACAGTAGTCGAAGATGAAAATTTACCGGTTGAATTACCAAAAACGGAAAAATATCTACCCAGCGCTTCAGGAGAATCACCCCTGGCCAATGTTACCGAATGGCTGGAGGTAGTAGATAAGAATGGTCGCAAAGGCCGTCGCGAGACCAATACCATGCCTCAATGGGCAGGATCATGCTGGTACTACTTGCGTTACATCGATCCGAAAAACGACGAGGAGCCCTTCAGTAAAGTAAAAGAGAATTACTGGATGCCGGTTGACCTCTATGTTGGAGGTGCAGAACATGCTGTTTTACATTTATTGTATAGTCGATTCTGGCACAAAGTGCTTTTCGATTTGGGTATCGTATCAACCGACGAGCCATACCAGAAACTGTACAACCAGGGAATGATTCTGGCCTTTGCTTACGAGAACCAGGCCGGTTCGAAAGTTCCATCCGACCTGGTGGACGAAAAAGAAGGCAAATATTTCCATACCCAAACCGGAGAAGAGCTCAAACAGATCGTGGCAAAAATGTCAAAATCGCTCAAAAATGTAGTTAATCCCGATGATGTTGTGGCCACCTATGGTGCCGATTCTCTTCGCCTTTATGAAATGTTTCTGGGACCACTCGATGCAACTAAACCATGGACAGATACAGGAGTAAAAGGCGTTTTCAATTTTCTGAAAAGGGTTTATTACTTTTTTGCCGACACCAATAACCTTGTTGCCGGAGAAGAAAATGGCGAAACACTTAAAGTACTTCACCAAACCATTAAAAAGGTGAGTGCCGACATTGAAGATATGAAATTCAATACCGCCATCTCACAAATGATGATTTTCACCAACCATTGTTATAAGGTGAAAAAAGTAACCCGTGAAACCGCTGAAACATTTGCCAAAGTATTGGCGCCTTATGCTCCTCATATTGCTGAGGAATTGTGGTCGATTTACGGAAACGAAGGGGCCATTTGCCAACAAAACTGGCCTGAATTAAATGAAAGTTATCTGGTGGAAGACAGCATTGAATATCCGGTATCCTTCAACGGTAAAATGAGGTTTAAATTGGAATTACCAGCCGATTTACCTGTAAAAGAGGTGGAACAAGCTGCCATTAGCAATGAATTGGCTTCCAAATGGCTCGACGGCAAACAAATCGTAAAAATTATTGTAGTGCCTAAAAAGATAATTAATATCGTAGTGAAATAATAAATTGAAAAGCCGGGCTGAAAAGTTCGGCTTTTTATTTCAATACGTAACGGGAGTAAGTAGTTTTTCCATTTCCCCCAGCGGTGAATGTACTCATCTCCCATTTTTTAAGCGAGAACTCATAGCAAACAGAAAAGCGAATACCATTGTTACGGATAGATGTACTTTGCGCCAATAAAGCTGATTTCAAATTCGCCGGTTCATCGGACACCCCTGTTGGCAATTCAAAATCAGTATTCATTCCACGGTAATACGAAGCTTTCAAGGTCAGGTTGTTTCTCATGTTGGCACTAAAAACAGGAAAACGAAAACCAATTCCACTTTCCACGCCATAATCCCATTGCGGCATATCCGCAAAATCAAGTTGCTCCACATTCTTGCCGTGAGCAAATTTACCGTTCATGTTATTAATAATATATGGCCCTGCAAAAACGGACAAAGTTGAACTTACTTTGTCCCTGACAGAAGAAAGACTCCATTCGACTTCTAAAGGAACAAACAAAGTCAAATGACTTGATTCTAATCGATACTCCTTATTTACTCCATAATTTACATCATGTTTCAAAAAGGAGAGCTGGGTAGAAACAGAATATCGATCCATTAGCTGATAACGAAACGCAAACCCTTCCTGATAACCAAAATTATAGTTGGCCACTAAATCACTTGAAGTATTCGCTGAATATGCAGGCATCACACCACCCCCAACCAATTCAAAATAAAATAAGTGATTACGATTTTGTGAAGGTCCAAATGGATGTTCGCCAAAAGAATTAAAACCAATAAAAATGATCAATAAGAGGAGTATATTTTTCATCTCAGGAGTGAATTATCTTTTATAAAGATAATGTCAAGTCCCTTGTTTCAAGCGCACTTCTCAACTTATTTGGCCAACAATCAATATATAAAGACGAATAGGTATTTAATCCTGACCAATCTGACCATCGCCAGAATTTGCCTTATTTCGTTACTCCCAAAAATCGTTTATAGGTCCTTTTACCATCTCCTCCGGCAACAAAAGTATCCAATTTTTTGGTGCTAAATGACATGTCGTAACTTATACTGATTCGAATTCCCCTATTCCATCTATTTCCCGAATTCGATAACAATGACAGATCCATTAATTGAGGATCATGTGGATTTTCCCCTTTCACAAATGTGTTCATTAGTCCATAACTATAGGCTACCTTAAAATTCAAATCGCTCTTTCCCTGAATTGAAAAGATGGGAATACGAATGCCTATACCTCCTTCAACACCGGCATCATATTGCTGTATATCGGTGGATGTTAAAGCGTAATTTTCGCTACCTGATGTTAAGCTTCCTTTTAATAACGTAGCAATATAAGGTCCGGCAAACCCAATAATCCTTGGACTAGCCTTCTTTTTCGGTTTAAACAGACGAATTCCAATTTCTAGCGGTACAAATAAATTAAGATAATTAGCGTCCAGAGCGTAGTTATTCAATTCCGGAAAGCTCACTCCCTGTTCCCGATATGAAATTAATGCGGAGTAGGAAAACATTTTCGAATTTTGAATTCGAATTCCAAGTCCTTCGGTTTGGCCAATAGCCAGTCCCGGCTTGTAATTGTCAAATGAAGAATTTTGATAGTCCATCGAACGGAGTATTCCGCCGCCCATAATTTCCAGATAGATAACATTTTTCTTAAATGGAACTACCGACGGGCCAAAAGGCCCTTTGGCAAGACCACCAATTGACAACAACAACAAACTCATTAAAAATAGTTTTCTCATTTCGCTGGTAAAAATTACGTATTAGTAAGTTCATTCATCTGATATGGTTGACAATATAACCATTATTTTTTGTGCATTATCGCTAGAAATTGAAGTTTCCAACCTATATTAAAAAAAACAGAAGAACACCCTATAATAGTGATGAATATCATTTTTTTGCACTCGCCGAAGGTCTTCTTTCGCGTCCGGTTTTTTTCACGCCTGAAAAATATATTAATATGAATAAAACAATTGAATTAATTAAGGTTTATGCCATCATGTTTTTGGGCTTACTCCTTTTTTCCCTCGGGGTTACTGTTTTTCTGATTCCTGCTGAAATAAACGGCGGAGGCATAAGTGGAATTGGAGCTCTGGTCTATTTTGTGACCGGTATTCCGGCAGGCGTGGTCTATTTTGCGATCAACATTTTCCTGGTCATTATTGCAATGGTGAAATTAGGGGCCAATTTTGGCACAAAAACCCTAATCAATATGCTGATCATTTCAATTTTACTTACCGTTTTTCAAAAACTATTCACCAAACCTATCATTGATGATAAATTTTTATCGGCTGTACTTGGTGGAATTTCCGGTGGAATTGGACTAGGGTTGGTATTCAGCCAGGGCGGAAGTACTGGCGGAACCGATATCATTGCCATGTTAGTGACCAAATACCGACGGGTCAGCCCGGGTAGAGTAATCATGTATTGTGATGTAATTATTATTGCAGCTTCGTGGTTTGTATTCCATTCAGCAGAAATATTGGTTTATGGTTATGTTTCAATGTGGGTGGTTTCATACACACTGGATGCCTTCCTGAACGGAGCAAATCAATCAACACAAATATTTATATTTACAGAAAAATGGGCTGAAATAAAGGATCAAATTATAAATGACCAAGGTCGTGGTGTAACCATTTTGGATGCAACAGGCGGATATACCGGACAACCCGTTAAAATTGTAATGACTGTGGTTCGTAAACGTGAATCGGCTTCTATTTTTAAGCACATAAAATCAATTGACAACAAAGCTTTTATTTCTATGGGTAGTGTAATGGGGGTTTACGGCGAAGGTTTTGATCCACTTAAAGGCTAATTGCATTTGATGCTGAAAATTATTTTTCATCTCAACTATTTTAAGTTTATTTATGAATCTTTGAGTTTGAATAGAAAAAGACTATACTCACATTTGTAAAAAGTTAAAATCAAAATTGAAAACATCCGCTGTGAAAAAATATTTAGCTGAAATTGGACTTCTCATCTTAAGCCTTATCATAATCTTTGGATCGTTCCAGATTAATTCTGAGCAAATCATTCAGGACGAAATGCCGATTCAATTAGAGGAAGTACCAAGCATTAAAATGGCATGGGGATTCCCAACAGACTCCATTCAAATTGATTCGTTTAAGATTCGACAAAACCAAAGCTTATCCGATATTTTAATGGCTGAAGGTATTTCAGCGCTTGCCGTTGACCAGTTGGCAAAAAACTCAAAAGAGGTATTTGATGTACGCCGAATCAAATCAGGCAATCCTTATTATATATTGTCCAGGGATTCTGCCACATCGCCTGATTATTTTATTTATGAGGAAACAGCCATCGATTATATCGTATTTAACTTGAACAAGCTGGATGTTTCACGTGGGCAAAAACAGATCGACACCAAAACAAAATCCATATCCGGCGTAATTAAATCATCACTGTGGAATTCATTGGTTGACAATGGCAGCAGTCCCACATTAGCTTTGGAACTTTCTGATATTTTTGCATGGACAGTCGACTTTTTCGGCATCCAGCGAGGCGACCAATATCAGGTTTTATATGATGAATTGTACGTTGATGAAAATTACGTGGGTACCGGACAGGTCTATGCGGCTTCATTCATCAACATGGGCGATACCATTTTCGCTTATTATTTCAACAAGGGTAGTCAGGAAGGCTATTTCGATGATAAAGGGCAAAGTCTAAAAAAAGCATTTCTAAAAGCGCCCTTACAATTTTCACGCATTAGTTCTCGCTTCTCCAACAATCGATACCATCCTGTATTAAAGATCAGGAGACCACATCATGGCGTCGATTATGCAGCTCCAATTGGGACGCCTGTTCTTTCAATCGGCGACGGCCTGGTGGTAAAAAAAGCCTACCAGAAAGCCGGAGGTGGAAATTACCTCACCATCAAACACAATTCAGTATACACGTCACAATATATGCACCTGAATGGTTTTGCAAAAGGCATTGCCGCCGGGGTTCGTGTCAAACAAGGTCAGTTAATAGCTTATGTTGGAAAAACAGGATTGGCAACAGGTCCACATCTTGATTTCAGGATATACAAAAATGGAACGGCAGTTGATCCGCTAAAAGTAAAAGCACCACCCGTTGAACCCATTAATATTGAAAACCAAGCCCTATTCATTCATCAACGGGATTCTCTAAAGCTATTATTGGGCAGTATTCCCATTTTTACTGAAAACGAATAGCTCACTTTTTCCCAAACAACAAATTATCAATTACTACAGGAAAATGAAGGTACTCCAATTCGTGTACCTTTGCTGCCACGTCGTCGGGAGTGTCTGTTGGAAGTACTTCACAACGCGCCTGAAAGATAATTCCACCTTCGTCGTATTTCTCGTTCACATAATGAATGGTTATACCTGATTCTTTTTCATGGTTAGCCACCACCGCCTCGTGAACTTTACTGCCATACATCCCTTTGCCTCCATACGAAGGCAACAAGGCCGGATGGATATTTATGATGGAAAACTGTTCTGTTAAAACCGGAGGTATCAACCACAAAAAGCCTGCAAGCACAACTAATTCAACCTCATAAGACCTGAGACTGTTCACAAGCACATCACTGTTGTAAAATTCGTCACGATTAAAAACGAAAGTTGGTATTTTGAGTTTTTTAGCTCTTTCGAGAACGAAGGCATCCGCTTTATTCGAATAAATACATTCTATGTTCAAATTTTCGTGATCCTTAAAATAATGAGCGATGTTTTCAGCATTCGATCCTGAACCTGAAGCAAAAATGGCTATTTTTTTCATTTATAAGAGCTTAAGTAAACTTTAACAGAAAATAAGATTTTGCAAAAATAACCCAATGATTGATTTTAAAAAGGCTACAATTCCAAAAAGTTTGCATAAGTAAAACGTTTGTTGCTTACTTTGCAGCGATAAAAATTTCAAGTAAAATTAAAAAATTAAAAATTACAAGTATGTCTGACATTGCAGCAAAAGTTACAGCTATCATCGTTGATAAATTGGGTGTTGATGAAAGCGAAGTAACAACAGAAGCAAGCTTCACGAATGATTTGGGAGCTGATTCACTTGATACAGTTGAATTAATCATGGAATTCGAAAAAGAATTCGACATGGCCATTCCTGATGATCAAGCTGAAAAAATCGGTACAGTAGGAGAAGCTATTCAGTACATTGAACAAAATTCAAAGTAATAACTTTTTTATTTTTTTATGGAACTCAAACGAGTAGTTGTAACAGGTCTGGGTACCATTAACCCCATTGGAAACAATATTGAAGAATATTGGAATAACCTCATAAATGGAGTTAGCGGAGCCGCACCTATTACTCGCTTTGATGCAACCAATAGTAAAACGAATTTTGCCTGTGAGGTAAAAAACTGGGATCCTCTCGATCATTTTGAACGCAAGGAAGCCAGAAAATATGACATCTTCACCCAATTTGGGTTGGTGGCAGCCCGGCAGGCAATTCTCGATTCTAAACTCGATTTAGAAACAGTCAATAAGGATAGGGTAGGTGTAATTTGGGGAGCAGGAATTGGTGGTCTGCAAACATTTCAAGATGAGATCAGAGGCATCAATGACGAAAATCCCCGGACAACACCTTTCTTTATTCCGAAAATGATTGCGAATATGGCGAGCGGTTGCATTTCAATCGAGTATGGGTTTAGAGGACCCAACCTAACCACAGTAACTGCGTGTGCTTCATCAGCAAACGCAATCATCGACGCCCTTTTCTACATTCGATTGGGGAAAGCCGATGTTATAGTTTCAGGTGGTTCCGAAGCTGCAATTACCCTGGCAGGTATTGCCGGTTTCAATTCGATGCGTGCCATTTCAACACGCAACGACGATCCGAAAACCGCTTCCCGTCCATTTGACAAAGACCGCGATGGTTTTGTTATGGGTGAAGGCGGAGCATCGCTAATCTTGGAAGAATATGAACATGCCAAGGCGCGGGGAGCACACATTTATGCCGAATTAGTAGGCGGTGCATTAACAGCTGACGGTTATCACATGACTGCTCCCGACCCAGAAGGTGCCGGTGCTGCGATGGTGATGAAATTAGCCTGCGAAGATGCCGGTATCCAACTCGAAGATATAGATTATATCAATGTTCATGGAACATCAACCGGGCTTGGTGATATTGCTGAACCTTCAGCCATCAAAAAAACCTTTGGTGAACATGCCTATAAATTAAGCATTAGCTCAACAAAATCGATGACCGGTCACCTATTAGGTGCTGCTGGTGCTGCTGAAGCAATTGCAGCCATTTTAGCCATCAATAACAATTTAGTTCCTCCAACCATCAATCAGTTTGAGTTGGACCCGGAAGTAGATCCAAAATTGGACTTTACTTTCCACGTAGCCAAGTCACGCGAAGTAACTTATGCATTAAGTAATACTTTTGGATTTGGAGGGCACAATGCTTCGATTATTTTCAAGAAATATTAATGATATCATCCATCTTTTATAGAATAAAACTCTTTTCGAACAAACGAAAAGAGTTTTATTTGTTTCTGAAGGAAGTCCTGGGTTTCTACCCCGGGAACCCTAAATTGTATGAAATTGCTTTTATTCACAAATCAGCGTCCATTACTGATTCATTGGGCAATCAAATCAACAATGAACGACTAGAATACCTTGGAGATGCCATATTAGGGGCCGTAGTGGCCGAATTTGTATACAAACGATTCCCTCAGAGAGACGAAGGATTTCTTACCCAAATGAGGTCTAAACTGGTCAACCGAAATTTTCTCTCGGACCTCATGCAAGACATTGGATTAAATAAATTTGTTAAATCGAAACAATTTAGAAATTCAATGGGAACAAGCATCAACGGCGATGCATTGGAGGCATTAATTGGAGCAATTTATCTTGACAAAGGGTTCGACAAAACCCGCTACGTTATTATCAAAAGAATCATCAATCAACATGTCGATTTAATTAAAGTTGAAGAATTGGATAATAACTTCAAGAGTCAGCTCATTGAATGGGGACAAAAAAACAAACAAGAAGTTAATTTTAATACTACCGAAGACGATTCCGCCAAAACAAAAAGTGCTGCATTTGTTACTAGAGTTGAAATCGAAAATGAAATTATGGGACGAGGTTTTGGTGCTTCAAAAAAAGAATCTCAACAAAATGCAGCAGAGGAGGCCATGAAAAAAATCGATCCATCCATTGAATTACCTGTGTAAGTACAGTTTTTATCCTCTATTACTTAATAATGAACATACATTCCCTGGAGCAATCCTTTACAAATCCATTCATTTCCCAATACGGGTTAAAAAAAGTTGTTTAGCGGTTAAATAATGTTAATCGGAAAATCTTAATTCCTGCATTCCTGTATATTTGCGGCTATGGGAAAAAGAATGATTACCATTTTAATTGCGGTAATGACCATTGCGGTAACTTTACTTATTGTTGTTCAAATTAACCTTATTAGCAAAGCAGCTAAAATTAAAGAGGAGCAATTTGGACAGGTAGTAAAACGTTGCCTAATGCAAGTTTCTGGTCGAATGGAACTTGAAGAACTCAACCAAATAATGGTTGAACAACGAAATCAACGTTATGGTTTTCAATCCGGCATGACTCCTGAAGCTGGAATTATCAATCAAAAGCAGATCAATTTTTCCATAAACATGACACAGGACAAGGATGGGAATTATCATGGACAAGCCTCCTACTCCGAATCCGACACTGTAATTAAAGCTCCGATTCAAAATCCGGCAGCTTTTCAAATGCTATCGGAAACCAACGATTGGCAACAGCCATCGTATGAGGAATTCCATGATAAAAGTGTCATCTTTCAGGCACAAATGGCAATGGCTAACCGGCCCGTAGAGGAACGCATCAACCCAAAATATCTGCAAGCACTGTTGATGCAGGAGTTCAAAATGAATGGTATCGACTTAGCCTACGAGTATGTGGTGAAGTCGTATAATAAAGGAGAAGAAAAAATAATCTTACGTTCGGCCAATTATAAAACAAATCGAAAAAAAGAACATCAAACGCCACTCTTCACCAACGACATGGGCTGGCAAAAACCTGTTTATCTGAAGGTATACTTTCCCTTTGGACAAAGACATTTTCTTAAAAACACCGGTTTTATGGTGGTCCCAACAATTCTGCTTGTCATTCTCATTATTGGTGTTTTTACCTATACCATCATTATTATTCTGCGTCAGAAAAAACTATCCATCGTTAAAAACGATTTCATTAATAACATGACACATGAGTTAAAAACTCCAATTTCGACCATTTCACTGGCTTCTCAAATGTTACGTGACAACACGGTGAACTCAACGGCCACTTCCATCGAACGCATTTCCGGTGTCATATACGACGAAAGTAAACGCTTAAGTATGCAGGTCGAAAAAGTTCTACAAACGGCCGTTTTCAATGAAGGCAGACTGAAAATGAAATTTAAAACTTTCGATCTGCATGAAGTGATTACAACAGTTGTTCAGAATTTTGAAATTAGAGTACACTCAGTAAATGGGACTATTTCCTTACAGAAAGATGCTTCAAAATGCACAATCTATGGTGATCAGGTGCATATCACGAATGTTTTGTTTAACTTGCTCGACAATGCAGTGAAGTACAGTAGCGATGGTGCAACAATTGAAGTTTCAACAGATAATCGCAAAGATAAAATTGTGATTTCGGTTAATGATCATGGAATCGGAATTGCCAAAGAACATCAGAAACAAATTTTCGAACGATTTTTCCGGGTTCCAACAGGCAATGTTCATAATGTGAAAGGCTTTGGACTTGGATTGCATTACGTACATAAAATAATTGAAGCCCACAATGGCACTATAACAGTAGAAAGTGCTTTAAATAAGGGCACAAAATTTACGATCTATTTTCCGATAAAAGAATAAAACATGGACACTAAAATTAAAATCTTACTTGCCGAAGACGATGAGAATTTAGGACTTCTCTTAAAAGAATACCTCATTGCAAAAGGGTACGAAACTGATCTGTACCCCGATGGAGAAATGGCCTATCATGGTTTTATGCGCAACCATTATCACCTCTGCTTGCTCGATGTTATGATGCCAAAAAAAGATGGATTTTCTCTGGCCAAAGATATTCGAATGGTGAATGCCGAAATCCCGGTCATCTTTTTAACCGCTAAAAATTTGAAGGAAGACGTTATTGCCGGATTCAAACTTGGAGCCGACGATTACATGACCAAACCATTCAGTATGGAAGAACTAATTTTCCGAATTGAAGCCATTTTGAGACGTGTATCAAGTGATTTACAAAGTACCGATCAAAGTGTTTTTCAAATTGGAACCTTCAATTTTGACTCACGGAAACAAATTCTGACGCACGACGAAGTGGAGGTAAAACTCACCACCAAGGAGTCGGAACTGTTAAGGTTACTGGCCACCAACGCCAACAAAGTACTGGAACGAAACTATGCCCTTAAGGCCATATGGGTAGACGATAATTACTTTAATGCCCGTAGTATGGATGTGTACATTACAAAGCTACGTAAACATTTAAAAGACGACGAAGCGGTTGAAATTATTAATGTTCACGGCAAAGGCTACAAGCTAATTGTATAACAGTACCAGTTTGATTAAACAAAAACGGCCTTCTCAATGAGTAGACCGTTTTTGTTTTCTATCGATTTAGTTCTGCTGCATGTTATTTTTTACTTTAAGCAATGTTACACTTTCTTTTACTTAGAGAACTTTTTCTGATTAACCACAAGGAATATAAGGCAAATCGAACTTGAATACCGCCCCATCTCCTACTTCTGATTCCACCTTAATACTTCCTCCCAATAATTCAATAAAAGATTTTGCGATGGACAAACCAAGTCCGGAACCACCATATTTTTTATTTATGGAAGAATCGGCTTGTCTAAATCGATCAAAAATTACTTTCTGATGGTTTAACGGAATTCCGATTCCTGAATCTTTCACCCAAAAGAACAACTGATTTTTGTCTTTTTTAACACCAAACTCGACGTAACCTTTTTCAGTAAATTTCAGGGCATTAAAAATTAGATTGCTGATAATTTGAGTGAGTTTTGTTTCATCGGTAAGCACTTTTGCTTCATCGTCATTCATGGTAGAGATGTAGGAAATGCGTATCTCCTTCTTTTTATTGGAAAGTTGAAACTGTTCATTTAAAGTAATCAGTAAATTATTAAGGTTACAACATTTAATATTGGCCTTCATTTGACCGGCATCAATGGTCGACACATTAATGATATCGTTGATTATATGAAGTAACTGATCACTACTGTTTTGAATAATATTGAAAAAATATTCTCTTTCCCCGATTTCCAAATCACTATCCGAAAGCAACTCACTAAAGCCAACTATAGCATTTAATGGAGTTCGAATTTCATGCGACATGTTGTTTAAAAAAGCTGATTTTAAATGATCACTCTCTTCGGCTCGCTCTTTGGCTTTAACCAAATCGGCTTCCATTGTTTTACGTAGCGATATATCTTCGCTAAGAACCATAAAGTTCTGAATCTTCGCATTTTTGCCTTTAATTGGCGAAATCAATACTGATTCCCAATATTCTTCACCCGACTTTTTACGGTTCTTATGCTCGCTTTTCCATTGCATTCCTTTGTTCAAATGATCCCAAATTTGCTGATAAACCTCAGGCCGTGCATGTTCAGGCTTTAGAATCCGCAAGGTTCGTCCTTCCAATTCCTGAAATGAATATCCAGTCACATCAATAAATTTTTTATTGACATAAACAATGGAACCTTCAATATCAGTAATGATAAACGAAGCTGGACTTTGTTCTATTCCATTGGACAACAAGGATATTTTCTTTTCAGCTTCCACTTGTTGGGTAATTTCCCTATTGATTCCTACTAATCCAAATATTTCACCCTGATTATTGTACAAAGGACATTTGGAGGTCAAAAACCAATGCATCGTTCCATCCGGAAAAATAATCTCTTCTTTGGCATTAATTATTGGGGAACCATCGGCAATCACTTTTTGATCAGAATAATGATATACTTCTGCATGTTTTTCAGGGAAAATTTCAAAATCGGTCTTTCCAACCACCTCCTCTTCTGATCCAAATCCCTGGTTCTCCCAATCCACTTTATTAGCAAAAAGTTTAACACCGTTTATATCCTTTACATAGATGGCATCAGGTAAATTATCAATCAGCGTTTTCATCAAAACTTTTTCTTCGGCTAATTTTTTCTCAATTAATTTCCGCTTCGAAATGTCTCTGATAAAAGATTGAAATGATCCGTTTGACTTTTTACTTGAACTCATCTCTACAGGAATAACACGACCCGATTTACTAATCATATTACGTTCAACAATGAGATTCTCGCCTTGCCGGAGCAAATCGAACCGAAGTGGGTTTTTCTCCAACTCAACCCCACTAAACAACTGAAAAAAATTCATTTGCCTCAGCTCATCCTGACTATATTCTGTCAATTCAATTGCTTTTTGATTCACGTAAATTAAATGACCCTGCTCGTCGCCATGCATAAAAGCATCAGGGGCAAACGCTATAAAATCCAAGTAGTTTAATTCGTTTTCGATTGAAGTTACTTTGACTCTACTTTCCTGCGACATTTCGTCATCTACCGCATCGTCCAATAAAATGGAACGCTTCGAATTTAAAGCCACCGGATTGGCATCGACAAATTTACCATTTTGTTGAAATTCTGCTCCAAACAATGAATGATCTAATGAATTATGATTGCATTCGATGTAATTAGAAAGCTTTTCTACTTTAAATTCCAGTTCAATTTGTTGAATCTTCAGTTCTCTTGCAAAATTTTCAAATTCAGCTACATTCGATGGTACAATAAAATCGGCGTGTTCTTTGTTAAAATACGCAATAGCCCTTTTTCTTAAATCATTATTCATTTCCCCAAGTTTAATCTTTCCATCCCCCAATAAAAAGTTTTTGAAATTAAAAAAAAAAATCTACAATATGCTCAGTATGCAATGTGAAGAAATTAAAAAGCCATTCTCTTTTTAATGAGAATGGCTTTCTATCTGTTACAAAAGGGAATCGACTACCAAATTACAGCTCTTTTATTGGCTGCTAAATACATGTAATCACCTTCTTTTATATTGAACGCGGTATAAAACTCAGGAAGGTTACGAAGCGGTCCAAGTACACGGAATCGCCCTAATGAGTGAACATCTTCTTTATTTAGACGTAGTTTTTCTTTATCACGTACATTACTTGCCCACAGATGAGCATAGGATAAAAAGAACCTTTGATTGGGTGTAAATCCATCAATTGAGGCTGTTTCGCTGCTGGCATTATGGAAAGCCGTGTAGGAAATATTCAATCCTCCAAGATCGGCAATGTTTTCGCCCATTGTCAAACTTCCGTTCGCATGCACTGAATCGAGCACAATAAATTCATCATATTGTTTACCCAGAACAACAGTCCGTTCATCGAAACGTTTACCATCCTCTTCGGTCCACCAATCATTCAAATTACCATCCTTGTCATACTTACGCCCCTGATCGTCGAATCCATGAGAAATTTCATGTCCAATCACGACCCCGATAGCGCCATAATTCACCGCATCGTCAGCATCGAGATAGAAAAACGGTGGTTGAAGAATTGCAGCAGGAAAAACAATTTCATTCATACTTGGACTATAATAGGCATTCACCATTTGAGGGGGCATGTGCCATTCTGCTTTATCGACAGGCTTGTTAATTTTACCAAAATTGAAAGCGGCATCAAAAGCATTGGAGCGCATTACATTTTCAAAATAGCTGTCCTTTTGAACGTCCAGATCAGTATAATCCCTCCACTGATCAGGATATCCAATCTTGACATTGATTTTTGCCAATTTTTCATGTGCCTTTTCTTTGGTGATATCGCTCATCCACTCCAACTGATCGATACGTTGACCAAGGGCAACCCGAAGATTTTCAACCAATTTAACCATACGTTCCTTGGCTTCAGCAGGAAAATATTCATCCACATAAAGCTGTCCTATAGCTTCACTAAGCGCTCCGCTGGTTGTACCTTGTACGCGCTTCCAACGATCACGATTTTTTTCCTGCCCCTTCATCACTTTTCCGTAGAAGTTAAAATCCTGATCGACTAATGCTGCATTTAAATACGGAGCACCGGCATTAATCATTCCCCAGCTGAGGTAATCTTTCCAATCAGCAACAGGAACTTCATTCATCATAGCAGTCAGTTCTTTAAAAAAATCAGGCATGCCCACATTGATTTCTTCCTGATCAGGCAAGCCCATCGATGTGAAAAAGTTATTCCAATCAAAACCGGGAGACAATTCAACCAAACTCGCCAAATTCATTTTATTGTAGGTACGGATTGGATCACGACGCTCCAAACGTGTTAACGAAGCCTTTGCCAAGCGTGTTTCCATAGCCATAATTTTAGCTGCTTTTTCACTGGCAACTTCAGCATTATCACCAACAAGCTCAAACATTTTAGCCATGTGGCCAACATATTCATTTCTGATTTCAATCGAACGATCATCCATAGCCACATAATAATCACGGTCGTTCAAACCCAATCCCCCCTGATACAATTGAGCAATTACCCAATCGCTATTTTGTTTATCGGCCGATCCGAAGAAGTTAAATAGAGTTCCGGCACCTTTAACCTGGTTTTTGATGATCAGTTGTTGGATATCTTCAATAGAATTACAAGCTGCTATCTCATCTAAATAAGGCTGTAATGGTTTTACTCCTTGCGCTTCAATGTTGGCCGTATCCATCCCCAGATTATAAAAATCGGCTATTTTCTGACCATAGGAACCCGTAAGCTGCTCTTCAGAGGTCACCTTTTTAAATAAAGTTTGCAATTGTTTTTCAGCCTCGTCTCGTAAAAGGTCAAAAGATCCAAAACGGCTTTTATCGTCGGGTAAAGGGTTATTGACTTTCCAACCACCGTTGGCATAATTGTCAAAATCATCACCAGGCAATACGGTTAAATCCATATCGTCCAAATTGATGGCTTTTGTTTTTTCTTCAGTTTTACAAGCACTAAAAGCAACTGCAAAAAGAACGATTGTCATAAATGTTAAATTTCGTAATTTCATCATTGGGTTAGTAAATTAGAATCAGAAAACCATTCGCGTAGCATTCTAATACATTCATAAATATTGTGTAACTTGTTATTTGTGCAAAATAGACATTATTCATTACAATAGAGAGGGGTACTTTGTTCATTAAAACTGTCGGTCATGCCAAAAGAGGGAATTTTGAATGCCCAATGGGCACGAATTTTCTTCTTTGAAAGCATACAGAACCATTAATATTTACTAATTTCACCTTGTCAACATCAACTTTTTATTTGAACGATTTGTTGTTTGAAAATAATATTAAATTACATAAACTTTAAATACCTAAAGCCATGGCGAAAGAAAAAAGCATCCAGAAAAGTTCAGCAAAAAAAGAACCGGCTAAAAGCTTAAAAGAAAAAAAAGCAGATAAACGGAATGCGAAAACGCACAAAAAGTATGACTAATTGAAATGATCAGAATAACTAAAAAAACGACCAATCGGCAAGTGCCTGTTGGTCGTTTTTATTTTATCATTCTAGCTCTTATGAATTATAGGCACTTTCACCGTGCTCATAATAATCAAGACCATTTTCCTCCTCTTTTTTAGTAACCCGAATTCCAATGGTATATTTTAAGGTGTAAAATAAAACCAAACCACAACCAATGGACCATGCGGCAACTGCAGCCACCCCTATTAATTGAGTAAGCAACAAATCGGTTCCTCCGCCATAAAACAAACCGCTTACACCATCATTCTTCGCAAAAAAGCCAACCATTATGGTTCCAAAAGCGCCATTTATTCCATGTACCGATACAGCACCAACCGGATCATCTATTTTAAGTACGTTCTCAAAAAACTCGACTGCAAAAACGACTAAAACACCAGCCATTAATCCAATCATAACTGCTCCGCCCGGAGTCACTGTATCGCAGCCTGCTGTTATTGCCACCAATCCAGCCAACACGCCGTTCAAGGTCATTCCCAGTCCAGGTTTACCATAACGCCACCAGGTGACAATTAATGTAGCAATTCCTCCGGCAGCTGCAGCAGCATTTGTGGTCACAAAAATATTCGCCACCAGATTGGGATCTGAAAAACCCAAGGTAGAGCCAGGATTAAAACCAAACCAACCCAGCCATAAAATAAAAACCCCTAATGCACCCAGGGTTAAACTGTGTCCCGGAATGGCAACAGATTTACCTTTTTTAAATTTTCCAATACGAGGCCCCAATACAATGGCACCAACCAAAGCCAACCATCCACCAACAGAGTGCACCACCGTGGAGCCTGCAAAATCATGCATTCCCATTTGAGCCAACCATCCGCCACCCCAAATCCAATGACCCGAAATGGGATATATGATTAACGAGATAATCGCACTATAAACGAGGTAAGATTTAAACTTAGTCCGCTCGGCCATAGCGCCTGAAACAATAGTTGCGGCAGTGGCAGCAAAAACCAATTGAAAGAAAAAAAAGGCCATGTTTGGTAAACCGATTGCGGCTCCGTGGTCGACTTTCGACAACCATTCAAATTCTCCAAAGAATCCATTACCCGCCCCAAACATAATCCCATAACCCATCAGCCAAAACCCAATGCTACCAATGCAAAAATCCATTAGATTTTTAAAAAGAATATTGGTTGTATTCTTCGAACGGGTAAAACCGGCCTCAACCAATGCAAAACCAGCTTGCATAAAAAACACCAATGCGCCAGTAATTAAAACCCAAAAGGTATTTATACTGGTTGTTAATTGTAAGGAATCCATATTTTCTATTTTTTAGTTGTTTATTATTCTTTAATGAAAAGTGATTCAGGCCCTTTCTCGCCTGTCCGAATGCGAACTGAATTGTCAACGGTCGAAATAAATATTTTACCATCACCCATTTCCCCGGTACGGGCCGAACCACATATTGCATCAATGGCTGCATTCTCAAACTGATCGCGACAAACGAAAGAAATCACCCTTCTGGGAATAAATCTTGTTTCATAAACGTTGGCCCTGTAAATGGCACCAGATTTTTCATTACCAACTCCTGTTACATTCCAGTAAGTAAAAAAATCAATACCTACCTCATGCAAAGCATCCGCAACTTCCTCAAATCGCGAAACCCTAATTATTGCTTCAATTTTTTTCATATCATCCCGTTTTAAATGTTTTACAAAATCACAATTGGATTAATCACTTATCTTTTAAAATTCAAATCGAAGGTAGGCCACAATCAAGATAAGTGTCCAAACACAACAGGGTATTTCCTAAATAAAACATACTAAATGAGGCACAAATGGCAATTTTTATGGGGTCTGACTAACATTTATTGTCTTTTTTCTAATTTTCACCCTGATTTCGCAAATATTGATTTCAATATTTATTGATTTTAATCACACCACAGCACAAAAACTATCATTTATTCACAAATGTTAAATATCACCATACAAAATAATCTATTTGATTTCACTTAACCATTTATTAACACATAATGATCGCCCAACAACCACACTCGCGACATTATGCCAAATTTTGGGATCATATGACATTGTTGTGGGAAAAATTTGCAATGCTTAGCGTTAAATGCGAGACACACCTAAACCATTGATAAAAATGCAGAAAAGATCAATTTAATAATGTGCAATCTAGTCAACTTTGCGTATTTCAATCCACCCTATTGATGAATTGAACCGCAAAAGCGAACACAAAAAAAAGGCCCCAAAAGGGCCTTTTCAAAAATGGGAAATTGGGAAACGGGAACACTTAAAAAGCATTATTATAAGTATGCCATTAAATTAAGCGGGGTTCTTATTTAAGAAATAAAACAAAATGCCACCAAAACCACCGGCAAATTGGAATTACCGGTGATGGTGGCAAGGTTAGTACTTATAAAAAATAAAGGTATTTTTAAAGTCAATAGTCATCGGTTATCAAGTCATCAGTAAAAAACATTGCAAGTTGTCTTCCTTTTCTATCTCCTACTCTTTTTCTGCCAACAACTATATGACTATTGACTTAATCATTTTGATCAGTTATAGGCACTTTCACCGTGCTCGTATACATCCAATCCTTCTTCTTCGATCATTTTAGAAACTCTCAACACCTTAGCTTTTTTCAAGATGTAGAATAAGATCAAACCAGTTCCGAATGCCCAAACAAAGAATGCCAATACACCTATAGCCTGAATGCCTAAGGCATGGAACCCATTGCCATAAAACAAACCTTCGGATGTTGAAAATAAACCAACCATTAAAGTACCCAAAGCACCGGAAACACCGTGTACCGAAACAGCACCAACAGGATCGTCAACTTTCAATATTTTATCGAACAACTCTACTGCAAATGGCAGAACAAATCCGGCAATTACTCCAATCGCAACAGCACCCATTGGATCTACTGCATCACATCCTGCCGTAATGGCGACCAAACCGGCCAATGCCCCGTTAAGCGATAAAGAAAGTGTCGGACGCTTATACCGCACCCAGGCAACCAACATAGCGGTTACAGCACCAGCTGCTGCTGCAAGGTTCGTAGTTACTGCAATATGACCTATGGCTACAGCATTATCTGTTCCGGCTGCAGCTAATTGCGAACCAGGGTTAAAACCAAACCATCCGAACCACAGTATAAATACACCTAAAGCACCTAAAGTAAGGTTATGTCCCGGAATGGCCTTAGGCTTACCGTCTTTACCATACTTACCAATACGTGGTCCAATCATCCAGGCACCAGCCAAACCAACCCATGCACCAACAGAGTGAACAATTGAAGAACCAGCAAAATCGTGAAATCCAAGTTCACTTAACCATCCTCCACCCCATGTCCAGTGACCTGAAGTTGGATAAATCAATACTGTAATTACTATAGTAAATATGAGGTATGCTTTAAATTCCGTACGTTCAGCCATTGCTCCCGATACAATAGTCGCAGCAGTTGCAGCAAAAACAGTTTGGAAAAACAAATCAGCATAATCGGAATAATTGGCACCAAATCCATCGCTCATGAAGAACAGATCGGGCGTACCAATTAATCCACCTATTGACTCACCATACATTAAAGTAAAACCAATAATCCAATATAAAAGTGAACCAATTGCATAGTCCATTAAATTTTTCATCAATATATTTGCGGTATTCTTTTGGCGGGTAAAACCTGCTTCCACCATCGCAAAACCGGGCTGCATAAACATTACTAAAAATCCGGCAATCAACAACCACATGTTATCTATACCTATCTGTAGGCCTTGTATCGTTTCTTCCATGTTGTCAAATATTTATTGTATTAATATTTTCTATCTGAATTAAATTATTTACACTCTTGAGACGGCCCTAGGACTCCTCCTCTTTGATATAAAGAGACTCATCACCGAATTCGCCTGTTCTGATACGATAGGACTCTTCTATATTTATGATAAAGATTTTACCATCTCCAATTTCACCGGTCCTACCGGACTTCATAATTGCCAAGACCGTTTTTTCAACGTTTTTGTCACGAACAATGATGGAAATTTTAGTTCTCTCAATGGTACTCGTATCGTATCTAATACCACGATAAACTCGCCCCTGTCGGGCTTTACCAATACCCCGAACATCCCAGAAAGAAAAGAAATCAATACCAGCTTCAGATAAAGCTTCTTTTACATCATCAAACTTTGACTTTCTTATAATTGCTTCAATTTTTTTCATCTCATTAAATTTTTAGTTCTTTAATATATTCAACTGAGTGAATTACAATGAAATACCAACTACAATAAAAAATCCACCTGTAGAAGGATTAAGAATTACAGATCCGGATACTGGTAACGAGAAGTCTTCTGTGATTTTAACTTCCTTCGATGTACCAACACCGACATTACACAACATAAATCCACCATCCTTAGTATACTGTCCGTTACCGGCACCAGCAAACAAATCAACTGATCCAAGCGAGTATCCGATTTCTGCATAGGCATCAGCAATACCATCTCCAATCATGTAAGCACCCATAATGCTTAAATCTCCGGTCTCGAAACTCAATGAAGGTTCAAAGAAATGGTTCGTTCCTCCTAAAAATCCATCTTCACCACCAAAATAGTAATCAGTAACGGCAACACTTAAACCGAAATCGAAACCATAACTGGCATACAAATCCATTTCGAAACCTTCGTCATCTGAAGCACAAACTGAACCCCATGCTCCAACGGAGAAACCACCTTTAGAATAATCAACATATGGCTGAATTGCCGGTCCATTACCAAATTTGGCACCACGCCATACATAACTACTATACAAGTCAACACCGGTACTCACCTGAGCACGAACACTAATAGCTGATACGGTCAACACAACTAATACGATTAAAGCGTAAATTTTTTTCATAACAACAAATTTTTCTGGTTATACTTCCTTTTATTCAATTTTTAGCTTTCTGAAACATTAATGTTGTGTGTGTGTGTAATTGATGGGGCAATCATGAATAATGTTTCTGTGTTCAAAAGTAGATATATTTTCTTGCCACGCAAATTTCAAATCGGGGGTAGTTCCTATATTTTACATTTTTTTAAACTTTAAATCGCTCCGCATTGGGGTTGAATTCATTTTTTATGTCTTTTTTGTCTTTTTTTGGTGTTTTTTTACGGGGCATGAAGCTATTTTGCCATTTTCTTAGGAATATTTCCAGAAAATAAATGCAAATATGTCACTTTAGTGTTTTTTCATTTTATTTATTTTATTTTTTATCCTATTAACATTTATTTAATATCTCTTTGCTGTTTTTTATGACCTTTAGGTATCTTTTTGATATTGCCGAGATCGCATTTTAATATTTAGTCGCTTTTCATTTTATCTTTCCAAGCAAATTCCCTATTATTATAATGTTTTAATTAGCTAACCAAAAAACCAAAAAATACATGATTTGGAACGAAAGTATAGAATGTGCCTCGCGTGAACAGATGCACCAAATCCAATCGGAACGATTAATTGCAACAGTTAATCGCATATACCACCAGGTACCCTATTACCGGCAAAAAATGCAGGAACTGGGACTAACACCGAATGACATCACTTCGGTTGATGACCTGAACAAACTCCCATTCACCACCAAAAGTGACTTAAGAGACAGTTATCCCTTTGGTTCATTCACCTCTCCGATGAGCGAGATCGTAAGAATTCACGCTTCATCCGGCACTACGGGCCGACCAACTGTCGTTGGCTATACCCGAAACGACATTGCCATGTGGAGCGAAAACGTCACTCGAGCATTGTGCATGGCCGGAGTCCACCAAAATGATATGGTTCAGGTGGCCTATGGTTATGGTTTATTCACAGGGGGACTGGGCATTCATTATGGTACGGAAAACCTAGGAGCTACAGTTATTCCTATTTCCGGGGGAAATACAAAAAAACAAATCCAATTAATGCAAGATTTTGGATCGAGCGTGATTTGCTGCACTCCCTCATACGCTTTATACATTGCCGAAGTTTTTAAGGACATGAACATTGATCCCGCAGATTTAAAACTCCGCATTGGTATTTTTGGTGCCGAGCCATGGACAGAAAACATGCGAAGGGAAATCGAAACGAAACTTAAAATAAAAGCCATCGACATTTACGGTCTAAGTGAAATTGTAGGCCCCGGAGTTTCCTGCGAATGCGAATATCAGGCAGGGATGCACATCAACGAAGATCACTTTATTCCTGAAATCATTGATCCGGAGACCCTTCAACCTCTTCCTCACGGCGAAATTGGCGAATTGGTCTTCTCAACCATTACCAAAGAAGGAATCCCACTGCTGAGGTACCGCACCCGCGATCTGACCCGACTGATCTACGACAAATGCGAATGTGGCAGAACACTGGTACGAATGGAAAAATGCAAAGGTCGTAGCGACGACATGCTTATTATCCGTGGAGTTAATGTATTCCCGTCGCAAATAGAAAGCGTTTTATTGAACATGAGCGAAACCGAACCTCACTATTTATTAATCATAGAAAGGGAAGGTACTCTCGACACTCTAACTGTACAAGTTGAAGTACAGGAACAATTTTTCTCCGATGAGGTAAAAGAACTTCAGCGTCTTGCCAAAAAAATCAAATCGACCATTGAAAGCATTCTGGGCATTTCGGTCACCGTACAATTGGTCGAACCAAAAACAATTGAACGAACGGCAGGGAAAGCAAAACGAGTAATCGATAGAAGACAGCTTTAAACAAGCAATATTTCTTATTATTATATTGTATAACCAAAAATACCAACAACCATGATCATTAAACAACTTTCAGTCTTCCTGGAAAACAAAATGGGACGCTTAAGTGAAGTTGCTTCGCTCCTTGGCGATGCAGACATAAACATGAGTGCATTTAGCATTGCGGACACCAGCGACTTTGGCATACTCCGTGTTATTGTTTCGGACCCCGAAAAAGCCCTGAAGCTATTAAAAACCAATAATTTTTCGGCCAACTTAACCAACGTAGTTTGTTTGATCTGTCCGAACGAAACAGGGGGATTAGCCCGTGCTTTAACTATTCTAAAAAACGAAAACATACAAATAGAATACATGTATGCATTTTCCATCGACAAGGTAGCCAACATCATCCTAAGGCCTGCCGACACTCAAGATTGCATAGACAAACTCGAAAAACACAAATTGGAGTTAATGCGGGCAAGCGAATTGTACAAATTATAAGCACAACACATTTCTTGACGAACGATTAATCTTAATATTGTTACGAATAATTCTAAATTGTCTGTAAGATCGAAAAAATTGACCTTTTATTCGTTCAAAACACATCTAGATACTATTTTAACAGAATATATTATTTAACAAAAACAATGTCGAAACAACTTTTATTGGGAGCCGAAGCTGTAGCTCAGGGCGCAATTGATGCAGGAATTTCTGGCGTTTATGCCTATCCAGGCACACCGTCGACCGAAATTACAGCTTACATTCAAAATTCAGAAGAAGGCACTTCAGGTAGCATACGATCGTCATGGTCGGCAAACGAAAAAACGGCCTACGAAGCGGCTTTGGGAATGTCGTATGCCGGGAAAAAAGCTCTTGTTTGTATGAAACACGTAGGCCTCAATGTCGCAGCCGACGCTTTTATGAATTCGGCAATTACCGGAGTGAATGGTGGATTAGTAATTGCAGTTGCTGACGACCCTTCAATGCACTCTTCCCAAAACGAACAGGACACGCGGGTTTACGGAAAATTTGCAATGGTTCCTGTTTTTGAACCTGCAAATCAACAAGAATTATACGATACCATCTTTCTGGCATTCGAAACCTCAGAAAAAATCAAACTACCAGTCATTGTTCGAATAACTACGCGCCTGTCACATTCACGAAGTGGTGTTGAAAGAATTAAGACGAGCTTCAGTCAAAACGAACTTTCGCCCGAAATGGATCCCCGAAAATTTGTACTGTTACCCGCAAATGCGCGAAATAGATTTAATTTATTAGTCGATGCACAGCCAAATCTGGAACAATTATCCGAAATATCACCTCTGAATAAATTGATTCCGGGCGAAAAGAGTGAAATCGGAATCATTGCTTTTGGAATTGCCTACAACTATGTGATGGAAATCAGGGAACAATTCCATCTTAATTTTCCAGTTTTAAAAATCGGGCAGTATCCTCTTCCACGTAAAATGGTCACTAATTTTTTCAATCTGAATTCCAGAATTTTAATTGCAGAGGAAGGCTACCCTGTTTACGAAGAAATACTTCGTGGCTATTTCAACCATGAGAAAATCATGGGCCGCTTGGATGGAGTACTTCCACGCACGGGTGAATTAAATCCCGACATTTTAGCGAAAGCCATTGGAATTAAAAAAACCGAAACCATTGCGATTCCTGAAATTGTTGCAATTCGGCCACCGGCATTATGCACCGGCTGCGGCCATCGCGATGTATTTGAAGCCCTGAATATTGTATTGGCCGAAACCCAAAAACATGTTTTTGCCGACATTGGTTGTTATACCCTGGGGGCTTTACCTCCTTTTAATGCCATCACCACTTGTGTTGACATGGGAGCGTCAATTACCATGGCTAAAGGAGCAGCTGACGCAGGCCTTCGACCGGCAGTAGCGATTATTGGAGATTCTACATTCACTCATTCCGGCATCACAGGATTACTCGATGCTGTCAACGATAAATCGCCTGTTACGCTTATTATCTCAGATAATGATACCACCGCAATGACTGGAGGCCAGGATTCGGCTGGCACTGGCAAAATAGCACAAATTTGCAAAGGTATTGGTGTTGACGAAACTCACATTCGGACCATTAATCCAATAAAAAAACACCTGGAAGAAAATGTCGCCATTATGAGGGAAGAATTTAACTACGAAGGCGTTTCAGTCATCATTGCCAACCGGGAATGCATTCAAACCATCCTAAAAAAGAAAAAAGCAAAAAAATGAAAAAAAATATTATTCTCGCAGGAGTTGGTGGACAAGGCATATTAAGCATCTCTGCAATTATCGACTGGGCTGCACTTAAAATGGGACTCAACATCAAACAAGCCGAAGTACATGGCATGAGCCAACGCGGTGGCGCGGTACAATCCCATTTACGCATTTCAGATCAGGAAATTTTTTCCGATTTGATTCCGCTAAAAGGAGCTGACCTTATCCTTTCAGTTGAACCAATGGAGGCACTTCGTTACCTTCCGTTTCTATCCGAATCCGGTTGTATCGTAAGCTCAATCGATCCATTTAAAAACATAACACACTATCCTGACATCGAAAATATTATTGCCCAAATCAAAAAAACGAACAAACCGGTTTTGGTAAATTCATCAGGTATTTGTTGCGAAATTGGCAATTCTAAAGCTACCAACATAATTATGCTTGGTGCCGGTGCAAGCTACCTGGGAATAGACCCTCTACTGCTCGAAGCAGGCATACGTGAAATGTTTGAGCGTAAAGGAGAAACAGTTGTTAAATCAAATATAAAAGCATTTAGAATAGGCATGGAGATAAGTGACCATCAAAATAAAATAAACCAATAAAAGGCTTGGATTCAATATAAAACCTGACCAGGAATCCAACCCGAAAATCAACCTAACACACTAAACATGAACAATTACCGAAGCAAGACAATTGGTCTTATTCTAATTGGATTGAGCTTAAGCCTTAAGCTTTCAGCCCAGGAGGCAATTCAGAAAACGAGTCTTCAGTTTTATGGTTTTATTCGAAATGAATTTTATTTCGACACTTACAAAGGTGTAGATGCAGCAATGGATCAATTTTATCTGGTGCCTCTTTACACAGGGAAAGATGATAATGGCAAAGATTTTAACAATCAAGGTTCGGCACATTTAACGGCCATTGCCTCCCGAATCGGAATGAACATTACCGGCCCCTCAATTTTAGGCGCAGCATCTTCAGCAAACATTGAATACGATTTTGCAGGAGTAACAACAAGCGAACCGGTTTTAATCAGAATTCGCAAAGCGTTCTTCAAGTTAAATTGGGAAAAATCGGCATTGCTGGTAGGACAAAACTGGCATCCATTCTGGGGTGGAAATGTTTTTCCAACAGTAGCTTCGCTAAATACAGGAGCTCCGTTCCAACCCTTTAACCGTTCTCCCCAGGTTAATTATGATTACCATATCAACAAACTAACACTATCGGCAACAGCGCTCTACGAAAATCAATATGTTTCGAAAGGTTTTTATGTCTGTTCAAATTCAAATCAGCAAACACTTCCAAAGCGAAATGCGGTAATCCCTGAATTGGTCATCGGAGCAAAATATGTGAACGACAACATTGCTATTGGAGTTGCAGCTCAACACAACACCATAAAACCAATTGACCGCACGACCGGAACTGCCGGAACTTTCGTTACTAACGAAATGAACTTCAGCTCAGCTGCAATGGCGTACCTCAAATACAAAAGTGGAAAATTATCGGTATTGGCAAAAACAGTTTACGGACAAAACCTGGCCAATTTAACACTGTTGGGTGGATACGGGGTAAAATCGATCGATGAAACGACAGGTGCTTTCACCTATACCAACTACAACAACTACACCGCTTTTGTGAATGCCGTTTACGGTAAAAAGTACCAGGTTGGAGTATTTGCCGGAATTGGCGAAAACCTAGGAACAACTGACGCACTTGCACTTACAAACGAAGGCAAAACAAAAACAGCAGGAATGCTCACCAACATCCAGAACATCAAACGCATATCGGCTCACCTTGCTTACAATGTCGATAAATTCAGATTTGTAGCGGAATACGAACTGACCAATGCCATGTATGGTATTGGAGACATCACCCTATCCAATGGCCTCTACGATGCCACTGAATCGGTAAGCAACAATCGCCTTTTATTTATGATGATGTATTTCTTTTAAAATTGGAACATGAATAAAAAATACTGGGAAGCCGAAATTGAAACCTTAAGCAAACCAAGTCTTCATTCGTTGCAGATTGATCGTTTAAAAAAAACCATTGCACAAGCATCGCAATCCGTATTTTATAAAAAGCAATTTTCAAGGCTTGGAATAACACCCGAAAGCATTAAAACCGTTGCAGATATTCGTAAATTACCCTTTACTACAAAACAAGATTTACGCGATAATTTTCCTTATGGTTTTCTTTCCATACCACAAAAGGAGTGCGTTCGATTACACTCCTCAAGTGGCACTACTGGTACTCCAACAGTTATTTTTCATAACCCTCACGATTTATCATCCTGGGCGAACTTAATGGCGAGGTCGCTATATTGTTGTGGAGTGCGCGATACTGATGTTTTTCAAAACATTGTTGGCTATGGACTATTTACCGGAGGCCTGGGTTTTCAATATGGAATTGAGAAGTTGGGGGCATTAAGTATTCCGGCAGGTGCAGGAAACAGTATTCGTCAGATTAAATTGATGCAGGATTATGGCACCACGGCCATTCATGCCATCCCCAGTTATCTGGGTTATTTGCATGAAGTTTTCCGTAGCGAGGGACTTGATCCGAGAAAAGACACCAAACTCAAATTGATGGTCATTGGTGCTGAACCTCATTCCATTGAAACACGTTTACGCATTGAGGAACTATTTGGAGTGAAAGCCTATAACTCATTCGGGCTTTCCGAAATGAATGGGCCGGGTGTTGCTTTCGAATGCGAATTTCAAAATGGACTACACATTTGGGAAGATGCTTATTTTGTTGAAATTGTGAATCCTGAAACATTGGAACCTGTAGCTGATGGAGAATTTGGCGAATTGGTGATGACCACACTCGATCGAGAGGCCATGCCAATACTCAGGTACCGAACACGCGACATTACACGCTTTATTCCAACAAAATGTGCGTGTGGACGATCGCACCGAATGCTTGACCGAATCACTGGCCGCACCGACGACATGTTCATTATTAAAGGATGCAATGTTTTCCCAATGCAAATTGAAGCCATCCTGATGAAAATTCCTGAAATCGGCAACAATTATCGAATCAAGCTTGAAACCATCAATAAAAACGATGAAATTCTTATTGAAGTAGAAATAAAAAAAGAAAGTTTTCATGGTAATCTCAAGGAGCTCAACAATCTTACACGAAAAATCACCCATGACATTCGAGACGAAATTTTAGTCAAACCAATTGTTAAGCTCATTGAAAGCGGAACAATACCTAAATGTACTGGCAAAGCAAAACGCCTATTTGACAATAGAAATAGTAATAATTCTCTTTTATAGATATTTAGCAAAATGATATTTAAACAAAAATCCACAATCAACTAAAAATTAAAATTATGTTTGGAATAACAGATCCCGGAATTTACTGGGCTTACTTATTAGTTTTTCTTTGTGTTATTGGAGCCGTAATATTTGGTATCCTTTATTGGAATAAAGGAGGAGACATTACCGAGGAAGAACTTGCGAATGACCTCGAATGGGAAGAGAAAGAAAAGAAGATTAAAGCAGAAGAAGCATAAGTTTTAACTAAGCCTAAAAGAAAAATTATGAACACTTTTGTATTAGGATTAATAGTATTAGTCTATTTATTAGCATTAACATATCTTGGATTCAAAGGATTCAAGCAAACCAAATCAACCAAAGATTATCTTTTAGCGGGCCGCGATATTCATCCATTTGTAATGGCCATCTCCTATGGGGCAACTTTTATCTCGTCATCAGCCATCATTGGCTTTGGAGGCGTAGCTGCAAACTTTGGAATGGGTTTAATTTGGCTCACTTTCCTCAATATGAGTGTAGGTGTTATCATTGCATTCATCTTTTTTGGACGTAAAACACGAAAAATTGGTAAACGACTCGATGCTCACACTTTTCCGGAATTCTTAGGAAAACGTTTCGGAAGTAAAGCGATACAAATTTTTGCCGGAGCTGTAATATTTATTGCAATGCCATTGTATGCAGCAGTTGTATTAAAGGGAGGTGCAGTTTTTATTGAAGAAATTTTCGAAATCGACTACAATATCGCGCTTTTTGTATTTGCCTTAATTATTGCAGCTTATGTTATTGCCGGTGGCTTAAGAGGTGTAATGTATACCGATGCACTGCAAGGCACCATCATGTTTGTAAGCATGTTCTTCCTATTGATTTGGACTTACAAAGTAATAGGAATGGGCTTTAGCGAAGCCAACCAACACCTTTCTGAAATGGTATCACTTGTTCCCGATAAATTAAAATCCATCGGCCACACAGGTTGGACTTCGATGCCAACTTTTGGATCGCCATGGTGGTATACCTTGGTTACAACAATTGTTTTAGGTGTTGGAATTGGAGTACTTGCCCAGCCTCAATTGGTCGTTCGTTTTATGACAGTGAAAAGTGACAAAGAATTAAACAGAGCAGTTTTGATTGGAACCCTCTTTATTGTTGCCACAACAGGAATCATTTTTACTGTAGGTGCAGTTTCAAATATTTTCTTCATGCAAACCGAAGGAAAAATTGCAATAGCTGCAGTAAACGACATCGATAGAATTATACCGGTATTTGTTAAAGCTGCAATGCCTGCTTGGTTTTCAGCTTTGTTCATGCTTACCATTCTTTCGGCAAGTATGTCGACACTAAGTTCACAATTCCACGCCATGGGATCGTCAATTAGTCGCGACGTTATTGGAACAATCTCAAAAAAACAAAGTGACAATAATTTAATTTCACGCTTAGGAGTAGCCCTCGCGATTCTAATTAGTTATGTCATTTGTTATACCCTTAGCATGGGTGTAATTGCTCGAGGTACAGCTATTTTCTTCGGAATATGTGCAGCCACTTTTCTTCCTGCTTATTTCTGTTCTCTTTATTGGAAAAAAGTAACCAAACAAGCTGCACTTTGGAGTATGGTTTCGGGATTTGGAGTAAGTCTTATTGCATTACTTTTCCTTCATGCAAAAGAGGCTTCGGTATTGGGAATTTGTAGTGCCATTTTTGACAAACCAGTATTAATTACAAAAATGCCATGGCCGGTGCTCGACCCTATGATTATTTCATTGCCAATTTCGATTTTAGTGATAGTTGTTCTCACTTTTATCACGTCGAAAAAAGGGATTGAAACTCAAGCATAATTTCAACAACCAAATTAAAATATGAACAGAACATATTGCAGCAAGATATTCTGTTCATATTTTTCATTCACAAAAACTAAAATCAACCTTAAATGAATACATTTATTTTGGGTTTAATAGTAATCGCCTACTTGCTATTACTAACATACCTTGGATTCAAAGGGTACAAAGAAACCAAATCGACAAAAGACTACCTTTTAGCAGGACGTAACTCTCATCCATTTGTAATGGCCATTTCATACGGCGCAACCTTTGTTTCGTCGTCGGCCATAATTGGATTCGGAGGGGTATCTGCCAACTTTGGAATGGGGCTCATTTGGCTCACCTTCCTCAACATGTTTGTTGGTGTTGTAATTGCGTTCATCTTCTTTGGACGTAAAACCAGAAAAATTGGAAAACGCTTAGATGCACATACGTTCCCTGAGTTTTTAGGTAAGCGTTATGGAAGCAAAGCCATCCAAATTTTTGCAGGTGCAGTAATATTTATCGCCATGCCACTGTATGCTGCTGTAGTGCTAAAAGGAGGTGCCGTGTTTATTGAAAAGATATTTGAAATTGACTACAACATCGCGCTCTTTGTTTTCGCCCTCACCATTGCAGCTTATGTAATTGCAGGTGGTTTGAAAGGTGTAATGTATACCGATGCACTTCAGGGAACCATCATGTTTGTAAGCATGTTCTTTTTGCTCATTTGGACATACAAAGTAATCGGAATGGGCTTTTCCGAAGCCAACCGCAACCTAACAGAAATGGCGAACCTTGTACCTGAAAAACTACAAGCGATTGGGCACAAAGGCTGGACTTCAATGCCAGTTTTGAGATCATCGTGGTGGTATACTTTGGTAAGCTCCCTCATTTTAGGCGTAGGGATCGGAGTATTGGCACAACCGCAGTTGGTGGTACGTTTTATGACTGTAAAAAGCGACAAGGAACTCAATCGTGCAGTATTAATCGGATGTTTGTTCATTGCAGTTACAACCGGTATTATTTATACCGTAGGTGCTGTATCAAATATTTATTTTATGCAAACCCAAGGAAAGATTGCAATTGATGTGGTAAAGGACATCGATAAAATTATTCCTGAATTTGTAAAATCGGCAATGCCTGGTTGGTTTTCAGCAATGTTTATGTTGACCATACTTTCAGCCAGCATGTCTACGTTAAGCTCACAGTTCCACGCCATGGGATCATCAATTGGACGCGATGTTGTGGGTACAATTTCGATGAAAAGAAGAGACAACACCTACATCACCAGAATTGGAGTAGCCCTCTCAATTTTAATTAGCTACATCATTTGTTATACTTTGAGCATAGGGGTAATTGCACGTGGGACAGCCATTTTCTTCGGAATTTGTGCAACTACTTTCCTACCGGCTTATTACTGTTCTCTTTATTGGAAAAGGGCTACAAAGCAAGCTGCTCTTTCGAGTATGATATCGGGATTTGTAGTCAGTCTGGTTGCCTTGCTATTTCTTCATGCAAAAGAGGCATCTGCCTTAGGGGTATGTAACGCCATTTTTGACAAACCAGTATTAATCACAAAAATGCCCTGGCCCGTTCTTGATCCCATGATTATTTCCTTGCCTATTTCCATCTTAGTAATTGTTGTTGTAACCTTAGTTACTTCGAAAAAAGGCGAAACCAGCCAGACCTAATCGTTTAATCCAGAATTACAACCAGTTTAAAATGAAACTAAAATAGTAGGGTAAACAACAATTATTTCAGTGATTGTCATCATTTATACTGTTTTTTAACTATTTTGGCGTTTGGAAATTCAACTACCTTACATAAGCTGGAAACTTATTAAGGTTTATCTATTTATACAGATTGGTTATGGCTCAAACGACGGGTTATTTGTTTTTTGCATTTTTTACCTGATTTATTCCGGGAGGAGTGATAACCATTTTGATTTATCTGTTCCCGGGCTTTCACCCGGTTTTTTTATGCCTGATAATCAGGGGAAATGTAACGAACTTATTCAATAAAAATGAAAAAAATAAAAAAGATTGCCATTCAGGGTATCGTAGGATCGTTCCATGAGGATGCAGCACAACGCTATTTTGCCGGAGAAAACTTTGAAATTGTGGAATGCCGTACCTTTCGTAAGGTTTGCCAAATGGTTGATGAAGATAAAGTTGATGTTGCCGTAATGGCCATCGAAAATGCCATTGCCGGAAGTTTATTGGAGAATTACGGATTAATGCGCGACTTTCATTTAAAAATAATGGGTGAAATTTATTTACACATTAAGATGAATCTGATGGTTTTTCCGGGTGTAAAAAAAGAAGCTATTCAGGAAGTTCATTCCCACCCCATTGCTTTAAAACAATGTGCTGAATACATCGATGACTCATTTGGTGAAATTACGCTGGATGATAGTTTCGATACGGCTGGATCGGCCCGAAACATTATGAAACATAAACTCATGAATGTGGCATCCATTGGGAACGATCGTACAGCAGAAATATACGGACTTGAAATTCTTGACAGAGGCATCGAAACCAATAAGAAGAACTATACCCGATTCCTCATTCTTTCCAAACATTCCGATACAGCAGAAGGGGCCAATAAAGCTTCTATCAGTTTTGAAGTGGGCCATTTCCACGGTGCTTTGGCCAGGGTGCTCAATATTTTTGCTGAGAATGAAATCAACTTAACTAAAATACAGTCAGTCCCAATTATTGGTAAGCCCGATGAATATTCATTCAATGTTGATATTGAATGGGAAAAAATTGAGAAATATGAACACGCCATACATAAAGTACTGAAGAACGTTACCAGCCTTAATATTCTGGGGGAGTATATTCGGGGAGAACGTAAAATCTACGACCTTTAAGGCTTAGGATTATCACTGAAAGTGATCATGTTTTTTAAACTTCAAAATAATTAATTTAGTAATCCTTTTTCGACAACTATAATGCAAGAAACACCTATAAATTCAGACATAGTAAAAGCAAAGCTTGAAGCCTTAAACATTAGCGATATGAACAAGGCTTCAATCAGGGAAGTGGTACAGGTCGTAAACATGATTGAGGCCGAAACTGGTGAGAAGTACGTTCGCATGGAAATGGGTGTCCCCGGATTGCCCGCCGCAACTGTTGGTGTAAATGCCGAAATTGAAGCCCTTAAAAAAGGTGTTGCAGCCATTTACCCCAACATCAATGGAATTCCTGAGATCAAAACCGAGGCTGCTCGTTTTGTGAAGAATTTCATGAACATCGATGTAAAACCCGAAACCTGCATTCCCACAACGGGAGCCATGCAAGGCACTTATGCTTTATTTCATGTTGCCTCTCTTTGCGATGAAAAAAAGGACACCGCACTGTTTATCGATCCGGGATTCCCTGTTCAAAAACAGCAGTTTATGGTCATGGGTGGAAAATACGAAACATTTGACGTCTACCATTTCAGAGGCGAAAAGTTACGTGCTAAATTGGAAAGCTACCTAAGCAAAGGGAACATCAATTCCATCATTTATTCCAATCCCAACAATCCAACTTGGGTTTGTTTTACGGAAGAAGAATTAAAGATCATCGCGGAACTGGCCGATCGTTATGATGCCATTGTCATGGAGGATCTAGCCTATTTTGGGATGGACTTCCGTCAGGATTTGTCAAAACCCGGTGAGGCGCCTTACCAACCATCAATTGCCAATTACACCACTAATTATGTGCTGTTTATATCAGCATCGAAAATATTTTCCTACGCAGGACAACGCATTGCCATTGTTATTCTTTCAGACAAATTGTATCACCGCAACTATCCCAACCTTGAAAAACGTTTTATGATCAAAGGTTTTGGAAATGCAGTGATCTACCGCGTGTTGTATGCCCTTTCATCAGGCGTTACTCACTCGGTGCAATATGCCATGGCAGCCATGCTAAAAGCAGCAAGCGATGGTACCTTTAACTTTGTTGGCGAAGTAAAAGAGTACGGCGAAAAAGCCGGGATAATGAAAAAATTGTTCACCGAAAATGGATTCGAAATCCTATACGATAAAGACCTTGATGAGCTCATTGCCGACGGATTTTACTTCACGGTAAGCTATCCGGGCATGAAAGCAGGAGATCTGCTGTATGAATTGATGTTTTACGGAATAAGTGCCATTACTTTACTCAGTACAGGAAGTACCATGGAAGGCTTACGGGCTTGTGTGGCACCGGTTCATCGAAATCAGTTTAATGATTTGGAAAACAGACTAAAGCAATTCCTTGCTCATCATCCAATTTAATACCATTTATATTGAAAGATAGTACTAAAAATATTGCTCTTGCAGATGAAATTCTATTCTCCAAGATATATGTCATTCGAGGTAAAAAAGTAATGATTGATCGTGATTTGGCCGAATTATATGGTGTGGAGACAAAAGTTTTAAAACAAGCAGTTAAAAGAAATATGGATAGGTTTCCATCAGATTTTATGTTTGAAATGACTAAAGAAGAGTTTCAAAATTGGAGGTCACAATTTGTTACCTCCAATTCGGACAAAATGGGATTACGTTATTCTCCTTTCTGTTTTACAGAACAAGGGGTAACAATGCTTGCTTGTACCCTTAATAGTAAAAGAGCAATTGATATTAACATTCAAATTGTACGTGTATTCACAAAAATAAGAGAAGCTTTAAATGATACACTTTCTATAAAGCTGGATATTGAAGAGTTGAAAAAGAAAGTTAACAATCAAGATAAAAATATTGAATTAGTATTCAATTATCTTGATGAATTAATGGATAAACAAAATAAATCGACATCAAGGAAACCTATAGGCTACCTTGCCAATATTCAAAAAGAAAAGAACTAATAAAACCAATAATTATGGCTAAAGCAAGAGGAGCAGTAGTTGTAGAAAACGAAGTTTGTAAAGGGTGCAGCCTTTGCGTGGTAGCATGCCCGCAAAATGTTTTATCACTTCACAAAGAGGTCAACAGTAAAGGCTATCACTATTCTTTTATGTCGAACCCCGAGGAGTGTACCGGATGCACAAATTGCGCGGTAGTATGCCCCGATAGTTGCATTACCGTTTACCGAATGAAATCTACAACAGTTGCTTAACAAGTAAAAACCAAAAATTAAGATAGAATGGGAGACATACGCTTAATGAAGGGAAATGAAGTGATTGCCGAAGCAGCCATACGCTGTGGTTGCGACGCTTATTTTGGATACCCGATCACGCCACAATCTGAAGTGATGGAGACACTGATGAATCGATGTCCTTGGGAAGAAACAGGCATGGTGGTTCTTCAGGCCGAAAGTGAAGTGGCAGCTATCCATATGTTATACGGTGGTGCCTCGTCTGGAAAAAAAATATTGACTTCGTCCTCCAGTCCCGGTATCAGTCTGATGTCGGAAGGGATATCTTATTTAGCAGGAGCAGAACTACCAGTTGTTATAGTCAATGTTCAACGTGGAGGACCAGGACTTGGTACTATCCAACCATCACAATCCGATTATTTTCAAGCGACAAAAGGAGGCAGCCATGGCGATTTCAATTTGATTGTACTTGCGCCCTCATCGGTTCAGGAAATGAATGATTTTGTCGACTTAGGCTTTGAATTGGCTTTTAAATACCGCAATCCGGCACTGATACTCACCGACGGAGTTATTGGACAGATGATGGAAAAAGTAGAACTCAGCAGTTTTAAACCTCGTTGGACTGACCAACAAGTTGAAGAATTAAATGGAAGTTGGGCTGCAACAGGTAAAAAAGGTAACAGAGAAAGACATATCCTTACTTCACTCGAATTGGTGTCGGAACGTCAGGAGCTGCATAATGAGCACCTGCAACGTAAATATCGTCAAATGGAAGAGGAAGATGTGCGTTACGAAATGATCAACTGCGATGATGCCGAATATATACTGGTTGCTTTTGGTGTTTCAGCTCGAATTAGCCAAAAAGCGGTTACTATTCTTCGCGAAAAAGGAATAAAAGCAGGATTATTACGCCCAATCACCTTATTCCCGTTCCCCACAAAAATTATCAGCCAACTGGCAGAAAAAACGAAAGGCTTCCTTTCTGTTGAAATGAATGCCGGACAAATGATTCAGGACATAAAACTGGCCGTAAATGGTAAAGCACCTGTAGAGCACTGCGGACGTATGGGTGGAATTATAGCCTCACCCGGAGAAGTGGTCAAAGCGGTTGAATCAAAATTAATAGGAGGATAAATTATGGCCGACAAATTAGATTTAAAAGATATTATTTGTGTCGAGAACAAAGTTTACGGCAAATCAAAAATAATGACCGACAATACCATGCACTACTGTTATGGTTGTAGTCATGGCGTTGTACATAAATTAATTGCAGAAGTAATAGAAGAAATGAACATTCAGGAAGACGTAGTTGGTGTTAGCCCTGTAGGATGTTCTGTTTTTGCCTATAACTACATCGATATCGACTGGATGGAAGCAGCTCACGGACGTGCTCCCGCTGTTGCTACAGGTTACAAAAGAGTTAATCCAAAGAAATATGTATTCACCTACCAGGGTGATGGCGATTTAGCAGCCATTGGAACCGCTGAAACGATGCATGCCGTTAACCGTGGCGAAAATATTGTAATGATTTTTATCAACAACGGGATTTATGGAATGACTGGTGGTCAAATGGCTCCTACAACAATGATCGGACAGGTTACTGCCACTACGCCTTTCGGACGTGATGTGGACTTGAATGGTTACCCCTTGAAAATCACGGAACTGATTGCACAACTTCCCGGAGCGGCTTATGTAACCCGTCAAAGTGTACACACACCCGGAAATGTTCGCAGGTGCAAAAAAGCCATCCGCAAAGCTTTTGAAAATTCAGCTAAAGAAATAGGAACATCATTTGTCGAGGTGGTTTCAACTTGTAATTCAGGATGGAAACTCGACCCTGTTCAGTCAAACAAATGGATGGAAGAAAACATGTTCTCTTTTTATCCTCTGGGCGATCTGAAAGACGGTGAACGCGACAGTATCGACCAGTATCTTGTTCAAAAACTAAAAAAGTAAAATCATGACAGAAGAGATAATTATTGCTGGCTTCGGAGGACAAGGTGTTTTATCGATGGGTAAAATCCTGGCCTACTCTGGAATTATGCAAGAACAGGAAGTTTCATGGTTTCCTTCATACGGTCCCGAAATGCGTGGAGGAACAGCCAATGTAACTGTTATTTTGAGCGACGAACGAATATCGTCACCCATACTGAACCAGTATGACACTGGTATTATTTTGAACCAACAGTCACTCGACAAATTTGAAAAAATGATGAAACCGGGTGGGACCTTAATTTACGATCCCAACGGCATATTCAAAGCACCCACACGAACCGACATTAAGATTTTTAAAATCGACGGTACTCGTTTAGCGGCTGAAATGGGGCAACCAAAAATATTTAACATGATTGTTTTGGGTGCTTTTCTAAAAGCAAAACCAATTGTAAAACTGGAAAACGTTCGTAAAGGTCTGGAAAAATCATTGCCCGAACGTCATCACCATCTTATTCCAATGAACATCGAAGCCCTGGTTTTGGGCGAAAAGGAATTGGTTGAAGTCAATTAGAAACAAGCTACTGAATACGGGATACGGGATTAGAGCAAATGCCTGGCATCCAACACAAAGCATAAATTAATTCTCTCAAAAAAGAGAATGAGTAAAAGGGTGCAAGTTTTATACTTTGCGCCCTATTTGTTTTACCGAAATACCGAATGGTCTTTTCTCATGAAAGACACATCAGGTGAAAATGAAAATTTCTCTTTAAAACAAAGCGACTTTTGTATCCTTCGGTATAAAAAACATTTTATTCAATAGCCCATTTAAAAATATTATTTCGTAATTTGCAACACTCAAACCAAAAATTAAACAATGAAAAAAATCCTATTCCAAATTGCTTATGCAGCAATTTTAGCTTTAGCTATCAGTTCTTGTAATCAACAAATAGGGCTGGACGACAACCTCAAACCAACAAAACTTTCTGTTGAAGAACAAAAGCAAAAAATCGAAGAAAACGGAATTATTTTAGTCGATGACATGGAAGGCATGAAAAACACTCAGGCCTATAAAACCTTAACCGACTTTGCTTCTTCAAGTGCTGCATTTGCAGTGGCTCCAATGAATCATCTCAAATCAGCCATGGAAAGCAGAAATTTAAAAACCATCGATGTACTCAACAATCAAATGCGCTCATTGGTGGCAGGCGATGAAGACATTTGGGGTGAATATGTTTGGAATAGTTCCTATGAAGAATTTGAAAAAGTTTCAAATCTTTCCAATCAGATCATTTATAAATTTCCAGCTTCGTCTACAGACAAATTAAACAAAGCAATTGTAACCATCAATTACGCTGAATCAAATATTGAGATTCCTGAAGGCGATGTATATTACCCTTCAACCGTTGATTTTGATTTTACAGTTGACGGCACCACTGTAATGCAGGCCAGTTTTGAAGGAAGCTACAGAACCGATGGAACACCTGTTGACGCAAAGAACACACTTGAAATGGAAGACTATAAATGGAAGGCAACTTATACCAACAATGCAAAGAAAGTTTCAACTGAATATGAATTCAAATACAAGTCTGAAACCTTAATTAAATTTGTGACTGAGATAAATGGTGACCTTAACTATAACGAGCTCCAAGACGTTTCAAACGATGAGAATATACCCAGCGGATTAATTTCCAGTGGAAGTATTTATTTTCAAATGATGAACATTGCCGTATTAGCAGGCACGACTGATGCGGAACTCCTTGTTAATGAAATCAATGATCTTGAAAACTCAAGCGATAATTTTAGCGAAGAAGAATACTACGATAAAATAGCTGAAATCTTAAATAACAATTTAACGCTTTGGTCATGTTTTGTTGACGATAAGCGCAAATTTGCTGATGTTGAATTCTATGCCAATGAATATTCCGATACCTGGTATCAATCGGATTACGTGTGGAACGGTTCTTATTACGAATATGTTGAAACAGAGAACACACGCACCTATTATGAAATAATACCTCGCTTTATTTTAAACGATGGTTCAAAAGTTGACATTGAAGAATTTGTACAGGCAGGTTTTGATGACTTCCTCGATCGTTTGGAAGATGCTACACAAAGTATGGCAAACGATTTAGATTAAGTAACACAATTGATCAAATTCCATTAGCAGGTCGAGCTTGCTAATGGAATTTGTTCCTTTATATTTAACTACGAGTGAAAGTTAATCTGCTCTTATTCATCTTACTCTTTCTGACTTTAGTTGTTCACTCGCAGCAGAACGCTACCAAATCAGCCGACACCGATAGCCTGTCACTCACCACGCGGATGTTTGAAATTGAGGAAATCAATGTCAATGTCCGTCTGGCAAAAATCAACCTTCTCTCCGGATCTACTGGGGTTTTAATCAATCTTGAAGAAATAAAAATGTTGCCAAATATTGTTGGCGATGCCGATCCTTATATTTCGCTCAAGTATACGGGGGGAATTACTCAAGCCGGCGAAGGAAATTCAGGATTGTATGTTCGAGGTGGAAACAACGACCAAAACCTTATCCTGCTGAATGGCACAAGCATTCAAAACCCAACCCACGTGTTAGGGATGTTTTCCATTTTCAACCCTGACATTATCACAAAAATGCGATTTATAAAATCGGGAATGCCGGCTGAATTTGGTGGCCGTTTAGCTTCCGTAATCGAAGTGACAACCGACAACAATCACATCGAAAAAGCATCAATCGATGGATCTGTCGGATTAATCTCTTCGCGAATTGCAATTCAACTGCCGGTTAGTGAAAAAATTTCGGCCTACGGTGCTTTTCGCGGAAGCTATCTGAACACCCTGGTTTTGCCTGCACTTACCCTCCTGGGCATAGATTCCCTATTAACAAAAAATCAATACCAATATATTGATGCCAATGCCGGATTAATCTTTCAATTGAATCGAAAAACAAAAATTTCAAGCCACTTTTATTATGGGAAAGACAATATCTTAATCAATGAAATATATAAGTTTAGTCTGAAAGACAATCGGGTTAACTGGGATAACAAAACGGCCAACCTGCAATTGAATCATGTTTTTAACGAAAATTGGAGCATGCTTCATTCCTTGAGCTACTCTGCATTCCAACTTTCCACGAATCTTCAGTGGAGCAATTCGCAAATCAATTTGAACACCGAAGTTGAAAATTACAACTATAAGGCCGACTTCTTTCATGTAAAGAACAATCATCAAATTAAATTTGGCACTGAGCTTATTTCAATTCACTCAAACCCCCATTATGTTACCGCCGATTCCTTATTACCCGTTGAATTGGACAATGAACACAATCTTGTCTCCTCTGCTCAATTGTCGGGCTATGTACGCGATGAGTTTCAATTCGGAAACCTTCTCTTCAACATTGGCCTTCGGGCAAATACCTACGCCCATATTGGTCCGTATATCGATTACATGGATGAAGACCAACATGAGTACAAAAAGAACGAGTTGATTAAAACCTATTTTGGCATCGAACCCCGTTTCTTCGCCCGTTATTTGTTTAGCAACCAGTCTTCGATAAAAGCAGCAGCGACCAGACACATTCAATACCAAAACCAGGTGCCGGCCATCAACATTGGAATCCCAATCGATTTGCAAATCCCATCAGGATTGCATGTGCTCCCGCAAACGTCGTGGCATTTTTCCAGTGGATATTTTAGAAATTTCAGTAACAACCGCTATGAAACAAGTGTTGAAGTTTATTATAAAACATTAAATAACCAATTGGAATACAACAACGGCCTGGTTGAAACTTTCTCCAACCGTATGGTTGAAAAGAATATTTTTGTGGGCAAAGGCTGGGCCTATGGAATGGAACTAAAGTTGAAGCGAAGTGCAAATAAATTCACCGGATGGATCAGTTACAATTTAGCATGGAATTACCGACAGTTTAACGAACTGAACAAAGGGGAGCCATTTCTAGCTAAAAACGATCGCCGACACGATTTGTCGCTTGTAGGAATGTATCAATTGAATGATCGTTTGAGTTTTAGTGCCTTATTTGTTTATGCTTCGGGAAACAGATTAAATTTACCCTTAAGTTGGTTTGTGATCAACAACAAAATTGTATTGGAATATGGCAATTACAACGCCTTCGAAATGCCGGCCTATCATCGACTGGACCTATCGGCCAATTATAAATTGCGCCCATTTAAAAGAGTCAAATCAGAACTGAATTTATCAATATATAACCTGTACAACAGAGCGAATCCTTTTCAGGTGTACTATAAGACCTCTCAATATGATCCCAATAAGAATTACGATTTTTCTTTTGGCATGTCGTATTTATTACCAATAATACCAACACTCTCATGGACCTTTCATTTTGAATAGATGATAAAGAAGGCGCTACTATATTTGTTAATATCAATTCCAATGTGGAGTTGCCAACCGGATTTGGAATATTCAATTCATGGTTATACTGAAAAAATCATTGTGGAAGGTTCCATTGCCAATGGGGAGTTCCCCCGGGTTTATCTCTCATTAAATGTGCCCCTGTGGCTAGAAGTAGATTCTGCTACCATACTCGACAAGGTAATCAGGACAGCTAAAGTAACGGTTTCCGATGGTGAACATACCGAGATTCTGACTTCACGTTGGGACCGCGAACACTTCCCCCCCTACGTTTATCGGGGAACTGAATTAAAAGGTGAAACCGGAAAAACATATTCCCTGACTGTAGAACACAGTGGATATACAATACGTGCACAAACCACCATCCCTGCAGCGCCTGTAGTAAGAGGCTTTAACATACTGACAGTTGAAAACAGCGATTCATTGCGAATATTATCCACCATCGTTGACATTGATTCTGCATCCGGCAATGGGTATCGTTTTTACAGTAAAAAACAACAGGATGGTTTTTTTGTGGAAACACCTATTGTTTATAACGACCAACTCAGTCTTTATGGTGAACAGGAATTCATGATCAGTCCAAAACCCAAAGCACAATTTCCCAGTTTTGATGAGGGCAGTTATTTTATGACCGGAGATTCAGTTTTTGTAAAAGTTTGCACCATCGACAGTACAACAACCAATTTTTTTAATTCATTTTCAATCGACAACTTCCCGGGGAAAGATTTTTTTCTTGGAGAACACGAAACACTAAATTCGAACATCACTTTACCCGGATTTGGAATTTGGTACGGATATGGAGTCAAAAATTATTTGGTAGTAATTGAATAGGGGAATCACCATTAGTTGTACACCGGATAGAACACACCCACTTTAGCTTTAACGAACATCTTCAAATTATCAATCTTGCATCATTCATAAATTCTGCGTCCGAAGGGCCAATTGACTCTTTCACGGTCCGAGTAAATATCATCATAAATGAGGATTGATGGCCGTGGTATTGAAAGCTACTTTTACGACATCAAATTCAACAAAAGAGAAACATGAATGATTTGAGAAGAGGATTAGTTCTACTGGGTTTACTCATCGCAATAAACGGATGGTCTCAATTGCCCGATGAAAATGAAAATTCGGGCTGGCAACTGGGCGCATCATACAAGGGCGATTTAGTTTCAAATGTCAATGGCGGAATTACCACCGGGACCAACTATTTAGGATTAGCTGACTTGTACATAGCTCATTCGGGACTTTGGAAAGGTGCCGAATTTTTAGTGCATGGAGCCAATTCGCATGGAGGTGAACCTTCGGCTAATTTGATCGGTGATTTTCAGGTAGTTTCCAATATCGAGGCGGGAAATCACACCTTTCTGTATGAATTGTGGTACAAACAAACCATTCAATCGCTGCGAATGACCATTGGACTGCAGGACTTAAACGCAGAATTTGCCAGCAGCGATGTGGCCGCCATCTTTTTAAACAGTTCCTTTGGAATACATTCAGTCATCTCTGATAATATTACTGCCCCCATTTTCCCCTTGACCAGTCCGGGCATCACCATATGCCAAAATCTGGCTGAACATTGGTGCTTAAAAACAGCATTTTACAAAGGTTGCCCCATCGATTTTGAGGGCAATCCTTATAATGTAAAATGGAACTTAAATCACCTGCAAGGTTTATTATGGGTAAGCGAAAGTCAATTAAAATGGTCAGGACCAAACGAAAGTCAGAGTGCGCTTAAAAGTGGTGTCTTTTTTCATCAGCACTGCCCCGAAAGTGAGGTTGTAAATACCGAAACAGGAAATACATTATCCTTCGACTATGGAGTGTACCTTGTTGGTGATCACCAGTGGGAAATTGGCAATGACCTTAACCATCAATTGAACATTTTTTACCAGTTCGGAATTAGCCCACGTAACGATAACATTGGATATTTTGGTGCAGGATGTACTTATACCGGAATATTTTCGAAAATTGGAGCCGACGAACTGGGACTGGCCATGGCATGGGGAATGCTTACTCCGGAAAGAGGTCGCGATGAATTGACTTTCGAGCTGACGTATATGGTTCCGGTTGCGGAACACATTTACCTCCAGCCCGACATTCAATATGTGGTGAACCCGGGAGCAACCGGTACCTTATTGAAAAATGCTACTGTAGGATTATTACGCTTGGGGATGGAGTTTTAAAACACTTGAAGTATGAATTTACAAAACAATGCACCACTAAATAGCAAACGACTGGCCAACTTAACAAATGGAAACCAGGGAGTAATTACCAATGTTTTTGGACAGGGGGCGTTTCGGAAACGCATATCAGAAATGGGTTTTGTGAAGGGCCAATTGGTGACGGTGATCAAAAATGCGCCAATGAAAGACCCTGTTGAATACGAGATTATGGGCTACAAAGTTTCTTTGCGACGCAGCGAGGCAGATCTTATTGAAGTACAATCCTTATCTGATGCGAAAGACACCTTAGACCGTAAATTTGGAGGAACACTCGACGAGCATAGACTTAAAGCAAGCGGTGAAACAAAAGGAAAAACCATCTCCATTGCCTTGGTTGGAAATCCGAATTGTGGAAAAACCACCTTGTTTAACTATGCCTCTGGTTCAAAAGAAAGAGTAGGCAATTACGCAGGGGTAACCATCGATGCCAAGGAAGCAAAATTTAAACAAGGCAATTATTCATTTCTGATTTCTGACTTACCCGGCACCTATTCCATCACTGAATATTCGCCTGAAGAATTATTCGTCAGGAACCATATTGCAGAAAAACGGCCCGACATTGTAGTTAATGTGGTGGATGCATCGAATTTGGAACGCAACCTGTTTCTCACCACTCAACTGATTGACATGAACATTAAGGTAGTAATTGCCTTAAACATGTATGATGAATTGCTTGAAAAATCGGCTAAATTCGATTATACCCATCTGGGTGAGATGATGGGAATTCCAATTGTTCCAACAGTGGCCTCAAAAGGAAAAGGATTAAAAGAATTGTTCAATCGTATTGTTGAAGTGTATGAGGAGCGCGATCCCATTGTTCGACACATACACATTAATTATGGCGAAGATATTGAACCATCGATCCGAAAAATTCAAAAAGAACTTCGTAAAGATAAATTACCGGGAACACACTACTCGACACGCTTCTTATCCATCAAATTATTGGAGAATGATGTGTTTACTCAGCAGTTAATAAGCAAACATTCCAATGCTCAGGAAATTGTAAAAGTGGCCAATCAGGAAACCAGCCGCTTGGAACAACTGTTACATGACCAATCGGAAACACTGATTGCCGATGCCAAATACGGTTTTATTGCGGGTGCTTTAAAAGAAACCTATCGTAATGGTCCCCAAGCCCGTCGTGACCAAAGCCGAAGAATCGACCAATTTATGACGCACAAAATTTGGGGTTTCCCCATTTTTATTTTCTTCATTTGGCTCACGTTTCAGGCCACATTTACCCTGGGAGCCTATCCCATGGAGTGGATGGACAGCGGGATTGGATGGATCAGTTCAGTTCTCGGTTCCTGGATACCAAACGGTGCACTTAAAGACATGCTCATCGACGGAATTATTGGTGGCGTTGGCGGAGTTATTGTTTTTATGCCCAATATTCTCATCTTGTTCTTTTTCATTTCACTAATGGAAGACTCAGGCTACATGGCACGTGCAGCTTTCATAATGGACAAACTCATGCACAAAATGGGCCTTCATGGAAAGTCATTCATCCCCCTCATTATGGGATTTGGATGTAATGTACCTGCTGTAATGGCCACACGGACCCTCGATAACCGTAATGATCGACTTTTAACCATGCTCATCATTCCGTTTATGTCGTGCAGTGCCCGATTGCCGGTTTATGTCTTGTTGATTTCGGCCTTCTTTGTGAGCTATCAAGGTGCCATTTTATTTCTTATTTATGCCATTGGAATATTTTTCGCTGTATTAATGGGCTTGTTCTTCAAAAAAACACTGTTTGCTAAAAAAGAAGTTCCATTCGTCATGGAACTTCCACCTTACCGTATGCCCACCTTGCGAAATACCACTATACACATGTGGCACAAAGGATCGCAATACCTCACAAAAATGGGAACAGTAATTTTGTTTGCATCCATTCTGATTTGGGCCATGGGCTATTACCCACGTAATGTGAAATACTCAAATGATTATACTGCCATGCACGCTAAAGTTGAAGCAAGTACAATTTTGACTTCCGAACAAAAAACGGAACAAATTGAGCGAATTGAATTGCAACAGGAAGAAGAACGTCAGGAAAAATCCTACATCGGCAAAATTGGGCATTTTATTGAACCGGCCATCAAGCCCCTTGGTTTCGACTGGAAAATTGGCATGAGCATCATTACCGGAATGGCTGCCAAAGAAATTGTGGTGAGTTCAATGGGAGTGCTGTACAATGCCAGTATGAATGCCGATGAAAACTCACAGTCGCTAAAAACCAAATTGCAGGAACAAACGTATACCAGCGGTTCGCGTGTTGGCGAAAAAGTATTTTCGCCTTTAGTAGCCTTTGGCCTGATGATTTTTGTGCTGATCTATTTTCCCTGTGTTGCAGTAATTGCCGCCATTAAAAAGGAGGCCGACTGGAAATGGGCCACATTTACCATGTTTTACACCACGGCTATTGCATGGATTGCAGCTTTTGGAATTTACCAGATTGGAAGTTTGATAATATAAAAGTCATTAGTAAACTGTCATTAAAGTCATATTGCTAATAATGACATGTGAATAATGACTTCTAATGACCTTTAATTTTTAAAAAATTAAAAGAAAATGATACAAAATACAATCGCCTTAATTATTGTTGGAGCCGTTTTGGCCAAAGTGATTTATTCTGTTTATAAATCCATTACCGTAAAGGACAAAACCATTTGCGGTGGCTGTGCCAGTTGCGATTTAAAAAATGAACTCAAGAAAAAAGGTAAATTGGTTCCCATGGCTGAACACATTCAAGCAAAGCAATTAAAGATTTCAGGCTCAAATTTGAAGTATACAGGAAAATAGGTGTCCCATCCATCTGGAATGAAATAGGGGTAGCTACGACAAAAATTCATGAACATTCCGTCCCTTATGGGAAGGGACTGGTTAATTATTTTAATAATGAAGTTGGTAAACATTCGTTGTTGTCCGTTCACAGATGATGCTATCCTTTGTAACTACTTTATTAGTCCCCGATGCATTATACCATTCTAAAACGGTGTAGATTTCTGCTGATGTGACTACACGAAGTTTTCCATCCTTTAATGGATATTTCTCCGGATACTGCATTGCTAATCTATACGGATGTATGTTTTTAGGATCGCTTCCGTAATGATAGTTCAAGGCAAGCACATTAACGGTATCCATTTCAGTTTTAATAAACTCAATGGTCAACACAGCTCTGGGATACAAGTTAAAATTAAGACTATCGTTGTATGGTTCTGAAAAATCATCAATAATATACACTTGATGCAATGGTTCCCCGATAAAATCACCGTCAGAATTGGTCAGGGCTATTTCTATATCATAAACTTCGGAGAAAAGACTGGTGTCAATGAAATTGTGAAAAGAAAAATAACCTTCTTCATCACTACTCAGTGTATCAATATAATATCTTCTCCTTAAGTCAATTCCCCAGTCGTTTGGGAACCAAAACATTTTCATCCCAATATCAGGTATTCCTTTTCCTGTGCCACAATTGAGTATTCGGCCACTGAACTTTACCTCAGCACAATTAGAATCGCATTGAATAAATTCATATTCCCTACCATGCTCTACATCACTTTCTGATAAGCAGGATGAAAGTAGGAATAGAAACAGTATCGATGTTAATATTTTCATACATTCGTTATTAACCTTACTTACACGTACGAAATAAATCCCGTAAAAAATTTGCTTGTAATTCAACAGCGCAACACTGCAATTTATGCATTTATTCTTTAGTAAATCGATCTTTTTGTGAATATACAGTATCGATGTAATAAGCTGAATGACTTTACGCTCCTCATTATTACTTTTACCTGCCTCTACACCACCCGTATAACACTCAAATCAATATATATATAACTAATTACACCCTCACTGATTAGCAACCAAATAAATAACAAAATAAACGAACCTAAAAGCGAACAAGGCATTGACTTTAATCTGGAAATATTGTAAGTTGCCATGCAGGGGAAAAAAATAATCAATACGAAAAACTTCCTTTTTTAAAAAGCTTAGATTTTTCATTGATTCAGGTGATATTATGAATTTTATGATGGCTTATTTTTATTTACAATAGGAAAGTTATGGGTAAGCTCTTCCTATGCTTGATCGTATTGTTTAGTCTATTTTCAAAAACAGACGGGCAAACTGTAGATCTTAGATTCCAGGAATTTGAGTTAAACAAACAATTGTCATCCGCCTCGTTAACTGCAGTCACTCAGGACATGTATGGTTTTATGTGGTTAGGCACCAATAGTGGTCTCTATCGTTTCGACGGCTATGAAATGAAAAAATACCTGGGTAGTGAAGGAATGAACGCTGGGATCACAGAGGATTACATCTACAAATTACACACTGATCTTCATGGAAAACTCTGGATTTTACTAAACTCCTCTTTGTGTTGTTATAACTACCGAACCGATTTCATTGAAATTGTTAGCGATCAAGCGAATATGGCGGGTCTAAGCCATACGTTTATTACAGACTTTGCCGAAAATTCCGATTCGGTCCTCTTTGTGTCTGATAAAAATACCATTTACCGTTTTAATGCTGATTCGTCCACATTCAAAGCACTTTTCACCATTACTACCGGAGAGATATCCGGTTTTTGTTTTTCCAATACCGATTGTATCTGGATTGCTTACAGCAATATCGCGGGATTAAGTTGTTACAACATTAAATCGAACGAAACAACGAACTTTGACCTTCCACAAATAAAACAGCAAAATTATACAACTTCCGATTTACTCTTTTATAACGATCAAATATGGATGGCCACTATGGGCGCCGGAATCATCTCCTATGACCCAGACAAACATACGCTTAAGCAATATCCAACTGTACACAACGATGAATTGTCGGTAAAGAAAATCTATGTTGATAAGGACTATCATTTGTGGCAAATAGATGTAACCGGATTGAAGTTATACGTCAATGATCGGGATTTTTTTCAGGTGTATAGTCATGATAATTCCTTCGATTATTCGATTCCATCGAATGTATACAATATATTTCAGGATACGCAAAAGAATTATTGGACCTTACATACCCCTGGCGGTGTTGGGTTTAGTCCGCAAGCGATGGGATTTACTCGTTTTGATTCAAAAAACCTACCTCCATTTCAATTAACAAATGATAATATTTCTGCTATTTGTGAAGATTCCCAGGGGAATTTATGGTTGGGTAATGCAGGAAACGGAATTGATGTATTTTATTGGAAGAAAAAAAAGACGCTTACCTATGGCCACAAAGATAATGATCCATTTAGTCTAGGCGGAGGTGCTACTCAGGCAATATTTAAGGATTCAAAACAACGCTTATGGATTGGAACCTATCGTGATGGATTGCAACTTTTTAACCAGGAGACTGAAAACTTTGAAAGTTTCAGACATAATAATGACGCAAAGCACTCCATTTCAAGCAACGACATCCGAGCAATAACTGAAGATCGGCACGGATATTTGTGGGTATGTTCGCATGGTAAAGGGGTCGATAAATTCAATCCTGAATTGAATACATTTACCAACTTCAATGCTGCCAACAACAATTTATCGAATGATTTTACCATTGATATAAAATGTGATGCTCAAAATAACATTTGGGTCGCAACAGCCTGGGCCCTTAGTGTTTTGAAAGCCGGAGAAAGTGCATTTGAAATCTATTTAAATGACAAAAATAATCACAACTCACTATCATCAAATGCAGTAAACACCGTGTTTGTGGACCGAAAAAACCGTATTTGGATCGGCACTTCCAATGGACTAAACCTTTATAACCCTACAAATAATCAATTCATTAGATACATTAATGGCTTCGAAAATAGAAATATTCTGTCGATTACTGATGATGAAGCGAATCAAATTTGGGTAGGAACATCGAATGGGGTTTCAAGATTGAATGTAGAAACCGGCCATATTCTGAACATAAGCAAAGCGGATGGCTTAGCTTCAAACAATATGGTTCCCCGCTCGGTCTATAATAATGGAAGCAATACGCTATTTTTTGGCAGTATTAATGGATTGACGTACTTCAACCCTTCTGAGCTTAAATACAAAAACTTAAACCAAAACGTATATCTTACTAAATTAAAAATATACAATAAGGAAGTCAACAATCATAGCCACACAATTTTAAAAGAACAATTGATGGTTACTGACAAAATAAAACTCCCCTACAGCAGCAAAGTCTTCACCTTTGAATTCACAGCCTTAAATTTTGGTAACGAGGAAAAAACACAATATGCTTATTTCCTCGAAGGTTTTGAAAAAGAATGGAACTATGTGGGGAATACGAGAGAAGCCTACTATACGAATTTAAGTCCAGGCAAATACGTATTTAAGGTGAAAGCCGCCAATAGTGAAGGGATTTGGTCTGATAATGAAACCAAACTGCAGGTACAAATTACACCTCCATTCTGGATGACCTGGTGGTTTATTGCTTTCATGGCCATTCTGGTCGTTGGTTCTATTATCGAATACATCTTCCGTAGAGAACGCAAGCTAATCAAGGATAAAATCATTCTTGAACAAAAAGTGAACGAAAGAACATTTGAGATTGCAAAACAACACGATAAACTGGCGATGCAGAAGATTGAATTGGAAAAATCAAATGACTTAAAGAACAATTTTTTTAAAATTCTAGCTCATGACTTAAGGAATCCGATCTCGAATATCGTGCAACTTACCAACTTATTGCAGAAATCATTAAATATTGAACTTGGATCGAAAAATGCAAAAATAGTTAACATCACTGCCCAAACCGCGTTGGAAACTTACAATTTATTAGAAGAATTATTACTCTGGGGACAAGCTCAAACCAATGAAACTCCCTTCACTTTTGAAAATTTAGATCTGAAAGAATTGGTAAATCAATCCATTGAAAATATTTCAATCCTTGCAAAAAACAAACAAATTGAAATCAAGGCGCATATTCCCGGGAACATTCAGGTGTATGCCGATAAAAATGCGCTTAAAGTGATTCTCCGCAACTTACTATCCAACGCGATTAAATTTTCAAATGTAGGAGATCAAATCTCAATTGATTGTGAAGGCCATGAAATGGAAATTCAGGTTTGCATTACGGACTTTGGAGTTGGAATGACTCAGGAAAAGGTTGATGAGCTATCATCAACCAAACCAATCAACTCAACAACAGGCACTATCGGTGAAACAGGAAAAGGCTTAGGCCTATCCTTTTGCAAGAACCTTGTTTACCAAAATAATGGAAGAATTTGGGTCGAGAGTAAAAAGAATAAAGGAGCCAGATTTTATTTTACGGTTCCAAAGTCAAATGATCAAAATCGCTCCTGACATTAATGGACAGCAATTAGCTTATGACAACGGCAATTTTAGGGTAAAGGTGCTTCCTTCTCCCTGATTACTAAGAATGTCAATACTGCCACCATTCTTTTCAGCAAAATCCTGACTGATGATAAAGCCAAGCCCTGATCCTTTTTCCAGATTCGTTCCTTGCTTTGTGAAAAAATGGTTTCGGTCAAGAAGGCGATTAACTTCATCTTCGGACATCCCAATGCCATAATCGTTAAAGGTAAGTTCAACAAATTTGCTGTTTTGATTAACTGACAGGTTGATACTTATTTCATTGCCATTATTGGAAAATTTTATGGCATTTGAAATCAAGTTCCTAACAATACTTTTTATCATCTCCACATCGGCATTTACCAGAACATTGTCGGTTTCATTATAAACAACCTTTTGTTTTTTTATTTGAAGGTTAGTTTTAAAGGCTTCAATACTATTTTTTACCACTTCGTTCAGATTGAATGTCACAGGCTCTACAGCACTGGTTTCCATTTGAATTCTTGCCCACGCCAACAAATTCTCCAACAATACATTCAAATTTCGAGAAGATTCATTAATGTGATGGATCGTTTGAAGTTGCTTTGTATCCAGATTTTGATTACGAACCTCTATCATCACTTCGCTCAATCCTGTAATTGGACTTGCAACTGAACGTATGTCATGTGAAATAATCGAGAATAATTTATTTTTGGTTTGGTCAATTCGTTCCATTTTTTTAATGGTCGATTGCAGCACCTCGTTGACCATAAGCAACTCATTGTTCACTTTTCCCACTTCAGCTCTCTCTTTTTGATAATTAACTAGTAAGGATCGGATGATCAAAAATGAAGCAATACTCATCATCAAATAGGTGAATAAAAAGTCGAGGAGTTTACTTTTCTCGTCAGGATAGGTCCATTGTACCCATTCCGGATGATAAATACCGGATAAAGCCAAAAGGAAAACAAGCAACAAATTTAATGTGAACCAAATGAGATGCTTGCTTTTAGTAAAAATCAATTGGTAAACAGCTAAAGAAAATAGAATCAAATGAGCATACCCATCAATTCCGGAGGCATAAAACCATATAAAAAAGATAGGCAATAAAAATAAATACCAGAACGAATTATTTCCAAAATAAACTATTCATATTGAATCAAAATAATTACTCTTCATCCAACCATACTTTCATTCTTCCTACCCCGCGATTTGACCAGCTATAGTACGGAATTAAAGTGAGTTGATTATCGGTTGTCAGTTCATTAATCCCACCCAATAAATCAGGATGGTAGGATACTGTTGCATGGCTTTCGGAACTCATCTTAAATTCGACATTCTGATTATCGGCTTCTTCAGCACAATAAACTAATGGTCCATATTCAAAGGCCACACTGCCTTTCAAATTTTCCACTTTTTCGTTAGCCATAACTGTTTTCACCTCCATAGGGAAATCCATAGCTATCACGTCACCTTTCTCCCATACTCTGTTGATGGTAATGAATCCGTCAGTGCTTTCAACAACTTCAGCTTTACCGTTTAATGATAGTTGAAGAGTAGCTTTTTCCTGTTCAACATAGGAATATAAATTCCCGGGAAGTACTTCGTTACGAACCCATCCGGGTATTCTCAATTTCAAAGTGAATTCAGTTTTCTTTTCAGGTTCTATCTTAATTTGAACTTTACCTTCCCACGGATAATTGGTCGTCTGAGTTACGTGTACTTGACTCTTTCCCAATGCAATGTCAGCCTCATTCGATAAATACAAATTCACAAACAGTTCATTGCCTTTGGTGGCATAAATCAAATTAGGCATCGATGGTATAAAGCGAATCAAATTGGTAGGACAACAGGAACAATCGAACCACGATGAACGCGTACAGGCACCTTGGTTAAATTTATAATTTCCATCCGCCTCTAAAGGATTAGGATAAAAGAACCCCTCACCGTTGAGTGATATTCCCGGAATTACGCCATTGTACAAAGTGCGCTCCAATACGTCGAGGTATTTTACATCCCCGGTTAGCAAGAACAAACGTTGATTCCAATAAACACTACCTATAGCTGCGCAGGTTTCGCTGTATGCCGTCAAATTAGGCAGTTCATAATTTTCACCAAAGGCTTCGCCGTCGTGTCTGGCACCAATTCCTCCGGTGAGATATATTTTTTTGGTGACCATGTTTTCCCACAAAGCATTCACAGCATTGAGGTAAAGGGAATCGTTGTACAAAGCTGCAATATCTGTCATTCCGGCGTACATATACACAGCACGAACCGCATGCCCCACCACTTCGTCCTGCTGAATAACCGGAACATGATCCTGGTTATATGGCCCATACAATTGATGAGTAGTTGAATCTCCACGTGAATCGAGGAAATGTTTGGCCAGGGCCAGGTATTTTTTTTCACCTGTACTTTGGTACAATTTGATTAAACCCGTTTCAACAATCTGATGACCGGGAACCATATGGTTTTGCTTTTCACCAGGTCCAAATACCTGACAAAGCAGATCGGCATTCCGGGTGGCGATGTTCAAAAAACTCGTTTTACCTGTTGCCGCATAGTGTGCCGCAGCAGCTTCGAACATATGCCCGCTGTTATAGAGCTCGTGACTACAAGCCAGATTTTGCCATCGTCCACCCGCCGGACACCAACTGGCTGGCGCATAGGTTGAATCAATGGTTTTATAGGTGGTGAGGTAGCCATCCTTTTCCTGACCAATGGCTATTATAGCGATGAGTGAATCGACCAAGGTTTCCAGTTCCGGATCGGGATTTGAAATCAACGAGTAAGATGCACCTTCAATAATTTTGTACAAATCGGTATCGTCAAACGGCATTTGACCACGGGTTTTGCCTTCCATTTTTCCTCCGGCAATCAGGAAATTATCCATTCGTCCTTCCGTTGAACATTTGTCAATAGCATAGGCAATGGTGGTTTGCTGAATGGTTTTGATTTTAGGCAACCAAAAATTATCGGTGATTTTCACCTGTCTTAGATTAACAGCTTTAATGGGATAAGCAGGATTTTCTGTTTTCGGTTGAGCACATGCCACAGCCAGAAAAACGATCATTAGAATAGAGACGAGCTTCATTTCAATAGAGATTAGTTTCAGATTGTCCTTAAAGATAGACAATTGAAAAATCAGAGCAGATCTTTATGGTCTGAAATAGAAATTTATCCACTCATTTGAGACATTTAATTGCTATGAAGTTACAGGCATGTCATCAAAATACATCATAATTTTTTATCTTCTCATCGGCTAAACCATAAAATAGATCGGTCACCTTCTCATTCGCACCACTTAGCAAATAAATACCAGTACCTTTTCAGGGTGGACTCTTTAATGAAAAGAAACAACACCAAGAAAAATCAAACCTAACTAAATAAAAAACGGACACTCACATCAGTGAGCATCCGTTCAATCAGCGTTATCCGCGTTCTATTTTTTAATGCTGAAACTCTGCAAAAAAATCATTTCCCTTATCGTCTACGATGATGAAGGCGGGGAAATTTTCCACATAAATTTTTCGTACTGCTTCCATTCCCAATTCTTCGAAATCAACAATTTCAACCAATTTGATGCTTTCCTTGGCCAAAATAGCCGCCGGGCCACCAATGGATCCTAAGTAAAATCCTCCATGCTTTTTACAGGCATCGGTTACTTGTTGTGAACGGTTTCCTTTGGCCAACATAATCATTGAGCCGCCAAGGGTCTGGAATGGATCAACATAGGAATCCATGCGTCCGGCAGTGGTTGGACCAAAGCTGCCTGAAGCCATGCCTTTTGGTGTTTTGGCAGGACCTGCATAATACACCGGATGTTTTTTGAAATATTCCGGCATTGGTTTGCCTGAATCAATCATCTCCTTGATTTGTGCATGCGCAATGTCTCGGGCTACAATTAAGGTACCTTTTAAATTCAAACGGGTTTTTACAGGATATTTCGACAATTCTTTCAACACTTCATCCATAGGACGATCCAAGTCAATTTCGACAGGAGCAGCCAGTTCTGGAGCACGTTCAGGTAAAAAGCGGCGTGGGTTTTTTTCCAATTCCTCCACGAATATTCCTTCTTCAGTAATTTTTGCTTTGATGTTACGATCGGCACTACAACTTACACCCAGACCTACCGGGCAGGAGGCTGCATGGCGTGGCAAACGGATCACACGAACATCGTGTACAAAGTATTTGCCGCCAAACTGGGCACCAATGCCACTTTCCTGACAAATCTTCAATACTTTTTCTTCCCACTCCAAATCACGGAAAGCTTGGCCGCCCATATTTCCCTCGGTGGGTAAATGGTCGTAATAGCCTGCTGATGCTTTTTTAACGGTGGCCAGCGTTGCTTCAGCCGATGTTCCACCAATGACCAATGCCAAATGGTAAGGAGGACAGGCAGAAGTTCCAAGGTCCATGATTTTTTCTTTCACAAACTTGGTCAGGCCTTCATCGGTTAACAAAGCTTTTGTTTGTTGGTACAGGAAGGTTTTGTTGCCTGAACCACCACCTTTGGTTACGAAAAGGAATTCGTATTTGTTGCCCTCTTCGGCATAAATGTCAATTTGAGCAGGAAGGTTGGTTCCTGTGTTTTTTTCTTCCAGCATGTTCAATGGAACCACCTGTGAATAGCGGAGGTTGCGGTTGAGGAAGGTGTCGTATATGCCTTTCGAAAGGTGCATGGCATCGTTGGCAGCGGTGTAAACATTCTCTCCTTTTTTGGCAACAACAATTGCTGTTCCTGTATCCTGACAGGTTGGTAAATCACCTTCAGCAGCCACCACCTGATTGATGAGCATAGTGTGGGCTACGAAACGGTCGTTGTCGGTTGCTTCAGGATCGTCTAAAATACTGCGGACTTTCGCGAGGTGAGCCGGACGCAAATAAAACGAAACGTCGGCAAAGGCTTCTTTTGCCAATACTTCCAATCCCTTCGGATCGACTTTCAATATTTTTCTTCCATCAAATTCAATGCTTGATACATATTCGCTGGTAATTTTGCGATAGGTGGTCGTATCTCTCTGAATTGGAAAAGGTTTCTGATAACTAAATTCTGCCATGATTTATATTTTGATTAAGATTTCTTCTTTAACGGAAACAAATATAAGAAATCAGAGTCATAGAAGAAACTTCGATGATCAAGTTTGGAGGCGTAAATCGTCTTTCAGGTATTTCTTTATTCCTACTTAAGGATGCTTGTATTTTATTTAACAATAACCTTTAAAAAAACAGTAAATCTATTGGAATGTTATGTACAATTGAATAAATTCGAGTATATTTATACTAGCATCTTTTCTTGAACTAGTCAACCTATTACCAACCACCAATTTGATAACTGGAACTAATAACAAAAAAATGAACGGATGGAAAACCCAATTATTGAGTGGAGAAAAATGGAGCAGAAAAAGGTGCTGGTTTTAACTTTTGGTGAAACCTTTAGCACCTCAGATTGTGAACAGGCAGTAGTCACATGTGAAAACTTATTTCAAAATGCAGGCAATGAAAAAATCACTATGATTTGGGAATGCCTTAAAATGCAGCGCTATGATTCACCTGCCAGATCTCTATGGCAAAGAATGCTGAAGAACAACAAGGATAGAATTGGAACCATTTGGTTAATTGCTGATTCATTGGTGATAAAAGCTGGAGCACGGGTCATTTCGAACATTACCTCGTACGACATAAAAAATGTTAGTTCTTTTGACGAAATTAAAATAACGTAGCACATCATTACTTCGTTTCATTCCTTACAATCATTTAATTGAAGCAAGAAATCGTATCTTCGCGCCATAATTGAGAGAAAATGAAGTTTGAAGAGTACCGTATTGCCCCGAAAATAAAGGAAAATTTGGCCTTAGCTAATTTTAAGCGCCCCACCGATATTCAGTTTAAAACAATCCCCCATGTTTTGGGAGGTGAAGATGTATTGGCCATTGCCCAAACAGGAACCGGAAAAACGGCGGCATTTGTGATTCCAATTCTTGATTTGTTAATGAAACAGCGGTCAAGCGAAAAGGTGATTCGTTGTGTGGTGATGGCACCTACCCATGAATTGGCCAAACAAATCAATGGTGTTTTCGAAGTATTGGGAAAAGGTACCGGAATAACCTCAACTGTAATCATTGGAGGAGCCGAGCAGGATCCTCAAATTCAAAAAATAAAAGATGGCGTTGATGTGCTGGTGGCGACTCCTGGTCGGGTTTTCGATTTAATCAATCAGAATGTATTGCACATTTATAAGGCTGAAATCCTTGTGATTGATGAGGCCGACCAGATGCTCGATTTGGGATTTTATAAGGACATTACTGACTTAATTAAATACCTGTCAAAAAAGAGGCAAACGCTTTTTTTCTCAGCAACCATCGATGCCTACATTAAAAAGCTGGCTTATTCATTGGTGCACAATCCAATCAGGATTCAAATTTCACCCAAAAACATGGTGTCGAAAAATGTCACGCATCATGTGGCGCACATTCCTATGGACGACAAACGTTTCTTTTTGGAACGAATGGTGAAAGAAAATCCTGAGAGTAAAATTTTAGTTTTTGTCCGAACCAAGGTGAGAGCCGAACGTGTGTTGAAAGCCATGGAACGAGCCGATATAAAAAGTGTTACCATCCATAGCGATAAAAACCAGGCCGAACGCGACGAAGCCATGCGTTTATTTCTGAGTGGTGAAATCAAAATGCTGGTGGCTACCGATGTGAGTGCCCGTGGTATCGATATTCCCAATGTCGAATTTGTTGTGAATTACGACTTGCCCGATAAAACCGAAAACTACGTTCACCGTGTTGGCCGAACCGGTCGTGGCAATAATAAGGGAAATGCCGTATCATTTTGTAGTCCGGAAGAGATGGAGACACTTTCTGAAATTGAAGACTACTTAGGAGGTTTTATCGACGTGTTGGAAATCAATAAGGATGACTATCACGAAACCATTGAATTTGCCGGTGACAATGAAGACAACTGGAAAAAGTTAATGGTCGAATCTGCTATCTCTGCCGAAAAGCACGCTGAAATAAAAAAGAAACGAAATAAAAAGAAGCGGAAATAATACCGGCAAAATTGAATTTTACGGAAAATCCGGATACAAGATCAACCGAAGAAACAAATCTTCGGGTAATGATGCAATGACGACTTTCTGAAACATCGACTCTTTATCTTTTTTGCTTTGATCGAAAGGCCGGATAATAAAAAATGAATCACTTCGCAAATCGTTATTGCGTAAATTTGGCCTTTGAAAAAGCTTAGCGTTGGCAGGTTTAAATTGAATGAATTGTTAAGCCGCTTTTAGTGTTGTTCCTACCGCCAAAACAATGAAGCCAATAAGCAGTAGTGGATAATTGTATTCTGTTAAAAGCTCAATTTGGGCGTAATGTCCGAGAATTCCAAGTAAGCCGGTAATCAATCCTATCATCCATGTGATTTTTTTTGGTGCCGAAGGGTTTGTCATATTCGTGTTGTTTTATTTTGTGGAAAAAACTGTAAATATTATGATTTATGGTTGAATAAATAGAATAGCCCCAATTGCACACCTCTGTTGTAGGAGTTGATTGCACCGGTTGAATTAATATTGGTTAATCCGTGATTGTATCGTTACATAATTCACACCTGTAAAAAACATCCTTTATTGAATAAAACGAACACAGATGAAACCAAGTTCAGAATCATAGCCCTGCCTGAATTCATCCTATTTAAAAACGATAAATTTTTTGTGCCTTATAAAGCGCCTTATTACTGGTAGTTCATGTAGTAAAAGCTAAATAACTGATGGTGTTCTGGTTGGACCGTAGTTTGAATGCTTCCTTTAACTTTTTGTGGCACTTTATCAAAGTATATTTCCTCGTGACCGTGCCAGGGTTCAATTTCAATAATTAACGGTTCTGTTTGATCAAAATCAACCGAATTGAGGTTGATGCTCCAGAGTGTACCATTGTTAAAATTGTCGGCAATTAAATTTTGACCGGATCGGCATTGTGCTTTGTTTCCTTCATAATTGATGCGCAGATAGGCATTTTTGTATTTCAATAAGGATTGTGCATCTACGCTTAGGGCAAAACGATTTAGCGTGAAAGCACTGTTTTGAAATCGTTCCGGTGTATGGCTACTGCAGCTAACCAGGTTTGTTTTTGGATGATCCCAGGGGGCAGGTATTTTGTATTGAATAACGCTGGTCCAGCTGGAATCGGTACCAATAATTACTTTATCTGAATTGTAGAACTCCACTTCCAGCGTGGCTTTAAACAACGTTTCATTATCGGTGTATGGAAAATCGAACATCAGCTGATTGCTGCCTTTGCTGAGGTAGGTGGTGAGATCAACAAGGGATACTTGACCGCTTTGCATCTCCTGATTCACCCAGCGTTTGTTGACATTCATTTTGCACGAAACATCGCCAAGTAAATACAAAGTGGCCTTTCGGATAGCTGCCGTATTTTCAATACTAAACTCTTTGAACAGCTGGATATGGTAAAGTTCATTTCTGGAGTCATACTTGCCGGGATTCAATTGAATCCATTGGCAGTCATTGATCAAATCGGCTTTGGCAATTGTACATACCGGATTTTCTTCAGGATTGTCCAGAATTATTTGCTGTAATCCAAGGCTCGTTTTTTGTTCCCTCGTATTAGTTGTATTGATTAAACTTAGCTGCGAATTAAAGCAAACAATGGTATCGTTTTGGTGAGTTGAAAAAGCCCGAAGCTGGTTTTTTTCGTCGAGCGTTAAATTGGCCGTCGACCAAAAGGCCAATTCATTCTCCTTGTCTTTAAAATGCCAGAATTTTTGACTTTGTTTTTCTGAAAGCACAAAAATTCGGTGCCTTAGCCCTTCCTTTTCGTTGAGAAAAACCGGGTTGTTTAAGCCGGATTTTACATCTTTAATTAACCAGGAGTTTTCGTTTTGTATAATGGTGGCTCCATTGGATCTTACGTTTTCAACTTCCTTATTGCTGAAAAGGAATTCGGTGGGAATACCATTCGTTGCCTTGAAAAACCAGGTGATGGTATCATTCGTGCTTATGTTGCAAATGGGTTGGGCAGTGGCGTATTTTAGGGTGATATTGTTCAGCATAAAGTTAACCGGCCAAATAAAAATGGTACTGTCGGCAATGTCAATATTTTGGGTGGGCAGGCTTAAGGTTTCGTCTTTCAGTTTTAATTCAAACTTCACCTTGTTTTTGGTGCTTTTTACAAATCCGCGGGAATAATTCGAAACAAATAAAAAACCACTTGAACCGTTGGTGCGGAAGGAATATTGTAAATCGTCAGGATCATTGTTGTTCTCAGGAAGCATGGGCTGCATGGGAGCTAGAAGGCTTCCAAATTCATTCAAAAAATAGTGTAAGGATTTTACCTGTTGATACGAGGGCGCTATTTCCCCGGTTTCGCGAATAGCTGCCTGAAAATCGTAGGAGATATCGGGGTATTCGTTCCAATAACCGCTTTCCCAACGGTCTTCTTCCAGGGTGGTGAGTTTTCCTACAGGATTTAAACCACCGGCAAAAACATAATAACCGGGCAAGTTACTTCCCGATGCAAGGTTGGCACTTGCAATGGCCAATCCGTCGATGGGGTCGATAATGGGACGCCGGTGTTCCGATAGCTGGTTCCCAATACCCAACTCACAGGTTAAATAAGGATACAGAGAATAGTCAGGCGTATATTTATCGTTATTTTCCTTGTGCCCAATACTTTCATCGTTGATGGGTTGTTGGAAGAGGTAACTTTCGTTCTTGGTGATTTTTTTCAGGTTGGTATTCCAGGGAGCTGCCGGATAGCCACCCCAAAGGGGAATAACTTCCTTTTCGGGAACCGAAGCATTGCGCCATCCGGTTACCGTATAGAGCGGTACATCGATGCCATATTTTTGAGCAGTTTGTTTCAACCAAAGAATGTGCGATTCGCCACCTTTACCCCGCCAGTATTCATTTTCGAGCTGAATGCCAATGATGGGACCACCATCTTTGTAGAACAAACCTTTCAGTTGATGGCCAATTTCGCTGTACCATTTTTCGGCATAGCTAAGGTATGCCGGATCGTTGCTGCGCAATTTGATGTTTTCTTTTTGCATGAGCCAATCGGGAAGACCTCCGTTTCGAACTTCACCATGACACCATGGGCCCAAACGAGGATAAGCCCACAAGCCATGCTTTTGGCACAATGCTGTAAATGCCTTTACATCGTAGTTGTCGCCCCAATTAAACTGTCCTTCAATCTCTTCGTGATGGATCCAAAAAATATAATAGGCAATAATGGTTATGCCGTTGGCTTTCATTTTCAGAATGGTTTCTTCCCATTTTTCGCGTGGGATTCGGGTAAAATGCACTTCGCCCATCACAGGCAATATGGGTTCATCAGCATAGGTGAGGTATTTGTTGTTGACCTTAATTTTTGAACCTACGGGTCCTGCATTTCCCATCCTTAAATCGCCTTCAATTAGTTGATAGTCGGAATTCCGGGCATCAATTTCGATGGTTTGGGCAAAGGATAAAATAAATCCGGAGATCAAAATGGCAAATAGAAAGATGTGTTTCATGGTTAATGCAAATTAGATATGGTCGATCATTTTTAAATGCAGGTGACTGCCGCTATGATAAAGGTCAGCACTTAAGACATTCTTAAACAAGGTTTTTGCTTCCTTTGTTTTACCTTTCCCTAAAAAGCCAAGAGCCATCAAGTAATTGCAATGCAGTTGATTTCTGGCATTTAAATCATCGTCCCAAATCATCAGATCAGGGAACGAAACTGCAAAATAGTCCATTTTCACTTCATCATGCAAATGTTCCTGACCATAGTTGATCAATTTATCAAAACGAAGTGCTGCTTCTTCGGGTTTGCTCAGTTTTTGAAGAGCTAAACCCTGGTAGAATATTTTATCGGGTTGTTGATCATTGTAAAACATGGCGTTTGAAGGATCGCTTATGCCTGTAGCAGCCAGCTCCCAATAAGAAGTGGCTTCTTGTAGATTGTTAAGTTTTTCGTAACAACAGCCCAACCAATAAAACAGGTCGTTTTCCTGTGCGCCGGGTAATTTGCCTTCACCTAAGTTGTGGGGATACTCCCTGGCTTTTTTCAGTTGATCGATGGCTACGAGGTAGTTTTTATTGTTGAAAGCAGTTTTTGCTCCTTCAAGCAAAGCCATTACATACTGCTCGGTTACTTTACCTTCACCGCCTTCCCATGGGTGAAATTTACGCTGCATTATACCGGCATAGGCCTCTTCGTGTTTGCCCGTAAAATTGAGTAAGGAAATTTTTTCCAAATAAACATCATCACGAAAATTGACCAAATCGGAAAATTTCTCCATCAGCTCCAAACGGAAGGAAAAGCTATAATTCAGTCGTTTATATAAAGCGTCCAATTCCATAAACACACGGGCATCACTTGTATTTAGTGCAAATGCTTTTCCCAATTTCTGCACAGCCTCTTTTGGTTTTTGGGCCTTGTTGTAATAAGCCAGCGCTAAATTCCGGTGGGAAGTTGGGAAGTTGGGATCCTGTTTTACGGAGACTTCCCAATAGTTTATGGCTTTTGAATATTCCCGCTTGTTGTAATAGAAATTCCCCAGGTAATAGGCTGCTTTTGGTGCCTCATCGAGGGTGTTTATCGCATCATTCAATGCCTGTACTGCTTCCAGTTGGTTCGGGAAACAGGTTCCGGGTTCAGCTTCTTCGGCTTTAATGTAACAGGCTTTTGCCTCACTGTTATTTTTCAAATGGTTGTAGTACCAAGCCATGTAATACCAAACCATTGGATAAATCGAATCCTGCTGTTCCTGTATGCCAAGGTTTAAAAGTTCCAACGCTTCCAAGGTCATGCCTGAATGAAAATAGTCGAGTGAAACTTCGATATACGAATGTATGTTCCCTCGCAGGACTTCTTTCATCACTAAAAGATCCATCGTATTATTCGACAACAGATATTTTTCATAAAGTACCCCAAAGTTGAACGAGTCAATTTTTAAACATTCTCCAATAAAAGGCTGAATGTGCTCTGTTTGTTTATTTTTTCGAAGCAAAGCCAGTTTTAAGTGCCGGGCCTGGTGATTGTGCCATTGTCGGATCAGCGATTGATCAACCAAATCTAAGGCTTCAGTAATATTCCCATTTTTTGAAGCCAGTTGGCCCAGTTGGAAATAAGCAGCGCCTTGCCAGGCTTGATTCCAGGTGGCTTTGTAAAAAGCACTATATGCTGCAGTGTTATTGCCGGTGAAGCGCAAAGCGAGACCCAGGTTGAAGTAAGGTTCTCCGTCGTATGGATTGGGGTTGCGTTCAATTAAAGTGGCAATGGCTCTTTCGAAATAGCTGATGGCTTTTGCAAAATTTCCTTTCTTCAATTCCAGGAGTCCCATGGCATTGTTACATCGCACATCACCCGGATCACGGCACAATGCTTCCGTGTAATAATCCACTGGAGAGAAAGTGGCATGGCGGTACTGTTCCAAATGCAAACCTCTTAAAAACAATTGTTCAACGTGTTCGATCTGTTGGGGTGATTTTGCCGCTTTTGCTGCTTCGGGAATAGTTTTTTTATGTGGTTTTTCAGGGTTCCAGGCAATCAGTCTTTTCCCATTCTCATCAAATACGATTAAGTGATACTCCCACTCTTCAGCATTACCGTGCAAGGGGAGTTCCATATCGAAAACATTCGATGGATTCAGGTTATAGTTGCTTTCATAGATGGTTTCTCCTTTACAGTTTAATTGAATGCAGCTGGCCGGAAAGGCGGAAGTGGCATACACCTTAATGGAGATTTTATTGTTCTGAAACTCAAGATTAATCAGTACATCCTTTGTGGCATTTTTAACCAAGCCCACACTGTGATAAGGCATAAAATACTGGCTGAATGTTTTTTCCTCGTAAGGCATCAGCCATGAAAAATCAGGTTGATTGTCAGTGTAAACCCCACACATCAATTCAATGTAGGGGCCATCTTCATCGGTCAGGTTGCGGTCCCATGCTTCTCCAAAATCGCTATTCCCCCAGGTCCATTGTTTTTTTCCCGGCGAAAGGTGATGATTGGCCACATGCAACATGCCTCCTTTACTGTCGTTTTCATAACAGCCAATAAAATCATAGTTGGACTGTATAGCCATGTACGAAGTGGGAACCGGAATGTTTTTGTACTTCGAAATGTCGACTCCTTTTGAATAATCAACCTTGTAATAGGTTCCGGTTGCTATGGGAAAAGTGGAAACATCGCGTTTGCCGTGATCGAAAACAGCGTGAACATCGGGTGGAAAAACCGACTGGTAATGATCGTTGACCTTCACGGCCGGATTGGCCCACCACAGGAATGTTTGCGGATGAGGGGTGCGGTTAAACAGTTTCACCTTGATCTCAAGATAAGCTTTATCGGGATGAAGCGTGAAACCGGCCATTCCTTTGGTGCGAAACATACGTTCTATTTCGCTGCACCAAACCGTAACACTGCCATCGGAATTTTCCTGAATACTTGAATCAACCGGACTATAGGTGCTTGGTCGATGGTGTTGTGGCCAGTTGAATTCGATACCGCCTGATATCCATGGGCCAGCCAAACCAACCAGTGCAGGTTTAATCACCTGATTGTAGTAGACAAAGTGGCGTTGTTTTATTTTATCGAAAGCCATCTGTACTCTGCCGCCCAGCTCAGGAAGGATCATTATTTTCAGAAATTCGTTTTCCAAAAAAATGGCTTTCCATATTTTGTCGATCTTTTCGTCGTATATTTTTTCTATCACAGGGTAAGGGTAAACCACCCCACTACTTCCCTGATAGACTCTCTTTTCCAGAAATACAGGATTTTTCTCCGGTTCTCCTATTTCGTAGGTCGGAATAACAACATCCTCTTTCCATACTTTTACATTCATGAATTTTCAAGTTGATTGGTTAATGTCTTGGCAAAAAGACCCGTCATTTTTTCCGATACTGGATATTTATGTTTTACTCTATTGCTGTTTTATAATTCATTTATTGACGATAATCACCTTCCAATTCTTCCAGGGATTTTCCTTTGGTTTCTTTCAATTTAAACAGAATGAAAAAGAAACCCAACAAACAAATGATGGCATACATTATGAAAGGGAAAAATTCACCCATTTTTTCAGAAATAATTGGGAAGGTAAATACCAGAATTGAATAGGCCAGCCATAACGCGACTGTTGCTGTCGATAAGGCTTTGCTGCGAATATTATTGGGAAAGATTTCAGAAATGAGTACCCAGGTAATAGGAGCCAATGAAATGGCATAAATGCCAATTGCCACTAAAATAAATGGTGAAAGAAAGGCTCCGTTTCCGGTTTTTAAAATGAAGGCAATAATGATATAAAATACAGAAAGCCCGCCGGCACCAAAAAGCATCAATGGTTTACGGCCAATTTTATCAACCAATGTCATCGCTATTATGGTAAAGACCAGATTGGCAATACCAATGTAAACGGCCTGAATCAACTGTTCGCTTCGATCGGCTCCTATGCTTTCAAATATTTTAGCCGTGTAATTGAAAACCACGTTGATGCCGCACCACTGTTGAAAAACGGCCAGGGTAATCCCCACGAAAAGCACCGGCAGATAAATACGCTGCCACAGATTAACACTGGTGGATGAATCGTTTTTTGTACTAGTTTTTACATTCGAAATGGTTGTGGCTGCAAACTCAGCGCCTCCTATCTTATTCAATATTTTTTGGGCTTCGGATTCCCTGTTTTTCTGAATTAACCAACGGGGACTTTCAGGTAGGAAAATTACCCCAATCATAAACAAACCTGCAGGAATGGCTCCTGCTCCAAACATCCAACGCCATGCTTCAGGCCCCAAATCTTTTAAACCAAAATTCACCAAATGAGTAATTACAATTCCAAGCACTATTGTCAGCTGATTCAGCGAAACCAAACGTCCCCTATATTTGTCGGGTGCTATTTCTGCAATGTACATGGGCGATAACATGGAGGCCATGCCCACACCAATTCCGGCAAAAAACCGACCCGTTACAAAAATGCTTAGGTTGGGTGCAAGTCCCATAATTAAGGATGAGATGGTAAAGGTTGTAGCCGCAATTAGCAGTCCTTTTTTACGGCCCCATTGTTCCGAAAGCCTTCCTGCAAGAATACAGCCTACTACAGCACCAATTGCCAATGATGCCGTTGTAGCTCCCTCTCCGCTGGCATCCAGACCAAACTGATCGGCTAAAAAGGGCAAGCCTCCGGTAATTACGGCAAAGTCGAAGCCAAACAGGTAACCCCCTAATGCCGAAATAAATGAGATGCCTAAAATGTACTTGAGGTTAAATTTCATAGACTATATTATTATAGTTGAGATTAGACAGGATGGTTTAATGTGTTAAAATTCATATTTTTACTTCTTTATAAAAATGCATAAATTAATCATTTGATGGATTATCTTGCTGTATGAATAATAAAATAGAAGAGGGTTTTGCCGGACAGATTAGTATTGTTCTACCGCATGATGTGCGTAAACGTGTATCGGAAAATGCAGTGATCAAACAATTGTACTTAACCGATATTGGTTTTTACCCGCTGGCTAAACATCACTACCGCGAGCGCCCCTTGGGTTCGGAAGAAAATATACTGATCTATGTAATTGAAGGAGCAGGTGAAGTAGGAATTGGGTCAACAACTTTTCCCATTTTGAAAGATGAATATATCATCATCCCCAAAAATGTTTCCCATTGGTACAAAGCCAATCAACTAAAACCCTGGTCGATTTACTGGATTCATTTTACCGGAGAAGGGGAACAGATTTTTAAGGAATACATGGGCAAAGTATTTGCTTTGTCACATTCACCTTATTCGCGTATTAATGAGCGTTTGCGTTTGTTCGATGAAATTATTGAAATACTGTCCCTGGGTTTTAGTCCCGATCATTTGGTTTATGCCAATTTGTGTATGATGCATTTATTGGCCTCATTCAGGTATGTCGAACAGTACAGGAAAATCAACTATGCAGGAGAAAAGGATGTGGTAAAAAAATCGCAGGTGTTTATGAAACAGCATATTGGAGATGCCATGAGTTTAGAAGAATTGGCCCAAAATGCAGGATTGTCTGTTTCACATTTCTCGCGCCTGTTTAAACAGCGCACGCGACATTCCCCTCTTGATTATTTTATTCAACTGAAGGTGCAGCATGCCTGTCAGCTGTTGGATTATTCTGAATTAAGGGTGTTGGAGATTGCCAATGCCGTGGGTTATGACGATGCCTATTATTTTTCAAGAGTATTTAAAAAAGTGATGGGTGTTTCTCCCATGATTTACCGCCAGCGCGCAGGATAAAAGCACCTATGCCTACACATAAATATCTGTTACCAGCTACGCGGAAATTTCTTCGTAGACGATGTGGTATTTTAGAAAAACCGTCCACGGATTTACCGTTTATCTCGCAGAGCTTGTGCGAAATTAGAAAGTACAGTGTTTATTCCTTTCCCTGTTTCAAAATCCAATCCGAAATCAAATTTAAGGCAACAGGTGAAAAGGTTTGTTCAATCTGACCGTATTCAACTGGTATCCCTTTTTCACATTCCTGGAATAGGTGATTTAAATTTGGTATGATGTGGGTGGTAACATCCTTGTTGCCTCCTGATTTTAGTGCCTTTTCAATGGCTTCGATATCAACTTTTGCAGGAACCTGAAGATCTTTTTCTCCATTCAGTGCCAGTATCGGGCATTTCACTTTTGCCAAAGTCGGGGCGGGATCGTACCTTAAAAAAGCATACATCCAAGGAGTAGCTATCTGATTCATTTGTGCATTAAAAAAATCCTTTTCATTCATTCCTGATTGAGCCAGCATATCTGGGTTCGATTGGATCATTTTTTTTAAATAAGGGATCAGTTGATCACGAAAGGAATCAATATTCTCTGAACCCAAAACCAGATCGTAAATTTCTTTGTTGATTTTCAGTGCTTTTTGTAATTGTGTTTCATCCATACCTGAAGCCCGGCTAATGAGTTCGGTTTGTTGCAAAAGTATTTCAGTTCCCGGAATCCCCGGGCCGGCCAGTAAAACAATAAAGTTAACCTTGTTAGACTGTGTAGCCACAAGGGGTGCAATTAATCCGCCTTCGCTGTGGCCTATTAAACCAATGTGCTTTTGATCAATCTCTTTACGTGTTTTCAGGTAGCTAATTGCGGCTTCAACATCGGTAGCAAAGTCGAATGATGTTGCCGATTTGAAATCGCCTGTTGATTCGCCAATGCCACGGTCATCGAAACGTAAAACGGCGATTCCTTTTTTGGTCAAATGATCGGCCAGGACCAGAAAGGGTTTATGACCAAAAACCTCTTCGTTTCTATCCTGAGGACCGCTCCCGCTGATGAGGACTACGGCCGGGAATTTGCCTTCTTTCGAAGGCAATGTTAATGTTCCCGCCAAAATAAGCTTGTCTTTTGAATTTTCAAATTTGATTTCCTCCTGGATGTACGATTGTGGCCCTTGTGGTTCCTGTGGTCTGACCTTTTTTTCTGTTTTTAGCACTTTTTTCGATAAATTCATCGGAAACGACTGGCCGGCTTGTTTAAAAGTGCCTTCAATACTGTCGGCGCTAATCCATTTGCCGCTGTATTCAATGGCCATGTTGGGTAAGGTAATGGTAAGTGCTTTGTTTTCAAAACTGACCGTTTCGCAAGGTATACCAAACGCATTCTGATCGGGGCTGTCCATGGTGGCCTTGTAGCCATCGTTTGTTTTTTCAAGATTAAAATTAACGCGGAGTTCCATTCCGGGAACTTTTAGCATCCCATTCCAGAAACCGGAAATGTCTTGTGCACTCACGTTTATACTGAATAAAACAAGGAAAAAAAGTGGAAATGATTTTTTCATGAGCTGTTTTTTAGTTGATACTTAGGTTTTAAGACATTGACAATTGATCAAATTTATGAATTTTGAATTAATTATGTCTTACAGATCTGCATGAATTTCAGGATTTCTTTTTATTCTAATTTGAGCTCATGCTTGAGCTGTTGTTGCATTCATTTTTAGAGCGATTACTTTTGAACATGAAAAGCTTCGGCTTCGGCGAGGAGTTGGCCGGTTACTTCAGCAATGTTATAGAGAAGGATAAACTGTTGGTTCGATTGTTCGTGTTGCGTTTCATGCAATCTGATTTTTATTTTGTCGAGGATATTAAGCACCGATTTTTTTTCCATGTTATCGTTTAGCTGCAACCATTTTTCGGCGCATTGAAGCACTTCAAAAATGGTATTGGCCAGTTCAATGATCTCCGCATTGTTGTTTCTGTGCTGCTCCCGATGTGCACCTAAAGCTGACAAATAGGACAATAAGGCATGGTTCAGATAGGTCAAAGTAAAGGCTTGTTTACGGAAAAGCTGTTGTTTTTGTGGTTCAAGTTGCATGTTTTGCCAGGCCAAAACCAAAGCATTGTCGGCCCGGTGAGCCTCTCTGCGCGCAATTCGATAAGGTAGATCGTCGCCGGTACCCAATTGTTCATATTCATTAATTATTAACCTGAAATAGGACGTGTTTTTTCGCAGCGCATCGGCAAGCAATCCGGGCAAACGTTTCGATTGCCATTCGGGCCATAAAACACGGACGCAAATAAATGCGATCACTGCACCTATTATGGTGTCGATAAGCCGCGGAGTCATTACTGCAACCCCCTTGTCGGCTATAAGGTTAAAGGCACACAATACAAAGGTGGTGATAAAAATAACGGCTACTGAATACTTCTTTTTCATCCAAATCATAAACAAAAAGGAAGAAAGTAGCATAAATAACAATTGACCAGGAGGAGTGAGCAATTGTACGGTTAAAATTCCAATAATCACTCCACTCATTGTCCCCAGAATTCGTTGAAAAAAACGTCTGCGTGTTTCGCCATAACTGGGTTGTAAAACGAACAGGATGGTCAGGACTATCCATTCGCCTTTGGCCAGATTGAAGATTTCTGATATGGCAAATCCCAGTCCGAAAGCCACACTTAAACGCATACCATAACGCATCCTGGGATTGCTCAGCTTAAGTTGATCCTTTAAACGTTGCAGGATACTTCTGGGATCTTTGGCCAGCTTGGGCGACAGATCTCCGGTTTTATTTTTAAAGGTGTTTTTTAGCGATGCGTTGGATCGGTCGAGGTTACTGACCAGCAAAACCAGCGGATGTGAAGGTTCTATCCGGCTATTAATTACCAATTCATTAATGGCTTTTACCATCCATTCCAGCGATGAAGGGTGTCGATACGGTACATCTATCAGTAAGTGGTAGGCAAATTGGTCAGTGGCATGCGCTAATTGCCGAAGCGTTTGACCAATACCTTCGAGCAATTCACTGTTTTTAGGGTCTTTACTCAGTAAGTCATACCGATCGTGACTGGAGGCTGCCCGTTCGTGCAGACTTTGCAATACCATAAAATAGTGAAGGTAAGGTTTAAGTGCAGTTTCATTTTGTAATGCATCGGCATAGCTGTTTAATACATCTTTGCAGCTGTCGAGCGCATTAACTGTCTGAACATTAAGCAGCGAAAGTTTGGTTCTGATTTCCGCCTGCATTTTGGCGTCGCTGGGAAAAAGCCTGGCTTTTTCACCAAGATAATTCGATAAGGCTTCAAATCCTTTGGCCAATTGTTCTTCCAGCGGTCGCCACGGATGCATATAAAGCAGCAGGAGCGAAAACAAACCGTAAATGAGTGCTCCTGATGTGAGCAATAAAGACTGAACATAGGGTATTGGGCTGATTTCGGCACCAATCATGGCATAAATTCCTACCAATAAAGTTCCAAAGGTTACACCTCGGTATCGTTCTCCAATTCCGCCAATCCATATCAAAAGAATGGTCGAAACCGATAAGCCAATGCCAAGTAGTATAGGATAGGGATAAAACAATTCGACCGAAATGCTGGCGATGGCAAAACTTAAAACCTTCAAAGCCAACGATTTTATACGTCCTTTAGGATGGTCGTCGGTTTCGGAAAGTGCTCCTGCTAATGCTCCAAGTCCCAAGGTGATGGCATAATAAGCTTGTCCTGCAAGAACAAAGGGAATGGCCAATAGCCCGATCACAAAAGTGGTTTTTATGGCTTGCAATCGATCGGGTTTGCACCAGAACGCCCTCCGAAAAGGTTCGTACCATGATTGTTTTTTTAAAAGATGGGAAAATTGAAGCATTTCAACTGGTCTTATTTTATTTCGATTAAAAGGTATAACAAACTGACAGACGGAATTCTTTTTTTAAGTATTAAATTCCTGTTTGGTATTGGTTGCAAGTAGTTTCCTGTATCACATTCTGCAGTACTCCAGCCGCGCCTGGATGATTGTTCAATAAATTTTCAAACAGATGAATCAGCTCAACATTATTCACTGAAACCGTGGAGTGGGTGTTAATTTTTCTCAAATCAACTAAACAGCCTGAAAATAGATGTGGAATGTCCTTTACGACGGAGGTGTTTAAGTAGTTGTTCGCATTGTAAAGGCAATGGTAGTTGCCCTTCGATTTTTCCAATAAGAAACTTTCCTTTTTCAAATTGGTAATTGAAGCTTCCTTTTGACAATGTTGCAAACAGTCATGGTTTGAAATAGTCTTATCACAGCCGGTGACCTGATGAAAAAGGCATTGGCGACTCGTCATTAATACAATGGGATGGTAAATGCTGTAATAGAGTTGGAAATTGTCGGGCCGTTTGATGCTTTTGAGTTGCACTTCACTCAATTCGTTAGAGAGAAATGCACCTGAACAATTGAATTTTTCCAGTAATGTGATCAATGCAAAGGAATTGGAAGTATTCATGTATGGACCTGCAATCCATTCGATTCCTCTTTGAAAAGCTTCAAATGCAATTCCCGTATTGTTGGTGACTATTTTTCGAGGTTGAAGCGCTTGAAGAAAATCAAGGGCTGCCTGATAATCTGCTCCAATAATTACCGAAGGAAACCATGGGATTAACCGTTGGTTGAGTTCGAAAAAAGTGATCCAATCGGCCAGCTGATTTTTGATGGAATTGGGCAATTGAAAATAGATGGCAACATCCGTCTTTTGGTATCGATGAAGGTCTTCTTTGTCGGAAATCAAGATGGATAGTGTTGGTTTAATGGCTTGCCACGAATGTTTCTTTAAAGCAGGAACAAAAACCGGAGCCAGGGTTTCCCTGAAATTGTTCAAGCGAAGAATTACTTCGTTTTTCAGTGCGGTAAGTGAGCGAAACGGAAGGTAGAGTTTATTGAGCGCCTCATCTACTGAAAGATTTTTGATGCTATAGCTGGTTTCGTTTATGGCTTTCAATCGTTTCAATAAACCGTCAACTGACAGGGCTTCTGTGCCATTGCCGGCCAAATTTTGATCCGAATAAACGACCCATTCAAAATCGGGGGACTGTATGGTGAGTTGTAGCGACGCGTCCTTTGTTCCTGAAGCAGTAAGGTTTAGCGAAACTTTGTCGATGTTTAAGGGCGCAATTTTGTCCCGAACTTTTTGGATGATCACCGTTCGGTCGTCGTACACCGTTTTTTTAGCCTGTTCAAGCTTTTCTTCTGTGGCACCGTCGTTCAAATTGGCCAGGTAAATGGCTGAATGATCACGAGGATCGTCAATGAACATATTCTTACCCTGTGTTCCGTGTAAATAGTCGTTGGTGAAGTTGCGGTTGAACACATTAAAAAGTTCATGATTGCTGCTTTGAATAGGACGATTAGCGTAGTATCGGTCGAGTTGTTGGCGCCACGATTCCACCACGGAATACACGTAATGAAACTGTTTGATCCGGCCTTCAATTTTGAAGGAATCGACACCGGTAGCCGCCAATTCAAGGATGTCGAGGAAGGCCGAATTGTCTTTTAAATTCATGGGGAAATCTTTTCCGGCTCGAGTGGTATGATATTGATCGCGGCAGGGTTGGCTGCAACGTCCCCGGTTGCCGGAGTTTCCGTTATTCACCGAACTCATGTAGCATTGGCCCGAAAATGAAAGGCAAAGCGAACCGTGTACGAATACTTCGGTAAGGACTTTGTGCTGATGTGCAAGGGCTGTTAAAGCAGCTATTTCATTGAGATTTAACTCACGCGAAAGGTTTACTCTGCTCGCATTCAGTTGATGTAGAAATTGAATTTGCCCGGCATTGTGGGTGGTCAGTTGCGTTGAGGCGTGAATTTTAAGTCGGGGAAAATAAGTAGATAAAAGGTGGAACAATCCAAGATCCTGAAGAATGATCCCATCAATTCCGCTGTTGTTTAATTTATTGAGTACTTCAATCAGAGCCGGAAATTCACTGTCGACAAAAATGATATTAAGGGTGAGAAAAACTTCACAGTGTTGTTGATGCGCCAATCGTAATATTCCTTGTAGGTTTTCGAAGGTGATGTTGGAAGCCCTGTTGCGTGCATTAAAGCGCTCCAGTCCACAGTATACCGCATTGGCTCCTGCAACAATGGCGGCTTTAATGGAATCAACATCTCCTCCCGGTGCCAGTAACTCAATCTTTTGTTTCAAGCTGTTCGTTTAAAAATTGTCCCAAAGAACGGTAATTTAGTTTTAAGTTATAGCTTAAAACCAGCAATTTGATTGGAGATCGGTTAGTTTCATTTTAAATAGTGCTGAACAGATAGTGTTATGGCATAGTTGCGTTCATTTGGAAATCGATCAACGATGTTTTCGTTATTGTATAATTCAAGGTTTTTATCGATGGAAATGGGTAACAGTGATCCCTCAAATTTTAATAAAAATAAGTTGTTCTTAAGGTAGTTGTATTTTTTAATTTTAAAACGAACACCAATCGAGACTTCTATGTCGTAGTCCTTAAAAAAATCATATTCATCCCAAGTTTCTCCGAGCAATTGAAAATATCCAATTCCCAGGCTATAACTAAAATCGGAACGAGAATCAGGATAATAGTAGTGGGTTAATGCAAGTTCAAGATAATTCAAACTTTTACCATTGCAATCGCTGGAAAAAAGTATTGGAATTTCAAAAAAACAACCGGTACAATATGCCGTTCCCCGTTCAGTATAATACATTCCCATTTCAAGTTGATTTTGACGGGATATAAAATGATTGACAAAAATACCTGCTCTTGGTTGAGTTGTTTTGCCATTTTCAAGTTTATCGAAAAAACCATAATATTTTTGGTACGGTTGAATGGTTGTAAATGCGAATCCGGCTTCAACACCTCCCTGGAAGGAAGTTTTGGAATGTTGTGCGAAACAATGAACTGAGCCCATAATAAAAAGCAGGATCACAAAATATTTCATGTGTTTATTTTTCGATATAAACGTAAAGGCGTATTGTTTAGTGTGTGGTGTACGCGTTAAAATAATAGCCCGATTGATCATGATCTAATTTCGTGATTTGTTGAACAAGGACATGAACCAAGGACTTACCATTTGGCACTTACCGTATTGTTTTTTAGTTTTAAACAAAAAAACATGAACGAAACGTATACCAATGAATCTTCGATTCGTTCGAAAATAAATTGTTCCCATGATCAAATTTTTATCGTGAACGATTTTAATCTGCCTCATTCACACCCCGGATTACCCGCCTGAATTCAGGTAGAAAATCCAGGGGACTAACCATATTTGAGCACTCTGGGAGCTTTTCATTTGCACATTTTGCCCTATAAATTTGGTTGGCTTGAATTGCAAATCGCGGTTGAATAAGTAGGAAATATGGCATCAAAGAATTCTTTTCAGCACCTCTTCTCTTCTTTGACGCGAAATAGGCACTCTACTTCCATCGGTCATTGAAATGAAACCACCGTCAATTTTTACGTAGGCTTTGATTTTATTTTCGTTCACCAGGTGTGACTGGTGAGTACGTATAAAATTGTTCTTTTCTAATATTTCGGTATAGTCTTTTAATGTTTTACAAACCAGGTATTCCTTTTCACCTTCCAAAAAAATACGGGTATAATTCCCATCAGCCTCCAAACGAACGATTTGATGGATGGCAACAAACTCAATTTTATCGGCCAAAGGCAATGCAATCCGCTTTTCATTCTCAACACGGTCGATGTTTGCAACCAGTTCCTGAAGTCGAAGATTCTCGTTTTTAAGAGCAATCTGGGCTTGTACCTTTTCCACCGCCTTCGACAATTCAAAAATATCGATGGGCTTGAGCAAATAATCGATGGCACAAAATTTAATGGCCTGAATTCCGTATCGATCAAAAGCCGTAACAAAAATGACTTCAAAATTTTGTTTGCTCAACGATTTTAATAAATCGAATCCGGAACCACCGGGCATTTCAATGTCCAGAAATATTAAAGCAGGCTCTTCCTTTTTTATCAATTTCAGTGCTTCAGCAGCTGAAGCGGCTTCTCCCACCAATTCAACCTGAGGACAATATTCGCCCAATAAATCACGTAAATTCGTTCTGCTTTTGGGTTCATCGTCAACCAGGATGCTTTTTATTTTCATAATTAATCAATTGGAAGGATAAGCAAAGCCCTTGTTCCGGTGCCATCGGTGTTGTTGTTCAGCACCAACCGGGCTTCTTTCCCGTCTAAATTTAAAATGTTTATTCGTTCTTCCACCAATTTCAAACCAAATCCTTTTTGGCGCAATTCATCAGTCTTTTGTGAATTCAGGCCCACACCATTATCAGATACTGTAATCTGAAGTTTCCCGTTTTGCTGCTGCACCTGAACAATCAGCAATCCATCTTGTCCTTTCGAAGACAAACCATGCACAATGGCATTTTCGACCAATGGCTGAATAATCATGCCCGGAATTTCGATCAGATCAACATTTATATCCGGATCGATCGTCAGCTCAAAAACAAATTCAAATCTCAATTGCTCCAACTGGCAATACAATTCCACCGCCTTTAATTCATCTGACAATGTTACGCTTGGTTTCTCCGAGTTATTCAACACCCCTCGCAGCAAAACAGCAAATTTCGACAGATAAATGTTGGCTTCCTTGTATTGATTGCCATTGATCAAGGATTGGATGGAATTTAAGGCATTAAAAATAAAGTGCGGATTCATTTGCGAACGCACTGCTTTTATCTCCAGCTCTTTGATGCGGCGTTTGGCGGCTTCTTGTTTCTTGATTCGTTGAATCCGAAATCCATTAATCCCCAAAACCATCAACAAGGTACCAAGAATTGCAACAATAATTGAGCCCGCCCTTTTCTTCATCGTATCTAGTTCTGCCTTAGAGTAACGCTTCGATTCAATGGTTTTACGAAGAGATTTTTCAAAATTAGAAACGCCACCTTGATAATGGAAAATTACTGGATTCTCAGCATTATTATCGGCAATTCGAAACCATTTATCGAGTATGAAGATTTTAGTTCCTTTCAAAAGTAGTTTCGATTTCAAATCCTGCTCAGCCAACTCAATGTAGGTAACATTGGGTTTTTCAAGAATCGAAGGATCGCAATCATCCCAATCGATTATATTTGGCATTTTGGCAAATACAAATTCTATGTCCCCCGGCTGAAATTTTGAGATAATTTCCTTGAATTCATTGATATCATGTTTATAAGTACCTATAATTATTAAGCAAATTGTTTTCCCCTTATACTGTTCCAGGCTAAAGATTGAACTATCTTTCAACACTAAAGAGTTTATGGGGAAGCGATTGCCCTTTTTCAATTGAACTGCTTGCTGATAACTTAATTTTAGAGGTTCGGTAAGGGCAGGATCGAGGCAGCTGTTTAAAAAGTATGTATAATATTTCTCAACTTCTTCAATTTTTCCGCCTTTCAGATTTTCATCAATTTTATACCCAATCTGTTCGTAAAAGGGATATCCCAAAAGCGAGATCTTTGAGAAATAGTAATATTCCTGGAACCTTTGTGGAATTGATCTATTGGTATTTAACCCAAGTTTGCGGTATTTGAAGTTCTGTGATTCTTTTAGGTAATTTTGATAAGCATAACTCCATTCATACGGATACATTAGAATAGGTAGCGTATCCACTACTAAAAAGAAATCTTTGGGGTAATCTGTTACTGGTTCGTTTTTATAATTGGGATTAGGATTCGTTGGATTAGAAAAACGCCTCAGGTTTTCTGTAAAAAAAGTAAGTTTATCCACCGCAACAAAGTAGTTCCAATCACGTTGAAAAAAGCGGATACAATTTCCTGAAGCTTTTCCTTTATAACTATCGATCAAACTGTTAATTCGTTTTGAATAATTTCGCCAATAGTTGTTATCAACATGAATGTCTTCATCGTAGCAGGAGAAACTTCGAAATTGGTCAATTTCATTGGAAAGCATGGTGTTGTATGCTGCGGATCCGGTAAAGTAGCCCGACTTATTCCTTCCCAATGCGAAGTATCCATTTGGCACGGTGTTCCAAAAATGAAAATCAGTTTTAGTTTGGTCGTAATTTGCTTGATTACCCAAAGCTGAAATATTTAAGGTATCACCTGGCTCCATAAAGGTGGTTAACGTTTTCTTTCCAATCTTAACGACAAGTTGCAGTGGTCGGTTTAAAAACAGCGGGCATTGAAAAGATCCATCACTTTTGGTTTTAAATCTTTTTTCAAGGAAATAACCTTCAGTATTTGGTCCTGCAAGTGAAATGGAAATATCTTGATTGATTAGATAAGACAATTTGCCATGGATGATTGAATTGGATGGAAGGGGAAACGACGCAGCCGTTAAAATGAAATTTTTATTCATCAATTTTATAAACAATGGAACACCGCTTTCTTTCAAATAGGGAACTTTTATTGCAACCGAATCTGTTTTATTTAAGTAAGGAACGACTATCGTGTCATTGATTATTTCATCGATTATTCCGACCATTTGATCGTTGTTTTTCTCTAATGGGTTATAGATAGGCTGTGTTAATATGGAAATATCCTGCTTTAAACCACCAAAATTTTTATTTATTGATTGGGAATACCAATAAACCATCTCACTCATCTTAGGACTAATCTGGTATAAACCAAAGGTATAATCGTAATTATCAAATGGTTCAAAATTTATTATTTCCCCTTTGGGAGTGATCTCAAGCTGGTATTGCCTTTTTGTGTCAGGAACCCTTTTGTTTTCATCAAATACCGGATAGTAGGAATCATATCCAAAATTTAACCCCCTAGAAATAAACCTGACAACGTAGCGTTGAAGTGAAATGTTATATTGCTGATTACCATTGGAGAATTGTTTTTCTAATTGATAGCGCAAGAGAAAGGTTTGGTTAATATTTTCAACTTGTACCTCAAACCAATCTCCCTCATTAAGCTTAAAACGGCCTTCTGCTTTTTGTCCCATAAGGCTGGAAGACAAAAAAAGCAAACAAAGCAGGACGAGTGTAAATGTGTGTTTTTTCATTGCTTTCAAAGATTTAGAATTTATTTTTCAAAAGCAAAGCTCCCGATAATAATATTCAGAAGAAGGGTCCATTTAGCAAACAGCAGTTTTGATTGAGTATTCGGTAGGAATAAGCTATTTTAGAGTTCAAATCTGGATTCTTACATTCTGAATTGCCGTTGGCTTTAGCCAACGGAAGAAATAATCCCCCAAAATATGGTCGATCAACAAATGTTCGATTAGGGAGTATTCAACTATCGACCAGAATTGTAATTTCAGAATCGACAATTGAATAGAAAGCTTAACAAACAAGAGGCACAGAATAAAATTTCACCTATCGGTCGATACAAATTGGGAATCAATTATTGGATGTGTAGATCGACCGGATTAAATATTTAGAATTAACATGATCCGTCGGTTAAAACCGACGGCAATTCATAAAACCGATGGCAATGACTCGTTTGTTTAACTTTGCAAAAATATTCATGTTTAACATTTGAATGTCTATCGAATACAACAGTTTTTATTCTGAACTGATATTAAATATGATTGAGCGCAACCAATTTAAAGTTCACTTTGTTAACTTACCAACAAAATCAAAACAGATGAATTTAACTTCCATCATTACCAAAGCCATTGATCAAATCGATCATGAACAAGCCCTTAATCGGGAAATATATACCCATCCAATTTCAGAGGTAGAAAACGAGTTTTTGTTAATACTAAAACCAGAACTTTTTGTTGATTACAGCCTCCCGCATTTGGATTCCATACTCAATTTTATTCTGGAAAAACTGAATGCTTTTGGCCTTCATGTTTCCAATGCCAGAATCATCAATGCCAACTACCTAAAAACCTACAATGTGATGGCGCAGCATTATGGTGTAATTAATGCCGCAGCCCGTAATTTCCATGATCAAATAACGCTGGAAGTTACTTCCAATTTCAAAGAAATTTATGGTTTGAAAATTTCAGAAGCGCCGATTTTCGGAGCTTTGGAAATCCTTAATGATGGACAAATGGAGGCGGCAACTTTAACCGAACTATGGAAAACCTGCGAAATCAAACGATTGGCGGGCGGCATCTATAGCGGAAAAGTAAAGCATAAAGGGAGTGACTTGTACATTGTGAACGGCTTTCATCCTCCTCAGCTCGATCATTTTATTGCTGAAAACCGAATGATTGTAACCATGGACATTGCAGGAAACACTTCGTGGGAGATGGCTCGCAACGAACTCATTGGAAATACTTATCCCGAAAAAGCTTCACCGGAAAGCATTCGTGGAACCTTGTTTCAAAAGTACGACAAATTTGGATTCGATCAGGTTTCCTACGTGCTGAACAGCGTTCACCTTTCGGCCGGACCGCTGGAAGGATTGTTGGAATTGCAGCGTTTCAATTCAGCCTTTGAATTGAATCAAAAAGCCGAGGTTACTCAATTCGTTTTTGGAAAATTGTTGCAGGAAAACTTCAACCCACAACAGATAGAAACAATCTTAACTAATCCTGCTGTAACCTTCAACGAAAAACCCATTTCACTTTTCGATTTAACGGAAGGAAAAAATAGTGGAGTGGCTATTGAATTGATTCGGAAAACTATTTGATCAGCAGAAGGATTCCATCCTTATAAGCCAAAGGTAGCATTGAGCAAAAATTTTGATTCTCTGAATGGGGAAGGATAACAGTCCAATTTGAGTCTTTAGGTTTTAACAATTCGCATCAAATCATCTTTTGAGATATCATCTATTTCCGATTTATCATAAATGATCAATAATGTTATTTCTGTACCATCTGAATAAGTATTCAACAAATAGGTAATCACTCTAAAACCACCTCTTTTGCCCTTACCTTTACTTTTAACAGCTAACCTTATTTTATACAAATTATCGCCAAGATGCACTCCCAAATCGGGATTATGTAACAGCTGTGCCTCAAGGTTTAATAAATCAGCCTCAAGTGAACGAAACTTTTTTGTATATCGCTTAAAGTACTTTTCAAAAATGGGAGTATATGAAATACGATTAGCCATTTATCAATTCCTTCAAAGGCTTTGTATGCTTATTTTTTGCTTCAGAAATCGATTGTTTCAGATCAGAAAGTAATTCTTCTTTTGATATCTGTTCCAATTCCACACTGCCTGATTGAGGTGTCAACGTTACAACATCATTCATAGATTGTAATAGATTTAACAGATGCTTTCCCGTTTTTGTTTTTTCATTTATTTTTATTGAATAGGTAGCCATAACATCATCTTTTCTTGAATAAAAACAAAGATATAAAGTTTTTTGCAATTGATTTTAAACCATCTTATCTGTAAACGATAAAGTTCAAGGATGGCATCCATATCCTAGACTCATTTCTTCTTCCCTTTTATAAACTCCATGGGATTATAGAAAATCTTATCGCGAAGAATACTCAACTGCAACAATCTCCAACGCTCAACATATTCAATGGCTTTTCTCAACCAGTCGAAATATAGGGCAACCATTAGGAAAAAGGTCATGAGCCAAATGAAAACAATGTTAAAAATCACCGTATTGATTTTCCATTTTCCGATATATTTTACTGAAGCATAAAAATGGGCCGTTCCGTTTTGGTAGGCAGGATATCGATAAATGGGTTCATCACCCTGATAAATTCGTCCATCGTTATAATGTACTTTCTCTAGGGCATACTTATCGCGCACCAAGGCTTCCAATTTTTTATTGTCGTATCTGTTTTTGAATTCAACCAAAGCATTGCTGTTGTCATTAAATTTGAGCAACAAACCTCTATATTTATTGTCTAAGACAGTAGAAGATTTTTGGTATTTTTCCTGAAAAATAATCTTCGCCAAATTTAGCTGTCTTGATAAGTAGTTGAAATGATTGGTATGACCATCTACCACTGCCAAATAATGAATGGCCAATCTAAAACTATCGGTATCCAATTGAAGCTCATTCATTAGATCGGACAAAGAATTCTGCAAAAGGGGCACATAAACTGCAGCCTCGCTCAGCCGACCCGCATCGAGTTCCTGCTCAAATAAACTCAGATTCTTTTGTATTTCAGGTAACCAATAATACGTTTTAAAATTCAGATCGTTCTTTAACTGTTCATCTTCGAAAATATTCCGACGGTACTTATTGTTCGTAAATTCATCAACAGCCAGAGCTTCATAGGCCCATCGCGAGGCCATTACATCACCAATAATTGGGGTTCGGGTGTAACTGGACATTGAAGCATTCATCTTGTTAAAGTCCACAATCACACCACTCAATAACAATTGGGGAACCAACATTAAGGGGATCAAAATATAAATGGCCACCGCTGAATTTAGGCCCGATGAAAGGTTCAAACCCAACAAGTTGGCAAAACAGGCTGTAGTAAACAAAATGGCCCATGTGGAGAAAGTGAGTCCTTGAATCTCCAGCATATACTGGCCAACCAATACAAAACTTAGAATTTGAACAGCAGATATGGCAAATAACATCAATATTTTTGAAGTGAAATAAGCCCCACGGCTCAAATCAAGAAATTCTTCGCGTTTCATGATTTTCCGATCTTTGTAGATCTCCTCTGCACTAATACTTAATCCAATAAATAGCGCTACAACTACACTCATAAAGAAGTAGGCCGGAATATTATCATTGTTCCCAAAAACGTATTCACCTGTTGCTGAATATTTGGAAAAAAAACCAAGAATAAACGCCAAAATGGGTGCTTCAAGTAATGCGATGGCCAGATATTGTTTGTTCGATTTTTTCGTGGCAAAATCACGCTGAAAAAAAAGTTTGAGTTGCCGGAACCAGCGTGGTGTTTTAAATAAAACTTCGGGTATTTTTTCAATTTTAACCGGGTTGAGTTTCATAAAATCGGTAACCCTGGGCTCGACCTTTTGTTTGTAGCGTTGATACCAGTCCTCAGGCGCTATTTTTCGTTTACGGATACTTTTCCCAAATGGATCAACCATTCGTTCTTCGATAATCCGAAGCGGCTGATCGGTTTTGACATTTCCACACGAGAGGCATTCACTTTCATCGGGGTTAATGTAATTGGCTTCGTGCTTAAAATAGCTCACCGCTTCCATGGGGTTTCCAAAGAAAGACACTCTACCACCCTTGTCCAGTATAATAATACGATCGAACAATTTATAGATATCGCTCGATGGCTGATGAATGTTCACAATCACCAGTTTTTCCTTTAAACATTGACGTTTGAGCAGAAACATCACCTTTTCGGAGTCGGCAGAAGAAAGACCGGAAGTGGGTTCATCAACAAATAAGATTGAAGGTTCCCGCATCAATTCCAACGCAATGTTCAGTCGTTTCCGCTGACCACCGCTTAATATTTTTTTTAAAGGACTTCCAACAATCAGATCACGAGCCTCCAGAAGGTCAAAATCGACCAAGGTTTGTTCAATAATTTTCTGGATTTGTTCCTCCTCCATGTTTCCAAAACAAAATCGGGCATTAAACTCCAGATTTTTAAAAACCGTAAGTTCTTCCAGCAAAAAATCGTCCTGGGGAACATATCCAATGATCCCTTTAAGCCGTTCTTCATTGTTGGGATCGTATAAATCATAACCATTAATGGTAATGGTTCCCTTGTTGGGTTTTAACTTTCCATTCAGAATATTCAGCAATGTAGTTTTGCCAACACCACTGCCACCAATAATTCCAACCAAATCGCCCGATCGTTCCTGAAAGCTCAAAGGATGCAGGCCATATACCCTGCGACTAAACCGATATTCAATATTTTCGGCATTCAATACAATAAGCGGTTTACCCATGGTTTGGATAAAGCGCGACATGATACTGCTATAATAAATGGGGATAATACGTGAAGTACGTAAAATTCCACCTTGTGGAAAAACATATAAGCGGCTTTGCGAAAGTCGATGTCCGTTCAGATAGAGGTTCCTTGGACCCGAATATTTAAAAAATAACGCATTGATACTGTTTATTAAAATGAGTTCCAGTTCAACTTGTTGGTTTTCGCGATAAAGATGTTTGATGTTTTCATCGTGGTAACTTTCATTACCATTCACCACAAACAAACAACTTTTATCTTTTACATGCTCAATTGATTTTAACAAAAATGTTGAAAGTCGATTGTATTCTTCCTTATCAATTTTTAATCCTTGTGCCACCAGGTTAACCGTTCGGATATCGGTTGATTTTATACCTTCCGGACGATTTATGAAATTTAGCAGCTGAACAACAATCATAAAACGCGACTCGAGATCAAATGGTCCCACTATACCTCCGCAAAGCTTAAATAAATAGGATTGATTAATCTGTTGGTCGCCACTTTCGCCATAAATCACTTCCCGATTTTTTACATGATAATAAACAATCGAATCGTGGTACATGATCATGTACTTCTCCACCAATTCCTGGCTGAAATTCTCGTCGAGATAGGAATGCACCAAACCGGTAGAATCGTCAATTGACGAACCATCCTGATAATTGGTGATGATCGCAAAAAACTTGATTAGCGTTTCAATAATTCCTTCGTACATGTTAGTGTATTAGAATAAAAACGAGCTCCGACTGATTAATTCAAACAGCTGAAACTCGTTCTTTATTTCGTATTTTGTTTATTACTGAACACTTTCTTCTCTCAACTGATCGAGCACCTGGGTAAGCGTTTCAATTTGTTCCAATGTCATCGAACTTGTACTCTCGTTCAACGCATATACTTCATTAATACTTTGAACAGTAGAATAAACGCTGGCAGATAATTCAGAATCTTTAAATGGCTCCATCAATTTTGCCAATTTCATCAGAGGTTCCTTTTGGTATAGAATGGTTTTAATGATTTGTGGATTTTGAAAGGTGTTTTCTGAGATGTGTGTACTTAAGTACAAACCTTCAATAGCTGTGCCGGCCAATACCAGATAAGACAACTCTGCACGCCCTTGCTTATTTAAATAGGAATAGGCATTCTCGGTTAACTGAGTAATTAACTTCACCAAAACCTCCTGATTGTCGAGATTACTTTCAATATCTTCAGCTAAATGTTTGCTAATGGCAGCTGTTATATCCAGCTCATTCACCAAGATTTGAATTGCTTTGAAATAACTTTGCACATCCGCTTTTTGCCTATAGGTTGTGGCATAAGCCAAATCGGCAGTATAAACGCCAAGATTTACAGCGCGACTTTGTTCCGTAAAATACTTCTCAACATTTCCTGCATCGTTGGTAATATCAACAATGTAACTGGCTTCAATTTCACTTAACATAGTGGTCACGTCAAATGCTGAAGCCAGAGGGTAAACATATTCTTCTATGTCTTGCTTTATTTCTTCCTGGGCTACTTTTGCTTTTTTCTGGTTGTTACACGACGAAAAAGTTAAACCAATAATGGCAACGACGATAAACAAGGGTAATAAACTCCAAATAGATTTTGATTTCATTTCAATGGTTTTTAGGATGATTTACAAAAAATTGGATTAAAATGTATAACTGATTTTTTTCGAATTTATCAAAATTTATTGATTCAGCATTTTATCCCATTCATTCAATTGTCAGTAATTTTAAAAATGTTGTACAAAATTAAAAAATAGCACCGAATATTTGCTTAATGAAGATAAAGTTCAACAAGATTTAAATGAATGTTGATAATACCTTTGCAAATAAGACACACACCAAACAGCGTGTTTGAGATCAAATAGCCTAAAAAGGAATAAAAAAATTGCTCAAAAACACATCAAACGCAAATTTCAATTTCAAATTTACAAGAATTAGATACTTTAGGTTCCTCAATTGCAATGAACTCAAATTTGAATATGAAACATTTTATTATTACACTTTTCACTTTGGTGCTTTTCTTTAGCCATTTTTCAAGTACCGCGCAAGATTACAAGCTGGTTTGGGAAGACCAGTTTAACGGCACAAGTCTCGATTCCAGCAAATGGAATATCGAACAAAGAATTGGTGTTTGGAATACCGGTGGCAATAATGAATTCCAACATTATAAAAGTGACAATATTTCTGTTGGGAATGACGGAAACGGAAACAATTGCCTCATCATAACTGCAAAAAAAGAAAGTTTTAATGGATACGATTATACCTCAGGGAGAATAAACACCAAAGGAAAATTTGCATTCCGAAGAGGAAAGATTGAAGCCATGATTAAAATACCTGACCTTAGCAATGGATTGTGGCCGGCATTCTGGACACTGGGCTACACCCCTACCGGCTGGCCCGATTGTGGCGAAATTGACATCATGGAAATGGGCCATGCTGCAGGAATAGAGCAAAACAAACAGAATAGCTATATGGGAGCACACTTGTTTTGGGGGCCCTACCCCAGCGATTGGGGGACCAATTATGTTGCAAAGGAAGATTTATCAAAAGGTTTTTATAAACAAACAGCCGTGTGGACCGAAAATAAAATATCGGTCTATTTCAACGATGCATCAACACCTTATTTTTCGATGGGGATTGATGGGGACAATACAGAAGAATTCAGAAATTTTCAGCATTATATTATTTTCAATTTAGCAGTTGGAGGATCGGTTCCAGGCATTTCCGATAAAAATCAAATTACAGCCGGCTTTCCGGCCAGCATGTATGTCGACTGGGTAAAAGTATATCAGGAAACCGAAGATTTTACCAATGACGCGTTGCCTCTTTTCGGATCATTTGGAATTTTTGAAGAAAAGGGATTAGACATGCACATGCAAACAGGCTTCGATTTAACTGAAAACATAACAGGTTTAAACAAAACAGAAACGATTACACCGTATTTTGGCACTCAGGCATTGGGATATACTCTCACAGCCGGAAACAATTACGAAATAAAACTCACTGCCGGTTTAACGCGGAACATGAGCAATTATCTCAATGGTAGTGTTCAATTTTATCTGAAGACCAATACTACTGAGCCCATAATGATTGGCATTTCGGACCAAAATGGGAACGAGGCATTTGTTACTCTTGCCGATGATCAGGAACAAAACATTAGCCGCGATGAGAAATGGCACCTCGCCTACATCTCCTTAAATGAGATCGCATCCACTGTTGATATTTCCAAATTGAACAACATGCTGATTGTAAAAGGAAACAGTTCTTCCAAATCGAATTTAGCCATCGATGAAGTCATCTATAGTCCAACGATCCCTTCGGCCGGGTACTTTGGAATTTACACCAACAACCCCAATCTGACCACCAAATTTAAGATCGACAATATCAAAGGTCATTTGTACAACTGGAGCAACACCGTTGCGTTTAATTCAAGCACTTCTGCTTTCGACGGCGAAGATGTTCTCTCCTTGAAATCTTCGGGAGCGGCCGCTTGGTGGGGTTTTGGAATCTTTAGTGACGACGCGCTCAATTTTGAAAATTTTGCCAATGGTTACCTTAACCTTGCATTACGTACCAACAGTACAGAAACTTTTTCATTTGCGATTCAAGGAGCAGGAGATACAAAAGGCGAAGTCCAGTTTATTTCCGGTAAGGATCCATATGGTTTTATTCGTGACGGACACTGGCACCAATTGGCCATACCAATGGCCAACTTAATTAAACAAGGGCTCGACCTTTCGGCCTGCGGAAATATCTTCACCGCAAGTGGTGGCACAATAGCAAACCTGGGTATTGACGACATCTACCTGTCTGAAGATTCAACACTTATCGAAAATCCGAACATCTGTTATCCTGTAAGCCTGGAATTACTGCCTAAAAACGCCACCACTAAAACAGGGCGTAAAAAGCAATTCAGCACTACGATAAAGGATCAGTTTAGCAACAAAACAGATGCTCAAACAACTTATTTTTCGAATGGTGGAAACATAACAGAAGCAGGCAGTTTTACTTCTGATGAAGCAGGTGAATTTACCATTTGGGCAACAAGCGGCAGTTTAAGCGACAGCACCACCATTTTGGTGGAACAATCAACAACCGATGTATCAGATTATGGCCATGACTTAAAGCTAAGCTATTCGCCGGAATCAAAACAACTTGAGATCCGCAATAGTGAAAACATCAGGGAGATTGTCCTTTACAATTTAAGTGGCTCGATAATCCTCCGCGAAAAGACAAAAAACACGTTAATTGTTTTGCAAATGGGCCAACTTCCCTCGTCGACCTATTTACTACACATTGAAGGTGAGAGCGGAACAGTACGAAAAAAAATAAGCAATTGGTAGCATGCAAAAGGAACCGTTCTTTCAAAAAAGGCACGGTTCCTATACAATTTAGTTGAATTCCACACGAAAAGCCTAAGAATAGTCAACAAAACAAGCGTATCGAAGCTGAACTTTTTGATACCTTTAGCCCCTATTGATTATCTGAAAAATTTAGTCTATTTTCATTTTTACGGCAAACAACCCGATTCAACTCGTTCAGGCATGCATAAACTTAAATTCATCATACTCCTCTTTCTAATCTTACAAAGCGGGCAAAGTGCATTCAGTCAAGCCTATTATTTGGTTGTGGCATCGCACAAAACGAACGAAACAGCCACCAGGGAAATCGATAAGTTAAAAGCATCAGGATTTACCAATGCCGGAATTATTTTTACTTCTCAGGCCAATCAATACCGGGTTTACCTCGATCATTATTCCACAAAAAGCCTGGCGGAACAAGATGCTAAAAAATATGAGCGAAAATTTAAGGATGCTTGGATATTGGAAGATTTGACAGCACAAAGTTCTGGTGAAGAGGTGAGCAACCTGCAAATCATCCAAAAAGATCTTTTGGCATCACGTAAAGAAATTAAAATGGCCTTTCAGGAAATGAATACCTTAAAAAAGGATCTGAAAAACGCCATGAACAATGTAAGTAACAACAATGAAGATGCGGAAAAACTACTTGTCAATTTTCAAACAAAACTCGATTCTTTAGCGCTTAAAATAACTGCAATTGATCGACAATTTACTGAAAGCGCAAATCACCTCGACCTGCTAAACAACAACATACTGAGCTTCAGTAGTAAATACGTCAAAATAACCGACACCATTCAATATGCTCAGGAAAGTTTAAACGACCGATTTGATTTTGGCGAACCTAAATTTTCGTTTGATCTTGGTTTATTCCGTTCTGAAATGATTTCCTCTGTCACAACCGATTTGCTCAACTATTTTTACATCCCGGACCAATCTGCTGCCAACAACTTCTTTGGACTCGATCTGGGCGTTTATTACCATTTATCAAAAAAATGGCAAGCAGGCTTATCCATGAATTCCTACTATTACAGCAAAACATTTTACTTATTCCCTTCACTTGGGATCAAACTTTCGAAACAGTTGGGAACGGCACAGTTAAAAATTTCTCCGTCCTTAAATGTTGGTACCGATGTAGTTTTGCTCGTCAACGGACCAGCAAAAGGTGGCGCTTATTATATGATAACGCCCGGATTGGAATTTGAATTCGGAATTACCAAAAATTTATCGTTGATTAGTGCCAGTAATTTCAACTATAGTCTATCCAATAAAAACAAAGGCATCACCACCGACATCCAGCATTTCAATCATAAAATCGGAATCCGTATGAATATCAAACAGAAAAATTAGTTCATCATGAAAAACGATTCCCGAAAAATAATATTTATTCTATGCATCAGCCTATTGCTTACCATACCTGCTTGCAAAAATCAAACACCTCCTGGTTCTGGCTTAAAACCATTTCAGGATGGGGAATTGTGGGGCTTTATTGACAGTAAAAAGGAAACAGTAATTAGCCCACAATACTACGATGTACTTCCATTTTCCGAAGGCCTTGCAGCAGTAAAGGGCAGTCAGTTTTGGGGTTTTATCAATACCAATGGTGTTGAAATTGTGAATCCAACTGCATACATACGAGTTGGAAGTTTTTCAAATGGAAAAGCACGCGTTAATTTAAATGGCCGTTGGGGGTTTATTGATCAAAACGGGGTTGAAGTCATACGTCCTGACAGCTATGAATTTGTTGGTGACTTTTCCGATGGATTGGCTATTGCCTACAGCAACAAATCTTATGGATATATCGATGAAGATGGTCAAATCGCCATTGAATTCATTTACGACATGGTATGGGATTTCGCCAACAACAAAGCCAAAGTGCTACTAGGCAACAAATTGGGCTTTATCGACAAAAAAGGGAGCGAAGTAATTCCTATTGCCTACGATTTAATTTCAAATTTTATCGACGGTAAAGCATTGGCAAGGGTTGAAAATACCTGGATATTAATCGATGAAAATGGCAATGAAAGTGCAGCTTTAAATTATGATTACATCTGGGATGCCGACAATCAAGGTTTTTACAAAGTATTCAAAAACGACAAATATGGCTTTATTAACAAGCAGGGGAAAGAAGTTATTCCTCTTAAATATGATTATACCGAAGATTTTAATAATGATTTAGCCATCGTATCTACTCAAAATAACTTTGGTATGATTGACAGAAAGGGCAATGAAATAATTCCCATAGCCTACAAAAACATTGGAATAAAAAACCGAAATCAAATCATTCTTGAAAGTGACACACAAAAAAACGCCATTGTAGACCGATTTGGTAACGGCGGCGCCACCATTACTTACGATCAAATAAATTTGACTTCGGTGGAAGAAATAACTGAAACCGGTGAATTTACCGACCCACGTGATGCACAAGAGTATACCTGGACAAAAATTGGGCAGCAAATTTGGATGAATGAAAATTTGCAATTCTATACTCCTGATAGTCGTTGCGATCAAGACAATTGCAAAAAATACGGACGATATTACAACTGGGAAGTAGCAAAAAATGTTTGCCCCGAAGGATGGAAACTCCCATCCACGAGTGAATGGGACCAACTCATTAAACATTATGGCACTGAAGAATTAGCCTATCATGCCTTAAAGCCGGGAGGCATTAGTACCTTAAACTTTAATCTGGGAGGCTACATGTACAACGCCAGCTCTTTTGAAAACATCGATGAATATGGCTATTACTGGACTTCTACATCAAGTGCCGATATGAAAGCCTCATGCATTTGGTTCAATAGCTATGAAAGTTCAGTTCTTCAATTTAGTGAAGGTCAAAATCATTTGCGAAATGTACGATGCATAAAAAAATGATTTCAGCTTTGTTAAGTGAACTTTACAATACTGATAATTGTCATTAAAACTATTGGCAAACTTTTAAATTATACTTATCATTGCAGCGTTAACTTAAATTTACCATGACAAATTCATTCAAACATCATCACGGCCATTATTCAATTCTGCAAACGCGGTAGGCTGGAACGATTATGTTTGAACTTTTTTAAAGATATTCGATAACGGAAAAAGGCTTACCATTTAGGTGAGCCTTTTTTATTTGATTAAAACAAAAACAATGGAAAACATTTTAAGAATTGCCATCCAAACTAAAGGTCGATTGAACGAAGAATCGGTTGGTCTTATTGACGAATGTGGAATTAAACTGACCGTTGGGAAGCGTCAGCTCTTAAGTCCGGCTAAAAATTTCCCGGTTGAAATACTGTACCTACGCGATGACGATATTCCGGAAACCGTAGCCGACGGTGTGGCCGATATTGGCATTGTAGGCGAAAATGAAATGCTGGAAAAAGACAAAAAAGTGAACTTGGTAAAACGCCTGGGATTCAGCAAATGCCGATTATCGCTGGCTATTCCAAAAGGTGAAACTTACAACGGACCTGAGTGGTTCGAAGGTAAAACCATTGCCACTTCTTATCCGGTCATTTTGAAAAAATTCTTTGCCGAAAAAAAAATCAATTGCGAAATCCATGTCATTAACGGTTCGGTTGAGATTGCCCCCGGCATTGGTTTGGCAGATGGAATCTTCGACATTGTAAGTTCGGGTGGAACATTGGTTTCAAACGGATTAAAAGAAGTGGAAGTGGTAACACCAAGCGAAGCTGTTCTAATAAAGACACCCGGATTATCAGCAGAAAAACAAGCCATTCTTGAAGAATTTCTATTCCGTATTGAAAGTGTTGAACGCACCCGCGGGAAAAAATACATTATGCTGAATGCACCAAACAGTAAACTGGATCAGATTATTGAAATGTTGCCCGGCATGAAAAGTCCAACCATTTTGCCTCTTGCTGTTGAAGGTTGGAGTTCGGTTCATTCGGTAATAGAAGAGAAATTTTTCTGGGAGAACATTTCGAAATTACGTGCCATGGGCGCCGAAGGCATTTTGGTATTGCCCATTGAAAAGATGATTATGTAACCCCCCAGCCCCCTGAAGGGGGAAAAATAAACCCCTAAATCCCCTAAAGGGAACTTGGGGAGCTACGAAATTTGAAGATTTGATTTAAAACTTAGTTTACAAAGCACTTTCGTGTTTCTTTTGCGGTATTTGAATTAAAAGAGCTTGATAAAATGAACGACAATAGCAATATAACACTGCAGCAAAAGTCCCCTTTAGGGGATATAGGGGTAAACTCCCCTTTAGGGGGTTTGGGGGTAATTAACAATCCAAATAAAGTCGATTGGGCCGAATTGCTGAAACGCCCGGTTTTCGAAACGGCTCAGTTGAACGATACCGTCAAAGCAGTTCTCGATGAAATCAAATCGGGAGGCGATACGGCAGTGAAAAAATACACCGCACTGTTCGATAAGGTTGAGCTGAATGAATTGCAGCTTTCCGAAGTTGAAATTGAAGAAGGCATTGAAACTCTTGATGCAGATTTAAAATCGGCCATCGAAACCGCAACATTCAATATTCGTAAGTTTCACGAATCACAGCGCTTCGAAACCAAAGTCATCGAAACCACTCCCGGTGTAAAATGCTGGCAAAAAAGTGTGGCAATTGAAAAAGTTGGATTATACATACCGGGCGGAACAGCTCCCCTATTCTCCACCGTTTTAATGTTGGCCATTCCTGCTCAGATTGCAGGCTGCAAAGAAATTGTTTTATGCACTCCTCCAATGAAGGATGGGAAACTTCCTCCAGCGGTTTTGTTCGCTGCCAAACTTGCCGGAATCACCAAAATTTTCAAAATCGGAGGCATTCAGGCCATTGGAGCCATGGCTTACGGAACAGAGAGTGTCCCAAAAGTATTCAAAATTTTTGGACCTGGAAACCAATACGTCACCGCAGCCAAACAATTGGTGAGCATGAGCGACGTATCGATTGACATGCCTGCCGGACCAAGCGAAGTTGAAGTTCTGGCCGACGAAACCGCCAATGCTGCTTTCGTGGCTTCTGACCTACTATCACAAGCCGAACATGGAGCCGATAGCCAGGTATTACTGATCACCAACTCATCAAAACTAATTGATGAGGTTCAGCTTGAACTCGAACAACAATTGAAGGTGCTGCCACGTATGGATTATGCCTTAAAAGCCATCGAAAACAGCAAAATCATACTATTGGAAAATGAAGCCGATATGGTTGAAATGACCAATGCATATGCCCCCGAACATTTGATTATCGCCATGAAAAACTATGGTGAAGTAGCTGATCAAATCATTAACGCAGGCTCCATCTTTTTAGGAAATTACACGCCTGAAAGTGCCGGCGATTATGCTTCCGGAACCAACCACACCCTTCCAACAAATGGTTGGGCAAAAAGTTATAGTGGGGTAAACCTCGATAGCTTTATCAAAAAGATCACATTTCAGGAAATTACCAAAGAGGGCATTCAAAATCTTGGTCCTATCGTTGAAAAAATGGCAGAGGCCGAAAGTTTGTTCGCGCATAAAAATGCGGCTACGTTGAGGATGACCCCCCAGCCCCCTAAAGGGGGAGCTGGAAACTACTAAACTTGAAGATTTACACAATGAAATATTTGAAAAGAATAAACCCATTAAGAGCAGAGCTACACTAAATTTTAAGGGTGCAAAACAACGACAAAATGAACAAAAACAACAATACATCACCGCAGCAAAAGTCCCCTTTAGGGGGTTGGGGGTCTCTTCTTCGCCCCAACATCGCCAATCTCATGCCCTACTCCTCAGCCCGCGATGAGTTTAGTGGCAGTGCTTCGGTATTTCTCGATGCCAATGAGAATCCGTTCGAGACTGGTTACAACCGCTATCCCGATCCCTATCAGCAAGAACTAAAGAAAAAAATTGGGGAGGTGAAAGGCGTAAATCCGGAATTGATCTTTTTAGGCAACGGTAGCGACGAACCCATCGATTTGTTATTTCGTGCCTTTTGCAATCCGGGAATCGATAATGTTGTGGCCATCGATCCTTCCTATGGAATGTACACCGTTTCGGCAGGTATTAACGACATTGAAGTAAAGAAGGTACAACTCACCTCTGATTTTCAATTGGAAGCCGACAAGATACTGGCGTCGGTGAACGACAAAACAAAACTGATCTTTTTATGCTCACCAAACAATCCATCAGGCAATCTTTTGAACAAAACAGAACTGCTTAAAATAGTTTCTGAATTCAGTGGATTGGTGGTTGTTGACGAAGCCTACATCGATTTTGCACCAGGGGCTACCCTGTTATCCGATCTGGAGAAATATCCCAACATGGTGATCTTACAAACCTTTTCAAAAGCATGGGGATTGGCAGGAATCCGTTTGGGAATGGCTTTTGCCAACCAGGAGATCATTGCTATTTTGAATAAAATCAAATATCCATACAACATCAACGCACTGACTCAACAACGTGCACTGGAGGCTCTGGGAAATGATGAACAGAAAAACCAATGGGTGGAAACCATTATAGCAGAACGCGCAAAGTTAAACGAACAACTTTTACGCTTTCCCTTCGTGACAAAAATTTACCCCAGCGATGCCAACTTCCTCTTAGTAAAAATGGAAGGTGCCCGTGAAAAATTTGAATACCTGATGAACGAAGGAGTAATTGTTCGCGACCGTTCAAAGGTTACCCTTTGCGAAGGTAGTTTGCGCATAACAGTGGGGAGTGAAGAAGAAAACAAAACACTGATTGAAAAACTGCAAAACTTATTGTAATTCTGTTGTGGTGAACAATGTGTTTGTGCTTTAATTATCCGTCAAAGACAACCTCAATAGAAATAATTTAAATAATTAGAAATAAACAATAATCAATAAGGAATAAGAAATGGCTGAGCGAAAATATGACTTGGAAGATCGCCTAATTGATTTCTCTATTAGAATCAGCGATGTTGTTGAAGCCTTACCCAATACAAAGTATGGTAATTACATTGGCAATCAACTAATCAGATGTGGATCATCTCCTGCACTTAACAATGGGGAAGCTCAATCCGCTGAGTCTACAAATGATTTTATCCACAAATTAAAAATCATTCTTAAAGAATTAAGGGAAACCCGAATTTGTCTTAAGATCATAATTAAGAAGCCTTTGTTAAAACCTGAAATGGTAAAGGATCTTTTATCAGAGAATAACGAATTAATTGCCATCTTTCTGAAAAGTATTGACACAGCAAAAAAGCGAAGTTCGTAATTCCTTATTTGTTATTCCTTATTTAAATATTACAATATGAAAAAGGCCCTATTTATCGACCGCGACGGAACCCTGGTGATTGAACCACCACTCGATTACCAACTGGATAGTCTGGAAAAACTGGAGTTTTACCCCAAGGTCTTCCGGAACATGCACCTTATTGCCAAAAATCTCGATTACGAATTGGTAATGGTTACCAATCAGGATGGCCTGGGAACAGCTTCATTTCCTGAAGAAACCTTCTGGCCGGCACACAACAAAATGCTGAAAACTTTTGAAGGTGAAGGTGTGGTTTTCGACGATATTCTAATCGACATATCTTTCCCCGAAGATAACGCCCCTACCCGTAAACCTCGTACCGGTTTAATGGGAAAATACATGACTGGCGACTACGATTTGGCCAATAGTTATGTTATAGGCGATCGTTTGACGGACATTGAACTGGCCAAAAACATGGGCTGTAAAGGCATTTGGCTAAGCAACGAAGAGAATACTTTACTTAATGAAAAAGGTTTAAATGAAGTAGTTGTTCTGAAAACAACCGATTGGGACGAAGTGTATGCCGAGGTGGCAAAAACAGATCGCACTGCTTCAGTAAAACGCACTACCAAAGAAACTGACATTAACATTTGGCTGGATCTGGACGGAACAGGGAAAACCGATATTTCAACCGGCCTCAGCTTTTTTGATCATATGTTGGATCAAATTGGCAAACATTCAGGGATCGATTTAAAAATAGCCGTGAAAGGTGATATTGAAGTGGACGAACACCACACCATCGAAGATACGGCCATTGCTTTGGGCGAAGCTTTCCTGAAAGCCCTGGGCAACAAACGTGGCATCGAACGCTATGGCTTCTGCTTACCCATGGATGATTGTTTGGTCCAGGTGGCACTGGATTTTGGCGGCCGGGCATGGTTGGTTTGGGATGCCGAATTCAATCGCGAAAAGGTAGGCGATATGCCCACCGAAATGTTTTTGCATTTCTTCAAGTCATTTAGCGATGCATCGAAAAGTAACCTGAACATAAAAGCTGAAGGGCAAAACGAACACCACAAAATTGAAGGCATCTTTAAAGCTTTGGCAAAGTCCATCAAAATGGCGATAAGAAAGGATGTGTTTAATAACGAATTACCAAGTACAAAGGGTGTACTTTAAAAGTAACCACAAAAAAAACAGAGATGAATTAAACATCATTCATTAGCACAAGTTCTCACCTATTTAAAATTAGCAGATTGCATGCTGGTATTATTAATTAATTTTAACGTCACGCAATTAACAAAAGGATTAAAACGGGTAATCAACTATTATTATTAAAACTCAGTGATCTCTGTGTAAACACAGCGTTCTCTGCGGTTAATTTTAGAAATATGACAACAAACAATCAAAAATCAACAGCAGTACTGCTCATCCACTGCCCCGACAAACAAGGGCTATTGGCATTGGTCACCGAGTTCATTAACAAAAACAACGGTAATATTCTTTACCTCGACCAGCATGTCGATCGTGAAGAGAAATTGTTTTACATGCGTGTGGAATGGGAACTGGAGTCGTTCTCTATTCCAAAAGAGAAGATTGCTGACTACTTCGATACCCTTATTGCGCAGGTAAACGACATGACTTTTGAACTTCATTTTTCAGAAGAAAAACCACGCATGGCCATTTTCGTTTCAAAAATGTCGCATTGTCTGTTCGATATTCTATCGCGTTACACGGCCGGCGAATGGAATGTTGAAATCCCCATAATCATTAGTAACCACCCCGACATGGCAGATGTGGCCAACAGATTCGGAATTGATTATCGCATTTTCCCTATAACAAAAGCCAACAAAGATGAACTGGAGCCTTTGGAAATTGCTTTGTTGGATGAATTAAAAATCGATTTCATTGTACTGGCGCGTTACATGCAAATCATTAGTGATGATTTTATTACCCATTACCCTAATAAAATAATTAATATACATCACTCCTTTTTACCTGCTTTTGTTGGAGCAAAACCCTATCATGCGGCTCATGAGCGCGGTGTTAAAATTATTGGGGCAACAAGTCATTACGTCACACCTGAATTGGATGCAGGCCCTATCATCAAACAGGAAGTCAGTCACATTAGCCATAAGGACACCATTAACGATCTGATAAAAAAAGGTCGCGATCTTGAAAAAATTGTTTTATCAAAAGCGGTGAACAAACACATTGAACGTAAAATACTGGTATACCATAACCGAACTGTTGTGTTTAGTTAATTTGAAACTCTATGAAAACATTCATTTTTATCACAATAATGAGCCTTTGTCTAAATGGATTTACTCAAACCTATCAACAGGAAATCCCGGCAGATTATGGCTATAAAGTGAAAATTGGACAAACCGTTCCCGATTTTGATATCCTCTTGCCCGATGGAACGAAAACAACCATTCAGGCATTAAGAGGTAAAGTGGTGATGATCCAGTTCACAGCCAGTTGGTGTAGCGTCTGTCGCAAGGAAATGCCCCATATCGAAAGTGACATTCAACAAAAATTAAAAGACAATCCAAATTTTGCGCTTTACGGGATAGATCTTAAAGAAGACAAAAAAACCACCTTGAAATTTCAAAAAAGCATGAAAATCACCTATCCGTTGGCGCTCGATTTAGACGGATCGATCTTTGCAAAATTCACCGTCCCTGATGCAGGTGTTACCCGGAATATCATCATCGACAAAAAGGGCAAAATTGCCTACATGACACGCCTTTACAAGGAAGAAGAATTCAAAGAGATGGTTGAGGTGATTGAGGAATTGTTGGAAAAAAAATAAAGAAACAAAGTACCTGAGTTCTTTAGTGCCTAAGTTTTACTCAGGAACTCAGGAACTCAGGAACTCAGGAACAATAAAAAATGAAAATTGTAATCATAAAATACAACGCAGGAAACATCGAATCGGTCAACAATGCGCTTAACCGATTGGGAGTAACGGCAGAAATTACTGCCGATCCGGAAAAGATAAAGGCGGCCGACAAAGTGATTTTCCCAGGCGTTGGAGAGGCCAGTACCACCATGGCCTATTTAAAAGAACACAAATTGGATATTTTGATTAAAAACCTGAAGCAGCCTGTTTTAGGCATTTGTTTGGGACAACAACTCATGTGTTCATTCAGCGAAGAAGGCGATGTAGAATGCCTGGGCATTTTCCCTGAAAAGGTGAAACTTTTTATTCCTGAACCAGGAAAAGAATTCATTACCAAAGTGCCTCACATGGGATGGAATAACATCCATCAACTAAAAGGAAAACTGCTTACGCCTGATCTGGAAAACCAGTACGTTTATTTTGTGCATTCCTATTATGTTGAAGTTGGTCCCGATACAGCCGCCGTTTGCGATTACATCAATCCATTCAGTGCCGCTTTGCAAAAAGATAATTTTTATGCTACCCAATTTCATCCGGAAAAAAGCCAGAAAGTTGGAGCAAAGATTTTGGAGAATTTTATTAAATTATAAGTGCCTAAGTGGCAAAGCTCTTTAGTATCTTAGTGTTGAATTAATAATATTAACCTAAAATTACTAATTATGAAAACTTTCAGAGACATTTTGGTTTGGCAAAAAGCCATGAACTTTGTTACACAGCTTTATAAAATCAGTAATGCTTTTCCAAAAGAAGAACAATATGGATTAACCAGTCAAATTAGGCGTTGTGCTGTATCTGTACCTTCAAATATTGCTGAAGGATTTGGGCGAAGATCTTCGAATGATTTTAAAAGATTTCTTCGCATCGCAATGGGGTCATTATTTGAATTACAGACACAGTTCGAAATAGCAAAGAATCTTAATTTCATAAATCAAAACGAGTTTGAAGAAGGTTATAGCGATTTGCGAGAAATTGAAATAATGTTATCCTCCTTTATCAAATCTATCAAATAAAAAGAATGCAAAAAAACTCAGGAACTCAAAAACTCAAGAACTCAGGAACTCAGGAACTCAAGAACTCAAAAACTCAAGAACTCAGGAACTCAGGAACTAAAATAACCATCATCCCAGCCATTGATTTAATCGACGCCAAATGCGTTCGTTTGTCACAAGGCGACTATAATAAGAAGACTGTTTACAACGAAAATCCCTTGGAAGTAGCCAAGATGTTCGAAGATGCAGGAATTACCCGTTTGCATTTGGTTGACCTTGATGGCGCAAAGGCAAAGCACATAGTCAACCATAAAGTATTGGAGCTTATCTCGAGCAAAACCAAACTGATCATCGACTTTGGTGGAGGCTTAAAATCGGACGAAGATTTACGGATTGCATTCGAAAGCGGAGCACAAATGGTTACAGGTGGAAGTATTGCTGTTAAAGATCGCTTTACTTTCGAAAGTTGGATTTCAAAATTTGGTGCAGGTAAAATCATTCTCGGAGCCGATGCCATGAAAGGTAAAATTGCGGTAAGTGGATGGCAGGAAGACTCAGGCGAAGAGATCATTCCGTTCATTAAAAGTTATGTTGATAAAGGAATTACGAAAGTGATTTCGACCGACATCAGCCGCGACGGCATGTTGACCGGCCCATCCTTCGAACTATACGAAGAAATCATGAAGGCATTTCCAACTCTGGAACTCATTGCCAGTGGAGGAATTGCCACCATGGCTGAGATCATTCAACTCGACGAAATGGGTATTCCAGGAGTAATTACAGGGAAAGCGATTTATGAGAATAGGATCTCTTTAAAAGAAATAAGTAAATTTATAGGATAAGTACCTTAGTTACTATGTGCCTTAGTTTATAAGCTAAATTTTAGTTTAATGTGAACTCAGGAACTCAGGAACTCAGGAACTCAGGAACTCAAAAAAAATGCTAGCAAAACGAATCATACCATGCCTCGACATTAAGGACGGGCAAACCGTAAAAGGAATCAACTTTGTTGGAATTAAAGCCGTGGGCGACCCCGTTGAACTTGGAGCATTATATGCCGAACAAGGTGCCGACGAATTGGTCTTCCTCGACATTACAGCAACCCATGAAGGTCGAAAAACCTTTGTGGAACTGGTGAAAAAGATTGCCCGTGAAATTAACATTCCTTTTACTGTAGGTGGTGGAATTAGCACCATACAAGATGCAGAGGCACTTCTAAAAGCAGGTGCCGATAAAGTATCCATTAATTCATCGGCCGTACGCAACCCGCAGTTAATTAACGATCTGGCATTAAATTTTGGTACCCAGTTCGTGGTGGTGGCTATCGATGCCAAAAACTATGACGGTCGTTGGACAGTTACCGTAAATGGTGGTCGCATTCCAACCGATAAAGAATTGTTTAGTTGGGCCAAGGAAGCCGAAGACCGTGGTGCAGGCGAAATTCTATTTACATCAATGGATCACGACGGAACCAAAAACGGATTTGCCAATGCCGAACTTGCTAAAATGGCCGACATGTTGAAAATCCCGATTATTGCCTCCGGTGGTGCAGGAAACATGGAGCACTTTGTGGATGTATTCACCAAAGGAAAAGCCGATGCAGGATTAGCTGCCAGTATTTTTCATTATAAAGAAATTGCTATACCTGATTTGAAGCAATTTTTGCAAAACAAAGGAATACCGGTAAGGATATAAGCAAGATTAACAGATCAGCTGTTTCTATTCCATCCAACATTGCAGAAGGGAGTTCAAGAAGAAGTGAAAAAGATTACTTTCGCTTTCTGGAAATTGCATTAGGAAGTTGCTTCGAACTGGAAACTCAAATCATTATTCTTAATGTATTGAACTTTACCAATGAGAAACAGACGAATGAAATTCTTGATCAAATTGAAAGTGAAGAAAAACAATTGTTCTCATTTATGAATTTATTGCACAAGTGAAAAATGACCGGATGCTAAAAGGATAAATAATGAAATAAAAAAGGATTTGCCAATTGCCATCAGCTATTGGCCATTAGCCATTAGCCATTAGCCAAATAAATTAGTATAAACCAGCCATCAGCCATGCGCTTTTGGCCATAAGAAATACATCATGAGCGAATTAACTCAAAACCAACAAGACATTTTATTTCTGAACGAACTTCAGGATTTTATCGACAAGCGGAAGGAAGAGATGCCGGAAGGATCCTATACCACTTCTCTTTTTAACAAAGGGATACGAACCATCACTCAAAAAGTAGGTGAAGAAGCCGTAGAAACCATTATTGGTGCAATGGCCAACGATGATGAAAACTTCTTGTACGAAGGAGCCGATTTATTGTATCATTTAATTGTTTTACTCGCACACAAAGGGTATCGAATTGAAGACTTAGCACGGGAATTGCAAAAACGTCACAAGTAATTCGATCATTGAATAATGGTTTGATTCTCCCTTTCGAAATTCAAACCATTATTCATTTTATATTTTATCAATCCTACTTTTTGAGCATAATAGACATCAGTGATGGTGAATGCATTCCAATGCTCCTGAAAATCGTTGAGTTGAAAATGAAAAACATTCGTATAATTCAAGTTCCGAACAGTAAGTGAATCGATGATCGCCCAACTTGATTTAAACCGCTTATCAGTTTCAATTCCATCGGAAGAAACAGGCAGATTTTCGTGATACGAATTCACTTCGATACTGGTGATTTCTTCCAAAAAAAATCATACTTAAAATTTAAGTCATTGATATAAAACATCATGTTTTCACCAAAAGTTTCCTTATCGAAAGAGGCATTTAAATAAAATGAATAGCTATCGCCATAATTTGAAACCATATTTTGATAATAGTATTCGGTATGAGATACTTCATATTTTATACCGGCAAATGAAGCCGAGCCCCATGAGTAATCATTTTCATTGGTGCGAATTATAAACTCACGTGTAATATCATTATCATCCACCATTATCATTCTTACAAATGTAGAATCTTCAATGGCCCAAACTCGCAATTCATCGGATAAGTAATTCCACTTTTTTGTTAGGGCATCATCTTCTCCACACGAAACCAAAAGCAATAACAGTAAGCCAAATGTTAATTTAGTTTTCATCTCTGAGATAATATTCATTATTTGACATGGTTAGTTTAAGAATTCCAAATTCAGAATTGTAGTACAAACTATCTGCAAAAAAAGCAAATTCTTCGCCATAATAGTTTTCATTCGGCGCTGCCTTTAAGGTGAATACACTAAAATACATTTTATTATTAATCAAAATTGAATCCACAACTAATGCACTTAAATCGTAGGTAGGAAATCGAAAAGTGCTTATACCAACAGTCACATTAAAATCGGAATAGTTTTCCTCATATTTTACAAGCTCAAATACAATTGGATGAATTGGATAGTTGGGAGTTAATACCGTTCGATCAAAGTGATATTCCCAACTATCGCAGCATCGATCACAATAGGAGATCTCAGTCTTACTTTCCCGTTCAGCATTAAAAATAATTTTTGTGCCTGCCGAATGCTCCAAAATAACTTCATCGCCGTTATGATAAGGAATATAGTTTAGTATAGAGTCGGCAATTGGGGAAACAGTGTTTATTTGCATCTCGCCACAAGGTGTTGGGCATCCATAGAAAATCAGGATTAAAGTAAAAACAATGATCAGTTTTAAAACAAATTTGATTTGAGGCATATGGTATTTTTAGCTATTGACTGATTGGGAGTGAGAAAGGTTGCGCTTGTACTTAACAAAAGTATAAAAAATATCCCCGTAACTATCACAACCGTTCGCATACAAGTGGCAGCGATTGGAGCGGCATCCTTTTGTGTAGTTTACGAAACAAAAGATATAGCGGAAAGCGCGGTGACCCGCAGTTTAAACGGAGGGCAGCCACCCTCCCTTTTTATATCCTCTTTAGAATGAAAAAAAATTAGCTCCGGAAAATCACTTTTCCATGCTGTAAAACATATTTAATGATTTTTATCTCCAAATTTGCAGCCGAAAACAAAGCAAACTTCAATTTGGTTTAAAGATGGTAGCTGAAAATAAGGCAATGCAGATCAGACGTGAAATTCAGGAACGAATTGTGAAACTGATTGTCGATGAAACTCTTCTTGAAGAGATTGATAAAATTCCTTTGTCGATGCGTCCGCGTGGAAGCGAAAGTTTTCGTTGCTGTGTATATCGCGACCGGGCGCTGATTAAACAAAAAATAATGGCCATGCTTGGTTTTGAAATGAAAACCGAGGAGGACGAAATCAGCCCACTTTCAGATTTTATTCTGCAGTCGTTTGTAAAAGCCACCAGCGATCGCGAAATTATGCGCGTGGTTGAGGATGCATGCCATGGTTGCCAGCAAAACAACTACATCGTGACCAACATGTGCCGCGGTTGCGAAGGTCGCCCCTGTGAGGTCAACTGCCCTAAAGATGCCATTGACATTATTGGTCGCAGGGCAGTGATCAATTCTGACAAATGCGTTAGCTGCGGAATTTGCGAAAGCGTATGCCCTTACCATTCCATTATTTATGCACCGGTCCCTTGCGAACAGGCTTGCCCTGTTGATGCGATTTCGAAAAGCGAAACAGGAAAAGAAACCATCGATTTTGACAAGTGTACTTACTGTGGAAAATGCCTGATGACCTGCCCATTTGGAGCTATTGTTGAAGAATCGCATTTGTTTGACCTGGTATTTGCCATTAAACGCAAAAAACGCGTAGTAGCGATGCTTGCTCCATCGGTAGCGGCTCAGTTTAGCTGCAGTTTGCCACAAATGAGAAAGGCACTTCTGCAAATTGGTTTTCTCGATGTCATTTATGTGGCTGAAGGTGCCGATTTAACCTCACAACACGAAGCGGAAGAATTTATTGAAAATGAAGGACGATTAATGACAACTTCATGTTGCCCTTCTTTTGTGAATATCATCGAAAAACATGTTCCGGAATTGAAGGAACACCTATCGCATACACCATCGCCCATGGTTTTTACTGCGCGCTTGTCGAAAAAAAAACACCCTAATGCGCAAACCGTTTTTGTAGGTCCTTGTTTGGCAAAAAAAGCTGAATCATTTAAAGTACCGGAAGTGGACATGGTCATCAACTTTGAAGAACTGGATGCTATGCTAATGGCCTGGAAAATTGATCCAGGTTTGCTGGAAAGTACAACCAATGAAATTGAAGCCAGCGGTGATGCATGGGGATTTGCCGGATCGGGCGGAGTGCTTGGAGCCGTTAAAAACAAATTACCATTTGATGCCGACATTAAACCTTTGGTTTTTAATGGCATCGACAGCAAAGCGCTAAAACAACTGAAATTAATTAAAAAGCAAAATCTGTATAATTTTGTGGAAGGCATGAGCTGTGAAGGAGGCTGCGTTGGAGGCTGCTACATGAATGTAAAACCAATGGTTGCCCAAAAACGCCTTTTAAAACTGAAAGCCGACTTAGAATAATCGATTCCATCAGGTTACTGAAATCAGCTTGTGAAGGCCATAAAATACAAGTATGAGATGCGCTGATCCGTCTTTTGCGCGAACTTTGCACCATTTATGCCAAATTTATTAATCAAAAATGTGTTTTCTTTGTTACTACTTGAAATCAAACAGAAAAAGTAAAACATGCGCATTATATTCATTTTAATCTCGTTGACCGGTTTTTTTAGTTGCGGAAAATTTATTCCTCAAACACAAACCGATTATGCGATCATTTGTAGCCAGGAAGACTCTTTACTTGTGCTCGAAAAACGGAAACAATTTAAAGATGAAAGCGTTGATCGGATGTCGTTTTTATTGGAAAAAATTGGTCGATCGTTTATTGGTAGCCCATACAAAGCCCATACGCTGGAGCTAGGTGATAAAGAATCGTTAGTGATTAATTTACGCGAATTCGACTGTACTACTTTTGTTGAAACCTGTCTGGCATTAACCACAACATTTAAAATGGGCGGTTATACTTTTGATAGTTACCAATATATCTTAAAAAGAATTCGATACCGCAACGGGTATATCGATGGATACAACAGCCGTTTAAATTACTTTACCGACTGGATTACAGACAACAGCGTTTTAGGCTATGTAAAAGATGCCACCAAAATTTTTGATGGTATTCCTTATCCCAACCAGGTGAATTTTATGAGTACGCATCTTTCATCTTATCCTCAATTGGAGAAAGACTCTACACTAATTCCCCAATTAAAGGAAATCGAAAAAGAAATTTCTTCCAGGCAATATTATTATATTCCTAAAACGGACATCAAAAACAACGAACTATATTTGGAAGAAGGCTGGATTGTGGCTTTCACTACCGGCATTGAAGGGTTGGATGTGATTCATACCGGCATTACTGTTCGCATAGGTGATAAAATCCATTTGTTACACGCTTCTTCTGATGCAGGTATGGTCGTAGTGAGTGATGAAAGCCTGGTCGATTATATTATGAAAAATAAATTACAAACTGGAATCATCTTGTTGAAAATTGATTGATCATTTTTTAGCTAATTTGTATCATATACTTAGCAAAATAAAACCATACGATAAAAAAAGCGAACCCAAAATAAGGTTCGCTTTTTTTATCATCGCTTTTTAAGCGTACAATTTGTCCTATTGTTCTACAACAATGATCATATATTTCGATGCCTTCCAGAATTCAGCAGGCTGGTCAATAATTAAATTCTCAACTACATCGTCTTCATTCGTTGTAAAGTGAAAAGAAGATTCAGGATGAACAGACAGCAATCTGGCCGTTTTCGCCATGAGTATTACCTCAGAAAAATTACGTTGATCAACCTTACTGAAATAATCGTGATTGAAGTCAGCCTTAATGGAGATACTTTTGCCCATTCCTAAAAAGCCACCGGTTTTTTCTACAATATTATTTCTTATGAGTTCGTCTTTTGTACCAAAGCAATAGAAAACTTCATTCATTTTGTCCATCTGATATTCAATGGTTTCCGATTTCAGCATGGTTTCAGCAGCCAATTCATCAATTTTCTGGTTGAGGTTTGAAATATCAATCTTCAACCTTCCCAGTTCTCCATTCAATTCAGCAATCTCATTGTCCTTTTCATTAATTTGCAGCACATAGTTCTGAATCATTTTCTCCAAATCAGCACTTTTCAAATTCGATTCCTTCAGTTTTTTCTTCAACGAGGCCACCAAACTTTTGTTTTGATTCAACAAGTTATTGATCAGCGCAATATCATTCAGAATTTGATCCTTCTCCTTGATTCTGTTTTCTACATTACCACTATTTAAACTAACGTCAAGTATTTTTTGAACGTTTTTAATTGAATCGAGATTCTGTTGAATCACATTAAACGAAATGATGTAATCGAGTATTTGATCATTTCGGGTATCCACCATGTTTTGAATACTATCTTTTGATTGATTCAATTGAGCCATCTCTGTTTTGTGTTTATTACAAGAAGAAAAGCTCAAAACTAGCAGCATTAAGGATACAATTTTTATGGCTTGAAAATTCATTTTTTTCATTGTGTTTATGTGTTTGTTATTAATAAACGTTGATTTTTTTGTTTTAGCATTTACCAAACAAAGATACAATGAATAAAGACACCAAAACACTTAGTTTTTAGAAGTTTGACGGTTCCCTTTACTTTTAGGCACCATGCCATAAATATAATGATCGGCCCTTAATGCAAGTTGGGCAAACAATGGATTTCGATTTATACCGAAGCGTATTATGCGATGAAAAAAGTTATCGGCATGAGCATATGGGCAAACGCTCATACAACGTGCACAGTCGGTTCCAATTCTGGCCCAAAATCCGTAACATCTTTCATGATTAATTCGATATCGAACTTGTCCATTCTTAATTTCATTACTTTTCTGTATGGCTTGTGAAGGACATGCCGCTGCACATTTCTTACAGATCATACAAAAGTATTGAACACTGTTACGTGTTAGGCTCTTCGAGGGTTTCAGCTGAAGATTGGTACTTACAACCGCTATCCGTACACGTGGCCCAAGGTTTGGAGTCATTAGCAAGCCCATTCTTCCAATATCTCCTAAACCGGCATCCATGGCAACCAAAGGACAAATCACTTCATAATTGGCATCGATATGTGCCGTAGCATCAAAGCCCAATTGACGAATGTATTCAGCCAAACCAATGGCCACCTTACCGGCATGTAAGTATTGTTTAGTTGATTCTACTATTACAGGGGCAAAAGGTGCCTGATCAACTGCTTCCTTATTCATCTCCACGGTGATGGCAATGGCAAATTGATGGGAATTGCGAATGGGTTTTCCGTAGTTTGTTCCACGCCCTTTAATGCTATAAAAATGATGTGGATACAAGGGTGTAAAACCGACTGAGACAGCGCCCAATTGTTTTCCTTTCAACACCAAAGTTTGTTCAATATTTTTTAAACTTTCTGCCGATTGTGGTTTAAAGGCTTCACCATGAATGGCAGGATACAGCTTTTCCAACTCATCCATGTAGTGATGTGCCGGTTTAAAAAGAAGTTGATTGTAATAAAGAGATTGCGGCGAAAGCAGCCCTGGCAATGCTCTCAAATTGGAATCAATTTCTTTTAAATGTGGAAATTCAGCATAAAACTGATCGTATTTTTTTTCTTCAAGGTGCAATTCATACATGCGGGAAAAAATGGTCAACCGTTCATCCTTTTGTTCTTCATTCAGGTTTATTTTAACCGAAGGAAACGAATGCGGAATCAGGAAGATCAATAGCAAAAATATCCCAGCAGCCAATAAGGGCAATGCCAAGTAAAATAAGTTTAATCGAAATAGAAGTAGAAAAAACCAAAGACCACTCAATATTCCTACTAATTTCAAGCCCTGAACGGCGGCATAATTCTCCTTCTCAATGTAAAACAGGAATACGAGTGCGACTAGAAATAGCCAGGCAATGCTAATAATCGACAAAGAAAATAGATCCATTTGGTTCGCTTGTTATCTGTCTAAAAATAGCGATAAAAAACAAATAAGGGTAACCATTACGATTACCCTTATTCATCAATCCATATAATATTCTTATTTAAGCCAAAAGAAAATCATTTACATGTTGGGCACATTCGCGGCCACTTGCAATGGCACGAACCACTAAACTTGCACCCGTTTTGGCATCACCACAGGCAAACACCTTATCGGTTAAGGTTTTGGTTGATTTAGCCACGGTACTTACATTTCCGCGGCCATCGTATTCCACCTTGATATTATCGAGCAAACCTTCATGCTCTGGCGAAACAAAACCCATCGATAGCAAGATCAATTCAGCTTTAATGAGCTCAACCGTACCCGGAACTTCTTTCATGTTCCATCTACCGTCTTCACCTTTGTTCCATTCGACCTGAGCAACTTCTGCTCCAATCAGGATTCCATTCTCAACTACAATTTTTTTAGTAGCCAGACTCCAACGACGCGTACAACCTTCCTGATGTGAACTCGAAGTACGTAAAGTTTCGGGCCAATATGGCCATGGATTGTTTTCCACTCGATGGGTTGGAGGTTTGGGCATAATCTCAATTTGGGTAACACTGGCTGCTTTTTGACGAATAGAAGTTCCTACACAGTCGGAACCGGTATCACCACCACCAATGACCAAAATATTTTTACCCGAAGCTAAAATTCGCTCCTCAGGTATAAATTTATCACCCCTGACTTTCTTATTCTGCTGTTTCAGAAATTCCATTGCAAAGTGAACGCCTTTTGTTTGTCGGTCTTTCACAGGCAAGTCGCGCGGAAGCATTGCACCAATAGCCAAAACTACAGCATCATTCTTTTTCATGATCTCATCCTGACTCACATCTACACCCACTTTGGTATTCACAACAAACTTGATCCCTTCGGCTTCTAATACCTTAACTCGCCGATCGATCACATTTTTGCTCAATTTGAAATCAGGAATACCGTAACGGAGTAAACCACCAACAGCATCGTCAGCCTCATAAACCACCACTTCGTGGCCCATTTGATTGGCCATATCAGCAGCCGATAATCCAGCAGGACCTGATCCGATTACAGCGACCTTTTTCCCGCTTCGTTTTTTTGGAATACGAGGCACAACCAATCCCAATTCGAATGCTTTTTCAATAATTGCTGCTTCGTTCTCACGAATGGTAACCGGTTCATTATGTATATTCAGCACACATGATTTCTCACAAAGTGCAGGGCAAATTCTACCTGTAAATTCGGGGAAAGTATTCGATGAAGTTAACAACTCGTAGGCTTCCTTATAATCCCCTTTATATAATGCGTCCTGCCATTCAGGTATTTTACTGCAAACAGTACAAGCCCAATGACAAAATGGTACACCACAATCCATGCACCTTGAGGCTTGTGCTTTGCGATCCTCTTCGTTTAAGGTTTGCTCCACCTCGCCATAATCGCCAATACGCTCCTGTACCGGACGGTAACCGCTATCTTTGCGGCCTATTTCCATGAAACCTGTTGGTTTTCCCATAATTATATTTTTTATTCGTGACGACGATCGTCGATTGATTTTTGCAATTCCAACTCTATTTTACGCAATTTATCTTCCTCCAGAATTTTCTTGTATTCGAAAGGAATAACTTTTACAAACTGGGGGAGATATTCATCCCAGTTGGTTAATATTTTTGCAGCCAGATTGCTTCTTGTTTGTGTTAGATGCTCACTAATTAATGTTTGAAGTTCAACGATATCGGCTTTGTCTTCAACTGTGCAAAGTTCAACCAATCCCTTGTTGCAGTAAAAATCGAAATCGCCATCTACATCAAGTACATAGGCAATACCTCCACTCATACCAGCAGCGAAGTTACGTCCGGTTTTACCCAAAACAACAACACGGCCACCGGTCATGTATTCACAACAATGGTCACCTGTTCCTTCAACTACTGCATTTGCACCGGAGTTTCGAACGGCAAAACGTTCACCAACAACTCCTTTAATGTAAACCTTCCCTGCGGTAGCACCATATAAGGTTGTATTTCCTACGATGATATTTTCAGAAGGTTCAAAGGTTGATTTCGAACGTGGAACAACGGTGATATTACCACCGGATAAACCTTTGCCCAGGTAATCGTTAGAATCGCCTTGTAAGCGGAATGAAACCCCTTTGACTAAAAAGGCACCAAAACTCTGACCTGCAGATCCGTGGAAAATACAATTAATGGTATTTTCAGGAAGGGCTGTTTCGCCATAACGTTTTGAAATTTCACCCGAAAGCATGGCACCAACAGTACGTTGTATATTATTGATTCCTGTTTCAATCCAAATTTTTTGTTTGCTTTTTATGGCAGGATTCGCTTCGCGAATTAATTTACGATCCAAATGATCATCCAAATTTAAAGTGTTTGGATGCATATTTCGAATGGCATAAATTTCTGCTTCCTTTGGTTTGAATAGAATTCTACTAAAATCAATGTTTTCAGATTTCCAATTTTGAACCTCAGGATCAACTTCCAACAATTCAGGGCAACCTACAATATCATCAAATTTACTGTAACCCATTTCAGCCAGATGTTCACGTATATCCTGTGCAAGAAATCTGAAAAAGTTAATTACGTAATCGGCCTTACCGATAAAACGTGCGCGTAATTCTTCTTTTTGTGTTGCAATACCCATAGGACAGGTATTTAAGTGACACTTGCGCATCATAACACAACCTAAAACAATAAGTGCGCTTGTACTAAAACCGAATTCCTCACCACCGAGGCAAGCCATTTTGATTACATCCAAGCCAGTTTTCAATTGACCATCAACCTGAAGTTTTACCCTCCGACGAAGGTCATTCATCACAAGGGTTTGTTGTGTTTCAGCTATTCCTAATTCAGGAGGAACTCCAGCGCTTTTAATTGAGCTGGCAGGCGATGCACCTGTACCACCATCGTAACCTGCAATGATAATAATGTCGGCAAAAGCTTTTGAAACACCAGCAGCAACCGTACCTACACCATCTTCGGCAACCAGCTTAACAGAAACTTTTGCGTTAGGATTGGTGCATTTCAAATCGTAAATCAATTGCGCCAAATCCTCAATCGAATAAATATCGTGATGAGGTGGTGGCGAGATCAAGGTAATACCCGGAGTTGAATTTCTTGTTTTCGCAATAATTTTATTCACCTTAAATCCAGGCAACTGACCACCTTCGCCAGGTTTTGCACCCTGCGACATTTTAATTTGTATCTCTTCGGCATTGCTAAGGTAATTATTGGTTACCCCAAAACGCCCTGAGGCTACTTGTTTTATTTTACTGTTTTTGATGGTGCCAAAACGTTCAGGATCTTCTCCACCCTCACCGGTATTGCTCCGACCACCAATCGTATTCATGGCAATGGCCAAAGACTCATGTGCTTCTTTACTAATTGAACCGTACGACATTGCTCCGGTTACAAACCGTTTCATGATGTTTTCGATAGGTTCAACTTCAGAAATATCAATTGATTTTCCTGTTGATTTTACTTTCAAAAATCCACGAATAAAGTGGGTTTTATTCTCCTGATTAATTCGATTTGAATACTCTTTGTATTTTGAATAATCGTTGGTTCTGGTGCTCCATTGCAAGAGTCCAATTGTTTCAGGATTCCACGCATGCTTCTCACCATCGACACGATAATGGAATATGCCTTCATTTTTTAATAAAAACTGTTCATTTGTTTCGGTGAAAGCTTTGTCATGAAACATAAGTGCTTCCTTGGTCAACTCTTTAAATCCTACTCCACCAATTTTTGATGACGTACCTTTAAAATATTTGTTGATCAAATCGGTATGAACACCCAATGCTTCGAATATTTGTGCTCCATGATAACTTCGTAGTGTTGAAATTCCCATTTTCGAGAAAATTTTCAACAATCCTTTTTCAATGGCTTTAATGTAGTTTTTGCGAGCCACACTATATTCCGTTGCAATTTCGCCGGTTTTAACCAGATCGTCGATTGCCGCAAATGCCAAATAAGGATTCACCACACTTGCACCATATCCAAACAGCAGAGCAAAATGCATAACATCGCGCGCTTCTGCTGTTTCAACGATGATACCAATTTGCATCCTTTTCTGAACATGAATCAAATGGTGGTGTACTGCTGCTACCACTAAAAGTGACGGCAATGCGGCCATTTCTTTATTGATAAATTTATCGGAAAGAATGATGAAGTTCTTCTCTTCATCGACTGCTTTTTCGGCCAGAGCCAAAATATTATCCAGTGCCTTTTTAAATCCTTTTTCACCTTCCTTCGCAGGAAAAACCATTGGGATGGTTTCGTGGCTAAAATAAGCATCTTTGATATCTTTTATTTTCCCAAGATCGGTATTGGTAATTATGGGATGCTTAAACTTGATCATTTTACAATGCTCCTGGCTTTCCTCCAAAATATTTTTATTCAGGGAGCCAATATAATTGGTCAATGACATCACCAGTTCTTCACGAATTGGATCAATTGGAGGGTTGGTTACCTGAGCAAACAACTGCTTAAAGTAGTTGAAAAAACGTTGTGGTTTTTCCGAAAATGCTGCAATAGGTGTATCGTTCCCCATTGACGATGTAGGTTCCATACCATTGATGGCCATTCCATGAATGGTATGACGTATATCTTCCTTCGAATAACCAAATTCATTCAGGTAAGTAACATATTCATCACCCATTGATGAAGAAACACGTTGCTGTACCTCAATATCTTCAAGCTGTAATCTATTTTCGTTGATCCAATTTTGATAGGGATTTCTATGTGTTAGTTCCTTTTTTACTTCCTGATCAGGAATAATAATTCCCAATTTTGTGTCAACCAACAAAATTTTACCCGGACGCAACCGGCCCTTTTCCAGAATATTCTCAGGGGCAAAATCCTGAACGCCCACTTCGGATCCCATTACAATTAAGTCGTCCTTGGTTATCACATAACGCGAAGGACGTAGTCCATTACGATCTAAAGTCCCTCCAATGTATCGACCATCCGAAAAGACAATTGAAGCAGGACCATCCCAAGGTTCCATTATGGTATAATGGTATTCATAAAAAGCTCTTAAGCTTTCTGGGATAGGATTCTTATGGTTAAATGACTCAGGTATCATCATGCACATAACGTGATGCATTGGACGACCGGCCATGTAGAGGAATTCCAGCACATTATCGAATGACGCAGAATCACTTTTCCCGGGCTCAATAATTGGCAAAACCTTTTTCAAATCGTCGCCAAAGACTTCCGATTTTAATAAGGATTCACGAGCATGCATCCATAAGCGATTACCTCGAACCGTGTTAATTTCACCATTATGGGCAACAATACGGAACGGCTGTGCTAAATCCCAGGTTGGAAAAGTATTGGTGCTGAAACGGGAATGGACAAGTGCAATGGCACTGGTTACATTTTCATCCTGCAGGTCCTTAAAGTATTGAGGCACCTGGTCAGGCGTCAACATCCCTTTATAGATCATCACCTTTGTAGATAAACTGGGAAAGTAAAAGGCCTTTTTATATTTTAGTTTTGAATTGCGAATTTCGTGTTCGCTAAGCTTCCGCACAACATACAACTTTCGTTCAAGTGCCTCTTGCTCGCGCTTCACCATAGATTTGACAAAAACCTGAACAACTTTTGGTTCAGCACGCAAAGCAATTTCACCCGGAGCTTTCGAGTCAACCGGGACATCGCGTATATGAAAAAGATCTAAATTTTCTTCGAGACAATATTTTTTAAATATAGAAATGCATAGGTCGGCTTCTTTTCTCAATTTTGGAAGAAACAACAATCCAGTACCGTATTGTCCCGGAGCGGGCACCTTAATCCCAAGTTTCACGATAAAATCGTGCGGAACCTGAATTTGAATACCTGCACCATCACCTGTCTTTTCATCTGCACCTGTTGCTCCCCGGTGGTCCATTCTGGCTAAAACTTCCAAACCACTGGTCACAATACTGTGCGATTTACGTCCCTTAATGTGCGCTACGAATCCAATTCCGCAGTTGTCATGCTCATTATCCGGACTGTATAATCCTTGTGCTTCTGGTAATCCTTTATGCATAATTCTATTTTAAGTATAAACTAATCATTATTATATTCACCATTTGAACAACAGTAATCTGTTATTCAAACTTCATTATTTATCTAAAACTGAAAGTAAAATCGCCCAATTTCCAAATAAGCGAAACCAAAAATAAATAATTAGCTATATATATCCTATCGAAGTGAAACAAACTGGAATTTTGGGCTAAAAAATCAGGAAAAACCATTTAATGGCTGCGAAGGAATAAAGCCAGCACAAAACAATGAATACAAGGCAAATACAATACTACTTTCTCACACAATTACGGCTTTGCAAAAATCAATCAAAATCATTTTTTATATATTTATTTGGCTTAGATCTTCTATACTAGATCTACTATGTCGTAATTCAACTATCGCCCACATATACAAATACTTGAACACAAATAAACATCAGGAATATTTTTAGAATATCCCCAAAAAACAGCAATAGAGCAGCAGATTTGTTAATTTTTCTTTATTATTCTGAAATTAATTTCGAAATAGCCTCATCAACCTTCGAAAAATTGAATTCGGCGACCACATTCGCCATTTTTGTCTGAATTTCATCCAGACATAAATTACCAATACTTCCCTGATGTGTGTGTTTAACTTTTTTCAATGGCACAAAATTGCCATCCATTATTTTTTGGGCCACATGCTTATAGGCATCGCGAAAAGGCATCCCTTCATTGACCAGTTTGTTTACCTCTTCCACACTAAATATCAGATCGTATTTTTTATCGTCAAGAATTTTTGAATTAATTTTCATGTTTTGAATGGCATAAGCCGCAATCTTCAAACAACTCTTCAACTCATCGAATGCCGGAATGAACACTTCTTTTATTATTTGCATATCGCGAAAATATCCGCTTGGCAAATTATTCATCATCAGCGTGACTTCATTCGGCAAAGCTTGCAACTTATTACAATGGGCACGTAATAGTTCAAAAACATCAGGATTCTTCTTATGGGGCATAATACTCGATCCCGTAGTCATATTATCAGGCAAAGTGATAAAACCAAAATTCTGACTTGTAAATAAACAGACATCGAAAGCGAGTTTAGATAAGGTTGCAGCAATTGTGGCCATGGCAAAAGCTACCGTTTTTTCTACCTTTCCCCTCCCCATTTGAGCATAAACCACATTATAATTCATATTGTTAAACCCCAGCAAATCGGTGGTCATTTGACGGTCGAGGGGAAAACTGGAACCGTATCCGGCAGCTGATCCAAGTGGATTTTGATTGGCAATTTTCCAGGCTGCGTTCAATACCAATAAATCATCGGTTAAACTTTCGGCATAAGCACCAAACCATAATCCAAACGACGAAGGCATGGCCACTTGCAAATGGGTATAACCAGGAATTAATACATCCTTCCCTGCTTCGCTACGCTGAATTAAAATGTCAAACAACTCTTGCGTGAGTTCGACCAAGGATTTTATTTCACTTCGGGTAAAAAGTTTCAAATCAACCAAAACCTGATCATTTCTGGACCGCCCGCTATGAATTTTCTTGCCAATATCACCAAGTTTACGCGTTAACAACAATTCAACCTGCGAGTGAACATCCTCAATTCCTTCTTCAATCTCAAATTGACTAGACTGTGTCTTCTTATAAATATTGACCAACTCTTCAAGCAACACCGATAGTTCACTATCCTTGATTAAACCAATTGAATTTAACATTTGAACGTGAGCCATCGAACCCAACACGTCGAATGGCGCCAAAAAGATGTCCAATTCTCGATCTTTGCCAATGGTGAATTTCTCAATCAATTTATCAACAGGAATACCTTTTTCCCAAATCTTTTCCAACTTCAAATTTTTATCGCTCATAGTTCTTTAGCTTATTCAGTGCAAAAATAGTTAAAAGGATGAAACGAACATGACAGAAAAGAACACTGATAGCCCGAAGTAAAAATTGATGGCACATCAAATCCGACAATAGAAAATCAACCTTACCCATGAAAGACTGCATGCATTTAAGTCATAAACAGAACATTCAAGCACAAGAATGTATCGATATTTAAAAATACCCAGCTTAAAAAAAGTATTGTGGAAAGTTCCAGATTATAAGAAGAAACACACTAAACGTTTAACCTTTTAATCATTAAAACAACAATTTGTTCGCAATCGGGAGGAATAATACAACTAATTGATTCGAATTGATTATTTTTATCACCACATTCATTATAACAAAACCCATGTCCGAACCAAAAAAAGAACGTATACTATTTGCCTTATCAATGGGCCTTTTATTGGTTTTTTATGCTATTGGATTGTTCTTCAATGTAACTGGAGACGCCGCAAAATATGCTTTTATTTCGAAGAATATTGCTCAAAACAATCAATGGTTATTCCTAAACATTCAAGGTGAACCTTATTTTCAAAAACCGCCTTTTTTATTCTGGCTATCAGCACTATCATTCAAAACATTAGGAGTTTCAAACTTAACATTCAAGTTACCCATTTTTCTTTATTCACTATTGGGATTCTGGGGCACCTACCGACTGGGCAAAAGTTTATTCGATAAAAAAATTGGGGTAATGGCGGCCACAATGTTAGCCTTTTCAGTTGTTTCAGTGCTCTATAACTCCGACATACATACCGACATTGTTCTGCAAACAAATGTTGTACTTTCCATGTGGTTATTGTATGATTATTTGAAAACCCGAAAACTAATTTTCCTAATTGCAGGTGCATTCACTGTTGGTCTTTCCATTTTAACCAAAGGGCCTTTCGGCGCTATTATTCCGTTTTTTGCTGTACTGGGATATCTCATTTCACAAAGGCAATACAAAATGCTGTACTCGCCAATGTGGTTAATCTTCATACTTATTGTGGGTGCCATGACGATTCCTGCATTGCTACCATTATTTGAACAGAAAGGAACAGAAGGTTTGTGGTTTTTTATTTGGGAGAATAATATTGGAAGAGTCACCGGTTCATACATGGGAACAAATCCGGATCCATTGTATTACCTGCATAGCTTTGCTTATCTCCTGCTACCATGGAGCATTGTGGTTGGAGCCGGCGTATATTTTCAATTTAAAAAGTTTATAAAAAAACAATTTCTACCACAAGAACATTTCCTTTTTTGGGGCACATGGGTAGTTTTTATCCTACTGAGTATTTCCATGTCGAAGCTACAAAACTACGCACAATCCTTGGTTCCACTTATATTTATCATTACAGCCAACGCCTGGCAACATTATTTTATGCGTAAGAAAAACCCATGGAAATTAGCACATCAAATATTGATCTATACCATTTGGGGTCTGATAATAATTATTCCAATGCTGATTAATTTGAAAAAAGGAATTCCCTTTTCACTATTATCGCTTGGATTATTATTGGTATCATTTACAACAATACAAGATCTGCTACCCAGCAAAAAACTGTATCATGGTACCCTCCTGTTGTTTTTGGGAATGGCCTTTACCTTAAATGCCTACATACTGCCAAAGCTACTGACCGTGCAGGCTGAACCTGAAGCCGCTGAAATAATTGCGAAAAAAATTATGACTGGCGAAAAAGTATACAACTACAATTTACTGAGCCTTGAACGACGTGAACAGGCACGCGTTAAAACAGAAAAGGAAAAAACAAGCTCCTTTGATAAAACCCCAAATGTCAGACATTTTTTTCTCAATTATGAATTGATGTTTTACAGTGACCAAAAAATTAACCACATTGAGAATTCCACACAACTCAACCGGGTACTTCACGAAAAAGGAGCTTGGATTTATACTGATCCGAAAGGCAAAACCGCTATTTTACGCCAGGCAAAATACATTGAATCCATTTATACTTTAGACCATTTCAACCTACGGCGACCGGGTCATTCAATCGACTGGAAGAACAGGAGAATCAAATTTGATAAAATGTATCTGATTCACCTAAAACCATAACTATGCGCGTAATGCCCAAGATAATACAGTCGAAATGGTTTCTTGTTATTGCCTTTCTCATCTTGGTAGGTCCTTTAGCACTAAATTTCAACTTCTATTATCCTGACGAAGTACATTATACCGACGCAGCCATTCAAATGCTCCAAAACGGCGACTATTTAACGCCTGTTCAAGGAAGCGGAGAAGTACGATTTAACAAACCCATACTAACGTATTGGGTCGTACTTTTGGGATATAAATTATTTGGGATCAGCGCGTTTGCATCCCGTATTTTCTTTTTCCTGTCGGGAGCACTGGTTTTTTTATTGACATTCAATATTGCTAAACTAATTTACTCCAAACAATCCACAGCGCTTCTGGGTACAGCAATTGCCGTATCAAATACGGCCATTCTAATGAGTAGTCTGCGCTCAATACCCGATGTATTGCTTTGCCTTTTTATGACCTCAAGTGCCTTGGGATTTGCCGGCTTCATAAAATATGGTCAGCGCACTCCGGCAAAATACAACTGGATACTATTTGTTAGTCTAGCTCTTGCTTTTGAGGTGAAAGGCGTTGCTGCTCTGGTATTGGGTTTTGCCGGAATCGCTTTTCTCCTGCTTAACCCCTGGCAGCGCATTCCATTGAAAAAAATCTTGCATTGGCCCTCCATCATCGTCGCAATTTTAATTGCCGTACTATGGTTTGTAGTCATCTTCTTCCGTTACGGTGAGGCATTCACTCAATCGTTTTACAATGATCAAATAGGTGAAAGAATATCGGTAAAATTTGGTGTTATACTAATGAACCTCGGGCTTTCCATCGTTTTAATTCTCAGCCTCGCCATTCCATGGATTTCATTTTTAACAAAAGCTTCATTCGGCAGAAAGCAAACCAAAGAACAGCTCGCGTTCCGGGCATTTGTTATTACATGGATTCTAACAGCAGTAATAACTTCAGCATTGGTATTCAAGTTTTACGAACGATATTTATTGCCTGTCATCCCACTCTATTCCGTTTGGTTGGGCTACTTAATTGTAGAAACCGTGCAGAATCGGAAAAACATTCATAAGCTATGGAATTTAATATTTTCCATTTTGCACTTTATGATTTTAACCATTGCGATCTTAATTACAATCAATTTTAAAGCTAGTTTTATAGCTTATGCATGGCTTATTCTTGCAATTGTTCTTACCGTCTATATTCAAATCAACTACCTGAAATCCAAAAGCTATTTATGGCTAACCATTTCATTGCTTTTCGTGGCATTTAACCTTTCAATCGTTACTTATAAAATTTCATTTCCTGATGAAGGAGAACAAATTTCCGAAATTTTGAAAAATACCAACATCGATCCACTTAAGGAAATTGGCATGGTAGGTGATCTGCAAATTGCAAGCAAGGTGCGAATTGCAAGCAAAGGAACTTTCCACATTGTGAATATAGCAGATTTGTATGCTGAATATGAATCGGAAAATTATGAAACATTAATTGTATCTGAAGTTCAAATCAAACTATTCCCTGCAGAAGATTTCACCATTATTGGAAACTCTGTAAGCTGGAATTCAAGTGAAAGCAAAAACCTTACTTTGGCCATCCTCACCGGGGAATATTCACAACTATTAAGATTAAGAGGAAAGAAATACTATATCTTACGGCGCATATCCTAATGCACATCCGTGATATTCTTCACGCTTACCATCAAAATCATATGAACATATGATTATTATATACTTTATTTTGAATATAGATACCCAGAATTTGCATTTATGAAAAGAAAACAATACATTACATAGACTAAAATTACTCTAGTTTTATGCAACATATACCTTTGATTAAGCACCATTTGGGATATGCAATTATCACATTACCAAGCAACAATATCCAAGCAATTCTAATTGGGGGTATTGTTATGCTACTGCTTATTATTATTGTAATTTCAATTTACCTGCATCAAATCAACAAAAAACTACAATATCAAATTAATCAATCGAATCATTCCATTATTGAAAGAGAACAATTGAAAAGTGAGATTAAAGAACGAACTGAACACCTAGAATTAGCCATTCAAAAATCAGAAGAAGCCAACCGACTTAAAAGTCTATTCTTAGCGAACATGAGTCATGAAATCAGAACTCCATTAAATGGCATTATGGGTTTCACTGAATTAATTATCGAAGAAAATGTCAGTCCCTCATCGCAAAAATTATATGCCAAATACATCACCCTGAATAGCCAGAATTTATTAAAATTAATTGATCAAATATTCCACCTGTCCATAATTGAAACAGGTAAGGTCCGAATCAATAAGGAGCGATTCAACATTACTGAACTTATCCGGAAAATTGAAGAAGAAACGCTAACTAAGATCCAGCAAAGCAACAAACAAATTCGACTCTCCATCAATATTGAAAACCAGGACTACATCATCAATACCGACAAGGAGAAATTAAAACTCATACTGGATAATTTATTTGACAATGCTATAAAATTCACCAAAAAAGGGATCATTGAATTGACCTGTTTGAGGATGGAAAAAGACTTTTTATTCCAGCTATCGGATTCAGGAAGCGGCATTCAGGAAGATGAATTTGAATTTATTTTCGACCCATTCACCCAAGGCAACGAAACTCTTCGCAAAATCAAAGGGGGTTCCGGACTTGGATTATCGAATGTCAAAAATTATGTCATCCTGCTTGGAGGAAAAGTATGGTGTGAGAAAAACAAACCCAACGGTTCCATATTCAACTTTACCATTCCGGCACCCTTGTTAGTGGAAAATGAAATATTAAAAATGCTGAACATCTACTCACGCCAGAATTAAGTCGTCTAAAAGAGTAATATAGTCTATAATTCCTGTTCTGATTTCTTCTAAATAAATGTATTCATTGGCTGTATGCGATCGCGCTGAATCGCCGGGTCCCATTTTTACCGATTGATAATTCATAAGCGACTGGTCACTTAAGGTTGGAGAACCATAACATTCAATCCCTAACTTCTGAGCTTTTTGGACAAATGGATGTTCCAGGTGAATGCCCGAAGAATTCAAGCGATTTGATCTTGGTTTCACTTCACAATTCAATTGGTTCTGAATAATTTCGATCACTTCTGCATTACTATAACATTCGTTGGTGCGCACATCCATTACAAATTTGCAAATATCTGGCACCACGTTGTGCTGAAATCCCGATTCAATTTGGGTCACTGTCATTTTTACTTCACCCAACATTTCCGAAACTTTTTCAAACCTGAAGTTTTGAATTTTCTCAATTTCTTTCATGGCCAGGTAAATACTATTCACCCCCTCGTTACGAGCTGCGTGTCCCGCTTTCCCTCTCACGATACAGTCCATGACCAGCAAACCTTTTTCGGCTACTGCCAACTTCATTTGCGTGGGTTCTCCTACGATGGCAAAATCCACTCTCTTAAGCTGTTTTACCAACAAAGCCATACCATTGGGACCGGAACTCTCCTCTTCGGCAGTTGCAGCAAAAATTAAATTAAAAGGTAAGTTTTGTTTCGGATAAAAGTGAAGAAAGGTGGCCAGTAAGCTCACCATTGGTCCTCCGGCATCATTACTGCCCAGTCCAATTAACTTACCATCTTCAACAATTGCTCCGAAAGGATCACAGGTCCATCCATCAACAGGCTTTACGGTATCGATGTGTGAATTCAAGAGCACCACAGGTTTTGATTCATCCCAATAGCGATTAAAACACCAGGTATTGTTCATGATCGACTGATAGGGCACTCCCTGTTGATCGAACAAATCTCGAATCACGGCAGCTGCATTTTCTTCCTGATACGACAACGAAGGTGTTTGAATTAAGCGCTTTAACAGCTCAACACTTTGGAGATAAAGTTCTTCAACCGACATACAAATCACATTTTAGTCTGCCAAAGATAATCAATATTAAAAAGTGCCCTAAAAAATCGCTGGAAGCTTACGAAAATTAAGCCATCATTAATGAATCAAAATCTTTTTCGTTTCAATACCTGCTTCAGTTTGAAATAGTAAAAAATAAACTCCCGACCGGGCTTCATTTAAATCAATTAATAGGTGTGTACCTTCAATGGTATAGCTCGCAATATGCTGCCCCTGAGCGTTAAGTATTTTCAATTGAAATGGTAATCCCATATAATCAGCATCGTACAATTCAAACCTACCCTGATTCGGATTCGGAGAAACAGACCACCTATCCAGCTCTATTTTTGGAACATAAACCTTATTCTCTACCACGAAATCGAAACTATTTGAACTTGCTTCAAAATTAGGATTTCCCCCTTGCAAAGCATTTATAGTAAAGTTCCCTGTGGACTTAACAAGCAAGCCGAGATCCGAAATATTAACTATATTTTCGTTAGAGCTATAAACGTCAGTAACATTTAATCCCGACGAAGTCTTAAAATGATCATGTGTGATTACACTTCCTAATTTGATGGTGTCGGGTAAGTTGGTTTCAATTAACTGCCTGGCTCTTTTCACAATTAAATTATGAGCAATAGGTACTGCAGCATTCCAAAATTCATTCCCCTTTTGAATGGCTGTAATTTTCGCCACTCCTGCATTCTGAATATGAATAACATTATCCTCAATCTCCGCCACCTCAGGATTTGAAGATTCAAAAACCACCTCATTTCCGGAACTACTCCTTGCATGCAGCGTAAAGATGGAATCTCCATAAGCAACTTCCTTCAGAGCAGGAAACGAAATGGTTTGAAGTCCTTTCAGCACATGAATAGTAAACACCAGATCTGTGGCTGCATCGTAAAGCCGGTTTCCTGCTTGCGATACCGTAACATCACATTCTCCAACCCCAATGATTTGTAATTTTCCACCTTTATTTTCAAGAATGTTACCATCGGACAATTGGATGTATGGTTCCAGCTGTGCTGTACTATTCACTTTCAGATCAATAAATCCGTCACCATAATGGTATTCGGCATTGGCATTTGCACTTAAAAACTGTTGCTCCTTCCGCTCTTTTAGCTCAACATCATCAATAAACATCCATTGCTCCTCCTTTGCACCAAAATAGTATTGGGTGAATTGAAGACGAACAACTTGCCCTTTATACATTGATAAATCAATGGTGTAATTCACCCAAACCGAATCATTAAAATCACCATCAAAAATTGTTGCCAATTTTGTTTGACCATACTGCATGTACAATTCCGCAACTTGGTGCTTCCCATCTGATGCAACAGGGGCATATCGTTTTACCCAAAAACTCAGATCGCAATCATCCGCAACAAAAAGTGATATTGATGCACTATTTTTGGAAGGCGATGAGAAGGAAGCCTCACCTAAGCGCAAACAAACTTTACCAGAATGACTCTCCCCTGCTGTTAGCGAAGAAATCCCATTCAGCTTGAACATCCCTGCTGTTCCTGATTCAAATCCTTCGTCATATGGTAAAATAAAGGCGGATGTCTCAATTGGCTCAATGCCGAACAATGCATCTTGATAAGAAGAATAGTTACCTCCACTTACATTGAGCGCCGATAATAAAAAGTACCCATTTCCATAACCACCCCAGCCCCAGTTAAAATGAAAATAATCATTTGTATATCCATCACAAATAAAGGCATGTCCATTAAAGCCCGATTTATTTTTACCGGAATAGATCACCGGCCGTTGCATATCGAGTTCATTCTTAAGCAGTTTTTTCCATTGTTTTTCGGTCCAATCCAATTTCGAAGATTCAAAAATGGTAGTGTTGTATTTGAAGTAATTGATTAAGGCTTCCTGCGCATCCTCCAAATAAGCCCCGGAACCGAAAGGGCCAAAATCCATATGCACTGATACTGCAGTATGGTAGCTTATTTTCTGTACTTCGGCATTTTCAGTGCTCAATTGATCAGGCATGGCATCCCAATTATACACCGCTGCTCCAAAATTGGCCGATTGTTTTCCATAGGTTTGATGTTCATAGCTGAATGAATCCTTACCAACCACAGGGTACGACCAATACTTCATGAGTTGAGCCATGGCAGTAGCCACGCAACCCATCCAAACATGATCATTCTTTGTGGTACTCGCCGATTCGTATGGTGCAAATTCGTTGAAGTATTTCCCTTGGTCCCAGTTACAGGAAAGTAATGGTTCGACTCCGTCTGTTGAAGCTGATTTGAATATGACAGGATCATGAATATTCAATTTCAGCTTTGCCCATTTTTCAGGTAAATTTTGATCTGAAACGTAGTTTGGCGAATTGGATAGCTTAATCTCATGCTCAATTCCTTCCATCCATTCATACATTTGGATGGGAAAAACTTGTCCATCGAAGGCTGAATTCGTCGAGTAAGCCAGCACCGGTTCAATTTTGTTTGTTGCAGAAATAATGACCCAGGCAATCGGATCGAATGACACCAGGTAGTAAAGTAAAGTATCGTCTGCTGCTTTTGGATAAACCAATTGAATATTTTCTTCGGAATAGCTAAAATCGTTGACAGAATTAATCCAGTTAACAGCAACTGTACGGGCTTCTTTTTCAGGAATATTACCCCCCCACAGCACTGAACTTAAGCTAACCATCACCAATAATACCACCCACTCTTTCATTACTCCACGATTGAAAAGTGATTTCAACAAAACACACTCAATTGCAAAATAACAAATTATTTAGAATAAGTAAAAATAAAAACTAAGTAATCAACGCTACTGCGAAAAACAAGAAAGGCTGCACAAAGGCAGCCTTTCTTGTCAACTATGTGATTTTCAATTATTCAATATTTATAGGCCGGTCAACTTTTTCATCAAGCAAAGCCATATTCAACACATCGGTTATGGTGTTTACAAAATGGAAAGTAAGCCCCTTAATGTAAATTTCCTTTATTTCTTCAATGTCCTTGCGGTTCTCTTCCGATATAATGATTTCTGTTATTCCTGCACGCTTGGCGGCCAGTATTTTCTCTTTTATTCCGCCAACCGGCAATACTTTCCCGCGAAGAGTAATTTCACCGGTCATGGCTAAATTACGCTTTACTTTGCGTTGGGTAAATGCTGAAGCCAGCGAAGTGACCATGGTTACACCTGCCGAAGGACCGTCCTTCGGAATGGCACCTTCGGGAACGTGTACGTGTACATTCCAATTTCCAAACACATCGGTATTCAGTCCAAGTTCGTGGGCATGTGCCTTTAAATATTCGAGTGCCAGCATTGCCGATTCTTTCATTACATCGCCTAGATTACCGGTTAAGGTAAGCGCACCCTTGCCTTTACTCAGGCTCGATTCGACATACAATATTTCTCCGCCAACAGCTGTCCAGGCCAAGCCTGTTACTACTCCGGCGAATTCATTGCCTTCATATTTTTCTTTTGAATACTTAGGAATTCCCAAATACTCTTGAATTATCGTAAGATCAATTTCCTTTTGATATTCCTCTTCAAAAGCCACGTGTCGTGCCACGCGACGCACCAATTTTGCCAATTGTTTATCCAATTCACGAACACCTGATTCACGGGAATATTTTTCAATAATGAATTCAAAAACACCTTCACCAATACTCAGAGCTGTTTCGTCGATTCCATGATTTTTTAACTGCTTAGGCAACAAATGCCGGCGGGCAATTTCAATTTTTTCTTCCACCAAATATCCGCTCACTTCAATCAACTCCATTCGATCGCGCAATGGCTGGCTGATACTATTGAGCGTATTGGCCGTTGCAATGAACATTACTTTCGACAAATCAAATTCTATATCCAGGTAGTTATCATGAAACTCTCCGTTTTGCTCAGGATCAAGAACTTCGAGCAATGCTGATGCCGGATCGCCATGAAAATCGCTCGAGACTTTATCAATCTCATCCAAAATAAAAACAGGGTTCGCCGTTTTTGCTTTTTTAATGTTTTGAATAATTCGGCCAGGCATGGCACCAATGTATGTTTTACGATGGCCCCGAATTTCAGCTTCGTCGTGTAATCCGCCTAAACTCATTCGAATAAAACTCCGATCGAGCGCCCTTGCCACTGATTTACCCAGAGAAGTTTTACCAACTCCCGGAGGTCCATATAAACAAATGATGGGCGATTTCATATCGTCCTTTAACTTCAGAACTGCCAGGTGTTCCAAAATTCTTTCTTTCACCAATTCAAGTCCGTAATGATCATCGTCCAACACCTGAGCGGCATTTTTCATATCAAAATTATCGGTAGAATATTCATTCCATGGTAAGTCCAGCAAAGTTTGAACATAGGTCAATTGAATGGAATATTCTCCAGCCGCCGGATTTAAGCGGTAAAGTTTTTCCACTTCCTTGTTAAAAACATCACCAACTTCTTTATTCCATTTTTTATTTTTTGCCCGCTCTTTCAGGTCTTCTATTTCTTTTTCAATAGGACTGCCACCCAATTCATCCTGAATAGTTTTCATTTGTTGGTTCAGCAAATACTCACGTTGCTGCTGATCCATATCGGTTTTTACTTTCGACTGAATGTCCTTTTTCAGTTCAACCATTTGCAATTCACGGACCAAATAGGAAACGGCCTGAATACCCCTTTCACGCAAACTATCAAGCTCCAATAAACCTTGCTTTTCTTCAACCTTAATTTCAGCATTAGAACAAATAAAATTGATCAGAAAGGATGGATTTTCAATGTTCCGAACTGCAAAAGTAGCTTCGGGCGACATGTTGGTCGAATTTTTGGCAATTTTAATGGCAATGTCCTTTAAGGATTCAATAATGGCCTCAAACTCCGGAGATTTTTCAACAGGTTGCGCATCGGTTAAATTCACCACATTGGCTGTATGGTAGGGTTCTTCGCCAATAATGTTTAACAAACGATACCGCTGCTTACCTTGAATAATAACAGTAGTACTCCCGTCGGGCATTTCAAGAATCTTCAAGATTTTAGCAATGGTGCCTACCTGATAAAAATCGGATGCCGAAGGTTCATCTACATCGGGATCTTGTTGGGCAATGGTGCCTAAAACCCCATCGTTTTTATAAACATCGCGGATTAATTTGAGTGACTTATGACGCCCAACCTGTATCGGTAAAACTACACCCGGAAACAATACCGTGTTACGTAGTGGCAATATTGGCAGAGCAGCTGGCATATTTTGTACCACCAACTCCTCTTCTCCTCCATCGGCAATGATGGGAATATACTCTCCGTCATCACCCCCCAAACCAGTGAATATAAAACTTTTATTGTTTTTCAAATTTTGCTCTGACATATTTATTTTCTCTTATTTCGTTGCTGACAATGTGTCCTTGGTTTTATTACTGACCAAGATACAGGTGTATTTGTCAATAGCCATGCCAAAAAACAAATCCAATAGCTTAAGGGTGCATTTCCCTGATGTTTTCAAATACCCAGCTTAATATCTTCTCATCTTTTTCGCTCAATTCCAGGTTCCGACGATTCATCATGGCTCTTGCCATTTTAAAGACATCCTTGCACAAAAAAATGTTCATTTTACGCGAGGATCCGCTTGAAAAATCGGGAATGAAATTCCGGGGAAATCCACTTCCGTAAACATTGCAGGCGACTCCAATTACGGTTCCGGAATTGATCATCGTATTAATGCCGGTTTTAGAATGATCGCCCATAATCAGGCCTAGAAATTGCATTTTAGTATGATCAAAGCCTCCGGCAGCATAATTCCACAAGCGAACAGGATCATAGGTATTCTTGAGATTTGAAATTGTAGTATCGGCTCCAAGATTACACCATTCGCCTATATAGGAATGCCCCAGGAAGCCATCATGACCTTTATTTGAATAGGCTTGGAAAACAGTATCGATCACTTCCCCTCCCACTTTACAATGCTCTCCTATCGAAACCGGGCCATAAATTTTTGCGCCCATCTTTATACAGGAATTTTTGCCCAGATAAATGGGACCTTTCACCATGGCTCCATCCATTATTTCGGCAATGTCGTCAATTACAATTGGACCGTCGGAAGCATTTAATATACATGCACCTAATTTTACATTATTTCCCATCAGGATTTTCTCAGGTACAATGGCAGTGGTATATTCGGGAAGATCTTGCTGCTTGAATCGATCAAGCAGTAAATTAAAGTCATTCTTCAATTCGACATTCAATTGTTCAATGATATTCCAGGTGTACCGAATAAAAGCAACATCATGAATTGCTTCGATGGCAGTTAATGTGGCTACAGTTTCCTCCATTTCGTTCCATGCCATTGGACCACCATAAAATGCAATGAGCTCATCACCCTTCATCAACTTATGCCCTTCTTTCAAAATCAAAATTTCGGAAACGACAGCACTTTTTGGCAACAAGGAAGCATTGATGTAGAGGTTTTTTTCTTCTACCTTGGCGATGTATTTTTCAGCAAGATAATTCGGTACAAGTACTGAGATTTCACCTTTAAGAAAGGTTTCCCATTTTTCCTGAATAGTTAACATACCTACACGAATGGATGCTACCGGACGGATAGCGTTTATTGGGAACAAATTATCCCGCTTTGCCGGATCAAATAAAATATAATTCATGGTTTAAATCTTTTACTTGCAAAGCTATGAATCGAAACGACAATTGTTTACTCCTTCGCGGCGTAAAATGGCTATCGGACCAAATTCAGGTAAGAATAATCAAAATCGTTCACCGAATCGTGATCATCTTCTCTGCTTTCGACTTTCCATTCAGCATAATTTATTTCCGGGAAATAAATATCAGCATCGAAAGATTTATGAACCAGCGTTAAGTACAATTTTCCAGCCAATGGATAAAACTGACGGTAGACCATGCCACCTCCAATAATGAAAGCTTCCTGATCGTTTTTTACCAGTTCAATGGCTTCTTCAATGGATGAGGCCATTTCACATCCGGCAAAATGATCGTCCGGCAAATCAGAAATGACTACATGGCGTCGATTGGGCAGCGGCCATTTAGGCAAGGACAATAAAGTATTCCTGCCCATAATAATGGTTTTCCCGGAAGTTATTTCTTTGAATCGTTTAAGATCGTTGGGCAAATGAAACAGTAAATCGTTGTTTTTACCAATGGCAAAATTTTCGGCAATAGCTACGATGATGGAAATATTCTGGTGTATCATTTTCTGGTTACTGGTTACTGGTTAATGGTTGCTGGATACTGGATACTGGTTGCTGGTTGCTGGATCGTATTTGTTCTTAAATAAAATTATCTGTTGCACGCGTATAATATCCATTATAAGATTTCTATACTGCCACAGCACCTTTAATGTGTGGATGTGCCCGATAATCGACCAACTCAAAATCGTCATACTTAAAATCGAATATGCTTTTCACTTCAGGATTGATGAGCATTTTTGGCAGGGAATACGGTTCTCTGCTCAATTGCAACTTTACTTGTTCGACATGGTTGCTATAAATATGTGTATCACCCAGGGTGTGCACAAACTCGCCGGCTTGTAATCCGCATACCTGTGCCATCATCATAGTCAACAGGGCATACGACGCAATGTTAAACGGCACGCCTAAAAATGTATCGGCACTGCGCTGATACAACTGACAGGACAATTTTCCGTTGGCCACATAAAATTGAAAAAAAGCATGACAGGGAGGAAGATTCATATTCGGAATATCAGCCACGTTCCAGGCACTAACAATCATTCGTCTTGAGTCCGGATTGTTTTTAATGGTGTTGACCACTTCTGAAATCTGATCAACTGACCCACCGGAATAATCGGGCCATGAACGCCATTGAAAACCATAAATGTGCCCTAAATCGCCCTTCTCGTCAGCCCACTCGTTCCAAATACGAACACCATTATCCTGTAGGTATTTCACATTAGTATCACCGGCCAAAAACCAAAGCAACTCATGGATGATTGATTTAAGGTGGAGTTTTTTAGTGGTAATTAAAGGAAATCCTTCCTGTAAATCGAAGCGCATTTGATGACCAAAAACAGAGCGTGTTCCGGTTCCTGTGCGGTCTTCTTTAGCTGCTCCTTTATCGAGAATATGTTGAAGTAAATCGAGGTATTGTTTCATTTTAATAAATTAGACGGAAGACCGAAGACCAAAAACGGATGACGGACAACCAAGTTGTTAGATCATTAGCCCATAATCATTCCGATGATGGTAGCTGAAAGTAACGATGCCAGAGTACCTGCCCATAATGCTTTTAAACCAAATTTCGACAATAATGTACGCTTCTCAGGAACTAATGAACCTATTCCACCAATTTGAATGCCGATGGAAGCAAAATTGGCAAAGCCACATAATATATAAGTAGCCATGATAATTGATTTTGGATTGGAGAACAATCCTGCCGCTTTCATATCGGCCAAACTAATGTAACCGATAAATTCTGTCATAATTAGTTTTTCGCCAAGTAAACGCCCCACCAATGTAATATCGGCTAAAGGAACACCAATCAACCACATAATTGGAGAAAACAGGTATCCCAACAGAAATTGCAGCGAAAGATTTTCATATTTCCCATCGGTCATTTGAGCAATAGATTCATTCAAATCGCCTAAACCACCAATCTTTTGTAGAATAAAATTAAACATCGCAATAAAAGCGATAAAGGCCAATAGCATTCCAGCCACATTAACAGCGAGCTTTATTCCTTCGGAAGTACCTGTTGTAATGGCCTCCAATGGATTATCTCCAAATTTTTCTTTACTGACCACCACATCTTTATCGATTGCACCAACCGGAGGGACTATCATTTTAGAAAAAATAATTGCGCCAGGAGCAGCCATTACTGATGCCGCGAGAAGGTGTTTTGCAAATTCCAGGCGGAGCACAGGATCATTTCCGCCAAGCATGGCTATGTATGCTGCCAAAACTCCACCAGCCAGTGTGGCCATGCCACCAGTCATGACCAACAACATTTCGGAATCGGACATTTTTGAGAGATAGCCTTTAATCATTAAAGGTGCTTCGGTTTGACCTAAAAAAATATTCCCGGCCACTGAAAGCGCTTCTGCTCCTGACAATCCCATCAGCCTTGAAAAAACGTAAGCCAATCCCTTAACCACCACCTGAATGATTCCAAAATAAAATAACAAGCTGGTTAGTGCCGCAAAAAATATGATGGTAGGAAGTACCTGAAAGGCAAATACAAATCCGTACTTATCCACATCGAGGAAACCTTCGAAAAGAAAGTTCGTTCCGGCTTTGGTAAAGTCGAGAATGACGACAAATATTTTTCCGAAGAATTCAAAAATCCATCTTATAAAATCAACATTCAAAATTCCTATTGCCAGCAATAATTGCAAAGCGAGTCCCACAAAAACTGTTTTCCATGGAATAGCTTTTCGGTTAGTACTAAAAAGAAAACCGAGAGCCAACAATACAAGAATTCCCAAAAGACCACGAAGCAAGGACATGAAACTAAAGCCGTTGGTTGCGGTTTGATTGATTAACAATGAAGAATGATCGACCTTTACGATAGAGTCGACTGCACTCACTTCGGTGCCTTGAACAGAAGCCAAAGAATCGGCAAATAAATCATTCACATTGAAAATTAGGGTACTCATCAGGAATACCAAAAAGATGATACGTTTCATTCAGTGGTTTTTATGCAATTAATTTCCTTTTTTCCTTCTTGATATTTCATCTCTGATTTCGGACGCTAACTCGTAGTTTTCTTCGTTAACGGCATCCTGTAGTAAATGCTTCAATTCATCAAGGGAATTGAATTCGTATTTATTTTTGCTTTCCGAAAAAATAATATCATCCTTAACTTCGTCTTCTTCCAATTCGTCGGATACCTCGATTACAATACCTGCCTTTGCCAAAATATCTTCACTGGTAAAAATGGGGCATTTAAAACGCAAAGCCAATGCAACCGCATCAGATGTACGGGAATCAACAGCGATACGCGTACCTCCCTGTTCACAAATGAGTTCAGAATAAAAAATGCCTTCCTCCAGTTTATAAATGATCACTTCGAGCAATTCAATCTGAAAAGCATTTGCGATGTTTTTAAATAGATCGTGGGTTAAAGGACGGGGTGGATGCAGCCCCTCCAGCTGGATTGCAATAGATTGTGCCTCAACAGGCCCAATAATAATCGGAATTCTGCGATCACCGCTTTCTTCGACCAGAACCAAGGCATATGCACCGGTTTGGGTTTGGCTTACAGATAGCCCTAATACGTTTAATTTTATCTTAAGCATAGAAACAAATGAAAACGGATTGCAACACAAACAAAGATAAAAATTGTTTTTGCAATGAATAATTAAAAGTGGTTTTATTCTGGAAAAACCGGGGCGAAGCCCTGCCAGTCAGTAAAAACAATCACCATAAAGCCCTGATATAAAAATATATAACAACAAGTTAATATTCTTTAATCCTATGGTAAAGATTTCGTTTAAATTAAAACCTGTAAAGGAACTAAATAATTCATCTAAAACCAGTGAACCCTGCCCGAGACAAGGCAACTAAAGCAAATAGCCCGGTGCGTGCGCCGGCTGGTGGTAAAGAAAGGCAGCCACAAACGAAATGAAAAAAGTTATCCATTTTTAAAGCTAATTATTTGGCAATCATTGAAAATTATCTACTTTTGCAGTCCGAAAGATTTCGTGTGGGCCCGAAAAGAAAAGAACAGTTGTTCTTTCGCCTACCGGAGAAAATGAATAACAGAGATAAAATGTACGCTATTATTGATTTTGGTGGAACACAGTACAAAGTAGAAAAAGACAAGAAATTGTTTGTGAACCGCCTCGAAACTGCAGAAGGGGAGACCTTTGATATTGAACGTGTACTTTTGGTTGATAACGATGGAGTAGTAAGTATTGGTACTCCGGTTGTTGAAGGCGCCAAAGTAACCGCTAAAGTTCTTGAACACCTGAAAGGGGACAAAGTAATTGTTTTCAAGAAAAAACGTAGAAAAGGTTATAGGGTTAAAAACGGACATCGTCAGTATTTAACTCAAATACAAATTCAAGAAATTGTCGGATAACAAAAATTAGATACCATGGCTCACAAGAAAGGTGTAGGTAGTTCGAAGAACGGACGCGAATCAGAAAGTAAACGATTAGGCGTAAAAATTTGGGGTGGACAAGTTGTAACAGCTGGTAACATCATCGTTCGCCAACGTGGCACTGTACACCATCCAGGTGAAAACGTAGGTATGGGTAAAGATCATACCTTGTTCGCCTTAACCGATGGCACAGTAGTTTTCCAAAGAAAACAAAGAAACAGATCGTATGTATCTGTTGCCCTAAAAGCTGAAGAAGCTAACACTGAGAATTAATCTCGGTTCAAAAAGATATTTTAAAAGGCTTGCCGTTAGGTGAGCCTTTTTTTGTGCTTCAATAGAAGCAGATAACCGAAAGAATATCCAATTTTGATCTGCCATTTTTGATTTCAAGGATCATAGGCCAACAGGTAAAAGTCTGGTTTCCTGCCTGTCAGGAAATTTATAGAACGACGAAACGGTGATTATTTTTTATGTTTTTGCAACCCTGTTTTTTTCTGGCTGTCATTAGTTTCATAATAGCCATAAAAACACAAAATTTTTACTCATGAAAACAATTCCGTTAATTTTTGTCCTGATTTTGCTGTATACCTCAACTATTTTTGCACAGCGCGTATCTTTCTCCCCAAACGACTCCGTTGCCAATGCCATTGAAAATCAACGGTCGTTTCGCCATATGCCCTTTCAATTTAGTTTCATTACTCCACCGTTGAGCACTAATGGCACTGATTTCTACAAAACAACAAACGACCTGTCGGTGAACACCTTTCTTGGCATTTCAGCAGGTACTGATTTGCTGGAAGTGGGAGGTTTTGCCAACATTAACCTGTATTACACCAATGGAATTCAGGTAGCTGGATTCGCCAATGTGACCGGAATAATGAACAGCTCATACGAATCGAACGGGGTGCAGGCAGCCGGTTTTGCCAATATTTGTGGAAGCACCTACAATGGCATACAAGCCAGTGGATTTGCCAACATCAGCAAAACGTTTACCGGAGTGCAAGCCAGTGGATTTATGAACGTTAGCGAAAATGCCACCCAGGCACTACAAGTGAGTGGTTTTGCCAATACCGCCCTGAAAGCAGACGATGTTTTCCAGGTAGCTGGATTTGGCAATATAGCGCTGGAAGGAAAAAGCAAATCGCAAATTTCGGGATTCGGGAACATGGCCGATGACATTGACGGAATACAGGCTGCCGGCTTTATTAATATTGCCCACAAAGTAAAAGGAGTTCAACTTTCGGGCTTTATTAACATTTGCGACAGTATTGACGGAGTGGCCATTTCATTCATTAATTTGGTCAAACAAAACGGGTATCGGAGTTGTGAATTTTCGTTCAACGAATGGACGCCCATTCAGTTTACGTTTAAAATGGGAACCAAAGAGTTCTATAACATTTACAGTTTGAGTAAAATGCCTTTAAATTGGGACAAATATGCATTTGGTTTTGGTTTTGGACATGCCATCTCAATGGGAGAACAGGCTGAATTAGATCTGGAAATTATCCATCACCAAATGTTCTCAATTTCCACACAGAAAGTTTGGCATAACAATTCCGCTTCGCATAAAACCAGTTTGCTTCAATTTAAACCTTCGATTAAAAGGAACATCGGACATGGAGTTTGTTTAAACTTTGGCCCAACCCTGAATTTCAATTATGGATATTACAGAAACTACACGGCTCTTGAAATTCCAGGAGACATCCAACCTTTTTGGAACTTAATGAATTCAAAACAAAACTCGCGGTTTTGGGTTGGGTTTAGTGCCGGTGTCAGTTTGAAATAACGGGCTGCAACACAATTGATTTTCTGCTCCTATTTCGGAATAACATGGGCAGATTTTTAGAGTTGAAATCTTTTTAGAGAAAAATATAGCGTACTACCTTTGCCCAAATTGCTTTCAATACTAAATGTCCCCTGGTTTTTAATGATGAATTCCTTACACAGCAACAAACCTAAGCCACTTCCCTTTTCCCTGTTGGTGCCAAAGGTAGCATCAATTTCTTTGTTGTTGATGAGATTATACACCGTATCTTCTGACATTCCAATGCCATTATCTTGAACGCCAAACTCTATTCTATCTCCTCGAATCACATCGAAAATTTCAACTTTGCCATTTTCAGGAGTAAATTTTAAGGCATTCTCAATAAAATTTCTAAAAATGGTTTTGACCATATTAATATCACCAAATGCCAAATCCGATTCGTCAATGCGTGAAACAATTTCGATATTCTTCTTCTCGGCCATGGGTTTGGTTAAACTCATAATCTCTTGTATTAAGGGGGCCACCAGAAACATTTGCGGATCGTAAATAATTAAACCACGCTGGCTACGCGACCAGCTTAACAGGTTATCGAGAAGGTAGAAGGTTGATTTGGTAATTTCAGCAAGGTTTTCAAGTATCCTGCTTTTCTTTTCAGGATTAAATTGCTCACTCTTATCGATCAATAAAGTTAACATGTTTTGAATATTGCCTAAAGGACTTCTCAAATCGTGAGAAATTATTGAGAAGATTTTATCTTTTGATTTTATGCTTTCTTTTAACTCTTCCTTTTGTTTTTCCAGCTCTTTCGATTGATTTTCAATTTCAGCTTTTTGAGACAGCAAAACATCGTTTTGCTTTTGTTTTTCGGCCTTTTGCTGTTCAAGTGCTTTGTTCTTTTCCAATACTTCGTGGTTCCGCTCACTAACCATTTGCTCCAGCGTTTCCTGCTTTGTTTTCAATTGCGATATGCGAAAAACATAAAAAAGATAAACCAAAGAAAACGAAACAATTAATATGATAATATAAAAAGTTGTAGACTCGACAAAACGTGCTTTAATCGTAAATTTTAGTTGAGCACCTTCCTCGTTCCAGATGCCATCGTTGTTGGAAGCTTTAACCAGAAAAGTATAATCACCATGCGGTAAATTGGTATAGGAAACAGAACGGATATTTTCAACAGTAATCCACTCGTTATCAAAACCTTCGAGCAAATATTTAAATTGGACTTTACTTGGTTCGTATAAACTCAGGGCGGTATATTTAATCGTATATCGTTTGATACCAGGCTCGAAGACAATTGGTTGTACCGACAGATCGGCAATGGTTTTATCCGTTTTTACTTCTTCAACAATAACATTTGGCACGTAATTATTGACTTTATCATCGTTCGGATTTATAACAGCCAGCCCATCGACTGTACAGAAATAAAAATCACCTTTGCTACTTACCAATGCTTTTGTTGTTGGAATACATTCCGAAACCAACATACCATCGTGACTATTGAATACTTTGCAATTTACTTTGTCCAATGATCCATCCATAACACGAAACAGGTCATCCTCACTGATTTTCATAATCCCCACACGGAAAGGCATCCATAAATTTCCATTTGTATCGTTCAAAACATCATAGGGGGCATCATCGGCCAATCCTTGCAGTGTAGTAAAATTATAAAACTTATCATCGCGCCACAAAAACAAACCATCATTTGAAGCAATCCATATTTGACCGTTTTCATTCACGTTAAAATTGAAAATCACATTGGTATCCATACCGGACCTGGCCGTAATTGTTTCAATTTCGGATCCATTTCGTATCAGGTTTAGTGCTCCATTTCCTTCGCTTGTTCCAACGAGAATAGTCCCTTTTTGATCTTCAGCGATGGCCATGATCAAATTTGAAGTTAAACCATCGTTTGAATTTAAATTTGAATAAGATCCATCTGGTTTTATTTTAACGATTCCGCTATTTCGCGTTCCCACCCAGATGGTTCCTTTCGAATCTTCAAAAGTCAGTCTGATTTTTGAATCGGGAAAACCATTTTCTTCACTAAACCACACTTCGTTTTTATTTGGCAATATTTTCAGTAATCCCTCATAGGTACTTATCCAAATATTGCCTCCTGAGTCTTTCATGATGTGTCGGATTCGTGCCCCCGACAAATCTCTTTTCGTTTTAAAAGCCGAAAAGTTATTTTCTTTTATCAGCGTTAATTTACCGTTTTCGAGCCCTACCAATACCGTATTATCATCTAACTGGCACACCGTATTGGCCAATTTCCCTAACAAGCCACTATTATAGGAGTAGGTATTAAATTTCCCATCTTTGATGCGTAATAAACCACTTTTATAATGAGTGATCCAAAAATTCCCCTCAAAGTCGAAAATAAAATCAATGATAAAATTATCGGCCAATCCATTGGCAATTGAAATTTGATCAAATTCATCAGTGCTGGTATTCATACGGTACAATCCCTGAATTGTACCCACCCACAATTGACCATTGTTATCTTTAACAATATTATTAACCTTTCCGTCGATATTGTTTTTCGGCTTACTTATGTTTTTTCCATCAAAACAATTGATCCCTAAATCAGTCCCGATCCACGTTAATCCTTCATTGTCAGAATAAAGTGTATACACATAATTACTGGCCAATCCGTTTTCAGTGGTAAATGCAGTCAACAAACCATTTTGATAACGAAACAAACCATCACCAACTGTAGCAAACCAGATACCGCCATTCTTATCTTCATCAATATAACTAACTTCGTAATTATCAAGCTGCTTGTCGGATTTAAGGTAGTGGATATCATCATTTTCGATGTAGAACCAACCTTTACCCGGTGAAGAAGACCATATCTTTCCTGTTTTATCAATATGTAATCCTCTACAAAACTTAAGGGTATCATTTTTGGGTTGAAAGGATTGAAATTTACCGTTTTGATAGTAAACCAAACCACTCTCCTGGGTGGTTATCCAGAGCCGACCGGAGGCATCTTCTCTCAAATCCCTGATAATATTTCCTTTAAATGATGGCGTATTCAGACGGTTATAAACAACAAATTGATTTCCATCGAAACGAATTAGACCATTGTAACTTGAAATCCATAAATAACCATCTTTGGTTTGACAAATACCCATCAATGAATTCGTCGGCAATCCATCTTCAGTAGTCCAATGTTCGAATTTGAATTGAGTTAGTTTTTTAGCAGGATTAAGATAATAAGTAGGACTTTGACTCCAGGCACCAAAACCCATCAATATAAAAAACACCCAACACAATATAATTCTCTTCATAATTTATCCACCCAAATGAAAAACTCTTACAATTATACCTAATTTATGAATAAACGTATATATTGCCTGCATAGTTTAATCCTAATGATTAATACAGCCAGTGTTGCCCTTCATGAAAAATTTGGCTTTAAAAAAGTTGCCCATTTCGAACAAATTGGTTTTAAATTTGACAAATGGATCGATGTGGCTTACTGGCAATTGATTTTGTAAGCGTGCAAGCCTAATAATTATTTATACTTAAATCCAACTTTTTCAAGTTCAGCTGCAGCAAGTTCCAATTCTTGATACCATGACTCACCGTATTTACGGATGAGTGGTTCCTTCAGAAAAACATACAAGGGCAAACTATTTTGTGCACCACATTTACGACCGGGTTGGCAGATGTCGAGTTCCTGATAGTTTACAGCATCAAAATCCTTATATGATTGAATTCGAATTGGAAATAAATGGCATGACACCGGCTTCCTAAAATCGATTTGACCGGCAAGGTAGGCCTTTTCAATGGCGCACTTGGTAATACCTTGGTCATCAATAAAAGTGTAGGCACATTCTCTATTGTTAAACAATGGGGTAACCAAATCGAAGTCATTGTCAATCACCGCAAAACCCTTTTTCAGAATTACTTTTTTCTTTTCATCGCTAAGGTATTGTTCGAATTGCGGATAATATTTCTCTATCAATTCCGATTCATCCTTGGTGACCGGGGCCCCCGAATCTCCTTCAACGCAACAAGCCCCTTTGCAAGCCAATAAATTGCATAAAAACTGTTTCTGAAAAACATCAAAACTAACAATGGCATCACCTATTTGAATCATAGTGCAAGAATAATGGAAATTATTTTGAAAATCAATTCTAAACCCGAGAGTTCATCTAAAATTAAAATTCAAGCCAGGTTGACATATACCTTACATCTTTTTTTTTATATTTGAACAAGCGATATCAACAAAAAGGATCAAAATCAAACCAACCAACCATGAAGAAACCAGAAATTATCAGGCACAACGAGGCAGACATTATTTACCTTGATTTTACCAACATGAAAAATCAAGATGAAATCATTCAATTGGAAAGTGAAGGTGCTGCTTTAATTCAGAAACAAAAGTTCAATTCTGCATTGACCTTAACCAATATGGATGGTATGTTTTTTAATAACGATATTCGCAATTATTTTTCAAAAGTGGTTAAAGAAAATTCTCCTTTTGTAAAAGCAGGTGCCGTTATCGGTTTAAACGGGCTGATTTCAATCATGTATAAAAGCTTTATTACCATTACGGGGCGCAACATTAAACTTTTTAAAACCAAACAAGAAGCCTTAGATTACCTGGCGAATTATAAATAATCTGACATTTCATTCAACTACTTTCGGTGTTGCACATCTTCGTAACTTTTGTGGCGTTATCGAAATTCATAAAAAAGCCTGACAGTAAAACTATCAGGCTTTGAAATATTTTAAACAACTGGGATTTATATCAATGCTGTTCCTGTCATTTCCTCAGGTTGAGGTATTCCCATTATTTTCAGCAAAGTAGGAGCCACATCGGCCAATACTCCGTCGGCTATTTTCCCTTTTTTGTTTTCAGTAATCCAAATGCATGGAACCGGATTCAGGGAGTGTGCAGTATTTGGTGAACCATCTGCATTGACTGCATTGTCGGCATTTCCATGATCGGCAATAATCAATACATCGTAACCACCTTTTTTGGCCGCAGTAACCACATCTTTCACACATGCGTCAACAGCAATCACTGCTTTATAAATGGCTTCATAAACACCTGTGTGCCCCACCATATCGCCATTAGCAAAATTCAGGCAGACAAAATCAGCGGTTTCATTTTCCAGTTCAGGAACAATGGCATCACGAATATCGTAAGCACTCATTTCTGGTTTAAGATCGTATGTTGCAACCTTGGGTGATGGGCACAAAAGACGTTTTTCACCAGGAAATTCCTTTTCACGTCCACCGGAAAAGAAAAAGGTAACGTGAGCATATTTTTCTGTTTCAGCAATACGGATTTGTTTTAATCCATTTTCCGAAACCACTTCGCCCATTGTTTTGGTGACATTATCCTTGCGATAAATTACATTAACGTTTTTAAAATCAGCTTTGTATTCGGTAAAAGTATACCATTCCAAATCCTGCTTCTTCATTCCAAACTCAGGGAGGTCTTCTTGCGTAAATGCAATTGTAGCTTGTCGTAAACGATCGGTACGGAAGTTAAAACAAATCACAACGTCACCTTTTTCAAAGGTAGCCAATGGTTTACCTTCCTTATCGGTCACAACAATGGGTTGAATAAATTCATCGGTTACTTCTTTGTTGTACGACGCTTGCATGGCTTCAAGCACATCGGTTGTTTTTTCACCCTTACCTTCCAACCACAAATCATACGCTAATTTCATACGATCGTAATTTTTATCACGATCCATCCCAAAGTAACGTCCAACCAAAGATGCAAATTTGGCATTGGTGCCTTTCAGATCTTCCAGATCTGTTTTAAGGAACCCCAAGCCTGAACGAGGATCTGTATCGCGTCCATCGGTTAATCCGTGAACAAATATTTTTTCGAGACCCATTTCTGTAGCGATTTGAGAAAGGGCAACCATGTGTTTGCTTAATGAATGCACTCCACCGGGGCCTATTAAACCAACCAAATGTACCTGCTTCTTATTATCCTTTGCATAATTAAATGCTTTCAGAATTTGTGGTTGACTCCAAAGGGACTTATCCTTAATGGCTCTTGTAATTTTAACCATATCCTGATACAACACCCTTCCGGCACCTAAATTTAAGTGACCTACTTCAGAGTTTCCCATCTGTCCATCGGGTAAACCCACATATTCGCCACATGCCATCAATTTTGAATGTGGATATTCGTCCCATAAAGAATCGATGAATGGAGTTGGTGCAGAAGCTACGATATCAGCATAATCACCTTTGCCTATTCCCCATCCGTCGAGGATCATCAACATTGTTTTTCTATTTTTTGACATATTTAATGAATTAATTTACTGTAAAATTACGCACAAAATTATGAGTAATAACAGAAGATCAAAAGCTATTGTTTCTATTTCGTTCAAAGTTAAACTAGCGTTAAAGTATATTTAGTCGATACGAGTACTTCTACGGTGCAACTATTCAACGGTTTGCTTATTCATTTCACAAAATATTTTTACATCGAACAAAACAAAAACCATGTCAAATTGATGTTCGATTCAGGTTTCCCAATTTAAAACCAATATGAAAAAAGAGAAAATATTAAGATTTTAACTGAATCATTTAAATGTTTTCAAAAGTTTTGTATTTTGCCCCCATCAAAACAAGGTGAATTTGACCCCTTAATGTGTACTATTTTTTATTAAAACTATGTCTTTTGTTTGTGATTTACTAAATGTTAAATAATTGAAGATGAACAGTCCAAAACCAAGAGTAATTAAAGATTACGATAAATTACCAATTGATCTACAAGAGCAAATAAAATTGGAATATCCTTATGGATTTAGTGACAGCCTGATCACTTTTACCAATAAAGATGGCGCTATTGTTAGCGCTCTTCCCTTCGAAACAGAAGATCGTTATTACATGGTAAGGATGACCATTGGTGAAGCCATAAAGATAATTGAAGATGATGACGACTTTGATTCGGATGGAATGTTAAAAGATGGCATTAAAGAAGAATATGAGAATAAATACAATGAAGATGAATTTGACGACCTCGATGATCTTACAGAAGAGATCAGTGACGAAGAAAGTGCATTTGAGTAAAATATAAGAATAAAGCATGACTTTCGATGGACAGAAAGTCATGCTTATTCATTTTTCCTCTTATTTTAAAAATCCAACCCTTTTAACAGCTACTTCAGCAATTTCGAAACTGTTTTCCTCTTCAGATTGTGTACCGCAAGTGTTGCACAAGAATACAATTCAAATGTAAGACAGTTCTACTGGAATTAAAACCAACTCTTCTACACAAAAACTATACATCTGTCTTTTTTTTAATTCATCGAATGAATTGACCAGAGACTCCTATACTTTGTGACAATTGTTACAGCCGAAATGAATCGGTGCAGGTATTTTTGTAGTGTATTTTAGAAAAATAATTACTTATGTACCTACCAATTCAGAATATTTATTCAGGGCTATTTTTTACAAAATGCGACTGGAGCTTGAATATTTTTTTGGGATGGTTTAAAAACAATAAAAGATGAAAAAATTACTTTTTATAACGGCTGCGTTTCTATTCAGCTTTCATTTAAATATTACGGCAGGAAACCCCGAAACAACTACTAGCTCGTCAGCATCATCAAACGAAACGATGGCTGCACAAAAAATGACAAAAGCAGACTTTCTTTCAAAGGTGATGGATTTTGAAAAAAATCCGACGGAATGGGTTTTTAAAGGCGACAAGCCATGCATTATTGATTTTTATGCCGACTGGTGCGGCCCATGCCGGATTACTTCTCCCATTTTGGAAGAATTGGCACAAGAATATTCAGGTAAAATAAATGTATACAAAGTGAATGTCGATAACGAAAAAGAATTGTCCCAAATATTTGGCATTTCAGGCATTCCTGCATTTTTATATTGCCCGATGGAAGGCAAACCATCTATGACATCGGGTATTGCTCGCGACAAGGAGCAAACAAAAAAAATGTTTATTGATAACATTGAAACGCTCTTATTGAAAACCAAATAAGTTATTGACCTATAAATCGAACAACTAGAAATTGCGAATTATATATTTTCCACAAGAAAAACAGAGGATAGAATACATTCTCTGTTTTTTTTAGATCATTTTTCCAATAGCCACCACCATCAGATAAAAAGCAAACGCAACAAGAAAGCTACCGCAAACGGCAATTAAGATGCGATAAATTCGGTCGGTAAATATTTTTTTACCCTTTGAAATAGCCACCGAAATGGCACTGTACCAGATTAAGTCGCCAGTAATATGACCAAGGTAAAAAAGAACAATTCCCCATACTCCAAATTTTTGTGCCTGAACAATGTAGGCAATCCCAATTGTAGCCCACCAAATGATCCAGTAGGGATTTGCTAAACTCATCAAAGCTCCTGCCAAAAACAGATTGTTCTTCTTCGAGGAATTGCCCGACGTTTGCACTGACAAGGTGGGTAAGGATTTAAACATGCCATAGGCCATCCAAAACATAATAGCTCCACCCAACAGTGCAATGACCAGAAAGAAAATTTCATTTTTCAGAAATGGCCCTAGACCAAACAATAGCCCAAGCACCAACAGCATTTCAAGAATAGCATGTCCGAAAATGAGGACTGGTCCGGCCATTGCCCCCCTACTACCACTTTCACTAATGGTAACGGTCAACAATGGACCTGGCATCATCGCTCCTGAAAAAGCAACCACCATTGATGTAAAAAACAGAATTAATAAAGCCAGCATGCAATTTCTTTTTGATTAAGGTGAAACAAAGCTTTTTTAGAGTGTTCGTCACCCTTTCCTTTTAAACAGGCTAAATATTTTTTGTTTCCAATAATGATCGCACAAGTAACGTCGAGTCTTTTCATGCCATAAAAGTAGTAAAACCGAACATGCTTAAAAAAGCTAAAAACAAGATTCTCATTAGAAAGACTAAAAAGTTTCTGTTATATTCGCATCGTATACAAAATAGTGTATCTGGAAACGATAACCACCCAATCGGGAAATTGAAAAACAAAAGAAATGAAGTACAAAAAGCTGAATATCATTGTCGGATGGATAGCATTTGCTATTGCTGCCATTACCTACCTGATGACGATTGAACCAACCGCCAGTTTTTGGGATTGTGGTGAATTTATTACCACTGCTTTTAAACTTGAAGTTGGACACCCGCCGGGAGCCCCTCTATTTATGCTGATTGGAAGGTTTTTTACACTATTTGGCAATGCGCAAAATGCAGCCTTATTAATGAACATATTAACTGCCTTGGCCAGTGCATTTACCATTTTATTTCTATTTTGGACCATTACACACCTGGCTAAACGCTTGTTTGGTACCGATGAAAATCCATCAACAGGACAAACAATTGCAATTTTAGGAAGTGGTTTGGTAGGTGCTTTAGCCTATACATTTTCCGACACTTTTTGGTTTTCGGCTGTCGAAGCTGAAGTTTATGGTACCAGTTCCTTATTCACCGCTCTTGTTTTTTGGGCCATACTAAAATGGGAAAACGTTGCCGACGAACCCCATGCCAATCGTTGGATCATTCTTATTTGTTATTTAGCTGGATTGTCGGTAGGTGTTCACTTATTAAATTTGTTGGCCATCCCGGCGATTGCCTTCATTTTTTATTACAAACGCTACAAAGTCACCAATAAAGGATTAGTATCAGCCTTCCTTATTTCCGGAATCATTTTAGGAGCCATTCTTTATGGGATCATTCCTGGAATTGTTTGGATTGCCTCCATCTTTGAACGCATATTTGTAAACGGAATTGGTGCCCCAATAAACACTGGATTTTTCATTTACATGTTTGCTTTAGTGGCAGCTATCGTTTATGGAATTTACATTACCCAAAAGAAAAACATGGTGATACTAAATACCATCATTGTAGGGGTAACTGTAATTATCATAGGATTTTCAACCTATATGATCATTCCTATTCGCTCGAATGCCCATTTACCAATGGATCAAAATAGCCCCAACAACGTGCACGCCATGTTATCGTACCTTAACCGTGAGCAGTATGGCGATCGCCCTTTGATTAAAGGACAGTTTTACGATTCACCACTCGATAAAACGGAACAGTACGTACAGGATAAAACTGAATATCGTGTAAAAGACGGAAAATATGTAATTTCTCAAGAACGGAAAAAACCTAATTACGATTCTAACTTCACCATGTTTTTCCCACGTATGTGGAGTAAAACCGATGCAAAACATGTTGAAGCCTATAAACAATGGGGAAAAATTAAAGGAACTCCTAAAACGTATCGTGGACCCGATGGGCAAACACAAACCATTGTGATGCCAACCTTTGCTGAAAACATTCGGTTCTTCATCAATTATCAAATTAACTTTATGTACATCCGCTATTTCATGTGGAATTTTGCCGGCAGACAAAACGACATACAAGGTCACGGCAATCCCATCGATGGCAACTGGATCAGTGGTATAAAAATTTTAGATGAAGCCCGCCTGGGAAATCAAAGCGATTTACCCTCAAAATATGCCGATAATCCGGGAAGAAACACCTATTTCCTTCTTCCTTTTTTATTGGGTATTATCGGAATAGTATTTCAATATAAAGCAGGAAAACAAGGGAAACGTGATTTATGGGTAGTTACCCTTTTATTCATGTTTACAGGTATTGCCATTGTAGTGTACCTGAACCAATATCCATTCCAACCCCGCGAAAGGGATTATGCCTTTGCAGGTTCGTTCTATGCCTTCACTATTTGGATTGGGCTTGGAGTTGCCGGATTGTATAGCTGGTTGAAAAAAGTTGCACCCGATGCGGTTTCGGCTATTGCTGTCAGTTTAGTAGCCCTGTTAGCCGTCCCAACATTGATGGCCGCCCAAAACTGGGATGACCACAATCGTTCGGGAAGAACTTCGGCTCCTGATTTTGGAAAAAACTATTTAGCCAGCGTTCAAGCAAACGGGATTATATTTACCAATGGCGACAACGACACTTATCCGCTTTGGTACAACCAGGAAGTTGAAGGATATGGTACCGATAAACGAGTATGTAACCTCAGTTATTTCCAAACCGATTGGTACGTGCAGCAAATGCAACGCAAAACCTACGAATCGGAACCACTTCCGATCAGCTTCACCTACGACCAATATGTTCAGGGTACACGCGATGTAATATACATCATGGAAGATCCTCGTTTAAAAGGGAAAAGCATTGAGTTGGGTAAGGCGCTCGATTTTATAAAAAGCGAGAATCCAAGCACCAAAATTGTACGTGCCGACAATGCCTCCTATCTACCCATCCGCAACCTTTATATGGTTGTTGACAAGGAAGCAGTTATTGCGAACGGGGTAGTGAAACCCGAAGAATACGACCAAATTGTCGACACCATGCGCATCGATCTTAAGGGAAGTTATGTTACGAAAGACCAACTTATGCTCCTCGATATGCTCTATAACAATAACTGGAAACGACCAATATATTATGCCATATCAGTGGGCTCGGACAAATACCTTTCGCTGGACAAATATTTCCGTTTAGAAGGTTTAGCCTACCGCATTGTTCCATTAGAAACCGATGCATCATCGTTCCAGAAAGGATTTGTGGACACCGATATCATGTACCATAACATTATGCATGAATTTAAATGGGGTGGCATCAAAGATCCGGGGGTATACGCCGATGAAAACAATCGCCGAATGTTAACCAACATGAGAAACAATTTTGTTCGACTGGCTGAAGCTCTTTTACAAGAAGGAAAAAGAGATTCATGTATCACCGTTCTGGACAAATGCATGGAAGAAATACCGTCGAACAAAGTACCATACGATTATTTCGCTGTACAGGTTGCCAAAGTTTATATCGCCGCGCAAGCCACCGAAAAAGCAAAAACTTTAGTAAAAGCCATGTCGGATGAATTTTCGTCAGAGCTCAACTACTTCCTGGGATTTAGTGATGAATATTTTGCCGAGATCGATGGAGAAATCAGGAGCAATCTGTATTTCATGAATGAACTGGTCAGCTATTCCAAAGCATTAAACGACGAAGCGCTTAGTACTGAACTAAAAGACAATTTTGATCTTTATTACAATCAATTATTATCGCGTTAAATAACAGAACCATTCACTAATCAATAAAGTAAAACGAAAGTTGGACGAAGGCTTTCTTAAATCAACTTATGGTCTACCGAATCAATTTACGGGCACATTTACCAAAATGGATTACTGCGCTTTTTCCGTCGGCCATTTGGCGAATTCCGTCAGGGATGCAAGAGGCCTATTTAACTTTCGACGATGGCCCGGTACCAGAGGTAACTCCTATGGTGCTCGACATTTTGAAGAAGTACAACATTAAAGCCACCTTTTTTTGCGTTGGTGAAAATGTGGCCAGGTATCCTGAACTTTTTAAGCAGATTAAAGACGAAGGACACAGCATAGGAAATCACACCTATAATCATATTCAGGGACTCAAATCAAACCATTCAACGTACATCGAAAACGTTGAAATGGCCAATGATTTACTAAAATCGAAGTTGTTCAGGCCGCCACACGGTACGCTAAAAAAATCGCAGTATAACTACATCATTCAGCATTACAAACTCATCATGTGGGATGTCATCAGTTGCGATTACGATCCACATCTTAGTCCCGATCAATGTTTAGCAAATGTGCTGAATTTTGTTCGCGATGGATCCATCATTACTTTTCATGATTCAGTTAAAGCCAAAAAAAATGTTCTTGGTGCTTTACCAAAAGCCATTGAGGCCATGCTGGAAAAAGGATATAAATTTCGGAAAATTGAGTTCCACGATAAACAAACAGTTCCGTTTCAACAAAAGGATACTCTTTGGCAAAAACAGAAAAGAAGCATAAATCGACTCCAAAAAAAAGGAGCCTAAAACAGACAGAATAACCATGAAGATTTTAATTATTGGGTCAGGTGGCCGTGAACATGCCCTTGGCTGGAAAATTAAACAAAGCGATAAATTGGAGCAACTTTATTTTGCTCCGGGAAATGCAGGTACTGCCGAAATTGGGATTAATCTTCCGGTTGGTGTTTCTAACTTTGACGGAATTAAAAAAGAAGTTCTCGAAAAAGAAATAGATTTGATTTTGGTCGGCCCCGAGGTTCCATTGGTGGAAGGTATATACGATTACTTCCAGAAGGACGATCAGTTAAAATCAATCCCGCTGATAGGACCAGATAAAATAGGGGCACAGCTTGAAGGAAGTAAGGATTTTGCCAAAGAGTTTATGGCCAAATACAACATTCCTACTGCCCGATACCAAACATTTTCTGCCGGGGATCTGGAGAAGGCAGCCATATTCATGAAAACACTTCAAGCTCCTTATGTGCTAAAAGCCGATGGATTAGCAGCTGGCAAGGGCGTACTCATTATCGATAATTTCGACGAAGCATTGCAAGAACTTTCCGAAATGCTCGACGGCAAATTTGGTCAGGCAAGCAAAAAAGTGGTCATTGAAGAATTTCTGTCGGGAATTGAACTTTCGGTATTTGTGTTAACCGACGGGGTAAATTATAAAATACTCCCCGAAGCGAAGGATTACAAAAGAATTGGTGAAGGCGATACCGGATTAAATACCGGAGGAATGGGGGCCATTTCACCTGTACCATTTGCCGATGCTCCTTTTATGAAAAAAATTGAGGAACGTGTCGTCATTCCAACAATTGAAGGTCTCAAAAAGGAGAACATTTCATACAAGGGTTTCATCTTTCTGGGCTTAATTAGTGTCGCTGGAGAACCCATGGTTATTGAGTACAACGTGCGAATGGGCGATCCGGAAACGGAAGCAGTTATGTTGCGCATAAAATCTGATTTCGTAGATTTATTAGAAGGCGTAGCCACACAAACATTGGACGAAAAAACCATTGAATTTGATGAAAGGAATGCCGTTACGGTAATGTTGGTTTCAGGTGGTTATCCCGGTGATTATGAAAAAGGCAAGGAGATAAAAATTGCCCAGGAGATAGGCGACAGCATTGTTTTTCATGCTGGCACAACGGTAAAAAATGGAAAAGTAGTGACTGACGGTGGAAGAGTAATTGCCGTAAGTTCCTATGGAAATACCATAAAAGAAGCTTTGCAAAAATCATATCGGAATACAGCAAAGATTGATTTTGAAGGGAAGAATTTCAGAAAAGACTTAGGATTCGATTTATAAAAAGATAAAAAGGAACAGCTTATACATACAAACCGGTTCCTTTTTACTAACTTCCCTATTCGTTTTATACGTCGAAATAAATAAATGAAAGAAAATGCTGCTGCGAATAGTTAAGGCCAACCACTTTTACAACTTTCTTTTAATCCCATTACTGTCCTTCCTATTCCTGCTGCTGTCAATCGTGAATGGAGGGATTTACCCGGCAGAGCAATGTTCATACACCTCACCAGTTTGCGAACCTTTGATGAATTCAGGGATCCCTTATTGGGGAGCAATTCTTCTTAATTATTTTGTTGTATTGATCATATGCTTTCTGCTGCTTCAAATCAATGCAAAATTTGCATTCGTTAAAGAGCGAACATTTTTACCGGCTTTTCTTTTCCCGGTTATCGTTTATGCCTTACCTGAATTGAGGGTAATACAACCCATTTTCATTTCAACAATTTTTATGATCCTGGCCATCCGGAGTATTTTCAATTCCTTCGAACAGAAAAGCGCCATTAAAAATGGATTCGATGCCGGCATTTTTTTAGGTATTGCTGGGATATTTTATTTCTACTCTATATTTTATATTCTGCTCATACCCATAAGTATTTCCATCCTAAGAAACCATTTAAAATGGCGTGAAGCCATTGCGCCATTTATTGGATTGCTCCTGCCATGGATTTTTCTCTTTTCCATCTACTTCATCACCGATCATATTCCAACATTGTTCGATTACATAGGGAACACATTTACGCTAAAGGAAAAATCATTTCAAGTGCATTTGCCCATTCAAATATATTTTACCTACTTGATCTTAATCATAACCATTGCCAGCCTGTTTATTCTGAAACAATATGGTGTTAAGAACATTAACGTACGCAGGTATTTTAAAATCCTTTTTCTTTTTTTCATCGTTTCATCAGGATTACTTTTTTCTCCACATGTTTCTTCTGAAATTTTGGTTTTCTTGTCAATTCCACTTACATTTCTCCTCACAAACTACCTCATCTTTGTTAAACGCCGAATTTGGGCCGAACTTTTTTTGATTATTTTAGTAATCATTTCAGTTTCGATTCAATTTTTTGTGAATGGATAGTTTAAAGCCAACATTAGGGATATACGGAATTCAGGATCATTTTGAAACTGATTTTCCGCAAAAGGTACACGACCATAATCTGGCCCTGTTCAATCAAGGTCATGTCGAAAAGTTCCTTCAATTGGAAAGAGTGACCAGAATCAGGCGCGACAATAAACTACATCAACAACTAACTGATCTGATGAAAGAGTCCAGGTGGGTCGACGCCGAAATGGATGTGGTATTCGTGGACAACATGGTGGGGCGTTCTTTCATTTCCGCTAATGGGCAAATCAGGTTTGAAGCACCACTCGTCAAACGCCTGGCCAAGGACTGGGAAGAAGGTCGTTTATGGTGGTTCAATCGCGAAATGAAAGCTTATACACTGAACCACGAGTTGGCCCATATCTTTTCATGTCTCCCCTTTTTTGGCGATTTCAAGGAAAATAGTTTGCTCATTCATTTTGACGGAGGTGCCAGCCTTTCCAACTTTTCGGCATGGATCTACCGAATGGGAAAAATAATTCCGGTAGAACATCATTGGGAGATGAAACACCTCACGGCTCTGTACAATGCCAATGCATTAAGCTTTGGAATTATGGAAGCAAAAATACAGGACCAAAACACTGTGCCCAATAAATTAATGGGCTTCGCTGCCCTGGGATCATACAACGAGAACATTGAATTCTGGTTAAGGCAAAACAACTGGTTCGAAGATGCCTGGGGAAAACGTTCCATTTTCTTCGAACGGGCAAAAGCAGATTTTAACGTCGAGTTGAACTCCTTCGACCAACATACAACCTTTCTACAAGATGTAGTGGCCACTATTCAGGAAGTTTTTATGCGCGAAACCTTAATGAAGATTGACGATGTAAACACCTTGAGTAACTGTAAAAATTTATATTATACCGGTGGTGCTGCCTTGAATATTCAAACCAACTCAGCCCTTATTGAAAGTAATTTATTTGATCACATTTACATTCCACCCTGCACTGAGGATTCAGGTTTGGCATTAGGTGCAGCAGCCTACGGTGAATGGAAAAAAGATCATTCCATTACGCGCCATTCCCCATTTCTGAACAATTGGGGACTGAATACTCAGGAAACCTTGTACAGCAATGAAACCATTCATGAAGTAGCAAAATTATTGACCATGGGGAAAGTGCTTGGTATTTGCAATGGTTATGCCGAAGCCGGACCTCGTGCTTTAGGAAACCGCAGCATTCTGGCTTTGCCTACCAAAGCCCTGGCACGAAAGGTCAGTACCGACCATAAAAAACGAGAGTGGTATCATCCTTCGGCTCCGGTAATGCTCGAAAAGAATACAAAATATTTTACAGGATTAAAAACAATTCACCCTCTATCCCAATTTATGCTACTCGATTTTCAGGTGATACCAGAAAAACAGAATGAAATTGAAGGGGTGATTCATGCCAATGGTACTGCCCGGATTCAAACCATTTTCAAAAAAGAAGAGCAAGCTTTTTTATTCGATTTACTGAAATTACTCGACGAACAATTCAACATAAAAGCACTCATTAACAGTTCATTTAAAGAACAAGGGCAAGCCTTAGTGCATACCAGTGAGGAAGCCTTGTTTTGGGCGGACAAAATGGGCCTCGATGCGTTGGTAATCAACGGAAAACTGCATTTATTGTAGCTTTTTGGGATACCGAAATACACCCAGTATAAAATAGAATAGCAACAAAGTAAGTGAAACCATCAACAAGCCGATTCCTACTCCAAATAAGTCGGCCAGCACTCCTATTCCAATTGAAATGAATACGGACAACACCGTTCGTAATTGCGACTGAGCCGAAAGAACCGAAGCCAATATCGACGTAGGAACCACATCGGCTACAAGTCCGGTCATAATTGGTTTTCGGAAATTCTCCACCATAAAAATCAGCGCAAAGGCCAGCACCGAAAACCATGCAAAATTCCAAACCAACAATGATCCACACAATACACCGGCACCCAGACCAACTAATAAAGTTAGCTTGGCAACACTTCTTCGTTTCTCCTCTTTCACCCAACCTGCAAGCTTCGATGAACGTGAAGTAAACAAATAAATCACAAAATAAATGATGCCGATATACCAACCATTTTTTTGTTTTTCATCACTCCCGGCAAAAAAAGGGAGCGTGGAAATGGCCAGTACCATAGCCGGTTGAATGTAGTCTTTAACTGACTTTTGAAAAGCGGTATGTGCTGCTGAACTTGAAATGAGCTTCAATACCTGAGGGCGTTTTAAAATCAATACAAACTCGCGGCCCGCCTCTAGCAATTTTCCACTTGCTGAATTCGATTTCCGTTGCAAGGACTTATCCAGGACTGCAGGATAAGTTAAAAGCAATACTAAGTTCAACAAATACGGCACCACCGAATAGATAAAAATTGAGCGATAGGTTCCGGTAAACAAAACTATAGTTCCGGCAAATAATGCTGAAACCGCCAGGCCAATTTGCGACCATGAACGCGTGTTTCCATAATAGGCAGTTTTGTGTTCACTCCAGCCTTTCAGTTTCAAATAGTCCATCATCATTCCCTTGTGCGTTCCTGTGCGGAAAGCATCGGCCAAACCAAATACAGCAAAGGCTAAAAGGAACAACCAAAAATTAGATGAGAAATAGAACACAATAAAGGAAGCAATAAAGGCTACGAATGATGTGGCCAGTGATTTTTTACGGCCCAAACCATCTGCAATTATACCCGAAGGTATTTCGAATAGGTTTAGTGCAACTTCTTTCACCGCATACAAAACCCCGATCTGAGAATAGCTCATCCCCTTCTCTAACAGGAACAAAAGCAAAAAGGAATCGAAGAAACGCAAATTCCTCAGAAAGCCATACGCACTAAACTTATAATATTGCAGGTTACGCAGGTGGCGTTGCATGGTACATTTGTTTGGCTCCTAAAATACAAAGGAATAATGATATCTAATCAAAAACCATTCATCGAAAAATGGTATTACCCTATTACAAGTTCAGAACGAGTAATTTTATACCGCCGGAATTTAATCAGGTGAAAATGCAAAAATAATTTTGCAGCTTTTCAAACATAGGCCTATCTTTAAGCCGGTGATGGATTCTGGAAAAATACAAACCATACGATTAACACTTATAAAATGGATTCGAAACCCAGATTTTCAAAAGGAGAAGAGTTAGCCAATGCCATTTCGCACGGTATAGGTTTATTTTTGGCCGTTGCAGGCACATCGGTCATGCTTATTTTTGCAGCTTTCATGGGTGATGCCTGGATGATTGCAGGAACAGCTGTATTTGGTCTTACCCTAATTTTGCTCTACTTCTCTTCAACCATGAACCACTCGTTGGCAGAAGGAAAAGCCAAAGATTTCTTCCACAACTTTGATCAGATTGCCATTTACCTGCTGATTGCCGGAACCTATACCCCGCTTGCCCTTTCCATTATTCGCCACGATTGGGGCTGGTTGATGTTTGGTATAGAATGGGGTTTAGCGCTTGCCGGTTTATTGGTGAAAGCATTTATTCCCAATAAATTTGAACGCGGTGTAAATATCTTTGTCATTATTTCCTATGTGCTCATGGGCTGGCTTTTGCTGTTTTTTCTGGTTCCACTTTTACGACACTTAACAACAACGAGCGTCATCCTTATTTTTGCCGGTGGATTGTTTTATACACTTGGCATTATCTTCTTCAAAATGGAACGTTTAAAATTCTCGCACCTTATCTGGCACCTCATGGTAATTGGAGGAAGTGTTTGTCACTGGATCGCCATCTTTTTGTTTGTGCTGGGAACCGATTAATCAAGCAATATATATTTCCCGTTAGCTCTAATCAAAACCATTCACATCAAACAATTCGTCCGTTTGTTCCAGACAAGGCCATCCGTCCTCACTCTGATATACTGGCTGAATATTGAGCAGTGATTGTCCATCGGCGGAACGCGTATAGGCGTGATATACAATATAAGTGGTATCGTTTTGGGTGAAAAACCCATTGTGTCCCCTTCCCGGACGCTCATAATCGCCTGCCATAAAAAGTGAATAGTGATTGTCGGTCCAACTTTCTCCAAGCTTATTCAGGTAGGGTCCTTTCAAAGTTTTAGACCGACCTGTCACCACCTGATAATTGCTGTCGTTTCCCTTGCAACAAATTCCACGGGAAGCAAAAATATAATAATATTCCCCCGATTTTAAAACGTATACTCCTTCGCCCAATGATGGTGTAATTACAGTTAATTCCGGGGTTTCAGAAAGGGGATGACCTGTTTCAGGGCTAAGTTCCACCAATCTCAAACCCTTTTGATACGAGCCGTAAAAGAGCCAGACTTTGCCATCATCTGCAACATAGATATTAGGGTCGATCACATTAACTCCCTCACCACCATTCCTAAAGTCAATAACCTTACCTTCATCCACCCATTGGTATTTCGGATCGTTTTGATCGAGCGTAACATTCGTTGCATAGCCTATGCTTGAATTGAAATTCATCCATGCCGATACGGAATAATAAAGATGGTATTTTCCGTTACGATAGTGTATATCCGGAGCCCAAAGGTGTCCTTTTTGTTCTGGAATATCTGCTTGATGCCAGGCTGGCAAATCCTCGTTCGAAAAAACACTTCCTGCTCTTTCCCAATGAATCATGTCGTTAGAGCTAAGAATAGATATTCCCCTACCTGTGCAGAAAATATAATAATGACCGTTCTCTTCAATCATTACGGGATCGTGTACACGCACTTGTCCTTCAACAATATTTCCATTTTGGGAAAATACAGGATAAATACTGTGGATTAAAAAAAGTGCCATTAACAATTTTCTCATGATTGTAGATTTTTTTAGCAAAAAAAATGAAAACCCTTCAACGTGTTCCTTACTAAATCAGAAACAGGGTTTGATCCAGCAATAAACCAAAAGTACAACCTGCCACCGATATTCCAAACACAAGAGCTCTAATGTATAAACAAAAAAAGACACCCGTTACCAGATGTCCTTTTCTTGTTGAATAAAATGAGAAGTGTGTCCTTATAAAGAAATTGGTATTCCATTGTAAAAATCGAGAATTTTAGAACGGAATATGAATTCATATTTTGCTTGAATTAAATCAGATTCAGATATGGCCAATTTCGATTTAGCATCGTTATATTCCACTGAATTGACCCGCCCTACGTTAAATTTCTCCTCAATATACCGAAACGATTCGGTCATGGAATTCACGGCGACCTTATTGGCATTGTAACGTTCCAAAGCTGCAACGGCATTGGTATAGACCTGTTCAATTTGTTTGCGCAAAGTCTTTTTTGCACTTTCCAAATCCAACTGCTTACTTATGATTTGTATCTCAGAATTGGCAATATTGGTGTTGTTCTGAAACTTACTAAACAATGGGATATTGAGTGACAGACCTACATATTCACCTATATTTCCGGTAGCCTGATCACCAAAAGTTGGTGCATTGGTATAAGCCCTATAATTGTCAGTTATTCCAGCCCGTGCATATAAACTTGGCAGTTTGGCTCCTTTTGCAATATCCAACTGAACCTCCGAATTTTTCAATTGATATTCAGCACTTTTAATTTCCGGACGAACATCAACGGCTTTCAAATAAACGGCATTGGACGCCATCAATGAAATTTGGGCTTTCAATTCGGGAATTTCCGGTACTTCAATTTCGAATTTACTATAATCGTCAAGCTCTAATAATTGGGCAAGATTCAGGTAGGCAATCTGAAGGTTGTTTTTCCGGTTCACCACATCCAACTGTTCACGAGCCAGCTGTGCCTGAATTTCCAATAAGGCACCTCCTGCAATTTTACCGGCATCGACTAATTTTTTCGACCGTTCAATTTGCTTTTGGGTTTGATCAACCTGCGTTTCAGCTACCTTTATCAGCTCCTGAGCAAAAAGGATATCGAGGTAGGCCGAAGCAATGTTCAAAGTCACATCGTCCTTTGCTTTTTGGAGATTTTCAAGACTTGATTTCAAACTGAATTCATTTTGTTTGATGGTATTATTCAAAATTCCACCTCTCCAAACTAATACGCTTGACGAGACACTCGCGCTGGTGCTGGCACTATTGTTAGTATCATAGGTTCCTTCCAGATTTTCCTGACGACCAAAGCTGACACTTTGGGACAAATCGACACCTAAATCTGGCAGTTTATTGAATTTAGCTTGATTGAATTCATTTTTCTGATACTCAGTATTCAACTGATATTGTTTGATTACAATGTTGTTTTCCAAGGCATAATCAACGCATTGTTGCAACGACCATTTCTCCTGGGCTTTCCCCTGAACAAACATTGTAGCGATGGCTACTATTAATAGAATTCGTTTCATTTTCTTACATTTTATTGTTCAGCTTACTGCTTATTCATTGGCTTTTGCTTCCTCTTCAGCCTTTTTCTTTTCCGCTTTCGGATCAATTTTCTCTGCTTTCACTTTATCGTCGAGGCTTAAGCCATTGACAACTTCAATGTTTAAGCCATCGGATAAGCCTACTTCAACAAAACGCTTTTCGAATACCTGCGAATCCAATTCCACTTCAACATACGATGAGTCGTTTTCAAATTTCAACAGCCCCTCAGGTATTACCATTACACTGTCGCGATTTTCAAGCACAATGCTGGCATTGGCGCTATAGCCGGAACGAATAAACTGACCTTGCTTTAAATTCACATCTGCCTTAATTGCAAATTGAATGGCACCGTTCTCTTCCACCCCTTTAGGAGAAAGATAAGTTAAAATGGCATCGAATTTCTCCTTGTCGATGGCACCGATGGTGAGAATGATTGGCATACCTTCCTTCACTTTTCCAACCTCCGTTTCATCCACTTTGCCTTCAAAAATCATATCCGTCATATCGGCCACAACTGCAATGGTAGTACCTGCGTTGAAGGTATTGGCCTGAATAACCGAGTTGCCCACTTTTACCGGTATATCCAAAATCATTCCGGTAATGGTGGAACGAATTAAAGTATTGGTTGTGGTGGCAGAACTTTTGGTAACGCCTTTTTTTATTAATTCAAGGTTATTTTCAGCCGAAGACAATTCTTCACGAAGGGTACTGTAAGCCAATTGAGCTTTTTGATATTCTTCATATGGAATCACTTTTTTCTCAAACAGATCGTGCTGACGGTCGTAATCAATTTTAGCGTCATCGTAATTCAATTGTGCACGATTTACCCTCGATTCGGCATTGTTTAAGTTCACCATGTCGGGGATGATTTTCACTTTGGCAATCACATCACCTGTTTTTACCATCTCACCGGCTTCTTTGTAAATTTCTTCAATAATACCTGACACCTGAGGTTTGATTTCAATCTCATAACGTGGCACTACCGATCCGGTGGCAACGGTCTTTTTGGTGATGGTTTCAATGGCAGGATTTTGTGTTTTAAACACATCAGGGGTCTTTTTGGATTTGGAATAGAGAAAATAAAATGTTCCCAGGAAAATTCCAATCAAAATGACAATTCCAGTAATTTTTAATGCTTTTTTCATGACTTATTTATGATTTAAGATTTATTCTTCTTGATATTTTATTCTGCGCGTAACGCATCAATTGGTTTTATTGAAACGGCCCGCTTGGCAGGGATATAGCCGGCAATGGCTCCCGATACGATCAATACAGCCAAACAGGCAATGGCAACGCTTAAATTGATTTCAGGATTTTTAATGAAAACATCGCCACCATTTTGTGCCGCCATTTCCAACACCTTATTTAAGCCTTCGAGCACCAAAATGCCGAAGAACAATCCAACATATCCGGCCATTGTGGTAATGAACACACTTTCCAAAATAATTTGTGAAATCACATTTCGAGGGGTTGCACCAATGGCACGCATCACTCCAATTTCCTGAGTCCGCTCTTTTATAATTACCAGCATAATATTGCTTACACCAATAACACCGGCCAATAAGGTACCAATACCAACAATCCATGTCAGAATTTGAATACCCGAAAACAAAGCGCTAAACTGTTTGAATTGTTTTTCCAGATTAATGTGGCCGACCGCCTGAACATCGGTAGGTGCGATTTTATGCCGCTCTTTCATGGCCGCAATGACCTTATCTTCGACAAAACTGGCATCGTATCCTTTTTTTGAAGTAATACCCATCACATGAACCTGATTGCCATAATTGTAAGCCACCTGCATGGTGGTGAAAGGCATAAAAATACTTTCTTCGGTACGACCGTTCATGTTGATGTTCGACACGGGCTTGATGACACCAACTACCTGGTAATAAACTCCATTGATACGGATGTATTCACCAATTGCTTTTTCCTCCTTGGAAAACATTTCTTCAACAACTTTCTCCCCAATGACACATATTTTTCGCTTTTGAAGAATATCTACCTCATTGAGCCAACGCCCCTGCATTACCGTTACCGGATCAATGTCGTTCCATTCGGGGTAATCTCCTTTGATGTAAAACGATGCAGTTCTTTCACCGCGTACGGTATTGTTTCCACCGCCGCCACCGGCAAATAAACGCGGAGCAACCACATCGGCTTCCTTAATGTGTTTACGGATAAATTCAACATCTTCGTTCACATAATCCCAACGACGTCCACGAACCAAACCTTTGTAGGGTTCACTGGTACGCTGGGTCCACATGAAAAATGAATTGGTGGCAATTTGTCCAACACCTTCGGTGATACCGTGCTCAAGCCCTTTGCCTGCGCCCGACATAATGATTAGCATAAAGATCCCCCAGAAGACGCCAAAAGCAGTCAGAAAGCTGCGAAGCTTGTTCTTTTTCAGGGCACTTATTATTTCGTTCCAACGATCTATTTCAAACATAGCTTAAGGGATTTACTCGTCGCGCAAGGCGTCGATAGGTTTAATTGAAGCGGCCCGCTTGGCAGGAAAGTAGCCTGCCAATGCACCTGAAGTCACTAACAACATCATGGCACTCACAGCAATGCGCAAATCCACTGTAGGATTCATAAACATGCGGAACTCTCCCTGATCGCCACTGGTGCCAATTTGAGCCTGCGCCTGTTGTTCCATCATAAAATTGATGCCTTCCATAAGCGAAACACCCAGGAACATACCAACATAACCCGCTATAGCTGTAATAAAAATCGATTCGAGTAATATTAAACCAACGATCGATCCGGGAGTTGCCCCCAAGGCTTTCCGAATGCCAATTTCTTTGGTTCTTTCTTTCACCACAATCAACATGATGTTACTAACTCCTACAATTCCGGCAATTAAGGTTCCGATACCAATCAGCCATACAAACATTTTGATGGCGCTAAATATATTCATGGTTTGGATGTAATCTTCCAACGAATTATAAACGCCAATGGCACGCTGATCTTTAGGATCGAATTTATGATTTTTAGCTAAAAGACTTTTAATTTGATCTTCAACAGCCTGACTTTCGTCCTTGGTAACATCAACAGTTGTTAAAGCCAGATTGTGAATTTTATTTCCGGCGTTAAACAATCGTTGAGCTGTTGCAATCGGGATCAAACCTTGCCGGGTTCCTTCACGTGGATCGGACTCATCATAAACTCCAATCACCTGAAACGGTACATCCCCTACCCGCACAAATTCACCAACGGGATCAACTCCTTTAAACAGCGCTTCCCGAATGTCCTGACCAATCACCATCACTTTCCGGTCATATTCCATATCAATGTTATTGATAAAACGACCTTCAGTTATGGTAAATTTTTCGATGTCCATGTAATCGGGGTGACACGATTGTGTATTGTAATTTCCATATTCACCGTTGTAGGAATAGGTACGATCGCCAATCCAGTATCGTGCAGAAATTTTATCAACATTCTTAATTTTTTTGATGTCATCATAGTCATCCATGGTAAACTGGATTCTCCGTCCCGACTGGAAGCCGGCATAAGGCATACTCGTTTCACGGCTCCAAACCCACATGGCATTCATTGCATTTCCTTCAAAATTGGAACCTACGCCATTACTTAGTCCATTTCCCGCACCCAACAGCACCATGAGCATAAAAATCCCCCAGGCCACTGCGAATCCGGTTAAGAAAGTACGAAGTTTGTTTTTCTTGATCGTACTTAATATCTCTTGCCATTTATCAATGTCGAACATAGCTTAAACAGTTTGGATCTCTTTGGTGTACGTCGATTTGAAATTGGCCAGATCACCATTGATAATCAGATCACCGATATTTCCATCACGCAGTTTGATGATTTTATCGGTCATTGCGGCAATATCGTGCTCATGGGTCACAATAATAATGGTGATTCCCTCTTTGTTGATGGATTTCAACACTTCCATTACTTCGTATGAAGTTTGCGTATCCAGTGCACCGGTGGGCTCATCGGCTAATATCACTTTGGGTTGTGAAATCAATGCACGCGCTATGGCTACCCGTTGCTTCTGGCCTCCTGACAGTTCATTGGGCATGTGGTTGGCCCATTCTTTGATTCCCATTTTGTCGAGGTATTCCATGGCGATAATGTTCCGCTTTTTACGACTTACCCCTTGGTAATACAGAGGCAAGGCCACATTTTCCATGGCATTTTTGAAGGAGATCAGGTTGAAACTTTGAAAAATGAAGCCCAAAGTTTCATTCCGGTATTTGGCCGCATTGCGTTCGCTCATGTTTTGAACCAATTGGCCGTTCAGATGATACGATCCTTGATCGTAATTGTCAAGAATTCCTAAAATATTCAATAAGGTAGATTTGCCTGATCCCGAAGAACCCATTATGGAAACAAACTCACCAGCGTGAATATCAAGAGTAATTCCCTTCAATACATGCAAGCTGTTAGAACCGGTAAAGTAGGATTTGTGAATGTTTTTAAGTGTTATCATGGCTATGTAAATAATAATTCGAGTTAGAATTTGAATTCGCTTTCAAAAGTCAGTTATTCACCTTTAAAATCATTTACACAATAGATGAATGGAAGAATTTTATCGGTAACTGACTATTTTGATTGATTAGTATCGTTCATTTCACTTGAATTACGAAAACAATAAAAAATCTCTCCTTTGACGTTTACAAGTGGGAAATTGTTACTGCATAAACTAGATTTTAAGCGCACTAGCATTTCGTTTGCCCTAAGCATTAGCGCTGAATATTTTTTTAATCGAACCATTTGCATTCCCTGCTGTTTATCTGTTGAATAAAAAGTAAAAAAAGCGATAAAAAAACACAAAATAGTAAGATTTGGTCATCTCAAATAAATCCGCCTATTTTGTAATTCGGTTGTAGATAATAGATAGAATGAGCATAAAAGCCAGAAATAGTATTGCCCTTTCATTAATGCTGTTGATTATTTTCTCCAGTATTGGCTTTAACATTATTTCCACTTTTTGCGACGGCTGTGCCATTGAACAAACATCCATTGGCCTTTCTGTTTCGGAAGTGGAATTGGATTGTGCCTGTTGTGCTACTGATGAAGTTGTTGAGCATTGTTGCTCCATGGAAAACAAACACACTGAAGATCATCACAAAACCAAAACAACGCTGGCACAATTGAAATTCGATTCTCCTGCAGCTAAAGCAAAATCAGTTCAAGTTGAGGCACCTCTCTTCTTGATTCACTTTATTTCCATTGTATCGAATAACAAGAATAGTATATTTCAACAAGGCATTCGAATTACCAACAACCTGGCCCCACCCCTTTCTGGCCGATCCATTCTTAAACTCATTTGCATCCTCCGAAATTGAATACCGGCAATTAATTAATTTTTAATTGTTGAACTTTCAATTTATACTAAAATGAAAATCATATTCTTAGTGTGTTTTCTATTGATTTTGCACCTGGCATTTTCAGCTGAAAACAGTATAAAAGGTATCGTCAGGGAAAACGACAACCATGATCAACCCGTTGTTGGAGCCAACATTTATTGGGCAAAAACAACCTTGGGAACGACTTCGGATTCCAATGGGAATTTTGAATTGAACAAGCACATGCCGTCATGGCCACTTGTAATTTCCTTTGTGGGATTTCTACCCGATACCATTCAAATTACGCCTGATACAAAAACGGTTGAAATTCTTTTAAGGAAGCAACTCGAGCTGGACGAAGTGGTGGTTAAGGAACGTTTAAAAGGTCAATACATTTCGACCATGGATCCCATTCAATCCTCAAAGATCACTTCAACAGAGCTTCAAAAAGCAGCCTGTTGCAACCTTTCGGAAAGCTTTGAGACCAATGCTTCGGTCGACGTAAGTTATTCCGATGCAGTAACTGGTGCCAAACAAATACAAATGTTGGGACTAAGTGGAATCTACGTTCAAACCATCTCAGAAAACATGCCAACAAACAGAAGTATGGCCGCACCATATGGATTAGGCTATGTGCCCGGGCCATGGATGGAAGCCATTCAAATATCAAAGGGAACATCCTCTGTAAGCAATGGCTATGAAGCCATCACCGGTCAAATCAATGTGGAATATAAAAAACCTCAGGATCAGGAAATTCTTCACGTAAATTTATACGGCAATGAAGTTTTTAAATCAGAGGCGAACCTCAATTACGCGTATAAATTTAACGACAACCTTTCCACGATGATCCTTTTGCATGGTGAAAATCACAGTAAGGAAATTGACGATAACGGCGACTCATTTCTTGACATGCCGCACATTCAGCAAATCAATTTCATGAACCGATGGAACTATATTCCTAAAAAAGGTGGTCATCGGGAAATTGGCGTGAAACTGCTGGATGAACACCGACAGTCGGGGCAGGTAGGAGCTTTTGATGAGAACTTAAGCAACTTATATGGAATAGATATTCGGACCAGGCACTACGAAGTGTTTGCAAAGAATGGGATCATCTTCAACAAACCCGGTACGAGTTTAGGAATTCAGGCTTCGGCCAGCTATCACAATCAGGAATCGAGCTACGGTAATAAAACCTACCAGGGCACTCAAACAAACACCTACCTGAATGTGATTTACATGGGCAACTTTGGAAGTGATTTACACAGCTATAAAACAGGAGTTTCCTACATGGGAGATGGTTACAATGAGGAGCTAAACAGTACAAAACACACCCATACAGAAGCGGTACCCGGGGCGTTTTTTCAATATGCCTACAACCTGAACAACAAACTGAATATTTTGGCCGGTATACGAGCCGATTATAGTACCATCTATCGTTTATTTGTTACACCAAGGATTCACACAAAATGGAATGCAAATGACTGGCTAACCATCAGAGCATCGGCAGGGAAAGGATACCGCACGTCCATTCCCCTGGCTGAAAACTCCTATTTGCTAGCCAGTTCCAGAGAATTGATTGTGGATCAGAATTTAAACCAGGAGGAAGCAATTAACATGGGTACAAGCGCCACGCTGGCATTACCAATCGGAGAAAAGGAACTAAGTGTAAGCATTGATTATTATCGTACTAATTTCGTAAATCAGGTCATTCGCGATGTGGATAGCGATGTTCATCAGGTTCATTTTAAGAATCTGGAAGGCCTGTCCTACGCCAACTCCTTTCAGGCCGAAGCCTTTTATGAGCTTGTTCATGGCTTGACCATAAATGCAGCTTATCGGATCAACGATGTGAATCAAACCATCAACGGGACATTAAGAGAACTTCCTTTGGTCAGTCGTTACAAAGGTTTGCTCAGTTTAAGTTATGCCACACGTTTGAAAAAATGGCAATTCGATTTAACCAGCCAATTTAATGGTGGTGGACGTTTACCTGACGCTTCAACAGTTAATCCCCTATGGAAAGAGGAATTTGATCCGTTTACAATATTCAATGCACAAATCACTAAAAACTACAAACTTTGGAGTTTTTATGTCGGCGGCGAAAACTTATCGAACTTTACCATGTCCAGTCCGATCATTGCTTCCGATAAACCTTGGGGACCCAACTTTGATGGTTCTATGATTTGGGGACCGGTTCACGGCAGAACCATTTATTTTGGCTTACGGTATACCATTAAGGATTATGAATAATGAAATAATAAAAAAATAGAAAGATGAAAAAAATAATTTTAGTAGCTCTTATCGGGCTATTCACAAGTACAACATTAAGCACTCAGGCATTAGCCAAGACCGAAAAGGAAGAAAAAACACTCACCTTTAAAGTGGCTATGGATTGTCAAAATTGTGTCAACAAAATTCAGGACAATATTTCGTACGAAAAGGGCGTTAAGGATTTGAAAGTTTCGTTGGACAACAATGAATGCGTAATTCGGTTCGGAACGGATCAAACTGACCCTGAAAAAATCATCAAAGCTTTCAACAAAATAGGCTATAAAGCCGAAGTTAAAACAGAAAAAAAATCAGATGTTCCCTTGGAAGAAAGTCGTGATGGACACATGCAAAACAAGGAACATTGATTTTTTATCCAAAACAAAGTTCATCTACTGAAGAGGCTCCTTAAAGGAGTCTTTTCTTTTATCATAAAAATCCATTTCGCATCGCAAGCAGTAAATCCGTACACAATAAGTCAGTATTTCCTCTTATTTGAAAGATATGCCTGATGTTCCGTACAAATTTCGTGAATCGTCATCTATGCTTTGTTTACTTTTGATCCAATAAAATGATCTTAAATAAAGCACTTATGAATAAACCCATCCTTCTGATTCTTTTGAGTTGCCTGCTGGCGATTGGTCTTCACGCTGAAAATAAAAGTAAAAAACCAACTATTTTTTTAATTGGCGACTCCACGGTAAAAAACGGACAGGGCGACGGACAGGGCGGTTTGTGGGGATGGGGTGATGCACTTTCTCAATTTGTTGACACCAGTCGTTTAAACGTCGAAAATCATGCCATGGGTGGCACCAGTAGCCGTAGCTATCGAAGCAAAGGACTATGGTCAAAAGTTCTACCATCCATTAAACCGGGTGATTATGTTTTTATTCAATTTGGACACAATGATTCAGGCGCTGTTAACGATACCATACGTGCCCGTGGAACATTAAAAGGTACCGAAAACAAATCCGTCGAAATTGACAACTTATTGACCGGCAAACATGAATTTGTACACAGCTACGGCTGGTATCTTCAACAGTATGTCAAAGAAATAAAAGCAAAAGGGGCAATACCTGTGATCATCTCCCCCATTCCACGCAACGATTGGAAGAATGGTTCGATCATAAGAAACAACCAAAACTATGGGCTATGGGCCAAAAAAATTGCCCGTTCAGAACACGTCACCTTCATCGACCTGAATGCTAAAATGGCATCTGCACTTGACAAAATTGGCCAGGATGCTGTGATGAATACCTATTTCTTTAAACGAGATCATACCCACACCACAGCAAAAGGTGCGGTGCTTGCAGCATCAATGGTGGTTGAAGGAATTCAGGAGGAGATTAAACCATTAAAACCACTGATGCTGAAAGAACCCAACATTCATTTCCCGGTTAAAAAAAGAATCTTCCTGATTGGTGATTCCACCGTGGCCAATGGCAACGATTCCATTGTTGGTTGGGGTCGCGAACTTCCTGCCTTTTTTGATTCCAGCAGAATCGAAATCATCAATAAAGCACGCGGTGGCCGAAGTTCCAGAAGCTATTACTACGAAGGCTTATGGGACGAAGTGCTTCAGCAATTGAAAAAAGGTGATTATGTGTTGATCCAGTTTGGACACAACGATACCGGGAACATCGATAAAGCAAAATTCAGAGGTTCATTGCCAGGCATTGGCGACGAAGTGCAGGAAATTACTCGTCCTGACGACACTCACGAAACCGTGCACACTTATGGTTGGTACATGAAAAAATACATTACTGATGCAAAAGCCAAAGGCTGCCAGGTTTTTGTATTGTCGCACATTCCGCGCAATCGATGGCCCAACGACCGAGTGGAGAGGGTGAATACTAGTTTTGGACTTTGGTCGAAACAGGTGGCCGCCGAAACAGAAGTTCATTTTATTGATTTAAACAATAGTATAGCCGATCAGTATGAATCTATGGGCCAGGAACAGGTAGCGGAATTTTTTGTGAACGACCGAACCCATACCAAGGTGACCGGAGCGACCTACAATGCCAAAACACTGGCAAAATTTATTCTTGCTGAAAAAGGAAGCACACTGAGGAACTATGTTGACCGAGATGCGCTAAAATAAGGAGGCTTATCCGATCAAAGTCAAGACCATAATGAATTTCGAAAATGTGAGGTTCATTCAGAATAAATTGAACAGATTGCCACGTCGCTTCCTTAATAAACATCCTACTGGAATGAACGGATTGTCACGTCGCTTCCTTCGGGCGCTCCTCGCAATGACAGGCGGCTTAGTATCGAGGGAGGTCAAAAAATGTCACGTCGACCGCGAGGAACGAAGCGGGAAGCAATCCATTTGCATTTCTAAAGCGTATAATTGCGATCACCAGATACAATCGGGAAGCCACATGTCATGGATACAATGTGAGTAAACCCCGAGCCCGGAGGGCTCAAACAATAATAGCCCCGGGTGGAGCATCGCGGAACCCGAGGTTAAGAGTCGGAAAACCAGAAATCGGTCGATCAAGCATTTTTCATCGAAGAACAATTCACCCATCGACCAAAAAAGTGAAAAATCCGCCAACGTCGTCCGACGAAAGATAAATTCTCCTGCCAAATTTCTACCGCGGACGATCATCTTTTTTTCAAACTAACCCGGGGTGGCATTCACTACGTTCATTTACCCCGGGCTATTATTATTTGAGCCCTTCAGGCTCCTTTCATTTACGAATTTCGGATAAATAATTTGGGTAAATCCTTGCAACTACCCGTGGCTTAAGGAAAGGAAGGTAATAATATCGTCATTCCGACCGCGGAGAAGAGCGGGATGCCATCATTATTGGGTACAATGTGCGTACAATACGAGCCCGGAGGGCTCAAACAATAGTAGCCCCGGGTGGAGTGCAGCGGAACCCGGGTTTAAGAGTCGGAAAACCAGAAATCGGTCGATCAGGCATTGTTCGTAAAACCACCTATCATCCATCGACCGAAAGGGGAAAATTCCCCAATTCCGACCGCGAGGAAAGAGCGGGATGCCATCATTATTGGGTACAATGTGAGAACAATACGAGCCCGGAGGGCTCAAACAATAGTAGCCCCGGGTGGAGTGCAGCGGAACCCGGGTTTAAGAGTCGGAAAAACACAATTTGGTCGATCATCCATTTTTGATCCAAGAATAAATCACCCATCGACCAAAAGGTGATAGCTCATTGCATTCCGTTATTACGAATTTAAATTCTACCCAAAACCCAAAAAAATTGTAATTCAACATCCATCCAAAAAAACAAACACTAACTAACCATAAACAAATTATAATTCCAATCCTTCACTAAAGCTACATTAACACACAAATATCTTCCATTCATGCATTAAAAACATTCATTCATCAACAAATTCATTTTTAATGGTAACCTTTTCATGCATAAGGAATAAACAGGTATAAAACCAAAATTTATTGTCAAACCATAAATTCAACCATTATGAAAAACTTTCTTAAAATTCAAAAATCAATCAATCTAAAAAACTATTCTTAATTGCTTTAATTCTGATTGCTTCTTTTGGTGCATTTGCACAGATCTCTGTTGATCAATATGGTGATGTAACCATTACCAATGATGTGATTTTTGACCATTACATCAATCATTGCTACCTTAAGCCTATAACCACAAATGCGGCAAGTTTAGGAACAGCGAATCAACAATTTTACATGATTTACTGCTATGATTTAATAAAATCGTCGGATGCTCGTAAAAAAGAGAACATTCGGGATATCACAAATGCATTAGACCTGGTATTACAATTAAAACCAGTTAAATATGATTTTAAAAAGGACTTCATTTATGATGAAGCTAAAGTAAGCAGTTCAGAGAAAGAAAAATATGAAAAAGAAAGAAAAGACCAAATCGGTTTTCTTGCTCAGGATGTAGAGAAAATTATTCCTGAAGTAGTGGTCTATGATGAATCTACCGACAATTACGGAATAGCCTACAGTCGCTTCATACCTATTTTAGCATAAGCCATTAAAGAACAACAAACCATAATTGACGACCTCATTTCCCGCATTGAAAAACTGGAAGGAAACTCTGCCAGGGAAAAATCAGCCACTATCGAAGATTCCTCTGTTGAAGAACTAAAGGCAGCGACTTTAGATCAAAACATCCCCAATCCGTTCTCGTTAAATACTACCATTAACATGTATGTACCCACCAATATCACCAAAGCTATTTTGTACATTTACTCTATGCAAGGCGAACAGGTTCAAAAGCTAAATATTAATGAGCGTGGTAATACTTCTGCAAACATTGAAGGCCATACCCTAAAAGCCGGAATGTACCTCTACACCCTTATTGCTGAAGGCAAAGAGGTAGATACGAAAAAGATGATTTTAACGAAATAAGCTCATTAAAATGAAGCAATTGATCATTTTGTTGGCACTAAGTACAGTCATTCCATTTCATTGCCTTAGCCAGGGCTATGAAACAATTATCAGACCTGATACTTCAATCTGGTATTTTGGTAACAGGCAAATGTCAGGGGATTTCATTGATACGATATTTGCTGGCGAAAAAGTTGGGGATTGGACAAATATCTATTACAAAGGAAAATTTTACAACCACGAACTCACTTTTGCAGGAAAAGTAAATACCAACGAAACAAATTCAAAAATATGGTACATCTCGCCTGAAAGTGAAGATACTCTTCTTATCTTCAATCTTGACCTTAATATTGGCGATAGCATCCTTTATCCTTATGAATACTACCCCGTGGATACAATTTACTATGAAAATGAAAAAAAAATAATCGAATTTAATCTTCCAACTGAATGGGGTAAAAAATGCCAGTTCATTGAAGGAGTGGGGCCTAACTTAACCTTTTTGCTCCATTGGAAAGAAGGCGTTAAAGGTGGCATTAATGGTATTGTCGTTTGTAAATTTGATGGCGATGAACATGTTTATACCATAAACAGCCCACTGTATTTTGATGATTGCAATGTATTAAACACTGGAATTTCAACAATATGGAACAAGACAATTAAAATCTACCCCAACCCTGTTGGAAACTACCTTGAGATAGAAATTGATAATACCCAACAAGAGTATGAAATATCTGTTAAGGATCTAAAAGGAAGTATAATCATTAAACAAAAATCAACCTGCAACTGTAAGCTGAACACTTCGATGTTGAAAAAAGGTAATTATCTATTGACAGTTCAGTCTGCAAATAACTGCTTTAACTTTAAAATTGTAAAAGAATGAAAGAATCAATCATAATAATCATTGGAGCTTTACTCTTGACTTTAGAAAGTTTTGCTCAATGCGACGAATGTAATTTTGAAAGTAATAAACTTCGCGTTATTGTTAACAAAGATCAATTAGAACGAGTTAAAAAAGGCAATGATATTTTAAGTACCCTTTTTAGTGATGAAACAAAAACAAAACATAAAATCATAAAAGCCACCCAATCGTTCCCCTATTCTAAAAATGAATACCTGCAACGTGTATATAAAATTGAGTTTGATGGAGAACTAAAAAAATTCAAAAAAGAATTAGAGAAGAACAAAGAAAAGTTCGAAAAAACTTTCAGGCTACCCATAGAAGAAAAAATAGCAGTCTATGATCCAAGTGATTACATGTGGGACCACAACCACTACCTGTGGCACTTGGAACAAATTGACGCAGAACATGCTTGGGACATTACCAAAGGTAGCTCTGATACTAAAATTGCTGTTTTAGATACTTGGTTTGACATCAATCATCCAGATTTATCAACTAAAATAGATCCGCACTATGACCCTTATGATAATACCAACTATACTACAGATTGCAAAAAAGAGAATCATGGGACTGCTGTTGCCAGTTTTATATCTGCAGAAACTGATGGAGGCGGCCAACTTGCGTCGATAGGCTTCAATTGCAGAATTATTGCTTTTCAAGCATGGGATCTAGATTATCTTGAAAGAGCCCATTTTGCATCCCTTTCAATGGGAGCAGATGTTATAACCTCATCTGCTGGAGGCTGGACTTGTGGTGGTTCTCTTGACCCAATAGATAAGATCGCAGTGCAAGAAATACTTGACAATGGAACAATTATAGTTATGCCAGCAGGAAATGGTATCAAAATAACCTCCGCTAATGATACAATTATTAGTACAAGATGTAGGCCATCAGGTTCAAGTCTTGATCGTCCGTGGTTTCCTCTAAGTCCGCTTTATGATGAACGCATAATAATTGTCTCCAGTGTTGATGAAGGTAATTATCATACTTATACAAACGGTGAAGGAACAACATATATTCACTCCTTCTTTCCAGAAGTAGATATTTGTGCTGGAGGATATAATGTCTTGGGAGCCAAATGTACCACTGAATTAGATTCGAGTAATAACTGTGTTAATAATAGCTGGCCTTATGGAGGCTGTTATGGAACCTCCTTTTCAACCCCAATTGTCGCAGGTGTTTGCGGTTTAATGAAAAGTATAAACCCATGCATTACACCTGCAGAAGCACAAGCAATCATTAAAGAAACCGCTGGACCTATTCTTGATGAGAACTTATATTCAGGTATGTTGGGAGCAGGTATCATTAATGCCTATGAATCTGTCAGAAAAGCTGGAACAATCGAATATATTAATGAAACATTGTCAGGCACACAGAATGTATCTTCTGGATATGCCTTTTACCTTGACAACGTAACAATAGATGCCTCTTCAAACATAACCCTTACTGCAAAAAAAAAGGTCGATATTGATGGCACATTTTCGGTTCCAATTGGCAGCACTTTTGCAATAAATATTGATCCAAATGCATCTTTTATTTGCTATTAAATAAGATATATCTATGGATTCCATCCCTAAAAAAGGATGGAATTCGTTTACTGCAAATACCACCATTAACCTATATTTGCCCAATTCGGTTATCAAGGCTGTTTTGTACATTTACTTTATGCAAGTAGAACAAATTCATAATCTGATCATTAACGAATTTGGAAATACGTCGTATACCTCTACTCCCTTATTACCGACGGTAAAGAGGTGGATACAAAAAAGATGATTTTAACGAAATAAAACTCAAACCATGAAGAAACTTCTGTTTTTCATAACAGCACTAATTGTGTTACCGTTTTTATCATTTGCACAGGAATACAAATATGTTCCATTTCCCGATTCTGGAGCCATTTGGAGTGAAGCTTATTTTCCTGAAACTGATGAAAATAGTCCAAATACATCAACATTTGAAAGGTTTGCCTTATCAGGAGAAGACACTTTGATTCATGGTATTTTCTACAAAAAGTTATTCTTTTTTAATAATAATAATTTCAATAAGAATAGCTCAACCTATGTAGGTGGAATTAGAGAAAATAATAAAAAAAGTGTTTATTACATTGGTGATAGTATCCACTGGTTAAAACCTTTTAATGATTTTAACCAATGGGATAAAAACAAAGAGTTATTGTTATATGATTTTTCCTTAGGAATTGGAGATACCATTTTTGAGGAGAATGCAAATGTTTTTGGTAAACTTATAGTTACGGACATTGACACCATACAAATTGGGACCACATTGCGAAAAAAATTCTATTTCAATTATTTCTGGGTTGAATGGATTGAAGGAATAGGCAGTAATAACGGGCTATTGTTTGCGGCAAGTGATATTCCGACCGGATCCTCATTCCCACATAATGACCTAATTTGTTTTTTACAAAACGACACGATTATTTACCATAATAATTACTACGACGATTGTTTACCAAACAAGCTTAGTGTTGATAATAAACAAACAAATCTTGACGTAACAGTTTCCATGAACCGATCAGAAAAACTGATCCGGTTCAAATGGGGAAACTGCGAAATAAACAGGATTGAACTATTTAATGTACAAGGAACTTTAGTTGATGTTATAAATGTAACTACAAATTTAACTGAAGCGAATTACCCAAATGCAAAAATGCAGTCTGGTATATATATTTATAGGGCAACCGATTCAAATGGTTATGCTCGAACCGGAAGGTTTATTGTTGAATAAATCATTTACCTATCCAATTAAAATGATAAAATTTTACGAAAATGCGACAAAAAATAAATAAAGGTGTACTTATAGGGCTATTGTTTAGTATCAATAGCTTATATGGACAAATCAACCATCAGGTTTCCTTCAATAAAAATTATTCAATTGAACTGAATGAACTTGGTGACGGTAATTTCTATAATCAGCTTATCGTTCCGGGCTTGTCATTTATTGATAGCCTGGGGGGTATCCCGCTTTGCCTGTTAAATACATCAACCTACTAATACCGGCTAACAGCGAAACAACAGGAATTGTTATAAACAAAGTAAAAAAGCAAACCAATAAGCTAGACCACCCAATTGCACCTGCTCAATATCCTGAACCTATTGGAGATGGAGATATTCACGAGTTTGTTAAGCCCGATGCAAATAAATACAATTCTGATGATTTGTATCCATCAACCTGTGTCCAAATAGCTGGTCAAAACTCTTTCCGGGGTAACCGTATTGTTACTTTAGCCATATATCCTTTTCTATACAATTCGCTAAAAAACAAGCTGGAAGTCGTTTCATCGATTGATTTTACCTTAACAACCAGTTATGTTGAGGAAAAGACCATGACGGATCAGGTAGAAATTGATGAAAACAGTATGACGGGTAAAGTACTAAAAAGTATTGTTGACAATAAAGATGATGTTAAAAAGTATGGCAATCAGCACAAGAGAAAGGAACCATCAAAATCGGAAACCATTGAGAACGAAAAAACACTTAAAAGCGCTACTGCAACAAACAGTATTTCGGTAGATGCCGACTACGTTATTGTAACCAGTGAAACACTGGCTCCCGCTTTCAACGAATTTATAGCTTGGAAGAAACGAAAAGGAATTAAAGTAGAACTGGTGACCATTCAAGATATCTATGCCAATTATAGTGGGGATTTGATCTCCGGAATTACAGATAGCGCAGGGGATTTAAGAAAATTTTTATACGATGCTTATGATAATGGTGATGGTATAGATTATGCGCTGTTGGCTGGTGATAACTCAATTCTTCCAATTCGGTTTGGATATCATTCAAATTATCTGTCAACTGGAGACTATATTATTCCAACCGACTTGTATTTTTCTGATTTTGACGGAGATTGGAATGTTGATGCAGATAGTCGATTTGGTGAACCACAGGACAATGTTGATTTCAATTCTGAAATATTTGTTGGCAGGATAATGGTACAGAATTTTTCAGAGATTTTAACTTGGACTAAAAAGGTAAAAACTTATGAGAGTAATCCTGGTAATGGTAACTATTCTTATTTAACAAAAGCGTTTTTTACACAAGCGGATCAATTAATGGCTGGTAACCAAGCGAACTACATTTTAACTCGAATTCCATGGTTAACAAGCAATACCGTTTTTGAAGAAGAAGGTAGTTCTTGTACATCTTATGTACCAAATACCCCAACTGGGCAAGATGTAATCAATGAGTTTAATAAGCATTACGGGTTATGTAGTTTTATGGCTCATGGAAGCCCTTGCAATGTTGCAGTAGCTACGTTATATTATAACTCAGAAAACATATGTAGTGGTGGCGCTTATACGGGCAGTACAGCAAATACAAAAAGAAAAGTGTTAGCATTTAATAATGGAGCAACGGGATGTTGTGTTATAGCAGAGAATGGTAATGGATTTGATAATATTTCTAATAACGACTACCCTACAATCTATTATTCTATTTCGTGTACAACAATGCCTTTTGATGATTACGAATATAGTATCTCACCAACAGAAAGAAATATGGGAGAAAGTTATACTTGCATTAGTGAAGGAGGTGGACCAACTTATTTAGGTAATACAAGAAATGGCTGGGTTTCTGACTCATACCTTCTATTTGAACAATTTATTAATGCTATTAAGGATAGTTCCATGTTCAACATTGGTATTGCAGAAGCAAAATCAAAGTTTTGGTATAATGATCGATATCTTCGATTTTCTCACAACCTGCTTGGCTGTCCTGAAACAGAACTATGGACCGCAACACCAACCACATTCAGTAGTGCAAGCGTTACACAAAACGGATACAATGTAACCGTTAGTACGGGAGGTGAAAGCAATTGTACTATATGCTTAATGAGCGCTTACGACAATGGGGCCAGTTATTATAACGTGCAGCCAAATGTTTCTTCTTATACATTCCCTGATGTTGGTATGCCATATTATGTAACCATCACTAAACACAATAAAATTCCATACATAAAAAACCTAACTACTGTATTATTTGAAAACAAAACCTTTAGTTCAGACGCTTACATCAGTTGTCAAACTTTATCGGCCGGGTACAGTGTTGATCCGAACCATACGCCCGATGGGAATGTGGTTATTGCCAGCGGAGCAAGCGTAACCTTCGATGCTACAGGGACAATTCTTCTTGATCACGGCTTTGAAGTTCAATTAGGTGCTACATTTGAAGCCCGGTAATCAAGAATATTTCAAATATCTTGCGCCCCTAATATTACTTTGATCCTGGAAAATCGGATTAATCTAAAAGCATAAAAAAAGTGATCCCACAACTCAGGGTCGTCGGATCACTTTTTAAACTATTTTATTTGCTATGAGCTACAATGGAATATTCCCGTGCTTTTTAGGCGGATTATCGTCGCGTTTGGTTTTGGTCATGTCCAGGGCAGCAATCAACTTTTTACGGGTATCACGTGGATAGATAATTTCATCGAGGTAGCCCAATTCTGCAGCCTTGTATGGGTTGGCAAAATTCTCGCGATAATCGTCAACTCGCTGGGCCAAGGCTTCGGCATTTCCTTCGTTACGGAAAATAATGTTCACTGCACCGGCAGGTCCCATCACAGCAATCTCGGCCGAAGGATAGGCATAATTCACATCGGCACTCAGGTGCTTGCTGGCCATTACATCGTAGGCCCCACCGTATGCTTTGCGGGTGATCAGGGTAATTTTCGGAACGGTAGCTTCGGCATAGGCGTACAATAATTTAGCTCCATGCTTGATGATACCTCCAAACTCTTGAATGGTCCCAGGCAAAAATCCGGGAACGTCAACAAGGGTAACAATTGGAATATTAAACGCATCACAAAAACGAACAAAACGGGCTGCTTTCACCGATGAGTTGATATCCAGCACACCAGCCAAATACTCAGGCTGATTGGCCACAATACCAACTGTCTTACCTCCTAAGCGGGCGTAACCAATGATGATATTCTTTGCATAATACGGCATCACCTCAAAGAAATGTCCATCATCAACCACGGAGTTAATAAGCAGATGCATGTCATAAGGCTTGTTGGGATCGTTGGGGATGAGGGTTTGCAAATGCTCATCAACCCGGTCCACCGGATCGAGGCTGGCCACTGTAGGTGCCTCATCGAGGTTGTTGGAAGGTAAAAAACCCAGCAACTCACGAATCATCATAATGGTATGTTCATCGTCGTTGCCCATAAAGTGAGCCACTCCGCTTTTGGCGTTGTGGGTCATGGGTCCACCCAGTTCATCCTTGGTGACTTCTTCGTGCGTCACTGTTTTAATCACGTCAGGACCCGTTACAAACATGTAGCTGGTATCCTTTACCATAAAAATAAAGTCGGTAATTGCCGGAGAATAAACAGCACCACCGGCACAAGGTCCCATAATGGCTGAAATTTGTGGAATGACTCCCGATGCTTTCACATTCAAATTGAAAATGTCGCCATAACCAGCCAGACTCATTACGCCTTCCTGAATGCGCGCACCACCCGAATCGTTCAAACCAACGATAGGTGCACCCATTTTGAGGGCCTTTTGCATCACTTTAATGATTTTATCGGCATTGGTACGACTTAAAGAGCCTCCAAAAACAGTAAAATCCTGTGCAAAAACGAAAACCAGACGGCCATCTACTTTACCATAACCGGTCACAACACCATCGCCGGGAATAATATTTTCTTCCATCCCGAAATTGGTGCAACGGTGGGTTACCATTCGATCCATTTCGTTGAAGGTGCCCGGATCAAAAAACATTTTGATTCGTTCGCGTGCGGTTAAACGACCTGTTTGTTTGTATTTTGCAATTCGTTCTTCTCCACCGCCCGATTCGGCCTGTTTCTTTTTATCTTCAAAAATATCGTATTTGTCTTGTGTACTTTGCATGGATTATCTTTTTAGTTTTCTTCTAAAGGTTCAATTTCAACTAAGTTCTGATTGCCTTCGACGGTATCATCGGCTTTTACAAATATTTTCTTCACAGTTCCATCAATAGGGCTTTTATATTCACTTTCCATTTTCATGGCCGAAACAATAATCACGGTATCGCCCTTTTCAACTTTATCGCCCTGCTTGACCAACAAGCGTACAATTTTTCCGGGCATTGGTGAAGAAATGATGGCATCATCATTGTCCATATTCCCTTTGCTTGCGGTACGATAACGTGCTTTTGCATCGATGATCTCCACCTGATAATCATTTGTACGGGTATTTACAATGTACTTGTTTGATGCATCACCTTCGATCATTTCCATGTTGACTGATTTTCCCTGATAGATCAACGAATAAACTCCGTTCTCTACTTTAGTTACATCCACCTCATAGGTATGATCACCAATGCTTACTTTGTAAAAATTCCCCTTGTGTTCAAGAATCTCGACTTTCGATGTTCTGTCTTTTATTTTTAATTCAAATGGCATAATCTTCTCTTAAAATCGGATAACACTTTTCTTTTGGGCATAATCCTTCCATTGCGAATGCTCTTTCTCCGGAGCGTTTCGGTTGGCCGAACTGAGTTTATCAACATAATCGAGATACGCCACAAACATGGCTAAATCTTCACATTCCTGGTTACATTCACCCCTGGTCATTAAAAATTCCTCGTTGTTGGGAATAAAATGGGTATTGTATTTTCCACCAGCAAAATCAGGAGTTTCCATAATTCGTTTCAAAAATGGAATGGAGGTTTTAACACCTGTAATTTTGTATTCAAATAAAGCACGCTTCATACGTTGAATGGCTTCTTCGCGTGTTTGCGCCCACACAATCAGTTTTGAAATCATGGGATCGTAATAGATGGGAATTTCATAGCCCTCGTACACATAACCATCGGTACGCACACCTAAGCCCAGGGGTTCAGTAATGTGTTTAATTAATCCTGGGCTTGGCATGAAGTTATTGTCAGGGTCTTCGGCGTAAATCCGACATTCAATGGCATGTCCAAACTGACGAAGTTCATCTTGTTTTAATTTCAATTCCTGCCCATCAGCAATTAGGATCTGTTGCTTTACGAGGTCTACACCTGTTACCCTTTCAGTAATGGGATGTTCAACCTGTAAGCGGGTATTCATTTCAAGGAAATAGAAATTGTGCAAATCGTCGACCAGAAACTCCACGGTTCCTGCACCCACATAATTCACCGACTGAGCAGCGGCAACGGCCTGGGCACCCATCTTTTCGCGCAATTCAGGTGTCATTAATGGCGAAGGAGTTTCTTCCACCACTTTCTGATGACGTCGTTGAACAGAACATTCCCTTTCGAAAAGGTGAATGGTATTTCCAAATTCATCAGCCAGAACCTGAAATTCGATGTGATGCGGCGATTCGATGTATTTTTCAATGTAAACAGTATCGTTTCCAAAGGCATTACGCGCTTCTGATTTGGCCATGTTGTACGAACTGACCAATTCTTTTTCGCTACGAACCAGTCGCATACCCTTGCCTCCACCACCGGCAGAAGCTTTTATCATTAAGGGATAGCCAATTTGTTTGGCAACACGTTGCAAATCTTCGTTGGTATCCAAATTCTCGTTGGTACCGGGAACGATATTCACCCCGGCTTCGATCATGATTTTACGGGCGGTTACTTTGTCGCCCATGGCCATGATTGCTTCGGGAGTGGGTCCGATAAATTTGATACCGGCTTCAACTACTCGACGGGCAAAGGAGGTATTCTCTGATAAAAATCCGTAACCTGGATGAATGGCATCGGCGCCACATTGAATGGCTACTTCTAAAATTTTATCAATGTTAAGATAACTTTCGTTGGAAGGTGATGGTCCTATAAAATAGGCTTCATCTGCATACCTCACATGTTGAGACTTGCGATCGGCTTCGGAAAATACTGCAACACTGGCAATATCCATTTCTCTACACGACCGCATAATTCTTACGGCTATTTCCCCTCGGTTAGCCACTAAGACTTTTTTTATCATTTAAATGCAGTTTTGTTTCAATTCAAAAATCAATATTCAATAGATCAATACCAAAAAAGCGGCTATCATTTTTTAGTTTAAGTTACTCTTTTACTTGACCTTTTCAATATTTCTACAGCTGTTTCGTTTTGATAACTAATAACTAAACAGTACACATTAACACATTGGCATAGCTAAATGTTTAGGCAATTTATTTTGACTTTTAGCTTGCATGGTTCAGAATTTTAAATAATCCTTTTGTTTGACCAAACATGAGGAATGAACCTGTTTTTTGGGTATATTTTTATAATTTCGAAGCAAATTTTAAATCAAAACAATATGTTCTCGGGAATTGTAGAAGAAGCCGGTCAGGTAGTGCTTATTGAAAAGGATCAGGAAAATGTTCATTTCACTTTAACTTGTTCTTTTGTGAATGAGCTGAAAATTGATCAGAGTTTGTCACACAATGGTGTATGTTTAACCGTTGTTGCCATTAACAATGAAAAGCAAACCTATAAAGTAACAGCCATCAAAGAAACCTTACTAAAATCGAACCTTGGCTTGTTGGAAAAAGGTAGCAAAGTGAACCTGGAACGCAGTATGATGATGAATGGAAGATTGGATGGTCACATTGTACAAGGACATGTTGATCAAACAGCCAAATGTATCAAAATTGATGAAGCAGACGGTAGTTGGTATTTTACGTTTGAATATGATTTGGACCCGGGCATGGCAAAACAAGGATATGTTACAGTAGAAAAAGGCTCGGTTACCGTTAACGGCGTAAGCCTTACAGTGGTGAATTCCAAGAACAATTCATTTCAGGTGGCCATTATTCCATATACTTACAACGAAACTAATTTTCACACCTTTGAGCTTGGCTCTGTAGTCAATCTTGAGTTCGATATTATTGGAAAGTATTTAAGTAAATTGATGGTATTTCATTAATTCTTTTCATAGTAATTATATCAAACAATAAACGAAACTTGTGCTATGATTGCTTTTCAACGTAATGCAATAAAACATAATTTAATATTCGTTTTTTGTTTTTATTATTCCTACATTTCAGTGGTTTGAAATAGCAGAAAAAAGGATGAAGTACTTTAAAGAACTATTGGGTTTCGACGAAATTAGCCTAAGCAGTCAGGAGAAGGTTGAACTTCATCGGAAACTCAGGTGGCAAGATCAAAAAAGAATCGAATTTTTTGCTTTTATTTCATTATTTACATCTCTGCTTTTTATAATTCTGGACCTTACGAATATTTACGGCAAAAATCAAATCTATTATTTGGTCGCTGACATTCCTTTAATGTGCGCCTCCATAATTATCGTAACCAACTCCATTTTAAACGGCTCAAAAAGAGATCAAAGAGGATACCGTCAACAAGTGATCACCTTGTATCCAATGGTGGCAATTGCATGGGCAACAGTAATTGCATCACTGAAGCCCTCTTCGATGCTTAATATGTTTACATTTTACATTGTATTCTTATTAATTTCATTCTTTTTAAGCCCAAAGATCATCAACTACATTTCGTATTTTATTGTTTATCTGGTCAGCTATATATCCATCAATTTGCTACTGGGGTTCAGTATTTTTTCCCAAACGCTTATCCTGTTTTTGATTGGAAGTAGTATTACTATTCCATTCTACACTTCATTTAGGGCAACACGCATAAATGCCATAAGTGCACTGCTTCGACTGGATAAATCAAACCAATATCTGGAGCATGAGGTACTTGATAAGATCAGCGAACTTAAAATTGTCAATGAAGATTTGAACAATGAAATCACCCAGCGTAAAATTGTTGAAATCAAGCTCCGGGCAGCCTTGCATAAAGCTGAAATGAGCGACCAATTAAAAACTGAATTTTTAGCCAATATTTCACACGAGATTAGAACTCCATTAAATGCCATTATTGGATTTACTGAATTGTTAACTGAAGATGGCGTTAGTGCACAGCAAAAAATAGAATTTCAAAAACTGGTGGGCAGCAATACCATGTTTTTATTATCCACTATTGATGATATTTTTGATGCATCAATGGCCAATACACAGCAAATCAAAGCCATTAATGCTCCATTAAAGGTGAATAAGTTTTTAGATGGTCTGTTTTATGAAATAACAGGAATCACCTTAAAATACAGTAATTCCAAACTTCAATTAATTCCTGTAAAATTGAACGACCAGGAGACGATAATATTTACGGATGAATATTATCTAAAGAAAGCCATGTTAAGGTTGATCGACAACGCCTATAAATTTTCGTCAGAAGGCAGCATTGAAGTTGGGGCCATACTGTCAGGTGAAAAACTGGAACTCTATGTTAAGGATAGTGGCATTGGTATTCGCGATGCGGATAAAGAAAAAATATTCCTTCCATTTGTACAGGGCGACGGTTCATACACCAGAGATTATGGAGGATCAGGGCTTGGCCTTTGTATCGTTCAAGGCATTGTGAATGAATTAAAGTGTGATTTTAATTTGGATACTCAAAAAGATGTTGGATCAAGGTTCTCCTTGTCCTTTAATCGTTGGCACAAGAAGTTAAATTAAAAACAGGTGTTCCAGTACAATTTTTACTCCAATTAATATAAGGATAATACCTCCACCTATTTCAGCAATACCGGCTAGTTTTGTCCCCAATTTTTTGCCCATATATATTCCACTCATCGAAACCATAAAAGTAACAAAACCAATCAACAAGCTGGGGAACAACATCTGCTCAACAAAAAATGAAAATCCAACTCCAATGGCTAAAGCATCGATACTGGTGGCGAACGACATGGTTAGAATGACTTTCCAGTGAGTAGGGTTTTTGATTTTTTTCTTATTCGCAGGAATTCGCCCTTCATAAATCATCTTTGCACCTAAAGCCGAGAGTAAAAAGAAAGCAATCCAATGATCGGCCTGCATGATCAATTCACTAAATGTTTCGCCTATAAACCAACCCAGAAGGGGCATTGCACCTTGAAATACGGCCAATGAGAGTGCTATTTTTAAGGCATCGGTCAGCTTAAGATGTTTTCGGCAGAGCGACAAGCCACTGCATACAGAAACAGCAAAAGAATCGAAAGACAGACTGAATGCAATTAATATGAGTGTAGCTATACCCAACTTGTCAGCCTATTGTTTTTGTAAAGAAACGGATCAGTTCTATTCTTATATCAAGCAGCTGTTTGAAGAGTTTATTGCTTGTTTTTTGCAGCTGATTGTATTTCAGACGATGAAATGTACTTAAAATCAACTGCCCTATTTCCCACGCAACAACACCACTTGGAATCGAAAAGATTAGGAGACCTATTGCAATTAACCAACTATCAAAAATTGAATGAAGAATAAAATACTGTCCAATGAACCACAAAGGGAAAAGTATAAAACTTAAACCATAAGATATGGTACTATAAAAATGATCATCTTTTATCTTCTTACGGTAGGGAAAACGAGTCAAATAAAACAACCAACCATTGGCAAGCGTTCCATATGCAGCAATGGGCAGTAAGATAATTGCCAGTAGCATATTTGCAATAAAACCGGAAACTCCTATTTCACCTTTTGCTAATTCTTTTTCATTGAAGTTGAATCGTTTTTTTAATCTTTTATAGGTTTGTGATTTTTTAAGCAAATCATCTTTTTCGGTTTCCTCGTTTTCTAAAGCTTCATTAATTTTTTCGGATAGGTATTGTTCTGCCTTAACTTTATTCTTAAGGTGGTTTTTTAGACCCAGCTTTTCAAGAACTTTGGCTCGAAACATCTCGAATCCACTATCATACAAATCATAACTTTTTTTGTCCGGAACATGAACAATCAATTTTCGTATCGCTTCAAATAAATCATTTCTGAACTTATTAATTGCTTTTGCTTCGCCTTCCTCCCTGAACAATTTATAATAATCTTTTGAACTTATCGGCTTACCGAATGCAATGTATAATTCACGACGGAAATGGTAATAATGTGAATAGTACATCCCAACCGGAACCACCTTCACATCCATTTCAAAGTTAGTGGCCTCGGCGGCATAAAAGGCAATTCGTGGTATTGGTTTTTTATGACCAATCATACTTTTCATCCTATTGTCGCCTGCTTCCGGATAAATGCAGATTGTTTTATTCTGTTTTAGAATTTGCACACAATTCTCATAAACGGCCTTATTTCGATCTAAGGTATCTTTTCCGTCTCTAATTCGAAAAACAGGGATCACTTTTAAAAAATTCAACAATTTTGCTGCTGTTTTATTTTTAAACATATCGGCTCTACCAAGAAATACCGGTTGTTGTTTCAAATAAAAGACCATTGCTAAATCGTCAGACAAAGCATTCTGATGATTAGGTGCCATAATAACAGGTTCCCCTTTGGGAATATTCTCCGTACCGGTGACGACTATTTTCCGATGTGCCATCCAAAATATAAATCGACCAAAAGGACGCAAAATCTCATATAACAAGGACCACTGTTCAACTTTTTTCATTCGATCGAAATTAATTTTTTAAGACATTAAGTCTGGCACCGTGCAGACCCAAAACTCATTTATCTTCATTAATAATGTGTGATACAAAATAGATGTTTGTTCTCCATCCATCATTTAATTTTCGTCCAATATAGGTTTTCTTCCCCAAAGGCTTGCCATTATTAATCCTGAAAGGATATGCCAAATCCCCCACCACGCAGCAATGACCGCCATGCCACCCAATTCAAAATCGGGCGGAAATATTTTTGGATTGAACATTAATGTCAGGGCTAAACCTGAATTTTGAATACCCGTTTCGATGGAAATGGTACGTCTGTCTTTTCTATTCAGTTTAAAAAGTGATGCCAGCGAAAATCCACTCAGCAAGGCCAATCCATTATGCAGAAGCACAATAATAAAAATAATGTGAATCAAACCAATAAAATGTTGGAAATTATTTTTCAGCATAATCACCACCATTATAATGAAAAACAACATCGAAAATCGTTGAATGGGTTTCACAATTTTCCGGGTAATTTCGGGTAAATATTTACCGACCAAAACGCCCAGTATTACAGGAATACCAAGGATGATAAAAACAGTTGAAAATATTTGGAACGGATCGATTTCCAAAGTACGTAAATATGCTCCTCCCTGATGATTGTAATATTTCACATAAAGACCGCCCCAAAATGAAAAATTGAAAGGCGTCATAAAAATAGCCGAAAGTGTTGCAAACCCGGTTAAGGTTACCGAAAGTGCTGTATTGGCCTTTGCCAGTGAGCTTAAAAAATTAGAGATGTTTCCTCCCGGACAAGCAGAGACCATAATCAAGCCTAATGCAACCGAGGGAGTTGGCTGAATAATCAGTATCAGTAGAAAGGTGACCGCAGGCAATACAAAAAATTGCGAAACATAACCAATGATGACTGATTTAGGACGGTACAAAACATTTTTAAAATCTTTCACTTGAATTGAAAGTGAAACGCCAAACATAATTACCGCAATAGCAATGTTCAAGAATAATAGATTGCCTTCGCTAAAATTCAACTTTACATGATCCAGCAATTCAAGTGATTCAAACATACGATTTAAGTTAGATTAGTTACCCTTTACCCGTTGATTGCGATTGGTTTTAAAACGCTAAAAATAACGAAAGATTTAAGAATACGAAAAAAACAGCCTTTCATTGCCATAGTCGTCAATTTACGAACAAATGCAAGCGAACCACAGCGTCGAGAACAATGCATCTCATCATTGAATGCATCGACAGCCTATGATCCGCCAAAAGCGCTCTAACAGAGCTGAAATTCCTGAGTGCTTATTTACTTATTAGTTGCAGCATTTTCTTTGGAATATCGGTATTTTCATATATGCCTCGAAATTCGTCGGCCCCTGGACCAAAGGCAAACACAGGAACCATGATTCCGGTATGGTTGCCGGTGGCAAACCCTCCCTGAACATTGCCTTTTTTCAGGTCTCCTCCGTTTATGGCAAACCCACCTGTTTCATGATCTGCAGTCACTACAATTAACGTTTCTCCATCCTTTGCGGCAAATGCCAAAGCTTCACCAATGGCCCGGTCAAAATCGAGCACTTCAGTTACTATGTAAGAAGTATTGTTTTGGTGGCCGCCCCAATCGATCTGAGAACCTTCAATCATAATGAAAAATCCATCTTTATCGTTATCTAAAATACCAAGCGCCGTTTTGGTGGCCAATGGCAACATATTTCCTCGCCCCTCTTCCATGGGTTTAATGTGCTCAGGTGCAAGCAATCCTGCCAACTTCCCTTCACTCACTTTTGCTACAGCATCGATATCGGTCAGTACCTGATATCCTTTTTTCTTCAATTCCAAGGTCAAATCCTGACCATCGGCGCGTTGGGTAAAATGTTTGTACCCACCACCAATAAATACATCAATATCAGTTTGCAGAAAATCAGCTGCAATGGCCTCATAGGAATTGCGCGATGCCTGATGAGCTACAAAAGAAGCTGGTGTGGCATGAGTTACAGCCGAAGTGGAAACTACTGAAGTAGCTTTTCCCATGGCTTCGCATTTTTCACGAATATTTGGAATAGCAATGGTATCTCTATCAACACCAATTGCACCATTGTATGTTTTTGTTCCACTTGCCAATGCGGTTCCGGCGGCACCTGAATCCGTTACATAATGATCGGCAGAATACGTTTTTTGAAATCCAATGGTTTTAAAATTATTCAAATTCAATTCTCCACGATTTGCTGTCAATCCGGAATAAATTTGAGCAAGTCCCATTCCATCACCAATCATAAAGATGATGTTTTTGGGCTTCTTTCTTGACGAAGGTTCTTTTACATGTATGACCTCATAAGGGCTTACACCAAAATAATACTTCGAAGAATCTTCTTTCGAAATGGTTTTGTAATTTTCCTGAGCCGATACTATTCCACTTGATAGAATGAATACCAGCATGCTAATTAATAAAATTTTCATGTATTTAAATTTTGTATGTTGCATCTTTAAATTGTCCCCAATTCTTAAAATAGTTGTATCGCTAATTTCAAGTTCCATGTATTTTTCGAATGACCAATCAGGTAAATAAATGTAAAAATGGGTAAAAAACCTGTATAACCTGGCTGAATCATGTGCTTAATTGAGTAAAATCGAAATCATTGTTTAAACTATAGCATACCGGATTTTGATGAAGCTGAATAGAGATGCATTTCAGGTTCAAAAATTCTGCCAAAATATCCTCGGCCGAAAAACGGCTAATTTGGGCAATTCTTGCAAATTTCGACATTGTTATTTCAGGATTACTTTCCAAATAATGAACTAAAATTCGTTTAGGTTCGTCGTAGCGAAACAATAAACCAGTAGGATTGCTTTGCAATTCCCACGACTTCAATAAAACCCGATTTGCCCGGATGTTTTCATCTTCTCTTCGAATGTAAGCTATCCATTGTTTTTCATCATTTTCAGCATAATGTGGTCGTTTCGAACTGGCAGCAATCTGAATTTCGAGGACTGTTTTACCATCGGCTTCCCACTGTTGCACCAAAAAAGGAATGGCCGGCTTACTGTATAGCTTGGCAGCTGCCTCAACCATATAATATTCTTCATCGGATTGAACGCCTGCAATTTTTCCATTGTCCTTTACACCTAACAACAACCTACCACCAATGGTATTGGCAAAGGCCACCAGTGATTTGGCAATCTTTCGTGAATCGTTAATACAATATTTAAAATCCTGCTGCTGATGTTCACCCTGGGCAATCAACTCATATAAAGGATTTATGATCACTTTCATCTTATTACTCTTTAAATCACTTCTGCAACGACAAAAGTACTGCCCCCCACAAAAATGAAATCGTTGTATCCTGCATTCTTTTTAGCAGCGTCAAAAGCTGCCTGGACTGAGGCATAAACATCACCATTCAAATGATATGAAACAGCTAAAGTTTTCAATTGTTCGGCATCCATGGCACGCTCAATGCCCGCTTGCGCAAAATAATACGTCGCACTTTCAGGTAATAAACTCAAAATTGTACTGACATCCTTATCATTTACCGTTCCAAAAACAATGTGAAGATGCTCAAATTTTTCCTTTGACAATTGACTCATCACCCAACGTATTCCTGCTTCGTTGTGCCCGGTATCACAGATAATATTGGGATGATCACCCAAAAGCTGCCATCGACCTTCGAGTCCTGTGTAAAGAGCCACATTTTTCAACCCATCGCTAATTGCTCTTTTTTCCAGTTGAAATCCACGCGTTTTTAATAGCTGAATTGTGGCGATGGTGGTAAGTACATTTTTCTGCTGATACTCCCCTTTCAGGCCCAATTCAATCCGACTAAATAAATCCTTATCCTTAGAAGAAATCGTAAAAGTACCGTCACTTGCCAAATTCAGGAAGTAATTCTGATCGGCAAAAATTAAAGGAGCATTCAGGTCCTTGCTCTTTTGCTGAAAAACCGCTGTAGTTTTTTTCTGCGTTTCGCCAATCACAACAGGAATTCCGGCTTTAATAATTCCGGCTTTTTCACCGGCGATGAGCTCAAGGGTATTCCCCAACAAAAAAGTATGATCGAGGCTAATGTTGGTAATCACAGAAACTTCAGGAGTGATAATGTTGGTAGAATCCAAACGTCCGCCCAGACCAACTTCGATAACGGCCACATCAACCTTCTCGTTCGAAAAATAATCAAAAGCCATGGCGACTGAAAGCTCAAAAAACGAAGGTTCAATTTTTTCATTTACATTCAGGCTCCTGAAACGCTCAATAAAATTACACACGGCTACTTGTGATATCATTTCGCCATTCAACCTGATTCGTTCACGATAATCCTTCAAATGGGGCGAGGTGTATAAACCCACTTTATAGCCGGCACTTTGCAGGATCGAAGCAAGCATATGCGAAACAGATCCTTTGCCATTGGTGCCGGCCACATGTATTGTTTTGAAATTCCTATGTGGATGATCAAACAAGCAATCGAGGGCTAAAGTATTGTCAAGATTGTCTTTATACGCCGCCACACCCGACCGTTGGTACATGGGCAGTTGCCCAAGCAAGTATTCTAAAGTTTGTTCGTAGGTCATTTTATTAACAATGTATTGTTACAAAGTTCCCGAAAATCAGCCCGTTCATTCAAGTTGCCGGGCTCTTTTTTTTGTTACTTTTAAACAGACCGAAAAATTCATTTATTGTTCTGCAAAGAGCCCAAAAATAGTATTAAATGATAAAAAAACGTTCCAAAATATTCGTGATTGACACAAATGTCATCCTCCACGACCATCAATGTATATATAATTTCCAGGATAATGATGTGATTCTTCCCATTGTTGTGCTCGAAGAGCTGGACAAATTTAAACGTGGAAGTGATCAGCTGAACTTTCAGGCCCGTGAATTTGTGCGACTTTTAGATGAATTGGTGGGCGACGATTTGTTCAACGGTGGATTATCGCTGGGATTGAACAAAGGAAAACTGAAGATTGAAACCGGACGACCTTTTTCGGAAAAAATTAAAGTTTCATTTCGTGAAGACATCGCCGACCACCGTATTTTAGCCATTACAGAATATTTAAAAGAGCAAAATCCGGAGCAAAAGGTGGTTTTGATTACCAAAGACATTAACCTCAGACTAAAGGCCAAGTCCATTGGAATCGATTCGGAAGATTATAAAAACGATAAAGTAACCAATCCGGAAATTTTCGACAAAGGAGTCACCATTCAGAACAACTGCGACGATGCGCTAATTGCTAAACTATACGAAGAACGTTTCCTGCAGCCCACCGATGTTCAGATGAGCAAAATCCCCACCGCCAATGACTTTTTCATTTTTAAAGGAAACAATACCTCCGCGTTGGTGCGTTTCGATGCGGGCAGCAGGCGCTATGAGCGTGTGGATAAAAAAATAGCCTATGGAATAAAACCCCGTAATGCTGAACAAACCTTTTTGCTGAACGCCCTGCTTAATCCCGACATTAAATTGGTGGCCATTACAGGAAAAGCCGGAACCGGAAAAACATTATTGGCTCTGGCCGCTGCGCTGGAACAAAACCAATTGTACGAACAAATTTTGTTAGCCCGGCCCATTGTTGCCCTGAGCAACCGCGATATCGGTTTTTTGCCCGGCGATGCCGACGACAAAATACGTCCTTACATGCAACCCCTATTTGACAATCTCACCGTAATTAAACATTGCCACAATCCACGCAGTGTGGAGAATGTGCGCATTGAAGAAATGGAAAAAGAAGAACGACTGGTGATTGCTGCATTGGCGTATATTCGTGGCCGCAGCTTGTCAAATTCTTACTTTATAATTGATGAAGCCCAAAACCTGACTCCGCACGAAATTAAAACCATCATTACCCGTGCCGGAGAAGGCACCAAAATGGTTTTCACGGGCGATTTGCATCAAATTGATTCGCCCTACCTGGATCAACAATCCAACGGACTCGCTTACCTCTCCGACCGGATGAAAGGACAGGAACTATTTGCCCATGTGAATTTGGTGAAAGGTGAACGAAGTTATTTGGCCGAGCTGGCGAGTGATTTATTGTAAATGGTGATTTAACAAATTTTAAGTATCTAATTTAATTTGACCTACAATAAATTAAAAAAGGTGCCGTTTTTAGGATTGTAAGGATTGGGACAACATCCACTATTGCAGGTTATATCGTTGGTCATTAATTTTAATACTCACCAATCCTTACTTTTTTTTCTGCTCTTAAAGGTGTGTCATATTTCGCAATCCACTTTTTTACTTTATCGATTTAAAGCATCCAAGTTTATACCAGTTGTTATTTTAAATCGTTTTCTCTTAATTGAAACAAAACAATGCGTCGAAATCGTATACGATTCATACAAAAATCTTATTCTATATTTTTCATCCTTAGTCGCAAAATAAAAATCATTCCTTTTTATAAACCTTATTTTTACAGAAAAAAAATAGAACCATGCTTCACAATTTAGTTTTAAAGAACCGCAGTTACCGCCGTTTTTACCAATCGGCAGAAATTACCGAACAACAATTGAAAGACTGGGTTAATCTTGCACGCTTATCAGCGTCAGGTAGAAATGCGCAACCTATTAAGTACATTCTGTCGTGCGAAAAATCAAAGAATGAAAAAATATTCTCTACACTCGCATGGGCGGCATTTTTAACCGATTGGTCCGGACCAGTTGAAGATGAACGTCCATCAGCCTATATCATTCAATTGCTCGACACAACAATTGCCAATCAATTTTTTTGCGACGATGGTATTGCCGCCCAAAGCATCTTACTGGGAGCCGTTGAATCGGAGTTTGGCGGTTGCATTTTTCGTTCCATCAACAAACCCCAACTGATGCAAGCGTTGAAAATTCCTGAACAATATCAAATCATCAACGTAATTGCCTTGGGAAAACCAAAAGAAGAAGTCGTAATTGAGGAAATACAAAACGGAGATTTCAAATATTGGCGCGATGAAATCAACGTGCACCACGTTCCAAAACGATCGTTAACTGAACTCATTCTTCCGCTATAGGCACAAAGGAACAACTGCCATTCCAGATGCCTTTTTTCAAATATAATGTTATTAAAGTGTTATTTTGACGCACATACCAGTCTTTTTGTATCATTATGACATTTTTTCTTTCCTTTTTTGCACAACCATCCACACACACAAAATACATTCATTCGGAACAATAACGTACAATAAACCTACGATTGGTGTTTCGTGCACTTAATACCTTAACCATGAACAGTATTGACAGTACATTCAAAAAATTACAGCAGGAAGTTGTGGAGGGCAATCAACAATTAGATCTGATCTTCAACTCCTTACCTCAATCGCTGGCACTTGTAACCCCCGATTTTGAAATTCTAAGGGTCAATAAACTCTTTCTTTCGCTCTATGGCGTTAAAAATGAAGATGTAATTGGTAAACGTTGTCACGAAGCTTGTTTTGGACTGGAAACAGTATGCGAAGGTTGCCTGGTCAAAAAGGCATTGGCCAGTAAAAAACCCGAAAAGAAAATCAAATCATTCCCTACCGGCGAGATTTGCGAAATGACTGCACAGCCAGTATTCAACGAGCTGGGAGAAATCACGCATGTGCTGGATATGCGCACCAACATCACCGAGTTGGTTGAAAAAGAACGCGAATTGCAACGCATTCAGTTTGCCATGAACCAATCTACCGATGAGTTCTGGCTTTTTGATAAAGACTGGAAAGTGGTGTATGCCAGCAGTTCTGCATCGAACAATTTGGGTTATGGGCTGCATGAATTGAAAGGCGCTCACATCGAAAAGTTCAATATATTGCATCGCATCGAGAACCTGCCTACCTTGTTCGAACGTTTGCGAAAAAAGAAGAACCTTCGTATTGAATCCATCCAATACAAAAACGATGGCTCCACCTATCCATGCGAAATGAACCTCAGTCATTTTGCCGATACCGACGAGTTCATTTATGCGGTGGTGCGCAACATCTCCAAGCGGAAAAAGTACGAAAACGAATTGATTGAATCGCGGGAGAATGCAGAACGGGCTTCCAAACTAAAATCAGTTTTTTTGGCCAATATGAGTCACGAGATTCGTACACCCATGAACGCCATTATTGGCTTTTCCAATTTTGTACTGGAAGAAGATTTAGACGAGGCTACCAAGCAGGAATTAAAATCGGAAATTAAGTCGAACAGCGATTATCTTTTGTCGATCATTAGCGACATAATGGAAATCTCGCAAATTGAATCGGGCAACCGCAAAGCACAGTTCAGTGAGTTCAATTTATCACTATTGCTCGAAAACATCAAACAGGAACAAAGCCGAAAGTGCCCGCCGTCGATAGAACTGAAGCTTCAATTAGATATACCTACCAACACCATGTTGAATTCAGACAAAAACCTGATCAAACAAATTTTTGATCGTCTCATTGGAAATGCGATTAAATTCACCGGAACCGGCGAGGTAGAAATGGGCTGTGTAATCAACGAAGAAAAAAAAACGTACGACTTTTACGTGAAAGACAACGGCATTGGGATTTCAGCACAGCAGATGGATGAAATATTCGAACCTTTTCACCAGCTCAATTCCATGATGAAAGGCGTGGGCATTGGGCTCACCATTTGCCGTGAACACGCTGCCCTGTTAAAATCAAAAATTCAGGTCCAATCGGAATTAGGAAAAGGGGCAACCTTTTCATTTAAGATAAAATAAGTTTTAGAAAGCCAGGAAATATAAGGATGCCATCTCTCAAAAAAAGATGGCATCCTAAAGAACACAGACGAGTCCGGAAACTCATCGTCTACATGCCACTCACAGTGAGGCAGATACAGATACTCTCCTCACTCCTTAATAAATTTGCGATTAAATACCTGCCCTTTTATACCAACAGAAACAATATAACTTCCTTGTAAAAGTTCTGAAACCTCAAGCACATGTATTCCTCCTTTTGCTTGTAGGTTTTTAACCATTTTGCCTGTCATGTCGTAAATACTTATTCCTAAGTCAGCTTGCTGATCAATTTCAGAAATTTCAACATTAAGAAAATCGCAAACAGGATTTGGATAAATGCCTAAATTTTGCGCAATTGTTGGACCAACGTTCAAAAGATGATCTGCGATTGGCGATGATTTTAAATAATTACATGGAGCATAATCACACGGAATGACTGACGCCTTAAAATTGGAATTAGAAATTTTTACACCCGATTTTAACAAAACACTTTTCCTTGCAACAACACTATAATTATTGACATTCAGTATTTTGCAGACATCACCTTCAAATATATAATGACCATAATGATGTTCAATTGGAAGGTATTGATAATAGCTTATTTGGGTACTTAAGATTGTCAAAGTGGAGCAATATAAAGAACTCTCACAAGGCACTCTATTAAACAGCTGAGATCTTTCATTGCTCAATTCATCGTCGATAAAAGTTCCCGATGATAAATGATATTTTTTTCCATAAACTTTGTATCTAATCGTATTATAATCAAGGTATCCATTAAATGGCGCACTGCTTATATCCAAACGTAATTGAGATAAATAATTATACCATTCATAGGTTGGATTGCTGTATGAATATTTCGCAACGGGTAATTGATTGGCAACTTGAGTATAGTTATTGGAAAAGTCAATGGTCCTGAATGCTGATAAATTATTATCAATATAAATTTCAACCCGCCACAAATAGTAATTGGATCCATTGCAATTTCCTACTATAAAATTGCCTGGTACAACATAGGTAAATTCAATATTGTCAGGACAATCATTGGGGAACAAAGTGTAATTATCAAAATATGGGTTAATATTCGAACTGATACAATTTTCAGAAACATTTACAATATGCTCAATCGTTTTCGTTTTATAAAAATCATACACTGTAAGCGTAATCAAATATTGACCAGGTGAAGGAAAAGAGGCACCAATTGAGGAATGGCCTACTGCCGTACTTTGATGTATTATTACTCCATTCGCAGAACTGCAATCCGATGTACTCCCTGAAATTTGCCCAACACACCAATCCCAACCAATATCCATAACATCTGGCCGGGCATTAACGCATGTTGCTGTAAAACTATTGTTTACACCTACCATTCCAAAAGAATTATCAATGGACACTTCCAATTCGTAATCGACACCTTGAATTTCTACCGGATCAAATAAAACATTAATCTCTTCCACATCGAAACCATTAGAAAAAACATGTACTATAGCAGTCGGAAAAAAGGTAAGTTCTTCAAAAGTATTGTTTTCATAGAGATGAGAAACAATGTCTCCACTGTAGTAATATTCAATGTGCTCGACTTCATTATCCCCAAAATCCATGTCAACACGATAGGTAAGATTATCATAGTCCGACTCAATGTATAAATAAAATAAAATATCATTATTGCCATACCAGCCTGGAAAAATCTCAACCAATCCAGAGCTTTCATTTGCAACAAATACAGCATCTTCAATGTATTGACAATCAATTGAACTTGATTTATCAGCACTTTCAATGCCCGCTTCTACTGCATAATAATTGGTCATGCCAAAAACAGGCAAAGGATCATTCAAGTAAGTACCAGTAATCCAATCGGAAGTGAGTTCAATGGAATTTGCCATATCCGGACTATTGGAACGATACACTCTATAAACTGCACCTGTACCGGCTGAGGGCCATATTACATCAACACTTGATGTATTTGGATCATATATCGCAGATAAATAATCTGGGGGCATGTGACAAACAATCTGGTTCGGATAATAAGCCCCAAACTGATGCACCTTGTCATCCTGAATAGCAGAACTGGACCAAATCCCCAAATTATTACGTTTTGGCAACGAAGTTCCATTCAAATAAGTGGTTCCTGAAGTAAATCCAAACAAACCATTTCCTGCTAAATCCAGACTGGAACTTTTCACAACAATTGAGTTGAAATCGGCAAGTTCAGTTCCTGATAAATTTACCACCCAGTGATCGTCTGCTCTTTTTATTGGGTAATAAAATACTTCATTGATTTCAACAAGCAATGAGCTCATTGGCTCACTGGTATACACATGCACCCACACATCGTCATTGGTATAACAACCGCTACCATTGGTTGATAAATACAAATTTCCACTGGAGTTCCAATTCCAAATTCCGTTATAGGCTATACTGCTGCTATTTTCACTATCCAGCGTTACCTTAACCTGTTTCACGTAGGGTTTAAAGTTGTCAATGATTTTTGTTGCGGTCACAGGCGTACTTTGATTTCCCCGAACGTCTTCCGTTGTTATTCGGAATTTATATTGCCCATCAGGATAAGTAGGTGAGGTGGTATTCCAATTTTCCTGAGAATTGAAATACTTCTTAAGAATATCTCCGCCCAGATCATGTGTTCGTGTTGTATTCAAAGGGAATATTCCTTCCCGAACATCAGTCATAACTGGTGAATAATCTCCATCCGTTTGAGAAACATAATGAATACAATGGTGACTAACACTACTTGTACCAGCACTTCTGCTAATGTAATTCATATGTCCCGAACCAGAGTATTTCCAATTTGCATAGGCGAAATAATTATCTTCTACTTTTGAGATATCAACTTGGACTAATTGTAAGTCAAGTTCATTTTGATACTCAACTTTAGTTTCAATAATTATCGCAGATCCATATATTTTATTTATATTATTTTCAATATTTTCAATAGGGAAAAATGTTGCTATCCCACTTCTATTATATTTAAAACTAAGGTTAAGATTCATGCTATTTGATCCGTCACCTTCATAGAAAATATAAGCAAGCGGACTTGTGTATGCCGCATCTCCTATACCGTATTGAAAATGTAAATGGTTCAAACTATTAGAACGAAACACAACATCGCCCAACTCCACATCACGCGTTGTAATAGCTATTTCATCCCAAAAAGTCTCTCTTTCTACTCCCAAATACAATTCATTGCTCGAATTTACAAATATTTTAGGATTCCCATTTATATCAACAGTCTCTAAAAGAACATAGTTATTCCCTGAATTAGGATTAGGTGTTAAACTCCATTTAAGTAAATCATCGGATCCAATTAGAACATGCAAGTACGTCCAATTTCCAATATTCATGTATGAATTATCTTGTGTTGCATCTAATACAAAATTTAAGATTCCTCCTTCAACCTCATACGCAACAACATTAGTAGAATTTTGATAATCAAGACCCCTGTGAAATAAACTAGTACTGTAATAACGTGGACCAAAATCAGAGATAAGAGACTGTAATCCATTTACATTTGTGTCTGTGGGATATAATGGGTGACGTATTTGCCCATTACTTTGTAGTCCTATTAATAAAATAAGAATGCTAATTAATATATATTTTTTCATGGCTCTACTTATTCAGGTATTTTAGGGTATTCACATCGGACAACACAATTAAACCAAGGTCAAAGCCATCCATAATGACCTTGAAAGAACCATCCTTCAATAGCACAATTGAAGGATTCCAAAAACTACTCTCAATATTATTATAGACCTGATGGCCCAAATAATTGCCTTCCAGATCATGAAAAATAATCATTGCTTTTCCTGAATCTATTATTGCAGTCATGGCAATTATATATTTAGTATTTTCAACAAAACAACCGCCATTATAAAGCATCTTCCCTTTTGCTTCATTCTCAACATTTAAATAGTATGTCCTGGTAGACTTCATTGTTGCGAGGTTAAAAACATCAAAATAGGAAGTATCTATTGAAGAAGATCTGATACACAATGCATATTTCCCATCATTTGAAACAGGCCCCAGACCACCGCCAAAATCTGAAATTGATTTTATAAATAGAATATTTCCATCTCTTGTGCAAAGGGTATAACTCTTATCTGAATATATCCCGATGAAGTTTCCATTTGATGATTTTGCTTCAATCTCAGCAGACATTGGCAATGTTTTACTCCATTTTTTATTACTGAGCAAATCATAACAAAAAACAGTTTTTTCATCATCTGAACTATTCGTTTGCCAAGCTATGTGCTGATAACAGATCAAATCGCCAGAACTAGAAACTCTTATATTAGTTGGCTTGTCAGTTATGCATACAATATTCCCATCTTCATCAAATACCTTCATTGATTGTTTCGAACCTGTTAAATCATCACTTAATTGAAAATACTCCATTATACAATAGTTTCCATCCTCGGATAATCGAACTCTTCCTGCAGTACCACCTTTAAATAGTTTTGTCCACTTCTCTTTACCGTTTTCATCAAAGAATTTAAATTCCGAGTTTGGTAAATAGTATATAGCAGAGTCACTTCGTTCAATTTTTGTTTGCTGTGCGAAACTGTTCTGACTTCTTGAGGTAAAAATCTGCTGATCCTTTATTTTTTCATTTTTCTTAAGCGTTCCATTTTTCACACATGAAGATTTTAAGATTTGATTGACTGAACTTATAAAATACGGAACACTGAAACTTAACTCTTTCTTTGTAATTTTTTTCCCATCCAGCTCTACAGTCTCCTGTGCATTGAGAAACATTGAACATATTAGAAGAAAAAATATTATTATTTGTTTCATGTTATTTTATTTAGGCTTATTTGTTTTTCTTCTCTAACTTTATTAAGCGTTTTTCAATATCCAACAATTGTTGTGCTTGTGCTTCAATCAGCGCTTGTTGCTCCTTTGTCACTTCAATTAGAACAGGAATTAATTCAGAATAAAATATCCCCATTTTACCGGAATCACTCAGAAATACCATGTCAGGATAAACTTTCTCCAAATCTTGAGCCAATAAACCATATGATTCTTTTTCACCTTTAATGTCTTTATCCTTCCATTTATACGATACGGCCGTTAACTTTTTAAGTTGATCAATTTGAGAATCCAACGGTTGGATATTTTCTTTTGCAGTGGAATCAGAATACAAGGCAATTCCATTTGCTGTTACCAACCCGCTACCATAAACTTCAAATGCAGCTGGATATGTCCAATTATTGAGAACTTGCAGACCTCGAGCTGATGAATTACTAACATTAACAGCAAATGCTGTAGAGGCCCAACTTGCCAGTAACAATGTACCATCGGGATAAAAATACACTGTGCCTCGTGAACCATCACTTCGCAGATAAAGCATATTATCTGTCACTTCAATTTCCTGCGCCTTTAGCTGCCCATACACAAAAGCGAGCAAACAAAAAACGAACAATAATTTTAATAAACTTTTCTTTTTCATACTTTTGATTTTTTGTGAACCGTATGAGCTGTAACTCAAGGTTCATGTTAAACATTAGTTTTAGCAACATCGTAGTTTACGATGTTGCTTCTTCTTTATTAAACATCCACTACCTGGATTTTTTTTCGATGCCTAAAAATACTCTTGATTATTCATGATTATGTTTAGTTTTATGCTGGGTCTCATCAAGTTACAAAATATATACAAATAAATTGCAATTTTATATTGTATATTTTTCCAACAACATCTTCTAAACATAAGTCATCACACCACGTTTCATGAATGAAAAGGGCTTCCGGACTAGCAAAGTGATTTTCCCAACAAATCTCATTGGTTTATTTCCCCGATAGTTCTTACATTCGGATTCGTCTTAAAAATGGAAACATTTCGAGCTGAGTTCTAACTTAACACTAACAACTATGAGTAAACGATCGCCATTCCCCAGGGTATTCTGGGTGGCCAACAGCATTGAAGTATTGGAACGTTTTGCCTATTACGGCATTTATCTAAGCTTTGGTATTTACCTTACAGAATTGGGCTTCTCGAAAGGTGACCTGGGTATCATTCAAAGTATCTTCCTGGCCCTTTCGTATTTGATGCCCCTGTTTTCAGGGACTTTTGCCGATCGATACGGCTTTAAAAAGATGCTGATCATTTCGTACATGGGCTACTTGCCGGCTATTCTTTTGCTCATCATGACCAAATCGTTCAGTGGCATTGCCTTAACCATGCTCACCATTGGTTTTGCTGCCGGAATTTTTAAGCCACTCATATCGTCAACTGTCCGGGTTACCACCGATTCGACCAACAAAACATTGGGTTTCGGTATATTTTACCAAATGGTGAACATTGGCGCTTCCTTTGGTCCCATTATTATGGGAAAATTACGTGGCTGGTCGTGGGATTATGTGTTTTATACCGCAGCAGCTACGGTTGGTTTAATGTTTATCATCACCCTGCTTTTCTACAAGGAACCAAAACGTGATTTGGAAGGAGTTACCTTAAAACAAAAGTTCCGCGACATGGGCGAAGCACTCTCCGACCTGAAATTTTTAGGTTTTCTGGTGCTGCTGGGCGTGTTTTTCTGGCTGCCATTCTGGGCTTTCTTCAACACACTGGCCGTATACATCAACGACTTTATGAATACCCATGCCCTTTACGAATCGGTTAAATCGGTATTAGGTGTTACGGTTACCCAATTTATATCCACCAACGACAATGGCGTTTGGAAAATTAATGCCGAGGCCATTTCGCAAACCGGCTATGTGATCATCATCTTTCAGTTGGTGGTTTCCAGTTTGTTTGAAAAACGTGGAGCCATCTCATCCTTCCTGTTTGGTCTGTTTATTGCAGCCGCAGCCTTTGTAGTACTTGGGCTTTCGGTCACTTATTCCAACAACCTGGTTTTTTTGGGTGTTTTTCTTTTCTCTGTAGGCGAAATGATTTCATCGCCCAGAATTCAGGAATACATCCTTTGGATTGCTCCCAAAGAAAAGGCAGGATTGTACATGGGAACCAATTTTCTGGCCACTTTTATCGGCGCATCCTTAAGTGGGATTTATACGTGGTTAATGGGGGTTTATGAATCGGCAGGCAAACCCGAATACATTATGTACACACTGGCCATTCACATCCTGCTGGGTATTCTGGCCATATTCATTTTCACCAAAACCCTTGGAGGCTTTAAAGAAAGAACGGAATAGGAAAAAAATAGTCATTGGTCAATAAGTCATTAAGGAAAAGGAATCGTAAAGAACGGTTCCTTTTTTTTGAACCTATATCGGGCAGGATTGTTACTTTTTTCAAATTCATTAATCCACAAAAAATGACAAAAACATACCTTTTAATTGCACTCATTGTCTTGTTCATGACTTCGTGTAACTCGGGAAAAATCCCCAAAGATGCCAAAATAGTAGCACCCATTTCAAGCACTTCCACACCAAAAGGTTCATTCCTATTGGCCGATTTCTCCTTGGAAATACCTGCCGGATGGGAAGAAATGGCTGCTGCAAATACCATGCGGGTCACACAATTTCAAATGCAAGCCCATCCCGAATATGAATTAGTGATCTCGTACTTTGGTAACAATGCCGATATGGTAGATGAGAACATTGCCCGATGGAGAGGTCAGTTTACCAAAGAAGATTCCTACGGAATATTGAGCTTAAAAAGTTCAGGCCCAACCGGTGTGAAGATACTGGGCACCTTTAAAACAAAGCCTTTCCCAATGGCTCAGGAATTTACCGAAAGTGCTGATTATGGTATGTTAGCCGCTATTCTTCCATCCAAAGATGGTCCCTATTTCATTAAGTTAACCGCTCCGGAAGCCATCATTGAAGAAGCAGAAGCCAGTTTTGTTGAACTACTTGATAGTTATAAAAGATAATCAATTGTTCCAATGACCAAATTTATTCCGCGGACGATATTAATTTTACTCTTACATACCCCGGGTTACCCGCCTGCATTCGGGCAGGAAAACCCGGGGCTATTCATATTTGAGCCCTTCAGGCTCATGTCATTTTCACATTGTGGCCAATTAAATTGGATTGGCTAAAATTCTTATCCTTTCACAAAAACAGCCTTTACAATATCGGTTACCATTTTGGGATTTTCCTTGATTCGACGTGAACAGTATCCAAACCAATCTTTGCCATAAGGGACATAAATTCTCATTTTATGCCCTGCGGCCACAATGGAATCACGCAAGCCAGGTGTTACACCATATAGCATTTGGAATTCGTATTTATCTTTTGATACCTTATATTTTTTGATCAATTCAAAGGCTTCATTCACCAGAAACTGATCGTGTGTTGCAATACCCACATAGACGCCATTTTTAAGCATCAGCTCCAAATCTTTAAGATAGTGGTGCCGAACCTCGTGGAAATCTTTGTGGGCGATCTCAGCAGGCTCTACGTAAATCCCTTTACACAAACGGATGTTCAACGGAGCTCCGGGCTGATGCACCGTTTGGATCAATTTTTCAATGTCGGAATAGGTGCGTTTTAAATAAGCCTGAAAAACAAGACCAACATGACTTGGAAATTCATTTTTTAAGCGCGCGAACATGACAATTTCAGTAGTCGTGCAGGAAGAGTCTTCCATATCGATACGCACAAAATTGTTGCTTTTTGCCGCTTCAACAATAACCTCCCGCACAAAGTCGTAACATTTTTCCTCATCAATCAATAAACCAAAACTGGTGGGTTTTATGGAAAAATTGCCTTGAACTTTTTCTTCTGTAAAACGCCGGACTATTTTTAAATATTCCCGCTTATTCTGCTCGGCCTCTTCAATGGTATGAATAAATTCGCCTAAAAGATCAACAGTAACTAAAATACCATTTGCATTCAGTTGTTTCGATATGGCAATGCTTTCATCCATGGTTTCCCCTGCCACATAACGTTTCGAAAACAGCCAAACAAATTTTTTCGGCAAATGAGGTAAGGTATTGGCAACTATCTTATTTAACATACAATACATTTATTTTTTATCAACTCTAATCAGGTTTTTCCTTAGATTTAAATGTAACACATGAGCAAAATGGAATGAATGATGATTGTCAGCCAATAGGCATGATTTTTCGCAGTGATTTGATAAGCAGTTCCTGCGTGCAAAAAAGCGTACAACACTTTTTAAAATCGTTAGAAAAAGTATCTTTGCCTAACTCAATAATGAAAAATAAAATGAAGAAGTTACCTCTAATATTAAGTAGTGTTGCGCTATTGGGCGTTGCAATTTTATTTGTTCTGCATTTTACTTCAAAAAGCGATAACAGCGAACAAAACAGTGCTAATTCAGTGGCAAAATCAACTGGCGACTTAACAATTGCCTATGTATTAACCGATTCCGTTTTGGTTAATTATCAAATGGCCTTGGATTTAAACAATGATTTTGTAGAAAAACAGAAACAATACAATGCTGATTTCAGTAAAAAAAGGACCGATTTAGAAACGCAGGCACAAGCCTTTCAGGAAAAATTACAGCGTGGAGGTTTTCTCACTGAAGATCGTGCAGTTAAAGAACGTGACCGTTTATTGGCTCAAGAACAGGAAATGAAACAAATGGACTATGAGTTATCCGGCAAATTGAACGAGATGGAGAAAAAAATCAACATGCAATTGGTTGACAGTATTGTAAATTATGTAAAGGTTTTTAACGAAAAGAAGAAGTACAATTACATCTTTAGCAATAGCGGCAATATTATTATTGGTGACCAGGCTCACAACATCAGCAAAGAAATTGTTGAGGGCTTAAATGCACGTTATATCAAAGCAAAAAAATAAGTCCGTACGGACATTTAAATACTGCCGTGTGCCATTGGTACACGGTTTTTTTGTTTGTATCACATGCCAGGCGTTGAAAATTATGGATCATGTGACATTGTTGTGGGGAAAAGATTTCGGATCACATGATATTCTTGTTAGTAAAAGTTTTTATGGATCAATTTAAATAATTGCAGGTTATTGCTTATGCAAAGTAATTAGTGCAATTACAAAACTATGTCTTCAAGCCAGACAGGCTTATACTTTTCTCCT
>JBGUEP010000007.1:0-185447 GCA_041821245.1 Prolixibacteraceae bacterium
TGACTTTTTTGCTTCCCTGCCCGCCGATCCGGTCAGGCGGGGTTTTTGGGGCAAGCCAATTATTGCGATAAGTGAAAACGGAGCCAAGCTTTCTTGAGCTTTGTTGAACGAAGCAATAATCTTCAAAGAAAAAAATGAAGAGCCCAGCCGGCTTGAGGCGAATCGAAGATCAGTGGAACTAAAAACACTATATTACCATATTTCCCATATTGAAATGCATTACACTCTAATTTATTCTCCTCCCAACTTTTCAATGTGATCCAATACTTCCTTCAGCGTCAGATAAAAACACCCAACTATTGACCACCAACGACTGTTATCCCCTTTCTTTTAACCTTCATCCTTTTTTTTCAGCCTTTCAACCTTCGATATACTTTGTTGAAATACATTTTCAATTTACAAACACCATGATTTGTAATTTAGCAATGGTTAATAAAAGAAGATATTTAAAGCGCAAATTTAAATTCTTTGAAGAGGGCTCTGGGGTCCTCTTTTTTTTTGTAATAGCAGTTGTTTGAAAGATCATTCAACATAAACAGTATCAATTGAAGTATCAACAGCCACCTATCGAGCATAAAAACATTTCAACTCCCAAAAACTACTTTATAATCTTATCAAAGCTACACTTAGCAATCAAAATGAATCATCATATGCATTATACATAATTTAACACTTCTGCAATTCGCAGAATAAGGAAACAGAATATAAGCCACACAACACAAACTTAAAAATTAAAACTAATGATCATGATGCAAAAATTTACAACACTTCTGGTCAGCATGCTTATTGTAGGCTTCAGCATGGCTCAGGAACGAAACATCAAAGGTATAGTTCGTACCGCAGACGGTAGCTCATTGCCCGGTGCGACCATAACTATTGAAGGATCAACAATAGGAACCATATCGGATGATATGGGAAACTATATCCTAAAAGTTCCCGACAATAATGCAGTGCTGCTATTCTCCTTTGTGGGGATGAAAACTCAAAAGATTATCGTAGGTAACAAAAAAGAGATTGATGTAAGCCTCAGCGAGTCATCTATCGAGATGAATGAGCTGGTGGTAACTGCGATGGGAATTACCCGTGAAAAGAAAGGTCTAACCTATTCGGTTGAAAGCATTTCAGCAGAGAACATGACAAAAGTGGGCGAATCAAATTTCGTGAACAATCTGGCCGGTAAGGTTGCCGGCGTCCAGGTGAGTCAAACCAGTGGTTCCATTGGATCATCTTCGCGAATTATTATGCGTGGCTGGTCATCAGCAACAGGAGGCAACCAACCACTTTTTGTTGTTGATGGAGTTCCAATCGATAACAGCAATTACTCAAACGATGCCATGGGATATAGCCGTTCGGCGATTGACTATGGTAATGCAGCCATGGATATCAATCCAAACGATATTGCAGAGATTTCGGTACTTAAAGGGGGTACAGCTGCTGCCTTGTATGGATCGAGAGCAGCAAATGGAGCAATTGTAATAACTACCAAATCAGGAGAAAAAACAGGTAAAGCATTTGGCGTTTCATACAATACTTCTGCATCGTTTGCCAATCCGCTACGCTTACCCGACTATCAAAACACCTATTCTCAGGGTTATTTTAATATGGGGCTAGGCGATATCCTGGATAATTACGGTTTTGCTCCCGATGAAAGTTGGGGCGCAAAAATGGACGGTCATTTAGAGCTTCACCCGGTTACCGGCGAGATGGTTCCTTTAAATCCCATTCCAGACAACCGAAAAGATTTTTACGATACCGGGTTAACCTTTAATAACAACATATCTGTTTCAGGTAATTCCGACAAGTTCTCTTACCGCTTTTCGTGGACCAATACCGACCAGAAAGGGATTATGCCAACCAGTAAATTCGAGAAGAATCATTTTTCATTAAACGCTTCATATCAACCCAATGAAAAATTAAAAATCTCATCTACAGCCAATTTTATTAAAAGCAAAGCGCACAACCGCGATGCTCAGGGGCAATACGATGGCGGAGTGAACATTGCCTTTTTGTGGGGCGCCCGTAATTTCAACTGGCGAGAGATGAAGGATCTAAGGGATGAAAACGGAGACCTTATGAATTACTATGGATCCTATTGGTGGGAAAACCCATGGTTTATTTTAGAAAATTGTCCAAACGATGATCAACGTACGCGCTTCTTCGGAAACACCGAGGTAGAATATGAATTATTAAAAGGCTTAAAAATCCATGGAAGAGTAGGTATAGATACCTACTTTGACGAACGTCATGAACGTTTTGCATTTGGAGGAATAAGCACAGGTCGTGACAATGGTGGTTTTGTCGATTACTACGTCAATGTGGCTCAAGTGAATGCCGATTATTACTTATCGTGGTCGAAAGACATCAACGAGCATTTAGACATTTCAGCCATTTTAGGCCATAATATCAACCAACGTGCCTTCAGTGATTTGCGCCTTGAAGCTTACGCATTAATTGCTCCCGGAACCTTTGGATTAAACAATGTTGCCGGTGACTTAGAATCACAGAATTACAGTTCATTGCGACGTCTACACGGTGTTTACAGTTCGGTAAACTTTGGATTTAACGACTATCTCTTCCTTGACTTAACCGCTAGAAACGACTGGTCTTCAACACTTCCAACTGATGCTAACAGTTACTTCTACCCATCGGCCGGATTGGGCTTCATTTTCAGCAAAGCCTTAAATATTGAGAACAATGTTTTCAACCATGGAAAGTTGCGTTTGAACTGGGCACAGGTTGGTAACGATGCTCCTCCATACCGTTTATACAACACCTATCGCAGAACCGATATTCACGATGGCTTGAGTGATAATTTTAAATTTCCAATGGGCAATGTATTTGGTTTCTCTGTTTCTGATATCCGTAATAATTCTACATTGAAACCAGAGATACAATCCAACTTTGAAGTGGGTGCTGAAGTGGAATTGTTCAAGAATAAAGTTCGTTTAGATCTTACTTATTACAAACAAAATACTCGTGATCAGATTATTCGTCATGGAGTCTCTGCTTCAACCGGATATACCAGTAATTATATTAATGCCGGTGAAATCGAAAATAAAGGTATTGAAGCCATGTTGCGTTTAACCCCTGTTAAAACATCCAACTTCAGATGGGATATCGACATCAATTATACACGCAACAGAAACATGGTATTGTCTTTAATCGAAGGAGTAGATGCGATTACTATTCCCGGTGGCTTTACCAGCCCAAGCGTCCAGGTTAGAGTGGGTGAACCCTACGGCGTAATGTATGGTACTTACTACAAACGCGACGACGATGGAAACTTCATTGTTAACCCAGAAGATGGCTTACCCATTATAGTAAACGAACCAAAAAAAATTGGTGATCCTAATCCCGATTGGATGGGTGGAATAAAAAACTCACTCTCGTATAAAGGATTGTCGTTGAGCTTTATGTTCGACACCAAACAAGGTGGTGATTTATCATCAACATCCATTGCAATCTTAAGACAATCTGGTCAGGTAGTTGAAACTGAAACCATGTATGGTTATACCCGTGAAGACGAATTTGTAATTCCTGGTTCAAAAATTGAATTGGAAGACGGAACACTTATAGATAATACAACGGCCACAACCATTAACGATTATCATTGGCACGGATTATTTGCTGTAGACGATGAATTTGTTTTTGACGCTTCGTACATTAAACTACGTGAGGTAACAATTTCGTATGCTTTGCCAAAATCTTTATTGAATAAAATCAAATTCATCCAGAATGCGAATGTTTATGCATCAGGTAGAAACCTCTTGCTTTTCGGAACTAACATTCCTCATATCGATCCTGAATTGGATGCAGGCGCTACAACCGGCAACTTACACGGATATGAATATGCCAATAGTCCAACTACCCGTAACATCACATTTGGTTTAAACATTTCATTCTAACCTTAAAACACAGACAATTATGAATAAAATAGTTATCATAGCAACTTTACTACTCTTTTTGATGGTTAGTTGCGACAATTTCTTAGATGTAAATACCGACCCCAATTATCCAACAGAGGTAGAAGCGGGGCATCTAATTGCTTCAGCCGAAGGAGGATTAGCTTATTACCTGGGCTTTGAAATGAATCATAAAGGAGAATTGCTTACCCAGCATTGGTCAACCATCTACCAACAATATTGGGATGTTGATAAATACCGTCTTCTACCTACCGATTACGATAATACATGGTCAAATATGTATGCCGATGTATTGGAAGATTTGGAAGAAGCCATCAAACTTTCAGAAGTAGAAGCCAACGACAATGCAATTGGCATTGCTGAAATATTAAAAGTATACACCTTTTCTGTTATTACCGATTGTTGGGGAGACATACCTTATTCTGAAGCCCTTGATATCGAAAGTACCTTCACTCCGGTATACGATCCGCAACGAGACGTTTATCTAGGCTTGATTGCACAGCTTGAAAGTGCATCATCCAAATTATCGGGCGACGAAGAAGCTTCACTTGCAACGCAGGATGTGATTTTCAACGGTAACCTAAATCGTTGGAAATCCTTCGCCAATACACTTAAACTTCGATTATTGATGCGCATAAGCGATACCGATGCTTTTGATGCTGCGAAAGTAAGCAGCTTGGTAAGTGGTACTGCATTGATAGCAGGAAACAATGAAAATGCTGTATTTACTTACGGCACAAGCGATGGAAATTTCAATCCTTTGTACGAACGCTTCAATACTCCTGGTCGCTCAAGAGACCTTTCGGCCTCGGCAACCATGGTTGACCAGTTGAAAAGTTTGAATGATCCCCGTTTGGATGCATTCTTTGATATGAGTCCTGACACCACAGAATTTGTTGGTAATCCAAACGGATACGGCGCACAAATTGAAAGCAATTATGCCCGCATTTCATATAGTTGGTGGGAACCAGGAAACTTAGCGGCACAAACCCGCCCTACCCTTTTACTTACTGCGGCTGAATCATATTTATTACAAGCTGAAGCCGTGGCCTTAGGGCATGCTTCGGGTGATGCAGCTGATTTATATGCCAAAGCCATTGCTGCTTCAATGGAACAATGGGGAGTTGAAGAAGCTGAAGCCAATTCTTACATTGCTTCCAATCCATATTTGGATATCAATTCAATTTACCTGCAAAAATGGATTGCCTTATTTGATCAGGGAGCCGAAGCCTATTCTTCATGGCGTAAAGCAGATTATCCTGAACTACCTGTTGCAGCCAATTCCCAAAATGGAAACCTTATTCCTGTTCGTTTCCCTTATCCTTACGACGAGATAAGCACCAACGAACAGAATGTTCCATCGGTTAATATCAATACCAAGTTATGGTGGGATACAAAATAACCATGCCCTTTTCCTCTTCACCCTAAAAGCAGAAAGGCTGGCTCGTTAAAAAGTCAGCTTTTCTTATTTCATTTTTCAGTTGATTGTTGAAATACTACACTTCCTGCACCTTGCCATTGTACTGTAATGCATGCAACACCGATTTCTTGTAACTGCGACCAATGGGCAACTCCTTTTTTTTATTGATCTCGATGGTGGAAGCAGAGAAGGCTGTTACCTTTTTGATGGGTACAATAATGGATTTATGAATTCGGATGAAGCTTTTATCTTCGAGGAGCTCTTCAAAATTTTTGATAGACATTTTGGGGATAATTCGACGACCTTCGATGTAAACCTGACAATATTCGCCCATGGCTTCGATGTAGTCGATCTCACTCAATACCAATTTCATGACCTTTTTGTTCTCTTTCACATAAATAAACTCTTCTTCGGCTTTTGGGTCCGAACCGTGCGTTTGAATGTTGTTGCTGGAAAGAACAAAATATTTATCGACTGCTTTTAGTAAACGACTAAAAGAAACCGGCTTAAGCAAATAATCCACCACATCGAGCTCAAAACCTTCAAGAGCATATTCTTTATGAGCTGAAATAATGATGACCCGAGGTGGGTTTCGTAAGGACCGAATAAATTCGGTACCCGTAATTTGTGGCATATTGACATCCAAAAAAATCAAATCGATGTTCTTTTCTTTTAACACCTGAAAAGCATCCATGGCATTTGAACATTGTGCAATTAGCTCAAGATTATCAATCTTGGCAAGGTATCCGGCAATGAGTTCCCTGGCTAATGGTTCATCATCTACAATAATACATCGTGTTTTCATCTTAATTGTGTTTAGTATTCTATTTGTGTTTTCAATTCATTCTTATATTCCTCCGGTTATAACTTCTTTTTTTTCATGATTACTTGTTGATACATCAAGCCTTCAATTTTTTCCCTCTTGTTAGGATTGGATGGTAAAAAGTTCCCTGTCAATCAGTCCTTCATCAATTCGTTTTTCAATAAAAGAGAATTTGCTAGGTATTTTTACATCGAAAGCGATGGGAACTTTCGACCTATTTTTCAATCTGTAGGAATTGAACAGATAATTGAGATTCAAATCTTCACCCGTTGCATTTTTTAGAATTTCATTCCAATCCATCGTATCCCCAAATTTCATCACCAAATCTTTAACAGCAGCAATATTATCATCAGGAAAATAGACTTCGAGTTGGGCGGCAAAAGCAAAAGCGTACAAATAAGAGACATGAATTCCACTGGCATTAATAATGTGTTGGTCAGAAACCCATTCGGGCAAATGATCTTCTTCCTGCACCTCGTACAACAAATAATTCTGAGTCAACTGCCACCACAAAGCAGTATAATCTTGAGTAGGATTTTCAAAAATGCTTTTTTCAAATTGAATGTTTCGAATCAATTTTCTCAGGAAAATCAGACGGGTTGGATCAGAAAATGCCTGATAATACATCGATCTCACAGTATCATTTATGCCCATCATGTTTCGTAAGGTCGGTGAATGATACAATTTATCATTAAAATAAATGGCTATGGCTTCCGTCGTAATTTCATTGGGATCTTTTAATAAATAAGGCACTTTTTGATCTACGTATTTATAGTGAACAGCATGCCCCATCTCGTGCAACAAAGTATATATACCTATAGTAGAAGGCATTACATTGGCATAAATCCGATGGTCACTTTTTTCAACATCGATATTGCAAAAGAAACTTTGATTCATTTTATTATCAGCGTACCACAGATCACTATTCGCTATGATATCATCAATCTGGTAATCACCTTTTGCAAAAAAAGCGTCGAGAATACCAACACATTCATCCTGCGTATATTTTTTTTGCCATTCATCAGGAACCACCATTTTTTTAATGGCATAAGAATAATGCTGCGCTTGAATCTCTGATGGTTCAATATCGAATTTAGTGCAAATTTCGTTCTGGCTAATTGCCAATAGTTTCCGGTAATCCTCGTTGGTTTCGTTTTCAACAATACGGCACAGCTCATCGAGTCGCTTGTATTCCACTCCATTAAATTCCATCATCAATTGATAATAATTGGTATAACCCAAGCGGCTCGCGTCACTATTCATTGAAATAATCATCTCCCTAAAGTCGTCGGTTAAAAATGCAAATCGTTCAATCCATTCTTTACGGGCGTTCGCTCCTTTCACCTGCCGGATGGAGTCCCAAAATGATGATTCCGTTTTCTTCAATTCAAAGAATTGCTCATACAACTCTGTTTTTTTATGATCGGTTTCATCCCAATTGTTTTGAATGGTAATGTAATTCCTAAAAACATCGACGAATTGTCTTTTTAACATCACATCAGAAATTAAACCTGATTTCCGGATCTTCATCAACAACTCAAAATCTGTTGAGTTATCGTAAACACTATTCAGTAGATTTTGATAATAATCAGTAGGTTGTCCGATATTTCGGTACAACGAATCGGTCAATCTTGTTTCGGTTAAAAGTTCTGAAAAGCTTGATTTTCCGGAATAAGTGGCCCAAATAGCTTCGTTAAATTTTTTATTGATCGGCTTAATTTGTTCAACATGCCGATTCAAAAAATAGCTGAATAAACGTTCGCTTTGTTTGTTATCAGAACACGAAACGTTTAGGAATAGAAGTACCACCAGGAAAATATTTTTTATTCGTTTCATGATAAGTAAAGCTTAGGAATTTTAAGAGCAACGACGTACAGATCGTTTACTGTTTCGATCTGAAACGAGTATTCGTTTTGATAAATTAGATCCAACCTTTTCCTTGTATTGCTTAATCCAATTCCACCATAATTAACTTTAGAAAATTGACCATCCGGAATACTGTTTTCTGAATAGAAACTGATTTCATTTTCTTTAATTAGAAGTTCAAAATGAATAAAGGGAAGGCCCACATCCTCACGGCAACCATGTTTAAAGGAATTCTCTACAAAAGTGAACAAAAGCAAAGGTGGAATAATTAAGGACTCATCGATATTTTCGGGAAGATGTACAATCAATTTCAGCCGCTCGTCATATCTGATTTTCTCCAATTCGATGTAATTTCTGATCAATGCAACTTCTTCGAAAACAGGATAAAAATCTTTGTTGCACTCATACAACATGATCCGGTAGAGTTCCGATAATTTCATAATGTATTCCGAAGTGTTTTTATTGTCCTTTCGCGACATAGCATAGAGATTATTCAAGGTATTGAATAAAAAATGAGGGTGCAGCTTTATTTTCATCAGTTGAATCTCAGACAATAACTGTTTGTTTTCGATGATCAGTTTTTCCTGCTCAGCTTTAAACCAATGCATAAAAAACGATTGGATGGATAAAATAAAATAGGGAAACCAAAGCAGAATCAAATTCTGAGGAATCAAACGCCAATTGAACCAAACTGTTGGCTCAAAAACGCGAGGATAAAATACACCAAAGAAGATGTAATGTTGCAACAAGGGTATGGTTAAAGCAAGAAAAAAAGTAAAGATGAAAAAAACAGTGAGAAAAAGGATAGGGCTATTGTTTTCGAATAACAATTTGTTCCCAAGGGCTCCAACTGAATAACTGAACAAAATCATTGCCGGCAAGGCGACCAACATATTCAATAAATAAAAACTGAAGGGCCAACTTCCATTTAAGCTCGTCAATCCAGTCAGAATCAGAAGCACAAGAATCCACATTCCAAAATGGAACAGAACTTTATGATTAATCATTTTTAGAATAAAACGACTATATCCTTCAGTGTTTTGCTTTTTGTTCATTCGTGCATCCTATCACTATACTTGTCGTATTTTCTTTTGAAAAGTTACACATTCAATGGTTTTATGGTTGAATAACACCTTGAAAATAACCATCAGAGCGTATTAAAGGACAAACAGCATACTCCTTTTCCCTGATTCAATGTCATTCATTCTTTGATTTTTCGATTTCATTCGCTTTTACAAGCCATTCATCCATGTACTAATTTTTTGCAATCATTTTGCGATAAACAACAAATTGCTGTCTCTGAGCTTTGGATATAATCGTTCGAGAGTAGAATAAAGATTGGTTTCTACATCAGTTTTAATTTGATGTAATTTTAGCTAAACATTAAATATTAAAGCCATGAAACGTATCGTAATTATTTCAACTATTTTGATGATGATCACCATGAGTGTGTCATCAAAAAATGTTCTGAATGGAAACAGTAATACTTTTCTTCAGGACTACACGATTACTCGTGTTGGGGATCAATTGTATGAATTGAGTTATACCAATTCAGATGAAAAATTTACCATTGAAGTATGCCCCAAAGAAGCTGAATGTTGCTACCTGGTTAGAAGCGACAAGATTGAAGTGATGTATTTGTGCAATAATGCAGGTTTTGGATTGAGAAAAATACCTGACAATCAACAACTTTTGTCTACCAAGGAGTATTGTAATCTGGTAAACTGCAATGCTTTTAGCTATCAATCCTTACTGACTCCCAACAAAAAGAACACAAAAAAAGCCTTGGGTTTAATTGCCTGTTTTTTCCCTGAAGTGATCAATGAAAATTCACGCGAAATTGTTTTTCATCAGGGAAACCCAGACGGAAATTCAAAAAAAATTGTTCAGAATTAACTTTTAAACTTACCCATGAAATTGAAGCGATTTAAAAAATAAAGCGGGACCATCTACTAGAGATCGTCCCGCTTTTTTATTCCTACAATAAATGCTTTTTACTTGAATTTTTTTAATACATCTTTCACGGCATCTTTGTGAACGGTAAAACCCATCATTTTCAGTTTGATGTAGTCTTCGTGAAAAAAGTAATACCCAAAATTTGGATGGTCTTCACCAACATTTCGTGAACCGGAGCTGGAATCTTTAATCAAAAACCAGTCTTTGCCGCTATTTTTATAATTTTCGAGAATCCCAATCAGCTGCATTCCATGATCGTCTGTGGTTGTTTCGTTAGAAAATCGGAATTGACGGGCATCCTCGTTAATGAATTCCGATGGAATGTCATAATCGGGAATTATGGCACAATTGGTCTCACGGCTAAAACCGGTCTCCGATACATCGCCGCCTATACTCAAGGTATAGCCTTTCTTAATGGCCGATTTCAGTGCATCCATAAAAACATCGAGTGGTACATTGTAATATTCTTTACTATGCCACCAGTTATCGGGCACTTTATACTCTACCTGTTGCCAATAAGGTTCTTGTTTATAAGAAAGAATTTCCACGAAATCCCCAGGATTCAATTTCAAATACTCTTTCATATAATTCAGTGGTGAGTATGTTTGGCCATCGACCTTAAATTCTGTTGGAGGAACTCCAAGGTGATGGTTCATGATCTCTTTAATGGTTTCCAGTCCATAGTTCATGTTCCAGGCATTGTTTTCTTTCATCGAATTCAAAAAGCCCATCATTTCTTCCATCATTTTTTCATGGGAATGAAATTTCCGACCTTCCAATATTCCGGTATATTCATTGGCAGGAACTGCACCGTACTGCTCAATGATCCTCGACAGCGCGTTACCTTCTGATCCTTCATCAAAATTCGAGTCACCACGTTTTTCAATAAACCGACGTGCTTTTTCTATATATTCCCAGTAAACTGAATAGATTTCGGATAGCTCAACTTTTTTTCCGGTTTGACGGAATATCTCCGATTCATAAAACGAATTGGTGGAGAAACACCAGCAGGTACCTGTATTTCCTTGCGATTGAGTAGGCTGGCACCAAACGGTTTGATACAAGGCGGCATCGTTGGGTAGGTCAAGATCAGTTTGATCCATCACGAATTTAACAAAGGGCTCCGGTTCTGCTTCGTTTTCACTTACTGCGTTCACATCTTTCATAATGGACTCGTAGTAGAAACCTTTGCCCTTTTCCTCGACTTCCACTTTCCCCTTGCTCACATTTTTTTGGGCCACAGTCGCAACTGTAATAAAAATGAAGGCAATACTTATTAGAATTTTTTGCATTTGCGTTTTATTTAATAATTGAAGCTAAAATTAACAGTTTGACAGCAATTTGAGAATGATTGATATCATTTTTATTCTATTTCGATGTAAGGATCAATTTAAGTTGATCAAAAAAATTTCAAAAAGAAAAGGGAGATTGATGCCAAATGTTCTTTTGCCGTATCGATAGACACGACGCATTTTATGCGAACCTATAACAGTGCTATTTTTATTGTTGAAGTTAAGGAATAAACATTTCAAGTTCGAACCTTGACCTTCATCCTAAATCTTGCAAAAGCATTCCTCTATTTTTTCAGAATGCTTCGCCACTGTTTAAACATTAGAGCCTGCTTTTACTTATTACTCAAAGTTTCGTATAATTGCATCTGGAAAAATTACAAGCAAACTGCCTTCAAATACAATATATATTTGAAATGTGAGTTTAAGTTTCCAAGACAAGAATTATAGTTTGAAAAAAAATATTCTACATAAACCAGTTGTATCCCTGTTGCTCACCATTGTGATTCTCTCCTGCTCAACCGAGAAAAACACTTTTGTGAACAGGAACTTCCACAACCTGAATTCTCATTACAACGTGTATTTTAATGGGAATGAGGCCATGAAAGCGGGCTTAATGAAAATAGAGACCCGTGTGGAGGAAGACTACACCAAAATATTACCCGTATTTAAAGAAAGTTTGCCAGGCACCGAAAACATGGTGATGAGTGATATGAATACCGCGGTTGAAAAGGGTATAAAACTCATCAAACGCCACTCCATAACCAAGCCGCCCGAAGCCAACCGAAACCAAAAAAATGCACGGAAGAGAAAACCGGTTAAATCGGAATACAACAAATGGGTCGACGATGCTTACCTGATGATGGGAAAGGCTTATCTCTACCAAAAGGACTACATCAGAGCCAGCAGTATCTTTACCCAAATTATCAGAAAATATAAGGACGAGGAAGTTAAATATGAGGCCTACCTCTGGCTGGTCCGCACTTACAGTGAGTCGGAACGCTACACCGAAGCACGTGAGCTGATCGAAACATTGGAAGGCAACAATTTATTCCCCAAAGATCTGGAAGGTGAACTGGCCATCAATGCTGCAGATCTGCACCTGAAACAACAGCATTACGACGAAGCTATTCAATACCTGAACATCGGAATTAAAAAAATAAAAGGCAACAAAAGAAAGGTTCGTTATACCTTTATTCTGGCACAATTGTATCAGGAATCGGGCAACGATGCAAAGGCGCTTGAAGCCTATCGCCAGGTGATGCGCCGACGTCCCGATTACGCCATGTTGTTTAATGCTCAAATCAATATGGCCAGTGTTTATTCCGGCGATGGCAATGCTTCAGTTCTGCGCAAAGAACTGAATAAAATGAGAAAAAAGAAGCGAAACGAACCCTTCCTCGATCAAATTTATTATGCCTTGGGGAACATTTTATACAACGAAAGCAAAATCACCGACGCCATTGAGTTGTATAAAAAATCAGCCGCTGTTTCGGTGAGCAACAAACATCAACGTGCGTTAAGTTGCCTGACATTGGCGGACATCTTTTTTGATCAAAAGAAATACATTCCTTCCGGTCAATATTACGATAGTGCCATGGTTGAAATAGACGAAACCTACCCAAATTACAAGGCTATTTCGGAAAAACACTCTAGCCTCAGCCGACTGGTGGGTAATTTATTAATGGTTGAGACCCAAGATTCACTGCAACTTTTAGCCGGACTAAGTGAAGCTGAGTTGAACCAAAAGGTTGAAAGCTGGATCTCACAATACAAAACCAAAATAGCCCAGGATTCACTGAACGATATGGGAGATGGCGGCAGTGAATTCGATCAGGCATACGGACGTGCTACCAGCAACCGATTACAGGTAAGCACAGGGAGCAGTTGGTATTATTACAATACCTCTACCGTTGCCTACGGCAAAAAAGAATTTGCACGTTTATGGGGAAGCCGTAAAAATGAAGACAACTGGAGAAGAAAAAACAAAGGAATTTCACTTACCGACGAAAATGGAGAACCGCTTGCCGAAGATCTTTCAGAGCTGATTGAAAAAGAGGCAGTACGCATCGACGACAAAACAACACCGGAATACTACACCCAGGATATTCCGTCTAATGATTCGCTAATGGCCGTTTCGCACGACAAAATACGCGATGCATTATTTGAAGCCGGCACAATATTTAAAAGTGAATTCAACGATCTCCCACGTTCCATTGAATGTTTCAATGACCTGAACCGAAGATATCCCCAAAATATTTATGCCTTGCCCAGTTATTTCTATTTGTGGGATCTATACGGATCGGTGGAAAAAAAGGACAGTTCCACTTATTATAAAAATGTAATATTAAGTGATTTTCCCACTTCAAATTATGCAAAGTACCTCATCAACCCCAATTATTTTATTGAAGAAGAGGCCAAAAAAGACAGTGTCAATTCCCTATACAATTTAACCTACACCGCATATAAAAACAAGCAGTATAAGCAGGCACTCAGTTATGCAAAAATGACTGAAAGCATGCAACCAGACACCTCATTGTTACCAAAACTCAAGTTCATCGAAATGGTTTCTGCCTCCAACGGTTTAGGTACAAAACCATTCACTGATTCGCTGCAGGCCTATGTTTTAAAATATCCCAATTCAGAAATCAGTAAACTGGCGCAACAAATGTTAGACCTTGTTCAGGAGAACAAACTTACCAACTACTCACAAATGGTGAATACGGGCTACATTAATGAGGTCATTAAAAACATGGAATTATTACCACAAAATAATAATTCAACCGAACAAACCGCCATAAAATGGGATGCCGATAATGGCTTGTTGCATTACTTTGTTATTGCACTTCCATCGAAAGAAAATATCGACATCAATCGCTTAAAATTCGACATTGCCAACTACAACATTGATCATTATACTGCCCTCGATTTCGATATTGAAACGGAAACATTGAACCCCGAGACACAACTCATTGTAGTACGTAATTTCGACGACAAACAAAATGCACTGATTTATTTCCTTTCCATTATTCGGAAACCTGAAGTATTTAAAACATTAGCCGGAAAGAAGTTTCTTAATTTTATCATTTCGAACAACAATTTTCGAGAAATGCTAAGCGACCATTCTTACACAGAATACCTCAAGTTTTTTGTGAAAAATTACAGCAGCTTTACATCCGGCGAATTCCTCGATGAAGAATTGGAGTCACCTGAAGAGTTGATGGCCCGACTGAAACAGGACAAGCAGGAGTTTACCGAAAAAGGTGAATTCGTAGTTGTAAAAACAGACGATGGTAGCTACCAGGCTCCGGAACAAAAAGAGCAAATTTTTGCCGAAGGATATGATATTCCACATTCAGGAATGATTGTCATTAAAGAAACTCGTTACAAAACGGGTTTATTGATGCGAGATTTTGTGAAATTTAATGCCGATAAATATCGATCAAACCGGTTAAGAGTGGTTCCAACGAACTTGCCAAATGTTACACTGTTGCTCATATCGCAATTCAATACCGCGTACGAAGCCAGTCAATACCTGAAAGATATTACGGATAATAAAACCCTATTTGCTTCACTAGGCACAACCGCTTATCAAAGTTACATTATCAGCAGCGAAAATTTGAATAAACTTCGTGAAACCAACGACATAGATGAGTGGGAAAGTTTCTACAAAAACAATTACATTTATCGAAGACCAACTGCACCTGCTGCTCCCAAAGAAGAATTGAAACAGGAACCGGTAGAAACTAAGCCTGAAACGAGTAAAACCGAAACCCAAAATACAGAAAAATCAATTCCTGCAACTCCCGAAGTAAACAAGGAGAGTTCAGAGAATATTCCTGTTGCGAAGCAGGCTGCAACAGAGAATGAATCGCATCAAAAAGAGGCAAATATCGCCGAACCTGTTTCTGAAACAACTGAAGTTTCTCCAACAATTGATGAAAACATCAGCAATGTGGATTCAATTGAAACCAATAAACCTGCCGAAGTTGAAGCCACAACCTATACCGGACCATTTGCCTATAATTCAGAGGATATGCACATGCTCATTTACCTGCTGCCTTCGAGTGGATCAAATCAGGCCTTGTTGAGCACCTATCTGGGCAGGTTTAATGCCATGAAATACCGAAGTTTTGGGCTCGAAATTAAAACTGAAACCTTTGATGATTTTCGCACTTCGCTTACTATTGATGGCTTGGGAGATGCTGCAAAAGCAAGTACCTACAAAACTGAAGTCAATGCCGACAGTAGGGTTGCCATGTCCTTGAGAAATTCAACGTACAAATGTTACCTGATTAGCCAACAAAATCTCGAACTGTTGAAAAAATCAAAAGATATTCAGGAATATCAGAAGTTTTATTCGATTTACTACAAAGAATAGCAAAATTCAAATTCCGGGATTATTGATACCGTATCCACACCGTATACGAATAGGTTAAAAGTTGTCAAAATTCGATTTGAATACAATAAAGCTTAATCCGATTTGTTTTATAATTAATAGGTACTAATATCAAGCCATGAAATAACTTTAGTCACTCGAAACTCTAGTCACTCGAAACTTTAGTCATTTCAACCTCTGATCATACAATACCTTAAAAAGTTCATTTAACTTTACAACTTTCAAATATGATGATGCAAGCAAAAAGACCAAAAATACTTTGGGTCGATGATGAAATTGACCTACTCAAACCCCACCTGATTTTTTTGGACAATAAGGGTTACGAAGTTCTTACAGCCACCAATGGCGCCGATGCTCTTGATCTGGTACAAGAAAATCATTTCGATATTATATTCCTTGATGAAAATATGCCGGGTTATACCGGGCTCGAAACCTTATCGAGGATCAAACAAATCAACAACATTGTACCGGTGGTAATGATCACCAAAAGTGAAGAGGAGTCAATCATGGACGAAGCCATTGGTTCACAAATGGCCGACTATCTGATCAAACCGGTTAACCCAAAACAGATTCTTCTTTCCATTAAAAAGAACATCAACAAAAAGGAGTTGGTCACCAAACAAACCACCTCGGCCTATCAAACGCAGTTTTCAAAGCTGGGAATGGAAATCAACGATTCCTTTACATTTAAGGATTGGGAGGCCGTTTATCGCAAGCTCACCTATTGGGAAATGGAGTTGAACAATTCCGACGACAAAATGATGGACGAAGTGCTGCAAATGCAAAAAACTGAAGCCAACAAAGCATTTAGTCGATTCATATCGCGTAACTATTTGAAATGGCTTGAATCCGAAAACAATGAGCGACCAATGCTTTCGCCCGATTTGTTTCGTAAACGCATTTTTCCCATACTGGATGAAGACCGCAAGGTATTTGTGATGGTACTCGATAATATTCGATTCGATCAGTGGCGTGCAATTAGCCCACTCATTAGCGAATATTACACCGTTGTGAAGGACGAAATGTACTTCAGTATTTTACCAACAGCGACCATGTATGCCCGCAACAGCATTTTTTCAGGTTTAATGCCCGCCGACATAAAAAAAATATATCCTCAATACTGGGAAGACGATGATAACGAGGACGGTGGCAAAAATAATCACGAAGAAGCCTTACTGCGGGAACAACTTCAACGCAATGGCAGAAAGGAAAAACTCTTTTTTGAAAAAATAACAACTGCCAAACCTGGGCGAAAGGGAAGCGACAATTTAAATCAAATATTACAGTCCGATTTGGCCGTTATGGTTCTGAATTTTGTGGACATGATTTCCCACGCACGCACCGAAATGAACATGATAAAAGAGTTGGCATCCGACGAAGCAGCTTACCGTTCAATAACCGTGAGTTGGTTCAAACATTCGGGTTTACCGGCACTTTTAAAGGAGCTTAGTGAAAAAGGATTCGAACTGATCATAACCACCGACCATGGAACCATCAACGTGAACAATGCCATCAAAGTTGTTGGCGAACGTTCCACCAATAGCAACCTCAGGTACAAACTGGGAAGAAATCTGAATTTTAACCCAAAAGAAGTTTTCGAAATTAAAAAACCCAGCGATGCCCGGTTGCCATCACTCAATGTGAGTACCTCGTATATTTTTGCGATGAACCAGGATTTTTTCGCTTATCCTAATAATTTCAATCACTATGCTAATTTTTACAAGAACACTTTTCAGCACGGTGGTATATCCATGGAAGAAATGATGATTCCGATTATTCGTCTTCAACCAAAATGAATCTGAAGACAACACCTTTCCCTTTTAAGGTAAACAAATTCCCTTTTTTTTATGGTTGGATCATACTGATTGCAGGTACAATCGGCGTCATTATGAGTATTCCAGGACAAACCATGGGCGTTTCGGTTTTTACCGACTATCTGCTTGATGCGCTAAAAATTGAACGAACCAACCTTAGCCTGTCGTACTTATTGGGCACAGTGATCAGCGGTTTTATGATTACACGTGCAGGAAAGTATTACGATAAATATGGTGCGCGAATCTTGGCTATGGGTGCGGGTTTTTTATTGGGACTCACTGTCATTGCTTTTACCAAAATAGATGTCGTGGTTCAATGGGTTTCTTCTCTTTTTGAAGGCGACCAACATACCATAATCGCCATCATTTTTTTAGTCATTGGCTTTTGGGGTATTCGCTTTTTCGGTCAGGGTATTTTAACTATGGTGAGTCGAAACATGGTGATGAAATGGTTCGATAAACGTAGAGGAATGGCGAATGGCATTATGGGAATATTTGTTTCGTTTGGATTTTCCTACGCACCTCGCTTACTGAATACAATGATTGAAAATGACGGATGGCGAGGCGCATGGCTCAACATAGGGCTATTTGTTGGAATTGTTTTTGTTGCTTTTGCCCTTGTGGTTTTTCGCGATAATGCCAAAGACTGTGGACTAGCACTTGATGGAAATTTTGTAAGCAAAACCTTAAAGCAAAAAAAGCATAAAACCCAGATTGAACTGACTCTAAAACAAGCAACAAAAAGTTATTCCTTTTGGATTTTCAACCTTGCTTTAGCTTTAAATGCACTTTATGTTACGGCCCTAACCTTTAATATCGTCTCAATTTTTGGTGAATCAGGATTCGACAGAGAAACGGCCATTTCTATTTTTCTACCGGCCTCGTTCATTGCAGTCACGTTCAACTTTATTGGTGGCTGGATTAGCGATTTCATTAAGTTGAAATACCTGTTAATGATCAACATGTTTGGGATTATACTTGCCGGTTTTGCGTTAATTCAGCTCGATTCATTTAAAATGGCCTATTTTTTACTTATCGTAGGGAATGGCATTATGAGCGGACTTTTCAGCGTAATCAATACGGTGACCTGGCCCCGCTTTTTCGGCATAAAACACCTGGGTGCTATTTCGGGTTATGCCATGAGTTGGACCGTTATTGCCAGTGCCTTTGGTCCTTTCCTGTTCAGCCTTTCGCTAAAGTTTCATGGGAACTATACCTGGGGAATTTTATTTTGCATGGCAATAGCTGCTATACTATTCGTATTGGCATTGAAAGCCAATAACATTCAGGAATAAGGTTTTACTTTATTCCCTTTCGGGAAATAAACTTAATTGGAAAATTGAATGGCCACGTCCGTCATTATTTCAACAAAGAAATACACTTTCACGCATTAAAGAATAATATTCTTCAAAACTATTCAGAACAAAAGGGAATGCACACGCCTACTTTTAGTACTCAAAATTCCTTGTCGCTAACAATTATTCGGTATATTTATAACCATAAAAATAAAATATAAAATGAGTAATACTTACTGTGTAATTATGGCAGGCGGCATCGGGAGTCGCTTTTGGCCATTAAGTAAAACTTCACGTCCAAAGCAATTTTTAGATATTCTTGGTACCGGTGAAACCTTCATCCAGCAAACCTTTCGCAGGTTCAAAAAAATAGTTCCTATTGAAAATTTCTTAATTGTAACTAACCTCGATTACAAAGCCTTGGTACTGGAGCAGCTTCCTGAATTAAACGAAGAACAGGTGCTTTGCGAGCCCATGCGACGAAATACCGCACCTTGTGTTGCTTATGCCTGCCACAAGATAAAATGCAAATGTTCCGATGCAAATATTATTGTTGCTCCAAGCGATCACATCATTACCAAGGAAGATGTTTTTGTTCACGAGTTAGAAAATAGTTTGCGCTTTGTTTCTCAATCCGATGCACTGGTGACCATGGGAATTATGCCAAGCCGCCCTGAAACAGGATACGGATACATCCAAATTAACGGGAACGTCACATTCGACGGGGTGAATAATTTACATAAAGTAAAAACCTTCACCGAAAAACCAGACTTAAAAATGGCCAAAGTGTTTATGGATAGTGGAGAGTTTTTCTGGAATTCAGGAATTTTTATTTGGTCCTTATCTTCCATTCTGGCTGCTTTTGAAAAATATTTACCCGAAGTAAACGATTTGTTTAGCAAAGGCTGCAAATACTATTATACATCAGAGGAAAATGCTTTCCTTAACAAAACCTATTCAGAATGCCCCAATGTTTCAATCGATTACGGAATCATGGAAAAAGCATCGAATGTGTATGTTCTTTGCACCGATTTTGGATGGAGCGATTTAGGCACCTGGGGTTCATTATGGGATAATTCGGATAAAGATGAAAACTCAAATGCAGTGAAAGGCGCTAACATTAAATTGTATGATTCTAAAAATTGCATTGTAAATATGAACGATGAAAAGTTGGTGGTATTGCAAGGATTAGATGGATACATTGTTGTTGAAAGCGACAATACTCTTCTGGTATGTAAAAAGGAAGATGAGCAGCAAATTCGGCAATTTGTGAACGATGTGAAAATATCAAATGGCGATAAATACATTTAAGCATTATGAGGCTGTCTTTTTTTGATGGCCTCTTTTTTTTATCTGTATGAATTGAGTGCATCACTACAAAAATACGCTACGCAATTCCATCTTCTTCAATGCTGAAAAATGGAAAGTGCTTTTAGCCTTCATTCACCAACCACTCTTTCGCTGCTTCCAGGTCAGAAAACCCTTGAATATTTCCATCGATGAATCGATTTACTGCTTTCAAAATGGTGAGTTTGGTTCCCGTAACTCCTACAATTGCTTTTCGTTTTCCAAATGGCTTAGTACGCTTTGCTGATTCAATCACCAATCCCATAGCGCTGGCAGGTGTAATGGTGCCGCGCACATCAACAATTTCATACAATCCATATTCGCCAAGCTGTTCCACAAATAAAGTTGTTTCTTCAATGGCTGCATATATTTCAGCTTCAATTATTATATTACTCCAATCTGAGTAATAAATTGTTTTGCCTTTGTGTTGTATGGGATATATTCGTGCAGCCATTTTACATCTTTTTTTGGTCAGGTAAAATTATCATTAAACTTACAATAAACAAGAACAGAGGTTTCTTGATATAAAAATAGACATTGGAACAAACAAAACACCTTTCCAACCGTTCAATAGGCAAATAAGAATTAATGACACAACTCGATTTATCCATAACACCTGCCCGCTTTGGCGAACGTCTTGTCGTTCAAAAACCAAGTCCGGGAATTTTACAACTATTGAAGGAAGAAGGAATTCGCAAATTGGTGGCCGATCATTACGATTTGCTGGTACAAAGCGAAATAAAACACCTTTTCCCTGAGGTCCCGGAACAACTTGATGCCGCCAAACAATATGCAGCCGATTTTTTTATTCAGGTGATGGGTGGCCCCGAATATTTTAACATGAATCGTGGTCAGCCCGCCATGACACGTCGCCATGCACAATTTAAAATCAGTGCAGAGGCACGAATTATTTGGCTCACATGCTATCGTCAACTGATTGCTGAACTTAACCTACCGGAGCATTTAATTCAAAGCTACTGGAACTACCTCAACAATTTTTCCAGTTGGATGGTAAATGTTGATTAATCAAGATTAATATCTATATGTGGTGTGGCACAATTATTGTTAAACTCAGTTTAAACCAATAAATAAACATCATGAAAAATTCCCTTTTCTCCTTATTCATTGTTCTCATAATGTCATCATGCGTTGATCATTCTGATTCTTTTAATAACAAGGATAAAATTACCATTCTTGCGTCCATCGGAGCTAATTCGAGCACCACCCCATACATAGCAAAAATCGAAATTGATGTTGAGCTAAAAACTTATGAAACTGAATATATTTCGGATAATATTCCACTCTATTTCCCTGGATTCCAAGGCAATTTTTTTAAACAAAACTCTACTTCGCTTCCGAATATTATTGCTTACACTGGCTCTAATTTACAATATGGTTGCAGTAAATTCACACATGTTTTTGTTATAGATAAAGAAACTTTTAACATAACCCAATGTCCGGAACCAGTTCTGAACAATCGCTACCCATCAAACGTTGATGCAAATATGCATGCTCCTCGTGTTGATGTGGATGGAAACATTTACTATTATGTTGAAAGCACAGTTGATTCAATTCCTAACAAACCATCCTCGTATGTTAAGTATTCCCCGGAAACAGGTCAATTTAATTACCTTCCATCTATTGATGAATTTGTTCTCTCTCAAGCAGAAACTGATGTTTCAATAAAATATGCAAGGTATTCTGTCGAATTTGAAATATCCAATGAAGGTGATTACTTATATACTATTGCTTATGGTTATAATACGATAAATAATCTGGTTCATCCGAATCAAGGATATCTATTGGAAATTAATCTTCATACCAATGAAATAAAAAGGATTGATTCAGGTAGTTGCAGTCCATTATCAGGAAATCCTCAACCTTTCGAAATTTATGGTAAAACAACAGATCATTCTGAACTTATTTATAGGAAGGGTAATGAATACAAAGTATACGATATCAACACGAAGGACATTACCCATACATATACAGAACAGGAAGTTACAAGAGGAGTATATAGAAAGTCTGGATCAATAATTGGTACCGAAAATACAATTTACTTCAGAGATTATATAAGTCCAATAAGCTTCCATACAACAATTAACGAAAGGAGTGATGCTGAATATGATTCGATAGGTTATTCGTACACCATGGGATACGATAATAACTCGAATTGTTTACTTCGACACCATTATGATAACTTATCGCTAATTACAGATACCATTGTGGTATTTCCAAAAGAAATCGAAGGTTTTATTCTGCTTGATTAGAAATCAAATAGATCGTAATAATTGTTTTTGATTAAAAACTTAACATATTATATAATTTAAAAGTATTGTGACCATCAGACCTAATTTATAGAATGAAAGTAACAATTATAGGTGGTGGAATAGCCGGTTTAACCATGGCATTGGCCTTTGAAAAAGTGGACATCAACTATCACTTGTTTGAAAAAGCGTCAGTACTGAACGAGATTGGTGCTGGAATCTGGGTGTCAAGCAATGCAATGCAAGTGTATGCCTGGCTGGGAATAGCTGATCAAATCCAGGCAAAAGGTCTGTCACTTGAACAGATTGAAATTACCGATCAACGCTTCAAAGTATTGCAGCAAACAAATCAAAATGTATTCGTAAAAAAACTGACTTATGCAGGAACAGCCATTCATCGTTCCGTCCTTCAAAGAATATTATTTGATCAAGTACCTCGTGAAAAAATTGAATTGAATCACGAAGCATCAGAATTTGTTCAGAAAGACAATGGAAAAACCATCCTGCAATTTACAAATGGGACATCCATCACCTCAGATGCGATTGTAGGTGCCGATGGCATCAATTCACCAATACGAAATCAAATTTCCCCAAACTCAACTATGCGAGATAGTGGGCAAGTTTGTTGGCGGGGAATCTCCAATATTGAGATTCCCGTTGAAATGCGCAACAAAAGTGCCGAATGCTGGGGTGATCAAATTCGATTTGGATTTTCTCCCATCGGCAAAAATCAGGTATATTGGTTTGCAGTAGCCAAAAATAAACGTGTAAAAGAAAATCTTTCGAAACCTGAAATAATAGCACTATTTTCCAACTTTCATCCATTCGTTCATCGGTTGATTGAAAACACCGAGGAAGAAGCGATCATTTTCCGTCCTTTGTTCGATCTAAAACCAATGAGAAAATGGCACAAAGGGAGAATTATTCTGGTTGGAGATGCGGCGCATGCCACCACTCCTAATTTGGGACAAGGAGCGGCACAAGGAATTGAAGATGCGTTTTACCTTTCACAATATTTAAAGAGAGCCAGTTCTATTGAAGAAGCATTTATAACATTCGAAAAGAATCGTCGACCGAAAGTCAACAGTGTAGTAAGTACCTCATGGTCCATGGGAAAACTAGCACACATTAAATATGGTCAAAAACTCAGGAACACTGCTCTTCGCATTACACCGGGAATTGTTATGGAAAAAAGAATGTTGCAGCTTTATACCCTTAAACCTTTGTAAAATGAATTTAAATCAAGTCACTGTGCCTTCAATTGATTTATCTATCGCCATTCCTTTTTACGAAAAATTGGGATTGATTCTGATTGTAAGCTCTACAATTAATTATGCCCGCTTTGAATGCCCTGATGGCGATTCTACCTTTTCCATACATAAATTGGAACATCTGCATCCAGGTCCAGGCATTGTTGTTTATTTTGAGGAAGAAAATCTGGATGAAAAAGTGAAACAACTACAAGAATTGGGTGTAAAATTTAGTCTTTTGCCAACTGACCAGCCCTGGCTATGGCGCGAAGCCCATTTAACCGATCCGGATGGAAATAAAATTATTCTCTTTCATGCCGGTGAAAATCGAAAAAATCCACCATGGAGACTAGACCATTAAATCACTTATAATTGGAAAATAAAAAGCAGCAACCTTTTCCAAATCCAAGGCAATTCCAAAACTTCTATACAACTATTCCAATTTGTTTTTTCGGATATATTCGTCAACTTTTTACGATTTGACTCGCTTATTTTATGATTTGAAGATGTCTTTAATGCGACTTTACCGTTCTTTGTTTTGAAAAATCACAATGAGGAAAAGTGCAAAAATAACTGGGTAAAGCATGCAAGGTATTTGATCTACTCCTGCGATACCGAATGTGGTTAATAAGGGTTAAGTAAATTCTTGAACGTGAAAGAAGGGTAAACAGCAGCAATTATTTGTTGCTGTTTTTTTTGCTCAACCATTTTTCCGGTGTCATTCCGGTGTCAGTTAAGAAAGCCCTACGAAATGAACTGATTGACCCAAAGCCAGCTTCAGTGGCAAGAATATCCAAATTAATATCTGTTCCATTCTGCACTGATTTTTGAACTTCATTAATACGGTATTGATTCACAAATTGGTTAAAATTCACACCGGAATGCTGATTAATGGCCTTGGAAAGATAAGAACGATTTGTCCCAATCTGCCTTGCCAACTCATCCAGTTTCAGATCACTTCTCCGATATAAATGCTGCTGCAGCATCAGTTCATTTAGTTTAAAATACAATTCATTACTTTCATTTGGCGAAATGGATAATTCACCATCCTTCCCATTCACCGGCAAATCATCATTTGCAGGTAATTCAATGTAATTTTGGGCATTCCCCCAAATGCCCATCAACCAAATAAAAATTGACATCAGAAACATGGAAAAAATCAGGAATTCATTGTTCTCCTGTGAGAAAGGATCAACAACATAAAATAAAACGGATACAATCGCTACTGCAATTAATGCTATATTCGACTTATTCAGCCACCCAATCCGATACTTTTCGGGATTCGAAAGTTCAGCCAGCAGTTTGCGATTAAACCTTCGACTCGCCCTTATAATCGACAAACTATAGTAAATAACACTTCCAGCTATAGCCAAAACATTCACCATTCGAATTACATTCACCAGCACATACTTATCTGTTGAAAGCAATGAATTACTTCTATAAGTACTTAAGTATTCTATTCTTTCATCTGCTGTAAATTTAAGGTCGAAGAAAATAAAATAGAGCAGCAGAAAAAACAGTCCGGGGATAAAATGAATAAAAAGCATTCGCCTGTTTCTCACTTGTTGGGTCAAATACAATACATAGATATAGATGGACGGATAAATGAAAAGGACCAAAGCCACATGCAGACTATGGAAATACTGATAAACATGAAACTCGCCCAGAAAGTAAAAATAATTGGCAATAAACACAGCGGCAGTATTAACCATGCTCCATCCCATTATTCTTTTCGGACGATCGTTTTGAGAATTGTATAAAATAACAACCGAAAGAATAAGTGGAACTAAAAAAGAAGCTGTTAGAATGACTTGATTCATCGGATCAGTTTGTTTCAATAAATTTAAAAATTATTTTTTACAATCAAATCCAATCACTCATTAAGTACACGAATCATGATTTTAAACTTCGTTAATACTTCTTATGTTTCATTGTAGTTGCTTAAACCCTTTTAACATAACACCTCCGTATCTTGTGTGTCAAATCAGGATGGTATGCTTAGGTTGTTTTTCGTTGTATTGCTAATCGTATGCACGTTGTTGAGTTTCGCCCAACAAACAGCTCCCATGTTCAACTTTACAGGTAGGATAATTGATACTGACTCCATTCCTGTAGAACATGCCTATTTGGTAAATTACAGAAGCTTGAGAGCCTATGCAACAGACATTAATGGACATTTCAAAATTCCTGTACAGACAGGTGATTCCTTAAAATTGGTCCATGTTTCCTACGAATCGAAAATCATTAAACCAAATGTTAAGGATACTTGTATAATTGTTGACTATGAAGAAAATATGATTGGAGCGGTGACGGTTAAATCGGTTGATTTAGAATTGAAATATTTCTACAAAAATTGGGAGACCATTCGATTACAAATGGAACAAATGACGCACTACAGTTACCGAAATTCAAAAGTTGCCAACCCTTACAATACAAATCAGTATACCGGAACAACAGGAATTGCCCTATCGGACATTATCCAACTGTTTAAAAAAAGAAAATGAAGTCCATGTTTCCCCATATATTAAGGGCTATTTACTACGTTGCCCATAAAAAAAGCCATCCGTCAATTGACGGATGGCTTACTCTATTTTGATCAAATGACCTAAAACAATTTCATATCATCGAATACATTCATGACTTCTTTAACAGCAACAGCTGAATCCTGAAGTAACTTCATTTCGGCATCGTTCAATTTTACTTCAATAATTTGCTCGATACCATTTTTACCTAATTTAACCGGTACTCCAACATAAATATCATTCAACCCGTATTCACCTTGCAGGTAAGCGCAAACCGGGAAAATACGCTTTTGATCCAGTACAATTGCTTCAACCATCTGAGCGGCAGCAGTACCAGGTGCATACCATGCTGATGTTCCCATCAGATTAACCAACTCGCCGCCACCTTTTTTGGTACGTTCGATAATGGCATTCAATTTATCTTCTTCAATCAACTCGGTAACAGGAATTCCAGCAACAGTGGTATAACGTGGTAGTGGAACCATGGTGTCGCCATGACCACCCATCAACAGAGCTTGAATATCTTTTGGATTTACATCCAAGGCTTCGGCTAAAAAGGCACGGTAACGGGCAGTATCAAGGATGCCAGCCATTCCAAAAACTTCAGTTTTAGGTTTTTTAGCGGCCAGGTATGCACAATAACTCATTACATCCAAGGGATTGGAAACAATAATGATTTTTGCTTTCGGTGAATATTTTACAACATTCTCGGTAACTGTTTTTACAATACCAGCATTAATCGAAATTAAATCGTCACGGCTCATTCCCGGTTTACGAGGCAAACCTGAGGTAATTACGACAACTTCAGAATTAGCTGTTTTCGAATAATCATTCGTCGATCCGGTAATTCGTGTATCGTAATATTCAATAGGAGCAGTTTGCCACAAATCCAATGATTTTCCTTCAGCTAAACCGTCTTTAATGTCTAACAAAACAACTTCTCTTACAATTCCTTTGGCGGCTACTGCCTGCGCGCAAGTTGCACCAACATTTCCGGCACCTACAACTGTTACTTTCATCCGTTTAAATTTTATTATTCAATTTATAATGGTTTCGATCTCTTTATTTAAGGTCCACAAAATTAATTGAATTCATCAATTAATGATGTTTTTTCAATTTGTTTTCCTCCTGTTAACAATTCCATAAAAGAGAACAACAAAATACGAAAAAAAGCAGTAAGAACATGAAACATATGTCATTATCTAGATATATAAACAAAGGTCATCCGATTTACTTCGGATGACCTTATTCTTTCGAGATAAGTATTTTTACCGGCGCCTTACATCGCCACCACTCGATTCGTTAATGTGCTCAACTTTTGGATTTCCATAATAAATTACATCGCCCCCACTACTTGCATCGGCATCTATTTTATCGGTAACGGTAACGCGAATATCGGCACCACTCGAAGCAGATGCCTTACAGGAACCAACGACTAAATCAGCAGCTTTTATATCGGCTCCCGAACTGGCATCGGCATCCAAATAGTCGGCTTTTCCTTTGATCACAGCATCAGATCCACTACTGGCGTCACAATTTACTGTTTTGGCATTTAGCTCCACCTTAACATCAGCGGCACTACTTACATCAATATCCATATGATCGGTTGTAATCATGGTTTCGCCATAAATATCGGAACCTGATGATGCTTTAATTTTGTTCAGCTTTTTAAAATTGACATAGACATTCAATTTTGAAGAATTACGGACATTACAATCCAGATAACATTTTAATATCGTGCCTTCAACCTCAACGATCAGGCATTCCTGAAGATTTTCATCGGTTTCCACCACTACTTTTTCTTCGTCGCCCTGAAAGAGGTAAACATTTATGCCTGCACTGGCTTTCACCCCATCAAAAGAGGCCACTTTTCGAACTTCCTTGCTTACTTTTCCGTTCCCTTTTACTGTTTTTGTCCAGCTGTAGGCCATTAAACTTTGAGTAGCAAATAAGGCTGCCACCATAAAAATGATTGAAGTAAATTTTTTCATAGCTATAAATTTTATTCTTGTTGGATGAATTGAATTAGATTTCAGTTTCAAAGCTATGACGAAAGTAGTTTTGGAAAGTTACAATTGAAGTATTCAAAACTGCCAATTCCCGAAATTTGTCGGTGAAATTCCAAAATATCGGACACAAAAAAACCGGTTACATGATGCAACCGGTGTTGTATTTCTTACTATTTTTTGTTTAATTCTTTTTTTCACCTGAAACAGCCGGGCTAAGAATCGCTTGATATTGATTGTTTTCCTTCAGAATCTCCAAGGCTTTTTCAATCGCTTTATCGTCTTTAATATTTGCTTCGGCACTACCCTTTTGATAATAGTAACGCGAAACCAATTCTCCTTTGATTAACATGGAAACCTCATCACGCATCTTTTTTAAATCGCGATCAAGATCAAGAGCAAGACTCTTTTCCAAAGCATCAAACTCCGATTCAGCATTATCGAGGTATTTTTCCTCCTGAGCTAATTCTTTCAATTCGGTCAGCATTTTTTGTGTTTCCGATGTGTAGGTAAATTTAGTACTTTCGACGTATTGAATAAACTGTTTGTACATATCATCCGTCACGACAAAATCACGAGGTGAAGCTATTGTTGGATTTTCGGAACGATATTTTGTAGCAAAGTCAAATATTTTAAATTGCCTCAATAAGGTAATTGACAAGTTACTCAAGGTTTCGTTTTCTACTTTCACATCAGGGTCAATTCCACCACCATCAAAAACTTTTCGACCATTAGCTGTAGTGAATTCTGTCATTAACGAATCAGGGATATGACCAACGCTACCGTCTTCGTTACGATGTGAATAATCTAAAGCCTGAATGCATCGGCCACTTGGAGTATAGTATTTTGCAGTTGTCACCTTCAATTTGGCGTTGTAACTCAAATCGCGCGTAGTTTGAACCAATCCTTTGCCAAAGGTCCGGGTACCGATAATTACACCACGATCTAAATCCTGCATGGTTCCGGATACAATTTCCGAAGCTGAAGCTGATCCTCTGTTGACCAAGATGGCCAATGGCATTTCTGTATCGACCGGATTGCCTGTTGTTTTATAGGTCATATCCCGTTGCGAAACTTTTCCACGGGTACTTACCACTTCCTTGTCCTTATCGATAAAAAGATTACACATGTTCACCGATTCAATGAGCAATCCACCGGGATTTCCACGAAGGTCAATGACCATCTTTTTTGCCCCTTTGTCTTTCAATTCGAGCAATGATTTTTTCACCTTCTCGGCACAGTCCTTTGTAAAACTAGACAATTGAATGTATCCGGTTTCATCGTCAAGCATGGTGTAAAAACTAATGGGATCGATGGCGATTTTGTCCCGAATAATTTTAATCTCTAAAGGTTTCTTTTCTCCCAAACGAGCTACTTTCACAACTATTTCCTGTCCGGCAGATCCTTTCAGCAAATTGCTAACATCTGCGGTATTCATGTTTTCAATTTTATTACCACCCACTTCAAGGAAAACATCACCGGCTCTGAGCCCTGATTTTTGAGCAGGGAAACCATCGTAAGGTTCCGAAACCACTACCTGATCGCCATGTTTGGCAATCAGCGCTCCAATACCACCGTATTCTCCCGTTGTCATAAAACGATAATCTTCCATATCGCTCTCAGGAATATAGTTGGTATATGGATCGAGTGAACTCAACATATCGTCGATACTGGTTTTTACCAATTTACCGGGTTCAACATCATCGACATAAAAAGTATTCAGTTCTCGAAACAATGAATAATAAATATCCAGGTTTTTTGCAATTTCAAAATTCTTATTGTCGATATTGTTTAGCCCCATCGACACGACCCCAACCAATACAACGGCTACACCAATGATGATCGACCTTCTTTTCAATTTCATATTTTATCTATCTATTAATTCGTTATGAATTGGAATTCACAAAAATAACATTTCAAATGAATGAAAGATTTAAAAAAAACCTTAAAGAATGTGAATTCAATACCAACAACTGTTAAAAAGGTACGAATGTTAAGCTTCTTGGTTTAACAACAAACCTCCAGTCCTTCTTCGCCCATTCGCCCGCATAATCGACCCCAATTCGTCTAAATCTTGAATAAGAAGGCCGACAACCATCATCTTCCAACCAAATTCGTGAAGAGTTTTCAAGATCCTCTCCATAAAATGTTTTATCTAATTTTAATCTGCTCCCTAGCCTTCCCGGGCCGGAAACCTCTTCGACCCCACGAATTAATACGGCCGCAGGATAATCAGTAGCATTTGTAACAAAATTAAGCATCCAGTACTTCCCATAAATTAGGTAGACGTATACATTTCCCCCTTGATGATACATCACCTCGGTACGGGGTGTTCGTCCTTTACTTGCATGGCAGGCCAAATCTTCTTCTCCCCGATAGGCCTCTGTTTCAGTGATCCTAAATTTCTCGATCACTCCATCGTCATACTTTCTAACAATTAATTTTCCAATAAGACGCGGCGCAAGCTCCAGAACATCCTGCTCAAAAAGTGCTTTTTTGATCCGTTCCAAAATGGCAAAGTTCAAATTACAATTTATTATTTCCCGTAAAGTAAAGACCCCAGATTATCGAAGCGATCACTGTAATCATCCATTGCCATGCGGATGACTTTATGAGCTTCCTCTGCACCATAAGTATCAGGTATTTCCGCAACGGTGGCGGTGCCTGGCAAATCCTTATAAGTTAGAAAATAATGTTTTAAACGTTTTACTACAATTTCAGGCAGCTCCGAAACATCGTCATAATTACCATAAACTACGTCGTTACGCATTACTGCGATAATTTTGTCATCGGCTTCATTTCCGTCAATCATGCGAAAACCCCCAATTGGTTTTGCTTCAATTAGAATATCACCGTGGGCAATTGTTTTTTCGGTGAGCACCACAATATCAATGGGATCGCCATCACCCACAATTCCTTTTCGATTAATCATTTTGGAACAAAAATCACCAACACGCTTTCCACAAAAAGTTTGTGGAATAAAACCGTATAATGCCGGCAATAAACTTGAATATTTCTGTGGACGATCAAGCTTTAAATATCCACTCTCTTTATCAATTTCATACTTAACGGTGTCGGTTGAAACCATTTCAATAAAGGAAACTACATCAATTGGAGCTTCAGGTCCAATGAATACACCATGCCATGGGTGTGATTTATAGCGAAGCCCCATCAGCCGCCCTATAGGATCAGAAAGTCGATCAGCCATATTATTTATCGTTTAATATTAATTACATATTTGAGCTAAAGGTGCTTATTTTTTTTGAAAAAAACGGATTAAAAAGACTGATTTTAAATAGTACCGATCTAATTGCACAGCATTATACAAAGTATTATTTTAATGCCATCATAAAACTTGCTCTATGGATCAAAATTCAAATTTCTCATTCCCGAAGAAAATCATCGTTGGGATTCAATTTTTATTTGTCGCTTTCGGCGCAACAGTACTGGTACCGCTACTCGTAGGCATTGAACCCAGCCTGGCACTTTTATCGGCCGGAGTAGGAACACTCATTTTCCACCTGATTACCAAAGGAAAAGTGCCGGTGTTTCTGGGCAGCAGTTTTGCGTTTATTGCCCCTATCATTGCTGCGACAGAAATGTTTGGCTATGCCGGAATGCTGTCAGGTATTATTGCTGTTGGCGTAGTGTATTCGATTGTTTCAGCTCTGGTTAAATGGAAAGGAAAAGGATTTATCGAAAAAATATTTCCTTCAGTAGTCGTTGGCCCTGTTATCATGGTCATTGGACTATCCCTTGCTTCTGTTGGTGTTGATATGGCAAAAACCGATTGGTTACTTGCTGTTGTTGCTCTGGGAACAGCAATTGGCATTGTGGTATATACCAAAGGGTTGATCAAGTTAATTCCAATTTTTATTGGAATAATTGCCGGATATGTATTGGCCATTATTTTAGGCAGAGTTGATTTTACAGCCATTCAGGAAGCGAAATGGATTGCTGTACCCACCTTTACTTTTCCTGTTTGGAGCTGGAAAGCGATCATATACATGATTCCGGTTGCCATTGCCCCACTTATTGAGCACGTGGGTGACATTTATGCCATTAGTGCTGTTGCTGAAAAAGATTTTGTAAAAGATCCGGGCTTGCATCGAACCATGCTGGGAGATGGAATTGCGACTTCACTGGCCGGGTTTTTTGGAAGCGTTCCGAACACCACCTATTCTGAAGTGACTGGTGCAGTTTCGCTCACAAAAATGTACGATCCTATGGTGCTGCGCATTTCAGCCATTACCGCCATCATCTTTTCTGTGATAGGAAAATTGAGCGGTTTATTAAAAACAATCCCTTCGGCAGTTCTCGGAGGAATAATGCTTCTGCTTTTTGGGATGATTGCAAGCGTTGGTATCAGGACCCTGATCAATTCAAAAACCAATTTGAATACCACACGTAACATGGTCATTATTTCGATTATTCTTACGGTAGGCATTGGTGGCGCTGCAGTGACCATCGGTAAATTTTCTTTGGCCGGTATTGGTTTAGCATCAGTGGTTGGAGTGATTTTAAATTTAGTTCTTCCTGAACATTCGGAACCAGTTAAAATGAAGAAAAATAAATAATTCACAAAACAGTTACACCAAAGCTCACAAGGACACAAAGTTTTAAAAAGATTATTTTCAAGTTCAGGCTTTATTATTTCCATTTTTTTTTGCGATCCTTGTGAGCTTTGGTGTTAATTTTTTTTCATCAATGATAAAGCACTAACACTAAAGAAAAAAAGAACCTTTAGCTTTTTAACCAGCAATTGAAACTACTCATTCACTGTTCACCCCAACTATCCCGATCCAAACTCCGATATTGAATGGCTTCGGATAGATGGTGCGACTGAATGTTCTCACATTCCTCTAAATCGGCAATAGTGCGGGCAACTTTTAAAATTCGATCGTAAGCACGTGCTGAAAGTCCGAATTTTTCCATAGCCGTTTTAAGAATCTGAGCACCTGCCTCGTCAGGTTGTGAATGAGCACGTAGCAACTTTGAGCTCATTTGTGCATTACAATACACCCCATCCTCTTTGCTAAATCGAAGCGCCTGAATTTGGCGTGCATGAATGACTCTTTGGCGAATATCGTTGCTTTTTTCTGCTGCAGGCTGAGCAGCCAGTTTTTCGAAAGGAACGGGCACCACTTCCAAATGAATATCGATACGATCGAGCAATGGACCCGAGATTCGGTTGAGGTATTTGGACACCATGCCAGGACCACAAACGCAGTCTCTGGTTGGATGATTGTAATACCCGCAGGGACATGGATTCATACTTGCGACCAGCATCACACTGGCAGGATATTCTACCGAAAATCGGGCCCTTGAAATGGTGATCTTCCGATCTTCCAGCGGCTGCCGCATCACTTCCAATACGGCCCGTTTAAATTCCGGTAATTCATCTAAAAATAACACGCCGTTGTGTGATAGCGATATTTCACCCGGTTGCGGATAATTCCCGCCGCCAACAAGGGCCACATCGGTGATAGTATCTAATGATGGGGTAAGGTATTGCATTGATATAAATATTTGCATTGATAAAAATTGGAAATCTATTACACACGTATAACGCAATATACCTGCAACTTAAAAATAATCAAATTTATTTTACACATCCCACAAATCTTTTTAAACAACCAAAAGAAATAAATAATTTAGTTTGACCAAGTATCAACAACATTCCCCAGCTCATCTTTTTGGTAGATAATTTCATCACTACTGCTAATTCCAAATCCTACGTTGCGGCGGCAGGACAAAGATGATCACACTCGTAACCACTTCTGAAGTAGTGACATTATGAGTAGTGGAGTTAAAGCAGAATTGTTATTAATTAAATCTATGACTTTAATGTTCCTAATAATAGTTAATTTACAATACTTGCAAATAAATATTTGTTCCGCTGAATCAATATTATGATTGCACCTTACATCGTTAACTTTACAAGGCACTGAAGTATATAAAAATACTACAAAATTAATCCGCATTTGAAAGGTGAAATTTATTATTTAGATTAGATGTTCTAGAACTGCTAAAGCATCTAGAGATGTTGTTTGGGTATTTAAATTTAACCTAGTTGTATAAACCAAAAAATAAATCAACTTCTGAGCAAATTACATTAAATTTGTAATCTGAAAAAGTTGAATTTGGTATCTAGTTAATTAAAGCTATTATTGAATTGATTTTTATCGAGAGGTTGAAATATGAACAGATTAAATGATGCAAATAATATAAAAGCACTATTGATCGACTTTCTGATTGACAATAATCAAGATGTTGATTTTTTGTTTGGTAGTGAAGTTTTTTTTGGCAAAAAGAAGAGACAAACAGATATTATTACCGTAAATGGAACTATTACTGCATATGAGATTAAAGCCTCTAATGATGATTTTAGAAGAGTTCGAGAACAATTGGATGATTATAAAAAGGTTTTTGATTATCAATATCTAGTAGTCACAGAAGAGCATGAAAAAAAAGCAACTAGTTTTTTAAAAAAAAATGAAGGTTTAATTGTTATCGATAGGAATCTTAATGTAATGATATGCAAAAAAGCCTCTTTGATCAAAAAACAAAGTAAAGCTGAAATCCTGGAAACAATTCCACTTAGTTTTTTAAAAATGCAATATAGATTGCCATCTGACTTAAATGCTTTTAATTGTAGAAATATTCTCTTAAAAAGAAGATTGCCCGAATTGAAAATAACATTAAAAAACTTCCTAGAATCACGACTTAGACCTAGAAATGATTTGTTTAAGTCAGAGAAAGGAGTTAGCACACATTTTGAGGATATTAAATTATTATCGAGACAAGCCTTACAATTAGATTAATACATCTCATCAATTCCTATCAGCCGTTGATCTATGTGAATCGACATTCGAACAGAAATCCAGAAACTAGGCGATGAACCAGGGGCACTTCCATCTTTACAACTCAAGACTTGCCTAATTCCCCAGTTTTTATTTAGATTTTGTGGAAATTTTTCATCTCGGAATACTTTTTTTGCAACTTTTGTATAAGTAAACGGATAATCATTACCATTTCTTCTTTCTCTGTAATAATATATTTCTTTTGCTGTTGGTATATCTATACGAGGAATCCAGCCTCTAGCCATTACTATATCATCATTCCGAATAGGATTAATCGATGCATAATCACCATAGATAACATTGTTATGGAAACGTTTTATTCCGTTAAAAATGTCAATTTCATTCAGTGGAAAAGAATCATGTTCATCATCTCCAATATCACTTACATAACGGGGGAAAGATGTAGAGACAATAATAAATTCAGCTTTCGGGATTTTATTTTTTATTTTTTCGAAACGCGCATTTGCAATTTCAATTGTATTCAAATAAGCCCCAGAGGGCACATATTCACAATCGATTGCAAAGATGAATTTCAATTTTATATTTTCATTAATATAGTCCTTAATTGCATCAATGTCTTCATAGCAACCATCATCAGCAATACTATTTCTATAGACTATTTTATTAAAATTATCTCCTAAACTTCTCACTTGTTTAAGTAGGTTCTTTTCAATATCCTCATCTGTTGTATCAACTAAGATTGTAGGTATTATCTCTTTAAAAGCACTATGTTCTTTAATTTCAATAAGAAATGATACCCAATTTTTGTAACCTTTTTCAAATTTATAAAGTTCATCAATTTCTGAGTTACTTAAAGATTCATGAGCAGTTAAATCCAAACAAATTGATTGATTGGCAAAAATCTTTTCTAGGCTTTTAATTCGTTTTGAGATAAGTCCAACTTTATCCAGCTTTGACTTACGCCCCCTTGTCAGCTCAATAATCGGTTGAACTTTACTTCTATCAAAATCTGTATTTTTTAATGCTCTAAATTCAGCATCACCAGTTTTAAATAATAAAACATACTTATTTTTCATTTGACTTAGTTTTAAAATTCAAGTTTTTTGCTCGATGCTCAATTGCCAATACAGAAACATTAAACTTCTCTGACAATTCTTTAATTTTTGTTATTCCCTCTTTAACAATTGCATCACGAAATAAATCCTCTGGCATAAGTATTTCTGATGCGAACCTATCTGCATTAAATTCGATTGAACTGTCATTTGATTTTCTGAAATAAATTTCTTCATCAATGAAAGATCCTCTATCATCCTTATGAAGACAATAGTGCGCAAATTCGTGTGCAATCGTAAAACGCTGTCTTTTTGGATGATGTTTTGCATTGACTCCAATAACCCAGTTTTTATCAATCATTTTAAGATAGCCTGAAACCGATGAGGAAAGCTCATTATCTCTTTTAAGAATTACACCTTTATCTTTGACAATCTTTTCAATATCGACAGTATAATTTTCAATAAATCCTTTTTCAATCGCATTTTCAATAATTGACTGTACATCACTTAATAGAGTCGGTTCGTCGGTTAACTTTCTACTTCTTCGTCCTTTTACACCCATGGCAAATTTAATTTCTAATTATCAGTTCAATCTAAATCAATTTCAGAATCACTATCGTTGAGTTCAGATGTTTCTTTTAATAGAATAATTTCCTCTTCCAGATTTATGATTTTATTTTCTAAGTCACTAAGTAGCTCACGATAACGCCCTTCTGCCTCCCCAATTAATTGAGTTTTAACTTCATCTTTAAATTCTTCCGAATTTAACCTGGCACTTATTAAATCGTTTGATTGAGATTTTAAGTATACAAATCCAAGAAATGAAAGTCCTGCAAGCATAACCGATAAAACCATCAAGAAGTTATTATAATAATTAACTATATTATTTGTATACTCTTGCGGCGATAGAATTAACTTCGCTTGATTTAATTCATTTAATAATTGTTTTTTATATCTAGATTGAATTTGAATGATAGAATCGGAATTACATGAAGTGATTGAATCTGATAGCAATGACGTGTTTACATTAACCTTACTTATTTGAATTCTATGGCTGGAAAAATTGACTGATAATACTATTACAATAAAAATTGCAACAATGGAAAATCCACCAAGGATACCAGAATAAAATGGCGTAATACTTCTCATCTTCTATTATTTAAATAAGTATAAAGTTAATCGCTTTATTCGATTATTCAAAAGTGATTTAATCTATTCATATGATTCTCTATTTGTTCAATTTTTCACTTTTCAAAATAGCTATCTACTTAATTGTAGTAAAAAAGATAAATATGGAATGAGCAATGTCAGATTTCGAACTCCCCCTTGTCAAACCTCCATGCAAATGCTTTGAAACAAAAAACAAATATATAGCAATAAAGATGGTATTGAATATACGAAGTGATACTCAATCTTTAATATTTTAAGATTTCTTCAAGGGTAAACATCGTTTTTCTTTTGTCTAACCATTTTGTTGATAGAGTTAATCCAAGTGGTAAATCATACTTGTCTGGAGGCTCTTGAGCATGAAGCAGCTCCAGCAACTGAGAGCCATTAATCATATCCAATTCTAATTTATATTTTGTTAATTGTGGATTTGATTGAATTTGTTTAGCAGATTTAGTGAAATCTTTAGCTGTTGTTATAAATACTCCTTTGTTATATCCTTCTAAAACAAGTGCCCCAACAAAGTTCCTCACTTCCGATACGCTTTCCTTTTTATCTGTAATTCTCCGTTTTACTTGAACCGCAGAAATTATCTTACCATTGGTCGAACACACAAATAGGTCTATTCCGCCGTCGGGAGAATTCACATTTGCTGTTGAATGATAAACATCGCATGATAAATGTTCTTTCAAGATTGAACGAACCAAATCTTCCGCTTTCTTGGCAGATATATATTTTCTATCATCCCAATTATTTTTGAGATGTCTTCGAATGTCTTCTGTCGCTATGTTATTTTTTGAGATGTCAATATTTTCAAGAATACCATGAAACTGATATGCCCAGTTAGCTTTATAATCTCCAATATTTTGAATCTGTTTTAACTGCCACCAACCACAATGGCCACAATGAAGAATAGTGTGGATATTAACTGCATGTATTTCTTTTTCTGAATTTGGATATATTGTATATACAGGATTTTCAACTTCATGTGAATAAGATTCAAATATATTACCACAATTCGGGCATAAATTATTTTGAAAAGATTTCATAATATTATACCCTATTGAGTCATCTCCGATTTCTACATCAATATGATCATGTTTCTCAAATCCTCTATAAAATAGTCTTATCGGATTTTTCATTTAGTATATCTGATATTTTTAAAATATTTCATCTTTCATAGGTTATTTTATACCTGATTCTCCATGGATAAATTTAATTGGCTATAACTTTTTAAAGAGCAAATGAAGTCAATTTCTAGTTCTACCAGGTATCAACAACATTCCCCAGATCATCTTTCAGGTATATAATTTCATCACTGTTATTTATGCCAAACCCCAATATATTGTGGCTAAATGTTAGCGTTGAATTACCTTCAATTGTTGTACCTTCTGGAATAGTATAAGCATTGGGATCGTTCTTGTCACCGATAATCCATCCACCTATATCCACTGCATTTACAGAACTGTTTATGAGCGTAACTGATTCACTTTCTGTGGGGCTAACCACAACATTGGAAATTGATATATACTGGGATAAATTATCTTGTGGATCGGTCGTAACAACTACTTCATCATCGAGAATACTTGAAGGATCTGTTGTAGATCCACTCCATTTTACGAAGTCACTATGACTTTCTAGGTCATTTTCTAAATCATCGGGGATGCCAGGAAAGAAATTAATACTAGTTAATGCCTCTATGCTATCTACCGTAGTAACGTAATAATCGATGTCGTTATCCATTTTTTCATTGGGCATGATGAAAGCGATCATTTTGTAAGGCTTCGTAATATCCAAAATGACCTTATAATAGTATCCTGGCACAGTTACTCGGTTTTCTCCAATCGTGCCTTTATTATTGCTGAAAATAGCTCCTGAGGCAACATATAAGGTATCCTCAATATTAACCCAATCTCTAACCTGGGTTTCAAGCGATTTCCATTTGCCACGGTTGCAACTTGGGTGTTGAGGACTCATATTTGACATGAAAAATGATTCTGACATAGAGGCAGTGTTAAGGCTCATTGAAGCAGCTGGGCAAAGGTGTCCTCGATCGTAACCACTGCCAACATAATCAGCTAGACTGGCAGAACCAGTTGAAACCATTGGGTCTTCCCTGAAATCATCTTTCCTTTTAACATTTCCAGCTACCATTTCTGGAGTCAACATATAGTAAACCCATTCAGCTTGTTCATTCGCTTCTGAATATGCCAAAGTGTAATAAGTATGTTGAATTATTTGACCACTGGAAACTGGCGTTAAATCACCGATCTGTTGAACTTGAACTGGTTCTTCAGCACAAGCTGAAAGATAAAGTATTTGCAATATTATCAATAAATAACGTGCTGTCGTGTTCATATAAAATCTCCTATCCATTCTATTGTTTTAACCAAACCAAGGTATTCATCAAAATTATAGAAATTACTTCCATCAATAACACAAATAATTAATATTTTATTGTGATCAACACGTCATGTATATTACAATCATTGTGTGTCTGGTATAAATCTTACTTTAGTAAACCATTCTGCTCGAAAAACAATCGGCCTCGTTCAATATTAGAATCAAAAATCTTATGGTTTGCCGCTTCAAACTTTTTACTTGTATTTATCTTTTTAATATCACGCCAGACCTCATTTATCTCATCTTCTGAAGGCTTTAACGGCATTTCTGCCCCAGTTGTCTTGAGGCCTGGTTTAATCCCCGTAATCGCCTCTAAACGTGTCTTGACAAAAGCCTCCAAATTGGTAATGTATTCCTCCGTTGTCCAAATTGCATCATGAATCGTGTATAGAGGAGCATTAGGGAATTTATTTAGAAATTCTTTACAAATGACCTTCAGTATCAAGTAGCTTTCAGTTCTTTGCATAAGGTATGCAAATTCCTTTTTAGATGATAGTTGGAGAATACCTTCAATCCATTTATCAACGCCAGGATAGACATGTGAGAAGGTTAGAATGTTTTCATTATTATTTCGGTGGAATTCATTTTCATCGAATAGTACATACATCAAGGTGCTCTTGAACTTCTCTCTTATTAGTGGTAGTTCTTCTTCACTAAATACAATGGAGTTTTGTTGCAAATGTGTTTTAACGACATGCATGTAAAAATCAATTTCAAACGGAGCTTGACGATAATTTACTATTGATTCTATATCTGATTTTGAAAATTTTTTACACCACATATATAGTATAGAGTCTTCAAGAATAACATCATATTCCTTTCTATCTTTGATGGCGTAATAATTTATAATATTAATCTTCTTTTCATTATTCGATAAACCTTTAAGATCACCTTTAAGTCTTTTTTCTTCCAATAGTTGTTTTATTCTATTTTTCCCCTTTTCCGACTTTGAACTAAAATATTCATTTTCTAGCTCCAGGTTCGACTCAATGTAATCTTTAAGTTTATCATGTAATTCAGGATAAATGTTTTGAATATTAAACCCATCTGGTTCTATTCCTTTCATAAAATCCCTGGTCATAATAGACGCAAGCAGATAGGGCTGTGATGCAGAAATATCAATCTGGAATAGTTTCTCATTTGCACCTGTAACAAGAAAATTTCTTAATGTTTTTTTCAATATCGTAATTGAAGAATTCAATCGTTTATTATTAACGGATATATTCTTCCATATTTCATTATTATTTATCTGATCAATAAAATAAATCCATCGTCCGATTACAGAATACATCATGGTTTTTTGGAACTCATTACCATTTACTACTCTATTGTTTAACTCCTTGCAAAAGCTTATTAGATAATCAAATATCTGATCATCCAGTTTCATTTTATTCACGTCAAATTGATTCAGTAAGAAGTCATATTCAGCGTATAAATTCTTTTTATCTTCTGCCTCCTTTATGTATTTCTTTGAATTCTTTTCCGATATCGTTTTCCAGGTGGTTTCACCGTTCTGATATTTTGATGTTATTCGATAGCCTTGATTTTTACTTTTTTTAATATTGGTAGAGTTCCACCAACTACGATTTAGCTCAATGATTGGATCTTGTTCGTCGGTTAGCAATGGCCGAATTGTATCATAGAAGAGTTTTCCCCCAAACATCTTTTTCAACCAGGCTGAACTTAAATTGATATATCCGTCATTCTTTTCAAGCATGTAAGAATTTTCATTTGCAATCAATATCCTGGAAAGAAATATGTATATCTTTTCTTTAATGTTTTTCTTAATTGTAGGTGATACATCCAGGTTCGCAACTATTTTTTTTACATCAACGTTTTTGGGTACTTTAACTTTCATGCTTTAATATGTTAAGTAATTATTTTGAAAAGCATCAATTTCAAGTTGCCATATTTCTTCGATATTTTCAGCGCTAAGAGGCTCATTATTGAAATTAAACATATCCACGCAAGTCCAATATTCTTTATCTTCAATCCAACAGAATATAAAAAATTTCTGTTCTCCTTCTAGTTGATGGAATCTCATTAATTCCTGATTTGTTTCATCATGATATAATCGTTTTATTATTTTTCCATAAGAACAAATTTTTTTATAATCTTCGTCTCTATGATGAGTCATTTTCTTTTCCTCTTCCAAACCGTTATCAAAATCGACAATTTCACCTTTTACTAAAAATGAAATTGTTAATCTATATGCTATCCATTTGTAGAATTCATAAGAATCACCCTTATGCTGAATAATTTTTATTCTTTGATTGTTGTCGTCATCAATGTGCGCTATTATCAAATGTTCACCATGAAAATCAATGTGTAAAATTCTTCCGTCAACAAAACCATTGCAGTTTATTATAGAAATTTCAGATTGGGGAAGATCCCCTTGCTCTTTATTTTTCATCCAAATTTCGAATTGTTCATTTTCCCATTCCAATTGACGAAAAATTTCACCTTCTTTTGATGACATTACGCTGTTTAGAACTGCTTTATTGTAAGGTTTAAAACCGTTTTCGTTTATTCCATTTTCAATAATTGTTTTCATAATACTTCTATTTTTAGTTATTAATTTTTAAACATACCTATATCATTCATGGAGCATAACGCATTATGCCGCAAGTCATTAAACGACTACAATTTTTTGTTTTGAAATATTTCCAGAGCTTAAATATTGCCCCGTTGTTTAGAATTCTGATGTAAATGTAAATGGTTGAAATGAGATAAAAAAATGCCAATTTTACCATCATGATAAGGACAAAACCATACTAATTGATATAGTTTTGCCCTCCTGAATATCAAAAAGTTAGCAAATTCTACAAAATTTAAAACATGATATAAATCATAAATAAAATTTCATCCGAATTAGGCTCATTGAGAGTATAATGTATTAACGAATACAAATGCAAAAATATAAACGTCAATATCGGCATTCAAAGTGAAGTTGTATTTACCGACCCCATCAAGCTCCAGGCCATTCCTGGATCCTTCATATTCCACCAGGGGTAAAGAAGCCATTATAGACACTTTTTGGCCACCAATTAGCAATGTATTGTCTTGGCTAACAACAGCATTCCAGCGCCTTGCGAGTTTCTGGGAGATGATTTGAAATGTGTTATCTGTTATGTTCTGAATTTATGATTGTTTCATCATATTTTGTCGTATTTGGTGAAGTGGTTATTTGTTAACCAAATTCACACAAGTCCTTTATTTGTAATGATTCTTAATAAAATACTGTTGTATAATTTACAACCAGGATTGACCTGTTCGTTAATTCACACAAAAAATTAATAAAATGGAGCAGCGTATGTTATCAATTACATGAAGAAATATTTCAATTATCAATTTATCTCCCAAATCAAGCAAGAACAGGATTCCCAAAACTACTTATCCCTATTGTGCTACTTTTGTCTCAAGCAACTTCCTTTAACATCAAGATGTTTGAGAATAGATTCCTTAATGCAAAATAAGAGTGCCTTGTGATGAAATACCAGATTGAATCTATTTCGGGTTACTTTACCGCAATAAATATATCAACATAATCTGCGACTCCAACGGTATCACATGGATTTAAATTTTCCTGTAAACGCCAATACTGACGTTTCCCGTGTACCATAAAATTAAACTCTCCTTCACGTACACATGCGTTACCATTATTAATAAAGTTAATGCAGGTTTCGATCGTACCTGTGAAAATCAAATGTCTTGAATTTACAGGTTTCAACGTTCCAGAAATTTTCAAATAATCATCATTCACTGTGCTTTTCTGCTTGCCCTCTATTTTATAAAGACCATCTTTATCAGCATTACTGATAGTGGAAATTCCATAATAATCCCAAGAAATCCATTGAAGAGAAAGATAATGATCACCAACAAAGATACTATCAATGTTGGGTTGTGCCAAACTCAATAGCGGCAACAAAAGCAGAATGATAAAGATGTTGTATTTGTTTTTCATTAATAGTCTTATGATCAAAAATTATTAGTCAAAATATTTACTTTAATGTCTTTGCGAATTTCGTTTGTAATATTCTGACTTACATCGTTCAGAACAAAATTCAGGTGGTACTAGTGGTACTTTACAATCATAAAAATCATGATATATTTTACCTGTTTTGCCAGGCTACCATTTTAGTTCATTCTTATTCTTTCCAGATAGTCCGTTGTCCTTGCAACAGCCCGATCGATTGTTTCAACCAGTAATTCAAATTCAACATCTTCGATCCTGGAAATTTCTTGTCTTTTTCCGTCTAGCAATAAGACATAAAATAAATCCTTACCACGATGATACATTACCTGGACAAAACCGCTGTGTTTAAAACCATTTACCATGAATCTTACTCCCTGATAATTTCTAAGTGTTGTTGGTTTGCTAAAACCCCAGCTGTACATCACTGCTCTATTGCTCCGAATAATTGCTAGGATGTAGTTGGATATTTTCATCTTTGGTGTAGCCATAACTATTTTGAGTAAAATTCACGAACTCTATTTTCGTAGTCATTAGTGTGTTCAACGGCATCGTCAATGACTTCAACCAGTTGATCGAAATAAATGCCTTCGATTTTCAGGGTTTCATTGTTTTTACGATCTAGCAGAATAATATTGAACAGATCTTTCCCACCATGACAAACCACTTTTACACTGCCCTGGTGTTTGAACCCATTTACACAGAATATCAAACCTTCTTCATTTGTTAAAGCCATTGGCTTATTGAATCCCCAGGGAAACATGATCATCGGTTGTGATTTCAAGATCGAGTAAATATATTCTGCCATTTCCATATCGTTGTTTGTATACATTAATAATATGTACAAAGATACTAATTATACCATCCACCTCCAAATTAAATTGACCCAAGGAGTCAATTAAAATCAAATTAATTGACTTTTAAGTAATTTAACCTATATTTGAAAAACGAAAAATGAAACCATGTTAAGAGTAAAAAACATTTGCAAAGAGAAGGGAATAAAATTCAAGCAATTAGCTGAAATGATGGATGTTCAGCCTGAAACAGTAACCCGTATTTTAACAGGGAAAACAAACCCATCATTATCAACGCTGGTTAATATGGCAAACGTTTTGAATGTTGAGGTTTACGAATTATTTGAAGGTTATAATGCTGATAAGGAAGTCCAGGGTTTTCTAAAAGTTGGAAATAAAATTCACCAGATAAATTCAATTATTGAATTAAAGACCCTTTATGATGAAATATCTTCTATGGGATAATCTATTGCTGAATAAAAAATGAATGATTGCTTTGATTTATTATATTGTAAATGGTAATACACTTTTACTTTGTTATTTTTGAGATTTAATTTTTGAAATATGATAATTATACACAAGATAGACGAACTGGCGTTAGAGCTTTTCCCAGAACTAAAGTCGAATACTGATAATAAACTAGTTGTTGACAAGCTGGTTGATTTCTATTCATTTGGAAATATTCAACCTAAAGTGACTATTGCAAATGGATTTGTAACTGTAGAAATTGATCTTTCAAGCATTGCTGAGCAACAAACAGAATTTATAAAGGCCACTCGTTTTTGTGAGAAAAATCAATTTGAGCAAGCAATTCCAATTCTTAATGTTTTAATTTCAAAAAATCCTTCAAATTCAGAATTCCATAGGGTTTTAGGACAAGCATACTCTGTCATTGGCCAGAATGAAAAAGCTATTGATTGTTTAATTGATGCTCTTAGATGGGATCCTAAGAACAATTATGCATTAATCATGATTGGAAATATTTTCGCAAAGTTTAAAAATGATATCTCCACAGCAAAAAAATACTATGATAAGGTCATTGAAAATGATCCAAATGATCATTTAGCAATAAATAATTTAGGAACTAATTTTTTACAAGCAGGGAAAATACAAGAAGGTTTAGCATACCTGGAGAAAGCATATAGCGTAAATAAAGACTACCCTAACACAGTATACGGAATTGCATTAGCAAATGAAATATTAGGTAATAATATAATCGCTTTTGAATTTGGCATTGAATGCATTAAAAAATGTAAAAGTAATGACAGTGCGATTAGGCAACTAGCAACAGAGTTAGTCACCAAAAATGCCAAACTTTATCTCAAACATTTTTCAGGGGAAAAGACTTTTCTAAACTATAAAGCAACCGTTGAGAAATTGTGCAAACGGCAAATTAAGGTAGTTGAGGATAATTCAATTGATACTGCCGCTAAAATTGAGTATGCTGAGAATTATCAAAGAGACTATCATTTGATCAAATACAAATCAAGTTATATTGGCGTTTACCACTTAATGATGCATGAAGTTACTCATCTTTTTTTCGCAACACAAGCACGTGAAATAAAAGAGAATAAGCAATTCGTTACAAATAATCTTCAGCGACAAACTTTCATGCAAGATTTTTCTAAGAATATTGATAACTTAAAAAAGTCGGGTATTGCTAATGATTCAGCAGAGAATTTTTTTAATTCGATATTTGAAGGTATAAATCTTCAAATATTTAATACTCCAATTGATTTATTTATTGAGGACAGGCTTTACGAACTTTATCCAGAAACTAGACCAATACAATTTCTATCGTTACTTCAAATAATACAGGAAGGTACTAAAGGTTTTACAGATAGAACGGTTACCAAGGTGATTCCTCATGTAATTATAAATGCAAGCAAAGTTCTCAATCTTGTAAATGCTTTACTTTTTAAAGATTTATTTGGTTTTGATATCACTTCAGATTTTAAACCAACTGCAAGTGAATTAAAACAAGCCAAAGATTTATTCCAGGATTTTTATGAATATCGAGATGATAAAGAACCTGGTGAAGAATACGAAATCATTGAGAATTGGGGTAATGATTTGAAAATTAGAAAATACTATAGTTTAGTTAAAGAAGTTAACTTTGATAAACCACTAACTATAGAAGATGCTATTGAAAGGTTGGAGACCGATCCTTTAGGATTAGATTCTGATATAGAATTTAAGGAATCAGAAATGTCAAAGTTTCAGGAATCTCAAAATGAGATTGGAATGAATATGGCAGTTGTAATGTTTATGGTCGATGCTCTTCAATATTTTGAAAAAATACAAACTAGTAAAATAAAAGAAATTGCTTTTCAAATTGCAATGCTGGGTACTCAAGGAATTTCTCCAGAAAAAAAGGATTATTCAGTATCTATGATAAAGGATAAAACATTTTCTGGGTATCACCTCCTAGCGTATTATTACATAAGTTGGAAATTAGCTATTCCTGAGATGCTTGAAAGCCTAAAATTACCTTTTGATAGTGAGTATAAATTAGCAAGCCAAATGTTTAAAGGAAAAAAATGAGCGAATTAGATAAACTAATCAAAGAATTGGTGCAATTTCGAGACGAACGAGATTGGGAACAATTTCATAATTCAAAAGATTTAGCATTGGGCATCTCTATAGAAGCAGCAGAACTAAATGAACTATTCTTATGGAAATCAAAGGAAGAAACAGAGAATGTTGATATTGAAAGAATAAAAGAAGAATTAGCCGATATTTTAAATTATTGTTTCTTATTAGCTAATAAGCACAATCTTTCACCCGTTGAAATTGTAAGAGAAAAAGTTGAAAAAAACAGAAATAAATACCCAATCGATAAAGCAAAAGGTAATGCAAAAAAATACAATGAGTTATGATTGTATATAAAAATACCTCTAAAGGCTTTATTGATGATGTAGAATCAAATGTTATCGATACAAGAATAAAAGAAGCATTTTTAAGCTCCTTTAATAGAAAAAAAGTAAATGACAAGGAAGAAACTTCATGGTCTAATTCCATGCAGTTCATGGGTAATGTAATTAGAAAAGCAAATGTCGCTGATGATTGTGGTATACTAATTGAATATAACCTACCATCGACCTCTTTACGTGTTGATTTTATTATTTCTGGAAGGGATGAAAACAATAGGTCAAGCTTCATAATTGTTGAATTAAAACAATGGAAGGAAGCAGAAAGCACTAAAAAAGATGGAGTAGTTAAAACACCATATCACCCATATGATACTCATCCTTCGTATCAAGCCTTTTCTTATAAGTTGTTTTTAAAAGACTATAATCAAGCAATTTACAATAGCAATATCCAAGTTTTTTCATGTGCCTATTTGCATAATTACATGGAAAAAAACCCAGAACCTTTAAAGGATAACATTTATAAAAAGATCGTTAATGATTCTCCTATATATTTCAAAAAAGATCAGAAACAACTTGAACACTTTATAAAGAAATATGTTGGAAATGGAAAAGGGGAAAATATTTTATACCAAATTGAAAATGGTAATATTAAGCCAAGTAAAAAACTAATCGATCATATAAGTAGTTTATTTCAAGGCAATTCAGCATTTATTTTACTTGATGACCAAAAAATTGCATTTGAAACCGCAAAGGATATTGCACTGAATTCTAAGGGTAATGGAAAAACTGTTGTAATTATCAATGGTGGCCCTGGAACAGGCAAATCAGTTGTTTCAATGAATCTTTTAGGTTCTCTAATTAAGAAAGGAAAAAATGCAATATTTGTTGCACCAAATGCTTCATTTAGAAGTGTAATGGCTGATAAACTCACAAAACAACATAATAATCGTGTTCAATTTTTACTTAAAGGGTCTTCATCTTTTTATGGCGCTCGAAAAAACACATTTGATGTATTAATCGTTGATGAAGCTCACCGACTCAAAAACGACAGAGCTTTTATGTATAAGGGTAAAAACCAGGTGGAAGATATTATTAATGCAGCTAGAGTTAGTATCTTTTTTATTGATGAAAAACAAATTATTAGGCCTGAAGATATTGGTACAATAAATGAAATTTGCAGAATTGCAGAACAAAATAGTGCTGAAGTTCATAGAGTTGATTTGCATGCACAGTTTAGATGCACTGGTGCTGAAGGGTATGTGAATTGGATAAATGATGTTCTTCATATTGAAGAGACTGGCAATTACGACGGTTGGGATAACCAAGATTTTGATTTTAAAATATTCGATGATCCAAATGCATTACGTAAAGCAATAAAGGTAAAAGCAAAGAATGGATTTGATGCAAGAATCCTTGCTGGTTATGCATGGAAATGGACTTCAGCTAAGGTCGGAAATGCTAATTCACAAATAGACGATGTAACTATTCCTGAATATAATTTTAGTATGCCCTGGAACTCTAGACAAGTTGGATCAACTTGGGCTATAGATAAAAGTGGAATTGATCAAGTTGGTTGTGTTCATACTTCCCAAGGTCTTGAATTTGATTATGTAGGTATAATTATTGGTAACGATTTGCAATTCAATTTTGTCACAAAAGAATATTTTACCAACTGGAATGACTATAAAGATTCGAAAGGCAAAGAAGGATTAAAAAAAAATCCTGATGAATTAAATAGCCTTGTTAGAAACGTTTATAGAATTCTTTTCACAAGAGGAATGAAAGGTTGTTATGTTTGTTTTGTAAATAAAGAAACAAAGAAATATTTCAAAGAAAGGTTAAATACAACAGTTTAAAAAAAGGAGTGTAAAAAAATGTCTTACACCCCTTTGGTATTAACCCCTTCATATTTTGAATTAATATAAAATCTGGGTTCAATGGATGATATCTTCAGGCCACATCGAATTTATTATCCAATATTTTCTTATACAGTTCGATTGTTTTTGAATCCGTGTTTTTTAATTTCATTACATGTTCAACGGTGAACCCATTTTTAATCATGAAGTCCTTGCATTTTCTCAATATCTGCCTTTTGGCACGTTCATTAACCTTTAGCTTCTCCTGGTCATAAGTCCATTCAGATAATTGATTCCATCCATAGCTTCCTCTGCTCCAGGTTTTATCCCATGATTTCAGGTGTTCATGACGGTAATGTGTCACCATATTGGCCAGCCATCGAACATGTTCATCTTTGAAAACATTATTGAGGTATTCTGATGTTTCAAATTTTTTACCGCAAATGGGGCAATGTTGATAAATTATTGTTTTTTGCTTTTCCTGTAAACTAACCAATTCTTCAAAAAAAGCGACATCATTACAAAGAGGACAAACTGCGAGACATCGTTTATGATTTTCATTAAATGATTGTCCACATTTTTTGCATGTGTATTTGTAGTTCATTTCATCTTGAACCCATTCTTTTTTATAAATTCCAGGAATTACATTAGCGGTAATTGTTTGATCTTCAATAATTGTTTTCATAATTTCTTTTTTTAGTTATTAATTTTTAAACATACTTATCCCATTCATGGAGCATAACGCATTATGCAGCACGTCATTAAATGTCTACGAAGGTTCGTTTTGAAATATTTTGAGAGCTTGAAAATTGCCCTTTTTTTAGAATTCTGATGTGAAATGAAGCGGTTGAAATAAGATTTTGAAACCTATGGTTCTATAGATTGCGAGCGCTACCATAGGTATAAATCAAATGTATTTGATCCTTTCAATCAGCAAACGGAGTTACTACATTCAATGTAGTTTATGGATTATTCATACCTAGGTTTAAACAGATCAAAATCAATATCTCTTATCATAAAAAAATCTTCTTCTTCGTCTTCTTCTTCGAAACAATGGGAATCTATATTTATGAATTCAAGTTCTACAAGCCTGTTCAAAAACTCATTTATAGATTGGTATGTTAATTTTTCTTCCTCATATATTTCCTCCATTTTGCTGTCTGAAATACGTCTAATTGGATTTCCAGAATTCCATAAATATCTCGCAAGGGCTTGAAGAAATATAATTTCTTCATATTTCAAACTCTGTGTCCCCAATGAGAACCAATGAGAGAAGTCATCTTTGTCACTAAAATCTTCAGATCGATTTGGATTTTTACAATCTCGAATTTCACAATGAATACTACTTTTCTTAATGTCATCAAGATTAACATCTACAATGAGATCATATCGTGCCCAATCGTTCTCAACTAAATGACTTCTTAGATCGTAATAATATGCCAGTGAGTTTATAAACTTGACATAATAAGACAAATAGTCTATTAAATAATTCTCAATATGTTCTTTGTCAACTCTTGGTCTAAAAGATTTATCGATCAATTTTTCAAGAGCAATTTTATGTCCTTTATCGGAAGAACTATATTCTCTCTGATGAAAAACCTTGCATGTTTCATAAAGCCTATGGATAGGTAAACGATGCCTTAGTACCTTTAAAAGACCTTGATTGGTTTTGAAATTTAAAACTATCGAAACCTCGTTAAAATCTGTCTTATTCAATTCGATATTTGGATCAAATAAGGAACTTGTCAGAATAGGATACTCAACATTTTGATACGTATTCTCTTCAAAAGAAACCCTCATTGGATTTTCAAATTTTCCAACTTGATTTACATTACTGCTTGGTTTTGTTGTACCAATACTTTTTGTTTTAATTTTTGTTCTCATAATTATATGTTTAAATTAATAATTTTTAAGCACAGCTGTCTCATTCATGGAGCATAACGTATTATGCTGCATGTCATTAAATGACTGCAAATTTTTGTTTTGAAATATTTCCAGAGCTTTTAAATTGCCCTGCTTTTTTAGAATTCTTCTACAAATATATGTGATAGAAACGAGACTACAAAACACTGATCATCAGTTACATTAAGGGCAAATTCATATTAATTAACATAGTTTCGCCCCCACTGATTATCTGTGCTTTATGAATTTTAAGTAATCCATAAACATGGCAAAATTTTTTTTATTTTTTTTTTAGAAGGACTTCACATTGCGATGAATTAAAAGAATTGTTCGAAAATGGTGTTACGATTATTAAGTATTGATGATTCCAATTTGAGAACAGGTATTACATGGTGAAGGAATAAAAAAAAGATTGCCCCATATATATTGAAAGGACAATCTTTTCTATTTAATAAATTAGTGTAGAACAACCTAAGTATTACATTGGCTGTCATTATACACTCTCTTTACTTTTTGAACCGTACCAAGTGATACTTTACATATATCTGAAATATTTCTGAGTGATTTATCTTGTTTAAGTTGTCTTACAACTTTTTTATATTTGGCCAAAATAGCTTCATCGCTTTCTTTCGAACCCTTTTCTCTACCTTTGTATACTCCTCTCTTTTTTGCTAATTCAATCCCTTGTCTTTGCCTTTCCAGCATAATATCACGCTCCATTTCCGCAATATTACCCATTACGCTAATGATTAATTTAAAGGCTGCGTTTGGATTACCATTCACCAGGCTTTCAATTCCAAGATTATCCACTTTCAATACAACGAGCTTCTCATTTAAATACTGTAATGTGCCAAGTATGTCATACAGATTTCTCCCCAGCCGATCAATGCTAGCAACAGACAAATAGTCAATATTTCCATCCTCAATTTCTTTAAGTAATTGCTTTCCTGCATCTCTCTTACGAAAATCAACTGAACCCGATATCACATCAATAAACAACTTTTCACCTGTTTTGGCTAACTCCTTTTGTCTATCAATTTTTTGTTTTTCTGTGCTTACCCTTATATATCTTGCTTTCATTTTATTCTATTTATTATCCCGATTCCAACGGTAAAGCTGAAATCGGGATTTTTGATTTTAAATATTTCTGAAATAATGATTATTGCTGGACGAATAGTCGTACATTATATCTCGTGCTGTTCGTTCCCAATCGATATAAATGTATGACGGTAGATTCTCTGGAATCTCTCCGCAATCCGTTAATAGCTGCTCCGCAAAATCTTCATCGCTGTCGAATTCACCATTATAACTTTCTTCTACCTTGTTGATAATACTTTCAATATCTTCGCTCGAACAACCGATACAATCACTATAAGCTTCGATTATTTCAAAATCATATGAACAATTATCTATTGCTTCAATGATTTCATAAATTTCACTAGAAATGTGACATTCTGAAATTAAACCCATTTCTTCAATTAATTTCGGGCATTCGTAATCTTGAAACATAAATTCAGGGTCTTCTTCATCTTTGTGAAGTTCTTTCATTGCTTCAATTAACTCTTCAAAATCTGAATAGTCTTCTAAATCTAGCCAAGCACCATCAATACTTCCACAATTATACTTGTAGTAAGTTCCGCAATAAATTTTTAAATTTGTCATGTCAATAAATTTTTAATTAGCGTTAAACATTTTTTGATTTAATGCCCATTTGGACTTCTACTCCTTTTGGGCATTTTTGTTATATCAAATATACGAAAAATTATTTTATTGTACTAATTATAGGGTGGGTATTATTAGTATATTTTTTATATGCGTATAGGCATGAAATATTTTTAGAAAGTGTATGAGGTTAGGCCATAACCATAAATTGACACATATTGATTATTGTAAAAATTTCCGACGGTGATACTGAGACCTTCCCCCCTCCTGGATGGCTGTCCTGGTATCCTCCCTTATATAGTTAAATACGTTCATTCAAAGGGAGGGGACAATACCTCGATCAAAAAATTCCCAGGAAAAAATTTACTCCTAGCAAGAAATACTTAAAACGATTGGCTGAGCTTGTTTTTTATATTCTTCATATTTTAATTTATTCAAAAAAAAATTGTAGAAGATATTGCTTTTTCTGTGATACTTGAATAAGCTATCAATAACATTAAAAAAAAGCTTGCTAATGATTTGACAAGGTACGCACTCAGTATCCATATCAATTTTACCAATGGATGGTTGGTAATTAAAACAAATGCTGTTAATTAATTTTGTTAAATTAGCGTGGAGTTGCATAAAAAGAACCGTGTAATGGAAGGCTTTCAATCGACGTTCTGTGCGAGGTTTTACTCGATCACGAGCAGTTATGCATAATTCCCCACGAGGAACTTCCGAAGCAGAGTGAAACGAAAAACATCTACTTCTCCATCTCTTATTAAATCTTTTTGCTAACTTAAAATAGGTTGCGAAAATTAGGTGGAAAATAATAAATTTGAATAACGTATAAACAGATGAATATAAGGGACTATGATTTCGTTAATCAGAATATATAAACCGCAAAATCAATGGCAAAACTTTTTCCTGACATAAACACGATTAAACGACTTCATCAAAAACCGACCGAAGGTGAATTGGCTCTACTTGATTTTTTGGTAAAATATCTTCCTTCTGATTTTGAGATATATTTTCAACCATTCATAAACGGAGATATGCCCGATATAGTTCTTTTAAAAAGAAATGGTGGGGCAGTAATAATTGAAGTTAAAGATTGGACTCTTGATAATTACTACATAGATGAAAATACTGATTGGTGCTTAAAAAAGAACGATTGTAGGTTAAAATCTCCTCTTTCACAAGTAAGGAGCTATAAAGATAATTTGTTCAATATGCATATTGACAAGCTCTTGCCCAAAAGCTTAAAGAATAAGTATTATAAAGCAATAGTTAATACAGTTGTATATTTCCACTGTGAATATGAGCATAGAGTAAATAGTTTTTTACTAGACGATTTTGAAGACAATAAATATAAAGGCTACCAGACATTTGTAAAGTATATTCAATGTTGGGGTAAAGACTCTTTAACTCAAAAAAAACTGAATGATTTTATGAGTTTAAGTCGATTAGATAAGCCTTCACGACTTTTTGATGATGATTTGTATAACAGTTTTAAACGTTATTTGCAACCGCCTTTTCATATGTTGGAAGAAGGGAAAAGTATAACATATACAAAGGAACAACAGGAGTTAATTCGGAGCGAACAAAGACCAAGGAGAAAAATAAAAGGATTAGCTGGTAGTGGCAAAACGTTTGTTTTAGCAAAACGAGCAGTGAATGCATACTTACGAACAGAATCAACCGTATTAATACTTACTTATAACCTATCTCTTAAAAATTATATTCATGACAGAATAAGTGATGTTAGAGAAGAGTTTCCATGGAAAAATTTCTACATAACTAACTACCATCAATTCATAAAAGCTGAGGCTAATAATTATGGACTTGAAATAAAATCATTAAGTCCGTTTTCAGATATAAGTTTTTTTCAGACTGTTAAAGATGAAATTAGGAAATACAAAGTAATTTTAATTGATGAAATACAAGATTATACTAATGAGTGGCTTGAAATTATCACTAAATATTTTCTGGAAACAGATGGTGAGTACGTAGTGTTTGGGGATGAAAAGCAGAATATTTACAATCGCCCTCTTGATGAAAATAGAGAACCAAAAACCATTGGCATTCCAGGGAAATGGAATAGGTCATTAAATGAATCTAAGCGATTTGCTGACGAAATTGGTCGATTAGCTCTAGAATATCAGAATGAATTATTGTCAAAAAAATATTCGATAGAAGAATTGCAAATTATTTCGAACCCGACTTTTGCTTTTGAACAAAAAATATTGAATTACCACAATTTTGGAATTGAAACGACGGCAAAGGATATATTTGATAGATATTTAAACGTAATTAAAACAAACAATATACATCCTTCAAATATCTGTTTGTTATCTGCTAAAGTTGATCATCTGCGTGAAATTGATTTTTTAATTCGACATGAATTAAAGGAAAACACAATTACGACTTTTGAAACTAAAGAGTTCTGGGATAAACTAAAAGAAGAGAGTTCAGGAGAATCACAATTCCACAAAAAAATAGATGAAATCCGTAGATATAAAAAGAATCACTTTTGGATGAAGACAGGTACTACAAAATTATCATCAATTCATAGTTATAAAGGTTGGGAGTCTCATACTATTTTTCTGATTATTGAGCCAGAAGAAAGTGAAAACCAATTTGAATCTGTTGAACTTATTTATGCAGGACTAACAAGAGCTCAATTGAATTTATTTGTGTTCAATATGGGAAATACGTTTTATGATGATTTTTTCAATAAAAGGATGAATAATTAAACCAACGAATCGAATTAGTAAGTTGACGATCAGTTAATCGCCAGTGCACCTCTCACATCACCGTTAGCGGTACAAAACGAATACAGCACGTCATCGAAAAATGATTGCAAACACGATTCAATGCTCATTGCTCAAAGAATGATGAATAGAACGCATTTTTTTGTATAAACATCATGACTAAAACAATTTGCCTCAAATAAAGCGTTGTCCACCGCACCTGCATTGGAGGGTGTTGTGTGCAACCCAAAACGCATCTATTTAATCCTCTGGCTGTACGTCCTGGCACTCTGTCTTGATGCATAAATATATTTTGGGGTAAATATTGAACTATGAAGTAGCACTGGAGGCCAACTTTACTTTGATTGACTCCCAGTTGTTAAGAAATTCGGTATAATCGATATCTGTTCCAGTTGCCATAGCACCATCACCAGATAAGTAATACCATTCTGCTTCACAGCTAATTTTCGTGGTTTCAAACAATTTCCCATTTGGTAATAGCCAAAATACAACTTGAATCTCGTTTCCAGGCTTTAGAGTGAATTTAGAAAGTCTTCTCATTAGTTCATCGTGGAGTAGAATTATAAATTCAATATTTGAGTCTTTCTGGTTGTTAAATGAAAAGACAAAGAAATCTGGGGAATTATTTGGTGTTGGAATTATGAAGTTAAAGCAACCAATGGCTTTAATAGGTGTGTTATTTCGGCTATCAACATGATGATTCTCATCAATTTTTGATTCGATATATTGAATAGATATTTTGTGTTTGGATTTTATTGAATGATCATTAATTTGACGATTGCTCATATTTAATTGAAAAGAATCCACACTATTTTGTTTAATGTTAAAACCCATTGATTTTAAACTAGATATTAAAAATTCCTTGTGTGTATATTTTGTTCCCATTCATTTGTTTCTTTAAAGATTGACAGTAAAATTAATGTTTTTACCCCCACATTATTAATATTACCTACTAATTGTATATTTTTATTCGTTCAAGATAAAACATATGAAGTTAGGTGTTTATTGTAGGATATCTCGTGCAAAAGATGGAAACGATTTATCGATTGCTGATCAAAAACAAAAAGGTATAAAAAAGGCAAGTGAATTAAATCTTCAATATGAGTTGTATATAGATGAAGGGAAATCAGGGGCATCTGACAGAATTGAGGATAGACCCGAATTTGAAAGACTTTTAGGCGATGTAACGAACGGCAAAATATCTGCCGTTTTTGCATATGATCAATCACGCATTGAACGTAATCCCCAAATGCGGTTCATGATTAATAAAACATTTAAAGAGAATAATATAAACTATTATACCGAATTGGATGGACAAGTTGATTTATTTGATCCTCAATCAGAATTTTATGGAGATTTAATGTCCGTTATTAATAAGTATCATGTCACTATGACCAAAATAAAGGTCAAAAGCGCGTTAAAAACAAGGGTTGAATCAGGCAAAGCACATTCTATATTGCCCTATGGATACAAAAAAAATGAAAATGGTATGTTGATTGTAGATAAAGAAGAATCTGAAATAATTAAACAAATATTTGATCTTTCACTATCTGGTATGGGAACACGATCGATTGCCGATTTTCTGAATGAAACAGGAGTTCCAACGAGGTATAACAAAATTCAAAAAGGAACAATAAGTACAAAAAATAAACATACTGGCACAATTACAACAAAACTGAAAAAAGATGTAAAATGGGCAGGCAATACAATTAGAAACATTATCACTAACACAATTTATAAAGGTGAAAGAATATATAGTGGCGAAACCTTCAGAGTACCCAATATAATCTCTATTACAAAATGGGAATCAGCCCAAGAGAATTTAAAGAAGAACAGGAATAATACTGGGAAAAAGGTTGATCACCAATATCTGCTAAAAGGATTATTGACTTGTGGTGTATGTGGCCGTAATATGTATGGCCGTTCAAGAGTCAATAAAAAAGATCATTATTACATGTGTTCTTCAAAGCGAATTAAAGGAGGAAGTTGTGGAAACAGGAGTATTAACATTGATAAAATTGAAGCGTTAATTTGGGATCGTTTTTTCAAAGGAGATGAGTTTTTGAAACGAATCAAGAAAGAGTTCACAGATGATGGATCAAAATTGAAGGAAATTGACAATAATGTTAAACGACTTCAAAAAAAGCTAACTAGCTTGAAAAAAGAGAAAGATCGAGCCATCGAATTGGTAATTAAAGGAACAATTTCTGAAGAAGATGTAAAGATGTTGATATCTCAAAAGAATGCAGAGATAGAGAAGATAAAAGATAATTTGGAAAAGGATATTCAAATAAAAAAAGTTATTGAAAACAACAGTAAACTTTTGAAGAAGTATGATGATGATTTTGCGCATTTTTCATCTACAACCACTTTTATGCAGAAAAAGAAGATTGCAAATGACTTCATTGAAAATATTAAAGTTAAATACTTTGAAAATTTGAACCGATATGAAATCTCAATATCGTTTAAACTTGATATCGAAGAAGAGTTCTATTATGCGATTGGTAACTTTAAAGCAATTTCACATAAAGGAGATTTTATTTTACCACGAACAATTCAAAAGAATCCATTCATTATTCCAAAATCACTTACAATAAACGGAAATCGGCAGAATATAAGCATTTATGGTGACGACGATGGATCACCTTTCTGTTGGTTAAATGATGAAATATTCCCCGTTTATAATACGAAAGTTCCATATGGTGATGTTGATGATTGGACTGATGATGATGTAAATATTTTTTATAAAAATCATCCAGAATTATACTGCAAGGAGAGTGGGGTTAGTCTTTTAAGTAAAAACATAGAAGATGAAAGTTACAATATAGCCAGAGAACAAAATCAGGTTGAATTAGCAAAAAAAAATGAATCTACCACACCATTAGATACTATTTCATCCGAAATTGTATGATGCGGCGATCGGAAGGGACGTTGGGTCATTAATGAAGTGTCGCCATCCAATTGTCCCGCTACCGAATGTATTTTAGTGGTTTCGAGTGCCTCGTGCAAAGTAAATGGCGGAAGGATCGTGGGAATACGTTTGGCCAACATGGTCTTTCCTGATCCTGGCGGACCAATCATGATAATATTATGACCACCTGCCGCAGCTATTTCCAATGCGCGTTTCACATTTTCCTGCCCTTTTACATCGGAGAAGTCAAGGTCAGAATGCAACACCTGCTCAAAAAACTCCTTGCGCGTATCCACAATAGTTGGTTCCACTGTTCCCCGTCCTTCAAAAAAGTCAATCACTTCTTTGATCGTTTCAACTCCATAAATCTTAAGTTGATCAACAACAGCTGCTTCGCGTGCATTTTGTTTGGGTAAAATAAAACCTTCAAAGCCCTCCTCCCTGGCTTTTATGGCAATGGGTAAAACACCTTTTATCGGTTTTAGTGTTCCATCCAACGAAAGTTCACCCATAATGATATAACGTTCCAACAGTTCGGTTTTAACTTGTTCCGAAGCCGTTAAAATACCAATGGCCAGTGGCAGATCATAAGCCGATCCTTCTTTCCGAATATCAGCAGGAGCCATATTAATAATGATTTTTTTTCCGGGCAATTTGTAACCCGTTTCGCTAAGTGCCGATTCAATACGTTGTTGACTTTCACGAACAGCCACATCGGGCAAACCAACCAGGTGGTATTTTATACCTCGCGTAACATTTACCTCAATAGTGATAGTAATGGCATCAATTCCTTGAACTGCACTTCCAAATGTTTTTACTAACATAGTGTGAAGGTTTTCAGAAATTTATGAAAATGAATCCAATCGGCGTATTTTTCAGCATTATTTTTTCAATTTTTCTGATAAAAGCCTTGTTTTGAAGGATGAACTAAAATGAATTGCTGAAAAATTAAGCTTCCTTAAGTTACTTTTTTGAAGCCTGAAAAAACCCTTATCTTTGTTGCGCAATAATATTCTTCCATAAAGAGTCAGTTTGTGTTTGCCAAGCGGACTGTTGTTTAGGAAATGCAATAAAAAATACAAAAGAAATGTCTAAATTTTTTGAAACACCAAGGCCTAAACGTTTTCATATTGAGCCCAGGTACTGGGATCCTAAAAAAGAAGAACGTGATGCACGCCAGCGCAGAATAAATGCTGAGTTGGGCTTAAACAAAGACGAGGAATACAAACCATACATTTCCAAAGGCCAGTTCCGAAAAGGAATCATGGAAGGAAAATGGTCACCGAAAGTACAACGAAGAAAATCAACCACACGCCTTTTAATTTTAGTGGTGATCACTGCGGCGTTGGTTTATTTCATGCTTAAATAACTCCAACAAAGTGAGTGATATTATTCATTTATTATCCGATTCAGTTGCCAATCAGATTGCTGCCGGAGAAGTCATCCAGCGCCCGGCTTCAGTTGTTAAAGAGCTGGTAGAAAATGCCATCGATGCAGGAGCCACTAAAATACAAGTTCAACTCAAGGATGCGGGACGCACCCTTATTCAGGTAACAGATAACGGCAAGGGCATGTCGCCAACTGATGCGCGTATGGCATTTGAACGACATGCCACATCAAAAATCAGAGAAGCATCCGATCTATTTGCCATCCATACCATGGGCTTTCGCGGTGAAGCATTGGCTTCCATTGCTTCAGTAGCCGACGTGGAATTGAAAACCAAACGTGAAGATGATGAAATTGGGACTTCCATTCATATAGCAGCTTCCGAAGTTCAAGCACAAACTGCCATATCAACAGCGATTGGAACCACCTTTTTGGTGAAAAATTTATTTTTTAATGTTCCAGCCCGTCGTAAATTTCTAAAATCAAATTCAACCGAAGTCAAACATATCATCACCGAAATACAGCGAGTGGCATTGGCCAATCCAGAAATAGGTTTTTCGCTACATCACAATGGCTCCACTGTTTATGAATTGCCGGCTGCAAACTTCAGGAAACGAATCGTGAACTTGTTTGGAAACAACATGAATCAAAGTCTGGTTCCCATAAAAAACGAAACATCTATTGCGCGAATCTCAGGCTTCATTGGACAGCCCAAGTTTGCCCGGAGAACTTTTGGCGAGCAATTCTTTTTTGTGAATGGACGCTACATGAAACATCCTTTTTTTCACCGTGGAATAATGCAAGCCTACGAAAGAATTCTACCAAAAGAAATGATCCCAGCTTATTTTGTTGCCTTTGAAATCGATCCGGCAGCCATTGATATCAACATACACCCAACCAAAACCGAAATCAAATTTGAAAATGAAAGAGCCATTTGGCAATTACTCCATGCAGCGGTAAGGGAAGGATTGGGAAAATTCAATGTCATTCCAAGCATTGACTTCGACATGAATGGTAGTTTCGACATTCCTATTTCCCCCAAATCAACCGATGGCCTTATGCGCCCGGAAATTGAGATTGATCCAACATTTAATCCTTTTGAAGAACGAAGCATTTCAATTTCTTCGCCTGGCTTTTCATCGGATAGTGGGAAACGGCAGGTGGAAAATTGGCAAAAACTTTACGGAAGCGAAAATTCCAACTTCAATTTTGAAACAACACCCGAACATGAACAAACCAGTTTCCTGCCCCAGCAAGAACAGGTACCCGTTGAAGAGGGGAAAAATTTCATACTTTTTAAAAACAAATACATTCTCACACCCGTCAAGTCGGGTTTAATGGTAATTGATCAACGGCGTGCTCATCAGCGAATTCTTTACGAGCAATTTATGTTAACCATATCAACTCAACAGAGCATTTCACAGCAATTACTGTTTCCTCAAACTCTTGAGATGAATGCCTCAGATGCCGGCTTGCTCATTTTGATGTTGGATGATTTAACCAGCATGGGGTTCGACATTAGGGAATTTGGCCCCAACACCTTTATCATAGGTGGCGTTCCCGGAATGTTAAACGATAACAATGCAAAAGGAATCATCGAAAGTTTAATTGAAGAAATGAAAAATAGTGCTACCGACATGAAAGAACGTGCCAAAGAGCGTTTGGCCACTTCATTGGCCGTGGCAGCTTCCATCGACTATGGACATCAACTTTCGACAGCAGAAGCCAGCGGATTGATCGATAGCTTATTTTCATGTCAAACACCAAATTTTTCGCCTTCGGGCAAGCCAATTTTGGAAATTATTAAAATGGATGAGATTGAAAAGCGACTAAAATAATTGACAGCTTGACAGACCTTTTGCCAACATTGGCACCAAAAACCAACTGGTTCGAAAGTTGTTATACTCAATGAATATTAAATTAAAATACATGAATCAATTTCGATCACCCTTAGCGAATATACCTCCGGTTACCAAAAACCTGATTATCATAAATGCCCTTTTACTTTTTGCTACTTATATTTTAGAACCCCAGGGCATTAATCTTACACGATTATTGGGACTCTATTATCCGGGATCAGATTATTTCAACCCAATTCAATTTGTTACCCACATGTTTATGCATGGAGGTCTTTCGCACCTCTTCTTTAATATGTTTGCCTTATATATGTTTGGTAGGGTATTGGAAAGTGTTTGGGGGCCAAAACGTTTCTTACTCTTTTATTTAGTGACCGGATTAGGAGCAGCAGCGCTGCATACCTTTGTTAATTACCTCGAAATTGCACCAATGGCACATGCCATCACCAACTTCTCCATTACACCAACACCTGAGCTGTTCACTGCTTTTATCGATAAATATGAAGGAACCATTTCCAACATGGGATTTAGCAATGCTTCTGTTTTGGATTTTGCGAACAAATGGTTTGCAACTCCATTAAATTCAAATTATGAAACTGAAGCACTCAATTTTATGGATAAGCTATTACAAACCCGTATGAATATTCCTACGGTTGGCGCTTCAGGAGCTGTTTTCGGAGTATTGCTCGGATTTGGAATGTTATTCCCCAATACCCAATTGATGTTATTATTTCCGCCAATTCCTATAAAAGCCAAATATTTTGTAATGGGATACGGCGCATTGGAATTGGTTCTGGGTTTATCGATGCCTGGTAGTAATATTGCTCACTTTGCTCACCTTGGTGGCATGTTGTTTGGTTTTCTACTTATTAAATACTGGAATAAAAACGGATCAAGTTTTTATTAAAAGATGAATACTATCTTTGCTTTTCATTTCATAAATAAGTCGAAAACAACATGGATATTTGGAGCGAAATAAAACAAACATTTAAGCAGGGTTCAATGCTTACACGCATCATTTATGTGAATCTGGCTGTTTTCCTTACATTACGGATTGTATTGGTAATTTTCACCTTGTTTAAGGTTGATTTACCTTTGGTTGAATGGCTTGCTTTACCGTCGAACCTTAGCGTGTTGCTCACCCGCCCATGGACGTTAATCACGTACATGTTCCTGCATTACAGCTTTTTGCACATTCTGTTTAATTTGCTCTGGCTGTATTGGTTTGGTCAAATTTTCCTGATGTATTTCGACGAAAAAAAATTACTGGGCACCTACATCTTAGGAGGTATCGCAGGAGGTATTGTGTATATTCTTGCTTACAATTTATTCCCGGCATTCGATGGCATTGAACAATTAGGCATGTTACTTGGGGCCTCTGCTTCAATTATAGCTATTGTAGTTGCTGCCGCAGTGTATGCACCGAACCTAAGTGTTAATCTAATGCTAATCAGCTCTATTTTTGGGCCAATAAAAATTATTTGGATTGCCATTGCCTCCATTGTTATTTATTTTATTGGTATTACAGGAACAAATGCAGGAGGCAACCTGGCCCACCTGGGAGGTGCACTATGGGGTTATATCTACATGTCGCAACTAAAAAAAGGAAAGGACATTTCTGCAAAATTTAATCAGTTCGTCTATAGTTTTAAAAATCCTTTCAAACGAAAAAATAAAATGCACGTTAGCTACCGTAAAAATGCGTCGCAAAAAATGACCGACTGGGAATACAATAAAAAAAGGAAGGTCGAACAAGAAAATATCAATGTTATTTTAGAAAAAATAGCGAAATCGGGTTACGATAGTTTAAGCGCTAAAGAAAAGGAAATTCTATTTAAAATGGGTGGGCAAAATGGCAAGCCGAATTAATTGTGCCTGGTTTACTTGCGCAATATTTATAAAACTTTCAGCCCTTTTTAGAACCAAATCATGAGTGAAACTTATTTTACTGATCAAATTTTTAAAGGATCCGATCTGCATCCAAGCCTTCCTGAAAACAGTGAATTCGAAAATTGCACCTTCAACAACTGTAAATTTACTGATCTGTCGAGATGTACTTTTAGCGAATGTACTTTTCATGAATGCGATTTGAGCATGGCCAAACTAAACAATACCTCTTTTCGTGACGCCACTTTTATAAGCTGCAAACTACTGGGGCTCCATTTCGAAAATTGCAATAAAATGCTTTTTTCGGTTCACTTTAATACTTGCTTATTGAATCTATCGTCGTTTTATCAGTGCAATTTAAAAAATTCTGATTTTAACGGATGCCAGCTGGCCGAAAGTGACTTTGCCGAAGCCAACCTGAGTGGCACTACTTTAAGCAACTGTGAATTGAGCGGTGCCATATTCGACCAAACCAATTTGGAGAAAACCGACTTGAGGAATTCCGTAAACTTTTCTATAGACCCGGAGACCAATCGCATAAAAAAGGCGAAATTTTCAGCCAATTCTCTGGAAGGTTTGTTGATGAAGTACAACCTTCATATCGAGTAGAATAGACATCAATTCAAAAGATATTCTGCAAAACACCTAAAAAAACACCACTATACTACCGTGTAAATCTTTGTTCAGTTGTCCTGACATACAAATGGGTCAATTCTGCGCTGCCCCAGATTATTTTCGTATTTTTAGTGGTGTATGGAAAACGACAAAAACCTTTTTATTCAAATCAATAGGGGTAGCAAGCAAAGTTTTGAACTTCTGTTTAGAACCTACTATGCGCCATTGATTCTTTTTGCTCGCAATTATATAGCCGACGCAGACGAATGCGAAGAAATTGTCCAGGGATTTTTCCTTAAATTATGGGAAGATCGTTCAAAAATAACCATTACAACTTCAGTAAAGAGCTATCTGTTTAGTTCCGTTCGCAACCGATGTCTGAATCACATTAAGCACCTAAAAATAAAACAGGGCTACCAAAATCAGGTATTAAAATCACCAGCCGACGAACTACATGCGTCGAATCATTTCATAGAACCAGATTTGATGCTTAAGATCAACCAATGCATTGACGATCTGCCACCCCGGAGGAAAGAAATTTTTATCCTCAGCAGGGAACATGGGTTAAAATATCGCGAAATCGCTGATCAATTAAACATTTCGATTAAAACTGTTGAAACACAAATGGGACAGGCATTAAAGGACTTACGCAAAAAATTGAAAGCCTACAAACACCTTTTGATTACCTTTCTTACCGTATTTAATAAAAAGGGATAAGGGTAAGTGCCCATACAATTGTCAAACCAGAACAGGAGAACAACAACATTTATTTAACTATACGTGAAGATTGCAACGATGAAGAGAGAGAATTGGGAAAGTATTGCTAAACATCTTGTCGGGGAAAATTTAAATCCGGAAGAAGAATCAAGCATCAATGAAATGAAGCGTGATGCTGAATTGAATCAACTCTTGAACGAATCACAAAATACAATCAACAAAGTTGACCTCTATTTTAAGCTGAAAAAGGTTGATACCAATCGCGCCTGGCATCAAATGCAAAATCAACTTCCCCGTGAGCAGAAACGCATTTCATTGAGAACACGTGTTTTGCAAATTGCCGCTGTTTTTATTTTCCTTATGGCAACAGGCCTCACAACCTGGAAACTGATCGAAACCAGCAAAACAAACACCTATAAAACCGCCCATAACGATTTGTCCCATCCTGAGCTGATTCTCCCTGATGGAAGTAAAGTTCATTTGAACTACAATTCCAAACTGGTCTACCCCAAACAATTTAATGGCACTACAAGAACGGTCGAATTAGATGGCGAAGCATTTTTCGAGGTTAGCCCAAATGCAGAAAAACCGTTCATTATTAACACCAAAAATACGGCGGTAAAAGTATTGGGAACTTCCTTCAATGTATCGGCATACGAGGGAGATGAAAAAGTGGAAGTTTTGGTTAAAACCGGAAAAGTGGAATTTATGCCATCCAATGCAGAACTGGCCTTAAACAATAAAGTAGTGCTCCTGCCCGGCGAAAAGGGTACCTACCTGAACAGTACTCAAACCATATCGAAAGAACTTGTTCTGCAACTGAACGATCTGGCCTGGCTAAGCCATGAAATTAAATTTGAATTCACCAATCTGAGCGAGGTCATTCAAACACTGGAACACAGCTATCAGCTTAAAATAATTATTGACAGGAATGTTGACATCAACCAAAAAATAACAGCAACTTTTAATCAACAAAATCCCGATTACATTATGGAAGTGGTGGCCATTACTCTTGACCTTCAATTGAAGAAAATTAATCCGAATTCGTATTTGATCAAAAATAAATAGGGAAAATCATCAAGAAAACAAACATGTTTGCAGGGAATCACAAACACAGTTTAACAAACAGCATGTGAGTTCCATACGACAATTTAAAAACAAATAATTTACGTATGAAAACAAATAAATATAAAACGCTCATCCTGTTCGCATTCTCCATATGGATGCTGAATTCACCCATAGTACATGCCCAAACTCAGATCAATATTTTGGATCAAAACATTTCGATAATGGCAGAAAATGAGCCTTTGGAAGATGTTATTCGAAATATATGTGAGCAATTTAACATCGACTTCGATTACAATTCAAAACTAATTAAAGGGAAAAGGGTCAATCTGAGTATTTCCAACAAATCGGTAAAAGAAGTCCTGAACAAGCTAATGCTTGATTTTTATCTGATTTTTGAAATTGAAAATAACATCTTGGTGGTTCGCGATTACGTACCCTATTCCGAACACATTGAAATCGAACAACTTTACAATACTCCTTCGGCTGGATTTCTATTCGATAATACAAAGAAAAAATCTATAGGAGTAAAATTCAATCTAATCAGCAATCTGATTATTATTCCCGTAAGCATTAATGGATCCGACACGATGAATTTCATCCTTGACACCGGTGTTAAGGATCCAATTATCACCGAACTAACCTTGGTTGAAGAGGTGAATCTCAACTACATGAAATCCATTGAACTCCGTGGTTTGGGTAATGAACTTACCACCCAAGCCTATCAAAGCGGAGACAATACCATAAAGCTACCGGGTTTAACTACGGAACATCAAAAAATCAACGTAATTCTCGATGAAAATTTCCAAATTTCACAAATCCTTGGCATGCCCGTTCATGGATTAATTGGATTCAACCTTTTTAAACAATATATCATCAAGGTGAGTTACGATAATGAGGTCATTACCTTGATTAAACCACAGTTTTATAAGTATAAACCTCGAAAAAACGACATCGTGCTACCCATTACATTTGTACGAAACAAGCCCATTGTGAATGCAGAAATTGTCCAGCAAGACGGAACGGTTGTACCGGTTAAAATGCTCATCGACACTGGAGCAAGTGATGCTTTGTGGCTATCGGTGCAAACCGATTCAAGTTTAAAAATACCCGATCAGAATATTTATGCATTTTTAGGTAGCGGATTAGGTGGAAATTTGTTTGGACATAAGGGTCGCGTAAGTGGGCTTTGGTTGGGAGGCAGCACCATGAGTTCACCAATTGTTTCCTATCCCGAATCGGAATACATTAACCGAATCGCCCTTACTGAACACCGAAACGGGTCCATTGGTGGTGAAGTATTAAGACGATATGCCGTAACTTTCGATTACTACCACAAACGTATTATCCTGCGCCCAAATAGTAGTTTCAGAGACAATTTCTATTACAACATGAGCGGACTGGAAATCATCAATCCGGTACCCGGGGTTCCGGTTTTCACCATCAGTAATGTGATTGAAGATTCGCCTGCATGGCTGGCTGGAATAAGAGAGGGGGATCAGGTTCTTGGAATTAATTACAGAAACCACAGGGATCTTACCTTAAACGAAATTAACTTAGCTCTTCGCCAAAAACAAGACAAAAAAATAAGAATAACCTACTTGCGAAATGGCGAATTAAGAAAAACATCCTTCAATTTGAAAGAGATATTTTAAACATTGAACCATGGGCTTTGCCAGGATAAATATATTTTGTCTTTTTCTGATGCTGCCATTCATAAGCAGTGGCCAGTCAGGAAACAATACCCTCAATCGTGCCATTAATTTTGAAACGGAATCCATCACAAAAGCTGATTTCCTCGATTCATTAAGCAAATTGTACCACATTCATTTTTCATATAATCCCGAATTACTGGATGCTCAGAAAAAAATAGCCATTCATTCCAATCAACAACCACTATTTTCAGTATTAAAAGAAATGATTAATACAGAGGAACTTAATTTTAAGGCCCTCAACAACCAGGTCATCTTCTTCCCCATAAAACCGGAGGAAAGTGCCGAGCTAATTGTCCCATTCAAACTCATAAAAGGTGTAGTTCTCGATGAGCGTAAAGAACATCCCCTGCCCTATTGCAATATTGGCGTTTTAGGCAAAGCAGTAGGCACAATGACCAACCTCGATGGCCGGTTTGCCATTAAAATTCCTGAAAAATATTGGAAAGATACCCTCAGCTTTTCGTGCATCGGATATGAATCACATTACCTCACGATCAATGACTCAATCAATGATCAGCACAACATTGTATTGCGAAGAAAAAATTATCAGCTTAAACCAATTGATATCATCAAATATGATCCTGAATATGTGCTGAGTATGGTTGATCAACACATCAGCGATAACTATGATCGTGAATACACTTTGCTGACTACCTTTTACAGGGAAATGATTCAGGAGAACAACGAATATACGGATATTTCAGAAGCCGTTTTACAAGTGATGAAAGCACCTTATACCATTGTTGCCACCAATGATCATGTCAAGTTTATGAAAGGTCGAAAAGGGGCTGTTTCGAAACCCTTCAACGACATCCGGTTCAGACTGAAAGGTGGTCCTTACTATATTACAAAACTCGATTTGGTGAAAAACAATGAAAGTTTCATAAATCCGGAATTCAGACACCTGTATAGCTACGAATTTGACAAAAAAGTATTGATCGACGATCGGGAAAGCGCAGTGATTAATTTCGCGCCAATTTTCAATCTAAGGGACATTTTATACGAAGGCAAAATTTATGTCGATATTGAAACCTGGGCCATAGCGAGCGTAGATTTTCGGTATACAAAACAAGGATTAAAAGAGGCTCGCCATACGCTCATTCAAAAGGAGCCGAAACATTGCAAAGCTATTCCTACTGAATTAACTTACTCTGTTCAATACAAATACATTGATAAAAAATGGCATTTACTATCGGCCCGTAGTTCATTAAAAATAAAAATTAACAACAAAGATCAGAAGGAGAGAACCAATTTTAAAAGTGTTGCTGAAATGTTAACCACCAACATTGAAAAAGGTGATTTCGAACATTTTACCAAACAGGAAATATTTCGTTCCAATGAAATTTTTACCGATAAAATCGTCAGTTACGATCCTCTTTTCTGGCAGAATTACAATGTTATTCCACCAGAGCAGCAGTTAATCGAAGCACTTAAGCACTTCGAAAATCAAAACTTAGTCATCACCAATTTTTAAAAGCTTCCAAAAACCAATACCATGAAACAATTCGTTCTCATCACCCTATTAAGTTTTCTTTTTTCCATGGTTTTTGCTCAAAACAACTCATTGAAGAAACTTACTGATACACTGGGGGTAGCATCCACCGATTTTCCAAAAAGCAAAGTATTTCTAAAGACGGACAAAGACATTTACGCTCCGGGCGAAAAAATATGGTTTAAAGCCGAAATTTTAAATTGCCTCACTGAACGGCCTTCAAAAGAAGTCGATTTAATTGTTATGATCAAGGCTGAGTCGGGCGAAGTTATTATCGATCAAAAATACATTATAATCAATGGATTGGTAGTAAATCAGCTTACCATTCCGGCTTGGGCACCCGAAGGAAATGCCTACCTCATTGCTTATACTCCTACCGCCATACAGGTGAACGAAGCCAGCCTTTCCGCCATCCAACCCATTACGATCAATCAACTTCGCAGTAACGATTATATCATCAATTTACAAACCAACAAATCGGTCTATAAACCTGGCGACGAAATTAAATTGGCCATACAATTGAATGCCATCACCCCATCGGGTAAAAAGGAAAAATTGATGCTATCGGTATTCGATTATCAAAAAGAATTGCTGACAGAAAAGTTGACCATTGGTGTAAATGAAACAAATGAATACAAATACAAACTTCCGACTCAGGTTGAAGATGGACTTTATTTCGAAATCCAAACCACCGGGAAAAATAAAGTCTCGCAACGTCTGCCGATATTCACTATCGAAGACAGGGTCAAAGTTGAGTTTTATCCCGAAGGAGGTCATTTACTTTCAAACAACGTTCAACGAATTGTCTACCGAGCCATCGATCCATTTGGGAATCCTGCCGATGTTTCGGGTAAGGTGTACGATCAATTGGGAAATCAAGCCGGAATAGGTAAAATTCTAAAACCCGGATTGGGATTAATTAATCTTATGCCAATGCCCGGGCAAACCTACGTTTTTAAAATTGATTCGAAATATGACCAGGGGCATGAGTATGAAATGCCGGAAACACTTTTTAATGGATGTGCTTTTATTTTGGTTAAAACTGAAAAAGAAACCATCAAAGCCACAATATACAATACAGGCCAGATAATTGGGCAAGAACTAAGCCTTGCAGCCATTTCAAACGGTGAAGTCAAACTGGCTTTTCAATTGGAAGCAAAAGCAAAAAACAGCATGCAAATTGCCACCCGCGATTTACCACTTGGGATCATCAATTTTGTGGTGATGGATCAAAACGGAAGCATTCTATCGGAACGGATGATTTTTAATACCCCCAATGAAGATATTGACATTAATATTGAAACCAAAGTTAAACCTTCAGCCACAAACGGTGAAGTAGATATTCATATTGATGCCACAAATTTTATACAGACATTCGGAAACTGTGTCGCTGATGTTAAGGTGGTGGATGCTCAAAATCTGTATCAAACGACAAACAATTCAGCGTACGATTTTTTAAAATACCCTTTGTTAACGGCCATCCCAAAAACAGTTTTAGACATCTACATCACGAATATTGAATTGGTGGCAAACACTTATCGTTATTTCCAACTACAGGAACTGCTTGATGGCAAAAATTATTTACAGAAAAAAGATGTGACCAAAAAGTTCAGTGGATTCGTAACTGACAAAAATGGCAATCGAATACCCAATGCAAGGGTTATGGCTGTTCTCGCAGGAAACCCCACATTGACATCCACAAGCACAGATGAAAACGGTCGATTTATATTTCATGATCTCAACAAAACCCGCGACATGGTTATCAAAGCCATTAGCGATTCAGGCAAAAAAACATATTTCGTTCATCTTGATCATTCGTTCGACGAGACCCTTGAAGAACTATTATTGCTGGAATCGTTTAAAACGAAGAGCATATATGCAGTCGATGAAACACCATCCTATTATGAAAAAAATACCAACCTGCTGAAATTAGCCGGATCCGAAACAAAAACTAAAAAGCCCCGTGAAAGTTCAAACTCAGAAAAACTGTTGCAAAGCGGTGCGTCAGTCTTGGATGTAATCCGCATGATTAAACCATTTAGCATTAAAAACAACCAAATCGTTTTTTATGGAACCACCAATTCAATTCTTAACCAACAAGGGGCGTTAATTGTTATTGATGGTCAAAAAATGGGCACCAGCATTGATGCCTTAAACATGGTAAACTCATTTGAGGTAGCGTCTATAAATGTAAGCACAAATCCGGTGGATATTCAACAATATACGGCACTCAATTCGATTGGAATTATTGAAATTCGGACGCGGGGCGATGCCCAAAGTTTGCGTAACCGCGAGGAGATGAAAAAACCTGAGGAGTACATTTCAAAATTCGTTCCCGAAAGTATACCCGAAAATGTGTGGAAATATCAAACTACCCTCTATTGGGAACCCGAAGTAAAAATGGACCAGAATGGCCAAATTAACCTGCATTTGAAATTAAGTGAATTGCGCACCAACTTTATCGTTCAGGTCGATTTAACATCAACTAACGGCATTACCCACCGCCAACGTTCCAGTTTCTCCACCTTAAAAAAAGCACTCGATTAAGTCCGGCCGATTAATTTCCGGTGTAGATAATTGTTGAAGGATAGATTCATATTTATGCGGGCTGTTTAGCATTTTTTGCTGCACAGCTTTTTTTTGTAACTCACTTAGACCTTCGCCTACACTTTCAATTTCACTAATCATACCCTTCTCAACCAAAAAAGCAAAAAGAACAGAACCTTCCTTATTGGCTTTTTCAAAACGATATTTTGGAGAATAGCCAAAGTTCCAGGCCCATGTTGAATACTTTTCCACAGCTAACTCCCTGATCTTTTTAATATCGCTTTCGCTTAAAGTGTACATTGAGTTGATACCCGGTGAAGCAAGACTCTCAACAACAATTTTTTGAATAAAGGTATCCATAGCAATGGTCTCACTCAAAAAATCAACAATATTGGCCACTTTGCTACGTACCGATTGTATCGCTTTGCCGGTAAAACTGCCCGATTCATGCTTCAATGATTTGGAAAGCATCTCCCTGTTGGCATTGAACAAAAGCGTTCCATGACTCATTATCCGATTACGAAAAACATGTTCGGCATGTCCTGAAATTTTGAAACCTTTTACAAAAATATCGTTACGGGCACTAATTTCAGCAGGTACATTCCACTGCTTTAGTACTTCAATAATGGGCAGATTGTATGATTTAAATGAAATTTTTGCGGTGTCGGCCACCGTTTGATGAAAAGAAAAATTCAAATTGCCTAAATCATGATATACTGCTCCTCCTCCACTTAAACGCCTGATGACCCGAATATCGTGTTCCCGAATGTATTTAAAATTAATTTCGGCCAGTGCATTCTGATGTTTTCCTACCACTACTGAAGCTTGGTTAACATAGAGGAAGAAGATGTCATCGGAAAAATTCCGGAACAAATATTCTTCGGCAGCAAGATTAAATTCCGGTTCATTTGACGGAGATAGTATACAAAGCATGTTCGATATTCTGTTAGCCTACAGGTTTAAAAATACTTCACTTCTTTACGATAAATATCGCTCAGTAAATTATTAGCCAAACGGCTTGCACCCAAACGGAACAATTGCGGATTCAACCAATCATCGCCTAACACTTCTTTTACAATGCTCAGATAAACCAAGGCATCTTCGCTGGTTACAATTCCTCCTGCAGGTTTGAAGCCAATTTTTTCGCCGGTTTCTTCATAATGGAAAGCGATGGCTAAACACATGATATAAGCCGCCATTGGGGTTGCAGCCGGATCCATTTTGCCGGTTGAAGTTTTAATAAAATCGGCGCCGGCATTAATGGCCAGCATGGATGCTTTCCAAATGTTCTCCGGTGTTTTTAATGCGCCCGTTTCTAAAATTACTTTCAAATGCACATCGCCCATGGCTTTTTTAATGGTCGAAATTTCTTCGTGCGCCGATTGGAAATCACCTGCCAAAAAATGACTCAATGCCAGCACAATATCAATTTCATCGGCACCTGCCTTAATGGCCAGCTTGGTTTCTTCCACTTTCACTTTAATAAAGGTCATCGACGAAGGAAAACCTCCTGAAACGGCTGCAATGTTTATTTCCGGTAATTGTAAAGTTTCCTCTACGGTTTTCACCATATTCGGATAAATACAAATGGCTGCTACGTTTTCTAAATCAGGAAAATGTAAGGGGAACTCATTCACTCTTTCAGTAAAGGCTTTTACCTTTTCCACAGTATCGGTAGCATTTAAGGTGGTTAAATCGATAAACGACAAAGCCAGTTTTTTGTTCTCAACGTTGTTGTTTATTGTTTTTGCATTGGTGAGTATGGTCGCTAAATCGCTCTCCAATTGAGCTTGATCGAAGTTAAAGTTTTCTGATGTCATAATTGTTCGTTATTGTTACCGGCTAAATAGCCTATTTTTTTTCTCGTTTTTTTCGGAGGTTCAATCAAATATCTCAAAGCTTGAAATACTTCTCCAAATTGTTGATCATACTTTGTTTCAAGCGAATCGATTCTTTCCAATAAATCAGCATAGTTTAAGACCAGTTTTCTTAAGGTCACAAAAGCACGCATAATTTCAATGTTTACCTTGATGGCCTGATTGCTTCTTAACACCGAAGAAAGCATGGCAACTCCCTGCTCCGTGAATGCAAAAGGCGCGTATCTTGTTGTCTTCCAGGCGGAGGTCACAATTTGTGACCTCAAATATTCAAATTCCTTTTCTGAAATTTCAAACATAAAATCCTTAGGAAAACGATCAATATTCCGTCTTACGGCCTGCTTTAATACCTTTGTTTCAACTCCATATAATTCAGCCAAATGAATATCAAGCATTACGCGTTGGCCACGAATCTCAAAAATCTTATTTTGAATGACGTCTAATTCCATAATTCAAGGTTTATGGTGATTCGATTTTGACAAAATTACGAAATCATTTTTAGCAAACTATTTCTATTCTTTGAGCTTTGGATTATTTTGATGTCGCTCTTTATCGCGATTGGTTTTCTTTTCGATATTTTTAAGAAGAGCCTCCTCCAAATCAATACCTGTTTGATTGGCTAAACAAATTAATACCCAAAGCACATCGGCCATTTCGTCGCCCAGAGTATCGGCCGATTCGTTCTTTTTGAACGACTGGTCGCCATATTTTCGGGCCATGATTCGGGCCAGCTCTCCCACTTCTTCGGTAAGTATGGCCATGTTGGTTAATTCGCTGAAGTATCTTACTCCAATGGTTTTGATCCATTCGTCGACCTGTTGCTGAGCTTGTTTAAGGGATAAATCTTCCATCTTTATTCTTTGTTTTTGGTATCGATCACAATGGTGACAGGCCCATCATTAATCAGGGCAACTTTCATTTCAGTACCAAACATACCGGTCTGCACAGGTTTGCTCAAATCGGTTGAAAGTTGTGTACAAAACTTTTCGTACATAGGCACAGCAAATTCAGGGTTCGAAGCTTTGAGGTACGAAGGACGGTTTCCCTTTTTGATGGAGGCAAAAAGCGTAAATTGGCTAACCACTATGATTTCGCCCTCTTCATCAAGAATAGAACGATTCATCACCCCGTTCTCGTCAAGAAAAATTCGAAGTTGAACAATTTTTCGGCACAGCCATTCAATTTCTTTGATAGTATCAGTGTCTTCAATGCCCAACAAAACCAACAAACCGTTATTGATCTGCGCCACCTTTCTTTTTTCCACGCTAACCGAAGCTTCCGAAACTTTCTGAATAACAACACGCATAGTTTTTCAATTAAAACTCAAAGCTAAAAAACGTATTCTAAAAAAAGACCCGCACGGAATATTTTTAAGCTTCGAAAGCTTAGTTATCTTTAGGATATGAAAGATCTTGAAAAAATTACTCAGTTTTTGATTGAACATATTGGCCAGAAATGGAATCCAAGGTTTCCTGCAGAAATCATTAGCCTATTAAATAGTTTAACGAACCCGCAACGAAGGGGCCTTCGATCAAAATTATTTAACGAAGCAAAACTACTGGAAAGAAAAAATGCAGATATTGATGTTTTGAATTGGTTACAGGAATGCTTCAATCAAATTGATCTTCATACCTACCGATTGCATCAGGTCTATTTCAGTCCCGGCTTCGATATACTTGACAACCTCCGTGAAATCATCTATCTAGCCAAGGATACACTTGACTTGTGTGTTTTTTCCATTACCGATGAACGTTTGGCCAATGCCATCCGGAACTCAGCTAATCATGATGTTAAGGTGCGAATCATCACCGATGATATGAAAACAAAGGACAACGGTTCTCAAATAAAATGGTTGAAGGATTTGGATATTGAAATAAAAATTGATCATTCGCGCTTTCACATGCACAATAAATTTGGAATAATAGACCAGCGTATCGCTTTCACCGGTAGTTTTAACTGGACCAAAACAGCAACCAAAGCAAATCAGGAAAATTTATTGGTAACGACTAACCACTCTATAGTAACACAATATCACGAAGAATTTGCAAGACTTTGGGAAGAGATGTATAAATATTGAAAAACAGTTTTGTTCAAAGAAATTTTAATTTATATTTGCACCGCTATTTCAGAAAGCCCGAGTGGCGGAATTGGTAGACGCGCTGGATTCAAAATCCAGTTCTGGCAACGGAGTGGGGGTTCGATTCCCCCCTCGGGTACAAAAGGGAAACTTTAAAAGAGGTTTCCCTTTTTCATTTTAATCAAAGAAATATGCATGCAAAACAATTGTAAAAAGCATCGTGTCTCAATTAATCCAGTTTTTTAGCCAACAACATGTAAACAAAATTTCTTGTAAAAATTAATCTGCAATGCCATAATACAACAGGTCCTATCTACTTTAAAAATATTGATGTAAATTTCAATAAAATTCTTTATGTTAGTTCCTATTTTAGGCAATAAAACATTCTAAGAACAGTTCATATTGACAACATTTAAAAAATACAGCGCTATGAAAATTTTATTAATATTCCTACTATTTGTTTTAGTGAGTTCCTGTGAAAAATCAAATGATGTGCCCAAATACACACCTCCAGCAGATCATACCACCAGTAAAGATGGAACAATGCACAAGAGCGGACTCGATAACCCTCTTGCCAATTGTATTTCTTGTCATGGTTCTGATTTAAAGGGCGGCACGACAGGTGTGTCATGTTTTGAATGCCACAACAAAAAATGGTAACCAAAAAAGCAATACCGTGTTTGTTCATTTCCCATGAACCATAAAACTGATACCGCTGACATTACGGCCTTATTGATACGTATAATGTTTCGACTATAAGAATTGTACAGGAGTGCGGATGGTAAAGCGCACTAGCCGAATAAATAAAGCCTCTTGATCCCAATAAATTAAGAGGCTTTTTCGTTATGAATATATGTATTAGTTAGTGAAGATGATTTCTTTTACCGATACTAAAAATGAGAGGCTTCCCTTTTCTTGAACTGAAAAGAATTAAAAATAACGTGGACTATTAACACGTTTCTCCTTCGTTACAATTTCTCTGGTTCGATTTAGATAATATTTCAAACTTAAATCAAGGCTGGTTCCATTTTTCACATTATAGGTCTCCAGAGGCCTATGGTTAACCAATGCGTCTCCTAAATATAGTTTCCCAAAGACAGATACATGCTTATTTATAAAAATCTCCATACCAGCACTAAGAGCATGCTCATTGCGAAAAAAAGAGTTGAATGTTCCATCTGTTCTATAGTCATTTTTAACTTCCACATATCGATATTCATATCCGCCAAAAAGTTCCAATCTATTTAAGCGATAATATAGAAGAATTGGTATCGAACGATGATTTTCTTGCAATACGGTTAATTGATCTATGAATATACCTTCTGAATTTTCATACATAAGTTTGTCGTTTGCACCAAAGCCATGCAATTCATAACCTACCGAAAAAGAGAACTTGCTGTCCTTTAAAGGGCCCTTCAATTCAAAACCCTGATGATCCCCAAAAATTGGTCCTGAAGCAAAAGTTGTAAAAGGTTGGTCCCAAAATTGAGACACCCCAACCTTTACACTAAACTCGGGTTGTGCAAAGGAGATGCTCTGAAAAGCTAAAAACATGAGTGTGAAAAATCCTGCTCTTTTCATTTTTGTTGAATTAAATTGGTTTCTGTTAACATAGATGCGATTGATGGGAATGGTTGCACTTTTTCCTTCAGAAAAATAAATTAATGTGGCTTTTGCGTTAAGGGTATCCAAAAACAAAGTGGCATTTGAAATCGATTCAAGAAGTTCAATTCGGGCTGTATCACGCTCAACTGGTGTTTTCAGCCAAACGGTATCGGTCAAGTGCACCGTTTCGTAAACATAAATGGTGTCGCTTGTTTGAGACAAGAGGGATGTCGTCCAAAATAACAACCCCAAAAACATTAAGCTTTTATGGCAGTTCTGGTTGGGAAACATAAACAGTATCTCTAACAATGATTTGTTTGCGCACTACCACCTTTCCAGGTGTGGGCTGCAACTTGAGGTCTTCCTTTTTCGGAATGGGCAAAACAGCAATGGTATCTTTTGAAAGTTGCAACACCGGTAGCTCATGAGGCTGTTCCATTTTTTCTTTGATGAATTCCTTTTTAGATGAAACAGCCTGGCTGCTTACAAGAACGGCACCTGAAATAACAGCTGCCGCTGAAAGTCCAATTACTAATTTACTCGTTAGTGTAGCAAGCAATGGCAAAGAAACAGGATTGGTGATGGTCGTTAAAATTGGGATTGAACGCACAGCCACTGAATAAGTTTTAAGTCCGCTTCTAAAAACATGGTCGACAACATTGAATCGGGAAAAAAGCAGCAACACCCATACGCTCCTTCGGTAGTTGAGCGTACTGAAATCAGATCCAGACTTTTGCATCAATAACTTCTGTGCCTTTTTACGGGCACGTGACAAATTCGATTTCGATGTGCCCGTGCTGATGTTCAGCATTTCAGCAATTTCATGGTGCTTATAGCCATCCAATACATAAAGGTTAAACACCAATTTATGCTGATCGGGTAAACCATCAATCACCTCCAACAATTCTTCTTTCGAAAAGCTTGTTGAGTAGTCCTGTTTTACCTCCTCCACTTTCATTTCCAGTAATAAACTTTTTTCGTAGTCATTTAACTGTTGATCTACCGTTTGCTTTTGGCGCAAATACTGTAAACATTGATTGATGGCGATTCGCCTCATCCAACCTTCAAACGATCCAAATCCTTTGAAGGTATCAATCTTTTGCATGGCCGTTTCAAAAGCATTGTGCACCATATCCTCGGCCACTTGCAAATCTTTTACATAGCGTCTGCAAACTCCTTTCAAAAAAGGAGCCTGCCTGGTGTATACTTTTGTCCAGTCGATCTTTTTCAAGTTATCTTTTTAATACGAATAATCGTTTGGTTCATTACAATGATGCAAAAAACGAAAATGGTTGCAGAAAACATAAAAAATTTCCAATAAGATGTAGTGTTTCCAAATCATTAAATTGAAATAAAATAGATTAATTATAGATAAGCTTGTGAAAGATTCCATTTTGATTCAAAATATTTTAATCTGATTTTCGCACAAAATAGTTGATGCCCCCCTCAAATAAATTGTGGCAGTCAATTTTTTTTCAGATAATCAGAAACGCCCCCATTCAAAAATCAATAAACCTGATATTTTTCATGTTTATGCTAAGACGACTCATTTGTCGTTTTTACACCATTTTAAGCACCATGCCCCCATCCCGCACACACCTAAAGCCCTATTCCAGGTACATCAAAGCCACACCTCCCCCTATAAAAACAACCCTCGATTCAATATTATTCTATTTTTGTAAGGCTTCACCCTAAAGCAAAGGTTTAAGCTTAGTATTAATAGAAAATTTAGGTAAACATGTTCGACAAAGGTCTAACTACATTTATGATCATTGCCACTAGCCTGGTAATGCTTATGACTCCCGGATTGGCATTTTTCTACGGAGGATTGGGATGCAAAAAAAATATTCTCAGCATTATGATGCAGAGTTTTGTATCCATGGGTATTTCATCCATTTTATGGATCGCCTTCGGTTATTCCATGTGCTTTAGCGGTACGCAAGCAGCAGGATCTGATTTTTTTGGCATCATCGGAAATTTTGACAAAGTATTTTTAAACGGTGTTACTGCCAGCACACCTTTTTCTCCCGAAAGAAATTTTCCGGAATATATCTTTGTAGCCTACCAAATGATGTTTGCAATTATTACTCCAGCTTTAATCACCGGAGCATTTATTAATCGCGTTACGTTTAAGGCGTATATCATTTTTCTTATCCTATGGCAAATATTCGTCTATTATCCTTTTGTGCACATGGTTTGGGGTGGCGGAATTTTAGCTGAATGGGGAGTTCTCGATTTTGCAGGAGGAATAACCGTACATGCTACTGCCGGTTTTGCCGCACTTGCTGCTGTGTTCTATGTTGGTAAACGTGCCGAAAAAAGTAGCGGCCCGAACAATTTGCCACTGGTTGCCATTGGTACTGCATTACTTTGGTTTGGCTGGTATGGGTTCAATGCAGGAAGCGAACTGGATGTAGATGCAACAACCGCACAAGCCTTTTTAAATACCGACTTGTCGGCATCGGTTGCGGGAATTACCTGGCTAATTATTGAATGGACAACTGGGAAAAAACGTCCTACTTTTTTAGGTCTCATGACCGGTTCGGTTGCAGGATTAGCCACCATTACACCAGCTGCAGGTTATGTAAGTTTGGGTTCGGCTTTTTTTATTGGAATTTTAGCCGGCGTTGTTTGCTTTCTTGCCGTTAAATTTGTTGCCCACAAACAATGGGACGATGCATTGGATGTATGGGGCGTTCATGGGGTCGGTGGAGTTTTAGGCACAATAATGCTGGGAATACTGGCATCAAAGACCATTAATGCCAATGGTGCCGATGGCCTCATCTTTGGTGGATGGAGTTTCTTTCTGAAACAATTGGTCGCAATTGTACTTGCTTCGGCATGGGGTTTTGCATTTACTATTTTGGTACTAAAAGCAATTAATTTGTTTGTTCCTGTAAAAGTCAAACGAATCGATGAACAAAGAGGCTTAGACTGGTCCTATCATGGTGAGGTAGCCAGACAATAAAAAATATATTCAAATGAAAAGGGCATCAATTGGTGCCCTTTTTTAATGACTTTTTTCAATACAAAAATAGAAATCCGGCAGAAACCCGTTCTTAACAATTACATAACAATTACAATTTTCGCGCTAGAACTTTCATTTTTTGGGAAATCTCCCTCATAAAAACATCTGTTTAAAACATAATGCCACTTTCAACTTGCACTTTGCCGAAATGTTAACAAATGTTAACAAACCCTTCGGATTGATGACAACTTCCATCATCTTTTAAGATTATAATGCAACGTTACTTTGCATCATAATTAGAAACAAAATTTTGAAAACAGATAAAAAAATAGAAGCTATGAAAAAAGTAATCTCAATTTTCGCCTTGGTAATGATCGTATTTGTAAATGTTGTAAGTGCTAAAAGCATCGTAAAAGACACTGAATCGTTTACCATCAGCAAAAATGATCTATCAACAGCTGACAATGCCATTAACAATACATGGACTATTGAATATACCGATGCAAAGAAAGCAATTGAAGTAATTAAAATAGAAACAAAAAAAGGAGAAGAATACATTGTTCGCAACGAATTTTTTGAAGTTCGCTATGTGAATACTGACAATGGATTTGGCGTTCGCAAAATAAAAAACAACCAAAGCGAAGTAAACCCTTTGATCACTGAAAACGTAATCAACAAAGACCAAATGCAGAATCAATCCATGCTTTCTTCGAGCAAATTAGATGAAGAAAAATCATTGAGCTACATTGCCAGTTTTGTTCCTGCCTTACTGAACGAAAACTACAAACACATTTTAAATTAGACTAATAAAAGAAGATATATTCGCAATTTATCTCACAATAAAAAAGCTTCGCAATTGCGAAGCTTTTTTATTTATATGATTATGAATCGACCCGTCCGGGATAAACCTTTAAGGCCTCTTCCAATATTTTTAACGAAGATGCCAAATCCTCCTTTTTAAGGACATAGGCAATCCTTACTTCATTTTTACCTAAGCCGGGAGTGGTATAAAAACCAGTGGCCGGTGACATAAAAATGGTTTGATTCTCGTAAGAATAATCACTCAACAACCATTGACAAAACTTATCAGAATCGTCAACAGGAAGTTTTGCAACGGTATAAAATGCTCCCATTGGAATTGGAGAATAAACTCCGTTAATACGATTTAATCCATCAATAAGAAACTTTCTCCGTTCCACATATTCATTGTAAACTTCCAACATGTATTCATCAGGAGTGTCTAATGACGCCTCCGCTGCAATCTGTCCAATCAAAGGTGGACTTAAACGTGCCTGGCAAAATTTAAGCACATTGTGATAAACCGCCTTGTTTTTAGTAATTAGAGCTCCGATTCGCAAACCACATTCACTGTAACGTTTCGATACGGAATCCACCAAAATGACATTTTCTTCTATTCCTTCGAGATGAAAAGCTGAAATGTATGGTGCACCCGTATAACAAAACTCCCGGTACACTTCATCGGAGAACAAATACAAATCATATTTTTTCACCAAATCCCTAATGGCATTCATTTCAGTTTGCGTATACAAATAACCCGTCGGATTATTTGGATTACAAATCATAATACCCTTTGTTCTTGGAGTAATCAACGCTTCAAATTTTTCCATTGGAGGCAAAGCAAATCCCTCTTCAATTTTTGAAGGCACCGTTTTAACAATGGCACCCGCTACAATGGCAAATGCAGTATAATTGGCATACGATGGTTCCGGCACAATGATTTCGTCACCGGGATCAAGGCAGGCTAAAAAAGCATAAGTAATGGCCTCTGACCCCCCTGTGGTGATAATGATCTCGCTTGCACTAACATCAATCTTATATTTATGATAATATTTCGCCAGTTTCTCCCGATAGGATAAATAACCTTCACTGGGGCTGTACTCAAGTATTTTTCGATCAATATTCCTAATGGCGTCAAGCGCAACTTTAGGCGTAGGCAAATCGGGCTGACCAATGTTTAAATGAAATACTTTAATTCCTCTGGCTTTAGCTTGATCGGCATAAGGCACTAGCTTCCTGATTGGTGATTCAGGCATTCTTACTCCACGTTTTGATACATCTGGCATATAAAGTTGTTTTTTAACAAACCGCGTAAAGATATAACTATCAAATTGAAAAATAAAGCCTCTAAAAATATTCTTTTTAAAAGCAAGACATACCGCATAGGTATTGAATTATAATCTACGGGAAAACCCAGGGAAGTTGCCAATAAAAATAAGCGTTTCACCTTGATTAATATGGGTTTTATCATGTTTTGATGGTCTATCACGATCTAATTTTGGTCTTAAACAAAATAAATGAAAAGCTATGATAATTGGAGTTCCAAAAGAGATTAAAAACAATGAAAATCGGGTTGCAGTGACACCCGCCGGAGTGGCCGAAATGGTTAAACATGGCCACCAGTTGTATGTACAATCAACTGCTGGCATCGGCAGTGGATTCTTGGATGAAGACTACCTTTTAGTTGGTGCGAAAATTCTGCCAGACATTGAAGCAGTGTACAAAATTGCCGATATGATCATAAAGGTGAAAGAGCCCATAGAATCAGAATATCCCCTGATCAAGGAAAATCAAATTTTATATACCTATTTCCATTTTGCCTCTTCCGAAAAATTAACAAAGGCCATGATCGACTCAAAAGCGATTTGTTTAGCCTATGAAACAGTTGAATTGCCCGATGGATCACTACCCTTACTAATCCCAATGTCTGAAGTGGCCGGACGCATGTCTGTTCAGGAGGGAGCAAAATATCTGGAAAAAACCTATGGCGGCCGTGGAGTATTGCTGGGAGGCGTTCCCGGAGTACATCCTGCAAAAGTATTAATCATTGGTGGTGGAATTGTTGGAACTGAAGCGGCGAAAATGGCAGCAGGCCTTGGTGCCGATGTGACCATTATGGACGTTAGCCTAAAACGCTTGCGTTATCTCGATGATATTATGCCCGCCAATGTTAAAACCATGATGAGTAATGATTTTAACATTCGCGAAATGGTTCAATCTCATGACTTAATCATTGGAGCAGTCCTCATTCCGGGTGCTAAAGCTCCATCGCTCGTTACGCGCGATATGCTAATCACCATGAAGCCCGGAACAGTTTTAGTAGATGTTGCCATTGATCAGGGCGGTTGCATTGAAACATCGCATCCAACAACTCATGATGACCCAACATTCGTTGTTGACGATGTTATTCACTATTCAGTTGCCAATATGCCCGGTGCCGTACCAAGAACATCCACAATTGCACTAACAAATGCAACACTGCCTTACGCACTAAAAATTGCCAATTTAGGATGGAAAGAAGCATGCAAACTAAATGCACCACTTAAAAAAGGCCTAAATATTGTCCAAGGAAATATTGTCTATCAAGGAATTACGGAAGTCACAGCTTACAACTATGTAGATATTGATACCTTGCTGTAATATGCGTAAAGACTACACATAAGCTTTTTTATTGATAAAGTCAATACCCACTCAAAAAAAATATTTTCAGCTTAACACCCTGAACAACTGTTAATAATATGTTTTTTCTTGAAAAAAACGAAAAAGAGCTATAAATTTGAGTAAAAAAAATTTGCATGTAATAAAAAGTCAACTTATATTTGTTCAAGAAATCAATTACAAACATGATTGATTTCAGTCAGATCAAGTCTTTTTCATGTTTGGCGTTTTAGTTTGGGGGATAGTTTTTTGGGAGACATCAGATGATGTCTCCTTTTTTTGTACCAATTCGTAAAACTTCTTCATTATAAAAATCCTTCCAAGGCCATTTTTTATATTTTTGTACGATTTTAATTTTCAGACATTTTAATTTACAATACTCATATTCATGGAAATTCCCAGCAAATACGACTCCGTAAAAGTTGAAGAAAAATGGTATAAATACTGGATGGATCAAAATTTTTTCCATTCCGAACCAGACGATAGAGAACCATATACCATAGTAATTCCGCCACCAAATGTGACCGGTGTTTTGCATATGGGCCATATGCTTAATAATACCATTCAAGACATTCTAGTGCGAAGAGCCCGTATGTTGGGTAAAAATGCCTGCTGGGTTCCAGGCACCGATCATGCATCGATTGCAACTGAAGCGAAGGTGGTAAATAAACTGAAGGCTGAAGGCATCAAAAAAACAGATCTTTCAAGAGAAGATTTTTTAAAACATGCATGGGAATGGACTGACAAACATGGTGGAATCATTTTAGAGCAACTTAAAAAATTAGGTGCTTCGTGTGATTGGGAACGCACCAGTTTCACCATGGATAAAGAAAGATCTGCTTCAGTGATCAAAGTTTTTATTGATCTGTACAATAAGGGCATGGTGTATCGTGGGGTACGAATGGTGAACTGGGATCCGCAGGCCAAAACTGCAGTTTCCGACGAAGAAGTGATTTACAAGGAAGAAAAATCCAAATTATATTACGTTCGCTACAAGATTGAAGACGAAGATGATCAATGGGTTACTGTGGCCACTACCCGTCCGGAAACCATATTAGGCGACACTGCCGTTTGTGTTAATCCCAACGACAAACGTTTTACCCAGCTTAAAGGAAAAAGAGTTTTAGTTCCATTAATTAATCGCAGCATCCCCATTATCGAAGACGATTACGTGGATATGGAATTTGGCACAGGATGTTTAAAAATCACTCCGGCCCACGATGTAAACGATTATGAAATAGGAATGCGACATAACCTGGAGACCATTGACACATTTAACGATGATGGTACTTTAAGTGAAAAAGCAGGCTTACTTGTTGGAGTTGATCGTTTTGAAGCTCGCAAACAAATTGTACCTATGCTCGAGGCAGCAGGAAATTTGGTTAAAACCGAAGAATACAACAATAAATTAGGTTACTCAGAAAGAACCGATGTAGTCATTGAACCGAAACTTTCGGCACAATGGTTTTTATCAATGGAACAATTAGCTAAACCAGCTCTTGATGCAGTAGAATCTGACGAAGTAGTTTTTCATCCCGCTAAATTCAAAAACCTTTATCGCCACTGGATGGGAAATATCAAAGACTGGTGCATCAGCCGTCAGCTTTGGTGGGGACATCAAATCCCGGTATATTATTTATCCGACGGAAGTTTTGTTGTTGCAGAAACCATTGAAGAAGCACTGAAACTTGCCCAGGAGAAAACCGGCAACAAAGAATTAAAAAAAGAAGATCTAAAACAAGACGAAGACGTACTCGACACCTGGGCTTCTTCCTGGTTATGGCCCATCTCTGTTTTTGGTGGAGTAAGCGATCCTAAAAATAAAGAAATAGAATACTATTATCCAACCAACGATTTGGTTACCGGCCACGATATCATCTTTTTCTGGGTAGCCCGTATGATTATGGCAGGCTACGGATTGCGTGAGCAATATCCATTCAAGAATGTTTACTTCACAGGGATGGTTCGTGATAAACAACGCCGAAAAATGTCAAAATCACTTGGCAATTCTCCCGACCCACTTGAGTTAATTGAAAAATACGGAGCTGATAGTGTTCGTGTAGGTATGTTGTTCTGTTCTCCTGCAGGTGGCGATTTACTTTTTGATGAAGTGCTGCCCGAACAAGGCAGAAATTTCTCTGCAAAAATATGGAATGCATTCCGCTTGGTAAAAAACTGGGAAGTTGATGCGTCCATCCCACAGCCTGAACATTCAAAAATAGCACTGGAATGGTTCGAAGTAAAATTAGGCAAGGTAATTATGGAAATGGATGACCACTTTTCCAAATTTAGAATCTCCGATGCCTTAATGCTGATTTACACCACCATACGCGATGAGTTCTCTTCTTGGTTGTTAGAAATAGTAAAGCCGGCCTATCAGCAGCCCATCGATAAGAAAACCTACAACAGCATCGTGCTTTTGTTCGACGATGTCATGCGTTTGCTACATCCCTTTATGCCCTTCATTTCGGAAGAAATCTGGCAACTTCTCACTGAAAGAAAGGATGGCGAGAGCATTATGGTTTCCTTAATGCCTTCTTATTCAAAAATAGATGAAACCCTGCTGGAAGATTTTGAAGATGCAAAAGAAACGGTGACCGGAATTCGAAATATTCGTAAATCGAACAACATTGCGTTTAAAGATGAGATTGATTTTTTCGTAAACAAAGGCTCTAAAGGGTACAACAATGCATTTGACCCAATCATTATAAAATTGGGAAATGTATCTAAAGTAGAATCAGTAACAGAGGACGTAAAAGGAGCAGTATCCTTTAGTGTAAAAACATCCGGATTTTTTATCGATTTAGGTGAAAATATAGACCTGGAAGCAGAACTTCAAAAATTAGAAGAAGAACTCACCTACACCAAAGGATTTTTAAAATCAGTAATGAAAAAATTAAGTAACGAACGATTTGTAAGCAGTGCACCTACTCAGGTGGTTGACATCGAACGCAAAAAACAAGCCGATGCTGAAGATAAAATTAAGGCCCTGGAAGATCGCATGATTAGTCTTCGTTAATATTCTAATTTCTAATGAAAGAAGCCTGCAATCAAATAAACGATTGCAGGCTTCTTCATTATCAGCAGTCAAATTCCGTAAACGTTAAGAAAAGGTTAATGAGCTCTGATGCTCCTATTTTTTTCTCAAATTTTTTATTTGATATCCCCAAATTCATTCACACTAAAAAACAAATGGCTCTCAATTCCTTTAAATAAGCGCAATTATGAGCATTCCATCTCTATTAAAATGGCAAAAAAGCAATACACATTTTCCCTATTACATTACAATATGACAGCTATAAATGGAATATTTTAAGATAATTCTTGCAAAAAGCCCATTATCCTAACATTTAAAATTTCTATATTCGTGCGATGCTTTCTATTTGTAAATTACCTTTCCCGTAATTGAAATTTAAATTTCACTGAACAGGGTATATATAAATAAGACCTTTAAAAAATAAAATGCATTTTTTTATTGAAGGGTGGTCATTATAGCTCACAATTTTTCAAGAATACATTTTTGCATTTTTTTTATTGTGAACACAGGAGAAAAGAAATAAAATAGATAATAATATTAATAACTTAAATTTTTGTCATAATGAAGTCAAAACTTGAGTATATCTGGCTTGATGGATACAAACCAACACAAAGCCTCAGAGCTAAAACAAGAATCAAAGAAAACTTTAGTGGAAAATTGGAAGACTGTCCAATTTGGTCATTCGATGGATCATCAACTCAACAAGCTGATGGCGGACACTCTGACCTTTTATTGAAACCAGTTGCCATTTTCCCGGACCCAGATCGTAAAAACGCTTATTTAGTAATGACTGAAGTTCTATATCCAGACGGAACTCCACATCCAACAAACGGACGTGCAACAATTACTGAGGAAGACGAAGATTTCTGGTTTGGCTTCGAACAAGAATATTTCCTGATGGATCCTACTACGGGTAAACCTCTAGGATTTCCAATGAATGGATACCCAGAACCACAGGGACCATACTATTGTGGAGTAGGAGCAAAACACATGTTCGGACGCGACATTGTTGAAGAACATTTCGACTTATGCTTAGAGGCTGGATTAAACATCGAAGGAATCAATGCTGAGGTTGCAACCGGACAATGGGAATACCAAATATTTGCCAAAGGGGCACACAATGCAGGTGACGAAATTTGGGTGGCACGTTATTTATTGGAAAGAACAGCTGAGAAATACGGTGTATATGTAGAATTACACCCTAAACCACTGGGCAAATTTGCCGATTGGAACGGATCAGGTATGCATGCTAACTTCTCCAATGGTTTAATGAGAACATGCGGTGACAAAAAAGTTTTTGATGCCATTTGTGAAGAATTCGGAAAACATATTGTCGAGCACATGGATGTATATGGCGCATACAATGATCAACGTTTAACGGGTTTACACGAAACAGCTTCCATCCTTGATTTCAGCTATGGAGTTTCAGATCGTGGATGCTCATTGCGCATTCCTGTTGGCACCGTAGAAGATGGATGGAAAGGTCGTATTGAAGATCGCCGTCCGGCTTCAAACGGAGACCCATACAAAATTGCTGCTGTAATTATTAAAACTACGCATAAGGCAATTTCTGCTTTGTAATTGCTATTCAAGATATAAAAAAAGCTACTCCAACAGGAGTAGCTTTTTTTATATGAATTAATTCGAACTAATAAAAAACAATCGATTCACATATATAGGTAGGTATAATACCTGTTGAACGAATCTTCATTTTTGCATTTTCAGCCAAGGTGTTACCCGAGAGCACCAAAACGGTATCCATTCCAAATTTATTTCCTCCAATAATATCAGTAAAGAGCGTGTCCCCCACCATTAAAATATCATCGCGCTGAAGTGGCTGCTTTAAACATGCCTTTTCGTAGCCGAACATAAACATTTGTGCATCCGGTTTTCCAAAACGAATAAAATGTTTTCCCAATATTTTTTCAACCATATCGGAAAGTCCACCAACAGCGATGGCAATATCGGTGCGACTAACAGGATAATTCTGATCGGTATTGGCCACAATAACCGGCATGTTTTTCTTTCGCAAAAGGTTGATCACTTTATTGATATCATTATTCCAGTCAAAACCTTCATCATCAAGAAATACCAAACATTTGATATCATCAACATCATCAAGATCCAGATTACTAATTGGCATGGTTTCCAAGCCGGCTGTTTCGATATAATGGGCTGATTGTTCAGTGCCAAGATAAGCCACCTTCCCACTTTTGATTTTTAAATTCAACCAATCATGTGCCAACATTCCGGACGAAATGATCCGATCGGCTGTAATGCAATCAATATTCCGACTTTGATACCAATTTGCCAAATCAGCCGGACTGCGCGAAGCGTCATTAGTGAGAATATAATAGTCAATACCACGTTTATCTAAAAATTCAAAAGTTCTTTCGATACCTGGAATTAAACCTTTATGATTTTTCAACACTCCAAATGCATCGAAAAAAACAGTTTTATAGTTGCTTGCAATTTGATCAAAGCTTTTTATTTTCATACGTTACAGTTTAAGGGCCTTTAATATTTTTTCAACATTGTAGTTGGTTTCAATGGCAGGAAAATACAATTCATAGGCTTCTTTTTGCAACTTTCGTGCATAAGAAGGTAGAAAGAAATGAGGCCCATCTTTTACGACATAATTCAAAATAAAAAACCTGTAAACTTCCTTAATTAACCTCACTTCAGTTTCAGTTAAAGGATAAATCCGATGATATTCCTTCAGAAACATCAAAAATCGATCTTCCATCAATGGATCAATCAAATAGCTAAAAACCGTTCGATCTCCCCCATCAGAGACCACCCTGCTAAAGAAATAAAAATCCATAACTCGTGAAGATTCCCTGAACCAGTCATAATCCCAACGGGAATATAATTTCCCATCACCTCTAATAGAAAAATTTCCAATGTTCCAATCAACGAAAACCGGGATCGTTTCTATTTCAGTAGAATAGTTCACCTTTTCGGCAAAACTTAAAAATTGATCGCACTGACCTTTGATTAAATCAATGTTTTCGCTCGTAGCGCAAAAACTACCTGAATTGAGCTGCTTGGTCAAACTGCGAATATCGGTTATTACACTTTTGGACGCAATAGGCAATTGATTACTAACATTTGAGCATGCCCGATGAAACCTTGCCAATTCCCGGCCCAATTTCCGAATCTGTTTATCGTCCAAACGACGGGGCATCATTTCCTTAATTTTGATAGGATTATAAAATACCACCCAGGCACATTTGTTTTGTTCGTAATAACGGTAAATAAATAACTCGTTTCTCTTCACCAACGATTGAGCCAGAAACGCCTCATACGGAGCCTCTAAATTATTGGCCAAATTATTAATGATGATATGATCTTCTTTAAAGTGTTCAAATTTTCCATAATCGGACAATTTAGCAAAGACCGGTTGTCTGCTGAAGAATGATATTTTATAAACATGATTGGTTGAAACATGAGCACTTACATCAAAAATTCCTTTTATTTCGTGCCGATCATCGAATTCTTCCCAAGCCTGTCGAACTATTTTTACGTAATCAAGTGTTAAATTCATATATTCCTTTTATACTAAAAAAAATGTAGCGCTTTATATTATTTCAAAATATCTTTTTAACTCCCAATTGGTCACCGCTTTTGAATATTCCATCCACTCCCACTCTCTGGTCTGGCAAAAATGATGAACAAACTTTTCCCCAAATAATTCTTTCGCGATATCAGCATTTTTCATTTTATGGTTCGCATCAAATAAATTGTTCGACAATTTCTCCAACTCAATCTGAGCATAGGCATTTCCAACGCTTGCAGATTTGTCCAATTTCAATTTATTTTGAATTCCATATAAGCCGGATGCCAACGATGCAGCCATGGCCAGATAAGGATTTGTGTCGGAACCAGGTATACGAAGTTCCATGCGCATAGCTTTCTCAGACCCTTCGATTACCCTCACTGCTGCTGTCCGGTTTTCGTAGCCCCAACTAACCGTTGTAGGTGCCCAGGCACCATCACGCAAACGTTTATAACTATTAACTGTTGGAGCATACATTGGCATAACATAAGGCATACAAAACAAGATTCCGGCAAGATACGATTCCATGACATCCGACATTCGTTCCTTTTTATCTTCAGAAAAAAACAAATTCTTTTCACCATCAAGCGACCATAAACTTTGGTGCAAATGTCCACTACAACCGGGTAAATCGGCATTCCATTTTGCCATAAAACTGGCAATTATGCCATGCCTATACGCAATTTCCTTTACTCCATTTTTAAACAGCACGGCTTTGTCAGCTGCAGCCAGAACTTCATCGTAACGAATGGCTGCTTCGTAAACACCAGGACCTGTTTCAGTGTGCAATCCTTCAAGCGGCACATTAAACTGTTTCATAAAATCAAACAATTCATTAAAATAAGCCTGATATTGTGAAGGGCGCAACATAGAATACCCAAACATCCCGGAAGTGATTGGTTTCAAGTCATTAAACCCACTTGCATTCAAATCATTCGATGAGGCCAAAAAGTTGAACCACTCAAACTCCTGAGCAAAAACCGGTTTTATCCCCATCTGGGTCGCCTTTAAGCGTATTCGCTTCAACAAAGTTCTCGGGCAGATGTCCAATCCTTCGCCATTGTCGTTGCTAAAATCAGCTAAGAAAAATGGCAATTCATCGTTCCATGGTATGGTTCGATAGGTGCTAAGGTCAATTTGCGCTTTGGCATCGGGATAGGCTGTATGCCAACCTGTAAAATCAGAATTGGTATAACATCTGTCATTGGCATCCCATCCGAATATGACATCACAAAACCCAAAATCGGAAAGTGCTATTTCCAAAAATTTTTCTTTTAAGATCATTTTACCACGTAAAATACCATCGATGTCAGTGCTGGCAATTTTTACTTTGTGGTGCTTACTTTCTTCAATTAACTTTATTCTCTCCTCTTTTGTCATACTGGTCGTTAGATGTTTACTTTTTACGATTAACAAGTTACCCAAAATAAGAATTTTAGGATATTATAAACAATGTATTTCTCACTATTATCCCTTTCATGCTACAATTTCTTTCTAACACTCCCTATTCATGATGAAACAATTGCAAAAGAAATGATGTAAACACCTCGTTTCACACGAATTATTCTGTTAAAGTTTCTAAAATCTCAAAACAATATAAACATCCATTTTGTCCTTAATAAAAAAAAGAAATGGCAATATATTTTATCTGGATATTCACTTTAATAGTGCTTCCACAAACTAAAACTGATAGCATGAAATTTAACAAATTAAACGAGTTTGAAACATATGTAATTGAGGGAAAGGGCACTGAGCGCCCCTTCATTGGAGAATACACCGATGTATTCGAAAAAGGGAGCTATGTTTGTCGCAAATGCAATGCACCACTTTATCTTTCTTCATCCAAGTTTCACTCTGGTTGTGGCTGGCCAAGTTTCGATCAGGAAATTCCGGGAGCTGTAAAAAGAACCACTGATGCTGATGGAAGCAGAACAGAAATCACATGTACTAAATGTGGTGGGCATCTGGGACATGTATTTCTTGGCGAGGGTTTTACCAAAAAAAACACCAGGCATTGTGTCAATTCAGTTTCTATGATTTTCATTCCTGACTCAACAGCAAATTCAAAGAAATAAGCACTTCATGCCATTTGTTATATGATATTATGTAAGAAAATCATATTTTGCCTGTATCTAAAATACATTCACTATGAAAACCGTATTAAATTATATTGACGAGAACAAAGAACGTTTTCTGGAAGAACTTTTCGGATTGATTCAAATCCCTTCTATCAGCTCAGAAGATAGCCATAAACCCGATATGTACAAAGCTGCGGAATATTGGAAAAAATTGTTGCTCGAAGCTGGAGCAGATCGTGCTTCGGTGATGGAAACAGAAGGTAATCCTGTTACATTTGGTGAAAAAATTATTGATCCAAAACTGCCAACAGTGTTGGTTTATGCACACATGGATGTGATGCCGGTGGATCCCATTCACTTATGGAATACGAATCCATTTGAACCGGTCATCAAAGATGGTAAAATTTGGGCTCGGGGCGCTGATGACGACAAGGGACAAAGTTTTATGCAAGCGAAGGCCTTCGAATTTATGGTTAAATCTAAAACCTTGCCATGCAACGTTAAATTTATTATTGAAGGTGAGGAAGAAATTGGATCACCAAATCTGGGCAAATTTTGTATTGAGCATAAAGAACTATTGAAGGCTGATATCATTTTGGTGTCAGACACCACCATGATTGCGGCTGACAAACCCTCAATTACTACCGGTTTACGTGGCTTAGCCTATTGGCAAATTGAGGTGACCGGCCCCAATCGCGATTTACATTCAGGACTTTATGGAGGCGCCGTTGCCAACCCAATTAATGCCTTGTGTCGCATCATTGAAAAATGTACCGATAAAAATAATGCCATCTCCATACCTGGATTTTATGATCAGGTAAAAGATGTTTCTGATGAAGAAAAAACCTTGTTAAATAGTAGACCTTTCGATAAAGAAGAATATAAAAACGCTATTGGAGTAGCAAAATTATTTGGAGAACTGGGTTACACCACCATTGAACGAACCGGCATTCGACCATCGTTTGACGTATGCGGAATTTGGGGTGGTTATTCAGGTGAAGGAGCCAAGACAGTTTTGCCATCGAAAGCCTATGCAAAACTTTCAAGTCGATTGGTTCCCGACCAGGATCATCACCACATTGCCGAATTATTAGAATGGTACATCAAAAGCATTGCTCCCGATTCCATTCAAGTGAAAGTAGACTATCTTCATGGAGGCCAGGCCTATGTATGCCCCATTGACCACCCGGCCTATCTTGCAGCAGAAAGAGCATTACTGGATACCATTGGAGTAAAACCTGTTCCGGTGCGAAGTGGTGGCAGTATCCCAATTGTTGCCACTTTCGAGGAAGTTTTGGGAATTAAAACCATTTTGATGGGTTTTGGATTGGAATCGGACGCCATTCATTCTCCAAATGAAAATTATCCCCTGGAAAATTTCTACAAAGGCATAGAGACCATACCCCTGTTCTATAAATATTTTGTTGAATTTTATTCCAAAGAATAAGCCAACACTGTTGATAGTCCCTTTCTGATTTAGTTGATTATGAGAAACATTTTAATTATTAAATGCGGCAGCACCTACCCCGAAGTAAAGGAAAAACATGGTGATTTTGATGACTGGATCATACAACAGTCCAACATGCCGCACAATGTATTTAAGGTGTATGACATTTCAGAAGGGGACCAACTTCGACACCCAAGCGAATACATAGCTGCTTTTATAACAGGTTCGCATTACAATGTCAACCAACGACTTCCCTGGATCAAACAGTTAAAAGACTGGATTATCACAGCCCGATACAGCAACATTCCTGTTTTAGGCATTTGCTTCGGGCATCAAATTATTGCTGATGCATTGGGCGGTAAAGTAATGCTTAATCCCAAAGGAAGAACCATTGGAATAGATGCTGTTAATTTGACCCCTAATGGGAAACAAAACGAAATTTTTAAGAACATTGGGAATTCATTTGAAAGTTATTTACACCATTCCTATATTGTTGATAGCCTACCGACTGAAGCGAATATCCTGGCAACTAACTCTACCAATATCATTCAAGCTTTTCAAATTGACAAAATTTACGGAGTACAATTTCATGTGGAATACACTCCGGAAATTATGAAAATGAACCTTGAACTTTCAAAAGAAAAAGGATTTAACAAAACAAGGGTACAACTTAAATCTTCATTTAAAAATCAATCCATCCTATCGAATTTTCTGGACGAAACCCTCAAATTATAAGTTTGAACATGCAACACCTGCATTTTTCAGGGGGGCAATATTAATTTTATCATTTTTCCCTCTAAACAAAGGTAATGTTTCACAAGAAAAATTTACTTTTGTGAGCATACGGGCAGTTTTATGGGAAAAATCGCCTGATATATGACATTTCATTTGTCATTTTGTTATACACTGGGAAATTATTTTCAATTTTAGATTTAGGAACACTTAAAAATACTTTAATTATGGCCACATTTCGTTTAGCAGCTTTTCAAAAGCTATTGGAAAGAAAACCTTTAGAAGTTAAGAGAGAAGCCGATTTAACTTCCGACTATTACGGATCTCTTGTATTTGACCGATATAAAATGAAAAAATATCTGTCAAAGGATGCCTATAAAGGAGTCATAGACGCCATTGATAACGGCACAACCATCGACAGAAAAATAGCCGACGGAGTTGCAACCGGGATGAAAACATGGGCGCTCGAAAATGGCGGAACTCACTACACTCACTGGTTTCAACCCTTAACTGATGGTACCGCTGAAAAGCATGATGCATTTATTGAATTGAACGAAATGGGTGGTGTTGTTGAATCCTTTTCAGGAAAATTACTTGCCCAACAAGAACCTGATGCATCCTCCTTTCCAAATGGTGGATTGCGCCAAACATTCGAAGCGCGCGGATATACCGCATGGGATGTTTCGTCACCAGCATTTATTGTCGGCACAACACTTTGTATCCCTACAATTTTTATTTCCTATACAGGTGAAGCACTCGATTTTAAAGCGCCTTTATTAAAAGCACTTAATGCAGTTGATAAAGCAGCTGTGGAGGTTTGCCAATATTTCGATCGTAACGTTACAAAAGTACATGCCAATTTAGGTTGGGAACAAGAATATTTTTTAGTTGATGAAGCATTATATCAGGCTCGTCCCGATTTATCGCTTACAGGCCGTACCTTAATGGGGCACTCCTCATCGAAAGACCAGCAATTAGACGACCACTATTTTGGAGCCATTCCGGAACGCGTTGGTAGTTTTATGGTCGACATGGAAAACGAAGCCTATAAATTAGGGATTCCGGTGAAGACACGCCACAACGAGGTCGCACCCAATCAATTTGAATTGGCACCAATATTCGAAGAATGTAACCTGGCCAACGATCATAATCAAATGACCATGGACCTACTGAATAAAGTTGCACGTCGTCATGGTTTCCGCTGTTTAATGCACGAAAAACCTTTTGCCGGTATTAACGGATCAGGAAAACACAATAACTGGTCCTTATCGACCAACACCGGAGTTATATTATATGCTCCCGGCAAAAATCCAAAAGGGAACATGCAGTTCCTTACTTTTGTGGTGAATGCTTTAATGGCTGTCTATAAACATCAGGATCTTTTACGTGCCAGCATTCTTAATGCAGCTAATTCGCATCGACTGGGTGCTAACGAAGCTCCACCGGCAATTATGTCGGCTTTTCTAGGCACCGAAGTGAACAAAATGCTCGATTTTATTGAACAGAACGTTTCTGACAAAAAAATGAGCCCGGAAGAAAAAACTTCATTAAAATTAAATATTGGTCGTATTCCTGAGATTCTTCTGGATAACACAGACCGTAACAGAACATCGCCTTTTGCATTCACGGGAAACCGTTTTGAATTTCGTGCGGTAGGTTCATCAGCAAACTGCGCCTCATCAATGATAGCCTTAAACACAGCTGTTGCAGAACAGTTGACCGAATTTAAAGTGGACGTTGACACATTAATTGAAAAAGGAGTTAAAAAAGATGAAGCCATCTTTCAGGTGCTGAAAAAATACATTGGTATTTGCAAACCGATCCGTTTCGATGGGAATGGTTACAGTCCGGAATGGTTGGTTGAAGCTGAAAAACGTGGTTTAACAAACGTCACCAGCGTTCCTGAATCCCTAAAAGGCTACCTGAAAGAATCTTCCGTTAGTATGTTTTCAAAAATGGGCGTATTCGATAAAAATGAATTAGAAGGTCGTGTTGAAGTGGAATACGAAAAATTCATGAAAAAAATTCAGATTGAAGCGCGTGTTTTAGGCGATTTGGCAATCAACCACATAGTTCCAACTGCAGTGAAATATCAAACACTGCTCATTGAAAACGTGAGAGGCCTAAAAGATGTATTTGGTGATGAATACAAAACACTGGCAGGTAACCGCCTTGATCTCATCCGTGAAGTTTCGGAACACATTACTGCCATAAAGAACAAAGTAACCGAAATGGTAGATGCCCGAAAAGCCGCCAATAAAATTCACGATGCCGTTGAGTTGGCATTCGCTTACGACCAAAAAGTAAGACCATATCTTGAAGAAATTCGTTATCACATTGATAAATTGGAGTTAATTGTTGATGATGAATTATGGCCATTACCAAAATATCGTGAATTATTATTCAACAGATAATTACCATTTTCAATAATATACAGTGGAACCGTTCTTTTTTTTAAGAACGGTTCTTTATTTTATACCTAAATCAAAATCTTTACGTTAGGTATTATTGTTAAAATGTATCTTCGGCTTTTAACTGAATTTCTTTACTTTTGAAACGTTTAAGGATGACATGGAATGCATAAATTGAAAAATCACCACATACTTTATATTACAGCACTTTTATTTATTTTATCTGCTTGCTCAACATCCCGCTTCTCGCGCTCGGCTGGTAAGTCTTACGAAATTGGAGAATATAGCGATGCCATTGAGAAATATTTGAAAGCGTCACGAGGTGAAAAAGATCAGCAAAAAGTGCAGGAATATAATTATTACCTGACCAACGCGTATTTGTATCTGCACGAATATAAAAAAGCGGAGCTACGATTACGAAATTTAATCAAGAAGAATTATCCCGACAGTTCACTGATCCTTAAATATGCCAATACGCTTCGGTACAAAGGAGATTACGAAGAAGCAATTCCATTGTATCAACAATTTCTGGATTCTGTTCCGGGTAATCAAGAGGCCTTAAACGGGCTTGAAGCATGCAAACTTACCCCGATATGGGAGAAAAACCCTACCCGTTATGAAGTGAATCGTGAAAGAGCTTTAAGTTCTCGCGATGCTGACTTTTCTCCATTTTTTGTAGGAGGCTTAGACAATAATATCATCTTTACTTCAACCCGGGACGGAGCAGTAGGACGGAATAAAAGTTCCATCACAGGGCAGCGGAATACCGATTTATTTAAAGCCAACTTCGACATTCAAAAACAACGTTGGGAAAAGCCTGTTCCACTTGAAGAAGACCAACAGATTAATACCAATTTTGAAGAAGGCGCGGCCTCGCTATCCAAAGATGGGAGCACATTGTATTTTACCCGCTGCAAATTCGAAAAAAAAGGTTCCAATGGTGCTGCAATTTTCACCGCATTGCGCAGTAAAGATGCATGGAGCGACGCCAATCCACTGAACCTCCTGCCTGATAGTCTGATTGCTGCACATCCTTCAATTTCCTACGATGGACAAACACTCTATTTCGTTTCCGATATGGAAGGCGGATATGGCGGAAAGGACATCTGGAAAGTTGAAAAATTAAGTGATAGCTGGGATAGCCCTCAAAACATGGGGCCTGAGATTAATACTCCCGGCGACGAACTTTTCCCCTTCATCCGTGATAACGATGAACTTTATTTTTCATCCGACTATCATGTTGGAATGGGTGGTCTCGATCTATTCAAAGCCACTTTTATAAAAGAAAAAGACTCGGAAGATGGAAAATGGATGGTTGAAAATTTGCAGTCTCCCCTCAATTCAACCGGCGATGATTTTAGCATCTCATTTATTCCCGGCCGGGATCAGGGAATGTTCTCTTCGAACAGGAAAGGCTCCCTTGGCGATGATTTGTACTCATTTGTTCTACCTCCAAAAATATTCAGGGTTGATGGTGAAATTACCGATTCGGAAACCGAATCACGTATTCGAAATGCTTACGTGAGAGTTATTGGTACCGATGGAACCATGCTCAAAGTCCGTTCGGAAGATGGAAAATTTCAGTACAAAATGATTCCTGAAACCGATTATATTTTCGCCGCATTCAAAGAAGGATACCTGAATTCCAAAAAAATAATTTCAACAATTGATTTGCCCAACAGCCAAAACTTTAATTTTACCTTATCGCTTACCCCAACTGATGCCCCCATTAATGTGGATAACATCAACTATGCTTTTGGTAAATTTGATTTGCTTCCAGGTTCCACCACGGCACTTGACAGCCTTGTTGAAGTATTGAATGTCAATCCAACTATCGTGGTTGAAATCATGTCGCATACTGACTTTGTAGGATCGGTGCAATTCAACTCCGATTTATCGCAAAAACGTGCTCAAAGTGCTGTCAACTATTTGATTCAAAAAGGCATCAATCCCAAACGACTGGTTGCTAAAGGTTATGGCGAAACCTGGCCAAAAACAGTCACACGAAAAATTTCAAAAGAACATGATTTTCTCAACAGAGGCGATGTGCTGAACGAAGAATACATCAACAAGTTGGAAACAGAGGAACAAAAAGAAATTGCAAAAGCCATTAACCGACGCACGGAATTTAGGGTACTGAGTAACGATTTCAGAGAAAATTACAACGCCCGCTAAGTAGTTACTTCATAAAAAATGGGTGCCCCTGATTGAGACACCCATTTCGAAAGTAATCGATTAGGTTTATTCTACCTCCGCTCTAAATGGCGATGCTGGTAATCCTTCGGTATTAAATAAATTTGGAGTACAATCGTCACACCAGGCATAGCGTATTTGCTGAGCTATTTTTACCTTATTTGAAACAGCTACGATTTTATTCCCTTCGATAGTAACTTTTGCAGGATAAAATACGCCATCGGCACCTGCAATTTCGAAATAGGATTCATCACCCCGAAGAACAAGGCCATTTTGTGCAGAATCAAAAATAACTTCAACTTTATTTTTATCAAATTTGGCATCCTTGAATAGTGGTCCTGAACAGACCACATCATCTTTTCCATAAGTTTTAGCCAATGCCCAGAAAGCCAACCTATCGCCAACATCTTGTTTATTTGCAGGATGAATATTAGCGGCATCTCCAATATCCATTGTCACCGCCATACCGGTGTTATCGAGGGACAAAGTTTTCAACTGAGCAAAACGAATATCCGACACTGTTTCGTCGGCATTATCACCATAGTTGTATGGCGCAATTTGAACAAAGTAGAACGGGAAATCTCCCATATTCCAGATTTCGCGCCAACAAGAAATCATTGCAGGGAAAAGTGATTCATATTGCTCTCCCCTACCAACATTTGCTTCTCCCTGATACCAAATTGCACCCTGAAATGTAAAGGGAACAAGCGGCGCAATCATACCGTTATACAAAGTGGCTGGACTGTTTTGATCAAACGTCATTGGATGCCCATCAAATGAATCAAAGCTTTTATCTCCATCCTCGAATTGATAAATGATATTGGCTACAAACACAGCGGCCGGTTTAAATTTCCAATTGCCATTTAGTTCAACAATAGCTTCATTTCCGCGTACAATAGCAGGTCCTTTATTTCCAAAAATTCCGCCACCACCACCGTTATCAATAACTTTAACCGCAATGCGATTGAGTCCTGTCACAAGCAAATTGGCCGGAATGATATAGCTACGCTCCAAACTATACACCCCAAGCATTTCATGGCTACCTATTTTTGTTCCATTCAAATAAACCACATCCATATCGTCCACAGGTCCAAGATAAAGCGCTAGGCCTTCAGCATTGCCTTCGAATTCAAATTCTTTTTCGAGCCAAACCACCCCGTCAAAACCTGGCAAAACACTGGTTTCCCACAATCCAGGCACCTTCATCTCCTGCCAGTTTGCAATATCTAATTCGGAAGAAATAAAAGCAGCATCGTTTAAATCAAGATTTTGATAAGGCAACTCCTTCGGAAGATCAATAACAGCAATGGATTTTAATTTCGTCAAAAACTGACCAAATATCTCATTGTTCGCTTTTCCTTCAGCGAGATCCTGTTCGATATTTTCATATCCCGATACTTCTTTCAAAAAATCAACATTGGTCCACGACTCCGCAGGTGTTCCTCCCCAACTCGAATGAATCAAACCAACAGGAACTCCAAGTTCCTTGTACAATTTTAAACCAAAATAGTAGCCCGTTGCCGAAAAATCACCAACTGTTTCTGGGCTTGTCACTTCCCAGGTCCCTTCACAATTGGGGAATGGCTCTAAGGCTATACGTTTCGTTACCGTAAACATTCTTATTTCAGGATAATTGGCCGCTAATATGTCGCTGTCAGAATTCAACACGGGCGCTCCCGCCCAACCTTTCATCGGCATCTCCATATTCGATTGACCAGAACAAAGCCAAACCTCCCCAATCATTACATTGCTGATCACTTTTTCAATAGTACCTGCTTTAATTGTAATGGCAAAAGGCCCCCCAAAGGTAGGCGTCTCTAAATCAGTTTGCCAGAAACCATTAGGGCCGGTAAGTGCAACAGCTGTTGAGCCCCATGATCCTTCGATCGTAATATTCGTGCCGGCATCACTCCAGCCCCATAAATTCACTTGCTTTTGCTGCTGCAACACCATGTTGTCAGAAATGATTGCCGGTAATTTCAGCTCAGGATTTTTCACCGAACATGCAACTAACAGCACAATTAAAGCGAAAAAGCTTAGATACTTCATTGTTTTTTTTTCCATTTGCTAAACTATTCGTTGATTGTATTTTATTTAAAATTAGTGATTTTACTTTCAAATTGTAGCCTGCACGCTCTATGTAAATACAGCCAAATTCGATTATTTTTCCTCTTCATACTTCTCCGGTAACTTTTTTGACGTTGCGGCTCCCAATTCCTTTATGCGTTCCACTCTGCTTACCAAATTTCCTTTTCCTGTACTGAGTTTATTGCTGGCATCATCATATGTTTTTTGCAATGAATCGATGTTCTTGCCAATTTTATCCAAATCGCCAATAAAACCAACAAACTTATCATACAAAGCCCCGCCTTGACGGGCTATTTCAATTGCATTTTTCGTTTGATTTTCCTGTTGCCAGATCGATGCGATTGTCCGCAAGGTGGCCAATAATGTTGAGGGACTCACCATCACAACTTTATTGTCCCAGGCAAAATTAAACAGTTGTTGATCTTGTTCCACGGCCAAACTAAATGATGATTCGATTGGCATAAACAACAGCACAAAATCGGGGGAATTAAATTGCATTGAACTACTATAATGTTTTGCATTTAGACCCTTAACATGAGCCTTCAAGGAATCAAGATGATTCTTTAAATGCGTTGATTTTTCCGCAATGTTTTCACAATTGGTATAACGTTCATAAGCTACTAATGAAACTTTCGAATCGATAATAATGTGCTTTTTATCGGGCAAATTCACAATCACGTCGGGACGAATTGTTTTTCCTTCTGCATTCTGAGCAACTACTTCACGATCGAACTCTTGACCTTCAGTGAGACCTGAACGTTCCAATATTCGTTCTAAAACAATTTCACCCCAATTGCCTTGCTGCTTGACATCTCCTTTTAAAGCACGGGTCAGGTTATTTGCTTCATCACTAATTCTGTGATTCAAGTCATAAAGTTTTTTCAGTTCTGCTTTTAAATCGCTTTGATCTTTGAGTCCTTTTTCATAAGTCTCAACTACCTGCTTTTCGAAACTTAGAATTCTTTCACGAAGCGGAGATATCAGATCATCCATTTTCTTATGATTGCTTGTCGAAAAATCTTCGGTGTTTTTTTTGAGAATTCTACCTGCAAGATTCTCAAATTCAATGGAGGCTTGTTTTTGTAAACGTTCAAACTCTTTTGCCTGCAACTCCAATTTTTCAGACAAATATTTATTCTCGGCATTCTGACGTGTTGATTGGTTCGCCAAAACCTCCTTTTGAGCGCCAAGTTGTTTCAACTCCTCACTTAATTTATCAACGGCATTCTTTGATTGAAACAGACGTTCGTTTTCAACCGAAAGTATTTTCTCAAGTGTTGAATATTTATCTTGCCAGTTCTGCTGTAATTCATTTTGAGCCGCTAAGTGCTGATTTTTGAGATGAGCAGTTTTATTGTTAAAATAGAAATAAACTACTGATCCAACCAATATTGGAATAAATACTTGCATGATCCAATCCATAATGCTTTAAAATTTTATTCTGGTTTAAATGTATGTTAATTGAAACAATAATAAAAGACAATAAAAAATAGCCTCTGCTGAATAAATGCTAGTCAACATGTTCAATATTAAAGAAAATAACTAATTTCACGCCCTCATAGATTTTTGGTTGAATAAGCGAGTGTTTTAACAATCAAGTGTTACCGATTAAGTCCTTCTTATTCCATTCGATATTAGAATATAAGGAAATTATTGTTGAAATTTAATACATTGGGGATATGCGCAAGGGGGGAATGCCTAAATTTTTGATCGTGTTTTTACTCATTTTTTTTGTTAATAATGCATTTGCTGAAAGACTAATAACCTTTTCAGCCTTAGGCATTAACGTAAAAACATACAATTTGGCACCATCAATTTTAGGTTTTTTAAAATTAAGTGAAGATATGACCATGATTACTGTTGATCTCAAACTTCTTATTGGTCTGGTTATTTTACTATTACTCACATTTATTTCGTTAACCTTTATTTTTAGAACCAAGCGACAAAGGCATTTGATGCGCGAAAAGAACATGATGAGTTCTTTAATCGACAACATTCCTGACACCATTTATTTTAAAGATTTAGAGAGTAAATTCATTCGAATCAATAGAGCTCAGGCAGATTTACTGGGACTGAAACATCCTGATGATGCCATTGGAAAATCAGATTTCGATTTTTTCGAATATGCTCAAGCGTCATATGACACGGAACAAGAAATAATTAGAAAACAGACCAGAATCATCAATGAAATTCATGTTCATGAGGTGAATGGGAAAAAATTATATTTATCTGACACAAAAGTTCCCTTAATAGATGCCAGTAATAAATGCATTGGAACTGTCGGAATTACCCGAGATGTATCCAACTTAAAACTTGCAGAGGGTGCAATGCTTGAAAATCAGGCCAAATTCAAAGCCTTATTCGAGAATGCACCACTTGGGATCTTCCGCTTAGACAAAGAATTGAGGGTAATTGAATTCAACCATCGCTTTCGAAAAATGTTTGGATACGAAGAGCAGGATGATATGAGTAATATCAGCAAAACTGACCTTCTTGCAGACCCTGATCTTGGCGACCTGATATTAGAGACGGTATTAGAGACCAAAGAGGTAAATACTGAAATAATGATGAAGCGAAAAGATGGTCACAAATTCATTGGCAATCTTACCTTGGCGCTTCTGGAAGAAGGTTTTGAAGACATTACCATTGAAGGAATTGTAGAAGATATCACTCAGGTTGCAAAGGCACGTGATGAAATAATTAAGGCAAAGGATAAGGCGATTGAAGCCGATAAATTGAAATCACTTTTCTTAGCCAACATGAGTCACGAAATAAGAACACCAATGAATGCGATTATTGGTTTTACCAATATGTTGCGAGAAGACGATTTAAGCGAAGAAGATCGAAATTCATTCATCGATGTGATTCAAAGTAATGGTAATTCATTGATGACACTGATCGACTCGATTGTTGATTTCTCGAAATTGGAGTCTGATCAAATGATCGTCAGTATGGGAGAGTTTAACTTTAAAACCCTGTATGACTCCATTTGCGATTACACCTCGAACATGCTGAAATCAGAAGAAAAAACACATATTAAGCTAATTCGAACAACACCTGAAAATTCTGAAATCAGAATAACTTCTGACCGTCATCGTTTAAATCAGGTCATCATACATTTGGTATCGAATGCCGTTAAATTTACCGATCAGGGAGAAATTGAAATAGGTTACAAACAAGAAGATGAAAAGTTTATTATCTTCGTACGAGATACTGGAATTGGAATACCGCAAAAAAAGCACAAAGCAATTTTTGAACGATTTACGAAGGTCAATAATGACAAGAACAGACTTTATGGAGGTACAGGTATTGGACTTACCATATCGAAAGGTTTGATGAAATTAATGAAAGGCAAACTCAGATTAGAATCGGAGGAAGGAAAAGGATCCATTTTTTATATTGAAATGTAATTCTTACATTAAATTTCATTCTGATTATTTTTATGTTGACTTTATCCAAATGAATGATTATTTTTAGAGAACATTAAAAACGAAAAACAATGAGCGCTAACAATAAACAGTTAATTCTGATAGTGGAGGACGTTGAATCAAACTACCTTTATTTAAACGCTGTGCTTACAAAGCTTAATGCAACTATCGAATGGGTTAAAAATGGCCTTGAGGCGGTTGCCTTCGCAAAGGAACATCCAGAGATCGATGTAATTCTTATGGATTTACAGATGCCTGAAATGAATGGCTATGATGCCACCCGCGAAATAAAAAAGATTTATCCAAACATGATCATTATTGCCCAAACTGCATTTGCCATGTCCGACGATCGATCAAGAGCACTTGAGGCTGGATGTGACGACTACCTTGCAAAACCAATTCGCTCTAAAGATCTTTTAGATGCAGTAAATAAATATATAGGAAAATAAGATTGTTCCTAAGATAAAAAAAAGTCCAAACGAATTGTTTTGGACTTTTTTTTTAGTTTTGAACGTTGAAATCGGAAGGAATATTCTTTTCATAATAAGTTGGCCATGAATAAAAATCTTAAAATACTTTTTCCTACACTCCTAGCCCTTGCAGTTGCAGGAGGAATCCTCATTGGAACTAAAATACAGCAACGCACCCGCAGTAATAACACTCACCCATCAGGGATATTTCAACCCGACAAACTATCCTTGTTCTTACGACTTATCGAAAAGGATTATGTAGATAGCATCAATAAAAATGAAATCATTGAAAAGGTGATTCCTGAAGTGCTTGCCGAATTAGATCCACATACAACTTACATTCCGGCCAAAGACATGCAGGCCGTGAATGAAGAAATGAGAGGCAATTTCTCTGGAATAGGTGTGCAATTTGTTATACAAAAAGATACGGTAATGATTGTTGACGTGGTATCCGGCGGACCTTCCAAAGCATTGGGAATTATGGCCGGTGATCGCATTGTTACGGTAAATGGAGATAACATTGCCGGTATTGGCCTGAAAAGCGACAGTATTGTATCCTTATTGCGGGGAAAAAAAGGGACCATAGTTAACGTTTCAATGTTTCGTCCGGGGTACAAGGAATTATTGGACTTCGAAATTGAACGTGGAGAAATACCATTATTTAGTGTTGACGTTGCGTACATGATCACCAATGATATCGGATTTATAAAAGTGAACCGATTTGCTGCCACCACACATCGCGAATTCATTGAAGGTATTCAAAAGCTTGAAATTGAAGGAGCACAAAAATTAATTATTGATTTACGAGGCAATTCAGGCGGCTATCTACAAGCAGTATTTGAAATGGTCGACGAATTTTTACCCGCCGAAAAATTAATTGTGTATACTGAAGGTAAAGCACGACCACGCTATAATTACCTTTCCACACAAAATGGAATTTGGAAGGATAAAGATGTTATGGTGCTGGTTGATGAATTTTCGGCCTCTGCCAGTGAAATTTTTGCCGGTGCAATTCAAGATAACGACAGGGGACTTATTGTCGGCCGACGCTCATTCGGCAAAGGACTGGTGCAAGAAGAAATACCCTTCTTCGATGGATCGGCATTACGATTAACAGTTGCCCGCTTTTACACCCCAAGTGGCCGCTGCATTCAAAAGTCATACGCCAATGGAAATGAAGATTATGCCATGGATTATCACAATAGAATGGTGCATGATGAATTAAGCGAAAAAGATAGTATTCACTTCAACGATACGCTTAAATATTTCACAAGTGGAGGACGTGTAGTATATGGTGGCGGCGGAATTATGCCCGATTTTTTTGTTCCTGTTGATACGATGGGATACACAGACTTTTATGCTTCAATTATTCGCAAAAATTTGGTTTATTATTTTGCTTTCGATTACGCTGACAAACAGAGAACCGAACTGAACAAATTAAATGATGTTTGGAAAATCAACCAATACTTAAATGACAATCACTTATTCGAGACCTTTTTGAAACATGCTCAAGAAAAGGGCATCAAGTACTCACAACGTGATCTCAAGGCATCAAAAGCTATTCTAAAAGCACAATTACACGCCTATGTCTGTCGCAATATATTGGGCGATCAAGGTTTTTATCCGGTGATTTTCAAAATAGACGACACCGTATTAAAAGCGGTTGATTTAATGGAGAAAGAAACATGGACTACAAAGGAAGTTGCCAAAATCGACAAGCCGATAGAGTAAGCTAATTTTGTTGTTCTCACGTGAGGACAACAAAATTGCCTTCGTGTACGGTTTAATGTTTAAACAAACCCTTGAAAGCCTCATCAACATTGATGGCAAAGTCACCAATACGCTCACATTGTGAAACAATATCGTTGTAAATAATTCCGGCTTCGTACTTATAAATGCCCTTTTCGAGATTATTAAGATGTTCACTTTTTAAGATATCCCGAAAGTCGTTGATTTCACTTTCTGTAGCATGTGCCATACTTAACGGCACTTCATCGTCGTGTGTTAACATGGTCACCATCATATCCAATGAATCGCGCACCATATTAAAAATAAGATGAACGTTGTTATTGATATGGTCAGGAAAAACCAATTTTTGAATTCGTTTCTGTTCAATTACATTTGAAATGTTGGTGCACGAGTCCGCAATACTTTCAATATCGTCAATCATTTTATAGAGTGCCCGCATGCGCTGAGAGCTGGTCTCACTCAACCTTCCTTCTCCCACTTTGGTGAGATAATTGGCAATTTCTGTTTCCAGGCGGTTGGAATATTCTTCGCTGGCCAAAATTTTATCGCGCACCACCTTATATTCATTTTCGTTTGTTTCGTCAAAAATACGCTCTACATTCATAAACATCTTTCGTACCTTTTCGGCAAACACGGTCGTTTCACGAAGCGCCTGGTACAAACTGGCATCCGGAGTTGATAATACTCCCATTTTAATGTGAGTTAAACGAAATTCATTGGAAGAATTTCCACCTGACGGAATGCGTCGAATAATAAATTGAGCGATCTGTTTGGTAAATCCAATCACCAATACCGTATTGATCAAGTTAAAGAGCGTGTGAAAAAGGGTCAGTGCCATTGGAATATTTGAATGGCTTGTCATTGGATTACCACCGCCAAGGTACATATAGAGCGAGGACACTGCTTGAATTAGAAATGGGAAAAAAATAATCACCCAGGTTACCCCAAACAAATTAAAGCACAAATGGGCCAAGGCTGCACGTTTAGCTGTAAAATTAGCCACCCTGGCTGCTGAAATGGTAGCGATTGTAGTACCAATGTTTTCACCTAAAACCATTGCTACAGCCAAATCGAAAGTGATCCAACCATTAAATGCCAGCACCAGTGTTAAAGCAAATATCGAATTGGAGGATTTAATAATTACAGTAAATATAGCCGCAATAAAAAGGAAAATAAGATATGATCCATACCCCCAATTAGCAATATAATGAATAGCCTCAAATATTCGGGATTGTTGGTCAGCTGCGGGAATCGACTGTTTTAAAAAATTAAGGGCAATAAAAATAAGTGAAAAGCCCAAAAACATTTCACCCACATTTTTTAATTGTCGTTTATTTGAAAAAATCAGTGGTATACTTAATCCAATCAGTGGCAATGTGTAAATGGCAAAATTGATTTCAAAACCAAAAATGGCAATTAACCATGCCGTAAAAGTAGTGCCAATATTTGCACCAATAATCAGACTCACTGCTTCGGCCAAACGTAAAATTCCTGCATTTACAAAACTCACCACCATAACCGTTGTAGCTGATGAGGATTGGATTAAAAATGTAATTACCAGACCGGTAAGCACACCTCGATATTTATTCGTTGTCATTTCTGACAATACTTTTCTGATGCGCTCACCCATCAATTTCTGAAGGGATTCGCTCATCAGTTTCATTCCAAAAAGGAATAAAGCAATTGCGCCAGCAATGGTTAAAAACATTAAGATACCATCCATTCTACTTTGTTCTATTCTTTATAAATTAACGGATTACATTGCCACGTAAACTTAGTAAAATAACTTTTAATTTTCCTTTTGTTTAAATGAACGATTAATACTATTTTCGACATGTTTAATTTTGAGGGCTGATGTGGCAGAAACTTTCTAGTTTTATCTTAAGGAACAGATTATTACTACTTTTCTTAGTAACCATTTTTACAATTTTCATGGGCTTCACAGGCCGGAAAATTGAGATGTCCTATAAATATGCCGAATTGTTACCGCAAAAAGATTCCGCGGCAATAGATTATGAGAAGTTTGTTGAGACTTTTGGTGAAGAAGGAAACATCATCGTAATTGGAGTTACAGATTCAAATTTTTATCAACTCGATCATTTTAAACAATGGAGTAAACTTTGTTCCAACCTCGATGAGGTTGGTGCAGTAGAAAACATGCTCTCGGTAGCGAATGCCTATCAACTGGTTAAAAATACCGAAAAGAAAAAGTTTGATTTAACTCAGATTTTTAATCCGAATATCAACTCCCAATCAGAATTAGACAGTTTAACTAAAATTTTTAAGTCAATTCCGCTTTACCGGGGATATTTGTATAACGATTCCACGCATGCCTTTCTGGCTGTTTTAACAATGAACAAAGTTCGGATGCTGACCAAAGAAAGAGAAACTCTGGTCCAGGACATCAGAAAACAATGCATTAATTTTGAGAAGGAAACCGGCCTGAAAATTCACTATTCAGGACTACCGTACATCCATGTACGAAATGCAATTCTTATTAAAAAAGAAATTTATTTGTTCACGGTTTTAGCACTTGCCATCTGTTTGGTCATTTTATTTCTGTTTTTCAGATCGTATAAAGCCATGATATTCCCTGCCTTAGTCGTATTGTCAGGAGTTGCAACCGCCATGGGTTCAATGGTTCTATTTGGATATAAAATCACCATTTTAACAGGAATGATTCCACCTTTGCTTATTGTGATTGGGATACCAAACAGCATCTACATTCTTAATAAATACCATCAGGAATACCGTATTCATCAAAATAAAATAAAAGCCTTGAAAAGGGTGATTATGAAAATAGGGAATGCAATTCTTTTAACCAACCTCACAACAGCACTTGGTTTTGTAACCTTCACAACAACAAGCAGCCAGATACTTAAGGAATTTGGTGTGATTGCCTCTTTGAATATCTTGTTTTTGTTTATCCTTTCCATCCTTCTCATACCCATCATTTTTAGCTTCCTTCCTCCTCCTGAAGAAAGGCACATTAAGCACCTCGACAGGAAAGGGCTTGGCAAAATGATTACAAAGCTGGTGTCAATTACCTTATACCATCGCAAGGCAGTTTACATCTCGATGGTGGTACTTTTGTTGGTGAGTTTTTATGGAATGACACGTATGAAAACCACCGGATTCATTTTAGATGACATTCCAAAAACAGACCCGATCTATGTTGACTTGAGGTTCTTTGAAAAGAATTTCGATGGTGTAATGCCATTGGAAATCATGATCGACACAAAAAAGCCGAATGGAATTCTTCAAACTTCGACCATGAGAAAGTTGGAAGAATTGGATGATCGTTTAAAAAATTACCATGAATTATCGCCATCATTATCCTTTATAAACGTTGTAAAAATGGCCAAACAAGCCTTTTACAATGGCAATGAAAACTATTACTCCTTACCCAGCGGAACGGAAAAGAATTTTATCCTGTCGTATGCTACAAATGGAGAAGGCAATTTGAATCTGGCGCATTCCTTTATTGATAGTTTGAAACAAACCAGCAGAGTAAGTATTCGGGTGAAGGACGTGGGAACCAAACGCATGGACGAACTTTATAATCTGTTTATGGATGATTTAAATGATTTGTTTCCTCCCGACAAATTTAATGTCACTTTAACGGGTTCAAGTGTGAAGTTTTTTAGAGGCAATCAATACCTGGTTGGCAATTTATTTATCAGCCTCGCTCTGGCAATATTTTTAATTTCCATATTTATGGCCGTCATGTTCCGTTCATCTCGGATGGTCATGATGTCACTCATTCCGAATATCATACCCTTAATTGTAACGGCCGCTATCATGGGATATTTTAGCATTCCAATTAAAGCATCTACCTTGCTGATCTTCAGCGTGGCCTTTGGTATATCGGTAGACAATACCATTCACTTTCTGGCAAAATACCGTCAGGAACTAACGATTACCGGCTGGAATATCCGAAAATCAGTCATTAAAGCCCTTACCGAAACAGGGATCAGCATGATGTATACTTCAACTGTCCTTTTCTTCGGCTTCGGAATTTTTGCGATATCTAATTTTGGCGGAACCCAGGCCATGGGAGTTTTGGTTTCAATAACTCTGCTGGTAGCCATGATTTCAAACTTGGTTTTATTACCTTCACTGCTTATTGGGCTGGAACGCTTTACAACAACCAAATCGTTCAGTGAACCTATGCTTCAAATATATAACGAAGAAGAAGACATCGATTTAAATGAATTGGAGATCAATTATGATACTCCTGATGAAAACAAAAAGGAATAATTAATGCAGGCTAACAGCAATTTACAACAACTGTTCAATGCAAAATTAGAGCAGGAAATTGAACTTTTAAAATACAGAGAACCCCGTCTTTTATACGAGCCGGTTATTTACACGCTTAACATGGGGGGCAAACGTATTCGTCCCTTGCTACTGTTAATGGCGTACGATTTATATAAAACAAATTACGACGAAGCGATTCCGGTTGCCATTGCCATCGAATTATTTCATAATTTTACTTTGCTTCACGACGACATTATGGACAATGCCGATTTGCGACGGAACTTCCAAACCGTGCATCTTAAGTACTCCAACGAAACAGCAATACTCTCGGGTGATGCCATGTCTATTTTATCCTATGAATACATTACCAAATGCCAATCAGCAAATTATCGCAACATTTTTGATCTTTATACGCAAACCGCATTAAAAATATGTGAAGGCCAACAATACGACATGGACTTTGAGCTGAGAAACGATGTTTCGGTGGATGAATATTTAAAAATGATTGGCTTAAAAACAGCCATTTTACTCGCCACAAGTCTTAAATTAGGAGCATTAATTGCCAGTGCCCCGGAAAAAGATGCCTCCTTACTCTTCGATTTTGGATTCAATTTAGGGATGGCCTTCCAACTTCAAGATGATTTGTTAGATACTTATGGCGATACCAATTCATTTGGGAAAAACATTGGAGGTGATATCGTTGCCAACAAAAAAACATTTTTAATGTTGAAAGCGCTGGAATTGGCAAAGGAGAAAAACCAAACAGAGTTACATGAATTAATCGCTTCCACAGATTTTATTAAAGAAGAAAAGATTGAAAAAGTGAAAAACATTTACAACAATCTTGGTGTTGTTAAACTTTCACAATTAAAAATGGATGAATATTATCAAAAAGCCATTCATTGTTTAAAACAGCTTAATGTTGATGAAGGAAAAAAAAATAAACTTTTAGCCATCTCAAATCAACTTATGAAAAGAAATAATTAAATAAAAAATCATATCCAAAATTTAAGCGATTGCTATTTAGTTTTATACTGAATAAAATTAGTAGTTTTGTCGTTCAAAATTTAAATAATCATGACAGTTAAGGGCAAAGTTATTCAAGTTATTGGACCAGTTGTTGACGTAGTTTTTGAAGATGAAAAATCTTTACCTGGCATTTATGATGCCCTGGAAATCATACGCGAAGGAGCCCATCCTTTAGTATTAGAGTGCCAGCAACATATTGGTGAAAAAACAATTCGTGCCATTGCAATGGATTCCACTGACGGATTGAAACGTGGTATTGAAGTGATTTCAACAGGTTCGCCAATCATGATGCCAAATGGTCAAAATGTACTGGGCAGGTTGCTAAACGTAAATGGTATACCTGTTGATGGTTTGTCCCCTGTTAGCAAAGAAAATGGTGTTAGCATTCACCGCGAACCACCTGCATACGAAGACTTAACCACTGAAGCAGAGATACTTTACACTGGAATCAAAGTCATTGATTTGATTGAACCCTATGCAAAGGGCGGTAAAATTGGATTGTTTGGTGGTGCCGGTGTAGGCAAAACTGTATTGATTCAGGAATTGATAAACAACATCGCAATGGCCCACTCCGGATTATCTGTATTTGCAGGTGTTGGAGAACGTACCCGTGAAGGAAATGATCTTTTGCGCGAAATGATTGAAGCCGGAATTATTGATTATGGCGATGAATTCCGACATGAAATGGAACAAGGAGGCTGGGACCTTTCAAAAGTTGATAACGAAAAATTGGCTAAATCCAAATTGGCTTTGGTGTTTGGTCAAATGAACGAACCACCAGGAGCACGTGCTCGTGTTGCCTTATCAGGCTTATCCATTGCAGAAAGTTTGCGCGATGGTGACGGCAAGACAGGTGGCCGCGACATACTTTTTTTTGTAGACAATATTTTCCGTTTCACTCAAGCCGGTTCAGAGGTATCAGCGTTATTAGGCCGCATGCCATCAGCTGTAGGGTATCAACCTACTTTAGCTACTGAAATGGGTAATATGCAGGAACGAATTACTTCAACCAAAAACGGGTCCATTACATCGGTACAGGCCGTTTATGTTCCTGCTGATGATTTAACTGACCCTGCTCCTGCCACCACCTTTGCCCACCTTGATGCCACAACGGTATTGAGTCGGAAAATTGCGGAATTGGGTATTTATCCCGCAGTAGATCCCCTGGATTCAAGTTCAAGAATGTTATCGCCCGACATTGTTGGCGATGAACATTATGATTGTGCACAACGTGTAAAACGATTGCTGCAACGCTATAACGAATTGCTTGATATTATTGCCATTCTTGGAATGGATGAACTGAGTGAATCGGACAAACTGGTTGTACACCGTGCACGCCGGGTCATGCGTTTCTTGTCGCAACCATTCTTTGTTGCCGAACAATTTACCGGACTAAAAGGCGCCTTGGTTTCCATTCAGGATACCATTAAAGGGTTCAATATGATTATGGATGGCAAAGTTGATCAATATCCTGAATCAGCATTTAACCTTGTTGGAACAATTGAAGAAGCCATAGCTAAAGGTGAGAAACTAATGAAGAACGCATAAATAAAAAGAAATGCATCTTGAAATAATAACACCCTTAAAAAAATTGTACTCTGACGATGTCGTGTTGGTAAAATTGCCAGGCATCGAAGGGTCATTTGAAATACTTAAAAATCACGCACCCATCGTTTCTTCGCTTGAAGGTGGCTCAATAAAAATCATTAACAAGCAGAAACAAACCGTTCTTTATACCATTAGCGGAGGAGTTGTGGAATGCAAATCGAATAAAATTGTCATATTAGCCAACTCAGGAGAAAAAGCTGCGGAATAACGCAGCTTTTTCTTTTATTGCTTACACATCTTTTAATGCCTGTTTCATAATTTCAAGTCCCTTGATTAATACACTTTTGGGGCACCCCATGTTCAGTCGGACAAAATGATCACCCCCTACTCCAAACATATAGCCAGGACTTAATCCAACACCAGCTTCTACCATCATCTCAAAAGCAAGCTTTGCCGAAATTGACAACCCCGAAAGATCGATCCAAATCAAATATGTTCCTTCAGGTTTCATCACTTTTAACTTCGGCAAATGCTCTGTTATAAAAGAATCAAGCAGCTTAAAATTGTCTTCAAGGTAAATCAACAGTTGTGCCAACCATTCATCTCCGAAGTTAAATGCGGCTTCGGTAGCAACCAATCCAAATAAATTTCCAGAGGTGATATGAGTCGCCTGCATGAATTTCTGATAGGCCAAACGCAATTTTTTATCAGATATAATTAAAAAAGCTGAAGATAAGCCTGCAATATTAAAGGTCTTACTAGCAGACATTGTTGTAATGCTATTCTGAGCAAATTCGTCGGAAATACTCGCAAACGGGATGTGTTTATGACCCGAAAAAATCAAATCGGCATGAATCTCATCGGAAACAACAATGATATTGTTATCGATACAAATTTGCCCAAGCTCCTCCAGTTCTTCTTTTTTCCAGACCATTCCACCCGGATTATGTGGATTACACAATAGGAGCATTTTTGTTTTGCTATCGATCTTTGCTTTCAAATCGGCAAAATCAAAATGATAGCGACCATCCTTTTCTTCTAAAGGATTTTCAACCATTTCACGATCATTTCCTTCTATAACATGGAAAAAAGGGAAATAAACCGGAGGTTGAACAACTATTTTATCACCGGGCTTAGTCATTGATAAAACAATAGAAGCTAATCCAATGACCACATTCGGACTGAATACGATCCAATCCTTTTCAACCGGCCACTGATGTCTTCGTTTCATCCATCCCTGGATGGATTGATAATAGGAATCAGGTTTTAACGGATAACCATAAACTTCATGAGCAGCCCTTTCTTTTATGGCCTTCACAATAAAGTCAGGTGTTCTGAAATCAGTATCAGCCACCCACAAAGGGATCACATCGGCGTTACCAAAAATGCGTTCTCTACTATCATATTTCTCACAGTTCGTATTGGTTCGATCAATGATCGCGTCGAAATCATATATCATAAGGCATGTAAATTTGAAATGTTGTTATAACACTCGGTGGATATTAATGTTTCTCTTTAGTTTCCTTTTTTCTTTTCAACAATCAAGTTTTTCCAGGTAATTCAACCCATTTTGATCCTTGACTATTCGCAATACAAAATTGAATCTGTTAAAATCCAGGCATAAATTAAAATCACTTGCCGGCGAGTGTTCATGGTTTTTTGGATCAAGAAGCCGTGCACCGTCACCGTGTTTTAGAATTTCAACCATTTCTCCCAAATTACTCTCCTTTCCACAAAGCTCATTCTCGATGTACAAGGCGCAAAACTCATCCTCGTCAGTTGTATACTTGCCTTCGTAGCCCATACTCACCAGCGAAACATGTTCCAATCCACTATTCTGAATATATCGAACAATAGCCGAAGCATTCACGAAACTCCCGGTTAAAATTTCAGAAGCCTTTGTAGCCAGGTCGATTCCCTGTGTGCCAGAACTGGTGGTGTGAATAATTGTTTTACCACTAAAGTCAGTGTTTAATATGTGGCTGGGAGAATTACCAAAATCAAAGCCTTCACAAATTTTCTCATGCCTCTCACCAATCAACACATAATCAGGATGCTTCTTTTTTAAGGAATAAGCCTGTTCAACCGAAGCAACAGGATAAATCCGGGCCGCTCCATTGTGCATTAAATAACACTCGACTGAAAATGCCCTGAAAACATCAATAACAATGGTTAAACCTTTGGCATTTCGTGCTCCTTCTAGTAACTGAAGTTTTGAAATATTCATAATTCACTATTCTTTTTTGCCAACAATACCATCTATTCATAAATAATTAACACTGTGATTTTATACAAAAAAAATTAAATCCACCACCTACACTCATGTTATTCAATCACATAAGACACATTCTTGTTCAAAGGATTAAGGGAATGTCCAGATTTAACATACGCATAATACATGTTTTGCAGCATCATGTTGTAAAACACAATAGATTTGTATCATTAATATTAGTTAATTAAAAACGAAAGAAAGATGAAAACAAAAGTAATGTATCTCACAACAAAATTGATGGTAGCCATCATTTTAGTTGGAATTTTGGCATTAAAAGCATTTGCAGGTGAATTGCCCAAATTAAAATTAGTTCCTCATTCTACTGAGCAAGCTTTGATTGTTATTGATAATCCGGAAACCACAATTTCAGAATTATCCATTGAAGATTTGAATGGAGATATCCTGTATTATAAAGAAGGTAGTATTAATGGGAAAATATATTCCAAACTTTTCGACTTTAAACAATTAAGCGACGGGGATTATAAAGTAATTGTTGCCAATAAGTTTGGTAAGGTAGAAGCTCCATTTAAAGTTGAGGACAGTGAAATCTATGTGGTTGACAATCTTGCTGCTATTGAGCCATTTTTCAAACTAGAAGGTGACGTATTAAAACTGTCTTACCTCAACCCTAAACTGAACAAGATCAATTTTAGCATTTCGAATTCCGAAGGAGAGTTATTCACCAAAGCTTTAGGCGAAGATTTTAGTATCACCGCAGGATTCAAATTATCAAAATTGACCAGAGGAGATTATTCTGCCAGCATTAGTGATGGAAAAAATACGTTTAATTACACTTTTGAAAAGTAATTCCATGGACGAATATGAACAAATAAACATTCATCGTATTTAAATACACCTTGTCAACTTAAAAAATGACAAGGTTTTTTTATGCTTTCATTTTACATCTGTTAATAATTATCTAATAAACCTTAACTAAAACCCTTCGTTATTGCTTAGATATAAGATAATTTCGTTCAAAATTTGATCATATGCCATATCGCCGTCTCCCTAATACAGACAGAGCACGCTTACGAGCGCTTGCAAAGTCGCACACAAGATTTGAAACAACAGGCGCTTTAAATCTTCCTTATTCTGATTCAACATTAAACAATCTAAGAGTTCTTTACCCCAACTTCAGGAATGCATTATTGAATCTAGAAGCTGCCAGAAAAAATCAGGCAGTTAAAAATAAAGAATATCAGCACATGTATCGTAAAGCTAAAATTTATCTTAGCCATTATTTGCAGGTGATGAATTTTGCCATTCTACGCGGCGAACTAAAACCTACAGTAAGAGCATACTACACGACTGATCGTTTTGAAAATCATATGCCAGTTTTACAAACAGAAAATGATTTGATCAATTGGGGTAAAAAAATCATCGACGGTGATCAGGCAAGAATTATGAAAGGCGGAAGTCCTTTCTACAATCCCTCCATAGCTTTAGTGAAAATTACTTACGAGAAATTTTGTGATGCCCACCGTTTTCAACAAAACTTGCTTGCTACTACAGATCGAAACGTGAAAATCGTTGCCGATTTACGAAAGGATGCTGATGAACTCATTGTGCAATTATGGAACGAAATTGAAGCACATTATGAGAATCTGGACGATAAGATGAGGCGCGAAAAAGCAGAAGAATTTGGACTGGTGTATGTTCTACGAAGAAAAGAAAAGAAACGGCTTTTGGAACAGGAAAAACAAACAATACTTCAACAGCAAAAACAACAAGAATTAGTCGTTCAAAGTGATGATAAAATCGAAAACACCTATCGTTTAGCCACCGAAAGGAGCGTTGAAAAGACAAGAATTAAGCAGAATACTTTTCAATCTTCATTAAATTTCTAACCTTTTCCGATTTTCAAATTTATAGTAGTAAAATAGCAGCAAGAGAACCACAAAAACACTTATGATTGCTGCAATTCCATTTCCTGCATTTGTTCCAATGGTATCCGGATCAAATTGAATAACGCCTTTATTGTAAAAATAATACGCCAATACTGCCGCCGTATTGTTAACAAAATGAGCAATAACCGGCAACCACAGATTTCCACTGTAAATCAACAAATATCCAAACATCGCTCCAAGTATTGCTCTGGGAATAAAACCATAAAATTGAAAATGAAGTCCACTGAACAAAATAGCAGTAATCCAGATTCCAAGATGTTTATTCCCGGTCCATTCTGTAAAAACACGTTGAATTATTCCCCGGAATAAAAGTTCTTCTCCAATAGCAGGAATGATTCCAATCAGTAATACATTAAACAGCAGCGCTTTTATTGAATTCGCCTGTACAAAAAGAGTTGTAAGTTTCTCTGCAGCATCTTCGCTTTCTCGCATCCACTTTTCAATGCTCGACAACCAATGTGGTAAACTCATCTCCGAATTCCAAATTCCCAATTGGTTAATAAGTGGACTGGCTGCAAAGATGACCAAAACAGATAACAAAACACTTGTTGCCCATGGTTTCCGATCCAGATGCAAATAGGTATCTATCTCTCCCCCAAACAAATAAGCTAATATAATTGAAGGAACTACAAATAATCCAATAGATTGAGCTAATTGCAGAAATTTTAATAAACCGATATTCGTTTCATCAAAGGTGATCTTACCGGCTATTAAATCGGAAAAAACATCTTTACCAAAAATTGGTATTACCAACACAAAGGATAGTAGCCAAAATACCAACAAACTGATGGTAGCAACCAAAGCAATAACACCTATTTTTGAAAGTGGATGAAGATGACGGTAAAAATTTTTCATTCGTTGAAAATTTATAAAAGAAGCAGCAAAAATAGAAAGAACCAACTGATTTAACGTTAATCAAATCATAAAGTTGGAATAAAAATTAACTACTAGTTTTAACAAAATAGTGAAGAACGTTTTCCAGCTTTCAATATTTTTATAAATTTGTCCTTATCTGAACCAAAAACACACCATCATTATGGACGAAGAAGTCGAAATGATATTAGATTTAACCAAAGAGAATATGCTTGGTGCCATTGAGCATCTCGATCGCGAATTAGCACATATCCGCGCGGGAAAAGCATCACCTCGAATGCTTGATAGCGTACTGGTTGATTATTACGGCTCACAAACGCCAATTGCACAAGTTGCAAGTATCACAACGCCTGATGCTAAGACCATTGCGATTCAGCCGTGGGAAAAACAAATGATTCATCCCATAGAAAAAGCCATAATTAATTCAAATTTAGGCTTCAATCCTGATAATAATGGTGAAATAATACGTATTTTTATACCTGCTTTAACAGAAGAACGACGCAGAACATTGGTTCGCGATGTGAATAAAGAGGGAGAAGCAGCAAAAGTCAGTATTCGGAGTGGTCGCAGAGATGCCAACGAACAGTTGAAAAAGTTACTTAAAGAAGGCCTTTCTGAAGATTTAGAAAAAGATGCAACCATAAACGTCCAAAATATGACGGACGATTACAATAAAAAAGTTGATGCTTTAATTGAGAAAAAGAATCAAGAAATAATGACAATTTAATTTATCTTACGATAAAGTTTGTGTTTTCATGGCTATTTAAAGAGCAATCCGTAAGGGTTGCTCTTATTTTTTACGGGTGATTGTATACCTGAAAAGTTCGGCCAATGATTCCCGTGCCTCATTTTTAGGAAAAGCCTCCAATCGCTGAATGGCTTCATTGCAATAGGCATTCATCTTTTCGGTAGCATATTCAATACCCCCTTTTGATCGCACCAAATCGATAAGTTCATGTACTTTTTCCTTCCGGTGGTTTTTTCTCTTTACAATACCTACAATGCGTCTCTTTTCGATCCAACTCGATTGATTAATTACATATATCAACGGCAAGGTAATTTTCTTTTCTTTAATATCATTCCCGATTGGTTTCCCAATAATCCCCTTTGTTTGATAATCAAAAATATCATCTCTGATCTGGAAAGCCAAACCCGCCAATATACCAATGGCTTTCATCTCTTCAATAATGGCCTTATCAGAAGTAACAGAATGAGTACCTACAGCCAAACTGGCTCCAATAAGCGAAGCCGTCTTTTTTGTAATAATTTCAAAATAAGAAGTTTCATTAATATCTAGCTTACGGCTTTTTTCATTCTGTAGTAACTCTCCCTCAATGGTTTCTTTAACTGCTGCCGAAATAATATCCAATGTTTCGTATTCTTTTTCTTTAGTTGCAATTAACAATCCTTTTGAGAGCAGGAAATCGCCAATTAACACCGCCATTTTATTCTTCCATAGAGCATTAATCGAAAACCTACCACGTCTTTCAAACGATTCATCAATTACGTCATCGTGAACAAGTGTAGCCGAATGCAACAATTCAACAGAAGTTGCAGCCAAATAGGTACTCCGATTTATTTCGCCATGCATTTTGGCAGAAAGAAAAACAAATAAAGGTCTAATCTGTTTCCCCTTGCTTCTGATCAAATAATTAATTACCAAATCAAGAAGCTTAATTTCAGAACTTGTAGCCTCTTTAAAAAAATGCTCAAATTCATTAATTTCCGTTGCAACTGGTTGCTTAATTTTATCTAGTGCCGACATCCTATTTACGTGAAAGCTCAAAAGTAAAAAATTATATTGCTCCACCTTAAAAATCGTCAGCAAAAAACGTCTCATTGAAAAGCATAATCTAAAGCAATTTTAAATACAGTTATTCACTTGATTTAAAAGTACAATATATCTAAGAATTACTATTTTTGTAGGCTAAACCAAAATCGACATGCTAAAATCAGAATTTCAAGAAGACCATCTTGAGAAAGCAACAGGGATGCTAAAAGCCATGGCTCATCCCATTCGCATTTCCATAATGGATTTTCTTAAAAATGGAGAGAAGATGACGGTAACTCAAATCCATGAACGTCTAGGAATTGAACAATCAACCACATCACATCATTTAGGAATATTAAAGGACAAAGGTGTATTGTGCTCAAAAAGAGATGGTAAAAACACATATTATACCCTCAAACATCTTGTTCTGGGTCAAATTATAGAATGTATGCAATCGTGCACATGTGAGGAATAATGTTCTGTTATCTTTTTAAGTTATCAGTTAACATTTTAGCGTGCATTTTGTTACTATTTCTAAATATTAAATGTTAACCTCACTTGAATGACAAAAATTAGAGTTACAAAATTTTACGATTTTGAAATGGCACATGCCCTTTGGAATTACGATGGCTTGTGCAAAAATATCCATGGACATACTTATAAATTGTATGTTACAGTTGCCGGAACTCCAATTAATGACCAGAATGATCAGAAGAATGGAATGGTCATTGACTTTGGCGATTTGAAAAAAATTGTGAAGTATGAAATTGTCGATCAGCTCGATCATTCTTTGATCCTCAACAACAATGCACCACACGAAAAGCTCCTTCAGCTAAACGAAATGTACGAACGTCATTTTGTTTTCGATTTTCAACCTACATGTGAAAATCTTGTGATTTGGATGGTCGACAAAATAAAACCCCTTTTACCTCCAGGAATAGAACTCAAGAAGTTAAAATTATACGAAACAGCTAGTTCCAGTGCTGAATGGAATGCTGATGACAATTAAAACTTATGGAAACAGAAAATATTGCAGGAAAGAAGTTATTCTTATTGGATGCGTATGCTCTAATTTATAGATCCTATTTTGCATTTATTAGAAATCCCCGCTTCAATTCAAAAGGCTTAAATACATCGGCCGTTCTTGGATTCACAAACACACTTGAACAAGTTCTATCCAGTGAAAATCCTTCACACATAGCTGTCGTTTTCGACGTTCATGGAGACACTTTCAGGCACGAAATGTTTAAAGAATACAAAGCGAACCGTGATGCTATGCCTGAAGATATTCGACTAGCCATCCCTTATATTCGCGATATTATTCAGGGCTATAATATTCCAATTTTAGAAAAATTGGGTTATGAAGCCGATGATGTGATAGGTACCATTGCAAAAAAAGCTGAAAAGGAAGGTTTCATTACTTACATGATGACACCCGACAAAGATTATACCCAATTGGTGAGTGCAACAACCTTCATGTACAAGCCACCAAAAGGTGGAAACAAAGCCGAAATATGGGGGGTAAACGAAGTGAAAGAAAACTTTATGGTTGACGAGCCCATGCAAGTTATCGATGTTTTAGGTTTAATGGGCGACACTGCCGACAATGTTCCCGGATGCCCCGGCATTGGCCCTAAAACAGCAATGACTTTAATTTCAAAATACAAAAGCATCGATGGTGTATATGAAAGTATTAACGAACTTAAAGGAAAACAAAAAGAAAATCTCGAAAATTTTAAAGAACAAGTTTACCTTTCTCGAAAACTTGTTGTAATTGATTGTAACGCCCCTGTCGATTTGAATTTTGATGACATGAAAATGGGAAAGCCAAACAGCGAAAAACTACTTGGCTTGTTTCAGGAACTTGAATTCAGATCATTGGCTACACGATACAATGGATCAGACAATGGATCTTCCGAAGTCCAAAAATCCGATAATTTATTCACGGCTCAAGGAAGCTTATTTGCAGAAAATGATTTTCAAACTAAACAAGAAGTCCAATCCTTTGACGAAATCGGCACCCTTGAGCATCGTTACATTAAAATTGAAAACGCGATGCAAAGAGCCTCGCTCCGGGCAGAATTAGCCGTCAGTAAATCATTTTCGTTCGATACGGAAACGACCGGACTTGATCCATTTACGGCAGAATTAGTTTGCATGTCGTTTTCTATAAAACCGCACGAAGCTTATTGTGTTTTATTACCAACAAACCGTAGCGAAGTGGAACTTATTGTTGCCGAGTTCAACACGATTTTTGAAGATAAAAACATCCAAAAAGTTGGACAGAACATCAAATTTGACATGTTAATGCTGGCGCAATATGGTGTGCAATTGAAAGGGGATATTTTTGACACCATGATAGCACATTACTTATTACAACCCGATTTGAGACACAATCTGGACTATTTGTGTGAGCTGTATTTAAACTACAAAAAGGTTCCAACAGTAGATTTAATTGGCCCGAAAAACAAAAATCAGCGAACCATGCGCTCAGTAGAGCTTGATCAATTGGTCGCCTATGCTTGTGAAGATGCTGATTTAACACTTCAGTTAAAAGAAAAATTAGAAAAAGAGCTTAAGGAAAATGATTTAACCAATCTGTTCAACACCATTGAAATGCCACTCATTCCGGTGCTGGTAGAGATGGAAAGTACAGGGGTGAAAATCGATCCCAATGCATTGAATGAATACGCCATCGAATTACGGGAGCAGCTCATTGCGTTGGAACAAGAAATTTATCAATTAGCTGGCACCGAATTTTTAATTTCATCGCCCAAACAACTAGGCATTATTCTTTTCGAACGACTTAACATTGATTCGAATGCCAAAAAAACAAAAACAAAACAATACTCCACCGGTGAAGAAATACTTGCCAAACTGGCACACAAACATCCAATTATTGAAAAAGTATTGGAATTCCGGGGACTGAAGAAACTTTTAAATACTTATGTTGAAACCTTGCCTCAACTCATTAATCCGCGAACAGGCAGAATTCACACCTCATACAATCAGGCCGTAGCAGCTACAGGACGGTTAAGTTCAGTAAACCCGAATTTACAAAACATACCAATTCGCGATGAAAACGGTCGTCAAATACGAAAAGCATTTATTCCATCCGAAACGGGAAGAGTTTATTTTTCGGCCGATTACTCACAAATTGAGCTTCGCATTATGGCGGCACTAAGCAAAGATCCAAACATGCTAGAAGCTTTTGCGAATAACTTGGATATTCATTCCATTACTGCTTCAAAGATCTTCCACATTCCGGAATCGGAAGTCACTTCCGATATGCGAAGAAAAGCGAAAACGGCCAACTTTGGAATAATATATGGAATTTCGGCATTTGGTTTGTCGCAACGCCTAAACATTGGTCGATCTGAAGCAAAAGAAATCATCGATGGTTACTTCGAAGCATTCCCTCAGGTAAAGGCCTATATGGATCAATGTATCGAAGATGCCCGTAAAACAGGATTTGTTAAAACTTTGTTAGGTCGAAAACGTTACTTAGTAGATATTAATTCAGCCAATGGCGTTGTACGAGGCGTAGCTGAACGAAATGCAATAAATGCACCAATACAGGGATCGGCTGCTGACATCATTAAAATTGCGATGATTAAGATTCACCAGCGGATACAAAATGAACAATTAAAATCAAAAATGATTATTCAGGTGCATGATGAACTAAACTTTGATGTTTTAGAATCTGAGCTCGAAAGTATAATGAAAATTACAAAAGAAGAAATGGAAAACGCCATCCAATTGCAAGTGCCGCTTACCGTTGAAATGGATAGTGGTAAAAATTGGCTTGAAGCACACTAAGTGATACTATTTTACATGAACGAACCCATTTTTACCGAGGAGGAATACCGAAAAGCGATCATGCGATTTCTTGAAATCTGCGATTCGGAACCAGGAACTCCTGAGTATGACGAAGCCTTAAAACTCTCCCATCTCATGGAGAAATATGAAAACTTAAGTTGTTATGAAAGAAGGCTTTTAAATTGAGCAGCTTATTTCGCAACATCAACATAAAAAAGGGCATAAGTCCCAACTAATTTAAAAGGAATTTTCAACCCTCGATACGCCTTTGATCAAAGTATAAACCGCAAAATTAATATTATCTTTGGCAGTCAAATTTTTTAACTGATGACTTCTACAGATTCGATTTTATACCAATCTATTTTCACCTATCTGCCCGATACAACAAAATCTGACACCCTTTTATTCTACCAGGAAGTAAAACCTGAAGTTATTTTACCCCAACACAATAAGAAGTCGTTTATAGGTGATTGGTCAGTAATTTTAATATTGACCATGTTAATCATAATTGCTTCGATAAGAATAACATCAGAGAAATATTTGATTCACCTGGTTCAATCTATTTTTAACAGCCAAACCGCTACACGTTTATTTCGCGAAAGAGTAATTAACATTCTGCACCCTGCTTTTCGGCTTGAGATTCTTTTTTACTTAAGCATGGGACTGTTTATTGCTGAGATAGGAGAAAACTACCTGCCCTATTTTCATCAACAAGAATGGTTGTTATTCCTGATCAGCACGCTGGTTGTGCTCCTTTATACCAATGGCAAATACCTAATATATGGCATTACAGGCTTCCTTTTCAACGTTCAGTCTGAGGTTAGCGAATACATCTATTATTCTCGATCAGGAAATCGTGTAATGGGACTTTTTCTGCTTCCTATTGCCACCCTATTCCTGTTTTTTAATCAGATTGGACACGAAATACTCCTGATTTTTGGCATTTTAACCGTGCTTCTTTTCAGTGTTATCAGCCTTTTCAAAGGAATTAAAATAAATGCTTCAAAAGATTTTCCTATTTCCTATTTGATTTTATACCTTTGTTGCCTCGAAATTTTACCCCTTTTGATAGTGTGGAGGATTTTAACGAGAATGTAAGACAAATGTCGAACCTTTTAAACTGTTAAGTTTTGAAGATCAAAAGAATACTAGTTTCCCAACCCAAGCCGACCTCGGCTAAATCACCCTATTTTGAATTTGCCGAACGAAACAATGTAAAGGTTGATTTTCGGCCTTTCATTCAGGTGGAGGGAGTTTCGTCTAAAGAATACAGGCAAACCAGAATAAATATTCTGGATCATACTGCGCTGATTTTAACCAGCCGCACCGCGATAGATCATTTCTTCCGGATATGCAATGAATTGCGAATTACCGTTCCCGATTCATTCAAATATTTCTGTATTTCAGAAGCTACAGCCTTCTATTTACAGAAATACATTGTATATCGAAAAAGAAAAATCTTTTATGGCGATGGCAAATTTTCTGAATTAGCCGATATCCTGAAAAAACATATGGACGAAAAATATCTCGTTCCCTTGTCTCACATCCATAAGCCGGAAATACCAATGCTTTTGGACGAAATCCAGATAAAATATACCAAAGCGATACTGTACAAAACAGTAAGTAGCGATTTATCGGACTTAAAAGATGTAAATTATGATGTATTAGTATTTTACAGTCCATCGGGGATTAAGTCACTTATGCAAAATTTTCCCGAATTCGAGCAGAAAGAGATCAAAATTGCATCCTTTGGCCCGTCAACTGCCCAGGCAGTTAAAGAAGCCGGTTTGAGACTTGACATTCAAGCTCCCAATCCACAGGCGCCTTCAATGACAATGGCTCTTGAGCAATTTATTCGAAAACAAAATAAAATAAAAGAATAACTTGGGTTCAACCAGATGGCAAACGATAACACTTTTACAAGTGCTAAGTTTGACTATCAAAAAAACACGGATGATACCGGTTTTTAACTGAAAAGATATTATTGAAGGGTTGCCGGATTTGGCAACCCTTTATTTTCAAAATATTTATCACTCAATTACAACAAGAAATAGCTATTTTTGCAGCAAACAAATTGTTGGAATGAAGAGAGATATTGAAATTATGGCTCCTGTTGGGTCGTACGAATCCTTGCAGGCTGCCATTCAAGCGGGGGCCGGATCGGTTTATTTTGGCGTAGAGCAATTGAATATGCGAGCGCGTTCCTCCAACAACTTTACCTTGCTCGACCTGGCTAAAATTGCAGCCATTGCGGCAGAAAACAAGGTGAAGTCCTACCTTACTGTTAACACCGTCATTTTCGATAATGAATTGGACAAATTAGAGGAGATCATTAAAGCCTCAAAAATGGCCAATATTACAGCAATAATTGCCTCTGACATGGCGGCCATTGCTATTGCACGGAGGTATGAGGTTGAAGTCCACATCTCCACCCAATTGAACATTACAAATATCGAAGCCTTAAAATTTTATGCTCAATTTGCCGATGTTGTTGTGTTGGCCCGTGAAATGAACATTGGTCGTATTTGGGAAATCAACCGGCAAATTATTGAAGAAAACATTACCGGTCCTAAAGGTGAATTGATTCGATTGGAGCTTTTTGTGCATGGCGCATTGTGCATGGCAACTTCCGGAAAATGCTACCTCAGTTTACACGAAATGAATTCTTCGGCCAACAGAGGCAGTTGCATGCAGGTTTGTCGCAGAAGTTATAGTGTAACCGATAAAGAATCGGGTAATGAAATGGAAATCGATAATGAGTACATCATGTCGCCCAAAGATTTAAAAACGATACACTTTTTAGACAAAATACTTGACTCCGGGATATCGGTTTTAAAAATAGAAGGTAGGGCACGTTCTCCCGAATATGTAAAAACAGTGGTTAAATGTTACGGCGAAGCGGTTGATGCCTATTTGAAGGATGATTTCACCGAAGACAAAATACTTAAATGGGACGAAAAATTGGCTTCTGTTTTCAACAGGGGATTTTGGAATGGATATTATCTGGGGCAACGTTTGGGAGAATGGAGCAAGAACTATGGTTCACAAGCGACCAAACGTAAAATTTACATTGGCAAAAGCCTTAATTATTTTGCTAAGATTGGTGTTGGCGAATTTAAGATTGAAACGCAATCTCTTCAGGTGGGTGATGAAATTATTATTACCGGACCAACAACTGGGGTAATAGAAACAACAGTCAAAGAAATCAGAGTCGAATTAACACCTGTGAATGAAGTTTCTAAAGGAAAGGTATGTTCAATTCCAATTGAAGATAAAATAAGAAGGGCAGATAAACTGTATAAAATAGTAGATTCTTCACAAGTAAAAAAACAATAATTTTCAGGTGACAATGTTTGCATACAAAGGTACATGTCTGGGGAAATACCATATTTAACAATGAATTAAAGCATAGTAAATATTTTAATCCGTGTTAAACAAAAATTGTTATTAAATTTTGAACCGAAAATTAACAACCATATTCTTATTTATTTTTTCTTCAACAAGTTTGTTTGGACAAGGCTGGTTGGTTGATGAAAATACGATTCAAACCAATTGGAATATAACCTTTCAAGTAGGCCGGAGCGCTTTATTAGGTGAGGTAAAAACCGATTTTAGTGGGCTAATGAGTGATGTAAATAACCAATCCGATTGGGCATTTAACCTTCAAATGGCAAAAATGGTTTGGGATAGTTTTGACCTGGGATTTGAATTTGGTATTTCCAATTACAAAGGATTCAAAAATAGTACAGCAAGTGTGAATTACCTTATGCTTAATCACTCCTTCAATGATGAGGATAAGAACTTTCAGCCCTATCCCATTTATTACGATTCTGATGTTACACACTTTTTAGTTTATGCCAAATACAATTTTATCAACTTCAGCACTTTTAGCCAAAGCTTCCTAAAATTAAATCTTTATGTAAAGCTGGGATTTGGGTTACTTTTACCTTCGGTAGAAATGGGCTACAAAGATTTATCCAATTATAATTTTACGGGTCTACAACATCCGTTGTATTTAAAGGGCAGATATCCATCACCACAAAAGTATGCCCATTTGATAATAAATCCACCCGCATTAGGTATGAATTATCAATTAAGCGACAGGATTTTCTTATCGGCTGAAACAAGTTATCAATTAAATGCCACCGACTATATCGATGGAATACCTAATTTCAACAAACAACTTACACCTGAGGTACCTGATGCTCTATTAGATGAATATCGGATTAATGTGATGGGTTTAACGGCCAAATTTATGCTTGGTGTGACCTATTTTTTTAATTTTGACACTCATAAACAATTACGGCTACGAACATTGCCATTTTATGAATATCGCTACCGTTCATACTATTCGCGGTACCAAAAGAGATCTTCAAAAAAACAACGGCAACAACGCACTCCATTTTTTAAAGAAAATTTTAAGATCGAAAAAAAATAGAAAATAAACCATTCCAATTATGAGCAAACGAATCATTTATAGTATTGTCGCCACACTCGTTATCGGTTTGGGAATACTGCTCATTTTACATTTCAATCCAATAAAAAAAAATACGAGCAACAGTATTTTTGATGCCATCCCTTCCGAATCGCCGCTGATTATAAAAATAGATGAACCCGTAGCGTTTTTTAAAAGCATGCAATCCAACAAACTAATCCTTTCATTGCTGTCGATCAACGGATTGAATGATAAATTCCAGGGAGTTGAGCGCTTCTTTGAATTTCTAAAATTGAACGACACACAATTAATTGAGCTATTTAAAGGAAAACAAACCATTCTGTCGTTTAATTATACGGGTAAAGATGAAATTGATTTGCTGCTTCTTTTCAAATTAAATAGTCGCGACGATTTGAATATTATGCGACAAATCGAATCTGCCACAAACACGAATGCCGCCATTTCAATTGATTCCAGAAAATACAACAAAACAACAATTAACGAAATAACAAGCCCAAATTACCATTATTTTTTAGCTGAGGATCATGGAATTATTATGCTAAGTCAAAAATCGATTCTTGTTGAAGAAGCCATTCGGCAAAGAGATATTGATTTGACGATTCAACATCATGAAATCTTACCCTTATTAAAAACCATTGACAATCAGGCCGATGTTCAGATTTTCATTCATCATGCCAAAATTGATCAACTCCTTTCAAAAAACCTATCAAGGCCCATGAAAAAACGAACAGCCCTACTAGGTATTTATTCCGGCTGGTCAGAACTTGATTTGAATTTGAAAGATGACAAACTTTTACTGAGCGGTTTCTCCAATGGAAATATTGATGATAATTTGTATGGAAACATATTTCTAAATCAAAAAGCAGCCAATTCAAAAATTGATAAAGTTCTGCCGCAACAAACCTGCTTTTATCTTAATTTATGCGTTTCCGATTATTCAGAATTCTATCAGGATTACACCAATTTTCTCGATAAGAGGAACCTTTTACTCCAGCATCAGGATCAACTAAAAAAAATAGAAAGCACAACGGGGAATAATCTACAAACGCTATTCTCAAAAATCATTGACCATGATATTGCCCTTGCCGGCATCGAAGCCGATCAGGATCACCCGACCACCAAACGAATTTGGATCGTGGAAACAAAAAGCGGAAAAACAGCCATTGGTCAGATGATTGATTTACAAAATACCTATTTGAACTCAAAACAGTTAAATGCGGAAAAATGGTCGAATGAATATCAAATCGACAATCAAACAAGCTTCACCATTTATCGTTTCCCCTTTCCAAACCTCCCACAATTACTGTTTGGACAAATTTTTAACGGAGTTGAAACCAATTGGGTCACCGTTTACGATAACTACCTGATCTTTGGTGACACTTTTCAAACCGTTGCCAAAGCAGTACGAGCAAATATACTGGGCGAAACACTGTCGACCAGTTTAAACTACAGCCGAAATAAAACAGACATGAACGCACGTAGTACCATTAATTTTTATTGTAACACAGCTGTTTCTCTACCAATTGCCCCTGCTTTATTCAATCAGGAGATCAGTTCCCAAATAATGGGAAATCAGGAATTGCTAAAATTTAAAACATTTACATGGCAAGTTTCTTCAACAGGTGAGATGCTCTATAACAACGCATGTTTAAGCTATAATTCGGAGATAAAATCGAAGCCTCAAACCATATGGCAAAGTCACATTAAAGCGAATTTCGATTTTAAACCAAAATTTGTGACCAACCATACCGATCCTCAAAATATGGAAATTGTCCTTCAGGATAAAGAATCCAATTTTTACCTCATCAACAATGTGGGTCGAATAGAATGGCAAATAAAACTGGATGGTTCAATTCTTGGCGAAATTCAGCAAATCGACTACTACAAAAATGGCAAGCTGCAATATCTGTTTAACACTGAAAACAAACTCTACCTGGTTGACAGGGATGGAAACTTTGTAAAGAATTTTCCAATTAATTTTAGAGCCAGGGCCACTAATTGTGTGAGTGCTTTTGACTATGAAAACAATCGCGATTATCGTTTTTTTGTCGCCTGCGATGATAAATTGATTTATGCCTACCAAATCGATGGGAGTTTATTGGATGGTTGGGACATGTTCAAAACAGACCATATCGTTACCCAGGCCATTCAACATTTTAGAGTCGAAGGGAAAGACTACATTGTGGCCTCTGACTTGATGAAGGATTACATTTTACACCGAACAGGAAAAGTTAGGGTGCCAACAGATCAAATTTACCCCCATTCGAAAAACAACACACTTTATCTCGAACAACGAACAAGCACACATGAACCGCGTATTGTCACCACCGAAAGTGATGGATCTATCCATTGCACCTATTTCGACGGGAAACATGAAAAATTGAAGAATGTAGAACTCAGTGAAAACCACTACTTCATTGCGGAAAATATTGACGCCGATGATGAGCTGGAATACATTTTTGCCGATGAAAATCTAATCTATCTTGCAGACAACAATGGCAAAATAATTTTAAAGAAAAAAATGGATGCTACAATTTCTCATGCGCCTCATGTCTATAGCTTTTCAAGTCAGCTTAAGAAAATTGGGGTAACCTGTCAAACCGAAAACAAAATCTATTTATTTGACATCAACGGTAACCCACATCAAGGTTTTCCGCTCGATGGTTGTACCGAATTTAGCATTGGATTTATTTCGAAAGAAAACTCCAACTTCAACTTGCTGGTAGGCAGTCCCGAAGGTTATCTTTACAATTATTTTGTGGAATAGAAGCCAATTAATTGGCTTCTATAATTTTTAAAACCTGACTAAGGTCCGGTGTCAATATTATTTCGGTTCTACGGTTTTTTCTTCTGGCTTCAGGCGTTTTGGCAATATCTAGCGGGACAAACTCCCCACGGCCCGATGCGGTGATTCTGCCGGGAGCAATGTTCTTATTTTCAAGAATAATTTTGGTTACTGCAGTGGCCCTCATAACACTCAAATCCCAGTTGTCTTTAATTTGATTGGCTCCGTTGAGCGGAACGTCATCGGTATGACCTTCCACAAGAATGTTAATTTCAGGATTGCCAGCTAACACTTCTCCCAAACTTTTTATGGCTTCCTGCCCTTTTGGGTCAAGCGAATAACTTCCGGTTTTAAATAAAAGTTGTTCTTCCAACGAAACATAAACTTTCCCGTTCTTTTCATATACCGAAAGTCCCTGATCATAAAAACCGCGCAAAGCAGAATTCAACTTGTTTTTTAAGGACGATACAGCCGATTTCTGTTCATCGAGCGCTGTTTGTAATTCATTCAACTTTTTTTGCTGAATGGACAATTCATTTTGCGCTTGCTTCAATTCATTTTCCCGAGCCTCCAATTTTTCACCGGCCAATTTTACCCGATCTTCCCGATCCTGTAAATCAGTTTGTAAAACCTGAAGTTCTTTTAACAATTTAGAGATCTCATCGGAACTACCATCTTTCAATAAATCAATTTGATGCTCCAGATCTTGTTGGCTTTTATTAAGTCGCTCATTTTTTTGTAATAAGCCTTCATTACTCTCTCTTAATTTTTTCGCTTGTTGTTCCAATTCATAATGTTTTCGCTCAAGGGTCGAAAATTTTCCATCCAACTCATTCAACTGAACAGTTAAATCCCGATTCTCTTCTTTTAACAATTGGTTACTGTCCTCAACACTCTGAGTTTTTTTCTTCAGATCGCTAAATTGCTTTTGTGGGATACATGAAAAGAAAACAAAACTTAAAACGACTGCTATAGCAATGACTTTATATTTCATAATTCAATTTTTAATCAAGTTATTTCGAATTAATTGTAAGGTGAAGAATTAAAAATCCTGAAATTTATTTCTAAGTTCTCCGTTATAAAACTGTAAAATTTGCCTTTTTATTACATAATACAGGCCATAAAGATAATCAATCAATAAAAAGGATGGAGAATCCCGGCTCAATGTTGATAACATATTTTTTGTCGGGTACTTTTTTCGCGAAAAAGAAATAGTTTTGAGATAGCGTTGGCAAAATAGCCTGCCATAAGACTAATTTATCAAGCAAAACAGATCTAATGTTGTATATTTGCAAGCCAATAAAAATAGAATGACAGACGAACGGTTTAAACTTTTATATCAAATAGACGACCCTTCGGATTTAAGAAAATTACCCGAGAGTACACTTGAAGAAGTTTGTCAGGAATTACGTTGCTTTTTAATCGACGTGCTTTCTGAAAATCCTGGTCATTTCGGCGCCAGCCTGGGAGTAGTTGAGTTAACCGTAGCTTTGCATTATGTTTTCAATACACCGGTCGATAAACTAATTTGGGATGTTGGCCATCAGGCATATGGTCACAAAATCCTAACCGGACGTAGAGATCAGTTTCATACCAACCGTACCTACAAAGGACTCAGTGGATTCCCTAATCCTAAGGAAAGTGAATACGATGCCTTTGGTGTTGGACATTCATCCACTTCAATTTCAGCAGCTTTAGGAATGGCCATTGCTGCGGAACTGAATGGTGAGGATAAAAGCGTAGTTGCCGTTATTGGCGATGGAGCGCTTACGGGGGGAATGGCTTTTGAAGCCTTAAACAATGCCTGTGAAAAGAATCCCAACATCCTGATTATTCTTAACGATAACAACATGGCCATCGATCCCAATGTTGGTGGCATCAATCAATATCTCACAAAAATATCGGCTTCGGAAACCTATAATAAGCTGAAGGATATTATCTGGAATTTTCTGGGCTCATTCCATTGGTTTGGTCGAAAAACAAGAAAGGCCGTTCAGAAAATTGAACAATCGACCAAAACCTTCTTCTTTAAGGAAAGTAATCTTTTCGAAGCTTTAAACATTCGTTATTTTGGCCCCGTTGACGGTCACGACGTTGATTTATTGGTGAAATTATTAAGTCAACTCAAAAAAATTAAGGGTCCGAAAATTCTGCATATCATTACCAAAAAAGGCAAAGGTTATTTGCCTGCAGAGAACAATCAAACCCTTTTTCATGCACCTGGCAAATTCGACAAATTCACCGGGAAACAGGTAATTACCACCAATGGCAATGAGCCACCTTTGTATCAAACAGTCTTTGGCGAAACCATACTGGAACTGGCCAGGCAAAACAAAAAAATTGTTGGAATTACCCCTGCAATGCTTAGTGGTTGTTCTCTAAACATCATGCAAAAAGAGATGCCCAACAGGGTATTTGATGTTGGTATTGCCGAGCAACATGCAGTGACTTTTGCTGCCGGGCTGGCAAAAGAGGGAATGATTCCATTTTGTAACATTTACTCTTCTTTTTCACAAAGAGCTTACGATCAAATCATTCACGATGTAGCCATTCAGAAATTGAATGTAATTCTGGCCCTCGATCGTGGAGGACTTGTTGGTGCTGACGGTGCCACCCATCACGGAGTTTTCGACATGGCCTTTTTGCGTTGCATACCAAATCTGATTGTTTCATCACCCATGAACGAAACAGAATTACGCAATTTGATGTACACGGCACAACAAAATCATGGGCCTTTTGTCATTCGCTACCCACGCGGCAGAGGAGTGTTAAAAAATTGGAGATCACCTATGGAATCCGTGGAGATCGGTACAGGGCGGAAATTAAAAGAGGGCACTGAAATCGCCATTCTGTCCATTGGGCATCCCGGAAATTTTGTGACACAAGCCATCGAAAACTTGCACGATTCAGATCAAATTGCACACTACGACATGCGATTTATAAAGCCTATCGACAGTAAACTGCTACATGAAGTGTTTGCTAAATTCGAACAAATCATTACTGTTGAAGATGGGGTCATCAATGGTGGAATGGGAAGTGCAATTCTTGAATTCATGAATTTGCATAATTATCAGGCTAAGGTTATTTGTTTGGGAATTCCCGATCATTTTATTGAACATGGAAAACCTGAAGAATTGCACCATGAATGTGGTTTCGATACGGCAGGAATCGAAAAAGTCCTTAAAAAGATACTGGTGCCGAGTTGTTGATGCTGCGCTTTTCTAATCTGATTTTTATTTTCCTTCCACTTTTATAATTTTATTGGAACTTTTACGTTAATACTATTCAACTCAAAACCTATAACGTGGACATTTACTTTAAAAAGAAGCGATGGAAACAGTTTCTAATGTTATTTGCCGTTCTCATTGGGATTGGATCCTTGCTTTATACCAATAAATTGGTCAAAGAAATTTCAAATGAAGAACGCATTAAAATAGAACATTGGGCCGAAGCGACCCGCTTATTCGCCACTCAAAATAACATCAACCAGGATATTTCAACTTTTTTAATCCAAATACTCTCGAACAATGTCACAATACCCCTCATCATTGTTGATGAAAATGATCAGGTTATGGTTGACAAGAACATCTCGTACACTCCAAAAAACATGGACAAGGTATTAAAACGAGAATTGGCCAACATGAAATCCAGGCAGAAACCCATTGAAATTCCCCTTTGCATGGATGTCAATCAAGCCGACTGCGAATACCAATACCTCTATTATAAAGAATCATCGCTTCAAATCCAACTGCGCTTTTACCCCATTTTTCAACTACTCATGATCATTATTTTCATTTTAGCAGCTTATGTGGCCTTTAGTTCAGCGCGTAAATCAGAACAAAACCTGGTATGGATTGGAATGGCTAAAGAAACCGCTCACCAGTTGGGCACACCAATTTCATCGCTGATGGCATGGGTTGAATTACTGAAAGACGAAAATGTTGATCCCAGTATTATTGAAGAACTTGGAAAAGACACCAAGCGACTTGAAAAAATAACAGAACGTTTTTCTAAAATTGGATCGCACCCAGAACTATATCCCGACAATTTATATCAGGTATTGTTGAATACCATCACCTACTTGCAAAAAAGAATATCAAAGAAAATTAATATCACCTACAATTTTGATGAAACGAAGGAACTGTATATCCCATTGTCATCGGCATTGTTTAGTTGGGTGATTGAGAACCTCATAAGGAACTCTGTGGATGCACTGGAAGATCATCCGGGTATTATAAACATCCATGTTGAAGAGCGAGAAAAAGAAGTGATCATTGAAGTTACAGACAATGGTAAAGGAATTGCGAAATCAAAATTCAAAACAGTGTTTCAACCCGGCTTCACATCTAAAAAAAGAGGATGGGGGCTAGGACTTTCCTTATCGAAACGTATTATTGAAATCTATCATCGCGGAAAAATTTCAATCAAAAGTTCGGAGCCAAAAAAGGCAACAACTTTTCAAATTCTTTTAAAAAAATAATTTACTTTCGTCAAGTCAACAAAAAAAGTAGTAAAATGAAAAGTATTTTCAACATTATGGATGTAAAAACAATGCTGCAATTAAACATTGTTTCCATTCTGGTTACTGCAATTTGTGAAGTATTTGCATTGTATATTTTCTTAACGAAAGGGCAATCACCCGAGCTCGAACATTGGAAATATGTGGCGATTGTGATCGGCCTGGTGATCATTTCATTGCTGTTTATTGGATCAATAGTTTCACTTATTTTATTCATTATTACGAAAAACAATCGAAAATAAGCCCATATTATGCCTTTATCTTTTCCAAATTAGCTGCTGTACCATTAATGTTTTATACAATTTGCTACATTGATTTTAAAAAAATTCTTAAATATTTAATCGTTCGCTAAATTTTTATAATTTTGCAACACTTTTTTCAACAGCATTGAGATATCTAGCAAAATACGAAATTGCCTTTAAAGGTTTAAAAGAAGGTAAACATGAATATGAGTTTGATATTGATGAAAGGTTCTTTGAGAAGTTCGAAAATAACGAAGTCACTAAAGGAGATTTAAAAGCTGAGGTTACCCTCAATAAACAATCAAATTTGATGATTATCGATATGTATGTTAGTGGAACCGTGGAACTGCTTTGTGACCGCTGCCTGGAATATTATCCCCAGGAAGTTGAAAACGAAAGCAAGATCTACATCAAGTTTGGTGACGAAAACGAAGAGATGAGTGACGAAGTTCTTGTCATTACCTTCGATCAAAACCAAATTAATGTAGCACAGTACCTCTACGAACTGATCATTTTAGGTTTGCCCATTAAGCACGTTCATCCTGACGACCAATCGGGAAAGAGCACCTGCGATCCTGAAATGCTTGAAAAATTAAAAGAATATCTGGTCGAAGAGGTCGACGAAGAAGAACAAGAAGACCTCGTTGACGAGAGATGGAGTGAATTAAAAAAATTATTAGATAACAAGTAAAGAATTTAAAAATGGCACATCCAAAGCACAAAATTTCATCTACAAGAAGAGATAAGCGTAGGACTCACTATAAAGCAGTTCCTGCAACTTTATCGACTTGCTCAAACTGTGGTTCTGCAGTAAAGTACCACACCGTTTGTGGAGAATGCGGATACTACAGAGGCAAATTGGCTATCGAAAAGGACGTTACTGTCTAACCCACAGTATATAAGAAACTTTTTTACAGACAAATCTCGCAATGCGGGATTTTTTTGTTTCCTATAAGCAGCACAACAAGTGGCTTGCTGTACGATTTGATATACACGAAATCGTTCAAATGCTACGGGTAATTTTATTAAATATTATGCGATGAAATTACAAGGATCATTGAGTGATTTCATTGATTTTATTACATTTGCTATCCATATAAAAATAAATCATGGCGAAGCACGTTGAAAATATCGTTGGAACCGTAAATTCTATTGCCGCATCAACAGTGATGAAAGGCGATATTAGTACCGAATCAGATATTCGAATTGACGGAATGCTGGAAGGCAATCTCATCACCAAAGGTCGTTTAATCATTGGGCCTACAGGAAATGTAAAAGGTGAGATCACATGTAAAAACACTGAAATAGAAGGCCGTGCTGAAGGAAAAATAACAAGCAGCGGACTTTTAACTTTAAAGTCAACCGCTATATTTAGTGGTGAAATTTTAACCGGACAATTAATGATTGAACCAGGCGCCAACTTTTCAGGCAATTGCAAAATGAATACCTCGCCTGGGGATAAATCAAAATAAAATAGCTAATTTTATTAGCTTATGATAAGCATTCTATAAACAGGTGCTGTCTAAAACGCTCAGTAGTCAATTTACAGGTTATGGAGAATAGTTTTTCAAAATTTCTGAAAGGACTTTCAACGTTTACTCTTATCATCCTGAGTATAGGAGTTGTTCTGTTTTTAACCATATTCAAGAAACACTTCCTGATTGTATTTCCGTTTGTCCTTGTATTTTACTATGCATCAACACTGCTACTACACCGATACATGTTGAGGATTACACGCAACGATGTATCCCGTTTTAGTTTTAAATTTATGATGCTCTCATTTCTAAAAATGTTTATCTATATCATTTTTGGCGTATTTTATATTATTTTCGATGAAGAAAATGCTGTGAACTTTTTAATCGTTTATCTTATTCTTTATGTGGTTTACGCTGTTTACGAAGTGAGATCAGTTATGAAATTGATTAATGAGTCAAAAGCATGATAATTCTCAATTATTTACATGGCTTATTTGTAATTTTTCTAGATAAATGTTTATTTTTACGCCTCGTTTTAAGTGAGCATATGGAGTGGTTTAAAAAGTTTCTTATTATTTCCCTGTTATTTTCATCTTTGCCTTTGTTGTCAAATGCTAGTGAAGAAGAAAATCATGAAGGGTTCAACACTGTTGAATATATTTTTGATCATGTGAATGATTCTCACGAATGGCACTTTGTGACCATCGGAGAACATCACATCTCTATTCCCCTTCCCGTAATTGTGCACAGTGAGCATTCGGGATGGCATGTTTTTTCGTCCAACAAATTACATCACCACGATGAAGACTTTCATTTCTATTTGGGCAAGGGTGGCGAATATGATGGAAAAATAGTGGAGAGACTGGAAGATGGTACAAGCCTCGTTCCATTCGACATTTCGCTAACCAAAACAGTATTGGGAACACTTTTCGTTTCATTTATTATGCTATTTTTCCTTCTAAAAGGAGCAAAAATGGCTAAGACCAATACGGGCAAGTCACCTAAAGGTGTGCTCAATGTAGTGGAAATGTTGGTTCTATTTGTTCGGGACGAAATTGCAGAACCTTTTGGCGGGAAAAAATACCGCAAATTACTCCCCTATTTGTTAACGCTTTTTACCTTCGTTCTATTGGCCAATGTTATTGGCTTAATTCTTCCGTTGGGATTAAATGTAACAGGGAACATTGCTGTAACCTTGGTTTTAGCCACCATAACCTTTCTGGTTACTTCATTTAACGGGAACAAACATTACTGGGCTCACATTGTGAATCCTCCTGTTCCAATTTACATGAAATTACCAATTCCGTTGATGCCTCTAATTGAATTTGCCGGTATCTTTATTAAACCAATCGTACTGATGATTCGTTTGTTTGCGAACATGCTTGCAGGACACATGATTGTTGCAGTTTTAGTTGGTTTAATTTTCATAATTTCATCGGTACTTAACCCTATCGCTGGAGCAGGAACATCGATTATTTCCATTGCATTCTCTGTCTTTATGGTTATGCTCGATTTATTAGTGTCTTTTATTCAAGCTTATATATTTACCCTGTTGTCTGCCATGTATTTTGGAATGGCTACTGACGACGGACATTAACCATAAAATAGTTTAATTATGTCAACTTTAATGGTATTATTGGCCGATTTGGCCCTCGGAAAATTGAGCGCAGGATTAGGAGCAGGATTAGCTGCAATGGCTGCTGCTGTTGGTATTGGTAAAATTGGTGCAGCTGCTATGGAAGCAATTGCCCGTCAACCTGAAGCCAGTGCAGACATTCGTTCAAACCTGATTGTAGTTTCAGCATTCATCGAAGGTGTTGCCTTCCTTGCTGTAATTGTATGCTTGCTTTTAGCCTTGTTGTAGAAACTTCTTGTGCTGCTGTGTAGGGATTGCCTTACAGCAGCACTTTTTATTTGAAATCTTTAAAACATTATAAACTATGTTTCTATTACCACATTTAGGAACTATTATTTGGACCACAATTATTTTCGGGATTGTATTTTTTATCCTGAATAAATTTGCGTGGCCTGTCCTTCTGAAAGCCATCGAAGATCGTGAAAAATCAATCGACAAGGCACTAACATCAGCACACGATGCTGAAAAAAGACTTTCGAACCTGAAAAAAGAACAGGAAGAAATTATTGCCTTGGCCAAGCACGAGAAAGATCAGATTATGCGCGAAGGAGTTGAGCAACGTGAAAAAATAATTGCAACAGCCAAAGAAAAAGCTCAGGTTGAGGCTGATAAAATAATTGCTGATGCCAAAAAACAAATCATCCGTGAACGGGAAGCCGCTTTGGTCGAAATGAGAAATCAAATCGCCACGCTGTCCATTGAAATAGCCACCAAGGTGGTTCATGCCGACATGGAAGATAAATCACGTCATGCAAAACTGGTTGAAGAATTAATTAAAGACGTTGAGCTAAATTAAGATGGAATGGACAGAAACAGAGTAACCGTACGTTATGCCAAAGCCTTGATTGAATTGGCCTCAGAACAAAAAGTGCTGGACCACATTAGTCGTGACTCTGCAGTAATGTTAGCAGCACTCAGTGAATACAAAGGATTTGCCGATTTCATCACCAATCCTGGATTTAGCCCATCAGAAAAATATAAAAAAGTTCAAAGCATTTTTGCTCCCGACTTTCATCCCCTGAGCATCAAATTCTTCAAATTGGTTTTTGATCATAATCGGGAAGAATATTTAAAAGATTTATGCCGTAACATTGTGAACATGTCACGCGAAATGAGCGGAATTATTACAGCGAACCTCACTACGGCAGCAGCAATAGAATCAAAGCTGACTCAACAAGTGAAGACAAAATTTGAACAAAAGATTAAAGCTACACTTGAAATGACCACAGAGGTTAATCCTGAATTAATTGGAGGATTTGTGTTCACCATTGATGGCCAGCAATACGATGCAAGTGTTGCCACAAAATTAGAAGCAATAAAGAAACAATTACAATTAAAATAATATAGGATGGCAGATATCCGACCAGCTGAAATTTCAGCCATTTTGAAAGAACAATTATCCGGCTTTGTTGCCGAAACTTCTATGGAAGAAGTAGGTACCATACTCGAAATTGGTGATGGTATTGCACGGATCTATGGACTTCGAAATGTTGAGTCCAATGAAATGATTGAATTTTCGAATGGAACTACAGGTATAGTTTTGAACCTGGAAGAAGATAACGTGGGAGCTGTACTTTTAGGAAGTTCCGAAGGTTTACGTGAAGGATCAGTAGTGAAACGCCTGCAACGCATCGCCTCCATACAAGTGGGTGATGGAGTATTGGGACGCGTGATCAATACACTGGGCCAACCTCTCGATGGTAAAGGTCCAATTGAAGGCCAACGCTATGAAATGAGTCTGGAACGTAAAGCACCTGGTGTTATTTATCGTCAACCGGTAACAGAACCTTTGCAAACAGGTATCAAAGCCATCGATGCCATGATCCCAATTGGTCGTGGCCAACGTGAATTGATTATTGGCGACCGGCAAACCGGCAAAACAGCCATTGCCATCGATACCATTATCAATCAAAAAGAAAATTTTGAAAAAGGCAATCCCGTATACTGTATCTATGTAGCCATTGGACAAAAAGGATCTACTGTTGCCAACATTGCATCGACCCTTGAAAAATATGGTGCCATGGATTACACCACTATTGTTATGTCAACGGCATCGGACCCTGCAGCTTTACAATTTTATGCCCCGTATGCTGGTGCAGCTATTGGTGAATTTTTCAGAGATACCGGTCGCCATGCACTAATTATATACGATGATTTATCGAAACAAGCGGTTTCGTACCGTGAAGTTTCCTTGCTACTTCGTCGCCCACCGGGCCGCGAAGCATATCCAGGTGATGTTTTCTACCTGCACTCCCGTTTATTGGAACGTGCAGCACGGATCATTAACTCCGATGAGATTGCCAAAAACATGAACGACCTGCCTGAGAGCATTCGTCCATTGGTAAAAGGAGGAGGTTCGTTAACAGCACTTCCCATTATCGAAACACAAGCAGGTGACGTTTCAGCTTACATTCCTACCAACGTAATTTCAATTACTGATGGTCAGATATTCCTCGAATCGAGCTTGTTTAACTCCGGGATTCGACCTGCAATTAACGTAGGTATTTCGGTGTCACGTGTGGGTGGTAATGCACAAATTAAGGCCATGAAAAAGATCGCCGGTACATTAAAACTCGATCAGGCCCAATACCGTGAATTAGAAGCATTTTCAAAATTCGGATCAGATCTAGATGCCGCAACCAAACGCGTACTGGACAAAGGCGCACGGAATACCGAAATATTGAAACAAGGTCAATACAAACCTGTTAAAATTGAACATCAAATTGCTTTAATTTTTCTAGGTGTAGAAGATCTTCTGGGAAATGTTCCAATTGTAAAGCTTGAGAAATTTGAAGTTGAATACCTCGATTACCTTGAATTAAATCATAAGAACATACTTGACGAATTAAAAGTCGGAAAACTAAGTGATGAAGGAAGAGACGTTTTAACCAATACGGCTGCAGATCTATCCGAAAAATACAAAAAATAATTAATGGCGCAACTTAAGGAAATACGGAGTAGAATAGCATCGATACAGAACACCAGACAGGTGACCAGTGCGATGAAGATGGTTTCAGCAGCTAAGCTTAAAAAAGCCCAGGATGCTATTTTACAAATCACTCCTTACGATCATAAATTGCATGAAATACTACAGAACCTAAGTCTAGGTGAAGTTGAATTTGATTCGATTTACTTTGAGGAACCTGTAATTAGTGATGTTTTGATTGTTGTTGTAGGATCGAATAGAGGTTTATGCGGTGGATTTAATTCAAACGTTTCGAAATTTGGGATCATTCATGTGCTCGAAAATTATCAGGATCAACTTAATTTAGGCAAGGTTAAGTTTCTTTCTGTCGGGCGTCAGGTTGAGAAAAATTTAAAAACCAAAAATGTTCCTTCCTATCCTCCTGAACACGATTTATTGAACGATCATAATTTCAATGATATATCTACGGCAGTCTTAAAAATAATGGACTTATTCCACTCCGGAAAATTTCAACGAATTGATATCGTCTATAACAAATTCAAGAATGCTGCGGTACAAGAGTTAACAGCTGAACAGTTTTTGCCCATTCCCAAACCTCATGCATCGTTAAAAGAAGTAACACGTCCCGATTATATTTATGAGCCTTCACAGGAAGAAATCTTAAATTCCTTGATTCCTCAAATGTTGAAAATGCGTTTCTATCGCATACTGTTGGATTCAAATGCAGCAGAACATGGTGCTCGTATGACCGCAATGCATCAGGCAACTGACAATGCAACAGACATGCTCAAGGAATTAAAAACCAATTACAACAATGCAAGGCAGGCTGCCATTACCAATGAAATCCTGGAAATTACAGCTGGCGCTGAAGCATTGAAAGGTTAAAAAGAAAAGAAATAAGCCGATCAATTCTAAAAATATTTAGCCATAAAAAGAGGGTATACAAATTTTGTATACCCTCTTTTTGTATTTTTAGATTCGCCTTTCTGGAAAATATGATATTATTTGCTCCTTTTATTATTTGTGCATCCTTCTTATCTAAAAGCATCCATAACTTATTTTTGTAAGGTCACGTACCTGGCCATCCTTGTTATATTGAAAGTAGAAATTATTGGTAGTTTTAAGATAGTTTTCATCCTGTTTAAGTTTAAGATGAAAATTGCCATTCTTCGCATTAACAAATGGAAGCTCTTTTGAAACACAATTTTTGCTCATTATCGAACTGTTTAATTGCCCGACTGACTTCCAAATCTTCCGATCAAAATTACGTTGTACCAAGGCATTAATAGCATTGTTCGAAAACATTAAATTACTGAATTCAATATAGATTTCAGGCTGACGGGATATAGAGCTGAGACTATCTTTCTCAGCTTGCCCTTCAATTGAAAATAGGGTGCCACCTGTATTCTGTGCTATAATACAATTGGCAATACGACTCCGGGCAGGTACTTTACCTAAATTACTAATTACCGCCCCATGAGCAGTACCTTTATTCCCGTAGAAGGTAGAATTACAGAGCAACAGATTGGAATTTCGATCGAGCGCAACAGTTCCCCCACTCCCTTCGGTTGAATTATTAATCAGTAAACAATTGATCACTGTTAGTAATCCCATTTTTTTACTATTGGTATCGAAATAAATGGCACTCCCATCTCCTGCTGCAAAGTTAGTATCGAAAGTACAGTTGTACAATTTTGCATGATAGCCGTTCAGAGCGTTACTATAAATGGAAACTGCTCCTCCATTATTATTCGCAACATTTTCCTTGAATGAACAATTTAAGATCAAAGGGGCAGCCCCAAGTGAGGCATAGAGTGCACCACCATCTAAATTCGACTTATTATTTTGAAAAGTGCAATTGACAATACGTATGGTTTCACCACCTTCTAAAATATGCACTCCACCACCATACTGCTGATGAAAAGTTCCTCCTGAGGCATTTCCATTTTGAATGATTAAACCGTCCAAACGAATATAACTACTGTTCCAAATGGTAATGACATGTTTTATACTGTTTTTCCCACTTAAAATAACTTTATGCTTATCAAAATCTCTCTGATAAAGTGCTGTTTCATTGCCTCTAAATCCTCCATATAAGTACAATCCACTTCTCAGATTAAGTTGAATAGGCGCCTCATATTGACCGGCTGCAATCCAAATTTGACTATTTTCCAGTGAATTGTCAATGGCTCGTTGTAACGAAGTGTATGCATTTTGCCAGCTTCCGCCATTGGAATTGTTCCCGCCCGGAGAAACATACACCCTTGTTGGTCTGTTTGCTTTTCGATCAATTGGAGGTTTTACAACCATATATTCACCACTCTGACTTATGCCTAAAGGAATAAGACAGGGTTTCCCCGAAACAGGGCTACCTGCATCGGCCCCTGAAATTGTAAAAAAAGCCTTCCCTCCAAAATCGGTAAACAACGAACCACCGCCAGCATGAGGAACGCTTGCTGTCATAAAAGTATAAGGTCCAAATAAACGATCGGATGTTGCAATAATTCCATCATAACGAGCATTTAGAATATTTTGTGCGTTTACCGGCTCTTTTGTCCAACTGTCAATATATCGTGATCCTGAAAGCACGTATTTTCCGTTAATCTTATCAATGCGAATGCCACTGGCATTTACCGAAACATTATTTTGATCAAAAAGAACTTGAGGTTTTTTACCAATACTCGTAAGCGAATCGCTACTTAACTTTTGAATAAAGCCCTTCCCCCAAATCACATAAACAACACTGTCCGATTCCATAAACAAGGAGGCCTCTGTACCCTTCAACATAGGTTTTTCGCCCGAAAGTTCAATATACGGACCTTGTGCTTTACCGCTTGTGCTTTTGAGCACTCCCGACTGCATACTATTGGTATTGGTATAAGTTATCCAGAAGGTATTTAAAAAGTAATGAATTTTGGGTGCCATGATCCCCCTTTGCTGCCAGCCGTTATTATTCGAAATTACTTTTTGCCATGCAACAGCATGATCATTAAATGTCCATACATATCCATTTTCACCTAGCATATTCCAGTTGGTCAAATCATACGATGCCCAGATTTTTATCCCATCTTGAACGCCATTTTGATCACCGGTAGTACCCGTCATAAAATAGGTGGTGTTTGGCCCTTTACAAATGGAAACATCACTTATTTTTGACTCTATAATTACTGATTGTAAAGGCAGAAAGGGATCATTGGCTTCAATATAATCTTCAATTAAAGCATTAATGCTATCGATTTGTCCGGCATGTGAAAAGCCCGAAAAATATAAGATAAAAAATAAGGTATATAGGAACTTCATTGATCTGACTTTAACAATGTACACTTTAACCTGGAAATAAGCTTCCCGGATGTTAGAATCAAAAGTATGAAATTATTTAATGGCGCAACAAATGAGTTATTAACAGGAGCTTAATTAAGATCGATCTTTACTGACCAAATTGCTCTTTTAATAATTTAACCTGATTTTGCAAGGTTTTAATTTCCTCGTTTTTTGAATTTATTTCAGTCTTTAATTGGGCAAAATCTGCATTTTTCTTTTGCAACTGAGCTGCCAGATTCTCCAATTCAACTTTTTGTCCATTAATTTTTTCTTCATTTGCATTGCCTGAACTTGTAGCATTCTTTAACTTAATGGATAGGTTAGTGATTTCAACATTTAAACCATCAATCTGGGCTTTTATGGTTTCGTTACTCCGTTGAGCCATCCTAATTTCCCGATCCTTGTCTGCAAGTAACTGATTAAGCCTTCTTTTCTCCACCTGGAAAGAGAATATTTGATCTTCAATATTTTCGCTGGTAGACAGCAAATCGGTATTTAACCCCACTATAACCTTACTTAACGAGTCAACATAAGCATCTTTTGTTGAATTACTATAATGAAAACTATTCTTATAATTGTTGAATTCCTGCTGCAAATTGGAAACATTTCGTGTAAGCTCTACTACTCTCAATTCAGCTTTAGTTCGATAATTCTCCATCTCAACAAACTTTTTTTTGGCAACACAACCCGGCAAAATTAGCATAGACAACACAAGAGAAACGATTATTTGTGTTATGTAATGACCTGTATTTTTCATAATTTTAGATTTTTCGTTGACCAATAAAAATAAATTACCTCAAAATTAAAATAAACTACTGTACTAGAAACGTTATAGCTATTGATTATTGTATTAATTTTCACTGAATTTTATTTTTAAATATTGAACCAATCAGATATGAATAAAAGAATTGTATTTCTACTGATTTTCTTATCAGGCTATTTATTCCTTAGTGCACAAGAATCTGTTCTGATTAAAGGCAAAGTAATTGACGGCTCCACAAAGGGAAATGTGGCTTTTGTAAATATTGGCATTGAAGGAACATTGCTTGGAACAGCAAGTAATGCTGAAGGAGATTTCTCGTTTAAAGTTCAAAATGAATTTAGTCAAAAGAACCTTTATTTTTCAGCCATTGGCTACCAAAACTTAATCATACCCATCCAACAATTTCTTGCTGAAAACAAAACGATTTCCTTGCAGGCACTAAGTTATGGCATTAATGATGTGGAGATATCAACCCAGTCGAAAGTTTTGTACCGCATTGTTCGTGAAGCCATTAATTTAATCCCCCATGAATTTATTCACGGACCTTTCAGCGTTCAGGCCTTATACCAAAATGAAGTATACACCAATCAGATCCTTGGAAATAAACGCGACGCCATGATCGAATGGTCTGACGAAACCGGCTATGCTTCTGCCATTAATACCTTTAAACGTGTTAATTACAAATTTTTAAACGTACAACGAAACTTCGAGGTAAAAAGTCTAAGTCAGGGAACCACACTACTGGATGAATTGCTATCATTGGATTTGGCCCGAAATTTATCCGGGGTTTTAAATCCTGCTTTTCTTAACGATTATGATCTCGATTTAAATGGAAGTTCAACCATCAACGGGGATTCTGTATGGATCATTGCCTACCGTTTGTCAAAACCAAATTTAAGTCGTAGTGGTGATTTGTACGCAACTATCTCACAAGGTAAACTTTACATTTCGAAGGAAAAAAAGGTTCTCCTAAAGGTGGAAGCTCTTTTACAATCGCCTTTGCAGAGTCCACAAGGACGAACGGTAGCGGTTGAAGCTTCAAAAGCACTCAACAATGTGAATTATCGTTTTAGCACTTCCTATAAGTTTACACCAAAAGGCTATCTGCTCGACCGTATTTCATTGATTAAAACCTACAAAAACGACAAAGGAGAGCCTTCAAAAAATATAGCTTCATTGTTTGTTTTGGATTTAAATACCACGAATCCGGAAATGATCAGCAAGCGCCAGTACTTTGAAAACATGCTTTCTGATCCGGATTTTTGGGTAGGATTAGCAAAAGAATAAAAACATCAATAAGCAGAATATTCCGTTGGATACAAAAAATCAATGTCGATGTGCGATACATTATTTTGATAGTTGGCATCCGTTTTTAATTTCTCCCACGCTGGTGATTGACCAAATTTTTTCCAGTGTTCATCTCTACTTGCCTGATTTGAATATGTAGTCATGTACATTAGGTTGGGCATATGTGCACCGGAGATCACTTCGCCGAAAAAAACAGGATTACAACCCAATTCATCAAAAATAGTAATTTCACCGCCTGCATTAAACATGTGGCGTTTGTTGGCTGCAATGGCTTCAGTCGCCGACTCGTAACTTCTAAGTTCATAAACACGTTCAGACCTTGGGCCATCTAATTTGGGTGTTTTCATCACAGGCCAGTTATCAAATGCTTTCAGGAGGACTGATTGTACGCGCTGATAAGGCGCCTGATCATGTAAAGCAGTAAGGTATTCACTTCCTGCAGTTCGGTATGCTTCATCGCTTTCAAGTTGTTCGTCAAGGTCCGTTAATTGCAGAAACGAGGTGAATGGAATCAGCACAAGTGTTTTCTTGATGCTGTCAGTTGGATAGGGTATTGGTTTAAATATACCAACATTTTTTATTCCCAACTTTTCCAATCCTGGCAAAAATGCATGCTCTAAATATAGGTCGACAACTTGCATTTGTTCTTCGTTATCGAAAAGATACGTTTTAAGCTGGTAAAATTCAATTTGTTGATCAGCAGAACTTTTTGCTATATCAGGCTCTGTTTTCACATTTCCACAACTAAATAGGATTATCACTGCAATTGAAAGCAAAATTCTCTTGGTAGTTTTCATCATGACCTTATTTTTTGATTGTTTCAGTTCTTTAAAGATACAATCTTGTTCAGTAATGCTGTTACAAGCCTTCAAAAAATAATATCCTCGACTTCGCTGATGTATCAAATAATGAAGTTTTATGCCTCCATAAAAGCTTTTCATCCTAGCAATTCTACATCTTCGCAAGATCTATCATTAGAGCTTATGATTTTCACTCGGTTAAGCTATAATTTAAGTAGGATTTCATCGAAGCTATAACTTTTCCAATAAATTTGCTGTCTATTTTAATTCAATCCAAATCAATATAAGATGAAAATAAAGTTATTAGTGCTACTTCTTGTGACCGCTTTTGTAAGCAGAGGACAGGAAACAAACAGGAACAATGCAGCTCAAAAACTAATGTCGAAAACAGATGAAAAATTGACCATTGGGGGCTATGCTCAAATTGATTATAATCAACCCTATGAATCCCAGGTGCAACGCAATGGAAAATTGGATGTTCATCGCATGGTGCTTCTTTTTGGCTACAATTTTTCTGATCGAACTCAATTTGTTACTGAATTAGAAATTGAACATGTTGTTGAGGTTTATGTAGAACAAGCTTGGCTCAACCACCGAATCGCAAATGGTTTAAATTTTAGATCTGGCTTAATGCTTGTGCCAATGGGAATTATTAATGAATACCACGAGCCCACCACCTTTAATGGTGTAGAACGACCAAATGTAGACAATGTTATTGTTCCTACCACCTGGCGTGAAATTGGTGCTGGGTTCAACGGATATCTCCAGGATTTAGGTCTCAATTATCAGGTATACCTGCTGAACGGATTCAATGGGTACAATGGATCTGCCAAATTATCCGGTAGCAGTGGTTTACGAAGCGGTCGGCAAAAAGGAGCCGAATCATATGTAAGCTCACCCAATTTAGCCATAAAGGCCGACGTGACATCAATACCTGGTTTAAGACTTGGCATTTCGGGTTATTTCGGAAATACTCAATCAACATTGTATAATGGCGTTAAACATGCCGATACACAAGCCAAAATGAGAGCCGACTCTTCTTCTGTAGAAATTACTATGCTGGGATTGGATGGCCAGTACAATATAGGGAAGTTTGATTTCAGAGCTCAGTACATTTTGGCTTCCTTAACCAATACAGGTGCCTACAACCAATTTACCGGAAGTGATGTTGGTAGTGCCTTGCAAGGCTGGTACATCGAAACTGCTTATCGCATTTATTTAGGTAATGATGAAGCGAATTATTTTTTCACTCCTTTCGTTCGGTTTGAAAACTACAATACTCACTTCAAAGTAGACGAATCAATTGTGCAAAATGACGCCTTCAATCGTACAGATATCACTTTGGGAACTTCATTTCAATTAAGTAGCGGTGCTGTTCTTAAAGCTGACTATCAACTTTTCGGGAATGCTGCATCAAACACGTATAAAGGACAACTGAATCTAGGAATTGGTATTTGGTTTTAAATTTTTCGCTTATGTTTTTACTCTTCATTATACTCCTGGTTTTTTTTCAACCCGATTCAATACAACAAAACCATATTCCCAAAACATTAGAAAAAGGAATAGAGAAGGAATTGGAAGCCTATTTCAATGCTGATAATTTCGATTTAAAATGGCTTAACGCCGTGGATCCATCAAGCCTCTATCGATTAGAAGTTGATTCAATTTTTCAGGGTTTTGTCTTATTAACCAGCTCCATGGGTCGATTTGAAGAGTTTCAATACATGATATTGTACAATAGTGATGTTGTTGTACAGAAGGTCAAAATTCTACAATACAAATCAAGTCATGGGAACGGCGTTACTTCGAAAAGATGGTTAAAACAGTTCATTGGTCAGAATGGCGAAACCTTAAAATATGGAAAAGACATCCAGGCAATAAGTGGAGCTACCTATTCTGCAACTTCTTTAACCAACGATGTACCTGCGATCACCCGATGGGTTAAACAACAAATTGATCAGTTCAACTAAATTAAGGAAATCAAATAGTTTCTATACATATTAATTGGGGAATAGTCCACCTTGTAATTACTCCCCAATTATTAAAAGATCATTTGAAGGTATTCCGCTGCAAAAACCTCGTGAAAAATTGCCAAACATTTACCGGCCATATAATATGCAAGCCTTAAACATTATTGGAAACAAGTTCATTTAACTCTTTAATGATCGACTTGTACTTTACCAATTTCAGATCAAAGGATTTCAATAGGTTGGGATCATCCAATAATTGCCTGCAGATTACAATGCCCTTCTCCAATAAATGCTGTATTTGTTCAGGGCTAAGTTGGTGTAAAACAGTAATGGGATAAATCTTCTCACGGTCGATGATATCTTTCAGCCCGTTTCCCTGTGGATAATCCCAACTTAAAAGGTGTAATCCACTGCAGTTACCGAAATCGGTGGCATCCGAAGTAAAACGAGTATTGGTAACCAGCCAGCCGTGAAAAATATATCCCTCGAAATCTTTATTCTGCTTGCGATGATCAATAATATCATTCACCCGTGAACGAATGTAAAGTGGAACCTTAACGTTCACATTTTTATCATCGCTTAAACCATATTTGCATTCCACAAAACATTGTTCCAATCCTTTAGTCGCCACCACATCAACTTCGTGTGTAACACATTTTCCCTGAAGCACCTGACCTACTTCTGTTGAATAGCCCATAGTCTCCATTACCTTGGCGATGAAATGCTCAAAAGGATAACCCGTTGGCCCCAGTTCCATCAGGGCTTCTTTTAATTTATAACGTGAAGCCACAGGGTGAAAACTCTGTTTTTTCAATAAACTAAAAGCCCTTTTATAAATTTTCTGAGTCGTTACGCCATCATAAATCCACAATTGAATATCGGCTGAAACTTTTTTTATAATTTCCTCTTCGGCACCAGCTTTTCGAAGTGAGTTAATCAATTTCGAAACAGAAAAGGCTTCGCTTTCGCCAGAAGATTTTTTGATGAAGATCGTTTGATGCTGATGGTTTTCCATTAAAACAAGTTTAGTTCTACAAAACTATCAATTCACATGGGAATGAACATTGATTTGCCAAGAAATTTAATCCTTAATACAACGGATGCTGTATCCACTTTCCTTTGAATAGGGGTTCTGCTGAAAAGATATGGAGGTGTAAAACAGCTGACTGGTACTAACCTGCTGATATGCGACCTCTGTCGCACTCCGCCAAATACAGTATTCACCTAACGAGGAGAATCCATTGTAAAGAACATCCGCCGGCAATGCACTGAACTGGTAATCATTCATACAATGAGCCCATCAATCGCTTTCGACTTTAAGATACTTCGCAATATTGTACTCAAATCTCGAATGGTCGGGGTCGAGAAAAAAGAGGGCATTCATTTAATGAACGCCCTCTTTGATCTATATTTTATTATTTATTCTACGATAGTCACCCAGTTATGCGTATCGGGTTTGGTACCGTATTGAATATCAATTAAACGTTGATAGAGTTTCTGAGATACTTCACCGGGCTCATCGCCATAAGTGTAGCGCAGGTCCTTATCGGCATCGTAGATGCTGCGAATGGGTGAAATTACAGCGGCAGTGCCACAGGCGCCTGCTTCACTAAATTCAGCCAACTCTTCAACCGGAATTTGACGTTCTTCAACGGTCATTCCAAAATCTTCGGCCAGCACACGCAAACTTTTATTGGTGATAGAAGGCAGAATAGACTTTGACTTTGGTGTAACGTATGAATTTCCCTTAATTCCAAAAAAATTAGCAGGTCCACATTCATCGAGGTATTTTTTCTCACGGGCATCGAGGTATAAAACAGCGGAAAATCCTTCATTATGTGCACGAATTCCGGCATTTAAACTGGCGGCATAATTCCCTCCCACTTTTATGTTACCTGTTCCCAGCGGAGCAGCACGGTCATATTCGCGGTAAATCACATAATCGGTAGGTTTGAAGCCAGCTTTGAAATAAGGTCCAACCGGCATCACAAAAACCATAAAAGTATATTCGCTGGCTGGTTTCACTCCAATTTGCGGACCAGAGCCGATCAAAAGAGGCCGAATATACAACGAAGCTCCTGAGCCAAAGGGAGGCACATATTCTTCGTTTAGCTTCACCACTTTGAACACTGCATCCATAAATTTTTCAGTTGGCAATTCCTGCATCAAAATACCTCGTGCGGATGCTTGCATACGTTTCGCATTTTCTTCAATACGAAAAACTCTAATTTTACCGTCTTGGCCACGATACGCTTTTAAACCCTCAAAAGCTTCCTGCCCGTAATGTAAACAAGTTGCGGCCATGTGAAGTGAAATTTGGGTCGAATCGGATACTTCCAATTCACCCCATTTCCCATCTTTGTAATAACAACGTACGTTGTAATCAGCGTCGGCGTAGCCAAATCCTAAATTCTTCCAGTCCAGATTTTTCATTTCAATCGTCTATAATTATCAATTCTTTATGGTGACTCATGCAACTTACTTGGTAGTCACCGGCATTTTTGAACGACAGGATCATGCTCGTTTCAATGGGTATTGCGTGTTCAAGTAGTTACTATGGTGTACTTTCGACCAAAAGTAAAAAAAGAAGGTTACATTGATCCTTACAAGGATCATATTTTTAGCGATTATCACTAAAATTTATGAAATATCCGCTATACTTTCTAATATTCATGACGCTTTCGTCCTCAAAGATCAAATATTGTCCTTTAATTTTCACCAATCGGCCTTTGACCAATGGTGTTTTATCGAATCCCACTGTATTGATTTTTTTAAGTTGAAAATCTCCCGGATATTCCAAGCTGGTAATCGTGTCATCCGGCTCAAGGTACTTTTTCAATTCCAGTGGCAGCAAATCTGAAATGCGCATTTTTTCTGCTTTCAAATCAATTTGCATGTTCATTTCCTCCTTTAACATGGCTTGCCATTTGGTGATATCGGCCACATAGCTTTTCAGATATTTTTCAATGATCCCTGCAATGTGTCGGTTAGGAGTTTTCGCCAATTTGATGGCCAATACCGCCCCCTGATCGATCCATCGGGTTGGTATTTGATGAAAACGGGTCACCCCAACCTTAATATCATTTGTGACTGACAGATAAACGTAATGATCAATCAGGTCGTGTTCGGCAGCCCATTCCATATCCCTTGCAATTCCAAACTGAGCCATGGAGAGTTCAGGTCGCATAACGCTCTGATCAGCTTCAGGTGCCGTTTGAAAACAAGCATAACATAAACCCTGACTGAACGACTTTTTCGTTTTTTTGCCACAGTGCATGCAATTAATTACGCCATTGTGTTCCAATGAAATTTCTTTTCCGATCGAATCGTTCAAATGGATTTCGTTTTCTCCTAATTTCAAATAATAGTCAATAGGCGAATTCAATTCGGAACGCATCTTGCTTAAATTTCCACTAATGTTCATAGTTCACACATTTTCTTTCTTTAGTAATAAGCACTGATCACTATTTGTTCAATAAATGAGTTGATTAAATGATCGAAAAAAGCCCCGGTTGTATCTACAACCAGGGCTTAACTATTTCTATTTCGAACGTTCTATTTTTTCGATTTACTGATGGTATCGTATGCCACCGGAGTTGCCACAAAAATGGATGAGTAAGTACCCACAACCACACCAATTAACAAGGCGAAGATAAATCCACGAATGCTATCACCTCCAAACAGGAAGATGGCTAACAACACAATGATAGTCGATAATGAAGTATTCAAGGTACGACGCAATGTACTGTTAATAGCGTTGTCCATATTTAACTCCAACGATCGTTTTGGATACAATCCAACATATTCGCGAATACGGTCAAAAATAATTACCGTATCGTTGATGGAATATCCCAGAACTGTCAGAATTGCCGCAATAAACGCCTGGTCGATTTCCAGAGAGAAGGGCAGAATTCCGCTAAACATGGAGAACAGACCCAAGGTAATAATGGCATCGTGCGCCAAAGCCGCAATACCTCCTAAACCATACTGCCAGTTTCGGAAACGAATAACAATGTAAATAAAGATGGCGACCAGTGCCAGGAATAAGGCGATAAACGCATCCTTTTTGATATCGTCGGAAATGGTTGGTCCAACCTTGGTTGAACTCTGAATATAGTTTTGAGTGAAATCATCTTTGCTTATATCACCAATAACAGGTGACAAGCCGGTGTAGAGCATTTCTTCCACCTGATTATCGATGGTTGTGCTCTTATCATCGATGTGGTAATCCGAAGTAATTCGAACCTGATTATCTGAACCAAATGTTTTAACCTCAGGTGCACTACCAAATTCGACTGCCAACATTTTAGAAATATCGGCTACTTTCACATCTTGTTTGAATGCGACCACGTAGGTACGACCTCCTTTAAAGTCAATACCATAATCGAATCCTTTAGTAGCAATTGATAAAATCGAAGCTGAGATTAAAATTCCGGAAATAATGTAAGCGACTTTACGCTTGCCCAGGAATTTAATCTTCATATTTTGCAACAGATTCTTGGTAGCTTTTGAGATGAACTTCACATTGATATCACGTCCTAACATCGTTTCGAAGGTCAGGCGAGTAATAAAGATGGAAGTAAACAGAGAAGTTACAATACCAATAATCAGGGTAGTTGCAAAACCTTTGATAGGACCTGAACCGAAGAAATAAAGTACGATACCTGTTAATAAGGTAGTCACCTGTCCGTCGATAATGGCCGAATAAGCATTTTGATATCCGTCTTTTACGGCAAGCTTCAAGGCTTTACCTCCGTGTAATTCATCGCTGATCCGTTCGTAAATCAGTACGTTCGCATCAACCGCCATACCCATGGTCAACACAATACCGGCAATACCAGGCAAGGTCAACACGGCTCCGAAGGACGCTAAGACTCCAATAAGGAAGAACAAGTTGGCCAACAAGGCAATATTGGCGACTGCTCCTGCGTGGTTACTGTACATGAATAACATGTAGACCAACACCAATAAAAAGGCGATACCGAATGACCACATACCCGAGTTAATAGATTCCTGACCCAATGAAGGACCAACAACATATTCCTCAACAATGTTAGCCGGTGCAGGCATTTTACCTGACTTTAACATGTTCGCTAAATCCTTTGCTTCTTCTACGGTGAAATTACCGGTTATGTTTGAACGACCACCGCTAATTTCGCCTTGAACGGTTGGGTATGATACCACAAACTCATCCAGTACAATCGCAATTGATTTTCCAACATTATCTTTAGTCATACGTGCCCAAACTTTGGCACCTTCACTATTCATGGTCATATTTACTTCAGCAGACGCTTGTCCCTGTCCAAAGTCCTGACGGGCATCGGTAACAACATCACCATCGAGTGGAGCATTACCGTCGCGGGTCGTTACTTTTAAAGCAACCAATTGATAGAAATTACCAGCTTCGTCAAAAGGTTTCATTTGCCAGCGGAAAATCATGTCGCGTGGCAATAAGGAACGAACTTTAGGTAATTTAAAATAGGCATTTACTTTAGCAGTATCACCAAAATGAGTAAAACCGATTGCAGGTCCCTGCATCAATTGTCCATTATTATTTGCATTGGGTGTTAACACCGCAAACAATGGGAAATCTTTTGCCATGTTGGCATTATCGGTTACGCCTGTACTATCATTCTCTGAAGTTTCCAATTCATCCAATAAAGAAAGTTCATCGGAAGTATCGGCTTGAGCTTCTGCTTTTTCAGTTTCCGCTTTAGCAATTTCAGTACCTTCTTCCTTATTTAATCCTGCAGCAGCATCTTGTCTTTCTTTAATAACACGATTTACTTCCAACAAATAAGGATAAACTTCCTGATTTTCGAAGGTTTCCCAAAACTCAAGCGATGCAGTACCCTGTAGTAGTTTACGTACACGTTCTTTGTCTTTCACTCCGGGTAACTCTACCAAAATACGACCACGTTGCGATAATTTTTGAATGTTAGGCTGAGCCACACCAAAACGGTCGATACGTGAACGAAGAATGTTAAATGAATTATCAATGGCAGCATCAGCTTCAGTTTTAATTACTTCTAACACCTGAGCATTAGTTGAATTGAAGTTAATACGGTCTTTTAACTCAGGAGTTAAAAAATTTGCAGCCAATTTAGCATTGGGATCGATTTGCTCATAAGCTTGACCAAACAAGGTTATAAATCCATCCTGACTGTTTTTTTCCATTTCCTGTGCTTTGACCAGCGCAGCATTGAATGTTGAGTCTTTACTATTATTCGACAAAGCTTTCACCAGGTCGACAACTGAAACTTCGAGGGTAACGTTCATACCACCCTTCAAGTCAAGACCTAAGTTAATCTCTCTTGATTTTACCTCTTTGTAGGTATATTTCCGAATTCCAAGAAAACTGTAAACAGTTTCGCTTGAAATGGAATCGAGGTAATGTACTTCTTTCAGTTGGTCACCCATGGCCGCTTCAGCAGCTCTCTTTTCGATCTGCTTGGCTTTGAAGGTAAACGACAACTGGTACACACAAACTAAGGCCAGCAAAATTGCAAATAACCTTATAGCACCTTTATTCTGCATTTGTTTAAAATTTTTGTATTTCTTTTTGAACTTTTTTACTGAACGGCAAATATATCTTTTTTTTTATAAATAGCCTGTGTTGGAAAACCTTAATTCAAGCTCTTTTATAAGCAACAATATTTGATTACCTTAGAATTTACCGTTCCATCTAAATCAAGCCGAGGCAATGAGCGCGTTAAGAATTTATAACATCTGATTAATCGAAACTTTTTCTAATTTCGAAAAGTATTAAATATATTTATGAATAGCATGTCCTCAAATGAATAAGTATCTGATTGCAATCACATTAACTATTACGTTTGGCACCATTTATGGAAAAGGTATAGATTCCAATCAATATGAACGTGGCATTCCTCCCCGAATCATCAGAACTTGTTGTGCTTTTGGCGATAGCGTTGGGTTTATGGGCTTTCCTTTTATCAATCGATCAGATATTATAGCCCTGGAAGATATTGGAACACATCACTATTTAGGAGGAAAATCTGAAGATAACGGCATTCTTTATACCTATAAAGGTGGCTTTATTGATACCGGCCACTTACGCGATCAGTCAGATTGGACAGCATATTTACATGCATTAATCATGCATAAGAGGGGAAATACTGATTTCGATTTAGTATTGGGACGTGAAGGCGGTCAAAAGAAACTGAAACTTTCAATACCAAAAGATTTTACCAATGAAGATGCTGCGCGTTTAGCCGGCAGAATTGCTTATGATCTTTCTGTTTGGCACGAAATAGCAACCTGGTACGGAGCATCAACCGTTCCATTAGTTCCTGAAAGATATTCCAGTTTCTCGGCCGAAGATGACTATTCCAATCAATTGGGAGTGGTTCTGGGAATACAATCCATCTTAAGCAATGATCCATTTGAACTGGCAATGGCAAAAAATCTCAGCAATAAGTTAAAGGAACTTCAGGTAGCTAAAACCATCGAAGAAAGCTGTCACGCGATGGATTTAGTCGATGGAAAATGGTGGTCGAAGGAATACGATTTACCCAGTAAATATTTTTTACTCGAACATGAGGTCTCCTCCTACAATACCACATTCCCATTATTGGTTCCTGAGCTCAATCCTGAAAAGATTAAACCGATTCCAGTTGAAATAAAAAAAGTGACCAGCACTGAGATTCCACTGGATCATTTTTACACCCTGGAATTTAATTTAAACGGAAAATTACCCTACGTGCGTATTTTTCACGAACGCAAATCAAAACGAATTATAACCAGTGCCGATTTTAAATTGGTGCTCGAACACATCAGCACTGAAATTAAATTGCTAAAATACCGCAAATTAAAACGGAAAAAGGGCAAGAAAAATCAATGGGAGGAAATCTAAATCTTCATTTTTAATACCCTATACAAAGCTGGCAATTATTCGCATTTTTGCAACTTGCATTTTACTGAAATAAAAATCTTTAGATCATGAAAAATAAAAAGTTTGCAATTGTTTTGGCTGGATGTGGCGTATATGACGGAGCAGAAATTCAGGAAGCCGTGCTGACCCTGTTGGCCATTGATCAGGTCGGAGCAGAATACCAATGCTTTGCACCCGACACAGCTCAATACCATGTAATTAATCACCTAACAGGAAAACCTCAAGACGAAAATCGGAATGTTTTAATTGAGGCGGCGCGTATTGCCCGCGGTAATATAAAACCTGTTACTGAATTTGATCCGGCCAACTTTGATGCCTTGGTATTTCCGGGAGGATTTGGAGTAGCTAAAAATCTATGCACATTTGCCATTGACGGACCGGACTGCCAGGTAAATCAGGATACTGCAGAAGCCTTAAAGCTTGCCTATAGTGCCAAACTGCCTATAGGCGCCTTGTGCATTGCTCCCGCTTTTATTGCCAAAGTATTGGGGAAATCAACGCTCACCATTGGCACTGATAAAGGAACTGCACAGGCCATTGAAACAATGGGAGCCAGACACCAAACCAGCGAAGGTTCCGATATCGTGGTCGATATGGAAAACCTCATTATCACTTCACCATGTTACATGCACGACACCTCAATTGGAGTAGTTGCGGCTGGTGCTAAAAATGTGATCGAAGCTCTACTCAAAATGATGGAATAAAGTATTTTACTATCTTTGCCCAATTATGTTCAAAAAAAGAGTCGCCATACTGTTTCTACTATTTGCCAGCTTTGTATTGTTGGCGCACTCTTTTGTTCCCCATCATTACCACAAAAGCCAGGTTTGCATCGAAAATGATATTTGTGAAGATCATTCTGACAATCATATCAATGAAAACATACCTCATCAACACAGGCATGAACATGATGGCGAAAACAACACAGAACTTTGTCACCTACAACAGGTTGATGCCATTCCAGGCGACAGGCACAACAACACGATTCATTATTTTTATATTCACGGGGCTGATCTCGGCAACTTTTTAAATACTTCTACATCGATTGATTTATCAGCTCCCCTTCTTTGCACAATTAAATTTCATTCTGAGCTTTCCCTTTTCTATGCATACCAGGGAGAAAGTGCTGTTGGCTTGCGCGCCCCTCCTTCTGTTTAATTTTTAGATTTTTTATTTTCTACTTGAAGTGGTTCAATCACTACAGGTACGTCTTTTTTTAATCAAAGATTAAACAAAATTTTAAATGAATAAATATTTTCTCATTGCAATTGCTGCTTTATTAGCGGCAGCTTGCCATTCGTCACACAGTGAAACTGAAGGAAACGAAATCCACAAGCACACTGAATCCCTAAGCCTTGAAAGTGAAGAATACGAACATGAAGCTGTAAAAGTTCAATACACCGCCTACACCTCCGATTATGAGCTTTTTGCCGAAGCAGATGCTTTTATAGTAGGAGAATCGGCCAATGTTTTGTCACACTTTTCGCATTTACCAAGTTTTAAAGCCCTGGAAAAAGGGAGCATGACCATTCGTTTGGAAATTGGAAATCAAAAAGTAGAACAAACACTTGACAAACCTACACGAAAAGGAATCTACAGTTTTGATCTTTTTCCTAATACTCAGGGTGAAGGTCAACTGACTTTTGAAATCACAAACGAAAACGGGATCTCAGTGATCACTGTTCCAAATGTAAAAGTGTTTGCATCCGACGAAGATGCACTGCACTCCATCGGAACAGAAAGTCCTTCGATGGTAAACACGACGGTTTTTACCAAAGAGCAATCGTGGAAAATAGACTTTGCTACTGAACAAGTTCGCAAAGAACACTTTGGACAAGTGATAAAAACAAGCGGTCAAATCCAATCCGCTTCCACCGATGAGCTGATTATTTCAGCAAAAACAAACGGCTTCGTACAATTTTCAAATGGAAATATAAGTGAAGGTGTAAGCATAAAAAGTGGACAATCAATTTTAACTGTTTCGGGAAACGAGTTGGCTGAGAACAACGCTGCGGTGCGTTTTTCCGAGGCCAAAAACAACTTCGAAAAAACAAAACAAAACTACGATCGTCTGAAAACTTTGGCCGCCGATAAAATTGTTTCGGAGAAAGAGTTGCTTGAAGCAAAGAATCAATTTTTGAATGCCGAAGTACTTTACGAAACGATGAACAAACAGTTTAACGCCAATGGACAAAACGTAAAAAGTACAAGCAATGGCTTTGTTAAGCACTTGTTCGTTAAAAATGGCGAGTATGTAAATGCAGGCCAGGCCCTGCTTTCCGTTTCAAAAAACGAAAAACTGTTAATCACTGCCGACATACAACAAAAATATGCTTCCGTTCTAAGCCAAATTTCTACAGCGAACATCAGTACTCCCGACAACCAACAATCATTTACGTTGGAAGAATTGAACGGGAAAGTACTTTCGTACGGAAGAACAACGAACAACGACAATTTCCTGATTCCGGTGACGCTTCAAATCGACAACACTTCGTTTTTTGTACCTGGTAGTTTTGTGAAAGTTTACTTGAAAACCATTACGAATACCGAAGCCATCACCATTCCCAATTCAGCTTTGCTAGAGGAACAAGGGAATTTTTATGCCTTCGTACAGTTGAATCCTGAACTTTTTGAGAAAAAGCAAATCAAACTTGGAACAACGGATGGAATCAGAACAGCAATTCCTCAAGGCTTAAATGAAAACGACCGAATTGTAAGCAAAGGAGCTGTTTTACTTAAGCTCACGCAATCAACCGGCAAACTCGATCCACATGCAGGTCACATACACTAAACACAAAAGCGATGTTAGATAGAATTATAAAATTTTCGCTGAACAACAAGTACCTGATCCTTTTGAGTTCGGTACTTTTGATTGTTGTGGGTGTAATTACAGCTCAGCGAATGGACGTGGATGTATTTCCCGACCTTACCGCTCCCACTGTTGTGGTAATGACCGATGCCCACGGAATGGCTTCAGAAGAAGTTGAACGCCTGGTCACTTTTCCCATCGAAACTGCCGTAAATGGTGGGACAGATGTACGTAGAGTTCGATCGGCTTCATCTCAGGGATTCTCCTTTGTTTGGGTTGAATTCGACTGGGGAACCGATATTTTTAAAGCTCGTCAAATTGTTAGTGAGAAACTCATTAGCGTAAGTTCTCAAATGCCCATCGGTGTTGGACAGCCTGAGTTGGCGCCACAGTCGAGCGTAATGGGTGAAATATTTTTTATTGGTTTGCAAGCCGACAGCACCAGCATGATGGATCTCAGAACCATTGCTGAATGGAACATAAAACCCCTGGTATTGGCAACCGGTGGCGTTTCACAGGTCACCATCATTGGAGGCGATTACAAACAGTATCAGGTGCTGGCCGATCCGCAAAAAATGAATTACTACAAGGTTTCGATGGAAGAACTGACCAACATTTGCAAGGGAATCAGTCAAAATTCGACCGGAGGTATTGTAAGGCAGTTTGGAAATGAATTTGTGGTGCGAGGAATTGCCCGAACTTTCGATTTGGAAGAGCTGGGAAATTCTTTTGTGAAATCGCGGAATGGAAAGCCCATTAAAATTCGCGATGTTGCTGAAATAAAAACAGGCAGTGCCATTAAGTTGGGACACGCTTCTGAAAATGGGAAACCAGCAATAATTATTTCAATTTCGAAACAACCCAACATCAACACGCTGAATGTAACTGAAAACATTGAAGCGAATTTGGCAGTGCTGAAAAAAACACTTCCTGCTGATGTAAGGATGGATACCAAAATATTCCGTCAGGCCGATTTTATTGAAACCTCGGTGAACAACGTTCAACGTGCACTGATGGAAGGTGCCTTCTTTGTGGTCATCATACTTTTCTTGTTTTTGGGAAGTTTCCGCACCACCATCATTTCATTGTTGGCCATCCCTTTGTCCCTTTTGGGTTCAATTATCGTACTTAAACTGATGGGCTTAAACATCAACACCATGAGTTTGGGAGGTATGGCCATTGCAATTGGCTCGCTGGTTGACGATGCAATTATTGATGTGGAAAATGTGTACAAACGGCTGCGGCAAAACATGCAGTTGCCAAAACCCAAACAGAAATCTTCATTTACCGTTGTTTTCGAAGCGTCGAAAGAGATACGTGCATCCATTTTAAATGCCACGCTCATCATCATCGTTGCTTTCCTGCCTCTCTTTTTTCTTTCAGGAATGGAAGGGCGGATGTTAAAACCGCTGGGTATTTCCTTCATCGTTTCACTTTTTATGTCGTTGATTGTAGCCATGACACTTACCCCTTTGTTGGCTAAAATGCTTTTATCGGATGAAAAGTATTTGGCCAAAAATGAGAAGGAAAAATGGCTGGTACGGAAATTACAGTTCTATTACGAAAAATCGCTCACATGGGCGTTGAACTATAAAAAAACAGTGGTATTCTCAGCGCTGGGATTGTTCGTTATCTCCTTGTTTCTTTTTTCAAACTTTGGACGGAGTTTTTTACCCGATTTTAACGAAGGTTCCTTAACCTTATCGGTGATCACACAACCCGGAACTTCGTTGGATGAAAGCAACAATTTGGGCACCCTGGTTGAAAACGAATTGTTGGCCATTCCTGAGATCACAAGCACAGCCCGAAGAACAGGGCGCGGTGAGTTGGATGCGCATTCACAAACCACCAACAGTGCCGAAATTGATGTGAATTTCGATTTAAAGGAAAGAAGTCAGGAAGATTTTTTGGCCGATGTACGTCTTACCCTCGCACAAATTACAGGAATTGCTTCAACAGTTGGACAACCACTTGGGCACCGAATTGATCACATGCTTTCGGGAACTCGTGCCAACATCGCCATTAAACTTTTTGGAAACGACCTAAACCAGATGTTCAACATTGGAAATCAAATTAAAAGTTCCATTGTCGACATTGAAGGACTGGTGGATGTAAATGTCGATCAGCAGGTAGAGATTCCACAAATTCAAATCAGGGCTAACCGCGAAATGCTGGCCGCTTACGGAATCACCATCGAGCAGTTTAACAACTTTGTTGACGTTGCTTTTGGTGGCGAAAAATTGGCCGATATTTACGAGGGACAACGAAGCTTCGAGCTTATTCTTCGTTTGAATGAAGATTACACCCAAACCAATGAGGGAATTCGAAGTGCTTTAATCGATACCGAAGATGGCAAAAAAGTACCCTTGGAACAGGTGGCTGAAATCGTTTCAGTTTCAGGCCCAAGTTCAATTAGCAGGGAAAACGTTCAACGAAAAATTGTGATTTCGGCTAACGTTGCCGAGCGCGATTTACGAAGCGTAGTGCAGGACATCAAGAAAAACATCAACGCAGGGATTGAACTCCCTGAAGGATATCGCATTGAATACGGAGGACAATTTGAAAGTGAAGCAAGTGCTTCGCGAACCTTGTTGCTCACCTCAATTTTAGCCCTTTTGGTGATCTTTCTATTGTTGTACCAGGAGTTTAAAAACTTCAAACTGGCGGCCATTATTCTCATCAATTTACCTTTGGCCTTAATCGGAGGAGTATTTTCGATTTATCTCACATCAGGAATTTTGAGCATTCCGGCAATTATCGGTTTCATTACCTTGTTTGGTATTGCCACCCGAAACGGAATTTTGCTGATTTCGAATTACCAACAGCTTCAACTGAAAGGTGTTGAACATTCGAAGTTCATCATCAACGGATCATCAGACCGCTTGAATGCCATTTTGATGACCGCTTTAACTGCTGCCTTGGCACTGATTCCACTGGCTTTTAAAGGTGATTTGCCGGGTAACGAAATTCAAAGCCCTATGGCAAAAGTGATTCTTGGAGGATTATTGACATCTACTTTGCTGAACATTTACATTGTACCCATTGTGTACAGTGTTTTCACCAAGCACGCAACCTTAAAAAAAGAACAGTCATGAAGAAACTAACGATAATTACACTCTTGCTGCTTGCTGCTGTATCGCATCTATTGGCACAAAGCTCAATGGATGAGGTGCTGGTTGAAGTTGAAAAAAACAATACCACACTTTCAACTTTACAAAAACGAATGGAGGCCGAGAAGGTGGGAAACAAAACAACATTTAATCTTGAAAATCCTGCCATTGAATTCAATTATTTGTGGGGAAATCCTTCAGCAATTGGAAACAGAACGGATTTTAGCATTTCGCAAAGCATCGATTTTCCGAGTGCTTACGTTTACAAAAAACAAATATCGGAGCTCAAAAATGATCAGCTTCTTTTTGAATTTGAAAAGCAAAAACGAGAAGTGCTGTTGCAAACTCAGTTGATTTGTACCGACCTGATTCATTCCAATACTTTAATCGAAGAGCTAAGGAAAAGAGTTGAACAAGCCAAAAAAATTGCAATTGCCTATCAGTCACAATTGAAAGCAGGTGAGTGCAATCAATTGGAATTCAACAAAGTTCAAATGCATTTGCACAATGTTGAAAACGAAATGGAGTTGTTGAAAATGAAACAAGAAAATTCACTCGCCGAATTAGCACTTTTGAATGGCGGTATTACCATCAACTTCAACCTTTCTACTTATTCAACAAAAACAGTTCCTGCCGATTTTGAGGTCTGGTACCAGTTGGCAGAACAACAAAATCCCTTGCTTCAGTGGTTAAAACAAGAATTGGCCATTAATGAAAAACAAGTTCAATTGAGCAAGGCATTGAAGCTTCCAAAACTACAGGCCGGGTACATGAGCGAAAAAGTAGTTGGTGAGCAGTTTCAGGGAATTGCTTTTGGTGTAACAGTTCCGCTTTGGGAAAATAAAAACAGAGTAAAGTATGCCCAACTAAATTCCATGGCCATCGAAAGCACTCAAAACGATCAGCAAATACAGTTTTATGGAAAACTGAAGTTGCTACACAGCAGAGCAAATGCGCTTCAGGAAAACTTAACCAGCTATCGTGAAAGCTTTAACAGTTACAACAATACCCATCTGCTTCAAATTGCCTTCGAGAAAGGGGAAATTTCATTGATCGAATACTTATTTGAGAGCTCATTGAACTACGAAAATATTAATCGGATTTTTGAACTCGAATTGGAATTAAATAAAGTGTTGGCAGAGCTGAATCAATATTTATAATCATTGTTGTCCTGTAAAACTTTGCAGAATAATATAGAAAATTTATAGCTGTAAAATTTTGCTAATGAACCTTGTATTAAAGAAGATAATAATTTAGGCAATAGCACTTTGGCCTTCAAATAAATATCATTTGAGTTGAAGCAAAATCTTAGTAAGACCGGGAAGCTGAGTCCCGAAAGCTTTCGGGAGCTCGAAGATCACCCGGCCGCACTTAGGTTTTGAAAAAATGAGAATGATATTTATTTGGGAGCCTTGAACTTTTGGTTACTTTTCTTTCAAGAGAAAAATAAAAGCCCAGCCGGCTTGAGGCGAAAAGAAACTAAACTGTACAATTTCTAAAGTTACAAAAGTCTTAAGTTAAGCTCAATGGATAAAAACTCTGGATCCCTTACTGTATAGATGTTTCTGCAGGCATGAGTTCGACTTTGTAAGTCCAGTTTACTCCATTTTTGAATTTACGCTCTAACTGATTAAATTCATTTAACATTACATTAACTACTTAAATAGTAGGATTTCGTACATTTGTTCTCTTAATTGATTTAATATGATTCGGAAAATCACCTATTTTAGCTTTGCTATTCTATTGCTGATCACATCAGCAGGGTTTTCCATGTCGAAACATTTTTGTCACGATCAGCTGGTCGAAGTGGTTATTGACAAACAAGTTGAGCCTTGTTGTGGTGAAGATGGATGTTGCCATACCGAAACAACAATGGTGCAATTAGATGATGAGGCAGTTAACATAGCTGCTGTTTCTGTTCCTGTTACAACTGTTACTCAGTTGGCAATGTTGTCAAGCATCGATTTATTAGTATCATTCACCGCCGACCCTCAAAAGGAGGAATTTATTGAGTACATCTCACCTCCTCCACCAAAAATTCAAACAGTACTTTCCAATTTACAGACTTACATTTTATGATTTAATACTCAGGAGAACACCTGTGGCGTAAATTCTTATGCTTTAGCTATTTGTGTTCTTTTAAAGCTTAAATTGAGTATTTTACAATCATAAAATGCAATTCCATGTTGAATAAAATTATTCGTTTTTTCCTTGAGAATAAACTGGTAACTTTTCTGGTACTACTCGTTTTTATCAGTTGGGGAATCATCAATTCACCCTTTGGTTGGGATACAGGAATTTTACCCTCCGATCCGGTGCCGGTTGATGCCATACCCGATATTGGAGAAAACCAACAAATCGTATACACCGAATGGCCCGGCCGTTCGCCTCAGGATATGGAAGATCAAATATCTTATCCCTTAACGACTTCTTTGTTAGGGATACCGGGAGTGAAAACCATTCGTAGTAATTCCATTTTCGGGGTCTCCTCCATCTACGTTATTTTTGATGAAGATGTGGAATTTTATTGGAGCCGTACCCGAATTTTAGAGAAACTGAATTCACTTCCTGCAGGTACCCTTCCCAATGAAGTATCTCCCACCTTAGGCCCCGATGCCACTGCACTGGGTCAAATTTACTGGTACACCCTTGAAGGTCGCGATAAAGAAGGCAATCCCACTGGTGGTTGGGATCCACACGAGTTGAGAACCCTTCAGGATTTTTACGTTCGTTACTCACTTACGTCCGCTAAAGGAGTTGCTGAAGTAGCTTCTATCGGGGGGTTTGTAAAAGAATACCAGGTGGATATTGATCCCAATGCGATGAAAGCCTATGGGGTGAACATTGCTCAAATAATGGCTGCAGTTAAAAACAGCAACCTAGATATTGGCGCACGTACCATTGAATTTAACAAGGTTGAATATTTGGTCAGGGCTTTGGGTTACATTAAAAGTATCGAAGACCTTGAAAAAAGTGTAGTGGCTGTTCACGACAATGTTCCGGTTCGGATTAAAGATGTGGCGAAAGTTAATTTTGGGCCGGGAACCCGCAGAGGTGGTCTCGACAAAGGTGGTGCCGAAGCTGTTGGAGGAGTAGTTGTTGCTCGTTATGGAGCCAATCCATTGCAAACCATCGAAAATGTAAAAGCAAAAATTGCTGAAATAAGTCCCGGCCTACCCTCGAAAACCTTGGCTGATGGAACTGTTTCAAAAGTAACATTGGTTCCATTCTACGATCGTACAGGATTAATTAAAGAAACGTTGGGAACCTTAGAAGAGGCCATTTCACTTGAACTGTTGATCAGTATTCTGGTCATCATTGTGTTGGTGCTTAACCTGAGAGCTTCGTTTTTAATCGCCAGCTTATTGCCCATCGGCGTGTTAATCACTTTCATTACCATGCGTCAGTTTAACGTTGATGCAAACATTGTAGCGCTTTCGGGTATTGCCATTGCCATTGGAGTGATGATTGATGTGGGAATTGTGTTCACCGAAAATATAATCAGGCATGTGGAAATGCCTGAAAACCTTGGTGCCAAAGGAAAAAAATTATTGAATGTGATTTATACCTCAACAACCGAGGTTGCCGGTGCAGTAATTACTGCTTTGGCCACAACCATCATTAGTTTTTTGCCTGTTTTTGCCATGCAGGCAGCCGAAGGAAAATTATTTAAACCGCTTGCCTTTACCAAAACATTTACCATGTTGGCCGCCTTACTCATTGGTTTAATAATTATTCCAACCCTGGCTCATGTGGTATTCTCCATTCGTTTCGATAAGAACAGAAGTAAAAAAATATGGAATTCCGCTTTAATTGTTGCAGGTATTAGTCTGTCGATTTTCTCTGGAAACTACATTGCATTGGCATTAACGGCTTTTGGAATTAATGGTTTTTTGGAATACAAATGGAGCGATTCGAAAAAATCGTGGCCCAATTACATCAATATTGCCATTACTGCTGTAGTGGTAGTTTTCTTCCTCACCAAGGCATGGATGCCGCTGGGAGCACAAAATTCACAATTCGCGAACTTCCTTTTTGTAATTGTTGTGCTCACCGTTGTTTTGGGAGTTTTATCATCGGTGGTGTTTTTCTATGCCAAAATACTAAGATGGTGTTTAGATAATAAATGGAAATTTTTAGCATTACCCATTTTCCTTATACTTTTTGGTATTACAAGTTGGCAGGGATTCGACAAACTATTTGGTTTTATGCCCAATGGAATTAAATCCACAAGTGTCTATCAAAACATAAGTGCATCACTACCCGGGATTGGCAAAGAGTTTATGCCATCACTGGATGAGGGTTCGTTTTTACTGATGCCAACAACCATGCCTCATTCAGGTATCGAAGAAAATCTCGACGTGATACGCATTTTGGATAAGCGTTTAAACGCCATTCCGGAGGTTGAAACCGTCGTGGGTAAATGGGGGCGTGTGAACTCGGCACTTGATCCTGCTCCTACTTCGATGTACGAGAACGTAATCAACTACAAATCGGAATACATTTTGAACGAATCGGGACATCGGATGCGTTTTAAAGTAGATAAAAATGATGCATTTGTTCTGAGCGATGGAAGCACTTATAATTCAAAAGAAGAGGCATTTAGATTAATTGGGAAAGAAAATCTAATTGAAGATAAAAAAGGGGAATATTTCCGTCAATGGAGAGAAGAGATAAAATCGCCCGACGACATATGGAATGAAATTATTAAACAAGCAACTATTCCAGGTTTAACATCTGCACCTAAACTGCAACCCATTCAAACACGTTTAGTGATGTTGCAAACAGGTATGCGGGCTCCAATGGGTATTAAAGTTTTTGGTCCCGATTTAGCATCAATTGAAAAAGTAGGATACGAAATAGAGAAGCATCTCAAACAAGTAGAAGGCGTGCAGGCCATGTCGGTTTTTGCCGATCGGGTTGTGGGTAAACCTTACCTCGAATTAGAGATCAACAGAGATGCCATTGCCCGTTATGGAATATCAGTTGCCTCCTTGCAGTCGGTGATCAGCAGTGCCATTGGAGGCATGAAATTGACTACTACTGTTGAGGGACGTGAGCGTTTTCCCGTTCGCCTGCGTTATGCACGTGAATACCGCGACAATCCTGATGATTTAAAGAAAATATTAATTCCAACATCCGATGGAAATCAAGTTCCCTTAGGCGAATTGGTTACCCTCAATTATGTGCGGGGCCCTCAATTGATTAAAAGTGAAAACACCTTTTTAGTAGGCTATGTGATTTTTGATAAAAAAGAAGGGTATGCCGAAGTAGACGTAGTTGAAGATGCACAAGCTTTTCTGAAAGCTAAAATCGAGTCGGGCGAATTTGAACTGCCGGCAGGAGTGAGTTATGTCTTTACCGGAAATTATGAAAACCAGATAAGGGCAACAAAACGATTGTTGATTGTTGTACCCATTTCCTTATTAATTATTTTCCTGATTCTCTACTTCCAGTTCCGTTCGGTGACCTCAACAGCACTCATTTTTTCAGGAATAATTGTAGCCCTTTCCGGTGGATTTATCATGCTATGGTTGTATGGACAACCTTGGTTCCTAAATGGTTCGCTGGCAGGCATTCATCTTCGTGATTTGTTTCAGGTACAAACCATCAACCTGAGTGTGGCTGTCTGGGTCGGCTTTATTGCCTTGTTTGGTGTGGCCACCGACGATGGAGTCCTCATTAGTACTTACATCAAACAATTACAGGAAAAAAGTAATCCAAAAACAGTTAAAGAGATAAGGGCTTTAATTCTTGAAGCCGGTTCTAAAAGGGTACGACCAGCGGTTATGACAACGGCCACCACAATTATTGCTTTACTTCCTGTATTAACTTCCACCGGAAAAGGTTCCGACATTATGGTACCCATGGCCATTCCGCTTTTTGGAGGCATGGCCATCGAAGTATTAACCATGTTTATGGTACCAGTATTGTACAGTTTATGGCAAGAAGGAAAATTGAAAAGAGAATTGAAACAAATTAAAACAGACAGCCATGAAAAATTATAGAATATTAGTTACTAATCTCTTGTTGCTGATTTCTTCCATGGTTTCGGCACAAGAAGAATTAAACAAATACTTGCAAACAGCTGCAGAGAATAATCCGGGCTTAAAAGCAAAATTTAGCGAATACATGGCAGCATTGGAAACAGCGCCTCAGGTAAAAGCACTACCCGATCCACAAGTGGCATTTGCTTATTTTATTCTGCCAGTTGAAACCCGTGTAGGTCCGCAACAATTCAAATTCTCTGCGTCGCAACTATTTCCATGGTTTGGAACTTTGAAAGCCAAAGAAAATGTGGCTATTGAAATGGCAAAAGTAAAGTTTGAGCAGTTCCAACAGGCGAAATCAAAATTATTTAATGAAGTCAGCGCCAACTTCTACTCCATTTACTTTAATACGCAAGCCATTGAGATCAGCAAGGAGAACATTGAGATTCTTCATTCATTTCAGAAACTGGCCAATATAAAGGTGGAGGCTGGAAAGGTATCGGCAGTTGATGCTTACCGCATTGAAATGGAAATTGGAGATCTAGAAAACCAGCTGGCTTTATTGAACGATAATCAAAAAACGTTGGCCGTAATGTTCAACAATTTATTGAATGTCGATCGAAACGAACCTGTTATCGTGCCTGCTGAGCTTTGGGAATCTGATTTTCCATTAGCAAAAGAAAACGTATTGGATTCTATCCGGATGAACAACCATCAGCTACTGGGACTTTCACTTCAACAAGAAGCATTGGAATACCGAAAGGAAGTTGCAGAAAACATGGGCAAACCTGATTTTCGAATTGGTTTCGATTATACCATTGTTGGAAAAGGTGAAAACAATATGGCGGGTACTGATGCATTTGTTTTTCCTACTGTTGGCATCACTATTCCGCTGTATCGTAATAAATACAAAGCAATGGTGAATGAAGTGATGCACTTGCAAACTGCCAATGAGTTGATGCAAACCGATCAGGAAAATGTATTGGAATCAATATTTGAAAAAACCTGGAAAGAATACAACGATGCTTCCAGACGAATACAATTATATGCTAATCAGTTAGGTTTGGCAAAACAAGCGATTCATTTACTGGAAACTGAATACTCAACCGGCAATTCCAAATTTGAAGAAGTGCTCAGAATGGAACGAAGGGTGCTGAAATACAATTTGGAGTTTGAAAAGGCCAAAGCTGATAAACAAGCTGCCATTTCATTTATTCACTTTTTAATGGGACAGTAAGTCGGACTTTCTAGTCCGACCTTTAAGTACGTTAAACATAAAACAAATTTTCGGACAGGAATGTCCGACCTACATAAAAAGAAAGAATTATGAATACCATAATTAAGAACATAAAAGAAAATTACAAATTAGTACTTGGAGTACTAATTGTTGGAATGGTGTTAGGATGGTTGTTTTTCCACTCATCAACAGCAAACACTTTTTCTGAAAACAAAAAGGAAAGTAATGATGGACATGTACACGAATCAGAAGATCCGACCATATGGACCTGCTCCATGCACCCACAAATAAAACAAGATAAACCGGGCCAATGTCCCATCTGTGCTATGGATCTGATACCTCTTCAATCGATGAGTGCCGAAGGTGATGATGTTAATCCAAATGAATTGCATATGACTGAGTCTGCCGCAAAATTAGCCGAGATTCAAACATCGCTTGTAAAAAAGGGAGTACCTGAAAAAGAGCTTCGCCTGCAAGGTAAAGTACAAGCCGACGAACGTAACATTGCAGAAATTACGGCCAGGTTTGGAGGTAGGATTGAAAAGTTATTTGTGAACTTCACCGGACAACAGGTGAGAAAAGGTGAAAAATTAGCCACGATCTATTCGCCAGATTTGCTTACAGCCCAACGTGAATTGCTTGAAGCAGTCTCTTCAAAGGAAACACGTCCTTCGCTTTACAACGCAGCTAAAGGAAAACTGAAACTCTGGGATTTGAATGAAGAACAGATTCAGAACATCGAAGATAAAGGTGAACCTCAAACGTATTTCGATATTTTAGCCCCAATTACAGGTACAGTTTCCATGCGAAATGTTTCCAAAGGCGATTACATAAAAGAAGGGGCCACCCTATTTAAAGTGCTTGATTTGTCAAACGTTTGGGTTCAGTTTGATGCCTACGAAAATGACCTGTCCTGGATTAAAATAGGCGATAGAGTTGAATTCACCGTTCAGGCCATTCCGGGGAAAAATTATTCAGCAAAAGTTTCATTTATCGAACCATTTATCGATGCTAAAACACGTGTGGCAAAGATAAGAGTCGATCTAAGCAATAATGATCAACTGTTAAAACCTGAAATGTTTGTAACCGGGCTCATTCAATCAAAGCTGACCAAAAATAAAAACGTAATTCTTATTCCTAAAACAGCAGTTTTATGGACAGGCAAACGATCCATTGTTTATGTGAAAGTCCCCGACCGTAACAATCCTACTTTCCTTCTTCGCGAAGTGGTATTAGGTTCCGATACGGGCGATGCTTACGTCATTTCCGAAGGACTTAATGAAGGAGAAGAAATTGCGACCAACGGTGTATTTAAAATCGATGCTTCAGCACAGTTGCAAGGTTTAGCAAGTATGATGAATCCTGAAGGTGGAGTCGGGTCTACTCCACACGACATGTCGAAAATGGACATGGAAAATTCCGAAAGCAAATCATCAACCGAAAACAGTGGCTTGAAAATGAAGGTGGAGAAGAATACGGTTCCTGAAGCATTTAAAAAGCAACTTACAGCAGTTTATTCCACTTATATCGAGATGAAAAATGCGCTGGTTAGTGCGGAACCTAAAAAGGCAGTAAGCGAGGCACAAAAGGTAGAGCAGGCTTTGAACAAAGTACAAATGGAATTGCTAGAAGGCGATGCACACATCACATGGATGGAGCAACTGAAAGAGATGCAAAAATCGATTCAGGCCATTTCTGAAACTGAAAAAATTGATCAGCAACGGCTTGAGTTTTCTTCTTTCAACCTGGCCTTTTATAAAAGCATTAAAACTTTTGGTCTGACAAACACTGAAACCTATTATCAATTTTGTCCAATGGCAAACGAAGATAAAGGTGCTTATTGGTTAAGTGAAACCAAAGATATCCGCAATCCTTATTTTGGCGATATGATGTTGAAGTGTGGTGAAAACAGGGAGACGATTAAATAGAAGAAGATAAGCTGTAAATAAGGGATTGCAGAACAAATGCCCATTTGGGCAAAATATTTTTACACATAAACTAAAAAAGGAAAGCAATGAAAACAAAAACAGGAATAATTGTGGTAATGATGCTAAGCATCTTTACTGCATGTAATAAAACCTCCGAGGATATTAGTCCATCGGTTGAAGGAACTTACACCGGAACTTTAATCAAATCAACAGGTTTGAAAAGTATAGCTCTGGACGGCGATGTGAACGTCGATGTGAATCTAATGGATTCTATAACCCTTGAAATTCACTGCTATGGAGGAGAATTGGATACTACGATGATGCTCAATTATTATGAGGAAAACGACAGTACTTTTCTCTGTTTCTCCAACGAACAATTTCAGGGGATGTTTGGATATGCCTTTGGTAGCACACACATGATGGGTGGTGGCATGATGGGCAACAATGACGATGATGAATGGATGAATCATATGCAAAATGAAAACTATACCAGCAATGAACACTTTGGCGGTTTCAACATGATGGATCACTCGTTCGATTATACCTTTAACAGAAGCGAAGATGACTCCATCGCTCACTTTCATTTTCATGGATTAAAACAATAAGACTAAAGCAATGAACATGTTTGTTACAGATTACAAACATGTTCATTTTAATTCTTAAATCATGAAGTATTTTATCCGAAATATGGTTTGCAATCGCTGCATCATGGTGGTGCAGCAAGTGTTCGAAAGCATGGGAAATCCACCTGTACATATTGTACTTGGGGAAGTAGAAACCATTCAGCCTTTCGATAAGGAGCAAGCAGAAAAACTGCGCAGCAAACTCATTCAACTTGGTTTTGAATTGATTGATGATGCGAAAAGCCAATTGATCGAAAAGATCAAAACATTGGTCATTGAGCTCATACATCATCAAAAAGATCAGGCCATCAAAGAAACCTATTCGACATATATCGAATCGCGATTAGACAAAGATTACAACTATTTAAGTCATCTGTTTTCGGAAGTTACGGGAGTAACCATTGAAAAATACATCATTGCTCAAAAAATTGAACGGGTGAAAGAACTTTTGGTGTACGACGAACTTACGCTGAGTGAAATAGCATGGGATCTGGGCTATAGCAGTGTATCAGCATTATCTGCTCAATTCAAAAAAGTGACTGGCCTTACTCCAAAGCATTTTCGTACCATAAAAGACAATAAACGAACCCCTCTCGATTTGGTGTAAACAACAAATTTTATAAATCATAGTCGAAATCTTATAATATTTCACAGGCTGGCACCCTTTAACTTTGTCGAAAAAATAACAATGAATACAACAATCAAAAATAATTTTCCGGTTACAGGCATGAGCTGTGCTTCTTGCGCTGTGAGCGTGGAAAGTATGTTGAACAGCCAGCCGGGAATTGTAAGCGCCTCGGTCAACTTTGCCGCATCTTCGGTTTGGGTCGAATATCAGCCGGGAAAAACCAATCCGCAAGCATTTCGATCAACTTTGCAGTCGATTGGCTTTGATCTGCTTGCCGATGAAGAAGAGGCCTCTCACCAGGAAGAGATCAAAGAACATGAATCGATTCTTCTAAAAAGGAAAACCATTTATGCCGCGCTTTTTACATTGCCGGTTGTGGTAATCGGTATGTTTATGATGAATCTTCCCTTTGCCAACTGGATCATGTTGGTTTTAGCAACTCCGGTGGTTTTCTGGTTTGGGAGATCTTTTTACATCAATGCCTTCAAACAACTGAAGCACCGCAAAGCGAATATGGACACACTGGTCGCCTTAAGTACCGGAATTGCCTACTTTTTCAGTCTTTTCAATACCGTATTTCCACATGTTTTAATGTTTGGTACTGACCACGCCCCGGTATATTTCGAAGCATCTGCAGTAATCATCGTGTTTATTTTATTGGGGAGAATGCTCGAAGAAAGAGCCAAAGCCAACACCTCATCGGCCATTAAAAAATTAATGGGCTTACAACCCGATACCGTAACTCTGGTGAATGACGATGGATCAGAAAGCATTCAAGTCATTTCTATTGTTCAGGCCAACCATAAACTTCGGGTGAAGCCGGGCGAACGCATTCCTGTGGATGGAACCGTTATCGAAGGTACTTCATATGTCGATGAAAGTTCTATCACCGGTGAACCACTGGCTGTTTCAAAATCGATGGGCAATTCGGTCTTTGCAGGTACCATCAATCAGAAAGGCAGTTTTGTGATTCAAGCTCAGAAAGTAGGAAGCGAAACCTTGTTGGCCCGTATCATCAGAATGGTACAGGAGGCACAGGGCAGCAAACCGCCTGTTCAAAAGTTGGTAGATAAAGTGGCGGCAGTATTTGTTCCGGTAGTGATTGTACTTTCTTTACTCAGTTTTGTGGTCTGGATGATTTTTGGCGGTGACAATGCCTTGCCAAAGGCCCTGCTCACAATGGTTTCTGTTTTAATTATAGCTTGCCCATGTGCCTTGGGATTGGCCACACCAACAGCCATTATGGTTGGAATCGGGCGCGGAGCAGAATTGGGCATTTTGATCAAAGATGCCGATGGACTGGAACTGGCCCACAAGATAGACACGCTGATACTCGACAAAACAGGAACCATCACCGAAGGTAAACCAAGGGTAACCGATTGGCATTGGAAAGCTGAAAAACAAAAGGTGTTGAAATCGATTTTATTGAGTATGGAGGCCAAATCGGAGCATCCCCTGGCCGATGCCATTACCGGTTCGCTAAAGGAAGAAAGAGTTCAGGCCACTCCAGTTGATCATTTTGAAAGCATTACCGGAAGAGGAGTTGTTGCAAGTGTTGATGACGTGAAGTATATTATTGGCAATGAGCTGATATTGAATGACATGGGAATTCAACTTACGGCGCAAGAAAAAACAGAAGCCCTTACTTTGCAGGAGCAAGCTAAAACGGTTCTTTTCTTTGCCGAAAATAAAAATGTTTGTGCGATTCTTGCCATTACCGACCCCATCAAATCATCATCGGCAAAAGCCATTGAAGCGCTGCAGCAAAGTGGAATTGAAGTACACATGCTTACCGGCGACAATTTGCAAACTGCACAATCGGTTGCAAAACAAACAGGCATTGGTGTTTTTAAAGCAGGACTTTTACCTGAGGATAAAGCCGCCTACATTAAAAGTTTGCAGCAACAAGGAAAAATAGTTGCCATGGCCGGCGACGGAATCAACGATTCTCACGCTATGGCGCAGGCCGATGTGAGCATTGCCATGGGAAGTGGATCCGACATTGCCATGGATGTGGCAAAAATGACCATCGTTTCATCCCGTTTGGAAGCCATAACCACAGCCATTTCGCTTTCGAAACAAACGCTGCGTACCATTAAACAAAACCTGTTCTGGGCATTTATCTACAACGTAATTGGTATTCCCATTGCTGCCGGAATTCTTTATCCGTTTACCGGATTTATGCTGAATCCAATGATTGCCGGAGCAGCAATGGCATTAAGTTCGGTCTCGGTAGTGAGCAATAGCCTTCGATTAAAATATGTAAAACTGAATAGAAATAATTAAAACATAGAAAGATGAATACATTAAAATTTAAAACAAATGTTAACTGTGGCGGATGCATCGCTACTATCACACCTTTTTTAAACAAAGCAACGCAAGTGGCGAAATGGGAGGTGGATACCACGAACCCAAACAAAATCATGACCATCGAAACAGCTGAAATGACTGCTACCGATGTGATTGAATTGATGAAAACTGCCGGCTATAAGGCTGAATTATTAACAGAATAAAATATATATTATGAAAACAAAAATTTTAAGTCTGGTTGCCTTGTTCCTGATGGCAACAGCAAGCGTATTTGCCGCTGAAAAAACCGAAAAAGTAGAAATAAAAGGAAACTGTGGCATGTGTGAAAAACGCATCGAAAAAGCGGCGCTTTCAGTTGACGGAGTCACTAAAGCTGATTGGAACAAAGAAACCAAAATGATGGAGCTGGTTTTGGATGATACCAAAACTAATTTGGATAAGGTAGAAATGGCCATTGCCAAAGTTGGTCACGATACGCCAAATCATAAAGCAAAAGAAGCAGTTTACGATGAACTTCCCGGATGTTGCCAATATGATCGCACTTCAGAAAAAAGTAGCGATAAGAAAGAGATGAAAAAAATGGATGGCTCTATGAAGCACAAATAAGAAATATGCATTGATTGCTTTCCCAAATACCTAATTGAAAATGTGCCTTGGTGTTACTCATATAAACTATTTGGGTAACACCTATGCACTTTAATTTTTATCGGGACAACAAGCCACTACATATTATTGGTGTTTTATGATCATTTTTCCTGTTTTCGTCGCTGGGACATCCTGTAAGAATTCCTAATTTTGGAACCCCTTGATACAGTCGAGTAAAATAGACTTAAATTTTGCAATCCTCAACTACTATTTCCTTTTTTGTTTTTACTTAAGTCGGAAGGCTTTTACTTTTCTCCTATTGATGAGAATTGAAAATCAGCGTTAGCTAAAAGTAAACAAAAGAATCAATCAGAAATGATGCTTCCCCCCGCTCTTGGAATTCCTAAGAAAAACCACAAAAGCAAAAGGACATGCCTCTTTTGGGTTTTTCTAAGGAATCCCAATTCACCCCAACACTGGCCCGCCATTTCTGAAGGCCAACGCACTTTTGAATTCTACTCGTATAAGTTTATCTACCTCAAAATTAATTTAAGGTATTATCCAAATTTAGCGGGCGCGTAGGCCGAACAAATTGCGGGAAGCGTCCTGCGAGACGACACGTTTGTACTGCACTATCAACTTAAAATGATGCAATTATTTAAGCCTTGTGGAAAAAGTAAATTGCATAAATAACGCGGAGGATGCGGGATGGGTAGCTTAATTTGTTCTTGATTTTTGGTTACTTTTCATCTAAGGAAAAGTAACAGCCTGTCTGACTTGAAGACAAAAGAATTGACGTATTCGCTACAGATAAAATATGAGTTTAGTAAATTAGTAATCCCCCTTAATCTTCATTTTAAGTACAATATTTTCAAAATTTGCATCAAAAATAGTTGAAGACATGATAGTTATCAACTAGTGTTTTACCACCATCTTCTTCATCATTGATTCTTTATTATTGGTCAACTTTAGCATATAGATTCCAGATGGCAGGTCTGACACATTCAGCTCCATATTAGAGTTATTTGCAAGAACTTGACTCAACATCAATCTTCCACTGAGATCAAATATCTTAACTGTCGACAAACGATTAAAATTCTCCACAGAATAATTCAAATGGATTACATCATCGGCCGGCATTGGCCATAAAGACAAAGTTCCGGCAGAACTATATGTAGCTTTAATACCATCAGTACTTAAATCTGAAAGAATAGCCACCTCATTATCAGTTAATGCATAATTATAAACCCTGAAATCATCGATATTTCCATCGAACAATGGAACAGGGAATTGACCGCGACCGATGTAGTTCAACACAGGTTTAAAATCCAATGGATTTATAGCAATCTCATTGGATGTACCAACCAGTTCACCATTAACATATACGTTTACTTCCGATTCAGCAATAGTAAGCGCCACGTGTGACCATTCTCCTTTAGGTAAAGCAGGTGCATCGAGCCGTTGCTCTGTGCCTCCATTCTTAATAGCAAAGCGCAGTCTTGGTGTTAAATACATGTACTCTTCCTCGCTGTTGCCAAAATCGAAAATGCGTTGCCATGCAGCACCACCATTCCAATAAACCCACGCAGCAACAGTTATTTCGTGCTGATTAGCAATAGTGGCCGGCAACTGTACAAAGGCATCTGTACCATTTAGTACTATAGCGCTTCCAACCTTACCCTCAACAAATGAAATTCCGCCATATGATGCGGCATGATTGAGGTTAATTGAGGTATCTTTTGTATTTCCATCGAAATGGAATTGAGCCACAAGGTCCTTATTGCCCGTGGCACTTGCTGAAACTTGATTAGAGTAAGTGGAGCGATTCAAAGAATGATCGATTGCTTTGATTTTATAATAATAAAACTCCCCGGCTATGGTCGTATTGTCGACAAATGAAGTTGAAATCACCTTTCGTGCTATTGTGTTGTATAGTCCTCCCGCTGATTCAGAGCGAAAAATAGTGTAAGCTGCAACATCTGTCTCAGGACTGGCGGTCCAATCCAATCGAATAGATGCTGCATTAGGCGTGGCAACCAGATTATCTGGAGCAGAAGGAGCAACAAACTCGGTTGGTGCATCAACGGGAAGAAAACGCCATTGTTGGTTTGTCCCACCATTTTTTTCCCACTGTTGAATATTTGCTCCGGCAAGTGAACTGGCATTCGCCACCTCCAGGCACAAGGCACTGTGACGGCTTCTGATATAAAACCAACCGTCTTCAGCATATTCAAGGTACCATTGTTGGTTTCCTCCTTTAGTATTGTCCCATACTACTATATTTCCACCATTATCCAATGACCAGTTGAAGATATCAGGTGATTTACCGCTGTTCACTGAAGTAAAGGTGTAATAGCTATAATCACCACCAATGCGTGAGTCTACCGGAGTCACATTCCATTGTTGAAAATTGGCACCTGAGTTATTGCCCTGCTGAAGATTTGCACCGGCATTGGTTGATCCACCGGCTACTTCCATTACCTTTCCACTCTTTCGGTTTACAACAATATAACGGCCACTGATCACAGGTTGAATGTCGTCACCCCAGGTGATGTTCACCACTCGTTCGGCATTGGTCTGTCCCTGTTGGTAGCTACCCACTGCTCCGCCAGGCAACACCATGGTATATTCGCGCTGCGGTCCATAACCATCGTAGTACACATCTTTATCTTTTGAAACAAAACGATATGTGGTGGCAGCAGCCTGTCGTTCCGACGTTCCTCCAAAGGCTTGAATTTTTCCATCAGGCCCCCGATAGACTGAAGCAGCGGTCCAATTCTCACGGTGTTCGGCATAACCCAATCGCTTCCCATCGCTTGCTTTCACAAACTCGCCGCGTGCCAGTTCTGCAGTACCCCACCAAATTCCGGTTTGCAAGCCATATTCAACGCCAACCATCGCCTCCATTACATTGTGCAACTCATCATTGGTGGCATGATCACCGTTCGCTCTCACCGTTTCAAAAAAGCTGGCATAGTTATCGAAACTACCCGCTAGCTGATGGGTATTTCCTTCATCTAATCGACCCTTGAGCTGATTATACCAAACTAAAGCCTGGTCAGTGTTAAGGGTATTTCCTCCGGAAATTCGGATGCTATCAAATCGTGGATTTTTCCTCAACTCACCGGCAATGTTATAAAAATCGTTCAATGTACCTTGTCCTGTGGCTGAATAATCGGGTTCATTAAAGGGAGAAACGGTCACAACTTTATGGCCTCTTGCTTCGTGGTGTTTTGCCGTTACGTCTATCAGTTGTGCCCAATGCAAAGCATTACCTTTAAACCAGGTATCTACGGAAGGATGGTCACAATTAAGTACCACTTTCGTATTTGATCCTAGTAGATCAATTACACCTAATCGTTCATTGAGCTTGTTGAGTTCGGCAGTTTGCAGTTCACCATTTATCAAAGCTGAAGTTGGTGTAAACGATGATCGTATCAAATCCACCCGATCGGCTCCCATAAAGGCAATGCCACGCCGAATGTTTTCTTCACTGAGCCAGGCCAGATCTAATCCCCATATTATTGGTTTGAAAACACCCGTATCCGATACGCTAAAGTAGACCGTTTGATCGGGCACAGGCTGGGCCACCATGTTGCTGCTTGCCGGAACGGACAAATCAGTAGTTTGAGCACTTACTTGCTTAATTTCCAATCCAATTAACAACAGAATTATTAACAAGACCAGACCTTTATTTATGAATCTTCTGGTGAATCCGGAACTGTACATTTATCGTAATTTTTTACTTCGAAATGGCATGTAATTCTCTATTAAATTAAAGAATTATCACCTTCACAAAGTTAAAAACAACGACGAAGTTTTATTTCACAAACTGGTCAAATACTGAAAGAAACTCGGCATCCGTTATTTTCGATGTGGTTTTCGTTTATATTAATCCTTACGCTTCACCAGTGTGTTATAATCGATGTAATACAAAATTTTCAAGGAAACGCTGTTCGTTTGATCAGAAGCAAATGTTTCCTTAAGGTTCTCACCAAACTTCATATTCACCAATTCATTTTCATGATAAATGGCATTCTTCCATGCCAGCGAGAGTTCACTTCCCGGTGCAAACTCCCAACGTACCACCATGTCGATGTTAAAGGCGTTAAAGTTGACGTCGTTTTGAGAAGTATGATTATCTGCCTTTAAGCTTCCATCAAGATTCAGGAAATACTGCTGATCTTCATAATCGGCAAATGACCAGTAATGGCGTGCCCTGAAATCAACCGCCAATTTTGTATTGAAGGTATAACCCATAGAGAAGGTATTCTCAAACGTATTTCGATCATAGGTTCCAAAAAAGATGTTGTCATCGTTGAAACTGTCAACAAAACCTTTTGCATTGTATTCTTTCCGTACTGAAAAATCGTAAAACAGGTTAAACCTGGCACTGGCTTTCCACCAAATGTTGGTATTGATCCAATCGCCCCAGCGATCCTTTTCCAACGTATTGTAGAAACCATAATTAAGGTACCATGACAATTTTTTATTGGTATCGGTATTGAAATCTATTTCACCAACGTAATGTCCGGGCTCAAGGTAATACCTGTTATTGGATGAACGGGGCTCAAAATAATCAGTAGTACCAAAATTATACCCGGTATAAATGCTTGCATTCCAGTTGTTCTTAAACGTGGCATAGCTAACGGCATTCATTACATTTTCAATGGCGGCATTAGGTTCGAATAAACGTGTATTTTCGAACCATGTTCGGGCACCCCAGTCTTTGAAAATTGAAAACGGTTCGTAGATATTATAGTTCAACTGTGCACTATTCTCTACCACATTATTGCGTTGCAAATAACCAAGATCGTTTATGTCAAGGGTGTTAGACCAAACATTTCGGCTTACACTGTATCGGAAGCTGCCTTTAATTTTATCCAATTCAAGATGGTATCCGTAACCGGTTTTATCCTCGGCAATGTTTAAAAACAGTTACAATCGATTGTTGACCACATTGTTATAGAGTGATCCAAATTGAAACCGAATTCCCATACGCCCCGAAACATCAAAGGTGGAAGGTAGTTTTTGATTTCCAAGTAAGATATCTTCTAATGAAACTTCCCCGGCAGGCAGGTACAGCTGGTTATGAATATTCTCTGCTCGAAATCCCATATTGAATGACAAGCCCCTGGTGATCCTAAAAGATAAATCGGAATCGAATACCACACTGTTTTTGGTAAAATCGTGCATGTAAGTGGAACCTTCCAGACGCGTTTCAATTTCACCCCAAGGCTGGATGACTTCAAAATTCAGTTTCAAGTTATGTGACCATAAATTTTCTGAATTCATACCAAAAATGGTGGTCTCGTAATAATCTTTCATTTCAATTCCGGCAAAATAGGCCACAGTAAATCTACGTTTGTCGGCATCTTCCCAGGGGAAAAAATTGTATTCAATAGCCGGTTTAAAATCATTAGAGTGTCGTGTATTCCAGTATGTACTTTGAAAAAATGAAACAAAAACTCCGGCCGACCATCTTTTGGACAAACTATACACGGTTTCAACTCTCCCGTTCTTGAAATTATTGCTGCTGTTAATGAGGGTTCCACCATTGTCAATTTGTTCGAAACGATTGCTCATGTAATACGATGCCCGCATTTTGATGTTATCGGATACCTTGTCGGCCCTAACATTAAACGAATAGTTATGTTTCTGAATACTTTCTTCCAAATTAAAACCTCCATTAGCATCCATTCGAAACACCCATTGTTTCCAGGGATCCTCAATCGTCAAATTTTTGACTTCGCGCTGAACAGGACGCGTAAATTGAATATCGATTAAATCACCATCGGCGGTTTCGTTCACATAAGGCATCAGCCCTAACTTTAAGGCACGGGTAATGCATTCCCGAACGGCATCCTGGGTATCGCCCGGAGCACTCAAACAGTTTAACGAGATATCGCCAATTTGACTCATGTTCTGCGTGTAGAAATTCAAGATGTAGTTTTTCCCTCCACTACCCGTTGAATTATGGGTAACAATCACGTGCACATCTGCTACTTTTGGATCATTCACAAAATCCACAAAATTGATGTTCCTACGGATGTAATCGAAATCGATCCCTCCACCTTCAATGTACACTTTAAGTGTTATGATAGAGGTAATTGAAGTATTGTAATTGGCGTTGAAATCTCTTTCGTCGGAAGCAATGACATGAAATGCGTGGAACAACATTAACATCATAGCAAAAGCCATGACAGGTTTTTTAAACATGATTGATTTTTGGTTAATACGTTAGGCCACAAATGTAATTTATTCGTGTCAAAGCGAACAAACATTCAGGTTAACATGATGTTAAAAAGGGCAAGCCTAATTTATAGACGTCGATTAATAATGTTATTATAAATGGAACCAAACTGGTAAGTAAAGCCAATAGAACCACTTAATTCAAACGAGGTGGGAAGTTTGATGGACTCTGAAATGATTTGCTCTACAGTGTATGAATCCTCTGGAATGTAAATTTGATCATGAATACTTATGGCCATTATATTCAGGGTTAGGGATAATCCTTTTGCAATACGAACAGAAAAATCAGCACCAAATGAAAGATTATAGAGTGATAAATCATTCAAGTATTCCGACCCGGTAAGATTCACGGATATATCACCCCAGGGTTGAACGGTAGATCCTGTGATATAAATACGATGTAAGGGCATGTTTTCCTGAATATTACTTCGATAGTTTTTTTTATAAAAGAATAACTTCTCATAACCCAAGGAATAAGCTAATGATACAATGTGTTCGTTCGATTCACTCCAAGGGAAAAAGTTATACTCTAATGCTCCCATCGCTGCTATAGCAAAACGTTTATTGTAATAGGAGCTTTGGATGGGATATAGCGTGATGCCCGATGACCAATGTTCAGACAAACTGTATACCACTTTACTAAAAGCATATTTATAGTTGTATCGATAAACATAGCCAAGATCCTTGTAGTCGGTTACCCGGTTATTCACATAGATGAAATTATTAATCTTGATCTTATCGGTCACCTTGTCTCCCTTGAATATGAATGCATAGTTATAACCCGATTTACTCTGTTCAACGTTAAAACCTCCTGATGATGTTATACTAAAAACCCAGTTTTTCCATTTATCGCTTAAAGTATTATCCTGAGAGGTAGAATCATTCAACAATTCAAAATGTAATTTATAATTATCTGATGAGGATGTTTCATTAAAGAAAGGCATCAATCCATAAATTATAGTATTTGTAAACTTGTGCTGTTTGTTGAACGAAGTTTCTTTGGGAATTACAGGAATATTCAGCGTAAAGTCTGAAATGTTATTAAAAGTCCTACTATGAAAACGAACGGAGTAGTTGGATCCACCACTTCCTGTGGGTTCTTCAACAGCTATAATTTGAACATCGGCAGTAAATGGATCATTCACAAAATCTATAAAATTGATTTCTTCACGCAAATAATCAAAATCGAAACCAATTCCATCCACGTAAATTTTTAATCGAGACTTATTTCCTTTATTTACATATGAATTACTTTGAGGAAATACTAAAAGAGTCGTTAACAAAAAGGCTAAAGTTGAACTGAATTTAAAAACTTGATTCATTGGATAGTTGCTTAGAGTAAAATCAATCTTCAATTTAATGGTACTAATAGGGGTTCCTAACCACTATATTCCTTTTTTTAACAAAAGGTTACCCTCCATTTCTAAAAAAATGCAAACTATTTTACAAAAAGGAACAAAACTGAAGTGAATTAATGATTTTGGGTGATGAACAAAACAAAAAAACCACCTTACAAATGTGGAGGGCACTGAAAAAGTATCCTTCTTTAAAAAATGAGGCTAAAAAAAAATGCTG
>JBGUEP010000008.1:0-179802 GCA_041821245.1 Prolixibacteraceae bacterium
TCTAATTTTAATGTGATCCCAAATCTATCCTTCCACCCGAATTGTAAATTGATCCCTTTTGAGATGAACATTGGCCATAAAGCCACAGGTATTGACCGGACAGAAAAGTCCGATCTAAGTCCGATCTTCAATCACGCAACTATTCGCTCATAAAAAGCATCTTCCGGGAAAGTTTCTGATTACAGTTCATTCAACAACTAAAAACACATCTAACCATGAAAAACTTATTCTACACCTTCATCCTGTTCAGTGCTGTTTTGTTGGTATCCTGCGAAAAAGAACAATTAAATTCTTCTGACCTAAAAAGCGAAAAAGAAAACCCTGATGCAATAGTCAACAAGAACTTTGACGAAACATTAATTGGGAATTGTCCTATCCCGCCGATGCACCTGTGGTCACTCATCAAAATTATGTGAGAACCAATTCAAATTAACGTGTGCAGCAGCATTGGTGTAAAAAGGACTCAATTGTTCGAAGGGGCCAGCATGTAGGATTCCAGCCATCGGCTTATACGAACATGAACAGATGAACTGTTGTTTGATGAAGCTTTAGATTGTTTTGCGAATGCGCCCCGGGCATTTAAAGCCTCCGGATCATCAATCGTATTTTTATTTTCTGTTAATGCTGAATCAAAAGCAGGATTTGGCACCAAATGAGGAGAAAAATCAGAGGGAGCGTTGATAGGGATCGTGTCAGGCAGCAAAGGTAAAATAAGTTGTTTACAGCTTAAAAATTTGACCACCCGGGCGGCTTTATTCCCCCACAATGCTTCGCTCGGTGGCCCTACAGCATAGTGATTGAATAGCACCAAATAGGTTTCTTTTTCAAAAAACCGGAAGGTATGCTGATCAATCAATTGATCATATCGTTCGGAAGGGCTAAAATCAGAAGAAACATTTTCCCGCATACCCGATGGCGATGACGGAATGGTGAGGCGATCAGATGCGGTTAAAATTTCTGGAACAGGTAAACTTTTACCTTTACGGGTAAATTCATCGTTTGTTTTATTGGGACTTCCGTTCATGCAACGATAACTATCGATGGCAATAAAGTCGGCACGCAATTCCGTTTCACCGCTGGCGTAAAATTCGGCAACAACATCACTCTGAAAGAGCACCAGGTTGGGAACTGAAGAAGAAGCCTTATTGTGCAAAGCTACCCCAACCGGTATTGCACGATATTTTTTGCTTAAAGCATAGGACTTCATGTCCCTGATAAAAGATTTCAATACCGCCGCATTTGTTTTTTCCAGAGCAAGACTTATTGGTAAAACATCACTAAGTTGAAGGTCCATTTCACCGGGAAAAATAAGCTCATTCCCTACTGAAAATGCCAGCGTATTGCTATAAGCCTGAAAGGCATCAATAACGCTGATCCCCCTTTGATACATGGACCACGAATAACTTGGATCCATTCGATTAACACTCTGATCAGTAGTCGTCAATCCAAGCATCACATATATACCATTCATTGCAAGAAGGCGCATGACCCGGTCATGTTGCAGCATCGGATCAACGTAATATACTCTGATGGTATTCACATGCAATGCCACTAAACCAGGAACTACCACTTTATGCATATAGTCATAATTAAGATCAGCCAGTACATCCGCTGTCTGATGAACCGATGTATTGGCCGACAGCGCAAGACCGTTCAGGATAAATCGCTTTCCATTTAAAACAAATGCCTTTCCTTTCGTTGAAATAGTAGGCACTTTAAAATCAAGACAACCATTGGTATTGGATAGATCGCTTATCAGACCGGCACTTTCCGCGTTGTAGCTTAATGGCGGAGATTGAATCCAGGTAGCGTTGTTTTGTATACAGAAGGCATTGATGGTAATTGAAATAGCTTTACTTTTATTTTGGTAGCTACCTGCAGGGACATAAGGCCCCAATTCATGCGTGGGATTCGGTACAGTCCCATCTCCTTGACGAATTGAAAGAACTCCGTCATCATTCATAATATCTGCTATTTGTAAGGCTTGTACAGTGGAATAACTCAAGGGAGCAGAATCAACCCAGGTGCCGTCCGCTTTTTGACATTGGGCCATGATGGTAACAGTTATAATGTTACTGGTGCGCAGGTAACTTCCTTCCGGGATATATTGATTCGGAGTCATAACAAAAGATTTAAGTTATTATTCAACCATTAAGGATTGTCATCTTTATGTATTTACCGGGTGGGTAATACTTCACTTTTCAATACATGAAAGTTTATTGCTTGATCATTTAAAAGAATAGAATGATTTAGCGACAACTCAAAATTGTAGAAAAGGAGAACAAGGCAGGTCCACCAATATGGGCATTTTACTCCTACCCCAAAAGAGGTATTCAACCATAAACTTCTTTTAAGTGACTCCGGCAAAAAAAAGAAAAGCCCCATTTTTATGGGGCTTTGGGGATGGAATAAACTAAGTTGAGAACTTAAAAAGAGAATATATGATAGTTTAAGGGGTTTATAATTAAAATTTTCTTGCTCTGTTTAAAACAGACTTTTCGCATAGCACCTTTTTATGTTAAAATTCATTTCGTTTAATTGACATGACAAAGTTGTGCGTATTTATGGATGAACGCATCAACCAAAAGAGGTTTTCTTCACGCTACCTCATTTGGGGTATTCAATGTAAAAAAGAGGGATCTGTAGCTGCAATTCAACAAATTATACCAATAAGAACAGACCATCACCCAATTCAATCTGCAATTAACGATCAAAATATATGCATTAAGTTATACCAGCAGGCTCTACTATTTATAAAAAACAAGTAGTCCCAAGTCAACCTAATTAAGCTCAAATCTGTTATACCTCTTTTGGGGTATACCGACTAGCTCAAAACAGCATAATTTTACAATACGTTTCATTCACTAAATTCTAAAACAATGGGAAACTCAAAACACATTTTTTTACAACTGAACACCACTAATATTATTAGTGAAATTGGCCCGAGGGTATTGCCTCCTGCAGAAATAAATGCTATTGCCCTGTCGAACTGCAGCTTATTTGATCAGGGCCATATGGTCACCGGCGATCCAATTGTAAACTTCAACATTGATGTTGAACAGGAACAGGATATTTATTTTACGATCCTGCCGTTTCATTTAATCTCAAGACATAAATTGTATTTTACAAAAGCGGCATTCTCTCCTGATGGAGAAGCCAAAATTCCAGTTACAATTGACAAACCTGCAGGACATTTTATGAGTTTTAAAATTACGATCGGTTCCAAAGCCGTTGTAGGCGCCAGTGAAAATTTTAGTTTACAATTAATGCTTGAACATCAGGCAAGAACTAAACTCCCCCCCATAACCATTTCCATTGATCCGGTGCTTCAGGTCAGTCAACCTAAACCTTAAAAATACAAAACGTTTACACCAGTCCAATGATTGTAAAAAAAGTAGCAGCAAAACTATTTTTTGCTGCTTTTTTTCTTATCGTATTCGAAAGTGCCCATTCCCAGTTTCAAACGAGGGCCGATAGTTTGAAGCAGGTATTGCTGAGTTCAGAATCGATGCCCGATTCCCTGCAATTGTCAACGTTATACGAGATTGTATTGGCTTCATCTTCGCCACAGGACAAGCTTATATTTGCCAATCAGTTGTTGGATCTGGCCCTTACAAACAAACAAGTTGAATACATTATTAAGGCTCATTTATCAAAAGGCCCTGCATACCGTCTAATTGGAGATTTAAAAAAATCCTTGGAGCATCTGTTTATCAGTGCTAAAATGGCGAATCAAAATGGATTTTATAATTTGCAGGCTCAAGCTTACGGTGAAATTGCCAATTCCTACATTTCGAATAAGGACTACCGAAAATCGTTGGTTTATCAACTAAAAGCCATTGATATACTTCGGGCCCACAGCTATACCGATCAGTTGTCCATTAATTTACTCAATACCGGGTATAATTATTACTCCCTTGGTGAACTGGATTCGGCATTGTTGCTGTATATGGAAGCAGAACCCATTTTCGATGAGACCAAACTTCTGATAGGCAAAGCGTATACCATCGGCAACAGGGCCCTGGTATATTGGAAGAAGGGTGATCTACAAACTGCCGAACGGGATTTATTAAAGGCCATTGAGTTGCTGGAACCCCTGGGCGATCAATTTGGTATGGCTGATTTTCACAACCAACTGGGTAGCGTATATCTTGACCTAAATAATTATACCGAAGCCATAGAACATACGCAAATCGCCCTGGAAATGGCACATAGTTTGGATCTGAAAGAACAAATGCGCGATGCTTCAAAGCTATTGTCAAAACTTTACACGCTAAAAGAAGAATATAAAACAGCATTAGAATATCAAACTCAATATATCGCTTTTAAGGATAGTATCGAAAACACCGATCAAACCAAAAAGATGGCAGATATACGTACCGAGTATGAAGTAAGTTTAAAGGAGAAAGAAATTGACATCCTCGAAAAGCGTCAACGGCTTGTAAAAACATATATCGTCATCGCAATTATCCTGCTGGCATTTTCCATTGTTTTAGTCTTGTATTTTCGTCAGCGTTTTCGGACAGCCAGGCTCATTAATATTGCTCAAAAAAAACAGCACAACGAAAAAATTAACGATATGCTGAATCAGGAACAAAACAAAGCCTTGCAAGCAATGGTCCAGGGAAGGGATATTGAACGAAAGCGACTGGCACAAGAACTTCACAATCATTTTGGCAGCTTATTGGCTACTGTTAAAGTAAATTTAAATGGTATGGACGATGTGACTTCGCCCAAATACCAAACCATTACCACTTTAGTCGATCAGGCTTGCACGGACATTCGAAACATATCGCATTCATTGAATATGGGCATTGCTGAAGATTTCGGACTGATACCAGCTTTGAAGGAGCTTATAGCACACCTTGAGCAGTCGGGAAAGCTAAAAGTAGAATTTACTCCTTCGATGGGCGACTACAAGTTGGATTCCGAACATGAAATATTGATTTACCGAATCGTGCAGGAACTCATCAGTAATGTGCTCAAACATGCAAAAGCAACAAAACTCTCTGTCATGTTAACCTATTTCATGCAGGATAACCTGGTTAATATTTTGGTCCATGACAATGGAGTTGGCTTTAATAAAAAAACAATACAACGTAAATCCAATGGAATGGGATTAAATAGTCTTAAAAAAATGGTGCTTTCCCTGCAAGGAGATATTCAGTTTGATAGTAATCCGGCAGGTGGTACCACGGTGAACATTGATCTGCCCATATCCAATACAACTCATTTGAACGAACTATGATAAAGGTACTAATTGTTGACGATCACTTCCTTTTTGCCGAAGGAGTGAAAACCATGTTCAGGCCTGAAGATGGGATTGAAGTGGTGAGCCACACCATTAATGGAAATCAGGTTCCTTCTATATTAGCCGAAACTGAAGTAGATGTGATATTGATGGACATTGACATGCCAATTCTTGATGGACTGGCGACCATGGAACTGTTGAAATCTAAAGCGTACAATATTCCTATACTCATGTTGACCATGCATCAATCCATGCGCCAAATTAAAGCAGCTTTAGAGAAAGGTGCACAAGGTTATATTCTTAAGGATGCTTCCAAAGCCGAACTTGTTGAAGCCATTGTGAATACAAGCCAACGAAAGAACTATTTTCATCCTAAAATTAATGATCAAATCTTCGATTATTTCAGAGGCAAAAAAAAATCTTCAAATGAACTGCAGGACTTATCCGAACGCGAAAAGGAAATCATTAAATGCCTGGCCGAAGGAATGAATAGTAAGGCCATTGGAAACGCACTTTTTATTAGCGAACACACCGTAAAAACTCACCGACGTAATATCATGCATAAATTGGAAGTCAACACTTCGGCTGAACTCATCCGATTGTCCATTGAAAAGGGAATCATTTAAACAATTAAAAGTGATTATCATTAAAGAAGGCAAACTGAATGTGACCATCGGTGAGGTAAGCAAAGTATTGGGCAAGGGAAGTATAGCTGTATTTATGCCGGGCGAAGAGCACTTGCATTACAATACAGGTGATACGCCGGCAACGTATTACGTAATCATGTTCAAGGCCAGGGAGCCCTTTGGAAAAGATTCAATTTCACCCGGCTCGTTTATGATTGATTTTGATGAGCTGACCTTTCATCCACACGATAAAGGAGGCCTTTGGGAATACTACCGCAGAAGTACCTCTATGTTTAAATATGCCGAAATGCATGTAACCAAATTGAACGCGAACATTAAAAGCCACGAACCCCACACCCATGGAGCGGCAGAAATTATATTGATGATTTCGGGAAACTCCGAAATGCAAATCGATGACCTCTTGTACCAGGGCACAACAGGCGATCTCTTTTATTTAGAATCGGATGTTCCACATGCCATTCGGAATACCGGCGATGAACCGTGCATGTACTTTGCTTTCCAGTGGAAATAGGTCAAATTTGTATTATTTTAAATCCTATTTTACTACATTTGGTTATCAATAATTAAACTTAAACGCTTAAAACCTTAAATATGGCAATCAAAAGTCACTACTCGTTTGTAATAATTTCCCCATTTGCCTTCTGCAAAATACGATCTTCTCGTTAATAAAATAATAAAGGGATTAAAATAAAATGCTCTTCAATTCAATTGACTTTGCAATTTTCCTGCCAATAGTTTTTATACTTTATTGGTTTGTAACTAAGCATAACTTAAAGCAACAAAACTTCCTGATAGTTACGGTAAGTTATTTATTTTATGGCTGGTGGGACTGGCGCTTCCTATCATTGATTATATTCAGCACAATGGTTGACTATTTCGTTGGAACGAATCTGGCAAAAGAAGAGAAGCAGAGTAAAAGGAAAATGCTGCTTTTAACGAGCATAATAGTAAATCTAGGATTTCTAGGCTTTTTTAAATATTACAATTTTTTTTTAGACAACTTTATTACCGCATTTTCATTCTTTGGAACAACGATAAAAGGCAACTCATTAAATATTATTCTGCCTGTTGGGATTAGTTTCTATACTTTTCAAACCTTGAGTTATTCCATTGATGTTTACAGACACAAACTTGAACCAACAAAAGACTTTATCGCATTTTCGGCTTTTGTAAGTTTCTTTCCTCAATTGGTTGCCGGCCCCATTGAACGAGCGACTCATTTACTGCCACAATTTTATAAAAAAAGAACATTTGACTATTCAAAAGCCGTTGATGGTTTAAAACAAATACTTTGGGGCTTATTTAAAAAGGTTGTCATTGCAGATAATTGTGCCAACTATGCCAATTTGATTTTCAACAATTCAGACAATTATTCAGGAAGCACATTAGTTTTAGGTGCGTTATTTTTTACTTTTCAAATCTACGGCGATTTCTCAGGTTATTCTGATATTGCAATTGGCACTGCACGACTGTTTGGAATTCATCTGATGCAAAACTTTAGTTTTCCATATTTCTCTCGGGATATTGCAGAATTTTGGAGACGTTGGCACATTTCACTTTCAACGTGGTTCCGAGATTACCTTTATATTCCTTTAGGTGGAAGTCGTGGTAGTACATTAAAAAAAGTAAGAAATATTTTTATTATTTTCATTGTAAGTGGTTTTTGGCACGGTGCGAATTGGACCTTTATTGCTTGGGGCACCTTGAATGCAATTTATTTTTTACCCTTATTACTTTTAAATCGTAATCGTAGCCATCTAAACATTGTTGCACAAGGAAAGATACTACCAACACTTAAAGAGTTTTCTTTTATGCTGATTACTTTTTGCATGACGGTATTTGCTTGGATTTTCTTTCGAGCTGCAAATATTGAACATGCAATAAGAATAATCGCAGAAATAGCATCGCCGTCAATATTTTCCTTGCCAAAACTTCTGCTTATCAGAAAACTTTATATCACCCTAATACTGGTATTTATTTTTATTCTGATTGAATGGTTGGGGAGAGAGCAAAAATATGCCATTGCAAATTTTGGATTAAAATGGAAACGCCCCTTTAGGTATGTCATGTTTTATGCCTTTGTTATTCTGATTCTTTATTTTGGTAATTTCAGTGAAAATCAATTTATATACTTTCAATTTTAAGAATGAGAAAATTTATATTTAAAACCACTATACTCTCTTTGCCTATTCTGATTTTGCTTTTGCTTGTGAATTATTATGGTGATGAAGCCAGTCTTTTTAATAATCGTTATGAAAAACAAATGGCAACCATAATAGCGAGTGGTAATAATGTTACGAATTTCAATAATTATAACGAGCGCTTATTCCAACAAGAAATCATTTCGAATGAATGCATTAAACCTAATTTGGTCGTAATTGGCTCAAGTAGAACAATGCTAATAAACACTAGCTTTTTCCCTGGTTATACTTTATTCAATAATTCCGTTGCAGGAGCAAGTCTCGAAGATATTATCAGCATTTATCAGCTGTACAAAAACCATAACAAATTGCCTCAAAAAATTGTTATTGGTATTGATCCCTGGCTTTTTAATGAAAACAATGGCCAAAATTCCTGGCAAACATATGCTGCCTATTATTATAAGTTTCTGGGTTTAAAAAATCAAAAACATTTTAGTTATTCCAAATACAAACAACTTTTATCTATCTCCTATTTCCAAAGTTCATTTTCTAAATTTAAAAAAACGCTGAAAGGAAATTCAATGCCTCTTCCCACTAAAGAAAAATACAATGTTTCATTCACAAAACTAACTGATGGCTCCTTAGTTTATAGTGAGAGACATAGAAATTTTTCTTCGATTGAAATTGAAAATAGGATTAATTCTTATGTGGAAGGAGGTATTTATTCGGTCGAATTTTTTACTGCCATTTCCGATCGGCTTTGGAAAGAATTTAATCAACTTATTGCCGACATGAATAAAAATAATATTGAAATTGAGTTTATATTAGTTCCTTATGCCCCATTTGTTTACAAAACAATTGAAAAGGATTACCCGATGATAATTGCAACGGAAGAAATGATAAAAGATTTTGCAAAGGCAAATGGTATCAAATTTCATGGATCATTTAACCCAAATACACTTGGTATGAATGAAAGCTCCTTTTATGATGGCATGCACTGCAATGCAACTGGGATAGAAGAAATTATACTAAACAATTAGAAAATACTGAACTTTCGTAACTGAAATATTTCAAGGGTACTATTCAATGGTTAAAGTATCGAGTTGCATCAAATTTGTTTAAATGACAGGTCACGTTAAATTCATCGACTGTGAGACTGTAGTCTTTGGGGATCCAATCAAGATGTATTCCAATAAATAACACATTGTAAGCGCCTGACGGGTACATTGCACTCTCCCATTTCCAGATACCTGACTTCGTAACCATCATACGTACCACAAAATTGTTGTCTCCATTCCGGAAGTCATAAATGCGTTTGAAAACACGAGTATAATGATGAAACAAAAACGCAAATAATGAAATTTAACATTCATATTAGCTAAGATTAATTGAAAACATAGCTGTTTTCTGTGTCAATAAGTACACCTGGATAGAATATAAAACAGAACCACAAAGCTTATTTACTAAACTTCCCCTTTTGTCATACACTGCTTATCGTTGGGGGTTATATTCCGAATGATTCCGATGCAGTCATCGTTTAAATCATTGAAGAAAGAACATCATCAGGAAATGATTCATCAAGAAAAATTCAGAAAAAAAACAAGTTGATTTTTAGCATCAAAACTATCGATTCTTATACACATCTTTGTATCTTTAAAAGACAGAACAGATTAAGCAAAATCAATGGACGAAAAATTTAAATATCGGTACGATGCCGTCCTCAATGTTTTATACAAATATTATTATGGTGCTATCGGAATTGACGATATAGCATCTTCATGGAAATATGCTTTTGATAATAAATTAATCCCAAAGGATACGAGAGGCTTCATTTTAGATTACAGAGAAGCCAATTTCAAAATCGAAATTGACGAACATACTGCCATCGCCGATTTCTACAGGAATCATCTTGAAGTATTCGGCAATAAAAAAATTGCCATTTTGACCAATGATCCCAAAGATGTAGTTATACCTGTTCTGGTGGAATCCATTGACGATGGATATATTTCCAAACCTTTCAGTACAATGAATGCAGCCCTGAACTGGGTGCTCAGTTAACTTACTCATTTTTTCTTATCTTCATTTTCTGAAATAAAGCACTTGACCGAATAAAATGTAAACTCTTGCACCTAAATTGAACCCGGCCATACATGAACCTTACACTTCTATCATCACCTTTACAAGGTTTTACCGACTTTCGGTTTCGCAATGCCTTCCATACTTTCTTTGGAGGGATTGATACTTTTTATGCCCCCTACATACGCCTCGATGGACAGAAAGAGATGAAATCTTCCACCTTGCGCGATATTTTGCCTAAAAATAACCCCAACCTGGTCCTGATTCCTCAAATTATGACCAACGATGCCGATGATTTTCTGTTGGTTGCCAAACGTGTTCAGGAGTTGGGATATCATGAGTTGAACTGGAACTTAGGTTGTCCGTATCCCATGGTTACCAAACGCGGCATGGGTTCGGGCCTGTTGAATCAGCCTGAAAAGATTGCCCAGGTATTGACGAAAGTTCATGGCGAATCAAACATTAAGGTGTCGGTGAAAATGCGACTGGGTTACGATGACCCTACCGAAATTTTTAAGGTGCTCCCGGTTCTCAACCACTTTCCTTTACAAAACATTGCCATCCATCCGCGAATTGGGAAACAACTGTACAAGGGCGAGGTGAATTTGGAGGCCTTTGCACAATGTCTCCAAATGACGCAACATACCGTATGTTACAACGGCGACATAACTTCAGTGGAAAGCTTTCAGGAAATGGCCGTACGCTTTCCAACCATTAGCCATTGGATGATTGGACGCGGCCTGATTGCCGATCCCTTTCTGCCCTCCATGATTAAAAGTAAGCAACTGACCTACCCTGTCAACAGAATTGAACTGTTCCGAAAGTTTCATGACACACTGTTTGACAATTATCAACAAGCTTATTCGGGTTCCAGCCATTTACTGATGAAGATGGTCAGTTTCTGGGAATATTTTACCACCTCGTTTCCGAATTCTCCCAAAGGATATAAAAAACTAAAAAAAGCGAAGAATATAATGGCCTATGAAGAGGCAGTAAGAGAGATTCTGATAGTTAGTAATGAATGTACAGACCAAATGAAAAATCGATGATGGAACCGTTCACATCGATGGGCTGTAAGGTTTGTGTTCGATTCAAATATTCACTACTAAGCGTTATGGATGGAAGTTGAAATGTTGGATAATAGTTCACCATGGATTTTACATAAATTGAAAAGTTTCGGGTGAAATAATAATCGAATTCTATTCCACCATTGATTCCCCATAAGGCTTTTTTAGTATTCGTATTGAAAGAATCATAGGTACCCGAACCTGTACCGGTTATTTTGTCAAATGACAGGTATTGATCAATGCTCAGGGCATTGGATATTATCCCGCCGGTAATCAGCGCTTCGAACCGAGAAGACAGCAATCTGTGCACCGGCTTAAAAATGTATTCGCCGTTTAAAGCCATTGTACTTCCAAGGATTGACCGGGAAGAAACGACGTAAAAATCGTTTTCTAAATGTTTACGATAAAAACTATTCCCATAAAAATACCGTGGTTTGAATTGCATGGATAAACGTAGATGTTCTGCCACCCGATACGACAAACCAAAACTCAGCCAGGTATTGTTCATTAGGAACGGTTCGTTCAGCACGATGGGACTGTAGCTTTGTTCCAACATTGATTGTTGATAGATGCGGTCCATCAACTGAACAGAACTTCCCGGCCCGATGGTAAAATGATATTTTGAAATGTAGGCCGGACTTTTAAATATTGTGGAGGCCTGTTGATTTAAACCTTTCCCCAATGGTAATTCTTCGCGGGTAATCTTTGGGAATGTTTGAATTGCTTTGGATGGAATGGCTTCATTCTGGTATAGTACCACTTTCTTCTCCATGAATTCAGCAGGTAGGTTTTCAGGAAACAAAGCGTATTTATTGAGCATTGGCAACAGGACTTCAAATGAACTATCCCCATGCTGCCGATCCAATACAACATCAATTTTCTTTCCTGAGCCCACAATTGTTCCTGTTAAAAGAGAAGCCGGCATGACCCAAATGGCAGATCCCAGAAAATTAAAACCCCTTCCCCATGCACTTTCCTCGGTGAGAAATGTCATGCCCAGCGTACCAATACTGCCCAGAACAAGGCTCTTTATCAAACTATTCCCGACCCGTCCTTTGCGGTAAAGCTGAATTTGCTGCACATCGTTCACCTTAAATATCAAGGTCGAAGATTCCAGCAGTTCAGGTCGATATGGTTCACGACTGATGAACTGATAAAGTATGGTATCGGAAATGTAAAGCAATTGGCCTTCGAACACCTGTCCGCTTTGATCAATAATGGTTGAATTGATTCGAACATTGGCCCAATGCTTAGCTGCTCTTTCGTCTTTCTTTGTGGAAGATTGCCCTGAAAGCGATGCATTTGGTCTGTCCTGCGAAAAGGTGACTTGTATTGATATACCAGTGTATAACAGAATAAAGGACAAGAAGCGCAGTGTTCGTTTCATAATGATTATTGTTAAAACAGATAATTCATCTTTTCACATCCGTTAAAAGCGCATGCAGGTGGTAGATAATTTGAATAACAGATTGAAGCAGATAAAGTTTCGAGATTCGCCCCTTCACTTCATGCTTTTCAAATGAACGCCTTGCACCCTGATTACGAAGCACTGCGAGAAAGTTATTTGCTCATCAGGATCATTCATAACAAACAGTATTTCTGCAAGCTCAAGCATTACAAATATATTATGTATCTTAGAAATAAAATGAGCGACGAAATATGGATCCTGCAATTTAAATATGAATTATTTTTTGATGAACGAGACCTAAAACTCTGAACCTTATTGTACTTGCTTCGTTATTATTTTCTTTTATAAAAAGGAATTTTTGATTAAAATATTTGAAACAAATGGAAAACGCTGCTTTTCAAAATATCAACGGCAAATTTCTTTATTATGCCTTCTTAGCGGGCGGCAAACAAATTTTGTTGAATCAGGCCGAAATTAACAGCATTAACGTTTTCCCGGTGAGCGATAAGGATACCGGCACCAACCTCGCTTCGACCGTCCGTTCGGTCATTGATAACATTAAACCACATAAATCGTACAACACTACCATCAATAACATTGCCGATGCCGCATTAATTGGTGCACGGGGTAACTCAGGTGTCATCTTTGCCCAATTTCTTTACGGGCTTAGTCGTGAAACTCTTAACAAGGAAGTGATCACCTTATCGGAGTTTGCCGAAAGTGTGAAGAAATCAATCCCCTACATCTATGAAGCCATTGCCAGTCCGGTTGAAGGAACCATTCTGACGGTTATTCACGACTGGTCCGATTTCATTTCAAGCCGGAAATCGGCCATCCACAATTTTGAACAGGTCATTATTGATTCGTTTGTAGTGCTTGAACGATCGCTAAAAGAAACCACCTCGAAACTGGGAGTTTTGGCAAAACACGACTATGTTGATGCAGGGGCCAAGGGATTTGTACTTTTTATTGAAGGAATTATCGGTTTTATCAAGCACCGAAATATTCGTACTCTGGTGGTTGCATCCAATGAAAAGGTATCGCTCATTCATTCCGAAGAGATGACCGAGGAAGTGATTACCTGCCGATACTGTACCGAAGCCATCCTAAAAAACCTAAAAATCAACAAATCAGAACTGCAACAGCAATTAATGAAAAACGGTGATTCAGTGGTTATCGCCGGATCGGAAAGCATTTGTCGCATTCATATCCACACCAATACTCCGGCTGATTTATTTCATCAGTTAAAAGATTTTGGGACCATTACTTTTCAGAAAGTTGACGATATGGTTCGCCAGCAACAGGTGGTGACCCAACGGAAATGGAAAATTGCTGTGGTGACCGATTCAACCTGTGATTTATCACCCGAGCTTTTCGATCAGTACCAAATCAATGTAGTCCCCTTGAATTTAAACTTCGGCGACAATCATTACCTCGACAAGGTAACCATTCAGCCCGATCAGTTTTACGACTTGTTGGAATCCAGTCCCGAATTCCCGAAAACATCACAGATAAATGAACGTGCATTTACCAATGTGTATTCCCATTTGGCTTCTCACTACGATGCCATTATTGCGCTTCATCTTTCGGGTCAGTTTAGCGGCACTTATGCAAGCAGTGTAAAAGCAGGCCAACGTATCGAAAAGGAGTTTAACAAACCGGTATATGTGTTGGATTCCAGAAATCTATCGGGTGCCCTGGGTTTATTGGTATTAAAAACGGCCCAAGGCATCGAAGCCGGAGATTCCTTCGACACCATCGTTGGCTCTCTGGAAAACTGGCGAGCCAACTCGAAAATATACGTGAGTGTTAAGGATTTAACCTACATGATTAAAGGCGGAAGAGTATCAAAGCCTAAAGGATTTATAGCGAATATACTGGGATTGAACCCGGTGATCTCCATGGATGAAAACGGAAAATCGTTGCTCTTTGGGAATACTTTTAGCCAAAAGTCCAGTTTAAATAAAATTTACCAGCACATCATAAATCTAAGCAAGGAAAGAACCGTTTGGAAATACATGGTGATGCATGCACATAATACTGAAGGTGCGCAGGCTGCAGAGGCGAAGATGCTTGAAATTGTTGGTGAGAAACCGGTTGCCGTTGTTGATATTTCACCGGTGATTGGCATGCATGCCGGCAATGGAGCCATTGCCATATCTGTATTGTTTAACAATTAAAACGAAACCTATGTTAACACTCATTTTACAGGCCTCATTCATCATTCTCGTTCTGATCACCTTATTATGGATTCTGAGCGTAATTATCACCAATGTGAGCATTGTCGATTTGTTTTGGGGAATGGGGTTTGTGGTGGTCAATTCATTTTACTTTCTATTTTCAGGTGATCTTTATCCCCGAAAAATCTTGTTATTTGTATTGGTAACCTTATGGGGATTGCGACTCTCGATTTACCTGGCCATACGGAATATCGGCAAAGGAGAGGATTTCAGGTATCAGGAATTCCGCCGAAACTATGGGCCCAAACGCTATTGGTGGTTCAGTTTCTTTCAGGTTTTTTTATTACAGGGAATTCTGGTGATGCTGGTTTCATTGCCGCTTCTAGGTGCGCATTGGAATACCAATACTGAGGCATTAAACTGGATCGATTACCTTGGCATTAGCATTTGGACGCTCGGCTTTATTTTTGAAGCCGGTGGCGACTTTCAGTTGGCCCGGTTTAAAAAGAATCCCAACAACAAAGGTAAGGTATTGGATAGTGGGCTTTGGAAATACACCCGACATCCCAACTATTTTGGTGATTCAGCCGTTTGGTGGGCTTATGCCCTTTTCTCAATCGCTGCCGGCAGCTACTGGCCCATTGTGGGTGCAGTGCTGATGACCCTTTTAATCATTAAAGTATCGGGCGTTGCATTGCTCGAAAAAACATTAAACAGCAAAAAACCGGAATATCAGGAATACGTCCGGAAAACCAGTGCATTTATTCCATGGATTCCTAAAAAATAAACGATGGTTGACTTTTTAAAACACAATATTTGGTTCCTGCTTTTCGTGATTTGGGGTTTACCTCTCACGTATTACCGAAGCAAATTTCGTAAAATGGTGTATCAAACCGACAGCTGGTTAATCAATATTAAGCCTCTGTTCATTAAAGAACTTAAGGGATTATTTGGAAACCTTTTCCCGGAAAATCCGCACTTCAAAAAACTTCGAAACTTTTATCGTTTGTACCTGGGCATCTACTTGGTCTTATTTTTTGCCTATTTAAATTTTCACGAAACCTCAAAATCAAATCAATCAACCGAAATGAATAAATTAGAAATTGGAAGCAGTGTACCCTCTTTTTCCTTACAGGATCAAAACAATCAGACCTTCAACCTCGACGATGTTCTAGGTAAAAAGAACCTGGTGATTTATTTTTATCCCAAGGATGACAGCCCGGGTTGCACCAAAGAGGCTTGTTCTTTTCGTGATCAGTTTGAAGTTTTTGCCGATGCCGATGCGATGATCATTGGAATTAGCGATCAATCAGTCAAAAGTCATTTCGACTTCGCCCAAAAACACCGTTTAAATTATACCCTGTTAAGCGATACCGAAAAGAAAGTTCGCAAGTTATTCGGTGTTCCAAGCAATTTCTTAGGATTAATACCGGGCAGGGTCACCTATGTGATTAACAAGGAGGGCAAAGTAGTTTACCTATTCAATTCGCAGCTTTTGGCCGAAAAGCATGTGGATGAAGCCTTACGAATTTTGCAGGAAATGAAATGATGAGCTTCCTTGAAATCGGCTGTTTGGTGCTCACCTACCTGTTGGGTTCGATCCCATTTGGCTATATCTTAACCAAAGCAAAAACAGGGAAGAACATTCTCGAAGCAGGAAGTGGTAATGTTGGTTCCACCAATGTGCGACGCGTTGCAGGGAAAAAAATTGCCTTGTACACCCAGTTGTTGGATATGTTTAAGGGGCTTTTACCTGTAGCCCTCTTCCTTTATTTTACCAAATTTCAAGGTATGGAAACACCCGGCTATTTTTTTTATGCGCTTGCTTTGGCCGCAATTTTAGGTCACAATTTCAGCATATTTTTGAAATTTAAGGGAGGAAAAGGAGTGAATACCACTCTGGGAGCATCGCTATTGCTTGCACCTTATTCCGTTTTCAGTGCTGTTTTGGTTTATTACGTAATTAAATGGCGTTTTAAGTTTGTATCGCTGGGGTCACTTTGTCTTGGCTTAACGCTTCCACTTGTTGAATTGATTCTTCACCGGTTCTCATCGACCTTTTATTATCTGCTGATTTGTTCGTTGCTGATCTTTCTGATGCATTGGAAAAATATACTCCGCTTACTGCAGGGAAATGAATTGCATTAAAATGGAATCGGAATCGGGCAGCACACCGCGTGAGGTTTACGCGGTATAGGTCCGACGCAGATACCTGATACTACTTATGACAGATTAATGTATGTATTTAAATATATGCATTTTATCCATTTTGTCATAAGCGTTTCGTCCGAGAAATCATTATTCCTAGGTCCAAATTTATTCCACGGACGATTTTATTTCTTATGTCATTTTAACATTGTGCCTAAATTTTTGAATAGGCTCTTGCAATGAACCACAGCCGATTTATTTTGTTCATCAATAAACTCAATTGAAATGACTCGCGAAGTTGATAATTTCTATTTAAATCAGGAAGAACCAAATCAAAGTTGTTTTCTTGCTTTACGTCGTATTCTACATGAACATGATTCTTTGATTACCGAATCAATGCGGTATTCAATGCCCTGTTTCCGTTTTGAGAATAAAGCCTTCTGCTATCTATGGACTGATAAAAAAACCAATGAGCCTTACCTTCTTTTTGTTGAAGGGAAACAACTAAATTACCCTGAATTAGAAAGTGGTGATCGTTCGCGAATGAAAATATTAAGAGTCAATCCGAATACAGATCTTCAGATCGACCTCATTAAATCCATCATAAAGAGCGCGGTGGATTTTATTCGCCATTAATGCAATTTTTATCCTCCTGCAAACCTTCAAATGTATATTGTTCTGAAAGTGGGATCAATGGATCTACATTAAAAGCGATGGTGTCTGTTGGGACTAACTTTTGATCCTTCCATTGGAAACCCAATATAGCGTCGTATTCATTGGTAGGCAAATAGAGCGTTTTTATTCCATCCTTTACCGTTATGGCGGACAGGCATAAATTACGGGAGCCAATTTTGTGATTGCTTACTCCAGGTTGTTGTGTTTTGGCATAAATGGCTGCACCATCAACATGAGCGATGTGCAAATACCCTCCAATGTGCGGAGTAGACACAAAGGCAATTTCGATTTCACCGTCGTTGTCCAAATCATCGATGGCTGCAATGTTCAACCAACGATACCGGGTTCCAATAAAACCAGTAGTAGCATATACCTGTATTACATTATCGACGAATTCAAGAATAGTAACACTGGCTCCCTTTGTAATGCTGCTGAGTATAGTAATGATCTCTGGCATTCCATCGTTGTTTAAATCCACCAACCTAGGACGGATATCTTCAAAGACCAGAGTAGTATCGAGAATAAAATCATAGTATTTTCCTTCGTAATACACCCTCAAGCCCTCAGCTTCCAGTGTGTCGCCTAGAATGGCATGTTGATAAACGGATGTTGGATAAATATATGCCGCCTGCACTCCACTGGCTTCGTCAGTGGCCTTCAATTTTTCGGGCATTAGATTGTTCTCGGCGTAAATAATGTTAATGTCACCTTCGGGGGGTTCGTCGGGGATACAACTTACCCAAGATAATACGATCAATGCTGATATAATAGTTAATTTAATATTCATTGTTTAAATTTGAAATAGTTAATGGTAAATGTTATCATCAATAACAAAAAAGAGAAGGAGTAGTTTATTGCAATCCCAATTATCGGCAAAAATAGGCAACTTTATTCCCTTATTCAATTATTCGCAGCGCTGCAACAGATTCCTGCTTATATTTGTCGGTATAAGCAACGATTGTAAGTTCACTCCAATTTTTTCCCATGAAAATAAAATTTCTTGTTCTTTTTTTATGGATATCCTTTCTCTCCCTGTCGGAACCAGCATTTGGACAAGATCAATGTGGTCTTTATTTTTGTGGCATGACTATGCATTTATTGGGCGACAAAAATGCCTCTCTGATGCCTTTGAAGTTAGACCGCAGAGCGCTCTTTGTTCCAAACGTGGGGGGAGCATTGCAATACAGGAAACAAATCAACGAACGGTGGTCAATCGATATTGAACAAACATTTCAGGCCGATTGCGCATTTAAAGGATCATGGGGCACCGGTATTAGTATCGGATACGATGTACTGAAGCAAGCTGAACATCAATTTATAGTGGCACTTGGCCCCGGATTTTTTTTCCGTAACTCCTGGTTTGTGTTGGAAGGTTATCTTCCCGTTGAAGAATTAAACGTATCGGCCAATCAAAAATATGAATACCTTTTTGTCCCTGTTGTTCCCCATGTTGAATACGCCTATTTCCCCAGAGGTAAAAAGCTCGGTTTTTCAGCATATTGTATTTTCGACCCCATTAATGTGCTTGGAAATGCAGGATTTGGAGTGAATTACCGTTTGGAAGACCGGAGACTGAGAACTGAGAACTGAGAACTGAGAACCGTTTTCAAAACAAAGCAATCCACCACATTTATATTCAATATCTAATGCTACATTTAGCCCCACGAAAAAAGGGTGTATTATGAAACGGTTTGCAGATATCATGTTAAAGTTATCAGGATGGAAAGTTGTGACAACCTTTCCTGATTTACAAAAATCCGTCATCATTTTTGCACCTCACACCAGTTACTGGGATGGCTTTTATGGCAAGCTATTTTTTATGCAATTGAATATCCCTTACAAATTCTTATCGAAAAAAGAATTCTTTCGATTTCCCTTGAACTTGTTTTTTAAATTGTATGGTTCCATACCAGTTTCCAGAACTAAGGAATACGTCGATGAGGTGGTTGCCTACCTTGACAACAGCGAAAGTTTGCACATTGTACTTTCACCGGAAGGACACATGGCCCGAACAGACCATTGGAAAAAAGGATTTTACTACATGGCGAAGAAAGCGAATGTCCCCATTGTGGTTGGCGCCATGGATTACAAGAAGAAAGAGCTGTCGATCAAAGGAGTAATTTACGATATCTCTGACATCAACGAAACCTTTCTGGCCATTGGTAAACTTTATCAGGGTGTCGGCGCCAAATATCCCGAAAAGTTTGTATTAGATAAAAGGTATAATTAAATTAAACCTGAATTGCTTGCTGTACGAAGAAGAATCAACTTTGAAATTATTTAATGAATAATTGGATTAGAATCAACTTTACAGCCCCGGTTTCGTTTAACTATAAATTGTTAATTTTAAAGAATGAAGAAGCTATTTAGTTATTTTTTACAAGGCTTATTGCTGATTGCCCCTGTGGGCATTACCATTTATGCCTTGATTTACACTTTTTCCACCATTGATGGCCTTTTGGCTGTCAGTTTGGAAAAAATAATAGGATTCAATGTTCCCGGATTGGGGATTTTATTGCTTTTTATTTTCATCACCCTGTTGGGCTTAATCGGTCAAACTGCATTGGTGAAACCATTTAAGCAAATGACCCAGCGCATCATAACCCGAATACCCCTACTCAATTTATTGTACTCATCGTTAAATGACTTGCTTTCGGCCTTTGTAGGCAAAGAAAAAAAATTCAATGTGCCGGTTAAAGTGCTTTTTAATGCAGAGAATGACTTGTGGAAAATGGGATTCATTACGAAAGAAAATTTGGATGAAATTGAGCAGCCTGATCATTCTTCGGTTTATTTTCCCCATTCCTATAACTTTTCAGGTGAACTTTACCTGATCCCTAATGATCGTATTTTTAAAATTGAAATCTCTCCAGCTCAAACCATGAAGTTTATTGTTTCGGGTGGGGTAACCAACATTGATTAATTATGAGTATCGAAACCCTAACACTTCTCGGTTTTATCATTTTTATTACAGCTGTATTAATGCTCGACCTCTTATTGGTAGGAAGAAAGGTACATGTTATTTCAGCCAAAGAAGCTTTAATTTGGTCAGGAATTTGGATCACGATGGGAATTTCATTCTATTTTGTTCTTCGTCATTTTGGTCATCTTTTTCATGGAATTGATACGCCGGAGAAACTGGCTGAAATTGTAAAACATTACAATCCTTACCTTGAATTTCATGGAACAACTTTTGCCGAAATGCTCGACGAATATAAAAAGTCGCAAGCTATCAATTACATTTCGGGATACTTTATCGAAAAGACCTTGTCGATCGATAATATTTTTGTCATGTTAATGCTACTTCAGGGTTTTAGTGTTCCGCTTAAAGATTACAAATTTGTATTGTTTTGGGGAATACTGGGCGCCATTGTGCTTCGCTTCATTTTTATCTTTGCCGGTGTTGCCATACTGCATAAATTTGAATGGGTATTGTACCTGTTTGGAGCATTCCTGCTCTTTCAAGGATTGAAAATTCTGTTTGTAAAGGAAAAGGAAGCAAAAAATCCGAAAGATTCATTTTTGGTTAAATTCTTAGGACGATTCATCAACATCTACCCTGATTATACCAAGGATCGATTCTGGTTTAGAGAGAATAAAAAACTTTTTTTCACACCACTTTTTTTGGTGTTAATTATGATTGAGTTTTCGGACGTCGTATTTGCATTCGACTCCATTCCTGCAGTTTTTGCTGTTTCACGCGATCCCTATATTGTTTTCTTTTCCAATGTTTTTGCCATTCTAGGCTTACGCTCCCTGTTCTTTCTTGGCGCCAATCTGGTTACTAAGTTTAGGTTTCTAAAGCCGGGAGTCGCCTTTCTGCTCATCTTTGTAGGATTTAAGCTCTTGTTTGCACATAAGCTAAAAGATTGGGGATACATGCCCGAATATTCGCTTTATATCATTGCTGCTGTAATGATACTGAGTATTGTTCTTTCGATTCTATTTCCGAAGAAAGATGAAGGGGCAATTAAAGTTGAAAATTAAAACTTACTCTATTATTCCCATTTTTTTCATTAGGAACGAAGCGTTCATAATGGTGGTTACACCAGATTGAAGCGTATAATCAAATTGCATTTCATCATTTTCAATGCTAATTTCAAAACATTGATTTTTTACTTTATCAGGGAATTCCAGTTCTATTTCGGTAAGTTTCAGGTCGTGTGTAGCTATAATGGCTGATGTTCCCTTTGCAATTAGCCGATGAACCAGCTTTTGTGATCCATACAATTTATCCACTGAGTTGGTTCCTTTTAATATTTCATCCAGAATGATGAGTAAGTCGCGGCCTTTATCCACTTCCTCCAATATGGCTTGCAAGCGTTTTAGCTCAGCAAAAAAATAGGATTCATCGTCAAACAGCGAATCAGTAGTACGCATATTTGAAAATACCTCCACCGGTTTAAAATTCATTTTGCGTGCACAAACAGGTGCACCACACATGCCCAGTACCATGTTTACTCCAATGGTACGCAGGAAGGTGCTTTTACCGCTCATGTTTGCCCCTGTAATAATTTGCAACTGCTGAGTTCCGCCCAAATCAAAATCGTTCGAAACACGTTTATTTCGATGAATTAAAGGATGCCCCATTTGTACCGCGCTGAGCTGAAATTCTCCTTGTGAAAAGCCGGGATAATTGGCATCAGGATGATTACACGCATAATTGCCCAATGAATTGCAGGCGTCGGTAAAAGCAATGGCATTGATCCAAAGTTGATAATTACCTTGATTGCGTCGATGCCATTTAATTAAACGATACGAATGTAAGATGTCCCACAGGAATACCAAATTAAGTGGAACCCCAAACAGGAAGTTATTTCTATTATCGAAGGACGTTACAATTTTTCGTAGTTTCCGTGCTTCCATCGATGGTATTCCGTTTTGAATCAAATCATTTCTGCGTTGTTTACCTTCACTTGATTCCCATGGAAACGATTCCATTTCACGAAACAACACTTCATATTTTTGAAGAACATTGGCCCTTTTCCCAAACTGCAGGTCACAATTTTTAATGTTCGATTTTTCAATGTACCAAAGTACCATTTGCAGAATGGTACTAAAAATAAACGCGATAGATGAACCAATAAAAATCCATACTCCTAAAGAAATCAAACTTATCAGCGGTAAAACCCAAAAGAGTACAGGCAACCAGGCTTCACTTTTCAGTGCAAACACTTGTTTACTCCAACTACCAAATAGATCATTTTCGTTTTTGTCTTCACCATACAATTTTCCCCAGGTGGAAAAATCCTGCCTCCAGGTCAGTGCAAGTGTCAACTCTTTGATCAAGTATTGCCTGTTCTGCAAATCTTCAACTTTTAACATCGGAGATTGAAGCATTTGTGCCAGATTTTGTTTTCCTTTTGGCGTAACCGTTCGATTGATGAACTGAAACAAAGAGCCTTTTCCAAAAAGGTCAAGATCATATGAGTTCATATGATTTGGATCGATAAATTCAGTACCGGAATCGAACATGGAGAACTGATGCTGAAGTGCTTCAATTTCTTGTAAATTAAGTTCGACTTTAAGCTGTTCAAATTTTCGTAAAATACTGGTCTGCTGATATTTTTTTACCAAAAAAAGGAACATGGATAAAGAAAAAGCAACAGATAATACAGCAAATGCCCCATTAACACGGTACATCCAAAAGGGTAAAATAAAGCAGAGCAGAAAAAAGGTCAACCTCATGAACGAGAGCGTATACAATGTGCGACTCAGCCGCTTAATTTTCATGCGCCCTTCAGAAATGATTTGTTCATAAGTAACTTTTAATTCAGGCATACGAAACAATTTAAAGCTGGTATTTAAGTACCAACATGGCTGCGATTCCCAAAGTGACTGAAATCATGACCAATGTAATAAGAACAGGTGCAATTTGATGGTTTTCGCAGCTTCCTGCAAAGGCCAGCCGTTTTGCAAAATACCTATGATCCATAAAAATCATTAAACGATACATCGCGTATGCAATACCAGCTCCCAGAAGAGCGCCCCCTAACACATCAAACGGATAATGAACACCAACGTAAATTCTGGAATATCCGGTTAATAAAGCCCATAGTATAAATGCAATCCATACACGACCACACTTTGAGACCAAACCGATCATGGTTGCCAAAGCAAAGGCATTGGTGGCATGAGACGAAACAAATCCATATAAACCACCAGGCCCAACAGGCAGGTTTAATCGTCCTTCCAACGCCAAAGCATGAGAAGGACGAAGCCGCATAACACTATCTTTGATTAAAACAGATCCCTGATCGGCCAGCACAATGGTTAAAATCAACATCAGGGCCATAAAAAAACCGGCACGTTTGTATTTGATAAAAATAACCGACAACAGCACAAGATAGAATGGAAACCAAACTTCTTTACTGGTAAAAAAGGCAAAAAAGACATCGAAGTATTCGTTATGAACACCATTAACAGCTAATAGCCATTGAGTATCGATCTTATTTAAAGCTTCGAATAGCGCCATAACTATTCATTCAACATTTTCCAAATGAGGTCTTTGAGCTTTTGAATATTGAAGCCGGTAATTGATGAAATAAAGAGGTGTGGAATATTCTTAAATTCACCACTAATTTCGGCCATCAGTTCATCATCGAGCATATCGGCTTTACATATGGCCAATAGCCTTTGCTTATCGAGCAGCTCAGGATTAAATTTCTCCAACTCATTCAGCAATATGTGGTATTCTTTCAGATGGTCTTTGCTATCGGCAGGCACCATAAACAGCAGCATGGAGTTGCGTTCAATGTGTCGCAGGAAGCGCAAGCCAAGTCCACGACCTTCATGTGCTCCTTCAATAATACCGGGAATATCGGCCATAACGAAGGATTGACTTTCGCGGTGTCCAACAATTCCCAAATTAGGAACAAGTGTGGTAAACGGGTAATCGGCAATTTTAGGTTTGGCAGCAGAAACCACTGAAAGCAAGGTTGATTTTCCAGCGCTTGGAAAACCTACCAGTCCAACATCAGCCAGAATTTTCAGCTCCAGTATTCTCCAGCCTTCCTGTAATTCTTCGCCAGGTTGCGCATAACGAGGGGTTTGATTGGTTGCCGTTCTAAAATTCCAGTTTCCCAAACCACCACGACCGCCTTGCATCACGATATGTTCTTCGCCATGTTCGGTAATTTCGAAAACAAATTCTTCGGTTTCAGCATCTTTGATTACAGTTCCTAAGGGAACTTCCAGAATGATATCGTCTCCATCGGCACCTGAACTTTTTTGCCGGCCTCCCGATTCACCATGTCCGGCAAAAACGTGTTTTTGATATTTAAGGTGGAGCAATGTCCACATTTGTGCATTTCCTCTAAGTATAACGTGTCCGCCACGTCCACCATCCCCGCCGTCGGGGCCTCCTTTTGCTTCAAATTTTTCACGTCTCATGTGATGCGATCCCGGACCTCCGGTCCCTGACTTGAAGTAGATTTTTACGTAGTCGACAAAATTGGTCTCTGCCATAATGAATTTAAATATTTTCGCAAAGATACAATTTAATGACTGATGATGAATTGGTCATTTTAAGGATAGTTAAAAATACCAGGAGCAATTTGTATAAGTTAATTGTTTTTAACTAAATTGGTATTCGATAACACCATCTTCTGATTGCTGTACATGAATAAAAAAAAGGGAAATATTATTTCGGCGGCTTTGTTACTGGCCATATTTGCACTTTCGGTTTTCTACATCGCTATACTCAACACAAGAACCTTGCTGAATGCTGAAGTAGTGGCCGAAAAAGGAGTCTTCGATTTTAAGAGGAACACGTTTGAAGACCACAAGTTACTGGTATTAAGAGGAGAGGTTGAATTCTATTGGAACCAATTGCTAACGCCTGCCGATTTTCAAACCAACAACATTCCCCATCCCATCGATTACATTTACATCCCTGAAATTTGGAACAAGCACCTTATTGATGGGAAAGAAATAAATAGTTATGGTTTTGCAAGCTATCATTTTAAAATACAATTACCCGAAGATGATGTATATGCCATTAAAATTAAAGAATTTGAAACGGCCTACAAAATTTGGGTGAATGGCGATTTATTGACAGAAACCGGCATTGTTGGAAAAACAAAAGAGTCCATGCAAGCGTCATGGCGACGAAAACTCATTTTTTTTAAAACGACCAACAAAACAGCCGATGTAGTCATTCAGATTTCAAATTTCCAGCATCGAAAAGGAGGGCCCGATACACCAATGGTTTTTGGTAAAGCCAATGATGTGAACAAATATAAAAGTGCACTCGTAGGAATTGAATTGGTCCTGTTTGGGGTTCTTTTTATCTTAAGCACCTATCATATTGTGCTTTACTTTTTTCGACCAAAAGACAAATCCTTCCTGTATTTTAGCATCATTTGTTTTGTGATGTTGATACGCTTATGCACCACGGGGGAAAAAATAGCACTGGACATACTTCCTGACATGAACTGGCTAACCACCATCAGATTGGAATACCTATCGTACCAATTAACCGTACCTTTTTTTATGCTGTTTATTTATCAATTTTATAAGCAGGAATTTTCATTGACCGTAGTCAAATGGGTCAATTACATCACAGTCCTATTTTGTATCCTTGTTCTTTTCTTTCCCCCCATCATTTTTACCCATACCCCAATTATCTTTCAAGCTTTTATTGCCCTGATCTCCTTATATATTTTTTATTCATTAATTAAGGCCTACTTGCATAAACGTGAAAACGCCACAATTTTCATTTTGAGTTTCCTAGCCTTTTCATTGATCATTATTAATGATATTCTATTTTACAATAACCTTATCAACACCGGATATTTATTGCCTTACGGGATGTTTATAATTGCCTATGCATTATCAATTGTGTTATCGAAAAATGTAGCCATGGCCTTTGTAAATATGGAAAATTTATCCTTACAACTCGATCAGCACAACAAACTGTTAGAGCAGAACGTACAAGACAGGACCGAACAAATAAGAATACAAAAAGAGGAGTTGGAACAGCAGGCCAGCACACTAAAAAAGAACAACGAACAATTGAAAGAACTGAGTGCTTTTAAGGAAAGTCTGACAGAAATGATCATTCATGATCTGAAAAATCCACTCAACATTATCTTGAATTTTTCGAAAGATGAAAGAGTTGTTTTTGCAGGTAATCAAATGCTGAACCTGGTACACAATCTGCTTGATGTTCAACGTTACGAAAATTCAGCAATGAAATTAAATTTGGAAACTGTATCGGTGCAAGAATTGATTCAACAAGCTGCTTTCCAGATGAATTTTTTAACCAAAGAAAAAGACATTCATTTAAGCATTAAACAAAGTAAAAACTACCTCATATTGGTAGATCCGGAAATCATCAACCGCGTATTTGTAAACTTGTTGTCCAATGCATTGAAGTTCACCCCCAATAAAGGGGATGTTACCATTTTCATTAAAGAGAAATTCAACAGCATTTCCATTTGCTTTTCCGATTCGGGGCCAGGCATTCCTCCCGACCAGAAGAATGTAATTTTTGAAAAGTTTGGTCAATTTATCATTCAACGGGCAGGCCGTTCAGGCTCCACCGGATTAGGGCTAACATTCTGCAAATTGGCCATTGAAGCACATCGTGGCAGCATCGACTTTACCTCTATTCTGGGAAAGGGAGCCACCTTTTGTTGTACTTTACCTAAACAGCGTATTTCAAACGAGCCTGTCAAACAAATATTCTCAGCGACGACCGATTCAATTCCCATTGATCAAATGCAATTTTCAAGTGAAGAAAAGTTGATCTTATCCGAAATTGTAGAAAAACTCTCGAATGCCGAAATTTATGAGATTGGTAAAATCAAAACATTGATGAAAAACATTGATGAAAACCAAACAGACAACATTAAACGTTGGATTACGGCAGTACAAAAGGCCCTGTTAAACTCCGACACCGAATTGTTTTCAGCCTTATTGCATTTGATCAGAAAATAAAAAGAACCTTACCGCAATGGTAAAGTTCCTTCCTTTTCAAAAAAATAATCTTCCTATTTCTTCTCTACCTTTGTACTTTTAGTATCTGATTTTGTTTCTGTTTTTGAACCACAGTCAGCTTTTGCTGCAGCACCACAACAACTTGATGATTTTGTTGCTGAGCAATCTGCTTTTTTCTCAGTTGTAGCTTCAGCTTTCTTCTCCACTTTCTTTTCTACTTTTTTATCTTTATTATCTTGCATCTCAACAGTGGTGGTATTGTCCATTGCGGAAACTACTGCAGGTGCAAACAATGCTAAAGCAAAAACTACTACTAACGAAAGAATAACTTGTCTTTTCATAACTTAATGTATTTAATGGTTATTTAACTATTTAGAATGATTCAAAAATATAAAACTATAACAAGTCAAAATGTTATTTGCATGTTATAAGTTGTTAATGTGAAGTTAATTCAGACAAATAAGTATCTTTTTTAACTAATTTTGTGATGTTTACATTAATTTAGGTGAAAAATAAAGAGAACACCATTCATAAAATAAAGTAGCTACGTGTCGAAAAACAGCAAACAAGGATTTCTGGCCTTTCTAACTTTTATTGCACTTATTGTATTATTGGGCATACAGGTCAGTTGGATCTTCAAAGCAGCAAAGCTTGAGGAGGAAAATTTCAACCGAATGGTCACCAAAGCAATGATTGAAGCTCGCAAGGAAATTGGAAATACAGCTTCAACATGCAACGAAATGAAAGACTACCTGTGTGGTAATCCTTGTCAGTTAAATGTTCGCAAACAAAAAATTGCCGAGATTGACAGCATCATTAAATCAAAGCTGGAGATTCACCACATCGATTTGGAATATACCTTTGAAATTACCGATTCGACCTATACCGCTTCGAACACCAAACTTTTTGGAGCAAAATGTTACCTGCAAAGTTTAAATGGTTTATTGGAAAAAGATGGTATAAAACTAAGGTTAGTATTCCCCGATCGGAATCAATTTTTAATGGCTCAAATCAGAGGACAGTTTCTTTTGGCCTTCTTTGCTGTTATTTTTGTCATGATTTCTTTCCTATTTACTTCGCGTATGTTCAGGAAAGAAAGAGAAATGGTACAACACACGTCCGACTTTATTAACAATATGGTGCATGAATTCCAGACTCCACTTTCGAACATTCGTTTTGCTGCTAACCTCATTAAGAAAAAGGAAAGTTCGTTTAAGGAGTCAAAAGTTTCGGAATATTTAAATGTTATTCTGAACGAAAATCAGAAGATGGAAAAAAATGTCGAGGAAATCTTAAAAGTAACTTGCATTGGCAATGACATTTGCGAACTTGAAGATCTGGATATTCATCCTGTTATTCAACAAACTTGTAATGATTTCACTACCCGTGTCGAAAGTTTAAAAGGCAGTATCACCTGCCAATTCGATGCGCACAATTCAGTATTGAAAGCATCATCAGACCATTTCAGATTGATTTTCACCAATCTGATCGACAATGCCATAAAATATTCCGAAGGTGCCCCCCAACTTCACATTTCAACGAAGAATCATGCTAACGAGCTCCAAATAAAGTTGGCCGATAAGGGAATTGGAATGGAGAAAAAAGAACTTACACGCATTTTTGAAAAGTATTATCGGGTATCAACCGGTGATGTTCATAATGTTAAAGGCTTCGGACTGGGACTCACCTACGTTAAAAAACTGGTTGAAGGCTACAAAGGAACCATTGATGTCACCAGTGCTTTGGGAAAAGGTACTATTTTTATCATTCATTTACCCTTAAAGCATGAAACGAACTAAAATTCTTTTGGTGGAAGACGATACCAGCCTGGGATTTTTGCTGGTCGATTATTTGGAATCCAATGGATTCGACGTTAAACTATATCGCGATGGCGAATCGGGCCTCAACGGATACAAAACCAGCCAGTTCGATTTTTGCATCTTTGATGTCATGCTGCCCGGAATTGATGGTTTTTCCCTGGCTCAAAGAGTCCGGGCTGAAAATAAAACCATCCCAATCATCTTCCTTACCGCCCGCTCAATGAAAACGGATAAAATAAGAGGGTTCAATTTAGGGGTCGATGATTACATCACAAAACCTTTCGACGAAGACGAATTGCTCTGCCGAATTAATGCCATCCTCAACCGCTATAACATTCAACCTACAACGACCGTTTCGAAGGACAAATTTATCGTGGGTCAATATACCTTCGACTATAAAAATCAATCGCTAAACATTGACAACAAAGCGAAACGCCTAACCCGGAAAGAAAGTGAAGTGCTTCGCCATTTGTGCCTTTCTCCAAACGAAATAGTCACCCGCGACAACATTCTGTTTTCCATTTGGGGCGATAACGATTATTTTAACGGTCGAAGCCTTGATGTGTTTATCGCCAAACTCCGCAAATATCTTTCAGAAGACGAAAACGTTCAAATTAATAATATCCCCAAGGTTGGCTACATTTTAGCCTGCTAACGCAACAACATTTAATCGGGAAAGAGTTGAAGAATGCTCAGATTTATAGCCAACACTAATTTATTCATCGCCTTTGCTGCCCTTGTGCTTGCCTTAGGCAGTGGACTTAGTTTGGGCACTATTGGTTCAATACTCCCCTTTCTTTTGCTGCTTTTTTTTGCAACAGTAGCTGATTACAACTGGCATCGTCTAATGAAAGTGAAATTAAAAATCGGATCTACTGATAAAAACGAATGGGGAAATCAACATAGCTCTATCATCATTGTTTTTGCAGTGATGAGCACCATTGCCTTATTGATCAGCATCATATATGCACCTATTGAAATTACGGAATGGTTATTTCTTATGGCCATTGTAACCTTTCTGTACTCCTTCCCATTTTATAAAATGGGGTGGCAAAAGTTGGACATCAGGCAAATTCCAGGATTAAAAAATGCATTAATTGCATTTACCTGGACCATAGCAACGCTCTATTTACCTTATCTGCTTTCGGACAAAACTGAAAGTTCAGCTTCACTAGCTCTGTTAATCACTCAAAGATCCGTGTTCTTTTTTGCCATCACCATCCCATTCGACATCAAGGACGTGGACGAAGACAGGGCTGCAGGTTGGAAAACAATTCCTGTTTTATTCAATAAAACAATTGCACAAAGAATGACCAATTATCTAATTGTAGCCATGATGCTTATTTCAATTGTGCATTTACTAATTTACCGGGGGAATCACGAAGGATTTGCCGCCATCATAACAGCGGTATACACCTTGATAATTGTCAACCAGAAGTCATTGAAGCAACACCCTCTGTATTATCCAATCTACATGGATGGAGCAATACTACTATTCGGACTATTCCTGATTGCCTTTAGCTTGTGAACGAAAAAAATTAGAGAATAAGGACCGCGCGCGATCCTTATGTATTTGTAATTTTAGAAGGTTTCAATCACCTTTTGCAAACGATCATTAATTTCATCGATACTCCCCATTCCACTTACTGCATAATATTTTTGCTGGTTCTGATAATGCGCCATAACAGGTGCTGTCTTTTCATTGTAAATATTTATTCGATTTTCAATGATCTCCACATTGCGGTCATCGCTGCGGCCCGACGTTTTTCCGCGCTCCAGCAAACGACCAATCAGCTCTTCTTTTTCTACTGACAAGGCAAGCATACCTGAAACGGGCGTTCCATTTTCATTCAACAAATTATCCAATGCAATGGCTTGTTTAACCGTTCGGGGAAAACCGTCAAATATAAATCCACGAATATTGCTGCATTGATTCAATTTGGTTTTAATCATTTCAATAACCAATTCGTCAGATACCAATTCACCTTTATCGATAAATTTTTTGGCCTCTACACCTATTTCAGTTTTCGCAGCAATTTCTTTCCGCAACAACTCGCCCGTTGAAAAGTGGATTAATTTATATTTCTTCTTTAGTAAGACCGCCTGAGTTCCTTTTCCTGCTCCGGGGGGTCCGAATAAAACTAGATTCAACATGATAATTGATCAGATATCTTAATATATTATTCAATTACTTTATAAATGCTCTTCAGATTACGCCCTTTTTGGTTGTAATCTAAACCAAATCCAACAATAAAGTCATTTCCAATTTCCATTCCCACATAATCAATGGGCATTTTATTTTTGAATTTATTCGGTTTCAGTAACAAAGTAGCAATTTTTACATTTTTAGGATTATGCTCTTTCAAAATGTTCATGACCTCAACAATCGTGATACCAGTATCGATGATATCCTCAATAATAACCAGAGTCCGGCCTTTAACCGGCTCGTTAAGACCAATCAAACGTTTCACTTGCCCGGTAGTATCAGTTCCGTCATATGATGACAACTTCAGAAAAGTTACTTCAGGTTCATTTAAATCAACCAATTTAAACAGTTCCGAAGTGAACATAAATGAGCCATTTAAAACGCAAATAAACAGTACATCTTCGTTTTGTAAATCCTTACTAATTTCTTTGGCGACTCGACTTACAGCCTCCATTATTTTTTCATGTGGTATGAAAATTTCAAATTCTTTGTCGTGTAATTTTATTTTATTCATGTCACTTTTTTATAAGATGAATCGCAAAGTGCAAATAACCAATTAAATTTTAATAACCGAAAATATTTATCCATGAAAAATACATTTAAACGAAAAGACTGGTCAATTTAGAAAAAGAAAAAATTAAGTAACTTGGCCTCCGTAAGAAAAAAATAGCACAAATCAATTCAAATATTTAAGATATGAAACCAGTTGTGAGCATTATTATGGGAAGTACAAGTGACCTACCCGTAATGGAAAAAGCAGCCAAAATTTTAGACGAATTTGAAATTCCTTTCGAAATGAATGCCTTATCAGCACATCGTACTCCAGCCGAAGTGGAGCAATTTGCAAAGGCAGCCAAAGGTAGAGGTATTAAAGTAGTAATTGCTGCGGCAGGAATGGCAGCTCATCTATGTGGAGTTATTGCATCAATGACCACTATCCCTGTAATTGGAGTACCAATAAATGCCAGCCTCGACGGAATGGATGCACTTTTAGCCATTGTGCAAATGCCTCCGGGAATCCCGGTCGCAACAGTTGGAATTAACGGAGCCATGAATGCGGGAATTCTTGCGGCCCAAATGTTGGCCGTAGGTGATGAAAAAATTGCTGAAAAACTGATCGCCTATAAAGAAAGCCTAAAACAAAAAATTGTAAGCGCCAACAATGAATTGGCCGATGTAAAATTTAAGTTCAAAACCAATTAAGGTGGATTGCGAAAAAAGTCGTATTTTACTCATGATATTAGGTGTACGTTAACGTACACCTTTTTTTTATTTAAAAAAGTGTCCAAATGAACAGTCATCTTCGCATATTCCATGTCATTCTTTTGTTACTAATAGTCACCCCTTGCGTTGTTGTGGGAAGAAGTAATATTTTTCCAACCGGTAGTCGTGCCGCCGGGATGGGAAATGCGTTTGTCAGCCAATATGATGTTTTCTCCGTATATCACAACCAGGCGGGACTAGCCAATTTGGACCGAACCTCAGTATCGTTCTTTTACGAAAATAAATTTTTGGTCAAAGAAATGTCGGTACGAGCCGGAATATTAACCTTCCACACGGGCTCAGGGAATTTTGCCGTTCAATACAACTCTTTCGGCCCGCAGGAATGGAGAGAGAGCAATACCGGCATTGCCTATTCAAGGTACCTTGGTGAAAAATTATCGGCAGGCCTTCAACTGAACCATTTTTCCACACGTCTTCCTGAAATTAACCGTTCAATATCTACCTTTAGTTTTGAATTGGGGGCCATTTATCAAGTGAGCAGCTCCACTTATCTGGGTGCGCATTTGGCCAATCCCTATGCACCAAAACTGACCACACTATCCTATAACGAAACCATACCATGGCGTTTTACGCTTGGAGGTCACACCAATTTTACCAAAGAATTCACCTTAGCTTACGAAATAGAAAGCGTCAAAGCCCAATTTCCGATCTTACAACTTGGAGCCCAATGGGAAGCTGCTGAAAATGTATTTTTACGTGGAGGATTTAATACCGGCCCGGCGCGCATATTTGCCGGTTTTGGGTATGTATCCAATTTTTTCACCGTCGATGCAGCTTTTAGTTATCACCAATTTTTAGGTTATACTCCATCGGTTTCACTTATTTTCTCCTTCTTTTAGATTAAATCAGGCATGAAATAAAAGAATACATTCGAATGAAAACTTTGCCCTTTTTGATTTTACTGTGGATCATCCAGCTCAATCAAATATGTATTGCCCAGGACGAAAAGGGATCGACACAAGAACTCATTGAACGAATTGCCGAGACCTTTGCCGACGATTATTCTGAGGAAATTGACCTCACTCCTATTGTGGAGGATTTAGAAAGCCTGATTGAATCCCCCTTAAACATCAATCAGGCATCAAGAACTGATTTTGAAAAACTCTATTTTCTAAATTCATTCCAAATTGAAGAGTTGATCAAATACCGCACTCAAATGGGTGGGATCTATTCCATCTATGAATTACAAACCATAGAAGGCTTTACGCCCGAAGTACTCGCCAATATGGATCCATTCATTGTTTTCCTCCCCCCTGATAATGAATCCGTTAATTACCTGAAACAAGAACTGAATTTCAGGTATGTTCAAAAGTTGGAAAAAGCAGAAATATTTCCGTCCGACAACAGTACTACTCAGGAGAATAAGGGATTCAAGCCTGCCATGCTATTAAAATATCGCGCACAAAAAGGAGAAAAATTTAAATTCGGACTAACAGCCGATCATGATTCAGGTGAAGATTTTTTCAGTGACACTAACATTTACGGCTTCGACTTCTATTCAGCCTATTTTGGTTATAGCGGAAAAAAAATACTGAAACAAGTTTACCTTGGCGACTATCAGGTAAAGGCAGGGCAGGGACTCATACAATGGTCCAGCTACGGCATTCGAAAATCAATCAACGCCACTAAAATCAGACAAACAGGACAAGGTTTACGTGCCAATAGTTCGAGCGACGAAAATCGCTTTTTTCGAGGTGCAGCAGTCGATCTCGATCTGGGCCAATTCGAATTGATCACCTACTATTCAAGGCTGAATTCCGATGCCAATATATCGAACGAAGACAGCTTAGGCCATGTCACGGAAGTTTCATCCATACAAATATCGGGCTACCACAGAACAGAAGGCGAACGGCATGATGAAAAGGCCTTGAACATACAGGTAGCCGGAGCTCATTTAATTTACCGAATTAAGCACTTGTCGCTGGGAATAAACGGTAGCTACCAAAAATATTCGGTTCCCCTTTTACTATCGGATCAACGTTACAATCTATTTTATTTTAATGGTGACCAAAACTACAACCTAAGTACCGACTTTTTATGGGTACAGAATCGGGTGAATTTTTTTGGAGAAGCAGCTATAAGTCAATCCGGCGGGAAAGCGGTATTGGCCGGCATGGAAGCAAAGCCTGCGAACGAACTTTCCTTTAGCCTGTTGTACCGCAATTATGCCACCAACTTCCAATCGATAAATGGTACATCTTTTTCAGAATCGAGTAGAAACAGCAACGAAAAAGGCATTTATTCAGGATTGATGTTGTTCCCATTCAAACACCTGAAGATTTCGAGCTACCTCGACATTTACGATACCTTTTGGATGAAGTTCACCACAAATGGACCGGTGCATGGTAACGATTGGGTGATGCAGGCAGATTTTACGCCTAATACTCAATTCAGCATATATCTGCGTGTAAAGTCCGAAAACAACAGCATAAAATCAAGCCTTGACGTACCGATAAAACCAGATCTGAACCAGCAAGTGAAAAGGGCACGATTACACCTGGATTGGCAAGCGCATGAAAAGTTCCAATTCCGGTTCAGAACAGAATGTGTTCAATATACCAAAGCCGATTCAAGCGAAAACGGCTGGTTAATTTTTATGGATGCAATAGTTCATCCTATAGAAAAATTTTCGGCTACCACCCGTTTGGCTTGGTTCAACACAACAAGTTACAACAGTAGAATTTATTCATACGAGAACGATGTTCCTCAGTATTTTTATATTCCGGCCTTTTACAACAAGGGACTCCGATATTATGTAAATTGCAACTATCGACTTACAGAAAGTTTGAGCTTCTACCTCAAGCTGTCGCAATTGATCTATTTCGATCATTCAATAATCGTTGGCTCAGCCAGTGGTGCATCTGATGTACCGAACAAAACCGATTTTAAGGTACAAGTGAAGTACCGTTTTTAAGCATTTCGCCCTTTGGCGCAATTTTATATTTTTGCAACAGATTTAATACCTTGATAAAATGAAACACTTTGATGATATTCGCCCTTATACCAATGATGAGATCCATGGCGTATTACTGCAATTGGTGCAAGATCCAATGTTTGTAGGATTAATCGGAAAATTATACCCTCAACCCGGCGAGAAAGAATTGATCATTCAAAATCTTCAGAATTTTCATACTATTGAGGATTTGCAATCAAAATTTATCATTCCTTTTTTGGAGAAAATTGAAAAATCAAGTACCAAAGGACTATCCTACAGTACCATGGATCAATTTCATCCTGAGGAAAGTTATTTGTTTATTTCGAACCATCGCGATATCATTCTCGATTCTGCTTTTCTAAATGCAATCATGCACCTGCATGGCTTTCGAAAAACAGAAATTGCAATTGGTGACAATTTACTCGCCTACGAATGGATCGAAAAACTGGTTCGTATAAATCGTTCATTCATTGTTAAAAGAAATTTAGGACTAAGAGAACAATTGGCCGAATCGAAAAAACTTTCGGCCTACATACGATATGCCATTTCCGAAAAAGGAGAATCGGCATGGATTGCACAGCGCGAAGGCCGTACCAAGGATGGGAATGATCAAACCCAAATGGCTTTGCTGAAGATGCTGAACATGAGCAATACTAAAACATTAATCGAAGGTTTTAAAGAAATAAACATTGTGCCCATGGCCATTTCGTACGAGATTGAACCCTGCGGCATTTCAAAGGTGGAAGAGTTACTCAATAGAAAACACGATCCTGATTTCAAAAAATCACAGCAGGATGACATGCGAAGTATGGCCAACGGGGTGATGCTGCCCAAAGGTAGAATTCATTATGCTTTTGGAAACCCCCTCAACCTCCGTATTGAAGAATTGATGACTGGAAAAAAGAACAATGAAGCCATTCAAGCCATTACAGATTACATCGATCGCAGGATTTATTTCAACTACAAATTATGGCCAAACAATTACGTGGCCTACGACTTGCTAAACAAAACAGCCCGCTACGCTCAAAAATATACATCAGAAGATAAACAGGCTTTCATTTCGATGATAAACAAGGAAGTAGCCTCATTAGCCTTTGATGCTGAAGAAGCAACTCAAACCTATTTAAACATGTACGCCAATCCCGTTCTCAATTTTGAGAAACATTTTCCTTCATGAATAAAATAAACACCATTATTTGGGACTGGAACGGCACCTTACTCGATGACCTAGACATTTGCATTGAAACCATAAATGAATTACTACATCAACGCAAATTACCCGAAATAGATAAAACCTTTTACCTCGACGTTTTTGGATTTCCGGTGAAAGAATATTACCAACGTATTGGTTTTAATTTCGAACAGGAACCTTTTGACATTCCGGCCCATCAATACATCGAAAGTTACAAGTCAAAAGTTAAACAATGCCAACTGCATCAAGGCGTAGTTGAACTATTGCAATACTTTTCCGAATTGGGCTTTATTCAATTAATTCTTTCGGCTTCGGAACAACAAAGTCTGGAAGAGAACCTCAATTATTTTGGAATCCGAAACTGGTTTACTGCTGTTGCCGGATTAGACAATCATTTTGCACAATCGAAAAAGGACATTGGAGTAAAAATGTTGAACAATTTAGGCATTCATCCTTCAACATGCTGCCTTATTGGTGATACAACACATGATGCTGAAGTGGCACAGGCCATGGGGTGCCAATGTATTTTACTATCGAACGGACACCAGAATGCAAAAAAATTATTGGCTACAGGTGTCCCGGTAGTGAGTCATCCTGAAGAATTAAAAGCCTTCTTCAAAAGGTAAACCCCCTATTATTGCCTTTATTTTTTCAAATCACGGATGAGCAGTTGAATGGTTTTCCTTCCCCTGAAATCGTTTTCGGTTATGGAATAGCAAATATCAAAGGGCAATCCTGCTTCAACAACGGCATACTTCTCGGCTTGCGAAAAGGCAATCGCTGAAAATCTATTCGATGAACTATTGGGCTCCACCAAATCGAGCTTAAGGTGTTCCATGTTCTTACCAACCACCCGACTTGTTCCTGCATCGTAAACGTCCTCAGTAATAAAAACAGGCGACATATTATGCGGACCATAGGGTTCGAATTGCCGAAGAACCCGCACCAATTTAGGAGTAATATCACTCAATTGAAGTTTTGAATCGACCTCTATGGTTTGTAGCTTTTGAGATTTTGTAATGTTATCCTCTACAAATTGCTCGAAACGTTCAACGAATTTCGATACGTTTTCAATTTTCATGGTTAGCCCTGCGGCATACATATGTCCGCCATACGATTCCAACAAATCACTGCAGTAATCAATGGCTTCATATAAATCAAAATCACGCACCGAACGCGCCGAACCGGTGGCTAAGCCATTCGATTCAGTTAAAATAACCGTTGGACGATAATACACATCGGTGAGCCGGGATGCCACAATACCAATCACTCCTTTGTGCCAATCGCGTTTATAAAGCACGGTTGAATGTTTAGCCCTTAAATCCTCATCGTTGGTAATGAGATCCAAGGCCTCCTGAGTAATGTCCCGATCGAGGGTTTTCCTGATTTCGTTAAATGAATTGATTTCCTCTCCCATGGCACTGGCATCCAGTTCATTTTCACAAACTAACAATTCAACCGATTTTTTGCCATGTTCTATTCTACCCGCTGCATTCAACCGAGGTCCTATTTTAAAAACAATATCATTAATTGTGATTTCAGAACCTTCAATCTTTGCGTTTCGAATTAAGGTTTTTAAACCAATACTCGGATCGCTGTTCAATTTTTTTAAGCCATAATAGGCCAATACTCTATTTTCGCCAACAACAGGTACAATATCCGAAGCAATACTCACCACCACTAAATCGAGAAGATCATACAACATGGGGACTGGTTCATCGTAATTTTGACAGTAGGCCAAAAGAAATTTAAAGCCTACACCACAACCAGAAAGCTCTTTGAAAGGGTAGTCGCAATCGAGTCGCTTAGGATCGAGCACGGCTACTGCATCGGGCAAACGATCGCCGGGGTTGTGATGATCACAGATGATGTAGTCGAGGTGACGTGTGCGAGCATAGGCAATCTTTTCGACGGCCTTAATACCACAGTCAATTACAATAACCAGCGTATAATTATTGTCAGCAGCAAATTCAATTGATTTTGGAGAAATACCGTAACCTTCGGAATAACGATCGGGAATATAATAATCAAGTTGTGCTATTTTATCCTTTAAAAACAGATATAACATGGAAACAGAAGTCGTGCCGTCTACATCGTAGTCGCCATAAATCAGCACTTTTTCTTGTCGCTCAATAGCCTGACGTAAACGGACTACCGCTTTATCCATGTCCTTCATCAGGAACGGATCGTGTAAATCTGCAAGTCGGGGACGAAAAAAAGCTTTGGCATCGTCGAAAGTTCGAACATTCCTTTGTACCAACAAGTTTGCAATCGCCATATCGACATTCAGCTTTGCCGACAAGTGCTTTACATCATTTATGTCACCCGGCTGTTTATAATTCCAGACCTTTTCATTCATGTTTAATAATGTATTGCACAGATTAGAACCGAAAAATATTTTCTATATACTGCTGAAATAAAACCAGTAATTGAAATCTATTTCGGCTATTTTCATTGCTCGTCTTAAAATTATGTTATTCAGTTTAAAAAGACAATGAATTGAAGGCTCAAAGATAGCAAAAGCCCCTTCAACTAAAAACAATTTTAAATAAGGGCCACAACTTTCTGACAATATTTCTTCAACAAGCTGATTATAAAACCTAAAGTAAAATCCCGGCAAGAACGGTTTCGCACATGAGATCCCCACATTACAAAATTGCACTTCACAAGTGATTCTTTCAATATTGATTAAAATCAGGCAAATTCCCCATTCGTTCAGGAATAAAACCGAAAGAAATTACTTTAACTGGTAAAAACAGCCATGAATTCCTACTTTTATGCTGAAGCGTAAAACCAAACCTTTAAACAACCATTTTCAATAATGAAGAATGTATGTATCCTGTCTTTCCTGTTTCTTATTTCAATAAATTCCTATTCAAACATCCATTGGGAATCCATTGTATTGGCAGAAAATGAATGGCACTATTTTGCTGCTACATCGGAACCTGAAAATGGATGGATGAACCTAAACTTCGACGATCAGGATTGGTCTTTAGGAGTTGGTGGAATTGGATATAACGACGGTGATGACCAAACAATTATAGATGCCGTAAATTCCTTGTATTTGAGAAAACGCTTTTACATTGCTCAAAAAAGTTTAATTGAAAACCTGGTACTCGATATCGATTATGACGATGCCTTTGTTGCTTATTTGAATGGTGTGGAAATTGCGCGTTCATCCAATTTAAGCGAAGCTTCCCCAACATACAACAGTCCCTTAACAACCGATAGAGAAGCCGAAATGTACCAGGGTGGAATGCCTGAAAATTATCCAATCGACACTGCATTATTGGTCAACGACGAAAATATTTTGGCGGTACAAATTATTAACAATGGAATTAATTCATCGGATTTAAGCTCCCTTATATTTTTAAATGCTCAAATTAACAGTGATACCATTTTATACAATGAACCACCCTCATGGTTTGTAGAACCATTTAATTTCACACAAAGTAATCTGCCCATAATTGTAATCAATACAAACAATCAAAACATAAAGGACGATCCGAAGATAATTGCCCATATGGGCATCATTCAAAATGGGCCGGGACAGATCAATCGTTTAAGCGACTCCTTTGGGAATTACGACGGACGCATCAGCATTGAAATACGGGGAGAATCATCACAAATGTTTCCAAAAAAATCTTACCTCATTGAAACACAGGACAGCTTAGGAGCCAACAACAATGTTCCTCTACTGGGTATGCCCAAGGAAAATGACTGGATTCTTTATGCCCCTTATTCAGATAAATCGCTCTTAAGAAATACCCTCACCTTTGAAATGGGCCACCTGAGCGGTGAATATTGTTCACGCACCAAATACTTCGAATTGGTTTTAAATGGAAGCTATAAGGGGCTTTATGTGCTCATGGAAAAAATAAAAATCGACAAGGGCCGGGTCGATATTGCATCGATGGGCCCGATGGATATCATTGGGGACGTTTTAAGCGGGGGATATATTCTCAGGGTGGATAAACGTGATGAAGATTTCAAAATTGGCTATAGTGGATGGACATCGGACTATCGCTATTCCGGCTCAAATGGGTTGGAATATCAGTACTATTCTCCTGAACCGAAAGAGCTGAAAGATGAACAGAAAAATTACATCACCGACTACCTGTCTAAATTCGAAAAAGCTCTGGGCGGTGCAAATTACAGGGACCCGGATCTTGGATACAATAAATTTATCGATGTTGGTTCATTCATCAATTTTATGCTGGTGAACGAAATCTCCAAAGAGGTTGACAAGTACCGATATAGTAGTTATTTTTACAAAGAACGCGATAGCCGGGGAGGCAAAATTTTTGCCGGACCTTTATGGGACTTCAATCTGGGCTATGCCAATGTAGATTACTGGAACGAGGGACTGAGCACCAGCGCCTGGTTGTATAATGATATTGGCGGACGCATATACTGGTGGCAACGTTTACGACAGGACCCCTACTATAAAAATTTAGTATTTACTCGTTGGGTAAAACTTCGGGAATCTGATTTTAGTGACGAAAATCTAATCGCGAAAATCGATTCCATGACCGGTTACATTCATGAAGCTCAAATGCGCAACTTTAAACAATGGCCCATTTTAGATTCCTATGTTTGGCCCAATAACTACATTGGAGGAACTTATGAAAACGAAGTGCTATTTCTCAAAAATTGGTTGCTTGAGCGGCTCCAATGGATGGACAATAACATTACCGGCAACCAACTAAATCCAATAGCCATTATTTCTCAAAAAGGATTTGAATTTGCCAATGACGTTCGAATTAAGATCACTCTGGTCGATGATTATTTTAATTGCCCTGTTCTCAAAATCACTGATTTTATGATTTCAGGCCTTCCGTCAAATCTAAACATTGAGCGAATTGAGTACATCAATGCCTCTGAAGCACTTGTTCATTTTGCGCTTAACGGATACAACATTCATGATCTGAATGGGGTATCGATAAGCATTAACAAAAATATTTTGAATGGATTTGAATCTATAAAAAGTAATGAAATTGATTTGACTGAAACCGGAATAGCCCTTTTGGACAGAAATTCCGTTAAAATCTACACCAGGGGAAAACACTTAATCATTGAATGTGATCAAGCTCAGCAACTTCCAAAACAAGTAGTTATACTTAATCTGATGGGGCAAAAAACAGGCAGCTACCCGATTTCAAATCAAACAATTAACGACCTGTACCTCCCCTTGAGTTCCAACTTTTATCTGGTACGCCTTCTTGTGAACAATTCACCCCTCATACAGAAGATCAGACTCGGTGAAGAATAAATCAGTGAATACGATTGAATCTGTCAGGAAATAAAGGCAGGGTGAAAATTTTAAGAATTCACCGCATTTCACGTATTTTTGAAGAAATTTTTAAAGTACTATTGAAGGCAAGAAATAATTACATGAAACGATTTGAACTAAAAAAGTATACCATCAATGAATATTTAGTATTCGTTTATCACTTTCTGATTCTCCTGGTGATTTATTCACTCTGTCGGGTACTGTTTTTTGCTTTCAATTCAGCAATGTTTCCCAACGTGACCTTACAAGGATTTGGCAGAATACTATTGGGTGGCCTAAGATTCGACATTAGTGCCCTATTTTATATCAATATTCTTTATTTAGTTTTTGCACTTTTACCCACCCCATGGAATCACAGCAGAGCCTATCAGCTGTTTTTAAAATGGATTTTCATTGTTCCCAATTCCATAGGCATTGCGCTTAATGTCATCGATTTTAAATATTATCCGTTCATTCTCAGGCGTACCACGTACAATGTGGCTGATATTCTTAAAAACGAAGAAAATTTAGGACGTTTGTTTTTTCGTTTCGTACTTGATTATTGGTATTTTTTCCTGCTTTGGATCGGATTGGTTCTACTTCTGATTGTTTTGTTTGAACGCGTGAAATCACGTCGAACCATTTATAAAAAGAAATGGCAGTATTATCCGGCAGGAATTTTTGTCCTTTTGCTCTCCAGTGCCATTGCAATAGTGGGCATGCGAGGAAATTACCAACACAGCACAAGGCCCATTACGCTGAGTAATGCCGGCGATTATGTGAGTTCTCCTGAAGAGGTTGCCATTGTGCTCAATACACCTTTTAGCATTCTTCGGACCTTTGGCAAAAAGTCATACACCAAAATGGACTTCTTTACGAATGAAGATGAATTAAATCAGCTTTTTAATCCAGTTGTCATGGCCAACGACACAGCCCAAATGAACAACAAAAATGTGGTTGTCATTATCTTAGAAAGCTTTAGTCGTGAATTTTTCGGATGCTTTAACGATTCCCTTGATGGAAAACCCTATGATGGTTATACTCCATTTTTGGATTCTTTAGCCGGACAAAGTCTGGTATTTCCCAACGCATTTGCCAACGGTTACAAATCGATTGATGCCCTGCCATCCATCGCAGCAAGTTTGCCCGCCCTGGTTTTACCCTATGTGATTTCGGAATATTCTTCCAACAAAGTGAACAGTCTGGCAAGCCTGCTGAAAGATTATGGATACCAATCGAGTTTTTACCATGGTGCCCCAAATGGTTCAATGGGATTTTCAGCCTTCACCAACCTGGCTGGGTTTGATCGGTACGTGGGTAAAAATGAATTTAACGACGATCGATTCTACGATGGAATTTGGGGGATTTGGGATGAAGAATTTTTTCAATTTTACGCCCAACAACTCACTTTGGAGCAAAAACCATTTGTAAGTCTCATTTTTTCAGTATCATCACACCATCCCTATCAGCTACCTGAACGGTATAAGGAAGTTTTTCCCGAAGGAGAATTACCCTTGTACAAATGTTTGTCTTACACCGATTATTCATTAAAACGTTTTTTTGAAACGGCCTCAAAGGAAGCCTGGTTTAAAAATACCTTGTTTGTACTCACCGCCGATCACAGCATTTATTCCATTCACCACGATTACAGAAACAACATGAACACTTTTGCCATTCCACTTATTTTTTACACCCCCGACGGAAGTTTAAAAGGAGTGGACGAGCGATTGGCACAACAGATAGACATAATGCCAACCGTTTTAAATTACCTGAATTATCCGGGATGTTACGTTTCGTTTGGGAATAACCTGCTGAATAACAACAAGGAAACCTTTGCGATCAACTATCTGGGTGATAGTTATCAGTTTATGATGAATGATTATCTGATCCAATTTGACGGACAAAAGGTAAGTGCCGATTACAACTACAAAAAGGATCCGCAACTGAAAAACAAACTCAGGGGCAAAGAGGATTACCAAAAAGAGCTGAACAAAATGAAAGCCATCATCGAACAGTACAACAATCGAATGATTCGAAATGACTTGATTTGCAGATAATGAGAGCATTTATTTTGCAAAAACCACTTTCGGCGCAATTTGGTTTTTGTTTTTTCTGAATTGACTGACCTGTTGATAGGCAGGGAATTTGAGTTTTGTTATCTTTGCACAAATTTTTTCAAAATAGTGTTGAAATGAGTATCCGAGAATTGAGTGAACAGGAAGTTATCCGCAGAAATTCGTTAAGCAAACTACGTGAATTGGGCATCGATCCTTATCCCGCAGCAGAGTATAAAATCACCCACAGTACAGTAGCCATTCACCAACAATTCGAAAGCGATGAAAAGGCCTTTGAAGTAGTGACTGCGGGTCGTATGATGGGTCAGCGCATTATGGGTAAGGCCTCGTTTGCTGAACTTCAGGATGAAAGCGGTCGTATTCAATTGTACGTAAATCGCGACGAAATTTGCCCGGGAGATGATAAAACACTTTACAACGATGTTTTTAAAAAGCTGCTCGATTTAGGCGATATCATTGGCGTTAAAGGCGAAGTGTTTAAAACACAAATGGGTGAAATTTCCATAAACGTAAAAGAACTTACTGTCTTAAGTAAATCCATACGGCCTTTGCCTGTGGTGAAAGAAAAAGACGGCCACACCTTCGATGCCTTTAAAGATCCTGAAATGCGTTATCGTCAGCGTTATGTCGATTTGATTGTGAATCCGCAAACACGGGAGCATTTTAAAAAACGCACCATCATAATGAATACCATGCGCCAGCTCTTCAACGAGAATGGTTATTTGGAAGTGGAAACACCCATTTTGCAACCTATTCCCGGAGGAGCCACTGCCCGCCCGTTCATAACCCATCACAATGCACTCAATACGCAATTGTACATGCGAATTGCCAACGAACTCTATCTGAAACGTTTGATTGTAGGTGGATACGAAGGCGTTTACGAATTCTCAAAAGACTTCAGAAACGAAGGTATGGATCGTACGCACAATCCGGAGTTTACCGTAATGGAAATTTATGTGGCCTATAAGGACTACAACTGGATGATGAACTACACCGAAGAAATGATTGAACGTGTTGCCATGGCGCTTCACGGTAAAACCACCGTTCAGGTCGGCGATAAAGAAATCGACTTCAAACGTCCGTTCAAACGTATCAGTATGTTGGATTCCATCAAAGAACACACCGGATTCGACATCAACGGGATGGACGAAGTACAACTGCGTGAAGTATGTAAAAAGCTCGAAATTGATGTGGAACCAAGCATGGGAAAAGGAAAACTCATCGATGAAATATTTGGAGAGAAATGCGAAGGCAGCTACATTCAGCCTACTTTCATTACCGATTACCCAAAAGAAATGTCGCCATTGTGTAAAAAGCACCGCGATAATCCCGAACTGACCGAACGTTTCGAGTTAATGGTGAATGGAAAAGAACTGTGCAATGCCTATTCTGAATTGAACGACCCCATTGATCAATTGGATCGTTTTCAGGAACAATTAAAACTTTCTGAAAAAGGTGACGACGAAGCCATGTTCATTGATATGGATTTTGTAAGAGCTCTGGAATATGGCATGCCTCCTACTTCCGGAATGGGAATTGGCATTGACCGTTTGGTGATGTTAATGACCAATCAGGCGTCTATACAGGACGTACTGTTCTTCCCTCAAATGAAACCTGAAAAGAAAGCGGTGGAAATTACAGAAGAAGAAAAAGCAGTAATCAAACTATTGCAGGAACAATCACCCTTCGAATTAAACAGCCTAAAAGAAAAATCGGAACTGAGTAACAAGAAGTGGGACAAAGCCATTAAAGGTTTAACAAAAGCAAACCTGGCAAAAGTGAATAAAAGTGGCGATGATTTATTCGTTGAATTAATCCACTAATATCGAACATAGATTCATATATAGAGAGGCTGCCCCAAAATGGCAGCCTTTTTTCTGCCTTTTATAAAAAAAATAAGGATCAGTTTAGAAAGTTGGGGATCATTTGTCTCCTTAAATAACAATCTAGCAAAGCTACAATCATTGTATTAAAATGAATCATTTGTCTTGCAGACGGCCTTACTTTCTTGCCTTAACGCAAGAAAGTAAGCAAAGAAAGTCAAGGCTCTAAAGTTTTTGCTGACGGGTACCCGCAATTTATTCCTTTCCCCGAAAAGGAACTCGCTCACAGATGATAATTCTTCTAAAAAATATTATTCAATCCTGCTCTCTCAAACAACTTTTCTTTCACACCACCCAACCGCACGTAATAAATCACGACCCGACTGGCAAAAATTTTAAGGCCAGTTCGCCATTGCGTAAATCTAACTATTAAATGAAGAATAGGTTAAAGGTATTCGCCCAATTTCGCGAAGCGAAAAAGTGTGTAGGCCGTTAAAATGGCGGGCCGGCGGTGAGAGCGAGGAAAACGAGGGCGTTGCGGAGGGGTTGTGCGTAGGATGGAATCGTTGAGGAGGTGGGATGGATAGCTTCATTTTAACGAGATCTTTGCTTCCTTTCCATCGATTGGGAAAGGAAGGGCCCATCCGGCCTAAGGATAGTGAGGTATTCGATTTAATATTAAATTGTCCACCCCATGTTGATATGATCCAAAGTATCCCCCAGAAAAATGAAGTGATCCAAAAATAATAGGTCCTGAAAATGCCAAAAATAATTTTGCCCGGCACCTTCCGTTTGGCTGAATTCCATCAAATAATAGGAATTAACACTATTGAAGATAGAATAAAAATGATTTTTGTACTTTTGCAATTCAAAATTTCCACGATACGAAATGTTTAACAAATCAAGAATTGCAATAATTGGAAGCGGAAGTTGGGCTACGGCACTGGCAAAGATCCTGTTGAATAATGCACCATCAATAAACTGGTACTTTAGAAATCCCGACAATATTGATTTTTTCAAAAAATACAGTCACAATCCCAATTACCTTAACGACGTATTTTTCGATACCGAAAGAATAAATTTTTATACCGACCTCAATAAAATTGCAAAACAGTCTGACATTCTGATTTTCGTAATTCCTTCCGCATTTTTAAAGGATGGTCTGTCCCAGCTAACGGTTGATATCTCTAACAAATTTGTAATTTCTGCCATCAAAGGTATTGTACCTAAAGACAACTTGATTGTAGGTAAGTTCCTAAACACCTACTACGGAATTCCGTTCGATTCAATTGGCATCATTGCAGGCCCTTGTCATGCTGAAGAAGTGGCATTGGAGCGCCTTTCCTATCTAACAGTGGCTTGTCCCGATGTAAAAAAGGCCCGCGCTTTTTCCATGCTACTGGAGTGTGCTTACATCAGGGCACACATTTCCGACGACATTTACGGGACAGAATATTCCTCGGTTCTAAAAAATGTGGTGGCCATTGCATCAGGCATATGCCATGGCTTACACTACGGCGATAATTTTCAGGCCGTACTCATTTCCAATGCTATTCAGGAAATCAAACGTTTTGTTGATAAAGTTCATCCCATCACCCGCGACATTAAAGGATCGTCATATCTGGGCGACCTGCTGGTCACAGCCTACTCTCAATTCAGCCGGAATAGAATGTTTGGCACCATGATAGGTAAAGGTTATACCGTACGCTCAGCCCAATTGGAAATGCATATGGTAGCCGAAGGCTACTATGCGGTAAAATGTATCAAAGAGATTAACGAAGTGTACAATGTAAACATGCCCATTTGCGATGCGGTGTATAACATCTGTTACGAAAACATATCCCCGGCTATTGAAATTCGACTACTAACCGAAAACCTCAGGTAAGATACTGAAGTTAAAATGCCTGGATCAAACTAAACCATGATACAATTCCATGCTTTGTCGGATCGCAAAAAAGGATCATTAATTGCCTTTATTGCCACCATTCTTTTTTCGAATGTCTACATTTTCAGCAAAGCGGCATTAAATGAAGTTTCTCTTCCCAAGTTTCTCTTTTTCTGGTTCCTGATTGCCTTCTCAATCAACGTATTTATTTCTATTCTGAAAGGGGATGCAAAAAAAGTGAAAGGCTTAAAATTGAAGGAATTTCGCGTCTTTCTTCTCCTGGGCCTGATAGAAATTATTACTACCTCAACCTTCTACATTGCACTAAAAACCATACCCGATCCATCTGTTACCTCATTTCTTGGAAATATGTTTGTGGTATTTTTAGTATTACTTGGTGTTATTCTATTGAAAGAACGCTTTACCCGAATGGAATCACTTGGTGTACTCATCACAATAGTAGGAGCCTTTGCAGTTGGTTACAAAGGAGGAAGTTCAATTAAAAACTTTTTTGTTGCAGGAACGGGTATTGTCCTGATCAACACCTTCACGGCAGCCCTTTCGTCCATTATTGCCAAAAAAGCATTGGTAAAACATTCACCTACACTAATAAATCTCAATCGCACCTTATTTATGTTTGTGTTTGCATTCGGCTATTTTATCCTTTCGGGCGAAACATTTTATCTCCCGGCTTCCGCCTTAAAAAATATTATCATTGGGGTAATTCTGGGCCCCATCCTTGGAATTTTATTGATTTACACTTCGTATAAATACATTGAGGCCTCTCGGTCATCTGTATTTCAAGGTTTAAAAGGAGTTTTTGTCGTCATTGGAACCTATTTGTATTTTAGTACTTTCCCAAACAATATCCAATTAATTGGAGGATTGGCTTCCATTATTGGAGTATTGATCATGACCCTTTCAAAAGCAAAATTATTATCTTGGAACAAAATAAGGAGCTGAGCATTTTGAATGGACTGAGTGAACTGAATGAACGGATCCCTCGACAAGCTCGACAAGCTCGGGAACCGAAGGACTGAATGATTGAAGGACTGAAGGACTGAAGGACTGAATGATTGAATGATTGAATGATTGAATGATTGAATGATTCAACTTAAGTAACAATCTCAACTTTTTCCTAGTGACTTATTGACCAATGACTATAAACTAATGACTTTATTACTTTGAATTATCTGGGACACATCTTCTTATCTGGAACTAATGAGCAATTGTTAGTCGGTAATTTTATTGGTGATTATGTGAAAGGAAAGCAATATGAGAACTATCCGCCTGAAATCAGAAAAGGAATAATACTACACCGTTTCATTGATGAATTTACCGATAGCAACTCACATTGGATGAAAATTCGTGAATTGTTACGACCACTGTATGGGCGCTACAGCGGTGTTGTTGCAGATGTGCTCGCAGATCATTTTTTGGCGGCCAACTGGTCACATTTTTCCTCCGAACAGCTCTCGTGGTATTCAAAGTGGGTGTATGCCATTTTTCTCCGCAATTTCGATGTGATGCCGAAACGCGTTCAAAACTTTCTGCCCTTCCTGATTCAACATCGCAGGTTACAATCCTATGCCCAATTGAGTGGGTTAAAAATGACCTTACGCATAATGGCACATTATACTTCACTTCCTGAAGCCAGCGATTTAGCCATGAAATTAATCAGAGGAAATTACGCCGAATTTCAACAACATTCCATTCTATTTCTTGATGAAGCGGTCCAGTTTGCTATCGAAAAACGAATTTCAATTTAGTGCAATTGCTCCAGTCTGCTGGTATCGAGCCTGAGGAAAGTGAACAATAAAATTGTAAAAAACCACAGCGATGAACCGCCATAACTAAAAAATGGCAAAGGAATACCAATTACAGGTGCCAGGCCAATTGTCATTCCAATGTTTATTGCAAAATGGAAGAACAGAATAGCAGCCACGCTGTACCCATAAACACGGCTGTATACCGATCGTTGACGCTCGGCCATAATAATCAACCTGATCATTAATATCATAAACGCAACAACCACCAATGATGAACCCAAAAATCCCCACTCTTCACCTACTGTGCAAAAAATGAAATCGGTACTTTGTTCCGGCACAAAGTCGTATTTTGTTTGCGTACCTTCCAAAAAACCTTTACCAAAAAAACCTCCCGAACCAATCGCTATTTTTGATTGATTCACATTATAACCAAAACCTAAAGGATCAGATTCAATTCCCAACAGATTATTGATTCTGTCGCGATGATGCGATTCCAACACATTGTTAAACGCAAAATCAACCGTAATCGAAAAGAGAACAGTAGTCAGAAACACCGAAGTAATTAAGGGGATATATGGAATTCTTTTTATTACAGAACTCAACAATAAAATGAGACCAGCAACGAATGAAGCCCTTATCAACACAAATTGGAAACTGAACGAGGAACTGTCAATCACCAACTGATAAATCACAAAAGGAATACTTGCAGCCAGCAAAACCAGGGCTCCTTTTAACAATTCTGCCCAATTTTTATGAAATACCAATGCCACAACAAAGGCCAGAATAATGAATGTTATAATAAAAATCAAGGGCGACAAAACCAATGATAAAATGAACACAAAGGCAAAGTAAACTCCAAAGAACAAAATTAATCCAGACATCCCTTCCCTAAAAAACGGGATAAGAAAAACAAAATAAACCAGTGCTGATCCCGTGTCGTTTTGTAAAATTATTAAAACCACAGGCACAAATAACAAACCAGCCATGACCAGCTGATTTCTATGGTTTTTAAAACTAAAATTGTAGGTACTTAACATTTTAGAGATGGCAAGAGCAGCTCCATATTTTGCAAACTCAGCCGGTTGAAGCTGAAAACTTCCGATAACAAACCACGATTTGGCGCCATTTTTTTCTACACCAACCAGTAATACAACAACCAGCAACAGGATGAGAAATGCATAAATAACATAACTAAATGTCACAAAAAATTTGCTGTCAATAACCATAATTAATAAGGCAATGATCAGGCTACTTCCTATCCAAATCAATTGTTTTCCATAACTCTGGCTCATATCGAGAATACTACTGTGTTCCTCGTTATAAACAGCCGAATAGATATTCAACCATCCGGCCATAACCAAAAAAAGGTAAAGCAGGACCACCATCAGGTCCACATTTGCTATAATACTATTTCGTCTCACTATTTATAATACTTTACATAATTGGGCTGATCTGGGTAGAGCAGATTAGTCGTTAGCATTTTGGTTTCGGACCATTTACTAGAGGCCTGAATTTCACCATTCAGGTATTTTTCAATCATGAGCGTAGCGATTGGTGCGGCATACAAATTCCCCCATCGTCCATTTTCAACATATACAGCAATGGCTATTTTTGGATGATTACGCGGGGCAAAAGCTATAAACGTAGAATGATCAGGTCCATGAGGATTTTCGGCAGTACCCGTTTTCCCACATATCCGAATACCCGACACACTAGCATTGGCTGCTGTTCCAGGATAGGTGTGGCTCATTACATTTTCCATACCGTCCATAATTTTTTCAAATTGAACCGTATCGACCAAAGTATAATGTTTTTCCAGCCATTCTTCCCTGGTTCCACCATGACCAATTTCTTTAACAACGTGGGGACTGTAATAGAATCCGTGATTGGCTAAAGCTGCAGTATAGTTCGCCATTTGCATTGGAGTGGCTTGAATTTCGCCTTGTCCAATTGCCAATGAGATCAAGGGTAAGGCCCGCCACTTTGAATAGGGAAAAACTTTCTTTTGGTAATAATCCGATTCAGGGATATACCCTTTCAATTCTTCATCGAATTCAGGACATACCTTGGCGGTAAAACCAAAACTTTTGGCATAATTACGCCATTTTTCGTAACCGTTTTTTACGCCTCCAAGTGCAGGGTTCTCCAGAATGCGCCGAAAAGTATAGGCATAATAAGCATTGCACGATTCAGCAATTGATCCTGTCAAATCAAAGGACTGATTGTGGTGACACTTCTGTGTAAAACTTCCGGCATGATAACCAAAAGAACAAGTAAAGCGGGTACTCGGGTTAATCACATTTTCCTGCAAAGCAATCAAAGCATGAAGCATCTTAAAGGTCGATCCGGGTGGATACTGAGCTCTAATGGCTCTGTTATACAATGGCAATAGTGAATCCGTTGCCAGTTTGGGATAATTCTCCATTCGTTTTCTACCCACCAATTCCTCAGGCAAATAACCGGGAGTACTCACTAAAGCTAAAATTTCGCCGGTTGAAGGTTCAATGGCCACAATACTTCCGGCTTTATTTTGCATAAGTAACTCACCATATTGCTGCAAAACAATATCGATTGTACTAATCAGGTCAATTCCTTTTACTGCGGTGGTATCCAGGCGTCCTTTGTCGTAAGTTCCTTTGACACGATTATGAACATCAACTAAAAAGAATTTAGCTCCTTTATCACCGCGCAATTCCTTTTCATAGGCCTTTTCGATGCCGGTTATACCAACATAGTCGCCAGAACGATAATATTGATCTTTATCCAGCGCATTCTGATTCACTTCTCCAACATAGCCCAACACGTGAGCAGCACTACTAAAACCGTATGTACGTAAGGTTCTTGTTATAAAAAAGAATCCGGGATATTTATACATTTTTTCCTGAAGCAGAGCATAACGTTCAGGGGAAATTTGTTTTACAACAATGGATGGTTTATATCTTGAATACTTTTTGGCTCTTCGAAGTTCGTCACGCAAATTTCCAACTGAAACCTCCAACATCTGACACAAGCCAAGGGTATCAAAAACACCAATTTCACGCGGTGTAGCCATCAAATCGTAGGATGCCTGATTGTAGACCATCAACTTCCCATTACGGTCATAAATCAAACCTCTGGAAGGATATTCAACGACCTCCCGCAAAACGTTTTTTGTGGCAGTTCTTTTATAGGTCGAATTGATGACCTGAAGACTAAAAAGTTTAAGAATAAAGGCCACTCCAACCAATAGAAAAATCAGCAGTATAATATTTTTGCGTTTTGAATAGCTATCCACCTTAATTTATTTTCTAAAAAACAGGAATTGACTAATGACTATAAAAATAAATGTAAAAATTGAACTTAAAAAACTTCGGAGAAAGGTTTGAAAAAAACCATGAAAGGTGAACACTTCAATATAAAACAGGAAAAAATGATGGATCAAAATAAGTACACCAGCATATCTGAAAAACCAAGTCATACCAATGTTCTCAATTGTTGGACACATAATTTGTTCTTTATCGTCAAGGTTCGAGGCATTGATTACAAAGGGTCGGACAAAGGCGATAAAAACGGTTGCCGAAGCATGAATACCGGGAGTATTTGAAAAAAGATCAATGGTTAGTCCAAGTAAAAATCCGAGTATTAACATTAAATAACGAGGAAAGTTAATGGGAAGCAGCAATATGAATAGGATATAAAAATAGGGGTTCACGAACCGGCTAAATTGTATATTATTCATAAAAAGTACCTGTATCACAACAACTACCACAAATAACAATATATACCAATATGGTTTTTTACTCATCGTTGTTTAATGCTTCTAATTCTTTTTGCTCCTTCTTTGTAACATTCTCAATGACTTCAACATACAATAGATTTTTAAAATCGGTTGAAAGTTGGACCCATATTTTTTGAAACGAATTGCCTTCTTTATGTTCTACTTTAATAACTTGTCCGATTAAAATGCCTTCAGGAAAAGTTGCTGAATAACCGCTGGTAATCACTTTTTCATTTTCGGCCACTTTCACGTGATAGGGGATTTCCTCTAAAACCGCAACATATGGATTAGTACCTTCCCAACGTAATGGTCCAAAATAATTGGATGATTCCAATTTAGCATTTAAGGACCAGCGCCCGTTCAACACCGATAGTGCGGTTGAATAATTCTCAGAAACATTAATAATAACCCCTACAACACCTGCGTTGCAAAGAATTCCCATATCGGGATGAATACCATCTTTGGAACCACGATTCAGCGTGATATAATTGTATTGTTTATTAACCGAATTGTTGATCACCTTTGCAGAAATGGCGGTAACCTTATTCTCCCCAATTTCAATTTCCACCGATCGATCAACATCAGATAGTAAAACCGACTGCAGGCGCTGACGCAAGGAGGTATTCTCCTCAGCCAGTTCGGTATTTGTTTTACGCAAGGAAAAATATTCAGCTACAGCATGTGATTTTTCATAGAACTTTCCGGATAAAATATTGGAAGAATTCAACATTTTCACCTGATGGAAATTGTTATACCTGATGATGAACGTCAGAGAAATAAACTCCAAAGTCAAAAACAGAAATAACACATGATACTTAATAAAGAAGTTCAGTAAATTTCTCATCGGGCAAAATCTACCTGATTAGCCTATCTGATCAGGAATGAAAATTTATCAACATTTTTTAATGCAATTCCTGTTCCACGGGCAACAGCTCTTAAGGGGTCATCGGCAATGTGGAACTGAATATTTATTTTATCAGTCAAACGCTTATCGAGTCCACGCAGCAGAGCACCACCACCGGCTAAATAAATACCACGATTAACAATATCGGCATAAAGCTCAGGAGGAGTTTGCTCCAGGGCGCTTAAAATAGCCGTCTCGATTTTAGAAATTGATTTGTCGAGGCAATGGGCAATTTCCTGATACGAAACAGGCACCTCAACCGGCAATGCAGTCATTTGGTTCGGACCTTTAATTACATAATCGGATGGTGGATCTTCCAGCTCAGATAGAGCAGCACCCACATTCAATTTTATTTCTTCCGCAGTACGTTCACCAACCTTAATGTTATGCTGATGGCGCATGTATTCCATTATATCTGCAGTGAGGTCATCACCGGCAATTCTGATCGATTTATTGGTAACAATTCCCCCCAGAGAGATTACAGCAATTTCGGTGGTACCACCACCTATATCAACAATCATATTCCCTTCGGGCGCTTCTACATCAATTCCAATACCAATAGCGGCAGCCATTGGTTCATAAATCAGGTATACTTCGCGGGCACCGGCATGTTCTGCGGAATCGCGCACCGCACGAAGTTCCACTTCGGTACTACCCGAGGGAATACAAATAACCATTTTAAGTGAGGGCGGGAACAAGCGATTTCCGGTATTGATCATTTTAATCATTCCACGAATCATCTGCTCTGCGGCATTAAAATCGGCAATAACACCATCGCGTAAAGGCCTGATGGTTTTTAGATTTGAATGCGTTTTGCCTTGCATCTGGCGAGCTTTTTCTCCAATAGCCACCATCTTTTCAGTTTTCAAATCGATGGTTACAATAGAAGGCTCATCCACAACAATTTTATCGTTGTAGATGATTATAGTGTTTGCAGTCCCAAGGTCAACTGCTACTTCTTGCGTTAAGAATGAAAATAGACCCATAATAAATATTAGTGTTTAAAGTGACGTGTTCCGGTAAATACCATTGACATGCTGTGATCATTACAAAAATCGATAGAATCCTGATCGCGAATAGATCCACCCGGTTGAATAACGCAATCCACTCCTACTCCATGTGCAATATCCACACAATCGGCAAAGGGGAAAAAAGCATCAGATGACATCACTGCACCTTTCAAATCAAATCCAAAATTTTCTGCTTTATCAATGGCGTGTTTCAATGCATCAACTCTGGACGTTTCTCCAACACCGCTGGCCAACAATTGTTTATTTTTTGCTAAAACAATGGTATTTGATTTTGATTGCTTCACCAATTTATTGGCAAAGATTAAATCTTCCACCTGCACTGCATCCGGGATAACGAAAGTTACCGGCTTCAATTCGTCGGCTGTTTCCAACTTCAAATCACGATCCTGATACAAAACACCATTTAATACACTACGAAACTGCGCCTTTGGCAATGCAACTTCTTTCCGGACCAATATAATTCGATTCTTTTTTGAGCTTAACAGCTCAAGCGCTTCATCGCTGAATCCCGGAGCAATCACAACTTCAAAAAATAATTTATTCATTTCAGTGGCGGTAAGTGCATCGATTTTAGCATTCGTAATTATTATTCCACCGAAAGCTGAAACGGGATCACTTGACAGAGCATCTTTCCAGGCATCAACCAGGACAGGACGTGATGCACAACCGCAAGCGTTGTTGTGTTTAAGTATGGCTACTGTTGTCTCCTCAAATTCATCAATTAAGGCTACGGCAGCATCAATATCAAGCAGGTTGTTGTATGAAATCTCTTTCCCGTTGATCTTTTCGAACAGCTCATCGAATTTTCCAAAGAAAATACCGCGTTGATGAGGGTTCTCACCATATCGCAACACTTTGCTATCATTATGACTTACACGAAATAAATCATCCTTTCCCTGATTGAAATAATTAAAGATGGCACTGTCGTAGTGTGAGGATGTGGCAAATGCTTTTCGAGCAAATCCCTCACGATCATTCAAATCAGATTCGCCCCCTTTTTCATCTAAGAGTAGAAGCAAATCATCATACTGAACTTGTGATGGAACAATAATCACATCGTTAAAGTTTTTTGCTGCTGCTCTTATCAGCGCAATTCCACCAATATCAATCTTTTCAATTATTTCGGCATGAGATCCACCTGCGGCAACCGTATCCTCAAAAGGGTACAGATCGACAATAATCAGGTCGATTTCCGGAATCTGGTATTCATCCAATTGGTCGATATCACCGGGATGATCTCTGCGTGCCAAAATTCCACCAAATACTTTTGGATGCAAGGTTTTAACTCTTCCACCTAATATGGAAGGATAGGTGGTGAGTTCTTCAACAGCAGTAACTTCAGCACCCAAACTTTCAATAAAACTTTTGGTACCCCCTGTTGAATAAATTTTAACGTCAATTTGTTTCAATTTCTCTACAATCTCATCTAGTCTTTCCTTATGATAAACTGAAATTAATGCAGATTTAATTTTCTTCAAATCACTCATTTACATACTATTTATTTCGTGAACACTTAAATTATTTTCCTAAAATACAAAAAAGGCAGGATCGTTTAAAATTGCCTTCAAAATACCAATGATTTTGGAAGTATCAAAGTTGTTTTCCAAAAATACTGATTTAAATAAAGATTGCTACTAAACATTTCAATTCAAAATATTTAATAGCAACAAAACATGACTCAGCTCAATTACAATATGGAATTAAAATATTGCCCCATAGACATGTAAATCAGCAAACCCAAAATATCATTGGTGGTGGTAATAAACGGTCCGGTAGCCATGGCCGGATCTATTTTCATCTTGTTCAACATCAATGGAAAAAGCGTTCCAAATAAGGCTGCAAAGATAATTACAATGAACAAGGCAGAACTAACTGTATAAGTTAATACCTTATTGCTTCCTGTAAAGTAAAAGTATACGAACAAAAGAATCGCAAAAAATACGGCCATAATAAGAGCTACTGATATTTCTTTCAATAATTTCAGCAGTATGGAATCCATATCTTTGGATCTCCCAGCCAATTTCTGAAGAACAATGGAAGTGGATTGAACGCCCACATTTCCCCCCATAGCAACAATCAGAGGCATGAAGAAGGCAATACCCGGTATAAAAATGAATTGATCCTGGTGTGATCCCAATACACGTGATGCCACAATTTCACCAATAAAGCCAATCGACAGCCAAGGCAATCGGGCTTTTGTGAGGTTCCATATACGTTGACCTGAAGAGACATCTCCTGTAAGACCGGATGCCATCTGGTAATCTTTTTCAGCTTCTTCACGAATAATATCCACCACGTCATCAATGGTGATGCGCCCTTTTAAACGACCAAAATCATCAACTACAGGTAAGGCCACAAGGTCATACTTGGACATTTTTTGCGCCACCTCTTCTCTTGTCCCTGAAGTATTAATTGAGATGACCTCTTTGTTGTATATATTGGAAATCAAGGTTTGTGTTGGATATTGAATCAGCTTTTTCAGTGACAAAACACCGCGCAATTCTTCCTTATCGCTAATCACATACACGTAATAGATTTCATCGATATCTTCAGCCTGACGTCCAATTTCCTTTAAACAAGTTTGCACGCTCCAGTTATCTTTCACCGCGACCAATTCAGCCGCCATGATACCCCCTGCAGTGTCTTCGTCATAACTCAACAAGCTTTGAATGTCATCGAAATGTTCGGCATCATCGATGTAATTCATTACTTCTTCCCGCTTGCTATCAGGCAATTCTCCAATAACGTCGGCTGCATCATCGGTATCCATAAATTCGATGTATTGACGGGCAATAACATCCGATGGCATTTTTGCTAAAAATCTTCTTCGATCATCCTCGGGTATTTCCAACAAAACATCTGAAGCCAGGTCACCTTCCAACAACAGATAGACCGACATGGCATCATCCATCGACAGCATTTCAAGAATCTCTGCAATATCGGCAGGGTGCAAATCTAAAATGGATTCTTTGATCTGATCAACAGTTCCTTTATCAATCCATTCTTCTAATTGCTCAATATAGTCTTTTGTAAGTTCGAACTGCATAATCATTGATTTTGGAAATGCGCAACGGCATTTGTTAATTCAACAAAATCGGCTACAGAAAGCTGTTCAGGTCGTTGAGTTAAAAAATCATGAGAGAAACCATCGTCTTTCAAAAAAGGCTTAATGGTATTTCGAATCATTTTTCTACGGTTGTTAAAACAGGTCTTCACCAATTGTTTGAACAATTTCTCATCGCACCCCAATTCGCTTACGTCATTTCGAGTTAAACGAATAACGGCAGACTTCACTTTAGGCGGTGGACTGAACACATTTTCATCTACTGTAAAGAGGTATTCTATTTTATAATAAGCCTGAAGCAAAACACTCATGATCCCATAAGTTTTCGAACCAGGAGGGGCAGCAATACGGAGCGCTACTTCGCGCTGAAACATCCCAACAACCTCAGGAATCCGATTTTTATGATCGAGGACTTTAAACAATATTTGAGATGAAATATTGTAAGGGAAATTTCCAATGATGGCAAATGATTCGTCGGTAAAAATCTCGTTGATGTCATACCTTAAAAAATCGCCACAAAAAAATTTGCCTGAATGTTCTGTAAAGTTCTGCTGAAGGTAAGCGATCGATTCACGATCGATTTCGATTGCCAGTAAATTTATCGAGGTGTTTTGAAGTAAAAATTGAGTTAATACGCCCATTCCCGGTCCAATTTCCAACACATTTGGTGTTTCGGACGAAAGGCTTCCAACAATCTTAGCGGCAATATTTAAGTCCGTAAGAAAGTGTTGGCCAAGGTTTTTCTTTGCCTTTACAACTACCATGGGGTTCCGGGTCGTTCATACTTGATTTATGTTTAACAAATAATTCTGCAACAGAATAAAACAATTGTTTATTTTTGTGCGATGCAAAAATAACAAAGCATATTATAAACTCTGTGGATTTGAGTAAAAAGATTCTTAATATTTTGAAATATATCGCATTCACTGCGCTTGGTGGGTTGTTGTTCTGGCTGGTCTATCGTGATCAGGATTTCACGAAAATCTGGAATACACTAAAACACGATGTCGATTACCGATGGATTGCCTTATCTCTCTTTTTTGGTTTGTTGAGTCACATTAGCCGAACCTTACGATGGAAGATTGCGCTTGAACCATTAGGCTATCACCCCAAAACAATCAATGCTTTTATTACAGTAATGGTGGCTTACTTCATGAACTTGCTACTGCCACGCATGGGCGAATTTGTGCGTTGCGGCATGTTGTCGAAATATGAAAAAATTCCTTTTTCAAAATTATTTGGAACGGTAATTACTGAGCGCATCGTTGATGTTATCATGCTCGTTCTAATGTTTTGTTTGGTACTTGGCCTCGAAATGGATAAAGTTGTTGATTTTGGCCAGCAAAACCCTCAGGTAGTTTCGAATTTAAGAGGCCTTATACAATCGCCCTATCTTTGGGCCATTCTCATTGCAAGCATCCTTGGATTAACGTATTACCTCCGATTAAGTAAAAAGAAACAGGGAGTGAATAAACTGGAATCCATAATCAACGATTTTGTTCAGGGTATAAAATCAGTGTTGGCCATGAAACGCTACAAGGCATATATTGGTCACACTATTTTTATCTGGCTCATGTATTTCATGATGCTTTGGATGGTTTTTTACAGCCTCGATTTCACCCGTCACCTGGGACCAGTTGCAGCATTAACGACATTTGTTATGGCCAGCTTTGGAATGGTAGCTCCTGTTCAGGGAGGTATCGGGGCCTGGCATTTTATGGCTGAAAAAACACTCGGACTCTACGGTATTGAAAGCGCCAATGGAAAATTATTTGCTTTATTGGCACACACCAGCATGAATTCAATGGTCATTCTTTTGGGCGCTATTTGCGTAATCATGGTCCCGTTTGTAAATCGAAATTATCATCCCACAAACAAGATCGAGTAATTTTTAGCGGCTTAAACACAATTCGTCTTCCAAAAAACCCAACAATTCATCAGCCACCAGCTGCGCTCCCTTATTGTTAAAATGTGATGCATCGAGCCACAAATCACCATTTTGGTAGTTGGAAGGCGAAATAGAATAACAGCTTGCCAGGTTTTCATAATAGCGATTAAAAACTGACTCTTTAATATCAGGGTTTGAAGTAGGAACAAACAGAAAACAAAATTCAACCTGATTTTTTTTCAGCAATTCAATGGATTTTTGCACAAAGTAGAATGGATAATGATCCAAATAACGCCCAATATCGCTGCTATGATCACGCAAAATCCTTCGGTTCCAATAGGCCCTATTTTGCTGTATTTCGTCAGGTGTTGCTACCCGATCCATTGAACCATATCCATAATTTGATTTTTGATTTGAGTTCAATTTCGTTTTAAAAATCAAGGTGAATTTTAATTGTTCCCAACGAACATTTATGGCCTTCATTAAATCGGACAGATAGTAAGCATTCAAAAACGGGGCAGTAAGTACATCGATCATATCGGCAATGTAGGGAAATGACTGGTGGCTTGAACGTTGTTCATCTTCAGTAATCTCAATCACAACCAGGCTTGGATGTTTATGTTTTAATAAATCTTTAAGCACTGAATATTGGAAATTGCGTCCCTGTTGACAAAACCCAAGATTGGCTACGTTTAATTTGTTCCCTGTTTTTTGTAAAACAAGTTCTTCCAAAACTTTATCGTTAACTGCATGCAAGGTTCTCGATGAACCGATAAAAGCAACATCAACCGGTGTTTCATTTTCAAAGATCCGTTCGTAAAGCCATTCGCCATGATTGTAGCAATTTCCTTTGATAAAATGAAAAGCAAATTCCTTATTGAGTGGAAGCAGAAGAATCAACCCAACTATCAAAAAAATTGGAAGTAAAAAAAATACGATATGTTTAATTAAATTCTTCATTTTCAGAATTGGAAATAAATAAACTGAGGGGCTGTTTGAAGCACACCAAAAACAAAAATCATAACTAGAATCAGGTAATAGGTCATTCTTCGTAACAATGGCCTCATGCTAAAAAATGCTTGATTAACATCTGCTGAACCGATGATTATTTCGCCAATGATAAAAACAGATAAGCCAAGCAACATCGAAAGCCCAAATTCAAAATCATTCAGCCAAACGATGTTCCAAAGTGAACTTGCTCCATCAGCGAACGAAAATATTTTAGCCACAATAACAAAAGCTTCATTTAAATCTTGGGCACGAAAAAAAATCCAAAACAGGTTAACCATCGTGAACACAAAAATTCCTTTTACCCAGCTTGGAAGCCGAAAATTGGCTTTCGATAATACTTTTTCGAACACCAGAAAAAGGCCGTGCAATGCTCCCCAAATCAAAAAGGTATAATTGGCACCGTGCCAAAAGCCCGATATTAAAAAAGTTATAAAAAGATTAAACATCAAACGTGCTTGTGAAACACGGTTGCCGCCCAATGGAATGTAAATATAATCGCGAAACCATGTGGAAAGCGAAATGTGCCATCGTTGCCAAAATTCACGAAAGGAGGTGGAGAAATAAGGTGTTCTGAAGTTATCCATCAAACGGATACCCAGTAAGCGTGCCGATCCAATGGCGATATCGGAATAGCCTGAAAAATCGCAGTAAATTTGAATTCCAAATAAAATTGTAGTCACAAATAAATTCAAGCCCGAAAATTCAGCAGGATGATTATACACTTGCTCCACCACAAACGATAAACGATCGGCAATGACTACTTTTTTAAATAATCCCCAAAGGATAAACCGAAAACCGGCCACAACATCATCGGAATCAAATATTTGCTTACGTTGCAATTGTGGTAAAAGATTAGATGCCCTTTCAATGGGTCCGGCCACCAACTGCGGAAAGAATGCAACAAAAGCAAAAAAAGTAAGGGGATTAGAAACTGGCTCTAACTTTTTCCTGTAAATATCGATGGTATAACTAAGGGTCTGAAAGGTATAAAAACTGATCCCCACCGGCAGTATTATGGATAAAGTAGAAGGATTGGCGCTTAATCCGAAGAGTTGTATAAAATCGGAAAATGAATCGATAAAAAAATTGAAGTATTTAAAAAAACCAAGTAAGCCCAGATTAAAGACCAGACTGAGCCCTAAAAGCAATTTCCGGGTACTTTGTTTGCTTGCCCTGAATAAGTGCTTACCACACAAGTAATCGACCAGAGAACTGGCAATAATGAGCAACAAAAATCGTTCGTCCCAAGAGCCATAAAAATAGTAACTGGACAACAGCACCAAACTATTGCGTAAGTTAATTCGGGATAGTTTATTCAGCCACCAATAGAGGATGAATACAATTAATAGAAAAACCCAATATGAAAATGTATTAAATAACATGGATTGCTCAATTCATTTGAAGCGGAAAAATAGGTTTTTTCTCTTGAAAGTGCTGAGAAATTTTTAATTCCTTTCTACTTTTCTTATTTAAGCTCCGAGTTGAAAGGTTGTTTCGACCTTTTTCCTATTTTTACCATAAATAAAATAGCTTGAATACCGAATTATACATCGCCCGAAAAGTTTTTTCCCAAAAAGGGAGCAAAAAAGGAATTGCCAGCAAAATTGTATCCATTGCTGTGGCGAGCATCTCGCTGGGATTAATGATTATGATTATTTCCGTTTCGGTTCTACTCGGATTTAAACATCAAATCAGGGAAAAAGTCATTGGTTTTGGAGCCCATTTTCAGGTGGTCAATTACGATTCCAATTTATCGTATCAAACAAAACCAATCCAACTGGACTCCTCATTAATCGAAGAATATAAAAACACAGAACATGTCACGCACATTCAGCTTTTTGCCACCAAACCAGGGATCATTAAAACCGATACCGAAATACATGGGATGGTACTCAAGGGAGTTGATTCAGCCTATAATTGGAGCTTCTTTCAAGAAAATCTGGTTGAAGGTAAACTACCATTGTTCGTGGATTCAATTGCTTCGAAAGAGGTCATTATTTCCGAAAAGATCGCTAAACTGCTACAATTAAAACTGGGCGATCCATTGTATTGTTATTTCTACAATGAAGGTCAAAGCACTCCTCGCAGCCGACGATTCAACATCAGTGGGATCTATCGATCAAGCATGGAAGAATTCGATGAGCTGTTTATAATTGGCGACCTCAGGCAAATCAGGCAATTGAATGGCTGGCACAGTTCTGAAGTCAGTGGTTATGAAATTTACATCGATCAGTTTGATGCCATGGATGAGGTGTATGCCAATTTAAGGGAGGTTACGCTTAACTACATTACTGAAGATTCGATGCTGAAGGTCTACAGCATTGTGCGAAAATATTCAACAGTTTTCGATTGGTTGTCGGTACTTGATATGAACGTATGGGTTCTATTGGTATTAATGGTATCAGTTGCCGGTATCAACATGATTTCCGGATTACTGATTGTCATTATTGAACGATCACAAATGATTGGAATACTTAAAGCCTTAGGTTATTCGAATTTAAGAGTGCGTAAAATATTTCTTTACCTTTCAGCCTTTCTGTCTCTTCGAGGTCTTTTGTGGGGAAATGTGATCGGGATAGGACTTTGTGCCTTTCAATATTATACGGGTTTTCTAAAACTTGATCCGGTATCGTATTACATCGATACAGTGCCAATCGTATTTAACTTTGGCTACATCCTATTACTTAATTTAGGCACCTTGCTGTCAATTGTTACCATGATTGTACTTCCATCGATGTTCATTTCCAAAATTTCACCTGTAAGTGCAATTTCTTTTGAATAGTCACTACAATCAATTCCAACATTACTTATATTTGAAACAGTCCTTATTATTTCAATTCCATGCCAGATCAGTTTTCGAAAATCACCATACAGGAAATCATTTCATCATTAAAGGAACCCTTGCCCGGACAGCGAGCCCACATGAAAATGCTACCCGGTGGTCGTAGTTTAACGCTCCCTACAAACTATTCGCAAGTAAAAAAAAGTGCCGTTTTAATCTTGTTATTTTACGAACAGGGCTTACTTCATTTTTGCCTGACCAAACGGAATTCTAATCTGAAAAACCATCCCGGGCAAATTAGTTTTCCAGGCGGACGATGCGAAAAATATGAAACCGATCCTTGGGAAACAGCCTTGCGTGAAACGGATGAAGAAATTGGTATTCCCCCCCATCAAATTCAATTCCTTGGAAAATTATCAGATGTTTTTGTTTCGGTCAGCAATTTCAACATTCATCCATATATTGGTTTCATTCAGGAAAAACCCACTTTTATAATTAACCACAAAGAGGTTGAGAAACTTATCGTTCTTCCACTGCATTCACTGTTCACTGAAGAGAACCACGCAATAGAAATGCTTGAAACACGAAATGGAAAAATGAATGTACCCTGCTACTTAATTGAGGATCATGTTATATGGGGAGCTACTTCCATGATGATTGCAGAACTGGAAGTGCTACTAAAACAACATTATTCTGGTCAGGAAGAACATTTAAATAATGCTGATAGCGATCAAGAATCTTAATTACGTAATTGTAAGGTTCTTCGCCACGGCAATATCCCCATTTTACTACAGGATCTTTATAATATTGTGCGGTAGATTTTTTCAAGATAAAGTAATCCACATTGTCTTTCCATATAGAAGGATTTTTTCCATATTTCATGGCTAATTTTCGCGCATCCATAACATGTCCAATACCTACATTATAAGAGGCCAAAACAAACTTTAAACGTTCATCTTTATCGCTAACGATTGGCTCAAAAACATCATTTAGCCAGGTTAGGTATTCCAGTCCACCACGAATATTATCACGTGGATCTGACAAGTCTTCAACATTGTAGTGTTTTGCTGTTTCGGGCATTAATTGCATCAAGCCTGTAGCCCCTACCCAACTTTCGGCATAGCGGTCGAAGTTGGATTCCTGCATAATAATAGAAGCTACCAGCCTCCAATCCCAATTGAAACTGGCGGAGATTTCACGGACCAAATTATCGTATTCCGAAATCATCCCACCATTAATGGAGTGAAAATCGCTTTTAACAATTTGGGAACGGTAACCTGAAAAATATTTGTAATACAGGTATTTATAGTCCTTTGTTTCCTTGTATCGATCGATCCAATCATCCAAAACGGCCATCCATTCAGGTGAGTCTTTTCGCACACCCCACGAAAGCTTCTGATTGAAACTAATAGGCGTAGCAACATCGATCCATGGATAATATTTTTGGTTGACTAAACCAACGTTTTCGTCACAGATGGTATAATCGATCTCTCCGGATGCCACCAGTGCAATGAGTTGTTCAACACCATAAATGGTATCTTCAACAATGGTTATGGGTTCACCTATTTCATCGGAAAGATTTTTTAAACGCTGAACAAAAACAGTTCCTTTCTGAACATATACCGTCTTATTGGCCAAATCGAGCTGCTCTTTAACCATCAATGATTCAAGCTCCTTCTCAGACAACTGATCAGCATTTTCGGGTTTACGCTGCACCAATACCTGACGAGTTAAAGCCAATGGCTCTGAAAAATCAATTAAAAGATTTCGCTCCTTAGTAACTGTGAGATTTTTAGCAATAAGATCGTATTGCCCTGTATTCAACCCTTCGAACGATTCCTGCAAATTATTGCTTACATAAAGTTTTAAGTCCAAACCCATTTCCTTGGTAAATGCTTTCAGTAATTCATACTGAAACCCCATAGGCCTTCCTTTATAAACAAAATAATTGGTGGAATTATAATCGACAACAACATTCAATTCCTTTTTAGCCAGGATTCGCTTTAATTCGCTGTTCTTTACTTTGGTTGTTATCTTCTGTTTTGGTTGACTGCTTTTTCCTCCATTAATAATGATACAGGAAGAAACTCCAAGAAACAGAATTAGCAAGAAAATGTAAATTCTTTTCAAATTATAAAATTTGGTTCAACATGTAGTTCCGTTAACAGTAGGAACTTTAAGTTATCTATAAAACAAAAACCAGCTATAAAAGTTGTCTTTGTTAATAACTTACGTTGCAAAGGAATGCCAAAATATGTCAACCAGCATGTTTTTGCGCATAAAAAGGTCAAATTTAACGTAGATAAAATGTCAGTTAGTCGTAAAAAGTCCAAAAGAAACCAAATCGAAAAGCCATTTGATCGAGTGGATAGCCCTGACTACTATAGAAATCACCCATTGGAAACATACTGTTGGCATGGTACAATTCGGCAAAAGCGCTTGTTCTTTTCAGTTTTGCGTTAACATACAAATTGATCAGCGGATATCCCCCAATTAAGTTATTCTCGTAGCGAGAATACTTATACGTTGAAGGATCCATTTGAAGCTGAGTATCTTTTTCCTGCAAATAAAAACTGCTTGTGGCAGGATTGTATTGATTGGCCAAAAACTTAGAATTGAAATAAACTTCAACGCCCATTTGGATCTTCATTACTTTAAACAGATAATGCGAGTAATAGATACTTGAATAAAAATTCCAAACAGGAAGCCGCAGCACTGCATCGTTCGATAATTCCTGCCAGACTATTTTATTGGACCATCCTAAACGCCCCACGGTAATATCCTTATTAACCCAGGCACTAAGAATAGAAAAAGCGCTTTCGTATTGAGCAGGCAGAGCTGCTTCGTTGTTATAAATAAAATTACTCAACAAGGCATAGTTGACTCCGGCATTTGCACTAAATCGGGGATAACTGTACTGACCTTTAAGCACAACTTCGTGCTGTTTTTTAAATTGATTCTCCCATTTATAATGATTGCTGTACCAATGCTCCTGAAAAATATCGGCCGATTGATCCTGGTACCATGCTTCAACTAGTAGCGAGGTGGTATCAGCTCCAAAAACAAGGGGTTTTAATGCTTTTCCTTTCACGATGGCATCACCAATATTACGACCTAACAAAGTAAATTGAGCAATTGCACTCCAATTTAAGAATGAACTATTTCTTCGATAGAGCTCACCTCCCACATTCACATTAGAATAATTATACTTTCGCATGCCATCGGGCAAGGGGTGCTGTGCTGTTACAATTTCATTTTCGATAAAAGCCCTTGTTCCAAAGGTGTATTTTCGATTATCATTTTCAAAGGCTTTAATTTGCAGAATATGCGAAAAACGACTGAAAAAAACGGAATCGGTATGACTTTTTGTATTGATGTAGGTATTGGTAAAAAAATTATTGTCGACAGTACTTTCCAGGAGACGACGCTGATGGTTTTCGAATTCAGCGGAATATTGTATGCTGTATTTTGGCGTAAATTGAACGTCAGCGCTAACTGTCACAATCGAGTCGACTGATACTGAATCTATGACTGTTGTAACAACAAAAGTAGAATCAGCAATTTTCTTCGGCAGTAAAAAAGGGATCTGTCCCATCAAATACTCATGTGAGGTAAAAATTGAAAATGATTTACTTGTATTACTTATTTCGTTTGTAAGCTTAGCACCTAATTCAGTGGGATCAACCCTGGAAGGAATTGAAAGATTGGTATATACGATACGTGAGTAAGTAAATTGATCTAAGCTGCTATCACTAATCCCCCCACTTTCGGTAATCTCATCGGAACCATTAATAAAGTTGAAATAACTATTCAGGCGTGTACCATTTCGACTGACAAAAAAATTCAAAAACTTATGCCGGGCTTCTTGCATCAAATATTGGCCGGGTGCTCTGATGGCATTAAACTGAAAACCAAAATTAGTAATGCTATCAATATTACTGGTGAAAAAAGCTTTGAAAAGCTGTTCCGTTTTGGTTGAACCTTGTCCTCCCTGCAAATACATTAAGCTGGCATAAGGAGTGGTGCTGTTGTAATAGCGCACTTTATTTTGTGTTTGACGATAAGCGTCGAAATTCCGCAGGAAATAAAAATTACTCTCACTGCTTTGGTCAAAATAAATATTCGAGGTGTAGGATGAACCTAAATAACCAAGGTAACTATTTGAAATGCTCCTTTGAAATATGGGATTAAAATTATTAAATCCTAGGGTAGAGGAGTCAACCGCAACTACATTTTTTGTACCAAACTGGTTATCAAGTGTCCAAACATGGATAATTGATTCGACCGGTTCTTCTGTTTTAGCTATAGAATCAGCTGAGGTGTCCGTGGCAATATTTTCACCCTGGTTTCGGGTAAGGGGCATATTCTGACCAAAAGCCAATTCTGCCAACAAACACCATATGATCGTCAAAATCCAACTACGCATGGGTGCAAAGATAAATAAAAGATTATGTTGCGGAACTTGTTGTACACTTACTGTTCGAGTTTATTATGAATGAACGAAAACTTTTTGCCGATATTGAAATTTTGTGTTAATAAAATATAATTTGCAGAATAATTTGAATGATATGAAGAATAATGCCATAGTGAACTATATAAAAGTGAGACAGGGAATTGATCAAACTTGTCACAGCTTACACCTTGAACACAGTAAAAACACAAAGTGCCGAAATGGTTGTGACAGTTGTTGTATGAATTTCAGTGTACTTCCTGTTGAATTTTTTTCGATTCTATCGCAAATAAAAACCAAATCAATTCGCCTAAATCTAGCTGATGCTGAGAAATGCCTGTTTCTGGTCGATCACAGCTGCCAGATTTATGAGCATCGTCCATCAATTTGTCGCTCGCACGGTCTACCAATTTTAAACATGGATGCCGAAGGTGAGAACTGGGAACTATCCTATTGCCCCTTGAATTTCACCGATGTAGAAGACACTTACTTCACACTGGAAAATGGGTTTCAGCAAGATTTATTTAACAGCAAATTATTTCTTACTAACCGGGAATTTATCCTCTCGAATCAGGATAAAAACTTTCAAGAACATGAGTTGATTGAACTACGAAGAATGAAGGATTTTTTGTAATGAACTATATGATAAGTAATCTCATCCTGGCAGTAGCAATTACCGGCAAATAGATTGGGGATTCCATTGGATATATTCCAACGGAATCCCAACTACTATTCTTTAATCAACTTTTTGTATCGAATCTTATGCGGAGTTAAATCGCCCAGACGTTTTTTCTTGTTTTCCTCGTAATCGGAGAAGGAACCTTCGAAGTATTTCACTTGTGAATCGCCCTCAAAGGCTAAAATATGCGTTGCAACGCGATCGAGGAACCAGCGGTCGTGAGAGATGACCACTGCACAGCCGGCAAAATTCTCCAATCCTTCTTCCAAAGCACGCAAGGTATTTACGTCAATGTCGTTGGTTGGCTCATCCAGCAGCAATACGTTGGCTTCCGACTTCAAGGTTAAGGCCAGATGCAGACGGTTACGCTCCCCACCGGAAAGCACGCCACACTTCTTTTCCTGATCGGAACCGCCAAAGTTAAATTTTGAAACGTAGGCACGGGCATTCAACATGCGCCCGCCGACCATTATCTCTTCTTGTCCCCCGGTAATTACCTGATAAACTGTTTTTTCAGGATCGATGTCGGTATGTGCCTGATCGGCATAACCCAGTACAACGGTTTCGCCAACTTTAAACGACCCCTTATCGGCAGTTTCCATTCCCATGATCATACGAAACAAGGTTGTTTTTCCAGCACCATTGGGACCGATGATACCTACTATACCGTTAGGAGGAAGCGTAAATTCCAGGTCTTCAAATAAAAGCTTATTTCCGAAGGCTTTAGAAACTCCATGCGCTTCAATGACCTGATTACCCAAACGAGGTCCGTTTGGAATAAAAAGTTCCAGCTTTTGTTCGCGTTCCTTTACATCCTCGTTCATAAGCGATTCATAAGCACCCAAACGAGCTTTCGACTTTGCCTGACGTGCTTTTGGACTCATGCGAACCCATTCCAGTTCTCGTTCCAAGGTTTTGCGTCGTTTGGATACGCTCTTCTCTTCCATGGCCATACGCTTGGTTTTTTGATCGAGCCACGATGAATAGTTGCCTTTCCAGGGAATACCTTCACCACGGTCGAGTTCAAGAATCCAGCCGGCAACATTGTCGAGGAAATAACGGTCGTGAGTAATACTAATTACGGTACCTTTATATTGCTGAAGGTAAATCTCAAGCCATTGAACCGATTCGGCATCCAAATGGTTGGTTGGTTCATCGAGCAATAAAATATCAGGCGTTTGCAACAATAAACGGCAAAGAGCAACACGCCGACGTTCGCCTCCGGAAAGAACCGCAACTTGTTCATCTCCTTCAGGGCAACGTAAGGCATCCATCGCACGTTCCAGCTTATTGTCGATGTTCCACGCATCAGTCTGATCAATCCGTTCCTGCAGTACAGCCTGACGATTCATGAGTTTATCCATTTTATCGGCATTCTCATATACTTCAGGTAATTCGTAGCTTTTATTAATCTCTTCGTATTCTTTCAATAAATCCATGGTTTCCTGAACGCCTTCACGAACCACTTCAATAACTGTTTTAGTATCGTCAAGTTTTGGTTCTTGTTCCAAATAACCAATAGAATAGCCGGGAGCAAAAACCACTTCACCCTGATAATTTTTCTCAACTCCGGCAATAATTTTTAAAAGTGTTGATTTTCCGGATCCATTTAAACCAATGATGCCAATTTTAGCACCCAGGAAAAAAGAGAGAGAAATATCTTTTATAACTTGTTTTTGCGGCGGATAGGTTTTATTTACCTTCCACATTGAAAAAATAATTTGTTTATCGTCGCTCATAGTTTACTTATTTACCACTAATTACTTTAATGAATGGGAATTTAACTCACTTAATTGATGAATTGGTCAAAATTTTTCAAATTTAGTAAATTCCCCTATTTACATTTATATAGATTGTACGTACTTTTGATGCTGAGAGTAATATTTTTTTTCAGAATAAATAATTTCTTCAATATATGATTGAGAAACCTAGAATTCTGGTTGTTGATGACAATGCAGGAAATAAGTTATTATTGCAATATAGTTTGGATGGATTTTTTGAAGTTGACTTTGCAAGCAACGGTTTATCGGCCATTAATAAATTTCAGCAATTTAAATACGATTTAATTTTAATGGATATTCATATGCCAGACATCGATGGTATTGAAACCACACTACGCATCAGGCAATTGGAGAACGGCCATCATACGCCAATATTTGCGCTAACATCGAATATGTTTCGCGAACAAAAATTAAAGTGTATTGCCGCGGGTATGGATGATTACATAATGAAACCGATTCATTCGAAGGCTTTAATAGAACGGATCAATAACTATTTGAATTCTTCAATGATTTCATAAACGAGCCTACAAATAACAAAAAAGGTTGACCTTACGGCCAACCTTTTTTGTTGAATATTTTCAAAAGAACTATTCTTCTTTTTTATCTTCTTCGCTATCCAAAGCTTCTTTCACTTCAGGAGTTTCGTCAACAACAGGTGCAGTTTCTTCTACAGGAACTTCAACTACGTCTTCAACAACTTTAGCGTCTTCCACTTTTCCAGCCTTTTCAGCTTTTGCTTTAGGAGCAGCAGCATCAGTAGCTTTTTTAGCACCACCTCTACGACGACGTGAAGCGGTTTTCTTATCATCTTTAGCAGCCAACATATTCTCGTTGTAATCAACCAATTCGATAATACACATTTCTGCACTATCACCACTACGGCTTCCCAACTTTAGAATACGAGTGTATCCACCCGGACGATCAGCGATTTTAGGAGAAATTTCGCGAAACAATTCAGTGACAGCGAATTTACTTTTCAAATTACTGAAAACGATTCTACGGTTATGAGTCGTATCCTCTTTTGATTTAGTGATTAAAGGTTCAGCATACATTTTTAATGCTTTAGCCTTCGCTACGGTAGTAGTAATCTTCTTGTGCAGAATCAGCGAGCAAGCCATATTCGCAAGCATTGCTTTACGATGAGCGCTTTGTCTGCCCAAGTGATTAAATTTCTTATTATGTCTCATCGTTATACTATTCCTTGTCTAGTTTATACTTACTAATGTCCATTCCGAAATTCAAATTCATACCTGAAAGCAAGTCATCTAATTCGGTTAATGATTTTTTACCGAAGTTACGGAACTTCAACAAGTCGTTACGATTGTATTGTACCAAATCGCCCAGTGCTTCCACATCGGCGGCTTTTAAACAATTCAATGCACGAACAGAAAGATCCATATCAACCAACTTGGTTTTCAGCATTTGACGCATGTGAAGGACTTCTTCGTCGAACTCTTCATTGGCAAATTTCTCGTCTGAATCGATGGTAATCTTTTCGTCTGAGAAGAGCATGAAGTGATAAATTAAAATTTTTGCGGCTTCTTTCAAAGCATCTTTAGGATGAATTGAACCGTCGGTTTTAATTTCGATGACTAATTTTTCGTAGTCAGTTTTTTGTTCAACGCGGTAATTCTCTACAGCGTATTTTACATTCTTAATAGGAGTGTAAATTGAGTCGATTGGAATAACACCAAATTCTTCCTCTACAGGTTTATTTTCTGTAGCAGGAACATAACCACGGCCTTTACCGATGGTAATTTCCATTTGAAGCTTAACTGCCGGCTCCATTTCGCAAATTACCAACTCGGGGTTAAGTACACTGAAACCGGTAATGAATTTATTCAAATCTCCGGCAGTAAATTTGTCCTGACCAGTGATGGTTATAGAAACTTTTTCGCTATCGAAATCTTCAATTTCCTTTTTCAACCTGATTTGTTTCAGGTTAAGGATGATTTCAGTAACGTCTTCGATAACCCCTTTGATCGTGGCAAATTCATGCTCAACTCCCTCAATTTTGATAGTAGTTATTGCATAACCTTCCAAAGATGATAATAAAATCCTACGCAATGCATTACCAATGGTAATACCATAACCAGGTTCGAGCGGGCGGAATTCGAATTTTCCTACTTTCTCGTCCGAGTCGAGCATTATCACTTTGTCGGGTTTTTGAAAAGCTAATATTGCCATAGTTTTTTTTATAAGTGATTATTTCGAATACAACTCTACAATCAGTTGTTCTTTGATATTTTCAGGAATTTCGTCACGTTCTGGAACGTTTAAGAATTTACCTGATACCTGAGCGTCATCCCACTCTAACCATGCATATTTCGCAAAGCGTCTTGAGTTTAATGATTCAGTAATAACCTCCAATGATTTCGATTTTTCACGAACGCCAATTACGTCAGCAGGACTTAACAAGCGTGAAGCGATATTACACACGTCACCATTAACGGTAATGTGTTTATGCGAAACCAACTGGCGGGCAGCTGAACGAGATGGAGCAATACCAAGGCGGAACACCACATTGTCAAGACGTGATTCGAGTAATTTCAACAATACTTCACCGGTAATACCTTTAGAGCGGTGAGCTTTATCGAACAATTTACGGAATTGACGTTCCAACACACCATAGGTGTATTTTACTTTTTGTTTCTCCTTTAATTGTGTACCGTATTCTGAAACTTTACGGCGACGACGAGCTTGCCCGTGAAAGCCTGGAGGATAATTCTTCTTATCCAAAACTTTATCGGGTCCGAAAATAGGCTCGCCAAATTTTCTGGCTATTTTTGACTTTGGTCCAATATATCTTGCCATTTTTTACCTTTTTAATTTAAATAAATTAAACACGTCTTCTTTTGGCAGGTCTACAACCGTTGTGTGGTAGTGGAGTTACATCAACAATTTCTGTAACTTGAATTCCCACACTAGCGATAGCTCTGATTCCAGCCTCGCGACCATTGCCCGGGCCTTTTACGTAAACTTTTACCTTACGTAAACCAAGGTCGTATGCAGTTTTTGCGCATTCTTCTCCAGCAGTTTGAGCAGCATATGGAGTGTTCTTTTTCGAACCTCTAAAGCCTTTTTTACCTGCGGATGACCAAGATATAACCTCGCCATTATCATTTGCCAATGAAATAATAATGTTATTAAAGGACGAGTGTATATGAGCTTGACCCATGGCCTCAACTTTAACGACTCTCTTTCTTGAAGTTCCTGATTTTTTTGCCATAATCTATCACCTAATTATTTGGTCGCTTTCTTTTTATTTGCAACAGTTTTACGTTTCCCTTTACGAGTGCGTGCATTGTTTTTGGTACCTTGCCCACGTAATGGTAATCCAATACGATGGCGAATACCACGATAACAACCTATATCCATCAATCGCTTAATGTTAAGCTGTGTTTCTGAACGTAGTTCACCTTCTACTCTGAATTGTTTGCCAATAATACCCCTAATCGCGTGGAAATCGTCATCAGTCCAGTCTTGCACCTTCTTGTCTAGATCAACACCTGCTTCGGTCAATATTTTTTTGGCACTACTACGTCCGATTCCATAGACATAAGTTAACGCGACTTCACCGCGCTTGTTATTTGGAATATCTACACCAACTATACGAGCCATAGAATTTCTATTATTAAATTACAATTTAACCCTGACGTTGTTTGAACTTAGGATTCTTTTTATTAATCACATATAAACGTCCCTTCCTGCGAACGATCTTGCAGTCAGCGCTACGTTTTTTTATTGATACACGTACTTTCATCCGTTTAAAATTTACGATAGATTTATTTCTCTAGAACACTTTTTTTCAAAATTGCCACAAAATTAAACAATTTAGAGTAACAACACCTATATTTTAGAGTAATCTACTAATTATTTGTATCTAAATGTAATCCTACCTTTTGTAAGGTCGTATGGAGACATTTCAACTTTGACCCTATCTCCAGGTAAAATTTTAATGTAATGCATCCGCATTTTTCCTGAAATATGCGCAGTGATTACATGTCCATTTTCTAGCTCAACACGAAACATTGCATTAGACAATGCTTCGATAATAGTTCCATCTTGTTCTATTGAAGGCTGTTTTGACATAAATCGTTACTATTTATTTTCCTTTCGATTACTCAACACTTCTCTAACAGATTAGATTGCTGCACTAATAACTTTGTTGAATTTTCAGCCGCCCAATAACACACATTGATCGACATTATTAACAACATTATTCCGCTTCCCGGTCAAAAATGGACCATGTGGTTTTAGATTTCGACCACGTCGTCCATCAGCCGCTCAACCAGGGCGTTTTACCTTTACAGGTAAAATTAGTTTTCAATATTTAAAGAACTTAAATGCTGACTGGTGAAGGAAGATACTTACTTCACCATTTGCATACAATCTAAAATCCAATTAGATGGCAGATGTGGCACCGCCAGCACGTCCTTTAATCCGGCCCGATTTCATCAAACCGTCGTAATGACGCATTAACAAGTGACTTTCAATTTGCTGTAAAGTGTCTAGTACTACACCAATAAGAATTAATAGAGAGGTGCCTCCGAAGAACTGAGCAAATGACGCATTAACGCCAACGATCATTGCAAAAGCAGGAAGAATGGTAACAATACCCAAGAAGATTGAACCGGGAAGAGTAATGCGTGACATCACTGTATCGAGGAACTCAGCTGTTTTTTTCCCGGGTTTAACGCCTGGAATAAAACCTCCGTTTTTCTTCATGTCTTCTGCCATTTGCACTGGGTTAACAGTAATTGCAGTATAAAAATAGGTAAAGGCAATAACCATGAGGAACATTGTAAAATTGTACCAGAAACCACCGTAAGCAAATGCTGTTGCGAATCCAGTCATGGATTCACCACCTAAACTTGCAAGGGTAATTGGCACAAACATAATTGCCTGAGCAAAAATGATGGGCATTACACCTGCTGCATTCACTTTCAATGGAATGTACTGACGTACCCCACCGTATTGTTTATTACCTACTATTCGCTTTGCATATTGAACAGGGATACGACGTGTACCCTGCACCAACAATATCACCAACATGAACACGACAAAAAGAACGACAATCTCGATCAGCAATAACACCAATCCACCACCGCTTTGTTCTTCCAAGCGTGAAATGAATTCCTGCACTGCTGCTCCGGGAAGCCGGGCAATGATCCCAATCATAATGATTAAAGAGATTCCATTACCAATTCCTTTATCGGTTATTTTCTCGCCAATCCAAAGCACGAACATTGAGCCAGCCAACATAATTATAGTTGAACTGATATCAAACATTCGGCCACTCATAACAAATGCACCGGGAGTGTTTCCCAAAGTCATGTGAAGATTAGTTAAGAAAGCAGGTCCCTGGAAAATTAGAATAATCACGGTTAAATAACGTGTGATTTGGTTCATTCTTTTTCTTCCGGATTCACCTTCTTTTTGCAAACGTTGGAAATAAGGTACAGCAATTGTTAAAAGCTGAATAACAATAGAAGCTGATATATAAGGCATAATACCTAAAGCAAATACCGAGGCATTTGAGAATGCACCTCCCGAAAACATATCGAGTAAGCCCAATAAACCATCCTTGGTTTGAGCTTTAAGTTCACCTAACAGTGCCGGGTCTAAACCAGGCAACACAACAAATGAACCCAACCGATAAATCAGTATAAAAAATAATGTTATACCAATTCTCGATCGCAGGTCTTCGATCTTGTAAATATTCTTTAGGGTTTCGATTAACTTCTTCATAAGTTAATTGGTTTTAGTCATCTATCCGGTTAAGGGATTAGATGATTTCGGTTGTACCTTCTAATTTTTCAATAGCTTCTTTTGCACTTTTAGAGAAAGCATGCGCTTTAACCTCTAATTTGGCTTTTAATTCGCCAATGCCTAAGATTTTAACTTTATCGTTTTTGCTGGCTAAACCATGCTCTGCAAGAAATTGAACATCAATTACAGAAACATTATGTTTTTCCACCATTTCTTGAAGTGTTCTCAGGTTTATGGCTTTATATTCTACTCTATTAAAGTTTGTAAAACCAAATTTTGGAACCACACGTTGAATAGGCATCTGGCCTCCTTCGAAACCGATCTTTTTGGAGTATCCTGATCTCGATTTTTGGCCTTTATGACCACGAGTAGAAGTACCGCCATGACCTGAACCTTGTCCACGTGCTATTCTTTTACCATGATGTGTTGACCCTTCAGCGGGTTTCATCTTACTAAGATTCATAATCTATAGTTTTATATCAGATTAGATTTCTTTAACCTGAACCAAATGATTCAACTTATTTACCATACCCATAATCGATGGGCTAGCTTCATGTTCTACCGAATGGTGCATCTTCCGAAGTCCTAAGGACTCCAAAATAAGCTTTTGACGTTGAGTAGAACCGATGCTACTTTTTACCAGAGTGATCTTGATTTTAGCCATAATTATCCTTTAAATACTTTATCAAGTGAAACTCCACGATGTTCAGCAACAGTGTATGCATCGCGCAACTCAAGTAAAGCGTTAAAGGTAGCTTTTACAAGGTTGTGCGGGTTCGATGATCCTTTTGATTTAGCAAGGATATCATGAATGCCAACACTTTCGAGTACAGCACGCATAGCACCACCTGCTTTAACACCGGTACCGTGCGACGCTGGCTTCAACAACACACGAGCTCCACCAAATTTGGCCAATTGCTCATGAGGTATAGTTCCATTAATTACCGGAATTTTTACCAGGTTTTTCTTTGCAGCTTCAACGCCTTTTGAAATTGCAGTAGTTACCTCATTGGCTTTACCTAAACCCCATCCTACAATGCCGTCTTCGTTTCCGACAACAACAATTGCAGAGAAGCTAAAGGTACGTCCCCCTTTGGTTACTTTGGTAACGCGATTAATGGCTACCAACCTGTCTTTCAATTCCAAATCGCTTGTTCTAACTTTCTTTATATTTCCTGACATAATTCTTAGAATTTAAGGCCTCCCTCACGGGCTGCATCAGCAATTGATTTGACTCTTCCGTGATATAAATATCCGTTACGATCGAAAACAACGTTTTCGATATTTACTGCTTTAGCCTTGTCAGCAATTAATTTTCCAACTAATGCTGCTTGTTCAGTTTTATTTACTTTGGCTGTAGCAATGTCCTTATCCAAAGAAGAGGCGTAGGCTAAAGTTTTTCCAGTTAAATCGTCAACAATTTGGGCATAAATTTGCTTATTGCTGCGAAATACACTCAAACGTGGGGTTTGGGTGGTACCAGAAATCGCTTTGCGGATTCTCTTCTTGATTCTTATTCTTCTTGCTTGCTTTGTTAAAGCCATGATTTCTACAATTAAACGTTATTTTGCAGAAGCTGATTTACCAGCTTTACGTCTGATTACTTCACCATCGAACTTAATACCTTTTCCTTTGTAAGGTTCTGGCATACGGTACGATCTGATTTTAGCCGCAACTTGACCAAGCAATTGCTTGTCGTGACTTTTTAATTTCACCGTTGGGTTACTACGCTTATCAGTAACTGCTTCAACTATAATTTCCGGAGGAAGCTGTATGTAAATGTGGTGAGAGTATCCGAGCACCAAGTCCAAAATTTGACCTTGGTTTTCAGCACGATAACCAACACCAACCAATTCGAGTTTAATTTCGAATCCTTTAGAAACGCCTTCAACCATATTGTTAATCAATGAACGGTATAAACCGTGCAGAGCTTTATGTTTTTTGGCATCACTTGGTCGGCTCACAATTACTTGATTACCTTCTACTACCACATCGATTTCAGGATCCACCTTCTGAGTAAGCTCGCCAATAGGGCCTTTTACGGTCACCAAGTTGTCATCGTTTACTTTAACAGTAACTCCGCCTGGAATCTCAACGGGTAATTTTCCTATCCTTGACATCGTTTTATTCCTCTTTAATTAATATACGTAACATAATACTTCACCGCCAACGTTTAAATCACGCGCTTCTTTGTCGGTGATTACGCCTTTTGATGTCGATATAATTGCAATTCCTAAACCGTTTAATACGCGGGGAATATTGCTTGAATCGCAATATTGTCTTAATCCCGGTTTGCTTACGCGTTTTAAGGTTTTGATTGCTGATATACCAGATTCTGGATGAAACTTCAAGGCCACTTTAATGTTTCCCTGATAGTTTACGTCATCTTCGAATTTGTAGTTTAAGATGTATCCTTTTTCTTTCAGGATTTTTGTCATCTCTTTTTTCAAACCCGATGCAGGGATATTCACAACTTTGTGACCTGCTTTAATGGCATTCCTCAATCTGGTCAAATAATCTGAAATTGGATCAGTCATTTTATTCAATTTTAAATTACCAACTCGCTTTTTTAACTCCCGGTATGAGACCTGAGGCAGCCATCTCTCTAAAATTGATACGGCTGATACCGAATTGCCTCATATATCCTTTTGGTCTTCCTGTAAGTTTGCAACGGTTGTGCAAGCGAATAGGATTAGAATTTTTAGGCAATTTTTGTAGCCCCATGTAGTCGCCAGCTGCTTTAAGTTCTGCCCGTTTTGCGGCATACTTAGCGACCAGTTTGGCGCGTTTTACTTCACGGGCTTTCATTGATTCTTTAGCCATATCTTTCTATTTTTTTTCGTTTTTAAACGGCAAACCAAATTCTTTTAATAAAGCATAACCTTCTTCGTCGGTTTGAGCATCGGTAACAAATGTGATGTTCATTCCTGAAATACGGCTAACTTTATCCAGAACAATCTCCGGGAAAATTATTTGCTCGGTAATACCGAGGGTATAATTTCCGCGTCCATCGAATTTTCCTTCAATACCTTTGAAGTCACGAATACGTGGTAGGGCAACAACGATTAAACGTTCCAAAAATTCATACATGCGTTGACGGCGCAGAGTAACTCTAACACCGATAGGCATTTTCTTTCTTAATTTGAAGTTAGAAATATCTTTCTTCGACATGGTTTGCACTGCTTTCTGACCGGCAATATTGGTCATTTCTTCAGTGGCTACTTCGATCAATTTCTTGTCGGCAATAGCTGCTCCCATACCTTGGTTAAGAACAATTTTTTGAATTTTTGGTACCTCCATGATACTCTTGTATCCAAACTCTTTCATAAGAGCGGGTACGACTTCTTTGGTATATTTGTCTTGAAGTGTAGGTACAAATTCCATTACTTAATCTCCTCCCCTGATTTTTTTGAATAACGAACTAATTTTCCGTTGGCATCTTCGCGGCGTCCAACACGGGTAGCTTTACCTGTTTTAGGATCAACCAACATAAGGTTAGAGACGTGAACTGGAGCTTCCTGCTCAACAATTCCTCCTTGAGGATTAGCGGCATTAGGCTTGGTGTGTTTTTTCACCATGTTTACTCCTTCCACTATGGCACGATCGGTTTTACGAATTACTTCGAGCACCTTTCCTTTCTGGCCTTTTGAATTGCCAGTAATTACCATAACGTTATCACCTTTCTTGATATGTAACTTTTTCTGCATTGCTTCTGATTTTTACAATTAAAGTACTTCAGGAGCAAGAGAAACAATCTTCATGTATTGATCACGCAACTCACGGGCAACAGGCCCAAAGATACGTGTTCCACGAATTTCTCCTGCATTGTTTAACAGGACAACAGCGTTGTCGTCGAAGCGTATGTAGGAACCATCGGCTCTGCGAATTTCTTTACGAACTCGCACTACTACTGCCTTCGATACGACGCCTTTTTTAACGCCGCCTGAAGGAATAGCGCTTTTAACGGTAACAACAACTATATCACCAATACTGGCGTAACGTTTTTTGGTACCACCAATAACGCGAATTACCAACACTTCTTTGGCTCCACTATTGTCTGCCACAGTACATCTACTTTCTTGCTGTATCATGGTTACTTAGCTCTTTCAATGATTTCTACTAGTCGCCATCCTTTTTGTTTACTTAAAGGACGGGTTTCCATAATTCTAACAGTATCGCCTTCGTTGCAATCGTTTTTCTCGTCGTGAGCGTAATATTTCGACGTCTTATTTACGAATTTTCCGTAGATAGGATGTTTCACTTTACGATTCTCGGTGACCACAATGGTTTTGTCCATCTTGTTGCTAACGACAACTCCGATACGTTCTTTCCTGAGGTTTCTTGTATTTTCCATCGTCATTGAATAATTACTTGTTCTCAGTTAACTTACGGTTACGCACTTCGGTATTTAACCTGGCAATGTTTCTGCGCACTTCTTTCAACGTAATAGGGTTGTCAAGTGGCGACACTGCATGGTTCAACTTCATGCGAGTAAACTTATCCTTCTCCGCATCAATGCGTTCGACGATTTCTTTAGTTGTTAACTCTTTAATTTCCGAATTTTTCATCAGTAATATTTTTAACTTGTCTGATGTGAATATTATTCGCTAACTGAAGACTCAACATAATCACGTCGTACTACAAATTTTGTAGTTACCGGCAGTTTTTGGGCTGCTAAACGGAGTGCTTCCTTAGCTGTTTCGAAAGGTACGCCTTCAGCTTCAATAATGATGCGGCCTGGTGAAACAGGTGCAACAAATGCTTCAGGAGCTCCTTTACCTTTACCCATCCGAACCTCTGCAGGTTTCTTAGTGATGGGTTTGTCAGGGAAAATGCGGATCCAGATTTGACCTTGACGCTTCATGTGCCTGGTAACTGCAACACGGGCGGCCTCGATTTGACGACCCGTGATCCAGGCCTCTTCAAGTGATTTTATTCCGAATGATCCAAATGCAAGTTGATTACCACGTTGGGCATTCCCCTTCATTTTTCCCTTCTGTACTCTTCTAAACTTTGTTCTCTTAGGTTGTAACATCCTTAATCGTATTTAAGGGTTAATTACTTTTTCTTTTTGCGATTTCCACCACGTGGATTACCGGCCCCTCTATTGTTTGGCGCGTTACTATTGGCATTTTTCATACCAATGTTAGGTGAAAGGTCGCGTTTACCATAAATTTCACCTTTGCAAATCCAAACTTTCACACCTACAAGGCCAGTCTTGGTAAGAGCTTCGACCAATGCATAATCAATATCTGCACGTAGAGTGTGTAATGGGGTACGGCCGTCTTTGAACATTTCTGATCGAGCCATTTCAGCACCATTTAAACGTCCGGAACATTGGATTTTGATTCCCTCTGCTCCCATTCTCATGGTAGATGCAATGGCCATTTTAACGGCGCGTCGGTATGCTATTTTGCCCTCAATTTGACGGGCAACGTTAGTGGCGACGATTTTCGCGTCCATTTCTGGTCGCTTAATCTCAAAGATGTTGATTTGTACTTCTTTCGAAGTAATTTTTTTCAACTCTTCTTTCAGTTTGTCAACTTCCTGTCCACCTTTACCAATAATAATACCTGGTCGTGAAGTGTGAACCGTAATTGTGATTAGCTTAAGCGTACGTTCGATAATAATTTTTGATACACTGGCTTTGGCCAAACGTGCATTTAAATATTTACGAATTTTGTAATCTTCAACAAGCTTATCACCATAATCGTTCCCACCGAACCAGTTGGAATCCCATCCTTTGATGATTCCTAAGCGATTTGCAATCGGATTAGTTTTCTGTCCCATTATATTATTGTTATTCGGTTACAGGATTTTTGCTACCCAAATATATTGTTACATGATTCGAACGTTTGCGAACACGATGAGCACGGCCTTGTGGGGCTGGCTGGATTCGTTTCAACATACGACCTGAATCAACAAATATTTTCGAAACAACCAAGTTGTTGTCTTCTAAACGTTCGTTTTCGTTTTTAGCTTGCCAGTTGGCAACTGCTGATAAAAGCAATTTTTCAACTCTATTGGAAGCTTCTTTCGAAGAGAACTTAAGCTGGTCGAGAGCCTTATTAACTTCCATACCGCGAATCATGTCGGCAACCAAACGCATTTTTCGCGGAGAGGTTGGACAGTTACGCAGTATAGCAAAGTATTGCTCCTTACGCTCTTCTTTGCGCAGATTTGCTGTATTTCTTTTTCTTGCACCCATTGTCTTTACTTTAAGATGATTTTACAATTCACGCCTTACTTGCGATTTCCGGCGTGTCCCCTGAAGGTACGGGTTGGTGCAAATTCGCCTAGTTTATGACCGACCATATTTTCAGTCACATAAACCGGGATGAATTTGTTTCCGTTGTGGACAGCAATTGTGTGTCCAACCATATCAGGAGAAATCATTGATGCACGGGACCAGGTTTTCACAACACTTTTTTTACCAGCCTCATTCATGCCAAGAATTTTCTTCTCCAGGCTTACGCTAATAAAAGGTCCTTTTTTCAATGAACGACTCATACTTCTTACCTTTTACAGATTATTTTTTACGTTTTTCTAAAATGTACTTGCTGGTAGCTTTTTTAGGATGACGTGTTTTGTATCCTTTAGCTAACAATCCTTTACGCGAACGTGGATGTCCTCCAGATGAACGGCCTTCACCACCACCCATTGGGTGATCGACAGGGTTCATTGCTACACCACGAACTCTAGGACGACGTCCTAACCAACGTGAGCGTCCGGCTTTACCCGATCGTTCCAAGTTGTGTTCAGTATTTCCAACAGTACCTACAGTTGCTTTGCAGGTGATTAGTACCATGCGAGATTCTCCTGAAGGCAACTTCAGAATTGCGTATTTCCCATCGCGGGAAAGAAGCTGAGCATATGTTCCAGCGCTACGAGCCATTACACCACCCTGACCGGGTTTGAGCTCAATGTTATGAACAAGGGTACCAAGAGGAATCTTGGCTAAAGGAAGGGCGTTTCCTACTTCAGGTGCCACATCTTCACCTGAGACAACGGTTTGTCCAACCGTTAATCCGTTAGGTGCTAAAATGTACCTTTTTTCTCCATCGGTATAAACCAATAATGCAATGCGTGCACTGCGGTTTGGATCATACTGAATAGATTCTACTAAAGCATCCATACCAATCTTTTCGCGTTTGAAATCGATGATACGGTATTTACGCTTGTGCCCTCCACCTATATACCTCATTGTCATACGACCGGCTGAGTTACGTCCTCCGGTACGTTTTATGGGCTCTAACAACGATTTTTCAGGTGTCGACTCTGTAATCGTATCAAAGGCGCCAATTATCTTGTGCCTTTGTCCGGGTGTTACAGGTTTTAATTTACGAACTGCCATATTTTATTAAATATTGCTATAAAAATCTATTGTTTGTCCTTCTTCCAAAGTGATGATCGCTTTTTTGAAGGCACTTGTTTTTCCTTTTTGCACACCACTTTTGGTGTATCGGTATTTTGTTTTACCACCATAGACCATCGTATTTACAGCTGAAACTTTTACGTCATATAACTGTTCTACTGCAACTTTGATCTGGTCCTTACTAGCGCGGCGGTTAACAATAAAGCCGAAACGGTTCAGTTTTTCCGACTGTTCGGTCATCTTTTCTGTCACCAATGGTTTATATAAAATTTCCATTTTTTCTTCAATTAATTGTTAAACACACCTTCAATTTTCTCTAACGATCCTTCAAACATAATAACAGAAGAAGCGTTAAGAATATCATATGTCGTTAGTTCAGAAGCTACTACAACTTTAACACCCTGCAAATTTCTGGATGACAAATATATGTTTTTATTTAGTTCTGGTATAACGAATAAGGACTTTTTATCGTTTATTTTCAGGTTATTCTGAATTATAACGAATTCTTTTGTTTTTGGTGATTCAAAATCGAAACTTTCTAGAACAATAATTCCGTTATCTTTTGCTTTATAAGTTAAAGCTGATTTACGTGCCAATTGTTTTACTTTTTTGTTCAACTTGAAACCATAGTTTCTTGGACGAGGTCCAAATACACGGCCTCCACCTCGGAAGATGGGAGATTTTAAGCTACCTGCACGAGCTGTTCCTGTGCCTTTTTGCTTTTTAATTTTGCGTGTACTTGCAGTTACTTCGGCCTTTTCTTTAGACTTATGAGTTCCATGACGCTGGTTCGCTAAATACTGCTTAACATCAAGATAAATAGCGTGGTCATTGGGCTCAATACCGTAAATGGAGTCGTTCAATTCGACTGCTTTTCCGGTTTCCTTTCCCTGAATGTTTACTACATTTAATTTCATCACTTCCAAATAGTTAAGTATGAACCTCTAGCTCCGGGTACAGACCCTTTCACTACTAATAAATTACTTTCAGGAATTACTTTAATTACCTGAAGGTTATCGATAGTAACTTTGTTTCCACCATCACGTCCGGCCATACGCATCCCTTTGAATACCCTTGAAGGATAAGAAGATGCACCAAGTGAACCTGGGGCACGTAAACGGTTGTGCTGTCCGTGAGTGGCATCGTTAACTCCCCGGAAGTTGTGACGTTTTACTACACCTTGGAATCCTTTACCTTTTGTTACACCGGTAACGGCTACCCATGGGGTTTCATTAAAAATGTCTACAGTAAGGGTGTCGCCTAAGCTGACCTCTTTTTCAAAAGGATCCACTTCAATAACTTTACGTTTTGGGCTTGTACCAGCTTTTTTAAAGTGGCCAAATTCTGCCTTTGGTGTATGTTTCTCTTTCTTTTCCTCAAAACTGATTTGTACCGCTTGGTATCCATCAATTTCTTCAGTTTTTACTTGAGTAACAACACATGGGCCAGCCTCGATAACAGTGCATGGGATGTTTTTCCCCTCAACACTGAATACGGATGTCATTCCGATTTTTTTTCCAATTAATCCTGGCATTTTTACTCGATTTAATTATCAAACTTTAATTTCAACTTCAACACCACTGGGCAATTCCAGTTTCATTAAGGCGTCGATAGTTTTAGCTGTTGAGCTGTAAATATCAATCAATCGCTTGTAAGAGCTGAGCTGATATTGATCGCGAGATTTTTTGTTCACGAAAGTGGAACTCAATACAGTAAAAATACGTTTGTGTGTTGGAAGTGGAATTGGTCCGCTAACAACAGCTCCCGTAGCTTTTACAGTCTTCACAATCTTTTCAGCTGACTTGTCTACCAAGTTATGATCGTAAGATTTCAGCTTAATTCTGATTTTTTGACTCATGATTATTAATCTATCTTATTATAGTAAATCAACATGTCCTTTTGCCTCAGTCAATACTTCAATGGCAATGTTCTTAGGAACTTCCTGATAGTGGGAAAATTCCATTGAAGAGGTTGCACGCCCTGAAGATAAAGTACGAAGCACGGTTACATAACCGAATTGTTCTGCTAATGGTACACGTGCTTTAATTACTCGTGCGCCACCTTTTGATTCCATACCATCAACTTGTCCCCGACGACGGTTAAGGTCAGAAATGATATCTCCCATGTACTCATCAGGAGTTACTATTTCAGCTTTCATAATCGGTTCCAATAAGATAGGTTTTGCTTTTCCTGCTGCGTGTTTGAAGGCTTGTTTTGCACAAATCTCGAACGACAAAGCATCTGAATCCACTGCGTGAAATGATCCGTCAAGTAAAGTAACTTTAAGTGCCTCAACATTAAATCCGGCAAGCGGACCGTTAGCCATAGCTGCCTTAAAACCTTTCTCTACTGATGGGATATATTCACGTGGTATGTTTCCACCTTTTACAGCATCGATAAATTCCAATCCGGTTTTACCTTCATCGGCTGCTTCAACGCGAACGATGATATCGGCAAATTTACCGCGACCACCAGACTGCTTTTTGAAAACTTCGCGTAACTGGTGACTACCTTTAATGGCTTCTTTATACGAAACCTGAGGTTTACCCTGGTTACACTCCACTTTAAATTCGCGCTTCAAACGGTCTACGATAATTTCAAGGTGAAGTTCACCCATTCCACGAATTACAGTTTGACCTGTTTCGTGATCGGTGTTTACCTGGAAAGTTGGATCTTCTTCGGCTAATTTGCCTAATCCGATGCCTAACTTATCAAGATCTTTTTGAGTTTTTGGTTCAATTGCAATTCCAATAACCGGTTCAGGAAATGACATGGACTCCATTACGATTGGATTGTCAATATCACACAAAGTGTCACCTGTTCGGGTATCTTTTAAACCAACAACAGCACAAATATCACCAGCTTCGATGACATCACGGGCCTGTTGTTTGTTAGAATGCATTTGATATATACGTGAAATACGTTCTTTTTTACGGGTGCGTGGATTGTAATAAGTACCACCGCTATCCAATTTACCTGAATAGACACGAATAAAGGTCAAACGACCAACATAAGGGTCTGTAGCAATTTTAAATGCCAATGCAGAAGTAGGCTCATCCACATCGATTTTACGAACTACAACATCATCAGGAAAATCAACGTCTCTACCTTTCACTTCGCCTTTATCAAGCGGGCTTGGTAAATACGCACAAACGGCATCCAACAAACGTTGAACTCCTTTATTTTTAAATGCTGAACCACAAAACATAGGAATGATTGTACCAGCAATAGTAGCTTTACGTACCACTGCAATCATTTCTTCTTTTGTAATTGATTCAGGATTTTCAAAAAAGCGCTCTAACAATTCTTCGTCTTGTTCTGCAACCGCTTCCATTAATTTTTCGCGCCATTCGTTAGAAATTTCAACCATATTGGCAGGAATTTCTTCCATCGTGTACACTGCACCTAATTCGGCATCATCGTGCCAAACAATGGCTTTCATTTCAACAAGGTCAACAACACCTTTAAAGGTTTCTTCTGCACCAATTGGCAACTGAAGTGGCATTGGATTTGCACCTAATTTTTCTTTGATATCACTATACACATTGAAAAAATCGGCACCGGAACGGTCCATTTTATTTACAAATGCGATACGAGGCACACCATATTTTTCAGCCTGACGCCAAACAGTTTCAGACTGAGCTTCAACACCACCCACTGCACAAAACAATGCCACGGCACCGTCTAGTACGCGCAACGAACGTTCAACTTCAACAGTGAAGTCAACGTGTCCGGGAGTATCAATAATATTGATTTTATGCTCAATTTCATCGTATTTCCATTGGGTGGTTGTTGCTGCCGAAGTGATGGTAATACCACGCTCCTGCTCTTGCTCCATCCAATCCATTGTGGCAGCACCATCGTGAACTTCACCAATACGGTGAGTCATTCCGGTGTAAAACAAAATACGTTCGCTTACCGTAGTCTTTCCAGCATCGATGTGAGCCATAATACCGATATTGCGGGTATGTTGTAAATCTCTTTTAGCCATTTTATTATTTTACCAATCTTAAACTAATCAACTATATATTAAACAAGCAATCATTAAAAACGGAAGTGAGCAAATGCACGGTTGGCATCAGCCATACGGTGAATTTCTTCTTTACGTTTTACGGCTCCACCTTCTTCGTTAAAAGCAGCTTGAATTTCAGCGGCTAACTTTTCACTCATCGAACGGCCTGCTCTTTTACGAGCGAACGCAATCATGTTTTTAATAGAGATTGAAAGTTTTCTTTCCTGACGAATTTCCATCGGAACCTGGAAGGTAGCACCACCAACGCGGCGACTTTTTACCTCAACCATTGGAGTAACATTTTCCAAGGCTTTTTTCCAGATTTCAAGCGGTGAAAGCTCATGATCTTTCATTTTAGTTGCTACGGTTTCCATAGCATCATAAAACACATTAAAAGCGGTTGTTTTTTTGCCATCGACCATCATGTCGTTCACAAATCGTGTTACCAACACGTCGTTAAATTTCGGGTCAGGTAAAATGACCCGTTTTTTTGGTTTTGACTTCCTCATTTCATTTTAAAGTTTGTGTTATCCAAATCGGCTGCTTAAGTAATCTTCAGTTCATCTGGCCCTTGCCAGATTCATTTACTCAACCAAACCACAACTCTAAATAACCATTCAACACTATTTTTTCACTTTAGGACGTTTGGTACCGTATTTAGAACGGCGCTGGGTGCGTCCTTCAACACCAGCAGTATCCAATGCTCCGCGCACGATATGGTAACGTACACCTGGTAAATCTTTCACACGACCACCACGAACCAATACGATTGAGTGTTCTTGTAAATTGTGACCTTCGCCAGGAATGTAAGCGTTCACCTCTTTCATGTTAGTCAACCTAACCCTTGCCACTTTACGCATAGCTGAGTTTGGTTTCTTAGGAGTTGTAGTGTATACACGTACACAAACACCTCTACGCTGCGGACAGGAATCTAGTGCTCTCGATTTGCTTTTTTCTTCGATAACACGTCTTCCTTTTCTAACTAACTGTTGAATTGTAGGCATTATACTTCTATTAAATATTAAAAATTATCTCTGGAATTGACTCTTAATCAATTTGTTCCCTGTGAATTACACATCCAATCGATCAGGACCGAACATATTACCCCCTAGAAACGGTTGGCAAAAGTACTAATTTTCAGGAAGAAAAAAACTTTAGGCTAACTTTTTTTTATAAATAATTAGCGGCGGGTTCTTTAGTCCATAAATTACAATAGAAATCATATTACAATCTCCACTTCTGACTGGTTCCTCTTTTTGTATTTACTAGGTGATTCACCAAACATTTCTTTAAATTGTTTGCTAAAATACCGGGTATCACTAAAGCCTATTTTATCTGCAACTTCATTCACATTATAGCCACTAAGTAGCATTTGTGCAGCAATTTTCAATTTAATCTGGCGAATCAGTTCAATCGGACTCAATCCGGTTAGACTTTTAATCTTGTTGTAAAAGACTGTTCGGCTAACACAAAAATGTTCGGCCAATTGCACAATAGAGAAATCATGATTGTTATGGTTCTCCTCAATATATTTAACAAGCAATTCTAAAAACTCCTTATTTTTTGAATTGATCTTCAAATCGGAAACTTCAATCGACGGGGTAGATCCAAACTTTTTTAATACAAGTTTTCTTTGCTCAAGTATATTTGCGATCATGGTTTTCAAAACAGCCATATTAAAAGGCTTAAGCACGTATGCTTCGGCTCCTGATTCGATCCCAAGAATTTGATCATCGACACTCGATTTGGCTGTTAGAAGAACCACCGGAATATGGCAAGTCTCAAAATTAGCTTTTACGATTTTGGTCATTTCAATGCCCCCCATAACCGGCATCATAATATCAGAAATTATCAAATCGGGTGGATAAGCTTCAAGTTCAGTGAGAGCTTCCCTGCCATTCTTTGCCGTTATTACAGAATAATTATTCGAAAGAGCATCGGCAATATACTTAAGTATTTGCTGATTGTCCTCGACCACCAACACCGTTTTTTTCTCGGAAGCCACAACCGTTTTTTCAGTGGAAAGCAGTTCTGTACTTAAATCAGTCTGCTCGTCGGCAAGCTGTTTCACAGGGATTATAGTATTAAAATTTGGATCCAGGCTAAATATATTTGATTTGCCGCTGAAATGGGAGTTGCCTGTTTTTAACACAATTGTAAAATCACTTCCCTTTCCGGGCAAACTTTCAACCCGAATTTCTCCACCATGAATCTTCACTACTTCATGTGATAGATTAAGGCCTATGCCCGTGCCATTTTCTGAATCGCTTTCACCGCTTAGTATAGAATACCGATTAAATAACAATGGAATGTCTTTACTTTTTATCCCGGGGCCTCCATCCGAAATTTTAATGTATACTTCGTTTTGCCTTTTATTTTGATCGATAGAAACATTTACACAGGAACCTTTGGGCGTAAATTTAAAGGCATTGGATAAAATATTAAAGATCACCGAATCCATCCGATGCGGATCGACCCAAACCAGTTCCGGTTCACAAATTGCATTAAACTGAAAGTCGATTTGCTTATGATGGGCTTGTGGTACAAAATTATCGAAAATTCCCCGGGTAAATTCAACCATATTTACAGGTGTTATTTTTAAGGTCATTTTTTTATTTTGCACTTTTCTAAAATCAAGCAATTGATTCAGTAAGTGGAGCATTCGCTGGCCATTTTTTTGTACCAAGAGCAAGGTGGAACGATAGTCCGATGGAAATTTCGAATCGGCCAACAAGTCTTCGATAGGTCCCAATATAAGTGTTAATGGTGTTCTGATTTCATGAGAAATATTGGTAAAGAATTGAAGTTTTACTTCATTCACCGCTTTCTCAACCTTCAATTCATTCCGGTAGCTATTTACCCGAATGACACTTCGGGTAATCATAAATGTTCCGAAAATAAATACGATTAAATAGATAATATAGGCCAGATTGGTTTGCCACCAGGGAGCTTGAATAATGATGCGCATTGAAGTCTCCTCATTTTCCCAATTATCGTTCCACAGTGCAGCCTTTACCTTTAAAACGTATTCTCCTGGTTTCAGGTTGGTATAGGTCGCTTTCCGTTCAGTACCAATATAATTCCAGTTGTTATCAAAGTTTTCCAGGAAATAAGCATACTGTGTTTTCGATTTATCGAGAAAATTCATGGCCGAAAACTCTACTCCAAAACTAGACTGATTGTGGGCCAGAACAATCTCATCGGTACAAAGGATGGACTCGGTTAAAGGTGATTCAGGAGTATTCACATCCATGTCGTTGTTGAACAACTGAAAATTGGTAAATGTGACATGTGAGGAATACTTCCGCGGCTCAATCTTTGATGGATCCACCACTTCGATCCCTCGTATACTTCCAAAAACAAGACGTCCGTCACGGGCTTTTGCACAGGAATTTTCGGAAAAACTATTGGTACTTAAACTATTCGATTTATTGAAGTTTTCAAAACTCTTCGATCTCGGATCGAGACGTGATAAACCATTTCCGGTACTGAACCAAATAAACCCTTCCCTATCTTCTGTTATTCCATATACTTCCTGATTAATTAATCCATCAACGTGCGTATAGTTGTGAATTTTATTCTTCGTGTTGATTACGGATACCCCTCCACCAAATGTACCTAACCATATATTGTTATTGGTATCTTCAAAAACATGAACCACATCGTTGTAACAAATACTGTTCGCATCGTCGATGTCGTGATAAAAACATTCAAAGTCATAACTTCCTTTAATCAACTTAGCACTGTCCAATTTATTCAGCCCAAAAGTAGTTGCCACCCAAAGGTTATTTTTGGAATCAATCAGCAATTGCCGTGTCAGATCATTTGTTAAGTTGGAATTTTCTGTATTGATGGAAGTAAAAGTCAGGTTCCTAACATGATCCGGTTTGGTCATCGACAAACCAGCCCCATAGGTACCAATCCAGATATTCCCGCCAATATCTTCAACAATGCTATAAATGTTATCGTTGCAAAGCGAATTGGGATTGCCCGGAGAATTCACGTAGCTATAAAATTTTATTTTACTGTAATCACGCACCGTTTTGTCAACCGGCTGAGCAGAAACCGCAACCCCGGCACCTTTCGATCCAAGCCAAATATAACCCCTGGAGTCCTGAAATATGGCGTAAACATTAAAAACCAGGTCCTTCACTGGTGAAAACGGGTAATTCAAACCAGGCCTAATTTCGTTCAATTGTTCGTTGTACAGTTTAAGTTCACCCCCTTTTGCAGCAACCCAAAGAACCCGATTTTGATCTTCAAAAACCGAACGAACAATATTTTCCACATTATCTTTAAAATCACTTTTAAATTGGATAGCCGTAAATGCCGGATTTTTAAGAATAACTTTATTGATTCCTCCATCAAGACCAGCCCCCACCCAAAGATTCCCATTCTGATCCTCTGTAGCACACATGATGGTATTCGAACTTATTGATTTGGGGTCTAAGGGGTTGTTTCTGAAAAAGCTGAACTTGTCCTCCTGTCTGTTGTATTGTGCCAATCCGGCCCCATGCAAACAAATCCAGAGAATATGGTTGGAATCTTCATAAAAATAAGGGCGTTGTTTATCCGACAGGTATTTAATGTTTTCAGGAGCCAAATCGAAATGTTTACTTGTGCCCGTTAACTGATCAACTTTCTGAACTCCAAATTTCCCCGTAGTCACCCACAACACACCTGAATAATCTTCAAATATTTTATCGATATGATCACCTTCTATTTCCACAGTCAACCATCGTTTAAGTACCGGTTGAAAAATATAGAGATCAGCCCCTCCTATGAGTACATTCCCTTGAGAACTTAATTTGAGAATATCGATACTGTTCTCCTTCAAAGGTGAATTTTCAGCATTAAAAACATAAAATGATTTGGTATCGAGGTAATAGACCACCACTCCACTATTTTCGGTACCAAACCAAACTTCATTCTTTTGGACTACGGAAGAAGTAAATTTCAAATCAGAAAAATAGTGTTGATAATAAAAGGAATGCGCTTTCATATCGGCGTATGGTAACACATTTAATCCATTTTTAGTTCCTATGTATAAATTGCTGTCACGATCGGAGGTGATAAACCGAATGTTATTGTTTGAAATGGAATATTGCCCTCGACTTAAAAACTGCTCACTGACATATTCATTTTGCAGAGAATCATACACCAACCTGTAAACACCGGAATTGCTCGAACCCAACCAAATTTCTTCGGGTGAATACTGGTAAAAACAATTCATTTTACTGTACTTCTCTTCGGGGCTTTGAAGGTATTTAGGTAAGGTAAAGAATGATTCACTGACCGGATTATACCGATGAAAATACCCATCGTAAGTTTCAAACCACAGAAAATTTTTCTGATCTTCCCAGATGTTCGTAACCCTGTTATTGGTTAAAATGCCAGGTGTTTGGTTTGAATTTTGGTATACTTTAAAATGATAACCATCGAATCGGTTCAACCCATTATAAGTTCCAAACCATAAAAATCCGCGACTATCACACAAAATGCTGGTTATTGTATTTTGAGACAAACCATCATCGGTGGTAAAGAATTCAAAACGATCAATTTCTGCTGCTGTTGAATGAACCGCTAAATAAGCAAAAACAATTAAAAATAAATACCACTTCACTACTTTCTTAATCGGTAACATTCCACAAAACTAGTCACACATTAATTTCCAAGGTAGGATAAACTATCCGATTATGGTGGATATATTGCCCATGGAAGTTTTCCATCTATTGCCATATAACATTAACGATAAACACCTTAGCAAGCCAAAACAAATCACCCCGATAAAACACCCCTTATTTTCAGTCATTTAGACATCAATCCAATGCTTGCGAAAAGTGTAAGTTAGCATTTAAAGAATGTTGTAGAAATCGACTAATACAAGCTCATTGAATGAAATCTCGAATACCTATTCTCAGAAAATCAAAACTGAACTGGTTTGTTTGGCTGTTCGTTTTGCAGATAGTTCTATCGGTTCATATTCAAATATCCTTGCTTAATTTGTGTAATTATCCTGCCGGGCATACAGGTAAAATAAACTCCGCTTCTATCATCAAAACCCAACTAAATTGAAATTAACTAAACTCAATATTTTCGAAGTATGAAAATAATAATATTTACAAAAAAAACATCCCTGGTACTTTTCATGAGCCTATTGTACATGGTTACTTTTGCTCAGGGAAAAACCATTACAGGAAAAGTAACTGATGCCAATGGGCAATCAATGATTGGTGTTACAGTAGTTGTTCAAGGAACTACTTCCGGAACTGTCACAAACATTGACGGAGAATATTCAATCGTAACGGAAGCCGGAAAAAAACTACAGTTTTCCTTTATCGGCTTTATTGCACAAACAATTGAGGTTGGCACACAATCAGCCATCAACGTAAGCCTGGTTGAACAATCAACTGACCTCGATGAAGTTGTTGTTGTTGGATATGGCACCATGAAAAAATCAGACTTAACAGGTTCCGTGGGTTCAGTAAGTACTGAAAAATTGACCGAAAAAGGAGCACCTTCTGTAATGGAAAACTTACAAGGAACTATTCCGGGCGTTAGCATTACCCAAAGCACCGGACGTACAGGTGGTAGCTTTGACATTGAAATCCGTGGTAAATCTTCGTTGAATTCAGATGTTAAACCAATGTACGTTGTCGATGGAGTTATCTGTAGCGATATTCAGTTCTTGAACCCTCAGGATATTGAACGCATCGATGTGTTGAAAGATGCTTCCTCAACTGCCATATATGGTTCTCGTGCAACTGCTGGTGTTATCATTGTAACTACCAAGAGCGGCTCGTCTCAAGGCTCCAAAACACAATCAAAACCAAGCATTTCTTACGATGGGTATTATGGAACTGCAATTGTATCACGTATGCCAGATTTTATGGATGCTCAGGAATTTTACAACTACCGTTTTTTGAAATTCCTGACGTATGCCGGTGGTTATGCAACAAGTGGTAACCCTATTTATCAAATGGGTTCATTGGAACAGTGCTTACTCTATAATAGCGACGTGCAAGAATATAGGTTGAAAACAATTTTAGCCGAGAATTCATCTTACGACTGGCCAAGTATGGTTACTCAAAACGGGATACAACAAAATCACTATTTGGCTGTAAGTGGAAACTCTGAAGATGTAAGTTACCACATGGGCATTGGATACAATCAGGAAGACGGAACATATACCGGAGATACACAAGACCGGTTCAACATTAAAGGTAGTGTTGATGCAACCTTAAACGAATATGTGTCATCCGGCTTCAGCTTCAATATAGCAAATATTCAAAATGGGTACTCGGTCAATTCTGCGATACAATATGCATATCGTATGAACCCATTCATGCAACCGTATGATGCTGAAGGTAATTTAAACGAAAAACCGGGTAACTATGTTGCCATGGGATCTTCTTCATCAAATCAGTTCTCTGATCAACGTAGCCCATTACTTTATATGCAATCAGAGAATAAAGAGAGAGAGACCTACCGTATGTTGGGGAACTTTTACATCAACATTAAACCTATGAAAGGGATGAGTATTAAGTCGACATTCTCGCCTAACTTTTCCTACTATCGCGAAGGTGATTATTATGTCTCAGTTGATAGTCCAACTGACCCGAATACGGCTACTTATGACGCTTCACGTTCAATGTCATATACATGGGATAATATAGTAAATTATGCTGCCAAGTTTAAAGGTATCCACTCATTGAATTTGATGGGATTATACTCGTTAACCTACGGTAACAGTGAAAGAACTAAATTAATTGCAAACGGAGTTATGGATGGTAGCGACTGGTACAACCTTGGTTCCGGTACAATAAATACAGAAGACAGTTTTTATAGCCCAACATCATTCTCCGAAAGCAGCATGCTCTCTTATGCACTCCGTGCAAACTACACTTTAAAGGATAAATATATGATGACTGCAACGGTTCGTTGGGACGGTTCTTCTAAATTTGCAAAAGAGAACCGTTGGGGTTCGTTCCCTTCTGTAGCTCTTGCATGGCGTGCTTCTGAAGAGGATTTTCTGAAAACCGATTGGTTGACCAATTTAAAATTTCGTCTTAGCTACGGTATTACCGGAAACAATGCCGGTATTGGCAATTACGCTACGCAACAAACCGTATCAGATCCAATTTATTATCCTTTCGGCAGTACTTATTATACCGGTTTTTATCCAAGCAATATTGTTAACTCGGCAATATCATGGGAAACTTCCGAAGAGTATAACTTTGGTATCGACTATGGCTTTATTGACAATCGCATTTCGGGAACTTTAGACATTTACCAAAAAACATCAAAGGATTTATTGTACAAAGTAGACCTTCCATACGAGGCTGGTGGTGGTACCATGACTACCAATATTGGTGAAGTTCGTAACCGTGGTGTTGAATTGTTGATAACAACAGTCAATATCGCCAAAAGGGATTTGCGTTGGGAAACAACATTCTCCTTTGCAGCTAACGATAACGAAATTCGTGAAATAATGGGTACCGGCGAAGACCTCCCAAACAGCAACTTGTTTATTGGCCGACCAATACACACCTTCCGTGGATATGAATGGAACGGAATCATTAGCGATAAAGACATGATTGTTCCGGATAATGAAATTGCAGCGCTCAAAGGATTGACTCCAGGTACAACCATGAAGGAATACGATTACTATTATACTTGCTATGGAATGGCTGAAGGTCAACCAATAATTGTTGATCGGAATGGCGACGGAAAATTCACCGATGAAGAGGATGGCAAATATTATACAACTACTCCAAAATGGACAGGTAGTTTCACTACCAACCTCTACTATAAAGAATGGGATTTATCGGCTTCCCTTTATACCAAACAAAATTACACGGTATCATCTAATTTCATGGGAGAATACCTTAATTGGAGTGATCGCGGACGAGAGAGACTAATGGTAGATTACTACATACCTGCGGGCACAATAGTTGACGCAGACGGCGTTGCTGCCGATGGTACCTATATCAATCCAAAATATCAGGAATCGACCCATTATGGAGCATATCCATTTCCGAACAACGGTGGAACCAATGGTGGTGTAGGAACAGACAAATGGCTGTCTGGCACCAATAAGTACGTGGATGCTTCTTACATTAAAGTGAAAAATATCACATTGGGGTATACCTTTCCGAAAAGTATGATAGACAAGATTGGCATGCAGAAACTTCGGTTGTACTGTACGGTTACAAACCCATTCGTTGTCACAAGCTATAAAGGCTTCGACCCAGAATGGGCCGACACTGAGTTAAGCAACGATGGACCAAGCACCATTACTTATCAATTCGGAGCAAGCATCAAATTTTAATTGAGCGTTTCAAAATTGAACATTCATTGTAATGTTAAAATGAAACGACAACTATATTGAAATACGTAAACTAGATACAACAATGAAAAAAATATTTTTAATCTCCGCTATTGCATTGATGGGCGCAGTTTCGTTAAACAGCTGCTCCGACTTTTTAGATGCTGAGAATAAGTCTCAGGGCGGACAAACAGCAGACGGATATTTTGGCAAAGATGCCTCGGAACTGAGGATTACTGCCTATAGCACAATCCGATTATTATCGAATTCGAATAACACCAGTGACGGCTTTAATGCTACCGATATTTATGAATGGGGAACTGATCTCACATTAGCCTCTCGTGGTGGCGACGTAGGATCATTTGGCGACTATTCGCTAACTTCTTCTAATGGAGATGTTTTGAAATATTACAAAAACTGCTATGCCTCCATTCGTTGGGCAAATGCAACATTGCAATACGGTGGCGAAGATTCAGACTATACACCTGAAATGAAATTTCTTCGTGCCTATTGCTACTACATGCTTACCCAACAATTTGGAGGGGTGCCATTAATTAAGCACTACATTAATGATGCAGAACGTAGTTATCCACGCGCCGATTTGAACGAAATTTACGACTTCCTGATCGAAGATCTTACTCCTCTTGTAAGTGATAGCCGATTGGCAGTTGAAGACCACAATGGCGTTGCCAGCCAGCGTGCCGTTGCTGCATTACTTGCTAAAATAAACTTAGCTGCCGGATGGGATTTGGGAACAACTTTAACCGATGCTGCTTCTGGCACCTACAATAAGACCGACGACACCTACTTTAAAGCAGCTGTTAGCTGGGCCGACAAAGCTATTAATATGGGCGGAACAACAACTTTGTCGATGTCGTTTGCCGATAAATGGTCTCCATTTAACGAAGGTAACGGTGAAGAGATTTTCTCTATTCAATACGACCGTGACGGCTACGCTGGTGATGCTTCTGCGGGTGGACATGGCTTGCAAAATCAATTCAGTTCATACTATGGCGAAGAAGCCGCAACAGGTATGAAAGCCTCTTCGTCAATGAAAGTTCCTTCGTCAAAAGTTTTGTATTTGTGGGACGAAGGCGATGCTCGTTACGACGGTACTTTCATGCAATTCATGTACAATTCAAAAATTGCCGAAGGAGTAACTGCCGGATGGGGTACCGAAGGATACTTTGCCTACTACAATGTGGCCGATCACAGCAATTTGCCTTTAGCATTCTGGTATGCCCCATCGTATATGACCGAGGCTCAGATCGACGCTTACGTTACCGAACACAAAGCACAATTTGCCAGAGGGGCAAACATCAACGATCCGAAAGCCTTCCTGATGGGTGACAAACTTATTATTTGGAGTTTTGATGCAGAAGGTAATTATACAAAATCAACACCGACCTATAACGATTATTTGCTGAACATCAATTCAGCCCCATGTGTTCGGAAATGGGACGATGCTGCAACAACACAGTCGAATTCGCAAAGAAACTGCTATCGCGATATCGTATTGCTCCACCTGAGCGACCTTTACCTGGTTCGTGCCGAGGCTAAATACATGTCGGGCGATGGTAGTTGGCTGAGCGACATCAATGCTGTTCGTAATCGTTCGGGTGCGTCATCATTAAATTCAATTGGCGATTACGATCCACGTTATTCTCGTACTGGCACCTTTGGGAGCATAAAAGAATTAGACCTTATTCTCGATGAACGTGCCCGTGAGTTATACGCCGAAAATCAGCGTTGGATGGATCTTCGCCGCACCCGCCAATTGGTTCGTTACAATATTGAATTCAATCCTAAAGTAACGAGTGTTTCTAAAATGAGCGATGCTTATGGCAATGTAAAATGGTATCGACCAATTCCAGCCAATGAGATATCAGCTAATACTGGCATGACAAATGAAGACCAGAATCTGGGATATTAATCTTATAGTTTAACTAAGGTAAATAATTAACGTATGAAAAAATTAAGATACATATTAATAGCTGCCATAGCCTTTGGAGGCCTGTTAACATCATGTTCAGGCGATGACCAAGAGGTAATTTTCGACCAAACTGCTGCAGATGGTATTGTTGGAGAATACTCCGGAGAATGGATGCGCGTATCAGAAGGTGATACTACACTTGGCGAAGGGACACTCTCATTCACCAAAATTGAAGGTGATTACCTAACTCAAGTAACTGCTGTTTGTTCTTCTTTGGATATTAACATGACTAGTCCGGCCAATGTATCTCATACAAACATAGACAACTATGCTTTTGTAAACAATAAGTTAGAAAATGGCTTTGAAGCAGCTTTCTTTGGACGAGTTACTTCTGAGAAGACATCCGATATACAATACAGTAAGACAGTGAAATCGGGAAGATTGTCAAAAACATACAGCTTCTCATTCACTGGTACTAAAAACTAAATTAGAATCATTTATCGGCAGCTCAAACTATTGAACTGCCAATAAATGACATTTAATACTAAAAAAAATTAATACCAAAATATTACCAATAATTGGTAAACATATAATTGTTTCATCTTAAATATATTAAACTATGAAAAAAAATTTACTTTTTGTAGCCGCCTTAATGGTAGGCTTATCTTTATTTGCTGGAGAAGTTGGTAAAATTGATACTCTCGCTGTGGGACTTACGAGTACAGCAATCCCTGTAACTGCAGGTACGGTAGTTGCACAAACTGCAAGTGTTACAATGTCTATAGCTTTTGACGACAGTTACAAAGCGGTGTCTATTCTTGTTAATGATTACACTGCTATTTCTTTTGATGGAAATGAATTCATTGATGGTATTCAAGGTAGTACAAACCCTAAAGATGCTGATGGTTCATCTCCAAACAATTCATTAATTGCTCCTGTTGGCGGTGCAGCATTACAACTTGATGTTATTGCCGATGGTTATGTTTATGTTATTCATAAAGCTTCATCAAACAAATCTTATACTGTATTTGAAAATGGTTCACCTATAGGATATGATTTTGTGATGAATACTGCAAATGATTTTCTTGGTTCTGTTTATAAATTTACTCTTGCAGGAGAAGGTGAATTCAATTATATACCAGCAGGTGATACTATTCTTTGGGCAGAACAATATGCAGATGGATATGCAGATTATTTAACCACGAACTCGCTTGACAAAATTGCTGTTAATGGATTGGGGTATATTAAGTTCCCGGTTTTCGCTGGTTGTACTTATCTTGTAAACGCTAATGGTTCTAAAATATCTGGTAGTGGTTTTTACTACATTTCTTCAGGTGAAGCACAAGTAGAACTAGTTGGTGAAACTAATTTAGTATTAGCAGAATTCATTGCAGGTACTGTTGACCCAGGTGTAGGCGTTAAAGATTTAAACGCTTCATCTGAATTAATTAAAACAGAATATTTCAACACACTTGGAGTAAGATTAGTAGAGCCGGCAAAAGGCTTAAACATTATTAGAAAGACTTATTCAAACGGCGTTGTTACTTCATCAAAATCATTTTTCAACAAATAATTGAAAATAGATTTTCTGCTTACTTAAAGCGAAAATGCCCGAATTTAAAGCGATACATTCGATTTGGATTTAATCATTCGAATTGTGCTTGATTCGGGCATTTTATTTTTATCAGGATGAATTAGTTCTCTTTAGCAGCCTAAAAAAATTGATGTTAAATTTGAGAATGATTAAATTCATTTTATTTTTGGTCTATAATGTTTTTGCAATGCTCATTATTCCAGAGTTTTTTAGCTAAAACCAACCGTTAATCCAAGAAGATCACAGCAATGAATAGATTGATATTTATAACATTGATTATACTTGCCACAGCCTGCAATAATGCCAAGCATAAAGGTGAAAATGACAAGAATGAATTAAAATGGTCCATGCAAATGGCCAATTCTGTAATGAATTTGCATGACAGTTTAATTTACTATGATGGACCTAAGCGCATCAAATGGCAATACGATGTTGCGATGTTAGCCATGACCATCGACAAATTAGGAATCATTGATCAGAAGTATTCCGATTACATGAAAACCTATTTCGACTATTTTATCGGCGATGATGGGACTGTTAAACATTATAAACCTACCGAATTTAATATTGATCGCATTAATCCCGCTAAAGCACTCTTTACACTTTACAAAAGAACGGGGGAAGAAAAATATAATCAGGCCATACAGCTGTTTGTGCAACAAATGGAGAACCACCCCAAAACGAAATCAGGTGGCTTCTGGCACAAAAAGGTATACCCCAACCAAATATGGCTCGACGGTATTTACATGGGATCCCCATTCCTTGCTCAATATGCCAAAGAATACCATTCACCTGAATGGTTCGATGTCGTCACTCATCAGGTAATTTTAATTCACGAAAAAACAATCGATCCCAAAACAGGCTTAATGTATCATGCCTGGGACGAAAGCAAGGAACAACGCTGGAGTAACGCCGAAACTGGTCAATCGCCTCATTTCTGGAGCAGGGCCATGGGATGGTATGTTATGGCCATAGTCGATATCCTGGACTTTCTTCCGGAGGATCATCCCGACCGAAATCAACTTATTTCTCTTTTAAACGAAGAAATTGATGCTTTGCTTAAAGTTGCCGACCCGGAAACAGGACTATGGTACCAGGTACTTGATCAGGGCGGACGTGAAGGAAATTACATTGAAGCTTCAGGATCATGCATGTTTACCTACGCCATGGCTAAAGCGGCCAATAAAGGTTACATCGACATCAAATACAAAACTATTGCCAATCAAAAGTTCGACGATATTATTAAAACCCTCATCAAAAAAGATGAAAACGGCAACTTGGTATTATCCAATGTATGCGGTGGATGTGGCTTAGGAGGAAATCCCTACCGTGATGGAAGCTACAACTATTACATTACTGAAAAAGTAGTAGACAACGACAGTAAAGGTGTTGCTCCATTTATTATGGCAGCCATTGAACTTGATCGCTAGTCAATAGCTTATAATAAAAGTTATAAAGGCAAAATTGCCATTCATTTTTCAGCCAATATGGAATAAAACATGAAGCAGATGAACATACGATTTGTTGTACTATTTTTATTCATTGCGGTGATATGTAAGGCCAGGGAACCGGATGTCTTCCCCCGCGACACTTCATTTACTTTATATTCGGCCTTTCAAAAAGAACGGAAAACCTATCCGTTCATTCAAGCAATTTACCCTGTAGTTCCTCCAACAATCGAAGTAATGCCTGATTTGGTGTATGCCAAATATGGCGAAAGAGAAATGCATATTGATGTTTATTCACCTAAAAACAAAAAACTCGATAGGCCAACACTTTTATTCGTTTTTGGAGGAGGCTGGCAATCGGGCAATAAAATAATGGAAGCTCCTATGGCCATTCATTTTGCTGAACTTGGTTATGCTACAGCCACTGTTGAATACCGCCTCTCACCTGAAGCACTGTATCCTGCTGCTGTTTTCGACATAAAAACCGCCATTCGTTGGTTACGAAAAAACGCCCAACAATTACACATTGACACTGAAAAAATAGCGATTTCCGGCACTTCGGCAGGAGGACAGTTGGCCGCTTTGGTGGCAGCCACCAACTGTTCTGACTTCTCCATCGACAGCACGTTTTACCCTGAGTATTCAAGCGATGTTCAAGCGCTAATTGACATTGATGGTGTTCTGGCCTTTATTCATCCCGAATCGGGCGAAGGTGCGGATCAACCGGGAAAGCCATCGGCAGCAACCAATTGGTTTGGGGGAAACAACGAAGAAAAAACCGCCCTCTGGAACGAGGCTTCAGCCTTGAATCACGTGAATAAAAACATGCCGCCCGTACTCTTTATTAACAGCCAACACCCACGCTTTCATGCCGGTCGCGATGATATGATCGAAATTTTGGATTCATTGGGCATTTATTCCGAGGTGCACACGCTTCCAAATACTCCTCATCCATTCTGGCTCTTCGATCCATGGTTTGATCCCACTGTAAATTGGATGGAGCAGTTTCTGGAAAAACACTTTTAAACTAAAAATGTGCATCTTGCATTAAAGGAATCAGATGAAAAGAATACAATTTATAATTCTACTTCTCGCATTAACGCTTACGAGCTTTAGCTATGCTCAGGCAAAATACGACATGGTGGTTGCGTTGGATGGAAGCGGTGACTTTACCAGCTTGCAAGCAGCGATTAATGCCACAAAAGCTTTTCCTCCTCAACGAATCACCATCTTTATTAAAAACGGCACCTATCACGAAAAAGTGAATGTTTATTCATGGAATACTGATTTAACGCTAATCGGAGAGAGTGCTGAGAATACGATCATTAGCTACGACGATTCGTTCAATAAAATCAATCTTGGCCGAAACAGTACCTTTCATACCTGGACAATGAAAGTGGAAGCGAATAATTTTAAGGCTGAAAACCTGACCATCGAAAATACTGCAGGGCCGGTTGGTCAAGCAGTAGCCTTACATGTGGAAGCTGACTGTTGTGTATTTCGAAACGTAAAAATTCTCGGAAACCAGGATGCCCTATATGCTGCAGGGATGAATTGCCATCAATACTATAAAGATTGTTACATTGAAGGCACCACTGATTTTATTTTTGGAGCAGCCACTGCCCTTTTTGAAAACTGCATCATTCATAGTAAAAGTAACTCATACATTACAGCTGCCAGTACGCCCGAAGGTGTTGAGTTTGGGTATGTTTTCAAAGAGTGCAAGCTCACCGCTGCCGAAAATATTCATGCTGTTTACCTTGGTCGTCCTTGGCGGAAATATGCCAAAACCGTATTCATTGAATGTGAATTGGGCAGTCACATTGTAGCAGAAGGCTGGAAGGAATGGAGTAATTCTGATGACCATTCTACTACTTTTTATGCCGAATACAAAAATATTGGTCCGGGAGCAGATCTTACCAAGCGCATAACCTGGAGTCACCAATTAAGCAAAAAAGAATTCAAGAAATATTCCATTGAAAATATACTTCAATCGGAATCAAATAAAAATGAAAACAATTGGAAGAACATAATCCATTAATCACGGTTATTATAACGGCATTGATCTGCCTGCCTTCGGACCAACAAATTTGTTGATTCATCCAACAAATTACGACTTACCCTGTTCTACCACCTGATTATCAATTTAAGTTAGCAGGAATACCAATTTAGAAAGAAGAAATTTTCATCAAAAAAATACTTCTTTGCAATATTTACAAAAGCTATTCGACTAACATGATATGTGTACCTTATGCGGGAAGCTATTTAACGCTTCAATAATTCATTAAAATGGACAAAGTCGATAAAAAGAAAAAACTCAGTTGGAAATCGTTTAAAAAAGGACTTCGAATTTATAGCTATTTAAAACCCTACAAATGGCAGTTTTCTTTGGGTTTATTTTTCCTGTTAATAAGTAGTTTAGGAAATATTGCACTGCCAAAATTTCTTGGAGTTTTGGTCGATTCGGGAAATACGGGTAAAACACCATCGGAGATTAACTACATCATGCTTCTGTTGGCTGGCATGTTAGTTCTCCAGTCAATTGCAGGGTTTTTAAGAACAACATTGTTTGTAAAAGTCACCTCCAAAACCTTGGCCGATATCCGTCAGGAAATATATGCCCACCTGATCAAATTGCCCATGGCTTTTTTCCTGAAACGCAGAGTGGGAGAACTCAACAGTCGTATTACATCAGACATTACCATCCTGGAAGAAACCCTCACCTCAACCATTGCCAGCTTTTTACGCAGCACCATTACCATTGTTGGCGCCATGACTTTTTTGCTTTTCATTTCGCCCAAACTCACACTTTTTATGCTGGCGGTATTCCCCATAATTGTAGTGACTTCCATCATTTTTGGTCGTTTTATCCGACGCTATTCCAAACGTATGCAGTCGCAAATAGCCGATTCCAATACCATTGTTGAAGAAACCCTGCAAGGAGTTCAAAATGTAAAAGCCTACGCCAATGAATATTTCGAAATAGCACGTTACAAAAAAACCACCAATGAAGTGGCCCAAACCGGAATCATTGGCGGAATCTACCGCGGAGCGTTTTCGGCATTTATGACCCTTGGAATGACCGGTGCTTTGGCCAGCGTAATCTGGCGGGGAACTTTAATGATTTCGACAGGCGAAATGGCTGCAGGTGAACTTTTCTCGTTTGTGCTCTATACCGTTTTTATTGCAGGTATGATTAATGGCTTAGCCGAAGTATATGCCCAATTGCAAAAAGCAGTAGGTGCTACTGAAAATTTATTCGAAATTCTGGACGAACCAACTGAGCTTGTTGCACCGCAAAGTAAATTAGAGGAGCATGAAGTATTGAAGGGGACTATTCGATTTGAAAATATATCGTTTAATTACCCTACCCGTACAGATGTAGATGTCATTAAAGATTTATCCTTTACGGTTTCGTCAAACCAAATGGTTGCTATTGTTGGACCGAGTGGGGCAGGTAAATCAACGCTTATTAACCTTTTGCTTCGATTCTACGATCCCCTATCGGGGACCATTCTGTTTGATGAACGAAAAAGCAATGACCTAAACTTGACTCACTTACGCCAACAAATTGCAATAGTACCTCAGGATGTATTTCTCTTTGGAGGAACCATTCGCGAAAATATTGCCTATGGAAAACAAGAAGCAACCGAAGAGGAAATCATTGAAGCAGCTAAGCAGGCCAATGCCTGGCCTTTTATCGAAACTTTTTCCGAAGGACTTGATTGTATTGTAGGCGAACGTGGGATACAACTCTCCGGAGGGCAAAGACAACGTGTAGCCATTGCACGTGCCATGCTTAAAAATCCGCGCATTCTCATCCTTGACGAGGCCACATCATCGCTGGATTCCGAATCGGAGCGTCTGGTGCAGGAAGCACTGGAAAAACTCATGAAAGGACGTACTTCAATCGTAATTGCGCACCGACTGGCCACAATTCGGCAAGCTGATCAAATTTTTGTACTCGACAATGGTCAAATTATTCAGCAAGGTACACACGAAGAATTACTGGAGGAAAACTCTGGCTTATATGCCTCATTAAGCGGATTGCAGTTTGCAGGATAAACACATTCAAGTTATTAACTAACAACCTTCATGACATATAGCATGATTTCTCGTCAACTGAACTTGCTTCATTTTTAAAAGTACACCTCCATTGTTTAAACTAAATCTAAATTATTAACCATAGAACTGAAGTAAGTATCTTCTCTTTGTACTAATCAAGAATGGAACTGATTGGGTGAATTGGGATATATCAACAATTGATAAAAAAATGTATAATATTGTCTTATAGGTATCTTCTATGCTCTTGTTGCATTCTGTTAAATATACAAGGCCACAAAGCCTTCGAAACCATCGAAGCATTGCGTTCAATTCATAAATATAATATATTTGACTCAGGGTATTCAAATGGGTTCATTTGAAAAAACACTTACTATTTTAAGTGAAAAGAAAAGGGAAAGAATTTCATTGAAATTTATTTCAAAATTGATCATCTGTCATTCTGTGATTGGAATGTAAAATGATTAATAAATTTTGGTACACCTAATCAGAACTTTGGATCATTTTCATTGATGATTTAATGTATCAGTTACGAATAGTTTTCGTATCAAAAAGGCCCCCTGCTTTTTGCATTTCTGCATTTGTTGTTTTATCCCCTATGATTTTACAATTCAAAAACTCAAATCATGAATGAAATTTTACTTTTCGCGATACTTGTCATTGCAATTATAACAACAATTATAGTACTGGTTTATTTCTTTGCCAAGAAATCGATTTTATTCCCCCTAACCATTATTATCACTTCTTTTGGTGGTTTTGCAGCCATATCGGGATACACTTTGGCTATAAAAGGCTCAAGTGCTTTAACGTGGATTTCACCCATTGGGCTTGTTGTATTGGGCTATATCATCTTCGTTCTAATCTGGAAAGTTGTTAGTCCGATCAACGCATTAACCAACGACATCACCGGAAAATTTTCAAAAGGTGATCTAAATTTTTCCTTTGCAAAAGAAATTATTAAACGTAATGATGAATTAGGGAACATGGCCACTTCCCTTGAAGGACTTAAATCAACGCTGATTAAAAGTATTCATCAAATTCAAGAAGTTTCAATGAGCATTGTTTCATCGGCCAATCAGCAAAATTCAGTAGCAAATCAAATTTCTCAGGGAGCAACAGAACAAGCCGCAACGAGCGAAGAAGTTTCAGCTTCGATGGAAGAAATGGCTGCAACCATCCAGCAAAACATGGAGAATACGCTGAGAACAGAGGACATATCAACGAATGCCAGTGAACGAATGATTGCAATAAATACCATTGGACAAAAAAGTTTTAATTCAATTGAAAACATTATAGAAAAAATCACTGTCATCAACGATATTGCTTTTCAAACCAATATTCTTGCACTAAATGCGGCGGTTGAAGCAGCACGCGCCGGTGAACATGGAAGAGGTTTTGCCGTTGTGGCCACAGAAGTGCGAAAATTGGCCGAAAGAAGTAAAGCAGCCTCCTTTGAAATTTCTCAACTTTCTAGAAACAGCATGGAAGCAACAGAGGAAACGCGCGTATTAATCGAGACCATAATTCCGGAAATACAATTAACAGCGCAATTAACAAGCGAAGTATCCACTGCCAGCAGAGAACAAAACAGCGGTACGGAACAAATCAATTATGCAATTCAGCAATTAAATACGGTTACACAACAAAATGCAAGTAGCTCGGAAGAAATGGCAACAAGCTCAGAAGAATTAATTCGGCAATCGGAGAATTTGGTAGAAATAATTAAGCATTTCAAATTTTCAACTGAAGATGTTCTTTAGGCAAACGACTTGAATGAAAATTGGAAAAAATCTATTGAGAAAGGAATTGCCGAAGCGGACGAAGGAAAACTAATTGCACATGATCAGGTAATGGAAGAGATTTATTCAAAATACAATTTGAAAAAGAGTTAGTTGAAATTCTGGGATAATCGAATGAATCCGAACCAACTACAACTTTAATATTAACGTTTGTTCCGCTCCACAATGGCTTTTATGGGATAAATCATTCGTTGAATGAGTCGCAAATCGTCGGTAATGATTTCACATTTGCCCCAAAGAACTAATTCTCGTTGCAAGCAATTATTGATAAGGCCTTTATACTACTCAACAAAAGCTTATTGTGCGTATATGAATCGTTTCAATTTAGAGCTAATAATTAAGGTAAAATTCGTTCACTTATTTCGAGTTTAGTTTTTACATCAAAACCGAAAATATCAATGTATTTAATATTGGGTTTCCAAAAGGTACCCCCCTCGGTTTTAAAATAGATCATTTTCAACTCAATGAGTTTACCATTGACTGTGATATAAACTTTCATTGTATTGTCTTCGATCGATTTTTTAAGTTCCATGTTTATTGGATAACTCACCAAAGCAATTTGATAAGATGAATCTTGTTTATTTTGCTGTTCAATTTTTATTCCATATGCGAATTTACGTTCAATATAAGAGAGTTCTTTTCTTTCACCTTCATCCTCATAGCGAATCCAATAAGGATGAATTGGATCGCCATAAATTATTTTATTCTCATGATCTAAATTAAGCTCATAAGCAATAGTATTTTTATTAAAAGAGCGCTGAATATAAAATAATAACTTCTCTGTTTTAACAGGCACCGGATAATTTAACCTCCCCCCATCGGAATTGATTTTACTTTGAGCATAAATACTTACGTTTGAAATCAACCATAAATACACGAGCATTTTAAAAGAGCGCATAATTATATTTTTATTTGTAAAAATAAAGTTTACAAAATTTCTATTCCAGAAATAGACCTAAAAATCAAATCTAAATCGTGCACGAATACCGATGTTATTAACCGTAGGATTATCAAGATAGGTTAAACGTTTCACCACGTCGACCCGTAAAAATTTGAAAATATTAGTAATCCCCGCACTCACTTCGACATACGGTTTGCGCTCTAATGAAAAAGTAGTTGTTGATCCATCTTGATCGGTTGGGAACATAAACAAATCGGAATTAAGAGCAGGATTATTTCGATCGCTTATACTTCCATACAGTACTTTTGCCGATACAACTTCCCTTAATTTCAGATTCTTCAGAACAGGTATTTTATTAAAGAAGAAGCCATTAAAATAATGATCGATATTCACTGAAACATATTGATCGCTCACAAATTCAAGGAAATTCATCAAGTTATACGAAGCCAACTGATACGCATAGGTTTGATTTGCCCTGTGAATGGTTAAAAGAGGATAGTCTACTGTTCCATAAATCTTACCCAATTCCCACATGGTATCAGAATAGCCCAACACACCCAAATAGAAACGTTTATACATCTTCAATTTCAAACTTTGATAGTTGTAATCATTACCTAATGCTTTTAAGCCTGCGGTATATTGAAATTGCCAAATCGGATATTTGTTTGCAATGGGTTTTCGATAGGTTTTCCCTTGATAAAACTGTTCATGAGGAGCATATCGAAGCGACAAACTTAATTCTGAAATATTAATATGATCAACAACATTTTCAGCTGATTGAAATGCTTTACTTGGTTTGAAATACAAAATACCACCAGGAGATTGCCTGTTATAACAATACGACAAAGAATAGGAAAAATGATTATCAAACTCATTCAGATGCTCAATTTTCAGCATTTTATTATACAATAACTTGTTATTCTCTCCTCTTTTAATGGAAAGCAGAACATTATCTTCCTGAACAAAATCCAACTCCTGACCGGGTATTTTTGTTTCATTTTGAACACTAACCTTTATCGATTTAACCGGAAATTGATATATATTTTGATCGGTTAAAGAATAGGTGCTGCTTAAATAATATTTTGGTTTTTGATCGTAAAAACCATAAGCCAGATAAGTTTCGAAATTTAACTTCTCACTAAACTTCGGAGTGGTTCTTCCTCCCATGCGAAGTCTTACTCCTTCAGTAGGATTATAGCTATAAAATGTGTTAACCGGTCCAAGTTCAAATTTCCCAAAATCTTTATAGCCGGCAATTAAAAAAACCATGGTATTCATTGTTTTCTTAAAAGCGGGTATATTTTGTATACTATCGGTTATCGCATAGGTGCCTATTTCAGACTTCTCTAATGGTTTATGCCGATGAGTTTCCCAATAATCATCAGATTTAATCGTTTCATCGATTTGATTAACAACATTGAGATCGTTAAAAACAGAATCAGAGATACTTTCATTTATTTTGTAATTTTTAAAAGAAACGGTTCGCTGACCATAAATACCCATACTCCTTTTTGAGAGCCCAAAATCGATCGAAATTTCATCGGATGATAAAAGCCAACCTGAATCATCAATGTGTTTAAAATCCTGCACAATTTTTACATCTTTCACCCAATTCAAATTGATATTTTTATTTACTGACATTTCAAGCCGCTTAATAGCATAGTTTTCGTCAATCGCCACAAAAAGATTACCTTGAAAAAGCATGTCAGTTTTATTCCGGGGAGTATAAAATAGTTTCACACATCGGGAACCATCTACGATGGAAGTATCCTGAATAAAATATTGATAAAATGCCGTTGCAGAATTGGCTATTGGGCTCAAAAACAGGTTGGTGACAAATGGAATGTTATTGCTATAAATATCAATATCCTGATATAAATAATTTAGATATTGGGATACGCCTTCATCATTAACATAACCATCAAAGCTTACCATCTTAGTTGCCTTAACATTATCCTTATTTTCAGCAGGTTCTTTTTGATAATAGTAATCGCTTAATGTTTCTTTCAAGTAAATAGGTAGCACCTTTACACCTTCTATTTTTGTAGTGTCGATGTTGTCAAATACAAATTGAAATTTTCTGAATGCTTTGCGTTTAATAAATTTATCACTTAAGTCACTTAGGGCAAACTGTATTTTTTCATATTTTTCGTAGGTATACGAATCAAAATTTTCCTTGCGATTAATCGTCTTGTTTTCAATCACGTTTCTAATTAAATCAACAGCCGGATTATTTTTATTCCGATAAAAAATCTTCTTTGGTCTTACCGATACTTCATCAAGATTATTCATTTTAGGATTCATTTGAATCGTAAAGGTTTGATCTTCGCCAAGAACAACCTGTATTTCGATCGTCTCATATCCAACACTTGAAAACTTCACTTTTTTCCCATTTTCAGAACTATGAAGTGAAAAATCGCCATCAACATCAGAGATCGTTCCTAAATTAGTATCAACAAATACAATATTTACGAAGGGTATAGGCTCACTGGTATTCGCATCAATAACCTTTCCTTTTATTAAGGAAAGATCTGCCGAATTAGCTTTTGCATTGAAGGTAAACAGAAGTGTACAGCACAGCAACAACGCGAGTATTTGCGAAGTAATTCTTTTCATATTATTTGATTATTAAAATCGATGTTGTTGATAAAAACACTCTATTGATCAGTATGAATACAGAGTTCTAACTTTATAAAAAATGATTGTTGTATTTCTCAATTATAAGTAAATAATACGTGATTTAAGCGACTGTCTTTTTAAAAACCCAATATTTCTGAAGCGTATAATTAAATGCTAATGAAACGATTAAATCGGTCAGTACACGACTAATTTTATAATCGACATCCAAATAGGTAGTAATCAAATAAGTTCCCACTGTTTTTAAAAAAATACTATTTATAACTACTGCAATAAATCTCAACAATTGATTATTTATTGAATGTTTGTATGGATTATTTTCAATTCGAAATGTCCACTTCTTATTCAAACTAAAATTAATTACCGAACCAATTATCCCGCCAATTACAATGGAGCCTGTATAATGCAAACCAATAATCTCTGTAAAAAAAATCATAATCAGGTAGTCGCAACTACCTCCGGCAAAAGCAGATATTTGGGCTTTACTAAAAACGATAAGTTTCTTCAACATCTTTGGTTTAGTTTTGTCGTTCTAATGTATCCCGATCATCGGCAAGAACCAATAATTTTCTGAAATCGATTATATTCGTAATTAATAAAACCAAACTCACCAGTACACCACAATAAACAATTGAACCATTAACCAGTAGTTCTAAAATCATAATCGATGAAATAATCACCCGCACCTCGGTTGGTCCCAACAAACCAGAATCAATTGAATATTTGCCTGTAATTTTGTAACGCAAAATAGCCGTAATCATAGCCCAACCATATAAAACAATAAAAGCATAACCAATTAATGTCCATGGGGAACTAACATAAATCATAAAACCTAAGCCAATAAAGATGGTTCCAATCCAATCAACAGTTAAATCAAGTGTAAAACCATACCATTTACGTGGAATTTTTCGGTAAAATGCAATACGTCCATCCAACGAATCACCAAACCAACTGATAATAAATCCAAATACATTAAGCAGCAAAAAATAGTTATTCACATATGCTCCCAGCAAAAAGCTGAGAAATACAATCAGATTTCCAAAGAGCCCAATCGCTGTTAACATATTAGAACTTAACCACGAAGGAATGCGCTGAACCAAATACACAATCGATTTTTGTTCAACTGTTCTTAATATATTCGTTCGTTCACGTCCTTTAGTAATTGCTTTAACTACTTCGTTATTTATTGCAACCTCAACTTTATTCATCTCAATTTTCCTTTTAATTTCACTAAAAATAATTTTTGTAATCTGTTATAACCACCCCTTGTTTTTATACCAATCGATGGTTTCCTGCATTCCCTCCTTTAGCTTATATTTTGAACTGAAATTGAGATCGGTGTAAATTGGCTGGAGATCACAATTCCAATTGTATGCGGCTAATTCCGAAATTTTATCTATTCGTAAAATAGAAGGTCTCTTAGTTATGCGTCCAACAATCTCAGCTATTGCTGCGACAATTTTTGCTATCCAAACAGGAATTGTTAAAACTTTCACCTTCTTATGTAGCTTTTTTGAAACAATTATTCCCAAATCGGTTTTCTGATAAACAGCACCATCAGTAGCCAGGTAAATCTTATTGATGAATTTTGACTCCATGGCTTCGAAAACCAGGCGAGTAAAATCCTTCACATAAATAAAGGTTAGATGTTGAGCTTCATTTCCCATTTCAAAATCGAATCCCTTTTTATTTAATCTAATGGTTTGAAGAAAATCTTTATCTCCAGGCCCATATACAGCAGTTGGTCGAAATATGATATACGGAATTTCAGCTACAGTTTGAATAAATTGCTCCGCTAAAAGTTTACTTTTCCCATATGCACTTACAGGGTTTGGATTGGTATTAAGGTCTAACAACTGCATTGAGTTACTTGGCCCACAAGCGGCCAAACTACTTACAAACAAAAACTTGTCGGGACTTTTATTGACAGCTTTTAAGGCCTTAATCAAGTTCTTGGTTGTTTCCACATTTACATTAAAAAAATCCTGATTATAAATAGCCCGCGTCAACCCTGCATTATGAATCACATAATCGAACCGGGGTAAAGCGTCGATCTTTTCCATTAAATCAATATGACTAGAGAAGTCTACTTCAACAATTGTTAAAGGATATTTTTCAAGTTGTTCAACATTCGTAGTTTTCCGAACAAAAACATAAACATTGTAATTTCGCTTAAGTGCCTCTTGAACCAAAAAATCGCCAATAAATCCACTGGCTCCTGTAATCAATATTCGATATTCCTTCTCCATTTGATCGTCCTTAATTCTTCAGATTTTTCCCGTAACACCTTCTTCTCAAATGCTGACGATGCTCAAAATCGTTAAACATTAAATAGGCCGCACTATTGTTCTCCAGCGCATGACTTGAGATGGCGGTTGTTATACCATCGTCGATATAAGCTTGCATCATTTCGGCATAAAAAATAGCTGGAATTCCTTTGTTTTGAAAAGCAGGTTTGACGCCTTGCAACAACATATCAACCGTATCGTTTTTATGTAATGCTTTTAATAAATGAATAAATCCTATGGGAAATAATTTTCCTTTGGCTTTAATCAAGGCTTTTGATAAGGACATTACCGAAACACCAAAACCAAGCACATCGTCATTTTCATCCAATACGAAACAAACATATTTGGGATTGATTAAGGAGAAATACTGCTTTGTGTAAAAGGCTATTTGTCCATCAGAAAGAGGAACAAATTCATGCAAATTTTCGTAAGCTTCATTTAAAGTACGAAACATTCTATCGGCATAAGGAAGTAGATCTTTTGATCGTTTTGCCTTCAACACATGTAATCCATATTTTTGCTTTACTAAATTCGAAATCCGAGTGATCTTTTCAGGAACTTGTTCAGGAACCTTTATTTCAAACTGAAGCCAGTCTGCTTCTTTCTTATATCCAAACTCTTCCAAGTAAGTTGGATAATAGGCATAATTGTATAATACAGCTTGCGTTCCCAATTCATCGAAACCCTCAACAAGCATACCTTCCAGATCCATATCAGTAAATCCAAAAGGGCCGTGCACATGAGTCATATTTTTACTTAGTGCCCAATCCTCGACGGTTTTTAAAAGTAAAGCTGATACTTTTGAATCATCAATAAAATCAATCCATCCAAAGCGTGCATTTTTGGCGTTCTGTCTTTTATTTGATTTATGATTAATTAAACCGGCAATACGCCCAACAATTTTACCGTCTTGATAAGCCATCCAATAACTGGCTTCACAATAATCGAAAGCCGAATTTTTCAGTTTATCAAGCGTACTGTCTTCGATAGAATGTAAGGGCGTAACCCGATACTGATTGTCTTTATAAAGTAGATCAGGAAAGCGAATAAACTTTTGTAAATCTGCTCTACTTTTCACTTCTTTGATCTCAATCATACTGCCATCGATTCTAATGAATGAGTATATAACTTAACATCAACCATTTTAGCTACTTTAATCATTTTTTCAATGGCAAAATCTATTTGTTCTTTGGTATGAGTTGCCATCAAAGAGAAACGAATCAGCGATGTTTCACTGCTTGTAGCCGGCGATACCACCGGATTTACAAACACACCTTCATTGGAAAGAAACTTGGTGAACTTAAATGTTTTAATATCATCTCTGATGTAAATAGGAATAATAGGAGATTCGGTGTCGCCAACGTCAAAACCATTGGTTTTAAATTGACTAATTGCATAGTAAGTTAAGTCCCAAAGATTTTTAATTCGTTCAGGTTCAGCTTTAATAACTTCAAGCGCAGCCAAGGTACTTGCAGTTGAAGCTGGTGTCATACTTGCACTAAATATTAAGGAACGGGCATTGTGTTTTAAATATTCAATGATGGTTTTATCAGCAGCAATAAATCCGCCAAGTGAGGCCAATGATTTACTAAAAGTTCCCATAATCAAATCAACATCATTAATCAAACCAAAATGCTTAACAACACCACCACCATTTTGGCCAAAAACACCCAAACTATGAGCTTCGTCGACCATAATTGAAGCATTATACTTACGCGCCAATTGACTGATCTCCGGCAATTTTGCAATATCGCCTTCCATGCTATACACGCCATCAACAGCAATTAGCTTAACTGCCTCATAAGGCAACTTTTGAAGTAGATGCTCCAATGAATGCATGTTATTATGGGCAAACTTTAGTTGTTTCGAAAATGACAATCTAGAACCATCAATAATAGAAGCATGATCTAGCTCATCCAATATTAAATAGTCATTCCTTCCAACTATTGCTGATATTACCCCTAAGTTGGTTTGATATCCCGTTGAAAAAACGAGAGCATCTTCTTTCCCAACAAATTCAGCTAATTTTTGCTCCAACTCAACATGTATATCTAATGTTCCATTTAAGAAACGTGAGCCTACACAACCCGAGCCATATTTTTCTATTGCTTTTATACTTGCTTCTTTAATTTTGGGATGACCAGTAAGCCCTAAATAACTATTGGATCCAAACATTAACGTTTTTTTTCCATTAATGATTACCTCGGTATCCTGTTCCGATTCAATTGCTCTGAAATAGGGATAAACACCCAATTCTTTTATCATCTGCGGTTTACCATTAAACACCCTTGCTTTATCTCTAATTGTTTTTATCATCGTTTCTAAATTTAAATTTGTTCGCTATCTATATTTTCACCAAATAGTAGAAGCCATTTATGCCACCAGCTACCTGACTTTTAGCACTGGATAAGCCACTAACTATTATATACTTATTGCTAGTTATTTGAACTGACAAGGCTAGTTTGTGATGACTCACTCACTTTCAAGGCGTATTTTTTGTTCATTTAAGATTTTTTAAACTTGATTTGTTGGGTATTTACTTCAGTACAACATTCGATGGTTGAATGCGAAGTATTACTTTGAAGATATTTGACGGCTATTAGGTACTGATTAATGTTTTGATTGACTGAATAAAATCAGATCCTTTTTCCGATATATCATATGAATAGCGGGATAAATGCCATTGAGACACAAACATCCTAAGTGAGCCCAATATTATTATGGCTAAATGTGAAGGAATAATATCGAATCGAACTTCTCCTTTGCGCTGTCCTTTTTCTAATATTTCAATTATTTTACTGGAATTGCCTTTCATCACTTCGGCCACTTTTTCAAGTAATACAGTTTCATTTCTAAAAATTTCTTCCGAGAAAATAACGGCCACAATTGATGGATGCATTGAAAATGTATTAAAATAAAGAAGAAAAAGATGCTCAATTTTAGTTATTGAATCTGCATCATTTTCCATTTCTTGTTTAAAAAATTGTTCCGAAATACCTTCGAAATGATTTAAGACACCAATAAGAATCTGTATCTTATTATCGAAATGCCGATATATTGCCGACTCAGAAAAACCAATCTTCTTGGCTAAATTCTTTATTGTCAAACCCTGTATGCCTTTTTCTGCAATGAGTTCAAGAGAAACATTTATTATTTCGAGCTGCCTGTTTGATAAATCAGTATTCATATCTCAGCATGTTAGTGACCATTCACACGCAAAGCAAATCAAATAATTTTATACTGACAAGAATTTACTATTGAAATTTTTATTGAAGTAACTTTTTGGGAACAAAACGACCTCGATTTGAGTAATCGAATCGTACTAAAAAAAGATGTCTATTCCATTAATTAATTGAATTTTGTTAATCAAAAAAACACTTGCAAAGAGATTAGAATCCGTATAAATAACACAATTTGAATTGTTATTTAAATGTTAACAACACTGCCAATAATAAAAATGTGAGAAAAGAAAGATCCTTTCTTGATCACAAGTCATGAGTAATGATTTTACAATTGCCCCCATAATTTTACTGCATAATTTCACAACAAGCCAACCTTCTACTGAATGTGATATGATAAATGAAGAAATCGAAATAAACTTTATCTTTTGTTCCTCTCCACAATAGCCTTTATGGGATAAATCATCCGTTGAATGAGTCGCAAATCATCGGTAATGATTTCGCAGTTGCCCGACAATTCCTGCTTCATTTCCAGTGTTCGGCCGTAATTGGTGGTGAGCTGCTGAGGCAATTCTATTTCTACGGTATAATATTTATTCATCGGGACCGAAGCTATTCGGGTAACAAAACCTTTCAGCATCCCATATTCCATGTACGGATAATTATTCAGTTTAATGTTTACCTTTTGACCAACTTTTACTTTGCCGGCTCCTTGCTCCGAAATAAAGGCCTTTGCCGAAATGTCCATTGGCTTTTCAGGAACAATAATAAATACTGTTTCACCTAAACTCACATTCTGTTGTTGTGCCCAAACCTTATTGAAACTCGCCATCCCATCAATTGGACTTGTGAGCACATAGTTAAAATACCAGGTTTGAATTGCATTTTTAACTTCGTCGGCTGTTTTGACAAGCAGGCTTCGGTGTGCTTCCAGTTCAATATCGTTCTCCATTTGTAAGGCGGCCTTTTGTTGCATCAATTCAAACCTCAACGACCGAATATTGATCCATTCCTTCTGCACTGCTTCAAGCGTTAAATCAGCACCAATTGCCTTCGAACGAGAGTCTTCGAATGCTTCCCTCGAAATGATGCTTTGCCGAAACAATTGGGAATCGCGTTGAAAACTTTTCGATGCCAACTCAAATCGTTCAGTTTCCTTTTCCTTTTGCATTTTTAAACGATTCAAGGAGATATTTTTGAGTTCAATTTGCGCTTCAATGGAAGAAATACGCTCAACATAAAAACCACGATGTAAAAATGAAACATAATCGGTCATCACTTTTTTGAAATTGGAGAAACTCGATTGAATGTCACCAAGCAAAAGGTGCTGTGGTACTTCAACAACTTGCTTTTCATCAAAAGAATGAATAAATGCGCCCATGTGGTCCATGTACTGTTGAACTTCCCTCACATGGCTTATATTGCCTGCATTTTCTATCACGGCCAAATCTTGTCCTTTGCTTACGTAATCATCATTATTCACAAGCAGAGAAATAATTTTCCCTGCCGATCGGGCTTTGACCTCTGCCGGTGGATTAGAAGCCGTAATTAACACTTCGGAATGAATCAAATCGGGATAGCGGTAGAAATAGCTGAACAACAACAGCAAAGCCATTGAAGCCGCAATCAGACTTATGCCCCATCGAATGGTCCAGTGCGGCATCTTCTGTAGAATGTCGCGAACTTCATCGGTGCGTAGTTCTATGTTGTTTCCCTTATCCATTCTTAATTTCCCATTCAGTTTCCGATCTTGTTCCGAAATTAGCTTCCCAATTCCAACTGTTCTTTTACCAATTCGTAATATTTCCCTCTCAATTTGGTGAGTTCAACATGTGTTCCTCTTTCAACAATCCGACCTTCCTCCAGCACAATAATCTGGTCGGCATTTTTTACGGTACTCAATCGATGAGCAATGATCATCACCGTTCGGCCTTTCGAAAACTGATTAATGTTTTCCATTACCTGTCGTTCGTTTTTGGCATCAAGGGCATTGGTGGCCTCGTCGAAGAACAAATACTCCGGTTGTTTATACATGGCACGTGCAATCAGCAGGCGTTGTTTTTGCCCCTGGCTTAAACCAATTCCATCCTGACCTATCTTTGTATTGTATCCCAGGGGTAAACTTTCGATAAACTCTCGAATACAAGCCATATCAACGGCCTGAAACAAACGATCCTTTTCGATGTTCTCGTACCCAACTGCCACATTATTGGCTATGGTATCCGAAAAAAGAAAACCGTCCTGCATCACCACTCCGCACTGGCTGCGCCAAAATCGTCCGGAAATGTTGTTCAATTTGACATCACCAATGTTGATGTATCCCTCCACAGGTTCAAAAAAGCCCAACATCAATTTCATGAGCGTCGTTTTCCCACTTCCACTCATCCCAACTACTGCTGTAGTTTTCCCCTGAGGAATGGTCAAATCTACCTCTTTCAATACAAAAGGAGATCGCGGTCCTTCGTATTGATACGCCACCTTATTCAGTAAAATGAAGTGCAGCCTTGGCAATTCACTGATGCGTTCATGTCCGGAATCTTCTTCTTCCTTTTTGTCATGAATTTCGCCCAAACGTTCCAGACTTATTTTAGCATCCTGCGCTGTTTGCATAAAAAGCAACAATTGCTCAATGGGGCTGTTTAACTGTCCAACAATATAGGTAACCGCCAACATGGCTCCCAATGTCATCGATCCATCAATCACCAAACGGGCGGCAATAAATGTTGTCAGAATCGTCACCATTCGCATAATGAAATTGGCCCCCTGATCTTGGGTTTGACTTAAGGAGAGCGATTTTACATTCACCTGGAACAAACGCGCCTGAATGCTCTCCCACTCCCAGCGTTTTTGCTTTTCGCAGTTGTTCAATTTGATTTCCTGTATGCCGTTGATCAGTTCAATAAGTTTACTTTGGTTTTTGCTCCGTTGTTCAAAGCGCAAATAATCAAGTTTTCGTCTGCGTTTCATGAACAATTGAATCCACAAAAGATAGAGTAAAGTCCCGACAAGAAACACCAAAAAGATTTGTACCGAATAAATGACCAAAACAATGCTAAAAATGAGCAAATTCACCAATGAGAAAAGAACATTTAAGGTTGATGTGGTCAAAAAACTCTCTATTCTGGATTGGTCACCAATGCGTTGTAACAAGTCGCCTATTAATTTTGAATTGAAAAAACCGAGCGGCAATTTCATCAACTTCACCAAAAAATCGGCAATGAGTGAAATGTTGATTCGGGTACTCAAATGAAGCAAAATCCAACTACGAATCACCTCAACGGATGTGATGCTCACAAACAGAATCAATTGGGCAATTAATACAATGGTGATAAATCCCAGGTCGTTGTTATTGATCCCTACATCGACTACCGCTTGAGTCAAAAAAGGAAAAATCAAGAGGAATAAACTTCCCAACAGCAATCCTAAAATGAGCTGAACAATGTATTTTCGATAAGGCTTCACATATGACAAGAGAAAACGAAAGGAGCTTCTGTTCGCTTTTTCCTGATCGAAAGAAAAGAAATCAGGAGTTGGTTCAAGGAGCAGGCACAGCCCCATGTCCTGTTCATTTGAACGTGTACCGATCCATCCTTTCATAAATTCTTCATGGGTGTAGGTCAATAATCCCTGCGCCGGATCGGCCACCCAAATTTTATCCCCTTTAATTTTATAAACCACTACAAAGTGTTTCTGACGCCAATGGACAATGCAAGGGAGCGGCACTTCATTTTTCAATTTCACAAAGGGAATTCTGACGCCAATATTCTTCAGACCAATCGCTTCAGCGGCATCGCTAATTCCCAACAAGGAAACTCCCTCACGTGTAATCGAACTCAGCTCCCGCAAGTATTGCACCGAATAGTTTTTTCCATAATATTTTGCCACCATCCGAAGACAGCTTGGACCGCAATCCATAGCATCGAGCTGAAAATAAAGCGGGAATTTGGCCATGTGTAAAAATCTGCTTAAACAAAAATACATTTAAAAGCCCAGAATAAAAATTACGATAAAACAAGCAGAATTATTCGTTCAAACAGCATTCAAAAATACACATTCGGGAGATTTCATCCTCAACACATTAACAAAGTCCACGATCGCGAAAAGCCTTATCCCAAAAGCGGTTATGAGATATTCATATCTAATTAATTACATAACCTGTGCAACACTTGATTGTTACCAAATTATTACTATTTTTGATGTTCGCGTGAAAAAACCTAGGAAATTTTAACCTATAAAAACATTCAATAAGGTATGAAAACTTATAAAACAGAGCAAATTCGGAACATCGCATTGATCGGAAATGCTGGGGCCGGGAAAACCACCCTCGCTGAAGCGATGCTTTTCGAGGGTGGTAGTATCAACCGCAGAGGTGAAGTTACTGCAAAGAACACAACCTCCGATTTCACAACCATTGAACAAGCCTACGGCAACTCCATTTACTCTTCTCTTCTCTCCACTGAATTCAACGAACTTAAGATCAATATTCTTGACACTCCCGGAATGAAAGCATTCGTTGGAGCGGTAACTTCGTCCTTAGAAGTAGCCAGTACAGCCCTTTGCCTTTTGAACGCTGCCGATGGTATTGGTGCCGGAACTGAAAGTTCAATGCGTATTGCCAACCGACTAAAAAAACCAATCATTTTTGTGGCGAATGGACTCGATCATGAAAATGTGAATTTTGATCAAACCATCGAAGAGGCCCGAAACCGTTATGGCCATAGTATTGCAATTGTGCAGTATCCTGTCAATGCCGGAGCCGGATTCAATCAAGTGGTGGATGTGCTTAAAATGAAAATGTATCAATGGGGCCCCAACGGAGGCAAACCTGAGATCGTAGATATTCCTGCATCAGAAAAAGAAAAAGCCGACGAACTGCACAATGAGTTGGTAGAAAAAGCTGCTGAAAACGATGAAAATTTAATGGAACTTTATTTCGAAAAAGGCTCATTAAGTGAAAACGAAATGCGACAAGGCATTAAATTAGGCATGGCCGATCAAAGCCTGTTCCCCGTATTCTGCACTTGTGCTAAAAAAGATATGGGCGTATACCGCTTAATGGAATTTATTTCCAACATTGTTCCTTCACCCGCCCAAACCCCAATGCGCAAAGAAGTATCGGGCAAACAAGTAAAGATGGACTCTGCTGCTCCTGTTTCCCTCTTTGTTTTCAAAACAAGTATTGAATCACACATTGGAGAAGTTACTTACTTCCAGGTTATGTCCGGTACACTCACCGAAGGCATGGATTTGGTGAACACCAATAAACAAGCCAAAGAACGCATATCGCAGTTGTTTGTGGTAGCCGGAAAAACAAGAAATAAAGTTACTGAATTGCATGCCGGCGACCTAGGCGTAACTGTTAAATTGAAAGAGACCAAGATGAATCAAACCTTGTCGACCAAAGAGGCCGATATTAAGTTTGAAAGCATAGCATTCCCAAAACCATTGTATACTGTTGCCATTAAGGCGCTCAATGAAACCGATGATGAAAAAGTTGGTGAATTGCTTCACAAAATGAAGGAGGAAGACCCATCGTACATGGTGTATCATTCAAAAGAATTGAAACAATTGATCATTGAAGGTCAAAGCGAATACCACATTAATGTAATCAAGTGGTTCTTCGACAACGAGCATAAAATTAACGTCGAATTTAATTCCCCAAAAATTCCATTCCGCGAAACCATTACAAAAGCGGCACAAGCGGATTACCGACATAAAAAACAATCGGGTGGTTCAGGCCAGTTTGGTGAAGTACACATGATCATTGAACCTTTCGAAGAAGGCATGCCCGATCCGAAAGTATTCAAAATGGAAGGAAAAGATTTAGTGGTGAACATGCGTGGCAAGGAAGAAGTTGAATTACCATGGGGTGGTAAATTGGTTTTCTGCAACTGCATTGTTGGAGGATCAATCGATGCCCGATTCCTTCCTGCCATTTTAAAAGGAATTATGGAAAAAATGGATGAAGGCCCACTTACCGGATCCTATGCACGTGACATTCGTGTTTGCGTATACGACGGAAAAATGCACCCCGTTGACTCCAATGAAATTTCGTTTAAATTGGCCGGTCGGCATGCCTTTAGCACGGCCTTCAAAAAAGCAGGTCCTAAAATTCTGGAACCGGTTTACAATTTAGATGTATTTACACCTAGCGAACGGATGGGTGATGTCATGAGCGACCTGCAAGGACGCCGGGCACTCATTATGGGAATGGGCAGTGAACGAGGCTACGAAAAAATTTCAGCTAAAGTTCCAATTAAAGAAATGGACCGCTACTCCACGTCACTCAGTTCATTGACCGGAGGTCGCGGATACTTCAATTTGGAATTCGATGCCTACGACAAAGTTCCTAGCGACGTTCAAACTGAATTATTGAAAGCCTACGAAGAAGAATCAAAAGAAGAATAATACAACAAGCAATCATTACAATCATACCTAATCAACTAAAAAGGTCCGGAAGTAATTTCGGACCTTTTTTTTAACACCTGGTTAAAGTTATTCATTTGATTCCGATTTAATCAATATCACTTTTTCGTTCCCCTTCTTGACAATTTCATCGAAATAGTTTTTTATATTTTCAAAGTATCCGGCATCATAAACTCCTGATTTAAATGAATATGAAAAATCAATCATCAGAGTTTGTCCTTCGAGAAACGTTGAAAAACTTAAGGCAAACAGTTCGTTGTCAATTTTCTGATCTTGCGGGTAGTATTCCAATTGATATCCTTTCGGAATTGTTACCACTGAAAAATAGCTACGTTGGATAGGATATATCATGTCAATTGGATAGGTTCTTTCCTTTTGCTTAAGAGGATTATCGGCCATCGTTTGGTCCACGAATGGCGATAAGTAAAGTTTATTGTTTACGATCTCAAGCCGATTGCTTTGTTCATAGCTAATACTATACGGCTCATTGACCTTATGCATATTTTGAATCATTAGTGTGGAATCGATCAACTGATAACCGTCTTCTTCAATTTCCTTTTTGATCAATTCTTTGTCATCGCCATAATTATTTCTGAAGGCCAGTGCATCATATTCCGTAGCTGTAATAGAAACTTTTGAGTGAACTAAACTTGAACTTAGACTATCCATCTCAATTTTTGTAATGATACTCGATGGTATTAAACAATTTAATCCAATCCATTCAAGTTCTCCTTTTTTAATGACCAAACCTTTATCATTGATACATCTGGTTGGAATTCTGAAGTTGTTAGCATTTAATTCAGTTGCATCGGCAACTAATTTTTGACCATCCACTAAGGCCTCTAATATGATGTAATTAAAAAAATGGATAAACGGATAGTCATACTTGATTTTACCATTCTTCCGTGTACTGATTATAACCGGATAGGCTTCTATTCCCACTGAGTTGAGCGCCGCTATTGCGAACAAATTAATATCGGCACTATTTCCATGTTTTTCTTCCACAAACTTATTCGCCGATTTTGAGGCATAATGCGAATTGTCACCATTCCAAGTGAAATTCTTCTTTACAAAATCAATCACTTCATTATACCTTTCAGTTTCAGAAGCGCCTGGATTTGCTGGTTGAATTAATTTAGCCGCTAATTTTTCAGCCTTGCTCAGGTACTTGCCAAAATCGCTGTGTTTTAGCAACTTTTTGATCATAGCGTCCCAAGTGGTAATGATGTTCACACTGGCACCATCAGGATAATTGATTTTACAAAGTTGAAAATCCAGTTTTATGATGTAATCATTTCGGGAGCTAATAAATTGTTCACTTTTAAAAGCAGGAATGTCTTTCATAACATAGTCATGAACCATATCCTGAAAAGTAATGGAACCATAGTGCCTGTCAACTCCCGAAGCAAGGTAACTTTTTTGAGAATCGAATCGGGAAGCCCCCTGCAAAAGCCATGAATATTCATAAAATGGAATCATTTTCACTTCATATTCACTGTAAATGACAGGAATACTCCACTGAAACTCCCAGTCGCGCAAATTGAATACATACTGCGAATTAACTTTATAACGGTATTCAATAATGGAACCCACCTGCACATTTGGGATGGCGAACTTTTTAACGTTCCACGAATTATTCACTTTTTCATTGTAGGTATTGGAAATATCAAGTTCTTTAAAGTCGATTATTCCATCATTGTAATTGTAGGTATGAGCTTCAATATCGAAAACCTTCTCGTAAATTCCACCTTCCTGATAGTAAGGAATCTCAACTTCGGCCCATTTTAATCCCGATTCAGATAATATTTTAATTCTGGTTGAACGTTCAAATACGACTTCAAATCCCTTCGAGGTTTGCAGAAAATACGATTTGCCTAAATCGAAGAACACGACTGCATCAGCCTCAAGATCTTCGGGATATTGTTTTAGATCGTATTCTGCTTTGGATATTTTTCCAAATTCAGTAGAATATACCTGAGCATTGGTTTTGAAGCAAACCAGAACCACCAACAGCAACAATAAAACTAGTTTTTTCATCATCATGGTTGTTTTTTTAAGGATAAAAGAGTTCTGTTTTCCAAATCAATAATTTGTTGATAGAAGTGATAAAAATCGCTGTATTCCGATAAAGAATAGTGACCGGCATAGATCACCATACTTTTTACTACATTGACAGAATCAGCCCCTTGAACCAGGTCGAATTTATAGGACCCAAACCTGGTTGTAATCTCATAGGTCTTATTTTTTCAACAATTAGTTGAACATTGTTTGGGATTTCAAAGCAAATGGAGTCCATTTTACAAATCGGATAATCGATCTGAATTGGAAGCATTCGGTCCACAGGGGGAGTTATCGGCGGCAAATCAAAGGACAGGTTGCCAATTAAAATATCGTTACCATAGTGTTTAAATATGGATTTTGATGTGGCATTGATTGCTATTTCAATACGAACAGAGTCGCGGTCATGGGGAGCTATTTCATAATTATTTATTTCGATACCGTTGCTTACAAAGTGCTTCCTTACGATTTGGTCTTTTTCAATTTGACTATAATTTTTTTCCAAACTCAACAAACCTTCGTACAACTCACCTTTGTAACTATTCTGAAAAACTATGGCGACATTGTGCAATTGGCTGCTGACTTTGATTTTTCGGAAATCCCGGACATCAGCCGGGGTTAAGGGCGGGGTTTTAACCAAGCGACTGCTATTTTTATCGGTAAGCAAGGCATATCGATTTTGAGTAAAGGTGCCCAAATAATTAAAGGCGCCTTTGCTTGTGCAGTCCAACCAAATGGTATCATGGTCAAGAGGAATAAAAAGAATAACATGGTTAAATTGTTGTGATGGAAAACTTCGATCAATTTCCATAATCTGATCGCCGGCATAAACTGTAGTATAATAGCCACGTATACCAACTTCTTCTAAAACAGATTTAAAATAGTTGGTAAGTGCTTTGCAGTCGCCGTATTTATTTTGGGATACATAACTAGCTGGATAAGCTTTTAATCCTCCTGTTTCGATACTAACATTGATATAGCGTGTATTGTCCTGCAAATAGTGATACAGCGTTTTAATTTTTTCCTCCGGGGATGTTATATTACGAACCAATTTAGCAACTACTTCCTTCTCATACATCGGTAGATCATTGGCATCATTCATTAATTCACTATTCCATCTCCCATAGCTATGCCAGCTTTTGAAAGAACCCTCTGTTTCGTAAAAAAAGGTTTCCGGAAGGACCACCACTTTCGGCATAAAATTCTCCAGGGGTGGAGCATAAGGCTCCGATTTCAGGACTTCGGTGTATTGAGCCTTCCATAAAAATTCTATTTGTTCTTCAGTTGTACTAATTTTTGGTGAATCAACCAACTGATTTTGGTATTTGATTTTATAACCTTTATCCACGCTTACTTTTAACTGCGCATTTCTGGTGGGTATTTCTTCATCGAAAACCGGTATCCAGTAATCAATGTAGAGGAATTCGTCTATTTTTTCTTCGTAAGAGTACACAATTGTATAGGGATAATTATTGTGCCTGATGGTGAATTCCATGACAAAATCGTCCTCATAAAGTGAAAAATCGGCAATGGAGCTTCGACGGACAATTTCGCTTTTCTTGAGCTTATGTGAAACATTACCCTTGTCATCTTTTATGAATGCTTCCAGATGGGTAATCTTGTTCATTTTGGAGTAAGCTATGGCTATTTTGCCATATTTTTCACCTGCCCGGTTATTAATCTTTAATTCGAAATAATTTGTTTTAAAAAGCTTCCCATTTTTGACAAGGATCGTCGTATTTTGGATCATCAACTCAGCACAATAGTCCCTCGCGAAAGCCGCTAATTGAGAAAAAATCAAAACAAGCAGTAGAAGATATTTGGCCATTTTTATTCGTATTATATTGCTCTGGTTTTTTACTTAATTACCATTCATAGTATTCAGACTATGAAGATATAATTAAATTTTCAATTCGAATAAACATTGCTTCAATATCCTGTTTGCCATTTCAACAACAAGCCTTGGAAAATCAACTCCGGTAGAACAAATGCCCAACTCACTCAAACAAAAAGCCAACTGATTACTGACGAACGACCTTAAAATCGTATCCTAAACGCAGGCTAAAGTTGAAAATCAATCCGGATCCACTGGTAAGATCTCCATCAAAATTTTTGCTTCCATTTAAAAACGAAGCATCAGTTGCACTAAACACAAGATCATTTAAATTGCTGCCAAGACCGCATCGCATTTCATAATTAAAATTTTTTCCAAAACCATGTCGATAACCTAACCCGGGCATAAGAAAAAACATATTTTTTTGAGTGAGTTCATATCGGTAGTCGAAAAGGCCCATACTTGTTTCATCTAAAAATAAGGACATAAGATAAGGTGCATATGTTAAACTTAAAGAAAAATAACCACCAGTATTGCCTCTCGACATATTCAATCCATCGTAGTTCTTCCATGGTAGATCATAAACTTTAATTTGGAATGATAAATTAAAAGGCACTATTAATGAATAATCGACTAAGGAGCTCACAAATGAATTTATAGTTGTGAACTCTATTCCCTTCACATCGTACACCAAAGGACTTGCCGAAACATCTAGCTGTGTTCTCAATACAATTGGTTCGGCCAAACAAAATTCATTGTAAATATTAAATCCGGCACCTAATTGTATCCCTGTAATACTTTTCTCAAGTAATAAAAGTTCGTAAACAACATCATCCAATTGACATACCCCATTGTCGTCCTTTTCAACGCTTCTTTTTTCCGTCTTCCGATTCACATACTTAAAGAAAATTGCACTCCCAATACCAGGCACATTTATTTGATATTCTCCATCAATACCAGAAAAAGTAGATACGGTTGTTTTCTCCACTGAAATAGCAACACCACTTAGAGGTTTCCCATTGTAATCTAAAACCCTTCCCTGAACTTGAATTTGACCGTATGTCAAACTACTAAGAAGAAATAAAAGCAACAGTGCATAAAATGATTTAATTTTCATATTATTCAATTATTCTGATGACAACTACTTGTAACATCTTATTATAAATTACTACGGGAACCTTTATTGTTAATGTGAAATAAGGTTCCAACCGAATTTTAAGCTTGCATATCCTGCTATCACATTCAACCATTGAGCAGATATTGGCTCAAAATTATTCCCGTAACTTATTATCTTAAAATCAACAATATTGGTTCCAGCACCCACCATAAATTCAACATTAAACGAATTACCTATGGTACGTCGAAATCCTAGCGAAGGGTAGATCAGCCAAATATCCGGAAGATTATTAGTACCACGACTATAATCCAAATTAAAATCATTAAGAATAGTTGAACCAGGGCAATACCGTAGGGCTAATGAAAAATAATTACCGGCATTGCCCTGTGTTTTTTTGTTCATGGAACTTCTTTTCTCCAGGTTAAAATAGGATCTTAACTCTGAAGAAACGTTAAATGGATATAGCAATAATCCACTCGTGCTGTACTCGTATGCATCGTAATTTAAAAACACAGGTATTAAAGTGGCCTCCAATTGAATTCTCCAGGTTTCATCTTTGGTTAAACGCTTTTCATTATAAATATTTAAACCGGTCCCCACTTGCAATCCAAACAGATTTTTTTCAACTCCTTTCCGAATAGATAAAACCGGATTTAAAACAACAACTTGATTATTGTCGAACAGTACCGGAAGGGTTTTGGATTTTCCGTTATAAGAAATACTAATGGAACAACTTTTAAAAGAAGTAAGCAATTCATAAACTCCATATTCATCGGATAGAGTCATAATGGTTGTGCCCTTAACTGCAACTGTAGCCCCTGCAATTGGTTTTCCAAATTCATCGCGAATATAACCTTTAACCGTTCCCTGCCCCCATACATCAAATACCATGAAGCCAATCAAAAAGACCAAGCTCAACTTCTTTAAATGTCTCTTTTTTATCATTCTTTCACCCTAAATATTAATTTCTAAAATCACATCCATTAAAAACATTTGCCAGAATTCCTATTCAAAACATTTCATCGATTGACCAGTACAAAATCATAACCAAGGCACAATGAGGCATGAAAAGCCACCCCTTGTAAAGAAGTAAAACGAATGGCTTGCCAGTTCTCCGGATTGCCCTTGGCCATAGAAGGGTCACTATAGAAACTATTTAGATTTACTCCAATGCCTGCGTTGAGTTCAAAATTAAAGTGATTCCCAAAACTCCTCCTCATTCCAAGCGAGGACATGGCCAATAAAACGCCTTTAAAATCATAAATCACACTACTTGTATTCGAGTAATATTCTGTATAAATATCATTCGACGAATAACTTGAAAGCAAATAATCTTGGTTCAAACCCACGTAAAGGGGTGCGTATTTCACTCCGAGCAAAAAATAATTGGCTGAATTTCCTTTCACCCTTTTATATTTTCCTGCCCTGGAAGCAATGTTGAAATAGCCCTTAAATTCCATTGAAAAATTTTGTGGTAGCACCATATTCGTTACGAAATCGGCTGAGTTCAAATTACCTTCGTCATCATATGATTTGATCCCGCTGACACTTCGCAAATAGATGGGTGAAATTTCAATTTGAGTTCGAAATACCAAACGTTCATTCAGGTACAATTCATTGTAAATATTGGCTCCCAGACCCAGTTGAACTCCAATGATATTTTTTGCAAGCTCAACCCGTTCCATTTGTATTCGGCCAAGATTTAAGGAATTACCATCAATGATTTGAAAAGGAATGATTTGGTTCCGACAATCCAAATAACGAATCAAAACACTACCTGAATTAAATGGAACAGTGAGGTTAAACTCTCCGTTTGAATCGCTAATCGCAATAAATGTAGTACCATTCAGCGTAATGCTTGCACCTGAAATTGGTGCATCATTGACATCTACCACTCGCCCAAGCAACTGCCCACTGCCGGCAAGTAGGTTAATACTAAAAAACGTAAAGGTAAACAGAAAAATAATTGGGGTAATTTTATGCTGCATCAAGTCTTATTTTGGGTTCTACCTAAAATTCCAAAAGCAACTTCAAATAAGGAATATCACCAAATTAAAATCCAAATCATCACCCCCTTAACCCTACGCATGAAGTTATCGTCATCAATTTAAAAAAAAATTATTACATAACCACCTCCTTAAAAGGGATACTTATAGACACCAGTGAAATTTGTATTCATTTACTTCCGGTAGTGCTACTTTACTTTACCTCACGAATTCGGATACATGTGATCAGGATAAATTTTTTCATCGTACGGTGCTTATACGTTCTTTTCAACAGATTAACAACAAACTCAATTTTTGAATACGGTTGTTCAAAAAGAAACTCCACCAATTCTTTTTTATAAATCTTTGGTGCATCAACTTGAACTTTTCCTATGGTCTTATCAAGCAATTGTCTAATTGCATTTATTTTTTCAATGGTCTGAATTGAAGTAGAACTATTTCTATATGCCCTATTTAAAGAGTATTGTAGTATAATTCCTTCGATATGCCTGAATTTAAATTATGACTATACGTATGATTAAATGATAGAGTCCGGTATTCCGCACAAATGCAAAATACCGGACTCTAAATCTTGTTCTGGAGTTTATATTATAAACTGTCTATTTTCAAGAATTTTTCGGAACTGGTCATTGAAATGCCACAACGCTCAGGTGGTGTTTGGTCGTAAGTGTTTCCGCAAGTAGGACATATATAATAAACTTGTGGCAGCTCGTTTACCGAATTACTGTTAAGGGCAGCCAGTGCATTTTTGTACATTACCTGATGTTTTTTCTCCACTTCAAGCGCATAATTAAAACTTATTTGAGCCAATTGACTTTTAGAGTTTCCAGCATCTTTCAAAAAATCAGGGTACATAGTAGCTATCTCATACGACTCCCCGTCAATGGCATCCTGCAAATTAGCGGCAGTTGTTTTAACGGTAAATTCAGGGGTGAATTCCGGAATGGCTGCGCCGTATTCTACCATAACCGATTTGTGATTATTGGCATGCACCTTTTCTGCAGTCGAAGCCGCTTTAAAAAGCAATGCGATGTTGTGAAATCCATCTTGCTCTGCCTTTTTAGAATAAGCTGCATATTTGGCTGAAGCCGTGGTTTCACCTTTAAATGCTTCCTTCAGGTCGTCCATGGTTTTTGCCTTGGCTTCGTCAGGTGCCATTTGTTTTTCACTACTTACTTTGGCTGTCGGGTTTTGTAGTTTGGTGTCGTTGCTATTCCCCGTATTGCATGAACTTAGAATGCCAATAAATATGGCTAGTACTGATAAGGATAATAAATTTTTCATCGTCTTTTTAATTTAATAAATAATTACACTGCAAAGATGATACTGGGGCCATTAAGACTTCCTTTAGCCTTTCTTAAAATCTGCTTAAGACTTTTATGCTTTAAAACGAAGAAAAAATTGAGTTCCCTGATTAGCCCTACTGTCGACCTCTATTTGTATTCCCTGGATATCGGTCAGCATCTTAACAATATAAAGTCCCAGTCCGGTGCTTTGTACCGATGAACTTCCTGAAACATCAGCCCGATAAAAACGTTCGAAAATATGTGGCAAATGTTCCTGCGGAATACCAGGACCATTATCACTTATCGTTAATGTGTTGGTGTCGTTTTGCCAACTGCAACGCAATTCTCCCTGTACATTTCCGTATTTTACTGCATTGCTAACCAAGTTCTCCAATATCATTTCAAGCAAACCAAAATCAACCTGAACCAAGGTATTTTCAGGTAGGTCCACTTTCATGCTCATGTTTTTCTCTAAGAACCTGCTTTGCCATTTGTTCCGGATTGATAGCAACATTTCGTGCAAAAGAACTGGCTTATTTACAATAGATAAATTTCCTGAATCTAAACGTGCCAGATACAGCAACTGACTTATAATATGGTTTATCGAATCTACTTCATGAATCACTTGCTTTGCCTTTTCTTCGTAATGATGCTGCTCACGAGGTTTCCGAATGAGGACTTCCAGAGTTCCTTTAATACCAGTTAGTGGAGTACGCAATTCATGTGATATATCGGCGGTAATCTGTTTCTCGCGGTTGCGGCCTGTTTCTATTCTTTCAAGCAAGGCATTGATGGTAGCGGTAAGCTGGTAAATCTCATCACGATGTTCCGGTAAGGGCAGGCTTGGATTGATATTGTTGTAATTCATCTTTTCGGCATAAGCAATCAATTGCTTTACAGGAGCTATACTACGCGATGCCACCAAAGAAGCAACCAAATAAAAGAATAAGAGCATCAGCGGAAACGCGGCAAAAAAAGTATTGCGCAGGTTGCTGAGAATTAAAACCGAATCGACCTGAGATATACCGATATCAAGCTGTCCGATAATTTTACCCGTTTCTGTTGTGATTGGAAATTGTCCTTGTCGTATTTTTTTTCCGTTGAACTCCACATTAAAAAAAGAAGTAGAGTTCAAGGAATCGGCATACTGTAGCTGGTCGTTTTGCAAGTTGCGCGAATGAAAAATAACAGTTCCCTGCTCATCTACCATTTGTAAAAAGATAGGATTGACCTCTGCACTATTGTGCTCCAATTCTTCCCACTCAGCATTCAAACTAAAAACCAGAGAATCGCCTTCGGTGGATATCTGGGAAAACAATTCTTCCTTTTCTTCCAGAATACTGAGGTCAAGATGACGAAAGGTAGTAGAATAAATTACTGAATACACTGCCGCAAACACCACCAACATGGTAATGGCAGCTGCGATGGTATTAAAAAGGGCTATACGGTTTTTAAAATGTAGCTTCATGCTTCATCGTTTATACGGTAACCTATACCTCGAATGGTTTCAATGAATGATTCGCTATTTTTATCATTCAGTTTTTTGCGGAGTGCATTAATGTACACATCAATTACCGAAGTATCGTAATCGAAATGAATATCCCACACTTTTTCAATAATGCGGGTGCGCCGACTTACTTTTCCTTTGTTGCGCAATAAAAACTCAAGCAAGGCAAATTCTTTTTGGGTTAGTTCAACATTTTTCCCGGCTTTGCTTACCCGGTGCGAAGCAACATCCAGCGAAATATTGCCGTAGTGAAATACCGAGTTCTCACCACTTTTTGTGCGCATCAGCACACGAATACGGGCCAGCAATTCTTCAAAAGCAAAGGGTTTGCGAATGTAGTCGTTGGCTCCTGATTCAAGTGCAAAAACGGCATCGTCGGTAGTATCCCGAGCGGTAAGGAAAATTATTGGTACTGCCGGGTCTTCTTTTCGGATATTACGGAGTATTTCAATACCGCTCATTCCAGGCAACATCCAGTCGAGCAGAATAATATCGTATTCTTCCAAATAATCAAGGGCCAATTGCAAACCCTGTTTACCGTTATCGGCTGTATCTACAGCAAAACCCTCATCTTCCAAACCTTCTTTAAGAAAATTGGAAATGGAGGGCTCGTCTTCAACAATTAAAATTCGCATGTGTAATATTTAAGTGTTTTTCCTAAAGCTTATTTCTTTTCGGTTTCATTATGAACAGCTATAGACTAATCTTCAACATTATTGTTTTGTATAGTTCCAAAATTACTAAAATCCCAGTTCAACACCGGCAGCATGTTTAAATACCAACTGACCGCCCAAATAACCAGTACGTGCCACGCCTCCGGCGGCAGCCAGCAACAAAACAAAAGCCAATATTTTTAACCATAGAATTTCTTTTTTTAATATATACAGGGCACTTTTAGCCCCAGCGGCAGCTATCGTAAACCAAAGGGTAAAAGTTGCTGCTTCTTCGTGTGCTTCCATAGCCTTGAGTAAAGAACCTCCATCCATTCCAGCGCCTGCAGCGTCGCCCGTTAAATATGCGACTACAGCACCAAGCGCAGCCAGTAATAAAATGTAAAACGTAGCCTGCTGACAAAACGTCTTCTTAAGTATTAAGCCGAGTACTTCCGTAAAAAATGCCACCAATACCAAGGCAACCGGAAAATGAACAATCATTGCATGTAGGTGTGTTGCTGTAAACATAATTTATTTGTTTTAAAGTTTACACAAATATTGTACTATTCGCTTTTAAATTAGCTTAAGCAAAACTTAAAATTTGCTTAAAATTGACTATCGTACTGTCACGAAAAGTAATAATTAGCTGAAGTTAACAAAATATATTAACATACTGAATGTCAACCCAATAATCCTCATCGTTTACTACATATACCTTTCCAGAAACTGAATCTATATAATAGAGAATAAAACATGCTTGCGTTTTGGTAAGAGCAATTAGAATTCCGCAAAATAGAAGAAGAATAAATTTCATTTGTTTCATAAGCAATGGCTAAGTTTTGGTGCTTCACAATGACTGCCAATCGTTACGCTAAGTTGAATTGCTCCCGATAAGTATTGGAACGGGCTGCTTTACTGTCGTACCACACCGATGTTGTTGCGGGCTAAAAAAGTAAGTTATCCGCACGAATCGAAGATCAGCGGAACTACAACGGCAATGAAATTTAGCGTGTGCTCACCTGTTCTATTTTTATTCCCAACTATTTAAATACTTCATTACTTGAGATATCTGATCTTCACTATTTAAAAAGTAATCAGGAGCTATCCCATGATAGTCAATTGAATTAATTGGAAGTCCTCTTGTTTTTGTTGTTGGTATAGATAATTTCATATCATCCACATATAAGTCAACTATTCGGCAGTTACTATAGTCTAAACATCCACTAGTATTCTCACCATAAACTTTAACTTTTCTGCTTTGCATGGCGTAATAAACAAATTGTTCACCTGAACTGGCAACGTTTCTGTCAATAATTAGTGCTATTTGTTTGGGATATTCATTGACTTCATAGTTTACTTCATGCGTTTTGAACAAATAGTCATTTTGATTATTTAACCATGGAGCTGGGATAAAATGTCCATCAATCTCTTTTGTCCAAATATTTTTACCGAGACTTTTTTCAATATTTCTACAGTTATCTTTTGTTGCAAAAAAATAAATATTTCGAGAATAAATATCATTCGTCGCAATAATTGGAAGTAACTTTCGAAAAGCACCATCTGAACCTCCAGAATTACCTCTTATGTCAATTATCAGATTAGATTTTGATAGAATCTCATCAGAATGTTGGTGAATTAAATCTTCAACTTTTGATTTATTGGAAAAGGAAGGAATTTTGAGGTAAGAGGTATTTTTATCAATGAATTCAAATTCATATTTTATTGGCGAATAATCTGTCCTTCTCCCTGAAATATTAAGATGTTTGTCCTTAAAAAATGACAGATACTTTTTAATAATTTCTTTTTCTGAATCTGGAGCTTCATATATATCCTTATACAACTTAGCTTTCAAATAATTATAGTACTCTAGATTATTTTCGGTCTTGTCTGTAAATCCAGCATAGTTAGTTTCAACTTCATGGATTACTTTGTCAAACACAAGATCCTTATGGTTCTCAGGGGAATTACAGCTCGATAAGATGAGCAATATCCAAAAGATTTGTTTCATAGTTGTGGTTTTTTTAATGCATATTACAGCCAGCCTCAATATTGAATACCTTCATTATCTGACACTTTAAATAACCTGCGGATTTCTTCTTCAACATCTTGTGTTGTCAATTTATTCCATACATTTTGACTAAACAGATCAGAAACTTCAATCACAAATGGAGTTTTTCCCTGTTTGCCAACAATATGAATCTCAAAAAATTTATTTTTTGAGATATCGGTGTTTGGTGTTATTTGCAAAAAGTACCGGTCTACTGATTGCCTTTTTGTTATATCGGCTATAATTATTGCATATCCATCAAAGCGCGTCACTTTTTTTGTTTCCGAAGAACCAACATCAGCAATTCAAAATAACTGGCTAATGATTTGGATTCTATTCCACCCTAAGATATGTATTTTGAAGTTCATTAACTAATTAAAGGAGTGAATGGAAAAAGGAAGGAGTCATTGGTCATTGAGTCATTGGTCATCAGCAGCGAGCCATTAGCTATAAGCCATTAGCCGTCATCCATGAAGTCATTGGTCATTGGTAAAAAAGCCATCAGCCATGAAGTCATTGATCAGTCAATTCGGCGCACTTCAAAAATTTCAGAATCAAAACAAAATACCATACCAATCAGAAGGCTTATTTTGCAAAAGCAAAACTTACCAAAACAAACTTTTTACATTCCATTCCTATAAGGGGCGCTGCTAGCGGAAGTAAGGTCCAATATTGTTCACAAGAAAAGTGTGTGCATGGTTTGGATTATGATCTAAATGTTGTTGTTAGCTGTTAGCCTTTCGGTCTTAGTTCTTGTGCAATCTCCTCGAAGTCCAGTTTGATTATTTCCCAAACCTTATCTTTACAACAAATAGGAGTAAAGTCATTTTCGGCAGTATCAAAGTCTGTCAAACTATTAATAAGTTCATTTCTACTATGATTATAGGGGTAGCGCATGGTGTAAAACTCAATCATGTCATGAATAGAATAGCTATCTAGAAGTTCATGCAAATCCCAAAAATCCTTTTTTCTGCCACCTCGACCTACTACGTCCAATTTCATTGCAGCAATTTCCTCAATACTTGCGAGTCTAATACCATTTGTATCTATTAAAGGGAAAACGTACTTGTCGGTATAAAACAAATCTAGCTTGACTAGTTCGGAGGCATTTTTCCCGATAAAAAATGATTTTCCCATTGCTGTAAGATTCCCTTGAAGTGAATCGATATACGTGAACTTCTGTTTTAATATTGATTCTAATTTGTCAAAATCTACACTGCCATATTCTACATCGGTGAACATATCAATATCCACAGACTTTCGATGGCCAAGTTGAAGACCTAGTGATGTTCCACCGACTAACCTGAAACTATCAAACTCACTAATAGACATAAGTTCTTGAAGAGATTTCCAAAGTAAGTTTGAAACAGTATTTAAAAACAAGTTCATATACGATTACAGTCTGTGATGTATAATGTTTTGATCAAATCTAGCTAATCCAGGATTGTTTATTTGTTTTATTTCATCCGAAACAGTTTTCTTGCCATAGAAGCTTATTAGTTCGATAATTTCATCGTCATTTCCTCTCTCCAATATGCGCTTGATTATTGCCCTTTTTTGTTTATCCCAATCAATGGTATTAATATCAGTATCCCAAAATAATATGTGACGAAACTTATCAAGATTTGGATGTATTTTATTGGCGCTTCCTTTGGCTATTGCATTTACCTCATAACTAGCCTGTAAAAGCATAAAATAGTCTTGGTCTACATTAAAAGTTTTTGAAAGCTTAATCGATAGAATTGGCGTAATCTTTCTTTTTCTATTTAATATAGCACTAATCGTTTGTTTGTGTTCACCTATAGAGGATGCTAAATGACTACCCTTTAATCCAAGGCTTTTTAATTCTCTTTTGAGAATGTAACCTGGATGAATACCTTTAATCTTCTTTAGTTCTGGTAACATATTTACGTTTTTAAGCTCGTCTATACAAAGGTATGAAAAACAACTATATTTGTAAACAATATCGTTTACTCTTTGTTTCAATTAGTGTTCTTGGTTTGGCTGAAAGCTAACGTTGGTGTAAGTTTATATGTTGGTAAGTTATTTCTGCATTTAAGCCATCATCAAACTCAATATCATCAATTGGATTATTAAATTTATTGAAATCAGTTTTTGATAAATAGGGAACTATTTTCATTGGTTTTGAACAAGTAATGATGCCCTGATCATAAACAGTCCCGATGATTATAATTCATTATGTCCAACCCTAAGATATGTATTTTGAAGTTCATTAACTAATTAAAGGAGTCATTTGGAAAAAGTCATTGGTCATTGAGCTATTAGCTATAAGCTATCAGCTATGAGCCATTAGCTATAGGCCATCAGCTATAGGCCATCAGCCATGGAGTCTTTGGCGTTTTTGATTTCTGATGGTGTCCACTCGTAAGACTCCTCGCAACCCTGAGACCAATATCTTTTGGGGCTATCAGCCTGATAATACCATAACTTATAACCGCAATCAACCTTCAATAAATCAGAAAACAGTAAACAGATAGAAATGGAAAGTCAGGATGGAGAACAATAGACGGAAAAGGGGGAAGAGAGATTGAAAATCGGAGAATAAAAAAACTCCGGTCCAATGTGGGCCGGAGTTCATATCTTGCTAAATTATGTTTGTTACTCTAATACTAATTCAGCACCTTGGTATTTTCTACAATTACCGGATAAAAATAACCAGAGGTAAAATCCTTGTCAATTCCTACTTCTCCTTCAATCACCACTACATCGTTCAAATTCACCAGATCCTGAGTGGTAAAAGTTAGGTCGTATTCATCGTTATATTTGGTGCCATCCTGAATATGCACCCAGTTTTTTCCCATAATTTGATTGTTCACTTTTACCACTACCCCACTAATTTTAACTTTTTTACCGCTAAAACTTTTTGGATTGGCATATAATTCGGCAATGGTCATTCCTCCTTCTGCTTTTTTCACCTGAATATCAGCGCCCGGTTCGGCTTGTTTACGTCCGGTATGAGCGGTTTCGGACTGACTACCCATTCCCATGGCTGCATGTGGATCAACAAGGGCTCCACCAGCTCCATTTTCTTTCGAAATTTTGCTAATGAACAAGATCCGATCAAAGTCACGATCGAGTTCCGTGCTGTGGAAATTTTCCATGGTTGTTACGTTGGCACTAAAATAAAACAGTTCTTCCCCTGTTTTAATGTCGTCCTTCGAAATGGCCGTCCAGTATTTTTCACCTTTCTCAGTCACCAACAAATAAGTATAGGTCGAGGTTTGAATCACTTCTTCGACGTCCACCTTATGCAGCACAATACTACCTGCGTCGTTCGTATCGGACGACTGGTTGTTTTTTACTGATGAATTACAGGCCGCAAATAGCATTACGGTGAATACAAGTATTACAAATTTTTGCATGTTCTTCTATTTTATTGAATTATAGTTACAGGTTAAAATCGCTTCACTAAACTAAAATACATCCGATGGTACCTGTATTGATCCTCCAAAGTTAACTCATAATTTAACGAAACCGAAAAGTTTCTGTTCATTCGATAGCTTAAATCGGTTTCAACAATGTGTTGTTGTAAGGTACCATCCACGCTAAGATAAACGTAATCGATGAAACGATAGTTCAGGCCTGCATTCAATTTTCCGGAAAGAAAATCACGATTCAGGCGCAATCCATAAATTTGCCCCTGAAGATAGCTGTTTTGCAAAACATTGGCCGAAAGTGTTGCCGTGGCTTTAATGAATGGCACTTGAGTGAAAGTCAGGAAAGCATTGGCATTTTGCGTTGGATGCAAATCATTCTCCCGCATCCGGTAGCTGGCCGACAAACCACCATTCATAAATTTGAATGGTCGGTAATTCACGCGCAATTGTACCCCTTGTCGGGTGGCATCTTCCAACAACTTATCCACATAGTTTTTGAAGGTTTCATAGTAGATCACATTTTTCCTGTTATCATACGAAGCGGCAAAAGAAAGTTGACGAATGGGCCGGTATCGAAGGGATAAATACATACTGGTAAGAATAAGGTCAGAAATGGGCTGCCCATCCTGAAGCCGGTATAAATCCAGTTCGGTGGAATAAAAGAAACTCAACTTGGGCAATAAGGTATTGTCGTGCTGAAAATAGAGAAACCTCCGGTCGATGTGACCACTGTTATTTTGCTGAAACAAGGCCAACGAAGTTTGAGCATTGCCATTTTTCGTTTGAAATTTATGCCCGACAAAAGCTCCATATTCAAGCAAAGAAAAATTGACACTATAGTCACTATAATCAGGGCGGGTTCCGGCCACTGCACCAAAGTAAAAGTGTTTAAATGAACTTTCAAACTGCAAACCGTCAATGGCTCCCAGGCTTGAAACCTTCGGATTTATTTTCCTCCCCAACCAGATAGAAGTACTTTCACCCAATTCATATTTCAGGTTTAAGCTGTAAATCTTCAAGCCATTGTAAATGTTCTCCTGAATAGCTGCCCAGTCGTCTAACTTATGGTTAAAGGAGATATAACTATCAAATGACACCCTTGAATCAGCCACATTGTTAGCATTCAACGAAAAGGTATACCGTAACTTATGCGAAGCAGTGGAATCTAAATTCGATAAATTGGAATAGGACGTCAGCAATACACGACCATTAATTTTTTGTTGGCGTTGCTCCGGTTTTTCTTCTTTCCGGATTTTATTGATGTGTTGATCTGAAACCGGTTGTTCACTTTCCGGAACAAGGATCACTGCTTCCGGCTGATCATCCACTACAAGTGCGACCAGCTGATCGCCAACTTTTAATTTTGCTTCACCAATGGGTTTTCCAACTGCCGAAACAGAAGAGCGTTGTTCCACTAAAAGAACAGCTTTTAAGCTGCCTGATTCACGTTGAAACAACTGATCACCGGATTGAATCTTTTTAGCCGACAAGAATTTGACATAGACATTTTGAGTGGTCACATAAGTTACCACACCCTCAATTTCCTTTTTCTCCTGTGCAAAAACAAGGTTAGCACATAAAAGCACAAAAACGATAAAACTGATTCTTCTCATCTGTATTTTCATATTAATCATCTTCTGCACGTCCACGGGGGTGACAGTCGAAACATGCACTGCTTTGATATTCATAATCGCGTTCTTCACGATGTTTTAAATCCATGGCCACCTTCCCATGTTCATGACAAGAGGTGCAGGTGAAGGAAGTATAGTCGTTGGGATTTTCATGACATTCGGTACAGCTTTTCCACGCACTACGATGCGAACCCGAATAAATGGGAAAAGCCTCGCCATCGTGCTGTGTAAATTTTGCCGGTTGCCAATTGGGATCAATCGTATGGCATTCATTACATTGGCTTGAAAAGCTCATCGGATCGTGAGTAGGATTAGTAGCCTGTTCAAAATCGAACAAATGACAATCGACACATTCGGCTGAAATACTGGCAAATTGATCGTCGCCATGACAGTCGGCACAACTTGGTTCTCTATGCCCTCCCAACAAGGGAAAAATATCATGATTAAATCCAGAACCTGTCCACTCGTAAGATTTTGGCGTGTGACATTCGGTGCAATTGCTAGAATATCCTTCTTCAATATGATTGGGTTGAGTGGTGGCCAAAAATGTTTCCTTATGGCAATCGTAACAATCAATACCCAATGATTCAAATTTTAAGTTGGGTGCCGAAACATGGCAGGAATTGCAATCGGCAAGTGCATGCATTCCCATTAAGGGGAAACGACTCTGGCGATGCAAATCCATGGTATTCTCGATGATCCAAGTGGATGAATTATGGCATTGGGCACACTCAAAACCTACGCTTTGTTGGTGAACATCCTGATGACAATCCACACAATTCGTTTTAATTTGGTCAAATACCAGGGATTCATGACAAAGCGAGCAGGTCACCTTTCCATGCTGTCCGTTTAGCGGAAAACCGGTCGATTGGTGATCAAATGTTAGGTGACCAATATCCACCGTCCATCCGCGTGAAGTATGGCATTCTGAACAATCTTGTTTCAACTTTACCCCATGGGGCGATTCTGAAACACCTGACAGCATTCCCAGAAATATAAATATGAACAGTACTGTTTTCACGTTTAATAATTTAGTCCTTTTTTATTCATACTAATTGATCAACTATTCCCGACCCGTTGGATGACAACTGTAACATGCTGTGCTTTGATAGACATAATTTTTAACGCCTCTATGTTCGCTGTCGGTACTTGACTTATTGTGTTCGTGGCAATCGATGCAACTAAAAACGGCATAATTCGATACATTCGTATGGCAATCGGTACAAGAATTCCATTCCCCTCGATGCTTTCCACTATAAATAGGGAAATATTGTGAATCATGATTAAAGGTAGCAGGTGTCCATCGGTTCACACTATGGCATGAACTACAATCGCTGGGAAAATTTGCCGCCGCATGATTTGGGTTGGTTGTACCATTATAATCTGCCTGATGACAACTGATGCAAGCAGTTGACGTTCCTGTAAATCCTTTACTATGACACGATGAACAATCCACTGAAGCATGCGCTCCTGTCAAGGGAAAATTAGTTTGTGAATGATCAAAATTCGTTTGCAACCAATTGTTGGTGCTATGGCACATGGTACATGAAGTTGGATAACCTTGTGAAACATGATTGGGCGCTCCGTTGTATTGAGTTTGGTGACAACTTAAACACTCCGGACTTGCACTACTAATTGAACCATGGTGGCAATCGGAACATTGCTCCACAAATAAATGCCCTCCGGTTAATTGGAATCCGGTGCTGGCATGGTTAAAAGAGGAAGGTTTCCAGTTCGATGGCGTATGGCAATCCTCACAATTAACAGGAATGCCTGCAGCAGTATGTGATGGCAATTGTGCCGTTTGAAAGTTGTTCATATGGCAACTGCTGCATTGCGTGGAGGTTCCGGCAAATCCATTGGTATGGCAAGTGGCACAATCCACATTGATATGCTGCCCCACTAAGGGAAAGTTCGTAGCATTATGGTTGAAATTGGTTTCCAGCCAATCGTTGGTGGTATGACAAACGGTGCATACTAAAGGATAGCCATACTGTTTGTGCTCAGGCGCATAATCGTATTGTACCTGATGACAGCTAATGCATTCCTGATTGGCATTCACAAGACTTCCGATGTGGCATGCCGAACATTGTTCAATCAGTCGATGCCCACCTGTTAATTCAAAACCGGTAGTGATATGATTGAAAGCCGATGGTTTCCAGTTCGCAGGCGTATGACATTCTTCACACGTGCTTGGTATACCGGCAGCCAGGTGATTCGGTGACTGAGCGGATTTATAATTTTCGGAATGACAACTATTACAATCGTCCGGAGTGCCGGTAAATCCATTGGTATGGCAACTGGCACAATCTAAACTCACGTGTTGCCCCACCAAGGGGAAGTTCGTTTTGCTGTGATCGAAATTAGAAGCCAGCCAATTGTCTGTGGTATGACAAAGAACGCAATTCGTTGGGAAACTTTGCGATACATGCTCAGGTGCCCCATTGTATTGTGTTTGATGGCAACTGAAACAATCAGGATTGGCTGTTGTTAAATCCCCCTCGTGGCAAACCGAACATTGCTCAATTCTCTGATGTCCTCCTGTCAAGGCAAAACCGGTGGAGGAATGGTTAAAGGACGATGGTTTCCAGTTTGCAGGCGAATGACATTCTTCACACGTGCTTGGTATACCGGCAGCCAGGTGATTCGGAGACGTGGCCAATTGATAATTTTCAGCATGACAACTATTGCAATCACTTTCAGTTCCCACAAATCCATTGGTATGGCAGCTGGCACAGTCTACACTCGCGTGTTGACCGAGCAGTGGAAAATTGGTTTTACTGTGATCAAAATTGGATTGATTCCACGTTTCGGTGGTATGACATTGAAGGCAATTAGTTGGGAAAACCTGAGAAAGGTGATTCGGCGCATCGTTATAATTCGTCTGATGGCAACTGAAACAATCGGGGTTGGCTATGGTTAAACTTCCATCATGACAAGCAGAACATTGCTCCACTTTCTGATGGCCTCCGGTCAATTCAAATCCCGTACCGTTATGGTCAAAAATAGATGGCTTCCATTTCACAGGGGTATGGCACTCTTCGCAAGTGACAGGAATTCCGGCCTCAACATGTTTGGGCATTTCCGATTCATCGAAGTTTGTTTGATGGCAATCGATACAATTGGCCGGAATCTTTTGGAATGTACCGTCGGTGTGGCAATCAACACATCCTATTTTATGTCCGTCGGTCAATGGGAAAAAACTATGATCCAGCTCTTCGGCATTCCAGTTGAGCGCATCCACCCGATGACAGTCGGTACAATTAGTAGAAAAGCCACTTTCCACATGATTGGGTTCTGTGGTTTGCTGAAAATCATTTTGATGACAATCCACGCATTCTATTCCAATGGGTTCAAACATTAACTGTGAGGCCGATACGTGACAGGCGGTACAACTTGCATTTTTGTGACCACCCATCAACGGAAACCTACTCTCCTGATGCATTTCAGTTGTTTTTTTAATCAACCAGGCATTGGGGGTATGACATCTGGCACAGTCCTTCCCCACCGTATTGTTATGGACATCGGAATGACAACTTGCACAATCCAACTTTGCTTCGATAAACACCAAAGTTGAATGACAATCGCGGCAATTGACAAACTGATGTTGACCCGCCAAAACAAATTTAGTACTGTCGTGATTAAATTGCAGCGCAGTCCGATCAACCACCCAACTTTTAGAGCTGTGGCAAAGGGCACAATCTTTTTTAAATTCATTACCGTGAGGCGATTGTGCACTCACCCAAATGGCAATGAATAACAGTACTATGGTGTATGACAAACTGCGCATCGGATATCTGTAAATTGATAATTGCTATAACTTTTCCCGTTTTCGATTTTATCGACATGACATTTAAAACATTCAACGCCTTCGTGGCCTCCATCTAATTTAAACCGGGTTTCTGCATGATTAAATTTTGTTGGCTCCCAATTGTTGAACTGATGACATCTTTCGCATAAATTTTTCCCGTCCGTTTCAAATTGTCCTTGGTGCTCATCGATATGACATTGCGTACAACTCTGATCCAATGATGAAAATTTTTGCGAGAATGAATCGTTATTCGCCTCAGTAAAATGACACTTACGACAGGTTTGATCGGCATGTTTTCCTTCCAACTTGAATTCAGTCAGGTTGTGATCGAATTTCACTTCGTCCCATGCCGAAATGGAATGACAATTTTCACAACGTTGTTCGGGATAATACTTGGAACTCATCTCCACTTTGTGAATATCCTGATGACAGTCGACACACATTTTTCCAATATTTCTAAAGCTCCACTCCACTTCCTTTTTATGACAAAAGATACAAGGTGTTGCCAGATGTGCTCCTTCAAGTTTAAAATCGCCTTCGTTGTGTTGTTCAATGGTAAACAACGATGGAGTATATCCATTTACCGTATGACATTGATTGCAGTCGGAAGTTTTCCCCCTCACGGTAAATTGTCCTTTATGATAATCGGTATGGCAATCGGTACAATTTGCATGTTTTACGGCAAGGGTATAGGCTTTGGTGTGGCACGCAGCACACTTCACTGCTTGGTGTTGACCCAACAGCGGGAAGTTGGTTTTAGTATGATCGAAATCGTTGAGATTACTGACCTGATGAAACGATTCCTGATTGTGGCATTCCAAACAATTTTTCCCAAATTTTCCTTTATGAATGTCTTCGTGGCAAACGGTGCAAGAATTGGGCACTTCACGGGTAAAGCGCTGAATGGTATCTTTTTTAATGATTTCTTGTTCGTGGCATTTTTTACACTCGACTCTTGCATGCTTCCCGACCAAAGCAAAATCAGTTTTTTGATGGTCGAAACCTTCAGCTGGTTTGAAGGCATCAAAATTGTGGCATTTTGCACAATCATTCCCCAAACTTTCCCCGTGTCGATCGGTATGGCAAGCGGTACAATTGGTCTCTAATCCTAAATAGGAAAAGTCTTTCTTTTGGGATATTTTTTTCTGAATGAATTGATCCTTATGGCATTCGTTACAGTCAATTTGTTTGTGCTTGCCTTTTAATTCATAACCCGCCAATTGATGATCAAACTGGTCCTTATCGAATTTAACCAGAGCAAAGTTTCGTCCATGATGTTCATTGTGGCATTCCAAACAATTTTTTCCTTCCACCTCAACCGAAACATGATAGCCTCTTTTTTGCTGAATGAGTTGTTTCATTTCCTTGTGACAATCGAGGCATTTTTCGTTGGTGACACTTTCGCCCAACACGTGACATTGCACGCATTTTGTCATTCCTTCCAAATTGGCATGAGCAGTACTTAAATCGCCTGGAGAAATTTGTCCGTTGACCTTTCCAATAAAAGCCATCAGTAGGCAAGTGATCAAAAATATCCTTCCTGTTTTTTTAGAATTTTTCATACCTGTTCTCCAGCTATTTATTTGGAATGTTTTAAAATGGCTTCGCCAAATTTTCTGGTTATTTTTATACCTGTTTTTTCAAGGAACTGCGTAGGCAATTCACCTCCGGCAAAAATGTATATCAAATCGTTTTCCAATTGTTGCACTTCACCTTCCTTGGTTTTAATGTGAACCACTTCCTTCTCGATGGAAGTGACATTGGAATTAAAAATGACGTCGATTAATTTCGTTTCAATGGCTTTTTTCACTTGCTCCCTGTTACCAGGTTTCAATCGACTGAATACTTCACCGCGGTACGAAAGGGTGACTTTATTTTGATCGGCTAACAACAAGGCAGATTCAACAGCAGAATCGCCACCACCAACTACAACTACTTTTTTATTCAAAATGAGTTCCGGTTCCAGTAAACGATAGGCCACCTTTGTGGATTCCTCTCCCGGCACGTTCAATTTCCGGGGAGAACCTCTACGGCCAATGGTAAGCAGCACTTTCTTAGTGGTGAATTGCTCACCAGCTTTTGTAGTGACCACAAAGTGATTGTTAACTGTTTCGATGGCCTCAACTTTGGTCCGTTCTTTTATCGTGATTTTGTTTTTCGTCAAAACTTCGTTCCACAAATCCAGTAATTCTTCCTTACCTGTTTCATACAAGCGAACTTTACCGTGCAAGGGTAAATTCATGGGATAAGTCATTACAATCTTTGATCGGGGGAAAGTGTAAACTGTACCTCCTAATGAATCTTGTTCCAGTGTAAGTGTTTTTAATTTATTGGCATGAGCCTGCAAAGTAGCAGAGATTCCTGCAGGACCAGCTCCAACCACAATCAAATCATAATCGGCCTGAATGTTTTTATCCATTTTCATGCTTAAAAAATCGACAGCCTGACGACCTTGCTCCACGGCATTCCGAATCAAACCCATTCCGCCCATTTCGCCAGCAATGTATATTCCCGAAACGTTGGTTTCAAAAAAATGATTCACATGAGGTAAATCAACTCCCCGTTTTTCGGTTCCAATACATAAAGTAATGGCTTGAACGGGGCAGGCATGGAAACAAGCCCCATGTCCGATGCATTGTGAAGCATTAATAATGGTCGCTTTTCCATCGCGAATCCCAATAATATCGTGTTCGGGGCAGGCTTTCACACAGGCACCGCTTTTTATACAACTGTTAATATCAATTACTGGATGCAGGGTAACTGGTTCGTATAAACCATCTTCCTTCGCCTTTTTAATCTTCTGCTCCACAATATTGGATTCTCTTTTCTGCTTCCGCAGGTAGATATAGACAATGGCGACCAAAAACAGTACGACCAGTCCATAGGTCAAAACCTTTTCAATGATAATTTCCATAGTATCAGAATATCCATTTATACCCAAAAGTGATGGCCACTCCCACGTGAATCACCATAATCACCAACATAATTAAGGCAAAAGGCAGGTGGGCCACATGCCAATACTTAAACAAGTTTTGCATGGTGTGCAAGGTGGTGATGCGTTTTTTCAGCGAAATTTGTTTTCTGAACAAATCCAAAATGCTTTTGTATTGAGCCCCCTTTATGTTTTGCGCTTTCAATTGTTTCCGCATCAATTTAAGTGCGTTACGTTCGAGTTGGCTTTTCCATAAAAACGAAAAGAAATTCACTTTCATTTCCACCCTTCCGGTTAACAAATCGTATATACTTTCGTCCAAATCAACGCTTGAACGCAACTTTTTATTCATTTCAACCTTCATATCGTCAATCTCCAGCAGGTTCATTTCCCGACCTTCGATGGTACGCGGAATCTGCAAATAAATGTAGCGACCAATCACTCCGCTGGCCAAAACAGCCACCATACTCCAGAAACTAACCGCTACAATCCCACCAAACTTAAAGGTCGTATGGAAAAGCACCAACACCGAACCTTCAACACAAAGGAAAATATGGAACAACAACCAATTTTTAAGGGTTCCAATTCTCGATAAACGTCGGATCCTTTTTCGTATCATGTACGACGATACTCCAAAAACAATCATTAGTGAACCAACAATTCCAAAACCATGCCCATAAAGCCCACTTGATTTAAAGGTGGCATGCAAGTCATGAAAATACCTATTCTCCTCTGAAGTAATGTAGTAACCATACCCCGAATAAAGTAAACCCAGAAAAGTAAATAGGACGATAGCCACGTAGAAGATAACTACCAGCTTGTGAAATACGATTTTTACGTCAGCCATGAATGGAACTATTTTTTGTTTCAACTAACTTCTATAAACATCTAAATTAAACTATTCAACGCAATAAACAGCTGGTAAATTTTGAAGAACAAGTGATTCAGACTAATGCAAATTGAATCTAAATTAAAACAAACCATCAATTAAAGACATCATCGTCCTTAATCATTGGGCTTTACACCAAAATTCTACCGAACAATTAAGGCGAAAATCAGCTGAAGCGAATTGACCATTTATGATACATATCATATCCGTCAGAGGCATTGCACGATGCATGTCCTACTTCAGGAACGTAGGATCATACTCTTTTTTATGGGGAATAATAAATTTAATCATTCGATCCTGTAATAAAAAAATGAGTTTTGATCCTCTGAAAAAAACTGTTTACCTACTATTTATATAGGAGATCCCACACTGCACCTGCAAGGACACAATTCTTCATTGGGATTTAAGGCATGCGACTAGATCCCTCACTACGTTACTAACGACAGATTCACTCAAATAGCTATAAATATGAACTGTAGCTACTGTGTATATTTGCCCCTTTTCGTCCGAAATAAATTGTTCCTATGACCAAATTTATACCTCGGACGATATTAATTCTTACTCATTCATACCCGGGGCTACCCGCCTGCATACGGGCAGAAAAACCCGGGCTATTCATAGTTGAGCCCTTCAGGCCATCTATCTGTCATTTTCACAGTGTGCCGCAATTTTTGGGTAGGCTCTCGGGATGACACAACGCACCTAGCATTAGGGAAAAAGAAACTGTCATTCCGAACGAAGTGAGGAATCTAACCGTTAACTTTGAGTTCCGTTTGACGAATGATGTCATTTGTAGTATAGCGAGCCAGAGTGCAGTGGAGCTTCTCCAGAAAATCTCTATAAATTAACCATCTTTATTTAAGCGAATCAATGAATTAAATTGCTGAAAGTGATACAGCTTCATGATATTTTTATATTTTAGCTACCTGTTAAGCATGGACAATAAAAGTGATTGGATCTGTACCAGGGCTTTTGTTGTCAAATTACTTGTTAGTTGAGTGTTGCGGAATTTCAGCTAGCGGGTACAAACGAGAAGAAATGAAACTGTGCGGGTGTGTTCACTGGTTTAGAATCGGTTGGCTGGTTGTGTTACTCAATCTGCTCTTCCTTCCGAATTTTACCTATTCACAGAATCTTCCTCCGGTGTTGGATATTGGCGTAAGCAATCAACATGCCGAGGTAGGTTCCGTCTTCTCGTACACTATACCCTCAAATGCTTTTAAAGATGAAAACGGCGATGCCTTAACATACAGTGTTCGTGACTTACCTGCCGGATTATTATTTAACCCATCAACAAATTTAATTAGTGGAAAACCAACTGGTGCCGGATCATTGGTAAAAGTTGATGTGGATGATGGTAAAACAGTTAGCAGCACAAGTTTTACCATTTATGTGCATGCGGCTAATGATACCTATGCCGCCTTTACCATGAACACCGATAAGGATTGGTGCAATTACCAGCAGATTAGATTCACCAACTTATCAAAAGGAGCAACCAAATATGAATGGTCGTTCGGGAATGGCAATACATCCAAGGATGCTGAACCTACAGCCGTTTACAGCTCGCCAGGTACCTACAAAGTTGAATTAATCATTAATCCGGGAGTTAATCAAAAAACCGCAGTAGAATACATTACCATTTACCCCTTGCCAAAACCAAAGATCAGTGAAATCATTAACAATGGATGTGAACCGCATAACCTTACACTTAATTCCATTGGATCACCTGTATTTGTTAAAGACACCATACTTAGTGGACAAACGGTACAAAGTGTAAGCGGAGGTGCTGAAGTATATTACTACTGGTATTTTTTCGATAAGCACGAAGCCCTTTATACCTACAGTGCAAGCGCAGCAGTGACCAACCTGTCAAGTGGAAAATACGATGTTCTTTTGGAAGTGACCGATGTGAATGGCTGCCAGGGCGCCAGCTCTCTTTATGAATTGTTTGAAGTTTACAGAAAGCCTGAAGCCGCTTTTGCATTCAATAAATTGTGTGAACCTTCTTTAACCACCTTCACAGCAAAAGATGATCCTGCTGGTGAAAAAATTTCGAAATACTTTTGGCAGGTGAACGGTACAGCATTGACTTCAACCAGTAACCCGGCCAACTATAATTTTGCAAACTTAGGCTATGGCGAATATGAAGTCAGTCTTCAAACGCTATCAGACAAAGGATGCAGCTCGGATGTAAACACTGACACGGTGAAGTTTAACCTTGTTAATACCGTGAACTTTGCTGTGCAATCGGGCAGTTGTGCCAACGACACAGTGGTGGTGCTGGCCCAAACTTCAGGTAATGCCGTAAGTTATAAATGGATTGCCGATAACAACGGCATTGTAATTGGAACTTCACCCACCTTAAAGCACCTATTCAATACACCTGCCTTGCACAATCTGGATCTTACTGTAACCTTCAACGACGGATGTTCCAAAACTGCTTCAAAATCGGTTGGAATTGATCGGTTGACAGCGGATTTCACCTTCGATGCCTCCTACAATTGTGTTTCTAATTTTGATGTTAAGCTGGAATCTGCACCTTCCAACTCCTTCTTACATCAATCCATTTCAAAATATACCTGGTACGATGTTACCGACAGCTCGCCAAAGCTGCTTTCTACTCAAAACCTTTTTACTGCAAAATTCGACGATACGGGAATCTATGATGTTAAACTGGAAATTGAGAGCGATCAAGGTTGCAAGGCCAGTATAAGCAAAAAAATAACGCTGGAACTCCCGCAAATCAGCATTAACGTTTCCGGCACTACTTCCGGTTGTTTACCTGCTGCACCAAGTATTTTCAATGCCATTTTTTCTTCCGGTTCCGAAACGGCAGTGAGCTATACCTGGGATTTTGGAGATGGAAGTGCTGCTGGCATTGGCAACAATATTCAGTATACCTATGTCAATCCAGGCGAATACAATGTGTCGGTTACAGTACTCAGTTCCAATGGTTGCCCATACACCCGAACCTTAAACAAGGCAGTGATGGTTGCTAACCAGCCCACGGTTATAACTGTGATACAAAACCAAGCCGACAATTGTTATAATACCGGCGTTCTGCTGGATGTGACTTCTACCCCTGGAACTGATTTCCTGATTTTCGAAACGGGCACTGAAAAAATACAAGTAGGCATTACTGCAACACCCCAACGTTTCAAGTATACACCACCTGATGTTGGAAACTATAACTTTAAAGTTACAGCCAATGACAATGGCTGCTTATCTATTCCTAAACTTTTAAACGGCGTGGTGGTGAATGGTCCAAAGGCTAGTTTTATTCCATCACAAACCACCTTTTGCGACGATAATAATTATACGGTTAATTTTATCAATAATAGTTCACACAGTCCCCTTGGCACTGACTATCAATGGGACATTAATGGTGCAACTTTTAGTACAAATGAAAATTTCTCACATGATTTCAGCACTGCTCAAAATTATGCGGTGAGTTTAAAAGTTACAGATGGTGTTTGTTCTGATACCAAAAGAGATACCGTTTCTATTTTTTCTGTTGACACTTCAAAAGTTGTCATTGCGGCCGATATCTTCGCAGGATGTGCCCCTTTATCAGTCCAGTTTTCCACACCATCGCTTTCTACCGTTATCTCAAACAATATTAAAATAAGGAGCTACGGATGGGACTTTAACAACGATAATGTAATTGACACCACAACAACAACTCCTTCAATCAAACACATCTATAAAACCCCAGGCATCCAAACGGTAAAGCTCACCATCAGAAGTGAAGAAGGCTGTAACTATGATTTCATTGAACCGTCGATGATTACAGTTTACGGAACATTTGTTGATTTCAGTATCCCCAATACGCCAAACTGCCAGGGCACAGCCATACCATTCACCAGTTCAGTGTCGTCGCCAACAGGGATCGTAACCAATGCTGACTTATATAACTATTCGTGGAAATTTGGCGATGGAAGTTCCAGTGCACAAAAGCATCCCACCCAAACCTATGGCAGTCAGGGAAAGTTCGATGTCACCTTAAAAGTGCTGGATGATCACAATTGCACCACATCATTGCTGAAAAAAGACTTTATAGACATTGACCAATTTACGATCAATTTCAGCCTAAGTGATACTTTGATTTGTAACAACGAAGCCATCGAATTCCAGCCCAACCCAACGGGCAACATAGTTGAATACCAATGGGATTTTGATGGTAACGGCATCGTTGATCGGAAAGAAAATGCCTCGAACGCAGTTAGCTATACTTATACCCTACCCGGAACATACAAGGTGAGTGTTAGAGCACTTAATGCGCAAGGTTGTTCGCAAACCTTCAGCAAAAACATTAAGGTGATCAATGTCACTGCTAATTTTACCGTAAGAGATCAAAACATTGGCTGTGCTCCGGCATTTGCCTTTTTCACGCCCGATGCCCTGCCCAATGAAGTGGTCAGTTATCACTGGAATTTTGGTGATGGTAAAAAATCGAATGAACGTTCACCCAGGAATTTTTATGTTGAGCCCGGAACATATTCAGTGAGTTTACAAGTTGAATTTATAGGAGGATGCTCTAAAACTGTCTCAAAATCAAATCTAATTGTAGCTGATGGTGCCGTTGGCTCCTTCGATTACGACAACACTCCCGGATGTGCCCCAAAAGAGGTCCTTTTTAATGTGGGAAGTCTTAGTTCTAACGTGAACAAAATTACCTGGGACTTTGGAAAGGGATATGTCAAAGCCGAAAATATTGCCATAGGAACGCCAGCCCATTCCATAAACTACACCTACGATTCACTGGGATGGGTCACCCCCAGAGTCATTTTAACCGATGCGGTCTGTGGCGATTATGCTTACAGCAATTTATCACGTGGTAGTATCTACACCAGTATTCCACCAAAAATTGACTTCTCAGTCGATATGGATACCATTTGCAAAGGTGTGAGTATCCAGTTCACCGATAACAGTACCTCACCTGACCTCAAGTACAAAGTCAAATCATGGGAATGGAATTTTGGAGCTTCACCAGGCGACACCACCTCCCAGCAAAATCCTAAATTTGCTTACAGTACTAAGGGAAGTTATAGTCCAGAACTGGTGGTTTTCAATGAACTGGGATGCAGCGATACGCTCACCAAAACCAATGGAATTTACATTTACTCGAATGACGCCCTCTCGGCAGATTTCGATTTGAGTGATGCCTTGGTTTGCCCCAATCAACTGATTGATATTACGAGCAAGGCAACAGCCGGCACACAAAAAATGGCTTCATTTGAATGGGATTTTGGAGCAGGCTTTATCACAGGAGATAGCCTTACCAATACTACCTACAACGATACATTCCGAGGAAAAACGGTTTCCATAACCCATCGTGTAACAGACGAAGGGTTTTGCATTGCTTCTGCAACACGCACAGTAGCGATCAACAATCTCAAAGCTGACTTCGAATACGATCCGCAACCCGTATTTCGGGGCAGCTTTGTTGATTTTCACGAAAAGGGCAGAACCGATTTTGGAACTGAAATTAAACATTGGTACTGGACTTTTCAAAACGCAAATGTTTCGAGCTCATTGCAGGAAGATCCTTCGAATATCGAATACGCTTCGATCGTCGATTTCGATAAAAATAAGGTTCAGTTAATCGTTGTAAACGACAACAACTGTATCGATACCCTAACCAAAAGTTTTGAAGTTCGCAATAACCCGCCAAACATCGATTCGTTTAAAATCTCTGTCTTCGAAAATTTGAGCTATCACTTTACCGCCTTAGATTTTGACAACAACAACGATCCGGACAACGACCATTTCAATTCGGGTGACGATGAAATAGGACAACAGATATGGTACATTAAAATTCGGGAATTATCGAGTCATGGGAAATTATACCTTAACAAAACACCAATACAAGTGATCGATCTAAATAGTACCCTATTTTTAGATGACTTAGATGATTTAATTTTCAAACCCGATCCTGGCTGGTATGGCACTACCTATTTTACCTGGAATGCCAACGACCATTACGATTTTGCAAGTACTCCCAAAAAAGTTGAAATTGAGGTAGCAAAAGAACCAGACCCACCAATATTGAGTGACATTGTAATGGTGCTGCCAGAGGACTCCATTATAAATCTAGGAAGCGCCGACTTTATCAAACACATGGAACTTGATTTTCAGGGAAACACTTTTAGTTTTGATAGTTTGTATTTGAGAAGTGCACCTCAATCGGGCACTGTCCTATTTGCCGGACAATCCTTTTCAACACCCCGTTATTTTACGAAAGCAGATTTTAGCGGGCCAAATGGTATTTTTCAAATCATTCCTGATCATGGATCCAATGAAACCATCACCTTCATTTGGAATGCTTTCGACGGCTATAACTTTGCAGAACAGGATGCAATCGTAAGCATTACTTATAAAAATACGACTCCAAAGCTGAGTGATATTGTATATGATGATATTAAACAAGGAACAACAATTGCATTGTCGAAAGGTCTTTTCAATCAAAATATTTCCGATCCGGATCAATACGATACCATCCAGGACTTTTATATCAGAAACCTTCCAACAGCAAACCAGGGCATAATAACCTACAACAATGTTAAAATTACCAATCCGAACTTTCAGGTCAAGTTTAAGGATATGGTCAACATTAAATTTCAACCCCATCCCAATTTTGAAGGTCTGGTGGAATTTGTCTGGCTGGTTTCCGACGGAACGGATGTGGCCTCGGCAAATGTTTCCATCACCTACATCAATACGCCACCACAGATTCGCGATTTTTCGATCAGCAGCCCTGAAGATGAACTTTATACTTTTAAACTTCCCGATTTTGAAAAGCCGGGAAACAATTCACCTTTTACCGATGAAGATGCTGCTGACAAGCTGGAAGAAATCAAGATCTTGAGTTTACCCACAAATGGCACCTTAGCATTTCGGAATACCCCAATCAGCGCCAATTTTATCGTCCCACGATCTGCCATCAATGAGTTGACCTTTCAACCCAATGCCGATTGGTTTGGAACCGATTCACTGATTTACAATGCTTCCGACGGAACAGATTATGCATTCGCTTCTTCCAAAATATATTTAGAAATACTTCCGGTGAATGATGCACCAAGAACCATGGCCGATTCGTGCACAATCATCGAAGACCATACGCTCCTTGGTTTTTCAGTAGCTACCAATGACTACGATGTCGATACCGATTCCGCCTTGCTCAGGTATGGATTTGACCCGATTCAGCAAGGTAATGCTTTCTTACACGGTCGCGTTGAACTGAATGCTGCAGGTCTACTCAACTTCTTTCCTGAAACGAATTATTCAACTGACCTTTATTTCATTTATGAAGTTTGCGACGATCAGGAAGCCTGTACCAAAGATACGGTGTTCATTCACATTGTTCCAACGAACGATCCACCAACGGTAGTCGACGATACCTTCACCATTACCGAAGATGAGACGACATCGACCTTCAATTGTTTAGAGAACGATTTTGATATCGATGTTCAGGATTTTTCCATGGTTAAACTGAACAACAGGCTGAGCTCATCCATCGATTTTGAATTTGGCACGGTCAATTGGGATACAGACGGAAAGCTCAACTTTACATTAAACAGTAAAGTGGATGCCTTGCGCAAAGGGGAAGAAGTCTCCATCCTTTTCACCTATGCCATTCAAGACGATTCTCTGGCAGAAGATTCAGGAAATATCACTTTGATTATCCAGGGAATAAATGACCTCCCTGTGGCGAACGCAGACGATTTTTATACCTCTGAAGGGTTCTTCTCCATTGCAAGTACAACAGCTCCTTTTACTTCCTTGCTGGCCAACGATACGGACATTGAAAACGACTCTATTTGGGTGCATCAAATCAATGGTCAATTTGAAAAGTCCATAACAAGCGACTACGGTATTTTCACCTGGGAAGCCAACGGATCGTGGAAATTCTTTGAAAATGATAAGGCCTGCGATTCCCTTAGACAAGGAGAATTGGTGAATATTCTTTTCAATTATACCGATAGGGACAGCATAGACATCAGTTTGGCATCTAACTTTTCCATTACGATCGAAGGTGTCAACGATGCACCGGTTGCCGGTAACGACACACTCGAAATTAATGAAGACCTACTTTCGGTTACGATAAGCCCTGGTCAACCAGAAGCCTTGTTGTTCAACGATACGGACATTGACGGAGACTACTTCAGCGTATCTCAAATCGATGGGGACGGCACCGGAACCACCATTGGTGAATTCGGAGATCTAAACTGGAATAAAAACGGGTCCTATTCGTATGGGTTAAACATCGATTTGAACAAACTATCCGTAAATGATACCATTTACGATCATTTCAACTACACCATCATCGACGAATTTGGGGCAATGGATTCGGCACAACTTGCCGTTATCATCATTGGTTTAAATGACCCACCCAAGGCGAAAGATGACACCATTTTGATCTACGAAGATCAATTTGTCACGTTCATCGACTCGGCTCAAGGTTTGCTCTCCAACGATACCGATATTGATTTGGATTACATTATTGTTGCGGTTAACGGTTTTGGAACACAAACATCGCAAGGCAGGTATGGCACCTTGACCTGGGAAAAAGATGGCTCTTACACCTACCAATCGGACAGTAATTTGGTGAATCCCTTCTTTTATGGACAGGTGGCTGCTGAACGCTTCCTTTATAAAATTCAAGATCCATCGGGAGCCACGAGTGAAGCCTATTTAAATATTAGGATTCTTGGCCAAAATGATGCGCCGATTGCGCTGAACGATCATGAAATCCTATTCGAAGATGACCCTCCGCTTTCTAAATTTTTAGTGAATGAAGGCCTTCTAAAGAATGATTCGGACATTGATATTGGCGACAAAATCAAACTGACCAAAATCAATTCGAACATCAGCTCACCCTACGACGGAACCTATGGTCTGTTGGAATGGAACAGCAACGGAACCTATCGTTACACCATTCATCCAGATGTAGACTCCCTCGCCATTAACGAAACAGTGATTGACAGTTTCTTATATACCATTGAGGACTTAAATGATTCCATCGGGCTGGCATATCTGACCATTGAAATAAAAGGATTGAATGATTTACCGGTTTCGGAGAACGACACCATCTACCTGAACGAGGATCTACTGGAATACCAACTCCCCTACTCCCTACTCGATAATGTGTATGATCCCGATAGAGATCCTATTTCGATGCTCTCACTGGGTGACAGTGCAAGAAGTCCAATTCAAAGCCGGTTTGGCGAATTGTTCTGGACGAGCACCGGAGCTTTTGAATACCACCGGTATCAACCCGAAAACATTATTGCGACGCTTGATACGCTGGCCTGGAATGATCAAGTAGTGGATTCCGTAAAATTCACCGCCGGCGATAACAATGGAACCGAAAGCAGTTCTCAACTCTACCTATACATTCAAGGTGTGAATGACTTGCCAGTGACCACAAAAGATTCCATTTCGATACTGGAAACAACAACTGAATTTGCAAGCAATTCAAGCACTCAATTATTGGCGAACGACTATGATGTTGATCGTCGGGATTCCATAGTTATTACTAAAATCAATAACCTTTCCGACAGCATCATTATCGGAACCTATGGTTCACTGAACTGGAAACCAGATGGAAATTATATTTACATAAACAACTCAGAAATCACCGATGTGCTTTCGCAGGACGAAATGGTATTTGATACTTTTACCTACACCGTTGCGGATTTGCAAAATGCACAAACTTCAGAACTTTTTGAGGTTAAAATTACCGGGGTAAACGATGCGCCCCAGGCCATTGATGATAGCATCAGCATTTTTGAAGATCAACGTTCCATTTCGTATACCGGCGATTCAACCATTTTGTCGAACGATTGGGACACTGACCGACTCGATAACATTAAGGTATTCCTGCAAAATGGGCAATCAGATACGATCTACATTGGAAGCTATGGACAGCTTGATCTTTTTAGGAATGGTAATTTCACCTATACTTTAAACCCAAATTTAGATTCATTACGTAAAGACCAGATAACTCTTGATGCCTTCAACTACCGTATTATCGACAATAATAATGCGGTATCGAGCACATTTGCGACCATCACATTCAACATCATTGGTCAGAATGATGCACCTCAGGCCACGAACGACAGCATTTTTGTCACCGAAGACTTTGATTCGATTTATTCTAATCAGCCGAATGTTCCTAATTTATTGGAAAATGATTTCGATCCGGATAATGATCCTTTATGGATCGCTTCGGTCAATGATGTGGAAACTAAAATTCTTGAAGGAAATTATGGAACCTTAAGTTGGGATTCAAGCGGAAACTACCTGTATACCAACATAAAGACGAAAACGGATCCTTTGGCCGAAGACGAAATCGCCTTTGACAGATTCAAGTATGTGCTCACTGATTTGGACGATAAGGATACCGCCACTTTTGTGGTTCAAATAATAGGGATTAATGATCCACCTGTAGCTGTGCAGGATTCCTTCCAAACCATAGAAGCAAATCCAGTTTCCAGAGCCAATACCGATTTGGATGACATTTTGGACAACGACTATGATGTGGACGGTTTCGTGAAGAACATTAAATCAATCAATCGAACCGAAAAAGATACCATCCAGGGGAACTATGGCGTTTTGGTTTGGAAAAAATCAGGAAGTTTTGCCTATTTCCCCGATTCAGCAAAAGCAATTGCCTTAAGGCCTCAACAAATTAACACCGAAATATTCGATTATAACATTGAAGACAATATTGGAGCAAGCGACAGCTCAAAAGTATTGATTGAAATTTTAGGAATTAACAATGGACCAAGTGCCTACAATGATACCATTTGGATACCAGAGGACTATATCTCTTTCAAAAACATTAATCTGGTGTCGACTGATACCGATCCTGACAAAGATATCCTTCGGGTTACTCAAATCGAGAACGATCAAACCGGCATATTTTTGGGCTACTACGGAAAGTTAACCTGGGAACAATACGGTTCCGTTTTGGTAAACTTAAACCGCAATGCCGTCGACCAGATAGGACCGAATGCGATTAAAACTGAAACCTACACTTATACCATTGTTGATGAAGGAGGCCTGACTTCCAGTGCCGAACTTATTCTTAAAATAATTGGTGAAAACGACCCGATTGTTGCGACCAACGATAGAGATACACTGCCTGAAGATGGTCATGTGCTGGTTGATGTATTGGCCAACGACGTTGACCCTGATAATAACTACCAGGGAAACCTGGCGAAAAATCCGGTTCAAATTGTTGTATCTGCCCATTACGGAAAAGCATACATCAATAGCTCCAACGGAGCGATTTCCTATTTCCCGGATCAAAATTTTTATGGAACCGACAGCCTGCAATACCAGGTTTGTGACGATGCAGGATCGTGTGATCAGGCGTGGTTGATCCTGGAAGTAATTCCGGTAAATGACCCACCGGTAGCCACCAATTTAATCCTTAAAACAGAAATGAATTCGCCGGTCAGCTTTAATTTATTTAAACAGGTGAACGACCTTGACGATGGTATCGATCCCACTTCCTTAACTTTTCCTTCAACACATTTATCACAGACCGATTCAATTTTAACTTATACCCCTGAAGCTGACTTTGTAGGTCAGGATGAATTCATTTATTCATTGGCCGATTACGACGGTGCCCGCGCATTTGTTATTGTCAATGTTCAAATCCCGGACGATGGCGATGGAGCTCAGGACGATTGGGTCTTTACCAATGAAAACACGGCCATTGCAGTTGAAATCTTAAAAAACGACACACTGAATGGCTTCATCGTAAATCCGCTATCGGCCGACATTAAAATATTCCCCTTACATGGTGTAGCCTCTTATGATCCTTATCTGCAAGTCATAAACTATCAACCAACTGAAAATTACAATGGCACCGACAGCCTGACTTACATTGTGGGCTCAATAACAGGAATCTCGGATTTTGCCACGGTTCACATTGCTGTTGAACCGATCAATAGTCCAATTGAAGCCAACGATGATGCGAAGACCACATTGATTAATCAAACACTTAAAATTCCAATTTTAGAAAACGATGTTGATCTGGACAATGGCATTGATTTAAGTTCTGTTGTAATTTTACAACAAGCGATGAATGGTAGCATTGTTTACGATTCTATTTCGGGCCTGGCCAGTTACAGTCCCAACAAAGATTTTAAAGGTGCCGATCATTTCAGCTATCGGGTGTGCGATTTGGATCCTCTCAGCCCAAGCTGCGATTCTGCTTCAGTATTCCTGCTTGTAAAAACCAAATTCGATAATTTCAATGCCAAAAATGACGCTATTGCCACGCAGGAAAATACAGCGCTTGACATTTTATATTCCTTCCTGATTGAGAACGATGGTGATGAAAATACGAAAGATGCCATTGACTTTGACAGCTTCACCATTTTATCATTCCCTCAACACGGAAGCTATGAATGGGACACCATAACCAACAACATTGTATATACCCCGTCCAGCAATTATTTCGGACCCGACTGGATCACCTATCAATTGTGCGATTCCACTGGCAGCTGCGACATGGCTGAAATTAACATTTGGGTAGAAGAGGTGAATACGCCACCGGTAAGCGGAGACGATTATTACATTTTGGTTGAAAACACCACCAAACGTTTGTATGTACTTTCCAACGACTTCGATTACGACGGAACATTAGATTTGAATACCCTTGAACTTACCGGAGGGTCAAAAAATGGAAGTATAAATATTGATAAAAACACAGGAACTATATTGTACCAACCATTAATCAATAAAGGTGACGAAGAACTCACCTATTCCATTTGCGATAACAATGGTTTATGCAGCACGGGGACCATTTATATTTCCATTGATCTTGGAGCGACCATCCAATACAATCAAACCACTTATGAAGACACCCCTGATACCATCGACTTAAGTTCTTTACTGGCGACTTTCAATTTTAATGACAACATCGAAAACTACCTCGAAGTAGTAACCCCAGAAATTGGAACATGGGAATTCATCAACAATTCCACCCAATTGGTTTATACACCCGATCGAGATTCTATTGGCAGCGACTATTACAACATCATCTTGTACTTCCCAGGACTCGATACAGCTGATTTGCATGTTAACGTAAGTATTCTTTCCTTAAACGATGCTCCGGTTGCGGTAAAAGACACCTTGATCTGGCCCAACAACGCCAGTCAAATCACCATCCACTATTCTGATTTACTTTGGAACGACTACGATGTTGATGGCGATTCGATATTCCTAAGAGAAGAAGCCATTGCTTCAGGCGATTCGCTGCACATTGTGTTTAACGGCGATAGCACCATTACCATTGGGGCCGATACTATTTTCTGGTGCGATGCATGGTTCAGCTATCAGATTTCTGATCCAAGTGGTGAAACAGCCATCGGAATGGTGCTGATCATGCCACAACAGGAAGGCATCATTGCCAATGCCGATACCGCTTCGGTGGACGAAAACAGCAGCGCAAATAACCTTGACGTGCTAGCGAATGATGTGTTCAAAGACCATCAACTGTGCACCATTGCTTCCATTGAAATCACACAAGCCCCTCAACATGGAGTGGCGGCTTCGAACGAGCAAAACAGTGTGCTGTATCAACCCACCGGCACCTATTACGGCCCCGATTCGCTCTATTATACCATCACCGACATTTGGGGGCAACATTCAGGTGCATGGCTAAACATTGATGTGCTTCAACGCAACACTCCGCCGGTAGCTGTTGACGACTTTATTTTAAATGACTTTGGACAGGTAGCCATCATTCGGATACTCGATAACGATTACGATCCTGATCCTGATGGCCAAATCGATACCATTCAAACCTATTTAAACATCGACAGAGCACCACAGTTTGGCAGCGCATGGTTCCATCCCGATTCGGCTTACGTGGTTTATACCCCACACGCATTTACCTGCGGAACGGACCAATTTTCGTACACCATTTTTGATAACGAAGGAGGTTCCGACAGCGCCACGGTAGTTATTGGTTTACCTGATGAAGCTCCGCTATTGGCTGTAAACGATACGGTGAAAACGTATCCTGGAATTTCCATTGAATTTAACGTATTAATCAACGACGAGGGGTATTTCATTCCCAACATTACAAAATTCACCCAACCACAAACGGGGTCGGTTGAACAAAGCGGTGATTCCACTTTTGTTTTCTACCCCAATCCCGATTTTGCAGGAAACGATAGCATGAGCTATCAATTGGTTTCTCCATGCGAAAATGAAGCCACCGGCAAGGTGATTTTTATGGTTGAAGAGTTGCGCGTTCCTGAAATAATTACGCCAAATAATGATCAAAAAAATGATGTGTTGATTATTGATGGCATTAACTTTTACCCCGATGCCATGCTCCAAATTTATAACCGATACGGGCATATTGTTTATCAACGCAAAGGATATGAAAACGATTGGGGCGGATATTCCAATCAAGGAAGTTTTGGCGGCAACAAACCATTACCCAGCGGCACTTATTACTATAAATTAATGTACAACGAAGGAAAAAACAATCAAACCGGCTTTATATACATCTTCCGGTAGGTGAAAACGAATGAAACGAAATAGAAACATAGTGACGTTTATGTGTGCTGCAAGCTTTGCGGTCGCCTTGTTGTTTGCTGGCAGCAATGCCAGTGCTCAACAGGAACCGGTTTACAGTCAGTACATGAACAACCTTATGTCGGTGAACCCTGCGTACACCGGTGTTCGGGGGGTTGGAAGCGCAACTATGATTTCGCGGAAGCAGTGGGCCGGTATCGATGGTTCGCCCATGACTTCGTCCTTAACTCTGGCCTTACCTTTCGACAGCTTGAACATTGGAGCAGGTTTCGATTTTTTATACGACAACACCGGGCCGGCAACAACAACTGCACTTTTCCTGGATTATGCCTACCACATTAAAGCTTCATCAAATACCAAACTCAGTTTTGGTTTAAAGGGTGGATTCAATTATTTAGAGGCAAACTTAAAAGATCTTTATCGCCACGATTATGATGACGATTACATTCTTCGGAATCCTGATCTCAGTTTATTTATGCCGAATTTCGGAATCGGAATCTACTGGTATGGCGATAATTTTTACGCCGGAATGGCTGTTCCCCGATTGCTGCAGAACAAATACGTTAAAGGCGAAAACACCCTTGAAGCAACAAGCCGCGAGGAGCGTCACTACTTTTTACATGCAGCGTATTTGCTCGATTTATCGAAAGAGGTGGTATTTAAGCCCGGAATAACCACCATCATGACGCCCGGAGCGCCGGTGACGGCTGATTTCGACTTCAGTTTCTTACTCTACGATCAGCTCACCATTGGAGCTTTATACCGGATCAGTGATGCTCTGGGAGGATATGCACAAATTCAACTAGATAATTTCAAATTCGGATTTTCATACGATTTTTCGCACCGGCTTAGCCAATACAACACTGGCACCTTTGAAGTGATGATTCGTTATGATTTTAAAACCAAAGCAGGACAAATTTTACCATTACCACGCCACTAGTCCTCATCGTCCTGCACCACTCCATCCTTGGCCTGCAAATACCGATAAATGGTTGATTTACCAACGCCCAAACGACGGGCTGCCTCGCGAACATTGTGGTACTTATCTACAAAATGTTGAATAATTTCTTCGTTATATTCCTGTAAGGTTTTTTCTTTCGACAATAGATTTTTGTTAAGATTAACCGGATTAATGTTAATGTGATTTTGATCAATAATATTGTCATCGGAAAGCACGCAGGCCAGATCCATCAAAGCTTTCAATTCCCTGACATTACCGGGAAAATTGTAGGAGAGTAATTTTTGCTGCGCTGCATCGGTCATTTGTTTATGAGGCATTCGGTTGTCGTCGCAAAACTCATTGATGAAATGTTTGGCCAACATCACGGTGTCGTTCTCCCTCTCACGTAAAGGGGGCAAACTAACCGTTAAACCCAGCAAGCGGAAATACAAATCTTCACGAAATTCACCCAGACGAACTTTCTCCTGCAAATCACGGTGGGTTGCTATAATAATCCGAACATCAAATTTAATTACCTTATTACTGCCCAACCTCGAAAGTTCTCGCTCCTGAATTACACGCAGGAGTTTAGCCTGAATGTTCAGGTTCATTTCTGCAATTTCATCAAGAAACAAGGTCCCTTCATGCGCCGATTCAATTTTACCCGGTTTACTTCCTTCGGCTCCGGTAAACGCACCTTTTTCGTAACCAAACAATTCACTTTCGATTAAGGTATCAGGTATCGACGAAATATTTACGGGTACAAAAGGTTTGTTACTCCTGGCTGAATTATAATGAATGCCCTTGGCCACCAATTCCTTTCCTGTTCCGGTTTCGCCAAAAACAGATATGGTTATGTTGGTTTGAGCAGCCTTTTCCATCATCTTATAAACCATTTCCATTGACTTACTGCTGCCTTTAATAAAAGTTTTAAAACTATACTTAGTGGATACTGCAGCTTTCAGTAAGGTATTTTCTTTGGTAAGTTCAATCTTTTCGATGATTTTTTTGATGGCCAATGAAATCTTTTCACGGGTATCGACACTTTTTACGATATAATCATACGCTCCAAATTTCAATAGATCAATGGCTGTATTGATATCATTCTGTCCAGATACGATAATGACATGCGACTCAGGTGAAAGCTTCTTAATCTGTGCTAAAATTTCTTTCCCGTTGTAATCAGGCAGGGTATAATCCAGCGATACAATATCAGGCTTTTCATTTAAACGGTTAATGCATTCCTGACCTGATGAAATGGCTTCAACCTGGTATTCTTCATTTTCGGCCAGGGTTTTTTGCATTACTTTTAAAAACAGAGAATTGTCGTCAACAACAAATATTTTATATTTTCCGGTTTTCATAATTCAAGGTTAAAATGTGATAATAAAAGTGGTTCCTTCGTTGATTTTTGATACAATATTGAGTTTAAAACCCAAAGTTTTAATAATTCGGCTTACAATGCTTAATCCCAATCCCGTTCCTTGCTCTCCGCCGGTTCCGAGGCTGCTTTTTAAGGAATGACCTTTTTTTATTTCTTCGATTTTATCCTTTGACAGGCCAGTACCAAAATCCTTAATGCTAATCGATTCGGCATCTACTACAATGTGGATTTCGCTGTTTGGATGAGAAAATTTTATGGCATTGTCAATCAAATTAGAAACTGCCTGATGAAACAATACATAATCGGTATTTAGTTCCACATGAGCATTGACCAACAATATCATTTTGATGTTTTTTTCGATAAGGCGAGCGTCGAACTGCCCGTTTAAATTTGCAACCATTAAATCCAATGAAACTTCACTGAGATTCAACTCGATGGAATCAAGATTTAACTTCGTCCAATTGTACAATTTATTGTTATAATCCAATAGACGAATGAGTTCGGCGCGTACTTGCACAACAATTTCACGATGAGTATCATCAAATGGTTTAGCAGCGCTCAGGTCGTCTAAAATAAAAGAAACCCCATCGGCCAGGGTTGAAATTGGTGAACGGAGGTCATGAGACACTATGCTCACAAACTGATCCTTGAGGATAACCAATTCCTGCAATTGTTCCTTGGTTTTATTCAGTTGTTCGTAGGCCAGGGAGTTTTCACGTGCAAGTTGAATGATGTTATTCTGGTTTTGGGAATCAATCTTCACAGCTTGAATCACAAGATAGGTTTCCTGTTCAAATTTTTTGATCCATGCATTTAAATGTATTTCATCACCACTTAAGGTGCTTTGTGTCCAAACACCAGAACACTGATTTTGAGTCTCTTCTGCATGTTCTACAAAAAAAGATAAAAAAGGAAAACTGTCCTCTAAGTCAATCGTCTCAGTTTGAACTTCAAACAAGGCATTGGTCCAGTCAAGATAAGCGGTTACTGGTTTATACCTATGGCCATCAATTTCTTTAAGTACAAAATAGTCCAATGATTCAAGTATAGAAAAACCAATTGCGGGATCTTCATCCTTCAATTCGGTACCTTGTTTAACTTTCTGAACCTGATCGCTTACATTGTTCATTAATATCCATACCTTATTTTTATGCGGTAAAAGATATAAATTGTAATAGTTATGATGAAACAGTTGCATATTTGGCAGGTATACTGTTGATTCAACAGGGAAAACACCTTCAAAAACAGGAATCAATTCAGCTACCTTATGGCCACATAAAGGAGAAGAAATAAGAATTTCCATCGAATTACCCACATCCACAATCACCCCATCATTTGAGGTCACCAGATAGTGCAAATTGAATTTCGCAATACCATTCTTCTGTAAAAATTTATCGATGGAAACAGGAAAATTCATACTATAACTTTTTTGCTATTTCAAGAAAAGCATACTCAACCCCTTGCCCTGTTTTAGCACTTGTTTGAATGATTAAATCCTGCGAAAATCCCATATCAACCATCATTGCCGGTGTTAAAACTATCTCGTCAACCAGATCGCACTTATTTAGCAAGATAAGGAAAGGCACGTCTCCAATTGTTTTATGCACCAATTCCTTCAATTCGAGAGCCACAGGTAAACTTTCTTCACGAGTAGAATCAATAACCAGCAAAAAACCGGCTGCACCAATGAGGTATGACTGTTGTACTTTTTGAAAACGATCTTCACCATGAATATCCCAAATGAGTAATTGCATAGAGGCTTCCTCAAGGAGTACTTCCTTTTTATCGATTTTAACGCCAATGGTTGTATGGTACTTTTCTGAAAACGATTCAAAAACGAATTGCCGTACCAAACTTGTTTTTCCAACGGCAAAGTAGCCTAACAAACAAATTTTCTTTTTAATCATGGTTTTTTGGTGTCAAGGTCAATACTAAATTAACTCTTCGTCGTTGGTCGGGGGTTAATTGATTGGGGCCTTCCAATATTCCTTTTCCCTCAACCTCTAAAATTTCTTCAGAAATTCCATTTTGAATCAATTGATCTTTCACAAAACCCGCCCGGTTGCTGCTTAATATCTGGTTGTATTGCACATCTCCAATCCGATCGGCGTATCCATTAATATGTATTGCCAACTTGTTAGAGATTAAATCTGCTTCAATAAATAATATTTTCAATTCATTAATCATTTCAAGCAAATCCTTTTTGCTTTGATCGGTCAGTTCCACAGCACCTAAATTGAAATACAGAAAGGTCTGATTAATTGTTTTGATTCTGGATTTCAGATCAGCCAACGAAATAACTTCTAAATTTTTACGATCAAGAGTGTACCACGATAAGTTGATGTTTAAAAAATCAGTGAATTTCTCCAGCCAAACGGTAGTTGCCATCCCCTTTAAGCGAACAACATTTTTTTCGACTTCAATGGTAATTTCTTTAGGAATTTCAAAATTTTCAGTTAGAAAGGATTGAACCATTTGCTGATCACCGGGCAAATAAAAATGCCAGGAACTTTTAAAACGATCTTTAGGAAAATCAAAATCATTTAATAAGCTGTCGGGGTGAGTGGCTCCAGGAAGAATCATCCCATGAACATAAAATGCACCATGTGATTTTCCATGTTGCGACAACAATACCAATTCACTTTGTTTAAGCCGATCGACGTACTTGTTCCATTGAAAACGAAAATAGATACTTCTGCCAGCGAAAAACAGAACAATGGCTAAAATGGGTAGTGCGACCACTAAGCCAATGCGCGACTTTTTACTTACAAATTCCTCCTTTTTTTCCGTTTTTAAACATTTAGTGAGCAAGTCACGGCTAGTGTCAAAAATAAAAGTATCACCGTTAAAAGAAGTAAAGGAGGTCGCATATTGATCATGAATTTTTTCAAGAGTATCCAACAATATTTCGCGGTATTCTTCCAAAGTAAAGCCCTTAACCAGTGCAGCAATAATAGCATGTGGCCCCTGTTCAATCAGGACTTGATACTCTTGCATTTCAATGAGGTTTAACTCACTGTTGGCTGTATTCTCAAACGAATCGTGAACGAAATCGGTAATGGCTTTCAACATACCTGAAATCATATCGGGATCGGCCGAAGCAGTCAATTCATCGTGGACCTCACAAAGTAACAATCCGGTTTCCTTATGAATGAGAAATACGTGTTCCGCTTTATATTTGATTGTATTGGTGATTACAATTTCGCTGTATTTTCGACCTGTGACTACCGATTGATACCTCCACTTCAAAGCACTGCTACTAAAGGTATTTTCAATCAATTCATTAAACGTGAGCAGCAATTTTTTGAACTCTTCATTAATCGATTTTCGAATGCTTCGCCCAATTACCGGATAAAGTGCATCAGCCAATAAGCGAGGGTTTTGTGCAACGCTTCGCGTGATGATTGTTTCAACCATAGGAATCAATGCTGTCGATAATCGCTCACTTTCGTGAATTGAAAACAGCACCGCTTCTGGCAATACCTTTGCGATTTCAATGGCCAGATCGTTCGGATAATTCAAGAGTTTCTTGAGTTTGTCCAATTCGCCCTGATCAAGATTTAACAATAGTTGCCTTAACCTCGTTATATCAGAATTTTCCATAATGGAGTTTCAAGCAATCACTATTCTTTCGAGTCACTCAATTTAAGTGCTACATCAGAAAGCATAACAGCCAATGCTTTACGATCGACTTTACTATCGGTTAATTGATTAACTTCTCGGGTAACTAATTTTTTCAATTCTCGGTCGACATTTGAAATGCTGTCAGAGTTTTCTTTGTAGTGATCCATCATTTTTGCACGTACATCACGGATACTCGATTTTAGCTCGTCATCGGTAGCTTCTATTGATGCATGCATGCTTTCAATTTCTTTGGTAATTTTCTCAACGGCATTGGCTCTTACACTTTGTTCCTTCTTAAGTTGGTCCAATACAGTTGATATTTCAGATTTAAAATAATCATCGAAAGAATGAAGTTTCTTCTGAATTTCATCACGCAATGAGGTTAGTAATTCCTGCAAATTTTGTTCAACGCTGTTAAAACGTTTATCGATTTCACTAATGTTATTTCCAAATAAAATATCCCTTATTTTTCCAATGCTTTCGTCTTGTGATAGTGCATTTTGATCCTCTGGTGTTTCTTGCTTTTTCATTGAATGTTTATTTAGGTTAATATTTCTGCCGATAATTTACAACAAATTACCATATGGAAACACCAAACGTCCCAAATTTGTTCCAGTAGTCCCAAAATGAACCTCTCCTCCAAGCAGCCTACCAACTATTTGTCTGAAAATCTGAGAATTGCGAACATGGCACACTGATTGTTCTAACAATAAACATTATTGAATGTCTGGCTAAACACATGAGACGCTACAATAATGAAACGATAAGAAAAAGTGAAATGAATTTTTTCATTAAAAATATAGGGTTATAGAAGATTAGTTTTGGTTTGGTTTATTAGAGAAAAGAGGATCAGTTTAAAGCAAGTGAAAGAGATTGTGGTGAGAGTTAAGTTTTAAACTGTGAGAGAAGGGGTGAAATCTGCGAAGATTTTGCCCCTTACTATTTTTTGACAAGTGGGCTTAAGCTTAGAATGGCTTCAATTCATTACGAAAAATCTCCCATTTACATACAAATTGTCCCAATACGAATCAGAAAAAGCAGTCTTCCAAATTCTATAAATCTAACTACGTGCACATTGCATATTTGGCATTTCATTTGTGAAGTATCCTTTCGATTTGAATCTATTTCACTAAAATCAGAAATGGACTTGAATCTCAAAATATTAGGGTGAAATTTTATTGGATTGGTTTATTAGGGTAGGATGAGAGGAGAAAGTGGAAAAACCACTTTCAAAACAAAAGGATGAGTGCCGTTATTTTGGCTGCACAATCTTTTTTAAATCAAAGGTGTCATGAACAAATTAAAGCCGGAATGTAATTCAAAATGTAACGCTTGTTTATTTTTTTATGCAAATGGCTGTATTGCTTCACCCGGCGAAAATTGTTTTAAGGAAATAAACCGGCAGCAGGCTCAATTGATTTTGAATAATCCAAAACGCTTCAGCATGACTTTATCAACTAGCCAGTTACTCAAAAGCAAATTCCCGACAATCGTTGAATCAATCGATTCTTCTACCTAAACAGATGAACAAAACCGTGTTTGGTGTCCTTCACAGGTTTTCCAATCCGATCGACAAATTGAATTTTCTTTTGTTCCGTTGTGGGGTTTTCTTTCCAAACATCGCGCCCTTCGTAAGTAAGTACATAATAGTATACGCCTGGAGCAGCCATCCGATTGCCAATACGACCATCCCATACCGCAAGATCATAAGTATCCTCATTTGATGTAATGTTACTGTATTTCCATGAATGGACCAGGCCTCCCCAACGGTTATACACCTTTACCGTCATACTTTTTAATGACTGGGTACGAATAATCCATACATCATTATTATTATCATTATTGGGAGTAAAAACATTGGGTACTTCAACCAAGGAAACTTTAACATTGATAAAAGTTCCGGGATCCATGAACATGGTATCGTAACAATTGCCTGTTTCATTCATTTTAACGGTCACCAATTTCACAAGGTATTCACCCGAATACTCAAATTTATGGATGGGTTGATCATCGAATAAAACAAAATCGAAACTATCCACCGGTTCTCCGTCAGCTTGCTCCAATTCCAATGAATAATTAAAATTTTCTTTATAGAAGTACCATAAAGTTGAATCATAATTGATCGAAGCATTGTTGAAGTTGACTTCCAAAACGGCCTCTCCTTCCGAAGGATCCCAGGTAAAAGCTGATTCCGGAATTTTCGAAACATATTCATCCTTGCCAAGGCCAACACAGTCAAATTCAACGTCGGTGACTTCAAAGGCAAATTCAACGGGACTATCCGATGCAATAGGTGGATAAGTAGTTTCTAAGGTATAACGTACCGGAGTTGAATAATCACCGCCCTGGTACCAAATAGTACGAAAAACAGGGTTTAATTCCCGAACAGAAATGGAGGCATTACTTGCAGTATCCAAAATAGTTAAGGGAGCATAATTGTATTCACCAATAAGGTAAAACTGCTCACAATTCGACGTAGAATCATCGGGAATATATGCACTTGCTTCAAGCCAATTGTTCAATACCCAGGCAAAATATACGGCTTCAGTCATTCCATCGTTGATCACAACTTTATACCCACCATCGTCAAGTGAAGTGATCGTAGAATTTAATGTGCTGTCGTTTACGATCCGAAAGTCGTCGAAAGTACCGGAGTTTGAATTGTATTTTTGCCAAATAAACGTGGCCACATTCCCGGTAGGTGAATTTGCGGATAAAGATCCCTGTGCCAAATTTTTATTTTCACCACAAAAGATAAAACACTTGTACCCGTTTACATCTTTTTGTTTGTCCGTTCCATTAGATGTGATTTGCGCCGTGGAGAGCAATGACATCAACAGAAAACCAATTAATGGAACTATTGTTTTTTGAATTCCTGACATACTTTTAGTTATCATTCTACTACATTAACTAATGCTAAAACAAAAAATTGTATTGCTCCAATGAAATTTCGTGACACCAGAGTGTGTACAAATTTAAAATTTTAAGGGAGAATTGACGACATATCTTTTCACAACTGTTATTTTTGGGATTTTATGGAAGGTTTAAATGCCATCCAACATAAAAATACGCTGAATATGGATTACCCTTATTTACAAGGATTAAATAAAGCACAGCGCGATGCTGTTGAAAATATAGTAGGTCCCAGCCTGGTCATTGCAGGTGCAGGATCAGGAAAAACACGCGTTTTGACTTATCGAATCGCGCATTTAATGCGGATGGGGAACTCTCCAGCGTCCATTTTGGCGCTAACTTTTACCAACAAGGCGGCCCGTGAGATGAAGGAACGTATTGCCTGCGTAGTTGGTAACAACATTGCCCGCCACCTTTGGATGGGAACCTTTCACTCCATATTTGCTAAAATTCTTCGCATCGAATCAGCGGCACTTGGTTACCCCAGCACCTTTACCATTTACGATTCTGCCGATTCGAAAAGTTTGCTTCGGAGCATCATGAAGGACATGAAACTGAGTGATAAGGAATACAAACCCAATACCGTTTTGAATCGGATTTCATCGGCTAAAAACAACCTGATTACCGCTGCCAATTACGCCATCAATCCCAATACGGCCGAATACGACAATTCCATTCGCATGCCTAAAATTGCCAACATCTACAAAGAATACAGCAGACGCTGCAAAGTTGCAGGCGCCATGGATTTCGACGATTTACTGATGAACACCAATATATTGCTGCACCAGCATCCCGAAATTTTGCAGAAATACCAGGAAAAATTCAAATTCATTTTGGTTGATGAATACCAAGACACCAACTTTTCGCAATACCTGATTGTGAAAAAGCTGGCTGAACGGAATAAAAACATTTGTGTGGTGGGCGACGATGCGCAAAGTATCTATTCATTCCGAGGCGCACGAATTGAAAACATCCTCAATTTCAAAAGTGATTATCCGGGTTTCGCAACCTATAAATTGGAGCAAAATTACCGTTCCACACAAAACATTGTGAACGTTGCCAACAGCATCATCGAAAAAAATCAGCGACAAATCAAAAAGAATGTTTTTTCTGAAAATGAAACTGGTGATAAAATTAAAATCATGCAGGCCATTACCGACAACGAAGAAGGTCAGCTGGTCATTTCAGAAATTAATCAACACCGTTTAAATTTCCACGACGCGTTTTCCGACTATGCCATTCTTTACAGAACCAATGCGCAATCAAGGATTTTTGAAGAGCAGCTGAGAAAACAAAACCTACCGTATAAAATTTACGGTGGCCTTTCGTTTTACCAGCGCAAGGAAATTAAGGACATGCTCTCCTACCTTCGGATTATAGTGAATCCAAGCGACAACGAGGCCTTAAAACGTATTATCAACTATCCGGCCCGCGGTATTGGTGGTACAACTTTAACGAAACTGGAACAACACGCTAACGACAAGAATGTTAGCATCTGGGAAGTGGCCAGTAGCCCTGAACAATATGCCACCGGATTGAACAAGGGCACACTCGCCAAAATTGCCGGATTTGTGGCTCTGATCGATACGTTCAAAACACAAATTATTGATTCATCGGCCTACGAAATAACCCTAATGGTCGCCCGTCAGACCGGACTGCTGGAAGAATTGTACCGGGATAAAACGCCCGAGAACCTGAGCAAATTCGAAAACGTACAGGAATTGCTAAATGCGATTCAGGACTTTAGCTTAAATGCGCAAGAGGAAGGTCAGCCTAATCGTTTGGAAAATTACCTCGAAGATGTGGCTCTTTTAACCGATCAGGATTCCGAAAAAGAAGAAGACCGGAACAGGGTAACGCTAATGACTGTCCACTCAGCTAAAGGGCTGGAATTCAAAAATGTATTTATTGTCGGCTTGGAAGAAAAACTTTTCCCCTCCAATTTCTCAGGAATGCTTTCTCCTGAGAACCTGGAAGAAGAGCGCCGATTGTTTTATGTGGCGCTTACCCGTGCAGAGAAAAACGTTTGGATCTCATTTGCTCGTCAGCGTTACAGTTATGGCCAGCTCACCTTCTCTGACCCAAGCCGTTTTATTGGTGAATTAGATGAACAGTATTTGCTGATGCCATCGAATTTAAACATGCCATCGTTTTTGAATCCCACCAACGATTCAATTTGGAGTAGTAAACGGTCGGCGCCAGCAACACCAAAAAATGCACCGCCACAGCGACCATCCCTTTCGGGGAATCCAAATCCACACATCAGTCAGCGACTTACCAAATTAAAACAAGCACATTCACTCCCCTCTTTTGAGTCGGATGATGCATCCTTGATTACAGTTGGATGCGAAGTTGAACATCAGCGTTTTGGCCGGGGTACTGTCACTGAATTGGAAGGAGAAGCTTCGAACCGAAAAGCCACTGTTGTTTTCCAAAATTCGGTTCGAAAACAATTATTATTAAAATTTGCCCGTTTAAGAGTGGTGAAATGATCAAAATCGAGCTTAATTTGTTGATCTATTAAATAGTTTGCTAAATTTGCAATGCTTCGTATGGGAAATCCAAGCGGTCCTAACTTTCGTTAAGCATACAAAATTCATTCGCAGTAATTCAAAAAATAAGATGGAATACAATTCAAGACTTAAGCAATTAGTGATGCCGGAATATGGCAGAAACATTCAAAATATGGTAGACTACACCATGACCATTGAAGACCGGGTAGAACGCCAAAAAGCTGCACAAACCATTATCGACGTTATGGGAAACCTTTATCCCTACCTTCGTGACGTAGCTGATTTTAAACATAAATTATGGGATCACCTGGCCATAATGACCAATTTTGAATTGGACATCGACTACCCTTACGAATTACCCACGAAGGATCTGTTAACCAGCAAACCCAATAAAATTCCGTACAATTCAGGCAGAATAAAATATCGCCATTATGGTCACATTGTTCAAATGATGATTCAGCGTGCTGCAGAATACGAAGAGGGTCCCGAAAAAGATTCCTTGATTCAGATGATTGCCGATCACATGAAAAAATGCTACCTCACCTGGAACAAAGAAACCGTTGATGACGATAAAGTAATGGCCGATTTCGTTGAACTGTCAAAAGGAAAAATTGAAGTTCCTGAAGATTTCCAATTAAAAGAAGCAAAAACGCTGATTACGAAAAAACCAAAAATTCAAAAATCAAACAGCGGTAAACGTCAGGACAATAACGGCGGTAAGCGTCAAAATTACAAATCGGACTATCGAAGAAATTAAATCGCTAACGCAAACCTACATTTCAATTTATGTCAACATTCGTAATTGAAGGAGGTCATTCCTTAAAAGGAGAAATACAACCACAAGGAGCAAAAAACGAAGCGCTTCAAATCATATGTGCCGTATTACTCACTCAAGAACAAGTAACGATAAAAAACATTCCAGAAATCAGGGACGTTCTTCATCTGATTGATATATTAAAAGTACTTGGTGTTAAAACAGAACGCCTTCAAAAAGGTGAGTTTACTTTTAATGCAAAAAATGTAAATCCCGATTTTATGAAATCGGTGGAATACAATAAATTGGCCCGGAACCTCAGAGGCTCAGTGATGATACTTGGCCCCATGTTATCAAGGTTTGGAAAAGGTTTTATCCCTCAGCCGGGAGGTGACAAAATCGGCCGTCGAAGATTAGATACCCACTTTATTGGCTTTCAAAAATTAGGTGCTGAATTCATCTTTCATTCCAGCGAAAAATTTTATGAAATTTCAGGTTCCAATTTGAAAGGAAGCTATATGTTACTTGACGAGGCTTCGGTTACCGGAACTGCCAACATTATTATGGCTTCGGTTTTAGCCCAGGGCACAACTGTTATCTACAATGCAGCCTGCGAACCCTACATCCAACAGCTTTGTAAAATGCTTGTTTCGATGGGCGCAAAAATAAGCGGAATTGGCTCAAATTTACTTAGCATCGACGGCGTCAGCTCCTTAAGTGGCTGTACTCACACCGTTGACCCCGACATGATTGAAATAGGTAGTTTCATTGGCTTGGCCGCCATGACCAAATCTGAAATTAGCATCAAAAATGCCAGCATCGAAAAATTAGGAAACATCCCGGCACAATTTAAACGCCTGGGAATTCAAATGGAATTTCGGGGCGATGATATTTTTATTCCATCACAGGAACAATATGAAATAGAAAGTTTTATCGATGGTTCCTTCATGACCATTGCTGATGCCCCATGGCCAGGATTAACACCTGACTTGTTAAGTGTATTCTTAGTGGTAGCCACCCAGGCAAAAGGCAGTGTGTTAATCCATCAAAAGATGTTCGAAAGCAGACTCTTCTTTGTGGATAAACTCATTGATATGGGCGCCCAAATTATTCTATGCGATCCTCACCGGGCAACAGTAATCGGATTGAATCATGAACATCGGCTGAAAGGTACCACAATGGTTTCGCCTGACATCAGAGCTGGTGTAGCCCTGCTCATTGCGGCAATGTCGGCCGATGGAAAAAGTAAAATCCATAACATTGAGCAAATAGATCGAGGTTACGAAAATATTGGAATCCGTTTGAATCAGCTTGGTGCCCGTATTCAGCGCATCGATTCGTAGCACTTCACCGATGAATGATCTTAAGTGCTTATTCTCCACAATTGCTTCACCAAAAAAACTAAATTGGGTTAATTATCATTTTTAAGGAAAATTAGCAAACTAAGGCTTAGAAAATACGTTATACTACTTCATAGAAATAAAACATTCAAAAATAAAAATTCATGAAACAATCGTTTTTAGTAGCAACATTCATCGCATTCATAAGCATTTCATCAGCTTTTGCACAGGTTCAGATGGGAACAAACGTAGGAAATAAAGCACCAAACATAACAGAAAAGGGAGTAAATGGAGAGCTAATTAACATGGCTGATTTACAGGGAAAACTAGTGCTCATTGATTTTTGGGCTTCATGGTGTGGCCCATGCCGGAGAGAAAATCCAGCCGTTGTTGTTGCCTATCAAAAATATAAGGATCAGGAATTTAAAAATGGCAAGGGATTTACTATTTATAGCGTTTCTCTCGATCAGGATAAAGCCCGATGGGAAAGTGCCATTAAACAAGACCAATTGGAGTGGCCTTACCATGTTAGTGACCTTAAAGGATGGTATGCCAAATATGCAGGAATATATAAAGTTAGCAGTATTCCATCTAACTTTCTGATTGATGGCGATGGTGTAATCATTGCAAAAAATTTACGGGGCGCAATGCTCGAAAAAGCACTGAGTCAACTAACAAAGTAATATTTTACAACATTATAGGATAGAGTTGCGGATTTCGCGACTCTTTTTTTGTCATTACGTTAAAAAAATTCAATGTCAATATGACAAAGAAATCCAATTGGCAGAATATTTGTAATTTGACCCCGAGTTATAAAATCAAAAAAGAACATGACAGATAAAACAAAAAATAAAGAGGTAGAAGATATAGTAGAAGAACTAACTCAAAAGCAAGGTCAAGAATCAAATGCCGCTGCCGGGTCAGAAGAAAAGGAACCTCAAAAAGTCTCAAGAAAAAGCAAAAAAGAAAAAACAGCAGATAAAATCAAGGAACTTGAAGACAGTATTGTAGCAAAAGATGACCGCTATTTGCGTCTGCAAGCTGAATTCGACAATTATCGGAAACGTACCTTGAAAGAAAAAATGGAGATGACAAAATCGGCTGGCGAACATATTTTCTTAAATATTCTGCCGGTAATTGATGATTTTGAGCGTGCCTTACAATCCATGGAAAACAAACACGAAGAAAGTGCCATTAAAGAAGGCATTCTTCTTATATATAAGCGCTTTAGTGACTTTATTCAACAAAACGGAATTAAAGAAATTGAAGCGAAAGAACGTGATTTCAATACCGATCTGCACGAAGCACTGACAAAAATACCAGCACCAAAAGAAGAATTAAAAGGCAAGGTAGTTGATGTCATTCAAAAAGGTTATACACTTAACGATAAGGTAATTCGATTTGCCAAAGTTGTTATTGGAGAATAAAAAAACAAAAAATGAGCAAACGCGATTATTACGAAGTTCTGGGAGTTACCAAAAGTGCTACTGCTGAAGAAATAAAAAAAGCCTACAGAAAAAAGGCCATACAGTATCACCCCGATAAAAATCCAGACGACAAACAATCGGAAGAAAATTTCAAAGAAGCAGCCGAAGCCTACGAGGTATTAAGCAATCCGGAGAAAAAACAACGCTACGATCAGTTTGGTCATTCCGGAATGAGCGGTGGCTCGGGCTTTAGTGGCCAAAACATGAACATGGATGACATCTTTTCGATGTTTGGTGATATTTTCGGCGGTCACTTTGGCGGAGGTGGCGGCGGAGGTGGCTTTAGCGGTTTCGGCGGCAGAGGTGGTAGAGGTCAACGCGTAAATCGCGGTCAGAATCTACGGGTAAAAGTTAACCTAACTCTACAGGAAATTGCCAACGGCGTTGAAAAGAAAATCAAGGTAAAAAAATACGTCTCCTGTAAAACATGCGATGGCACAGGAGCAAAGGACGGGTCATTCTCAACATGCTCAACATGTCGCGGTTCAGGGCAGGTTACCCGTATTTCGAATACATTTTTAGGTCAGATGCAAACCACATCGGCTTGCCCAACCTGTGGTGGTGAAGGTAAAATCATTACCAACAAATGTACCAGTTGTTTTGGCGAAGGAATTGTAAAAGATGACGAAATCATTACCTTAAACATTCCTGCCGGCGTGGCCAACGACATGCAACTTTCGGTAAGCGGAAAAGGCAATGCAGCCCGACGTGGTGGAATTAACGGCGACTTAATTTTATTGGTCCACGAAGAGGAGCATCCCGACTTGATTCGTGACGAAAACGATTTAATCTACAACCTGTTTCTTAACCTGCCTGAGATGGCGATGGGAACTACGGCCGAAATACCAACGGTCGATAACAAGGTGAAAGTAAAAATCGATGCAGGAACTCAGCCTGAAAAAATTCTTCGCTTACGTGGCAAAGGTTTACCCGATGTGAATGGATACGGGAAAGGCGATTTGTTGGTTCGAATTCATGCATGGGTACCCAGCCGTTTAAATTCAGAAGAAAAAGCACTTTTGGAAAAACTGGCTCAACAACCCAACTTTCAAAGTGGACCAAACGACAGCCAGGAAAAGAAAGACTTCTTTCGTAAAATGAGAGGTATTTTCGAATAAATAACAATCATTCCGAATTAAAAAGCCCTGCATCAAAAGAGAGGGCACTGAAAAAGTCCCTAGGGCATAATTATTAAACAAAAAGCAGTAAAATA
>JBGUEP010000009.1:0-175482 GCA_041821245.1 Prolixibacteraceae bacterium
ACGTGTGCATTTAAGCGCAAGCGAATCTCAGGAATTAAGCTTTGAAATAGCTGCTGACGATTTAAAACTGGTTGATGAAAATGGTGAAAATAAGTTGATTAAAGGTGAATATGAACTAGTGGTAGGAAATGCTTCACCTGGTCAGCGAAGTGAAACACTTGGAGCTGTTTTTTCAAGTGCTTTATTTAAAATTCAATAGTGTTTTTGATGTAACTCTTTTGTATATGAAACAAAGAAAATTTAGATCACTCCATAGTCATTTTATAAGTAAATATCCAAAACTTTTTCTTTGTCTACTCGTCTCTGTTTTGGTTCTTTTTTCCTGCTCTGAAAAACGTGCTATCAAGGAACAAGAAAAATACGGAGAGCCACATCGACCACAGCTTCATTTCAGCCCTGATTCTATGTGGATGAATGATCCCAATGGAATGGTTTATTTGGATGGAGAATATCATCTTTTCTACCAATATTATCCTGATTCAACCGTTTGGGGGCCTATGCATTGGGGGCATGCCATTTCGTGTGATTTGATACATTGGGAACATTTACCAATTGCTTTGTATCCCGATTCACTTGGATGGATCTTTTCAGGAAGTGCCGTTGCTGATTTGCAAAACACTTCCGGTTTAGGAACGGCAAACAACCCACCCTTAGTTGCCATTTTTACCTATCACAACAACACCAATGGAATAATATTTCCACAGTCGCAAGGAATTGCCTACAGTCTGGATAAAGGGAGAACCTGGTCGAAATACGCTGGCAACCCTGTTCTAATTACAAATGAATTACCTGATTTTCGTGATCCCAAAGTGGTCTGGCACGAAACATCTCATAAGTGGATTATGGCTTTGGCTGTTAAGGATCATGTGGCATTTTATTCTTCATTTAACTTGATTGATTGGAATCACGAAAGTAATTTTGGTTTTGAAGTTGGTGAACATCGTGGCATTTGGGAGTGTCCTGAATTACTTAAAATGGAAGATGAAGGCGGGAAGGAAAAATGGGTATTGTTCGTCAGTATCAATTCGTCAGGACCGAATAAAGGTTCAGGAACACAGTATTTTGTGGGTGATTTCGATGGTTTTAATTTTACTTCATCGCAAAAACAAATTAAATGGATCGATTTTGGGTCCGATAATTATGCGGGGGTAACCTGGTCTAATGTGCCTAAGGAGGATGGACGCACCTTGTTCTTGGGTTGGATGAGTAATTGGATGTATGCTACTGTTGTTCCTACCGATAACTGGCGTAATGCCATGACCTTCCCTCGTGAATTAACCTTAACTGAGGATAACTTTTTGAGGTCTTTGCCAGTAAGGGAATTGGAACTACTCCGGGGATTGGAGTACAAAACAGGCCCTTTTCAATTGGATGGTGAATTCTCTTTAGCAGATAAAGTCCCTTTTGAACTTTACCCTGTTGAATTAAATTTGGAATATGAAACGAATTCCGATGCAATTCTGGAGATCATACTTTCAAATTCCAGAAAGGAAAAGGTTGTTATTGCCTTCAATGCTGTCGATAATACGATGATTATCGACAGGTCGAAATCTGGTTCTGTTGCGTTTTCAGATGTTTTTTATACAACCCATGTGGCCCCCATCAAACAAGGAACAAGGGTGGGGGACATTAGGCTTAAATCCAATACCCAAGTTCAAATGCTAATCGATGTTTCTTCGATTGAAGTGTTTGTAAATGAAGGAGAAACTGTGATGACAGATATCTTTTTCCCTTCTGAACCATTTAAGCAAATCACATTTCAAGCTGTTAATGGAAATATAAAAATTGAAAAGGCATCGGTTTACAAATTGAATTCCATTTGGAATTAGGTCTTTTTACTTCTTCTATCTTTATTATCAGAGGTGTCCAATAAAAACAAAAATTGAGTTATAGATTCTTTGCTTCGCTCCGCAATGGATTGTTATTTCGAATGCAACAATGCAGAGCGTAGCTCCTTCAGGAAATTTAAATGAATTAATCTCACTAATTGTTTTATTAAACCGCTATTCAATTTTTGCTACAAATCCACCATATTTTAGCGTTTTTACAGAAATAGCTTGGTCTACTTCTGTTTTTTTAATTTGAAGTTTTTTGAAGTCATCACCATCGGAGATAATGGTTATTGTTTTCCCTTTTACGCCCAGATCACTTAAATCGATGTGAAAGGTTTTTGTTTCTTGTGTACCATTAATACCACCAATATACCAAGTCTCTCCACTACGACGCGCCATTACTGCATTTTCTCCGGGATAGCCTGAAATTAGCTTTGTTTCATCCCATACAACTGGCAATTCACTTAGAAACTTAACAGCGAAGTCAGGCAAAGCGCTTATTCCTTTAGGCGTTTCGGTATAATGGGTGATTCCCGATTCAATCACTACAGGGATAGCCAACTCAAATCCAAAACTGGTAAGATGAGGTAAAATATTATCGCTGAAACCACCGGGCGTATAATCGCATGGACCAACTACATTTCGTAAAAATGGAACCAAACTTAAATGTTTCGGAGCTTTTTCCGGATAATCTTTGGCGAAAATATAACATTCGCCTCCTCTGATGGCTTCCATGGAAATCAGGTTTGGATAGGTTCTTCTCCAACCTTTGGGTATAGTACAACCATGAAAGTTGACCAATATTTCAAATTCTGCTGCATCCTCCAATATTTCGATGTATTGATTGATAATGGTTTGTTTGTCGGATTGGAAAAAATCTACTTTAATGCCTTTAATGCCAAGTTCGTGTATTCGTTTAAATTCAGCACGGCGAATTTTTCTGTTAAACATCAAATCGCGTGGTTCTTCAGGAACAATGTTGTGTTTGTCACCTGAATTGTACCATAAAATCAGTCCTACATTTTTTGTGTTGGCATATTGCACCAGTTTTTCGATGTTTCCATTCTTCATGAAGTTCCAATTGGCATCAACCAATGAATATTCCCAACCCATCTTAGCAGCCAAATCCACAAAGGGTACAAGCTGATCGTAATCCTGAGGACTATCGTTAAACATGCACCAACTCCAGGAAGCCCTGCCGGGTTTAACCCACGAAAGATCTTTCAACTTACATGGTTGAGCAAGGTGTGTTACCATATTTGATTCCACAATTGTTGACAGTTGATCGCCAATAATTATAGTTCGCCATGGGGTTTGCCATGGGAGTGTATTGTAGCTGGTATTTTCATAGTAGCCCATGCACTCTTCCTCAGGAGCGAATGTCACCTGATAATTACCATCGGTACAATCGTTTTTTAAATGAACTGCACCATAAGTTCCGTCAAATCCTGCCTCCGATATCAGCATCCATAGTTGATTGGTTTCGAAAAGCATGGGGAATCCCCAACCATTGTATTTGGCTATTGCAGGTGTTCCTATGGCAATTTTATCATCGTAATAGGTTTCATATCCGGGAGACCAGGTCGTAACAGTGTCGTATGGTGCCATCCATGCGTGGCCTTCAGGGAGGTTGAAGCTGGTTAACTCCTTGCTTACCCGATAATATTTATCGCTGGTTTCAGGCATCATATAGCTAAAGGCAATTCCATCGTCATAGGCTCTGAAAATCACATTTAACAAGTTGTTTTCGGGTGTTGTAAAAGAAATAACAATCTCATTGTAAACGGTAGAAATATTCAATTTTTTTCCGCTTAACAATTGGTATTCATCTTTAATATTTTTCTTTTCAATTGCCTCAATGAATTGAAGCTTACTGAATTTTGTATCCTCACGTTCCAAACCCAGAGCGGATTTTTCAAGTGCTATTCTGGATTCACCATTGCTGAAATATTGAATGAGATAAGAAAGGTCTCCCGATTCACAACATTGGCTAATTTCAACTTCAATTTTTCCGTTGGGCGAGTTTATTTCCCATACTTTATCGGTTTTACAAGCAGTAAACACACCAGTCAATATGATTACAAAAAGCAGTATTCTAATTTTTTGCATGTTAATTATTTTTTCTTCGTTCATTTAAATCAATTTCGATCTCAGCCAATTTCTTATTGCTGAGATTGTAAAAGAAAACTAAGCCCATGCCAAACGTTGCAATTAATGCAGGAACGAGGGTCATGGTTAAACGGATTCCTTGCAGCGAAGAATCTGTTTGTGGCTGGTTTGAAATGTATCCATAGGCTTGAATAATGAGTAACATGATGGCAGCTCCAACTGCGGCTCCCGTTTTTTGTGCAAAGGTTGAGGCCGAATAAATTAGTCCGGTTGCCCTACGTCCTGTTTTCCACTCTGAATAATCTGCGGCATCAGCCAGCATGGTCCAAATCAAAGGGAACAATGGCCCTGACGCCAAAGAAAATAGTAGTTGAGTTGCAAAAATTAGCACAATGTTTTCGGGACCTGCAAAATAATTGACTAACAACGATAGGCAAATCACCATCATGCACCAGATCACGATGTTTTTTTTGTCGAATTTTTTGGCCAGCCATTTGGTTGGCAATACTCCGGCAATTACAGCAAATGTACCTGATACCATAAAAATGCTGGCCAGGTCTTTGCGGCCCAGATAGTATTCAAAATAATACATCACAGCAGCACTTCGAACACATATGTAGATTAAAAAAATCAAACTAGCACCCAATAGAACCAGGTAGGGGCGGTTGCGTGTTAAATCGGTTAAATCTGCTTTTAAATTTGATTTTATTTTTGGATCGGGTTGAATGCGTTCTTTGGTAGTAAAAAACACTACAATTAAAGCAATAACACTTATTACTGCCAGACCCGACATGGTTAATTTGTATCCCAATGCATCGTTACCACCTCCCAGTTTGTCAACCAATGGAACGATGAGTGCCTGCACCATAATACCTGCACTGTAGGCCAAAACAAATTTGAATACCGATAAACTGTTTCTTTCGTTGGGATTAGAGGTCATCACTCCCAATAAACTATTGTAAGGTACCATGAGGATGGTATAAAATACCAAAACCATAAAATAGGTGATATAGGCATAAGCCAATTTACCTCCATCGGAAAAATCGGGGGTGGCGAACATTAAAAAGGCAAAAATACCGAAGGGAACCGATCCCCAAAGCAGGTAGGGTCTGAATTTACCCCAGCGGGTGTTGGTTCTATCTGAGATGGCTCCCATGATGGGATCGTTTAAGGCATCAAAAATCCGAACGACTAAAAATAAGGTTGCTGTGGCAGCAGGCGAAAGACCATAGGTCTCGGTGTAAAAAATGGGGAGAAAGAACATCATGGTTTGCCATAATCCACTTCCGGCTATTTCGCCTATGCCATATCCCAACTTCTCTTTAAATGATAATTTCATCTCATAATAGTTTTAATTTTCTAAAGGTATTCGATGCCTGCCTGGATTGCACAGTCAGACAGGAAACTCGCATACAATCATTCAGCGGTGTAAGCAAAAATCCTGCTCATGCTCGCTTCATATTGTTTTGTTTGGTTCTCAATTTTTTTGAATACCAATGCTGACAAATGTAGGTGGATGAAAAATGAATTGGGTTGGCTATTTTTTTCAAAGGGTTGGTTATTTTTTGTTTCTGATATTTTTCTTCTTTTTGAATATATCTGACCCCTTTTGTAAAATACCACACTTGTGTCAATGCTTCATTCTATACTTTTGACTCAAAAAGTTGAGATATGTACACAGGGAAACAAATAAAAGTTACCGATCCGTTTAAAGTGATTTGTGAGAATGTTCAATTTGATTTGAATATTGAAGGGCCTAATGACGTTATCGTAAAGAATAAATTTTCGCATATAAGTGCAGGAACCGAGTTGGCTTGCCTGGCAGGTATCGAATCGTGGTTTACCATACCGGGAATTCCTGGTTATACATCCATTGGGGAGATTGTTTCCATTGGAGAAGGAGTGAAACATGTAAAACAGAGCGATTTGGTTTATACTTATGGTCCACATGCAGCCTATTTCAAAATTGACGCCAGCGATCGTTGGCATGGAGTGTGCGTAAAAGTTCCTGATGGAACAAAACCCGAATTAGCTGTTTTTACACACATGGCAACCATTGCTTTTACAAGCATTCGAAAGTCGGATATTGAATTGGGGGATAATGTATTGGTTACAGGCTTAGGAGTGATTGGCAATATGGCCGCTCAATTGGCGCAGCTTCAGGGAGCAAATGTAATTGCAAGCGACATTAAAAATGAACGCATCGAAATAGCCAAAGCCTGTGGTTTGAAACATGTTGTTAATTCTGCTGAAGAGGATCTGAAGGCCGTTATTACAGCAGCAACAAACGGTAAAATGATTGACACCTATATTGATGCATCGGGAATGACCCCCGTGATTAAACACGGAAGTGATTTAATGGCATTTGGCGGAGAAACAATTTTGTTGGGTAGTCCACGCGCTGCATTTGATGATAACCTCACTGATTACTTAAAGTTTTTTCATTATTTACCATGGTGTGGAAGCTTAAAAGGTGCTTTGGAGTTTACCCTTCCAACCCATCAAAATGAGTTCAACAAACATTCAATTGAACGAAATGCCGAAATTGTAATGAATCTAATAAAGGATGAACGTTTAATTGTTGCACCATGTTTTTCTCATCAAATTACTCCTGATACTATGCAATCGGGATACGATGGTTTAAAAAATCAGCCAGATAAATATATCGGAGTTGTGGTGGAATGGTAGTTTGAGTTAAATTTGAATCAATATTAATCACAATCAAACTATATGTTGCGATATCTAATTTTTTTATTTGCTTACTTATTTCTAATGAATTCATGCAACACTGAGGCACAAAACACGACAAAGGTTATTTACCTTCAGAATGAACAAATAAAAATTGGAATCTTACCAGATGTAGGAGGACGATTGGTTTATTTAAGTTCTATTAATGGCGAAAACATGTTGCTTTCAGATGCCAAGCTATGGGATGAACCAAGCGTTGAGCGAATAACTCCTTCGTTTGAATCAGAATGGAAGGGGTACAACGGTTTTATTACTTGGCTTGGACCACAAAGTGAATGGTGGATACATCAAGATCAAAATAAGAATTTGAAGGAAACTGCATCACTTTGGCCACCTGATCCTTTTTTGATTTACGGTGATTTTAAAGTTATTAATCAAAGCAATTCAAGTATTAAGATTGAAGGTCCGGAAAGTCCTGTTACAGGTGTTAAGTTGATCAAAGAGTTTTCAATATCAGGAAATAAAGTCGAGATTAATGTTGAAGCTATAAATATTCGTGATGAAGAAGTAAGCTGGGAATTGTGGTCGAATATTCGTGTTGATGGTTGGACGCCATTTTTTGTTCCTACGGTGAGTGAGGAAGATTGTAGAATGAACGTTAATACCAATCCTAGGATTGATAACATGAAGTATGCAATTGAAAATGACTATTTCACTTTTATTGCAGAAAAACCTTCAGAAGGTAAAAATCAACGAATGGCTAAATCATTTTTGTTTCCCGAAAAAGGACATATTGTGGCATTATCAAAAGGGAATATGTTGTTGATTGAATTTGATGCACTTGAAAAGAATCAGATACATGAAGAACAGGCTTTGGTTGAAATTTACAATACTATAAGTAATGATGGTAGTGGAGACTTGACTGAGTTAGAGCATCATGGAGAGTATCGTACAATTAAACCTGGAAAAACCATCAGTTTGCAAGAAAGCTGGACTGTTGTTGAAATGGGAAATGACGCAACCATTAATGATTGCAAGAAATATTACAAAGAAAACTACTAACGAACAAATATACTAGCACATGTTTAACATAGGAGTAATTGGTGCCGGCATGATTGCCGAAAACCATATTCAAAATTTGATTAAAACAGGCAAAGTGAACATTACCTGGATTAATGCTCGTACGCAAAGTACAATCGACAGGGTAGCCGAAAAGTATAATATACCCAACAGAACAACCGATTACACCCAGATCTTGGCCGATCCTTCTGTTGATGCAGTGGTGATTACAACACCACCCAACTTGCATAAAAAAATGTTTATAGCTGCGGTTAAGGCAGGTAAACACATCTTAACAGAAAAACCTTTGGCCATGAATTTGGAAGAGGTGGATGAAATGATTGCAGCTAAAAATGAACGACCTGAACTTAAAGTCAGCGGATGTTCGGCCCGTCATGCACGTTTGCAACCCAAATACGTAAAAGTAAAGGAGATTATTGATTCTGGTGCACTGGGAGAAATTTACTACATCCATCACAATTCAAATGGCCGTCAGGGCCGTCCGGGTATTGAGTATCATCCAACGGCTAAATGGTTTTTGAATAAAGCCATTGCAGGTGGTGGTCCCTTATTCGATTGGGGAGTTTATGACCTATCGTTCCATCTTGGACTGTTGGGTGATAAACCGGAATTGGAAAAAGTAGATACCCTTTTCATGCGTAATGGTTTGGATCGCAAAGATCCCGGAACTGATATAAATGATGTAGAAGAACACTTTGCTGTTAGAATGAAATTTAGTGACGGTTTGGATTACTATTGGGAACGCGCCTCGCATAACAATGTTGAGGTTCCCAACGAGACCCGGATTTACGGAACCAAGGGCGGTATTAAACTGGCTTTTTGTAGTTGGGATGCTCCCGAAATTGAATACTATTCATTGGCTGAAGATGGAACTAAAGCAGTGAGTGAAACCATAATCCCTGAAATGGAAGGTCATGACGATGGATATGCTTTGGCAGAACATTTTGTGAATGTTTTGGAAGGGAAGGAGGAAGTGCAAATGACTCTTGAATTGGCTCGTAAACATTTGGCTATCATTTTAAAATGTTACGCTGAGGTCTAATCATTTTAATGCATCACCATGAAGTATCTGCTTGTTCTATTTATTGGCTTTGTTTTCTTTTCTTGTCACTACACAGTAAAAGAAAAGCCCAGGGTATTTGTATTTACCGATATCAATATTAATTCGGGAGATCCTGATGACAGGCAGTCTCTGGTTCATCTTTTTTGGTACGCCAATGAATTCAAAATTGAAGGCATTGTTCCCGACAGATGGAATGCCAAAGGGTATGAAGCGTGTGAGTTGGCTGTTGATGCTTATCGTAAGGATTATTTAGCCTACAACTTTAAAACGAAACACTATCCTGATCCGGAAGATTTGAAAAGGCGAATTGCCAAAAATGAGCAACAGGCCATCGATTTGTTTTTAAAGTCGGCAAGCAAAACGAAAGAACCACTTTACGTTTTGGTGTGGGGAAACATGCAACTGTTTGGAAAAGCCTTGTTAAAACAACCTTCGTTAGCAAAAAATATTCGGTTAATTACAATAGGTACAGGTTTAATGCTTGAGGAGCATATTCAGTTTATGCCATCTGATTGGAAAAGATCAAAACCATGTGAACAACTAAACTGGAATGGTTTTGGACGAAACGAAATTTATAATGATTCACAATTTAATGATATGTGGTGGCTGGAAATAAACTGGAGTTATGCAGGCATGTTTCCGGGGGACGAACCAAAGGAGATGTTCGAAAAATTATCGGTGTATGGTAATTTAGGGAAGCATTTAAAAGAGCTTGTTGAATCGCAACCCTGGGCACAATATTTCAGAGTAGGTGATACTCCATCCGTATTGTATTTACTTGATCCAAATCATGATTTAAATTATCCACAAACGAGCAGTTGGGCTGGAAGATTTGTCCGGCCATTTCCAACTGAACGACCAAATTATTATACCGATGATTGTGGCAACATTGAATGGGATTACAAAGATCCTTGCAACACATGGCACAATCATAGTTTTGTGAATGAATATGCACAAAGTACACTAATTGAAAAAAGAGAAGAAATGTATACTGCCTTATTGGAAAGACTCGAAGGTCTGTATCAACAGAGAAAATAAATGGATAAAGCAGCGGCAGGGATAGGAGTGATATCCTTTTGTGATTCCGCCCCGATATTTATCGGGGTATCGGGATAACAAAAGATAAAACGAATAGCCCGGATGCCGCCCAAATAAAAAATAATTATTACTAAAATAGTTAAAAATGGAAAAAGTTACTGCGCATCAAATTGCGAAAATGATCGATCATTCCTTGTTGCATCCAACAATGACTGACGCAATTTTAATTGAAGGATGTGAAATAGCCAAAAAATACGATGCTGCATCGGTTTGTATAAAACCTTATGCGGTAAAATTGGCTGTTGAATTGTTGAAAGGAACCGATGTAATGGTAGGAACGGTAATCGGGTTTCCACACGGGAACAGCTCAACAAAAGTCAAAGTTTTTGAAACAAAAGAAGCCATTGCCGATGGAGCCGTTGAAATTGATATGGTGGTGAACATAGGTAAAGTTTTGGGCGAAGATTGGGCTTTTGTTGAGGACGAAATCAAACAAATAAACGATGCTTGTAAGGCAGGAAATGCTGCTTTGAAAGTGATTTTCGAAAACGATTACCTTACAGAAGACAAATTCAAAATCAAACTTTGCGAAATTTGCAGCAAGTTGAAAGTTGCTTTTGTAAAAACATCGACCGGTTATGGTTTTGTGAAACAAGACGATGGAAGTTACAATTATAAAGGGGCTACCGAACACGATTTAAAATTAATGCGCAAGCATACCGACGACGATATTGAAGTGAAAGCTGCCGGTGGTGTTCGTACTTATGAAGATACTTTAAAGGTACGTTCATGGGGTGTCACTCGTATTGGTGCTACTGCAACTGCTGCCATCGTTTCTGCAGCTAAAGGCGAAGAGGTGGACGATACTCCGGCTCCCGGAGGATATTAACCCCCAAACCCAAGAGGGGAGCTAGGTGAAAACCTGAAATGTATCTTATGTAGTGAGTTTGAATCAGGTTTATAGGAAAAGAGGAATGCCATTAGGCATTAAATATATGTAGCCCCGGGTTTTTAACCTGGGGTTAAATATCACAAATTAAAACCGTCCATGTTCAAATCTTTGTAAATGGTTTAGAATTGCCTGCGGATGGAAGAGGTGAATGAGTCTCGTTCAAAACTATGTTCTATTTCATTTAGTACTAAATTCAAAATCTAACGACTACCACAATGAAACAAATTTTTCTGATTTGCTTGTTTATTGTTCCACTATCTCTTTTTTCAAAGGAATTTAACATCATCGACTTTGGAGCGAAACGAAACAACAAAACCAATACAGAATTCATTCAAAAAGCCATAGATGCCTGTAACGAAAATGGAGGCGGGACTGTAATCATTCCCCAGGGAACTTTTTTTAGCGGTACCCTATTTTTAAAATCGAATGTTACCCTGGAAATTGAAAAGGGTGGAATGTTAAAGGCTGTTGATGATGTATCGGAATATCCATTTATACCACCAGGGATAAAGGCCATTTCTCGAATGGATGTGGAACCCTGGAGAGCTTTCATTTATGCTTACGATCAGGAAAACATTAAACTTTGTGGTGAAGGTGACCTATACGGTGGAGGTGACTACGGTATTTTTCAAACCCACAAGGGAAATGATCCCAACCGCCCTTATGGCATTCATTTGGTCTCGTGTAAAAACGTTGAGGTGAGTGACCTTCACTTGACGAATTCTGCTTTTTGGATGTTGCGAATGAATTATTGTACAGATATTCTCATTCATAACGTACATATTTTTAATCATTCCAATTTGAATAACGACGGAATCGATTTGGATTGCTGTCAGTTTGTACGTGTTTCCGATTCGCATATCGATGCATGCGATGATGCGCTTTGTTTTAAAACCGAAGGACCACGGGCAACAAGCGATGTTGTAGTAAACAATTGCATTTTAAGTTCGTTTGCATCACCGTTTAAATTGGGAACAGGTTCTGCCGGAAACTTCGAAAGATTTGCGGTATCCAATTTGGTGATTCGTCCTTCGCGCTCCCTGAAAAATCATCATGAATTCCAGGCTTGGGGCGGATTAGGAGGAATCGATTTAGGCTGTGTTGATGGCGGTTCATTGAAAGACCTTACCTTTTCAAACATTGTTGTTGATAGCGTGGAAACCCCCATTTTTATTCGTTTGGGAATGCGTCACGATCGACCCTACGAAAAAGGTGAATTTGCTGGAAAGGGAGAAATCAAGAATATAAAATTTAGCAATATTGTTGCAACGAATGCAGGCAAAATTGCCTGCTCTGTTACAGGTTATAAAGATGCACAAGTTGAAAACATTAGTTTTAATAATATCGATATTCATTTTAAAGGCGGTGGAACAATTGAAGATGCCCAGGAAGAAGTGCCAATGATTGCCCGTTCTTATCCGGTGAATCGAATGTTTGGTGTGAATATGCCGGCTTATGGTTTTTTTATTCGTGATGTGAAAACGATCTCTTTCAAAACTATTCAATTCCATTTAATGAACGAAGACCAAAGACCTGCCATGGTTTTGGAGAATGTGGAAAATTTTTATTTGAAAGATTTCAGAATGGATACATCCACCAGTTTGCCTTTGATTAAAGTAAAAGATTCTAAAAATATACAGATAACAGGTCAAAATGAATTGAAAACAAGTGATGCATTAATTCAGGTGGATGGAGACAAATCTGAGGGGATATATTTGTATGAAACCGATTTTGATCACCTCGTAAAGCCTACTCAACTTGTCGGTTTTAATGTAAACTCTGCAGTAAATTGTGTTAGTTTCAACGAACTTTCCTGGAGTCGAAAAATTGCCGATGGCAATATCTCTTTTTTCAACATCTATCGTGACGGTGAGTTTTTAACTCGAACACGTCAATGCAAATACATTGATATGGCGGTTCAGGATGCTACAAATTACAGTTATGAATTGGAGGCGATAAATGGGAGAGGAGTGGCAGCTCCAAAACTAAAATTAAATGTTAAAACGGCCACCGATAAAGCGGTACCTGAAATTACTTCGTTTCGATTAATTGATAATGAAACTATTGAATTGAAGTTTAGTGAACCCATTTCAAAAGCAAGTTTGCATGAAATTAATAATTACGAATTTAAGCCAAATTTGAAGGTCGTTCAGATTAGCTCAATCGATGATTTTACGGCTAATGTTACTGTAGCTGGTATGCAGGAAAATGTTGAGTATACATGTAAAATCGAAGGTTTAAAAGACAAGGCAAAGAAAGCAAATATCATCCAATCCTTTACGACTACTTTTATCGACTCCCCTGTATTACTTCACTATCGTTTCGACGATTTGTCAAAAGCAAATCATGTGGAATCAAGAGTTGGTATACTTGGAAAAGCTGGTTATTTTAATGGGGAAAATAGTTTTATCGATTTGGGAGACAAGCAAGAATTGAATTGTCAGGGGAACATGGCCATTGCGGTTTGGTTTAAGCTGGACAATCCTGAAAAGAATAGTTATTACCGTATTTTGAGCAAACGCTCAGCATGGAATTCCCCCAATGGTTATGAGTTGGAAGTTAATCCGCTACAAACCCGAATTAATATTACGGGTGGTAGCACCGGAGCCGATGATCAGGGTGTTGTGAAAGCCAATTTTGACACAGAGTGGCATCATTTAGTTGCCATGATAAAAGATGGAAAAGCCATTTTTTACCTTGATGGAAAACTTCACGCAAAAGATGATCTGGTAGCTGCGCCTCAAAATAATCAAGTAAATCTCGTCATTGGAGCTACTCCAAATTACACCGATGTCTTTGAAGGTTGTTTGGATGAACTTTATATTTTCAACAGGGCCTTAAGTGAAATGGAAATAATTGAATTATTTAACAGAAGATAAATCTTATGAAATCAACTATCATTCTATCATTCTTACTCATCTCAGTTCTTCTTTCGGCAAAAGAGAACAATTTTAAATCGGGTGAAAAGTGGCCCGACAATAATGGTATTCATATAAATGCTCATGGTGGAGGAATTCTTTTTTATAACAACACCTACTTTTGGTATGGCGAGCATAAAATTGAAGGCGAGGCCGGAAACTCGTCATGGGTTGGAGTACATGTTTATTCATCGGTTGATTTGTACAATTGGAATGATGAAGGTATTGCGTTAAAGGTTGTTGATGAAACAGGGCATGATATTGAAGCCGGTTGCAAGATCGAACGACCTAAGGTTATTTACAATAAAAAAACCGATAAATTTGTTATGTGGTTTCATCTTGAACTGAAAGACAAAGGTTACGATGCTGCACGTTCTGCTGTTGCTATTTCCGATTCGCCGATAGGTCCATTTACCTATCACAATAGCTTTAGGCCGAATGCAGGTTTTTGGCCTATAAATGTTCAACCTTTTCATAAACTACCAGTGGCCGATTCAATTCAACCAACTTATTGTGGAGGTTACGGATGCCTGCCGGCTCATCCCGATACATTGAATCTGCTGGGGCGTGATTTTGAAAAAGGTCAAATGGCTCGCGATATGAATTTGTTTGTTGATGACGATGGAAAAGTATATCATATTTATTCATCGGAAGACAATAGCACATTACATATATCTCAATTGAGTGATAATTACATCAGCTATTCGGGAAAATATGCACGTTTCTTTAGTAATCGTTATATGGAGGCACCGGCTATTTTTAAAACGAGTAAGGGCAAATACTTTTTAATTGCATCTGATTGTACCGGCTGGACACCCAATGCTGCACGTTCTGCTGTTGCTGACTATATTTTTGGACCTTGGACGGAGCTTGATAATCCTTGTGTTGGTAAGGATTCAGAATTAACATTCCATTCTCAAAGTACTTATGTTCTTCCGGTTGCAGGTATAAAAGATGCCTTTATTTATATGGGTGATCGTTGGATCCCGGAAAATGCAATAGATGGTCGGTACATTTGGCTGCCAATAATATTAGAGGATGAAAGTTTTAAAATTGAGTGGAAAAGTGAATGGGACTTGAACTATTTTAGATAAAAAATGGCCAACTAAAATCAATTGCCGGCCATCTTAGTCGATCGTGTTTTATTATTTTAAACTAAACGATAACTCTTCAACATTGCTTGAGCTGGATCCTATAAAAAGCGCAAATTCTCCTTTTTCCACTTTTTCTTTTAAATCAGCACCAATAAAACTTAGCATGTCTGTTGTAATGGTAAATTTTGCAGTTTTACTTTCGCCCGGTTTTAAATCAAGCAGTTCAAATCCTTTTAATTCTTTAACCGGCCTTGCTACCGAACAAACCTTATCTCTGATATACATCTGAACAATTTCAGTACCCGCAAATTTGCCTGTGTTTTTAACTTCAACACTTGCCACAATTTCGTTTTCTTCAGTAAAGGTGTTACAACTCATTTTAACACTACCATATTCAAAGTTGGTATAACTTAAACCAAAACCAAATGGGAACAAGGGTTCAGGTTGAATATCGCGGTAGGTATTTGTATACCGATCGTTATTCGGCCCTGCATCGAATGGATGGCTGGTTTGTCGGTAGTTGTAATAAATAGGAATTTGACCTTCGTGTATTGGGAAGGTTACGGGTAGTTTCCCCGAAGGATTAAATTTGCCAAACAGGATTTCAGCCACAGCATTACCTCCGGTTGTACCAGGCATCCAGGCTTCCAGAATGGCATCGGAATATTCAACTACTTTATCCAGTACATATGGACGTCCATTAACCAATACAGTTATAAGGGTTTTTCCAGTCTTTGATAATTCTTCAAGCAATTGTTCCTGAGCTCCCGGCAATCTTAAATTAGCTGTACCGCCGCCTTCACCACTCATCCAGTACTCTTCGCCAAGAACTACGATGACAGCATCGGCTTGTTTCGCTATCTGAACCGCTTCAGGAATCAGATGTGTTCCTGCAATGCGGAAACTGTCAATTTTACAACCTTCGGCAAATAACAATTTAGAATTAGCGGAAAGTTCCTGTTGGATTCCATCGAATATGCTGGTGACATCTTTTTCTTCGCCTTTACATGACCACCACGCCATTAAATCTCCTTTGGCTTTGGCAAAGGGACCAATTACTGCTAAAGTTTTGATTTCGGGATTTAGAGGTAGCGCTGATTTTTTGTTTTTTAAGAGCACCATACTTTTTAAGGCCATCAATTTTGTTTTTTCAAGATGATCGGTACACAGCAGTGATTCGGCCTCGTTTTGTTCATCAAAATAAGCGTACGGATCATCGAATAAGCCAAGCTTTTGTTTAGCAATGAGCACTTTGCGCACCAAATCATCAATGGCTTTTTCAGCGATTATGCCCTTTCGAATCAGGTCTGGAATCCGTTTTACATATTTTTCGGAATTCATATCCATGTCAACACCTGCTTCAATAGCCATAATGGTTGCACTTGTGTCGTCTTCGGCAACACCAATCTGTACCAAATTAGGAATGGTTTTCCAATCGGTCATCAACAAACCATTAAAACCCATTTCATCTCTCAAAATATCTTTTAACAGATATTTGTTTGCGGTAGCCGGAATGGCATCAACAGCAGTATATGCGCACATTACACTTCCTACTCCGGCATCGATTGCTGCTTGAAATGGAGGCAGGTAAGTTTCTCTAAGCGTCCGTTCGCTAAAATCCTGAATATTATAATCACGGCCAGCCAAAGCGGCGCCATAACCTGCATAATGTTTTACACAAGCCATAACTGTATTGGGGGAGGCCAAATCTTCTCCCTGGAATCCTTTCACCCTGGCTTCTGAAATTCTGCTGCCCAGATAAACATCTTCGCCACCAGCTTCCAAAATTCTACCCCAACGAGGATCTTGCGAAATATCAACCATTGGTGCGTAGGTTAAATGAATGCCTGCTGCGGAAGCTTCTTTGGCTGCTATTTCAGCCGATTGCTGAATCAAACTCATGTCCCAACTTGAAGCTTCGGCCAATGGAGTAGGAGCTATGGTTTTGTATCCGTGAATGACGTCTTCCTGAAACATGATTGGAATTCCGCTCTTCGATTCTTCAACGGCGATTTTCTGAAGTTCCCGGTTTCTTTTTGCTCCATTTGATTTTAAAATACTCCCAACTTTTCCATCCCTTATCATTTGAATTTGTTCTTCTGAAATTTCTCCTTCCAATGGGATCAGATTCAGCTGCCCTGCTTTTTCTTCAAGACTAAGCTTGTTTAAAATATTTTCAATTTGTTGATTTGTCTGTTTCATTTGTTCTTTTACTATTTGTCTTGCAGTTGTTAAATGATTGATAAACAAAATTCTTTGACATTAAGTTGATAGCAATGATTCCGGGCTGGATATCGCATGCTTTATTTAATAATAACATTAATACTACGACTACTGAACTAAAATAATTAATTTTCTTGGTTGAATAGTATTCTACAGGTAGAGCCAATTTATTCTATCTTATTATTAATTTTTGAAAATCAGAATACCCACCCGACTGTATTTCCGTAAGGTATAATCCGGTGGCAAATTCATTCCTGTTTAGAAAAATGTCGGTTGAGTTATTAAACGTTTTCACAAGCATTAAATGACCCTGAATTGAATATATTTTAAAAGATGACTTCTCAATTCCCGTAACATGCAATACCTGGGAGGTAAGTGGATTGGGAAACATTTTAAAATGATTTATTGAAGAGAGGTTGTTTTTAGCTGAAGTTTTTGACCATTGAAAATCAACATTATTTAAGTTAAACCCTTCGTTCAAAATGGTAATGGTCATTTCCTGTTCTCCTTCGTTTAAAAAAACCTCCTTTTTTGAAATTGTTTTCCAGCTTTGCCATCCGCCCGTTGACGAAAAAGAAAACTCACCACTGCTTAGATCTCCGTTACTAAATCGGAGCTCTAATTTTCCACCACTGTTACCGGAAGCGATCGAAATATCAATGTCGTAAAATCCACTTGAATCAATATCAACCGTATATTTCAACCATTCATTGTTTGCAGTCCATCCCACATTAAAACCGCCTTGTGAGCAAATCTCAAGATCGACACTTTCATTGGGACGGTAGCTTCCTCCTGTATTTTGAAGGTCTGCATCGTGGTAGGATACACCTTCTCCACCTTCATCATAATCTTCGGCCTCAATCCTGCCGGGGATGTGTCGGATTTCTCCTTGAAAAGGGGCTTGCTCTCCTTTAACCACAATCCTGCAGATAAACTCTTCACCACTACCATTTAAAACACACTTTATCTCAGTTACCCCTGCTGACAAAGCTTTAACTAGCCCGTTCGTATCCACTGTGGCAATGGTTTCATTTGCTGAGTACCAGGTCGCTGTTGTGTCTGTTTCATAGGTAGCAACCACGCTAAGTTGAATCGAATCATCTTTTTCTAAAAAGGCACTTGATCTGCTCAATCGAACCACAGGATAAGAAAATGGAACAGAATCGGGAGCAGCAATTTTCCATAACCCGTAACATCCGCCTGCAGCAAAGCACTCGCGAGTTTTAGCATTAACCCGTAAGGCATGTGCCTCACGTCCACCATCTTTTCCAAACTCAACATTGTTGGTGCGGCTATTTCTAGTAATAATTTCCCATGTAAAGCCGGAATCGCGAGAACGAAGAACCGACGCATCGGAAGCATAAACATCGGTAGGTGCAGCGGCATAAACAACACGTGGATCGACCGGATCGACGGCTACAGTTTTTATTATTCGACGTTCGAATTGATCTTTGGGCAAGTAAATGGTAATATCTTCTGCTTCGCCGTCTACCACCTGGTATAAACTATTCGATTCGGTAACTACATAAAGTTTATTCATTTGATGATCGATAGCGATATCACGAATTTTGGCAGGTAAGGTAACCACTGTTTGCCAGCTTTCACCCAAATCATTGGAGCGAAGAACTGTGGTTTCTTTTGCGCCATAAACCTCTTTTTCGTTGTGCAAATTAGCCGTAAAAACACCATCGCAATCGTCCATTTTACTCCAGGATTCACCCAAATCAGTACTACGATAATCACTAAAGTAGATTACATTTTCATCTTTCGGATCACCGCAAGCCACTTCGAAACCATTACATGTGTACGATAGCTTTTTGAATGTATCTCCACCATCTTTACTTATGGTTATTTTTCCAGGTTCGTGCCAGCCCGGAGCAACTTGTGTCACCAATACATTTTCGTTGGCTATGTACGCACCATAAGTAAAACCACCCCAGCCTTCGCCACTAGCATTGCAGTATTTCCAGGTTTCTCCTCCGTCAAAAGTAACAGCCCCATTGTAATCTTGTGAAGCCACATACAATAAGTCTGGATTTGTTATATTAAAGTTGAATTTGCCACCAATTAGTACAGCATTTATTCCGTTATTGTCCCATTCCAGCAGTTCACCGCCATTTTTACTGCTGCAAATAAAATCTCCACCGAGTGACCATACCCGGTTTTCATCGGTGGGATGCCAAGTGAATTCCTGTTCACGGCCATTGCCAGGCATAAATGAATTGCTGTATTCACGCTGGCTGGCTTTCCACGTTGAGCCGCCATCGTTTGAAAAATATGTTGGCCACTCCCAAGTACCCTGTCTGTGGCTCATGAGCATATTTTGTGGATTAACCGGACTCACTGCAAGAGTTAAAACATTGGTTTTGTAGTTTGAAGCTTCTATTTTCTGAAAAGTTTGTCCCGAATCTTCAGAAGAATACAGTTCATTGGCTGTAGTTAACCACACTTTTCCGGGTTGTGCTGGTGAATTTGATATATCACGTACTTCCTGATCGAAAACAGTCTCGAAGTTTTCCCCACCATCGATACTTCGAGAAAGGCCATCTTTGTTAGCTACCAATAAAATTCCACTCGAATGATCAACTTTGATGCTACTCGCACCATATTTGTTCGATATTTTACTCCAAGTCGACCCACCATCGGTTGATTTGTATAATCCTCCAGCCGGATTTGACCAATAAGCAACTGTTGAATATCCTAATGCTTCATTGTAACTGGAACCGTCGAAAGTTACTTTATCGTTGAAGTCACGATAACCATCGTAATCACTTTCCTGGAAAACGTATTCCCATGTTGTAGCCTGATTGGTTGTTAAATATAATCCATGTGTTGAATATTTCATGGAGTTTCCACCCACTGCAATGGCACGTTGGTTGTCGTGAGGATCGATGGCAAAACCACAGTTGCCCCTTGGATTGTAACCAACATTACAAGGTTCCCACATTGCACCACCATCTGTCGATCTGTAAATACCTCCCACATCTGTTCCCATGAGCATAAAACTACCATCGGTATGATCGGCTTCAATATCCAAAATCACCTGGCAACCTTCGCCGCCAAAATTCCCATGACTTTTAATTTCTTTCGAAACTAAAGGAACAGCTTGCCACTGCTGTGCAAACAGTCCGTTGGATATGATCACTAAAAAAAATAAAATTCGTTTCATGATGTATTTGTTTGTGATATTCAAATTCAATGCTTTTTGGGATTCTGTAATGCCCTGTTCAAATAACTTATAATTCATACTGATATAAGATAAAATCGTTGGGATCATTTATTGTAAACGTTATTGCACCTTCGGCTAAGGTTTGGATTTTTGTTACTTCACTTTTCCCGAATAGCGGTGTCAGTTTTACCATTTTTCCCTCTTTCAAATAGGTTTTTATTTCATATTTTGACAATTCATGCTTCTCTCTAAAAATCAGGAAATAACCATGATTGTCGTGGATGGATTGAAAACCACACCAAGACGTTCCTGATGGTTCATCACCTATTGGCAATATCGTTCCGTTATGAAAATCAGTTTGGATTTCTTTATATTTTTTGATCAATTCAGCACTAGTAAAGGCCTCCTGAGGAAGCCCCGTGCTTTCGAGCCAGGCCAGGGGCTGCGCGGCCATTGTTGTTGCAAATAGATAATCGAAACTGTACCTTGATGGAGCAAAGGGATCATCCCCATAGTTTTTAGCATTTCTCCATTTATTCAAAAATTCGATCTGCAACAATTGGGGCGGAAAATATTTCGATAACATCCACAAATTCCGAAGGGTTTGGTAGGGATAATAATTCCCCCAATCGGTATAGCGATTTTCAAGAAAAAGGTTCCCGGCGTAACGGTAAGAGAAGTATCCTCCGCGGATCCCAGCGGTAAGATCGAGGTTAAAAATTACATTCCCTTCACTCTTCTCTTTCACTCTAGTCAAAAACTTATTGAAGTTTACCTCAGCTAATTTGTCAGGAAGAGCAACTCCATCAATTTTAAAATAACGAATCCCTGTTTCTTTATAAATATCAATTAAAATATTGGCATCAGTCTCCCATGTTACATAGCTGTTTTTCTTGGTTGGGTTAAACCATAAACCTAACTCAATGTCTTTTTCGTTTGCAGCCTTAAACACTTTGTCAAAGCCATTTGGGAATCGTTCTTTGTGTGGTTTCCAGTTTTCGGGAGACCATGTATCCCAAAGAACAACATTGTCCTTTTTAAAGGCGGAATTTGAAGATAAACCTTGTTGCCAACCATCGTCGATTTGAAAAACGTTAATCCCAAGCTGATGGGCCTTTTCCAATTCTGCAAGAATGAAATCCTCGTTTATTTTGCCATCCTGTCCTCTGTCTCCCCAAGTGTTCATCATTACCATATCGTACTGATCAGACGAATAGTTAAGGCTATTCATTAGATAATTCCGAATTGCTGAAAGGCCATTCGTTTCAGAATCACACAATCCGGTGGTAATGGTATATCCTTTTAGCCATTCATCGCTATTCAATTCGTTAGGAAAACCAGAAAAAGGCATAATTATTCCCTTATCCGAAAGGGCAAAATCATAGCCAGGATAGTTAATTTGACTTTGGGTATTTGGTGCCTCTTTCAAAATGAAAAAGCCATTTCCGGTGCTTAGGTTATTTGCTAGCAACAGGTTACCTTCACGTTTGTTTTCTCCATGATATAGTATTTCATCCGTTTCGAAAACAAGGTTGTTATTCCGGTCGGTAATATCCTTAAAATTTACGGTCTTAACTTTCCAATGCTTTTCATTAAAAGCATATTTAAGCAGGTGGCTTTTTAAATTGTTGTGGCTTTCAACGGTATGTTCAGCACCAGTTGCTTGTATTTCCTTTTCGTTATTATTAATAAAAAGTGAATGGTATTTCAGGTAAAATTCACAAGCAACAGCTTCGGTTTCAGGGTAGATTCGAAATATTCTTTTAAGTTCCAAGTCCTGATATTCGTCCTGGATAATCACCTGCAAATGAGCGGGGTAAAACACATTCTTTTCCACTTCCTCTATTGCAAAATCGATGTTCTTGACGAATTCCTTTCCTTCTAATTTAAACGATGGAAAATCATCGCCAAATTCAATTTTTTCTCCACTTACCTTATCGAACAAGGAATATAGTGACACATCTCCATTGTTCCAGGTCCATTGCTGGATGATCCTTCTGTTTTGAATCGTAAGTGTGTTTCCAATCAGTTGGGCACTCATCTCACTATTTTTTGCAACAACGTCAACATTGAAAATAAATAGACAAACAAATAGAAAAATGATAGTAAGTAATCGGTAGCTCATGTTTACAAATTTAAATTTATGTGAAGGCCTCATATCTGGCGAAGCCTTCACATATGTAGACTTTTATAACTTCTGGAAATATGGTAATCGTTCTAAAGGCACCTCAATTTCATAGCTTTTGCCTCCTTTGTATTTTTCACCTGTGTCTGACATCCATTTTCCTTTAGGAAGGTAAACCGTTCTTGTTGATCCCGGAGCATCAACTTTTGGAGCAACCAGTAATGAATCACCTACCATAAATTGGTCAACTTGTTTTTCAAAGCCTTGATCAGGGAAGACGTATTCCATGCTTTTTAAAATGGGTTCTCCTATCTTGGCCGATTCTTTTGCTAAACGCAGGATAAGTGGCGTAAATTTCATACGAATGTTTACCGATTCGCGAATGGCATTCATGTGAGTTTCATCCAAAATTCTCCAGGGTGCAACAGAAAATTGCATCATTGGCATTAGTGCTGAACATTGTGCTGAACGTACAATCAATTCCTGATTCAATTTTTCAGGATCTTCAAAAGTAGACAGCATTCCACCACCAATCATGTCGGGACAAGCAAAAGTATAACCCGACAAACCTTCTACTATCATCAAAGGAATTAGGCGTTCCAAATCTTCCCAACTATGATCCTTATCCAGAAGGCGCTGAGCCAGCGGTTGTCCTGCCATTTTCCAGCAAGCACGGTATTCGTTTAATGGGAAACGCATTCCGAATTGCGTATAAAGTTCACACTGTTCATTTGGTGTTGCGTTTCCTTTGCTCAAACTATTTTCGGGATAAAAATGCATGTCGGCTGCATCCAGTTTAAAACCATCAACATTATAATCGTTAACCAATCGTTCCAATTGTGCATTAAACCAATTTACTGCAGCAGGATTCGAAAAATCAAGTTCTGCCGAAATTCCATTCCACCAAGGAATCATTGCCGGATGTTTAGCTGTTTCCCAAGTGGTTTCCGAAGTATTTTTGCTCATCATAAAAGCTTTGTCTCCCAACAATTCATAATAAATCAACTTTTGGTCGGCACTTACAAACGGGCAAACCCACAGCATTACCTTAAAGCCCATTTCATGCAATTGATCAACCATCGCTTTTGGATCGGGGAAACGACCAGGATGAAAATCCCATAAACCGTAATCTTCTTGCCATGTATCATCAATCATAAAAACACCTGCAGGCAGTCCGTTATCAATAATTGCCTGCGCATATTTTAAGATATCAGCCTGGTTATGGTTGTAATTTAACTCGATCCATGTGTTGTACTGCGGAGCAGCAAACATCAGTTCGTCGGGCATTTTACCAGAAGCCGGGAAATAGTTATCAGCCACAAAACGGTATGCCTCTGCCAATGTATTTCCACTTTTTCCAGTGACTACTTCAGAATATGGATCGTTGATTATGATTTTGCCATCGTCAACTTTAAAGCTATAAGGCTTTTCACTCCAAATATATTGCCCCCTATTGGTTAAAATAAGCGGATTGATTTGGTTGCCTTTGTTATTGGCATAAAAATTCATGGAATAACCTGTTTCAAAAGGCATTAGATGACCATCATCAATTACGCCTGCCCAAATAGCTTCATTATCCGATAACTGAATAGTGATTTCTTTTGCTTGGCTATTAATGATCCCAATAAAAATCAGAAGGGCCACCACAGCAAGATTTTTAAAATACTTCATAGTTATTATTTATCTGTTAATTTGAAATTCGAAATAATACTGATCCATGTGGTTCAACCTCAGGAGAAATACTTCCTTCAAATTCGCCTAATTCTTTGTGTTGCCACAAATCACGAACCTTTGTTTTATTGGTGAAACCAACTTCATTTAAGTTTACTTCTATTTTTTCTACCTCTTCTCCCAGGTTAAACAGAGCGAGGTATTTATCATTAGAATTTGGAATAGCTGCAAGCCAGGCCACCTGGTTTTCCTTTCTGAATATTTGGTGATTGTTTGTACTGTTTTGATTGACTTTGAGTACTTCTTTGTTGGTAAGTAAGTTCAACTCAATTGGGCGCATCAGCATTAAATCGCCACCATACATCAGCGGTGAACGACAGATGCTCCAGAGTGTCATTAAAGTATATTTCTCATTATCAGTAAAACGCGAACGATGTTCAATATCAACTTCGGGGCCACGACGGCTAAGCATTCCAAAAGGAATCATATCGGCATCGGGCCAATGTCCGGCACCAATGTATTTTTCCCATTTATGTGTTCTTTCGAATTGTTTTTCCAAAGCCTCCCAATCATCCCAAAAATCACCTGAAATACGCCAAAGATTCGCATGGTTTTTCAAAAACTCGGCTTCTCCCAAAGGAGCTTCACCTGGCGATAAACTTAAAACCATTGGTCTTCCACAATTATCGATAGCTTTTCGGTAACCCGTAATTTCTTTTTCCCTGAAAGGAGATGCAATATCATCAACCTTCACATAATCGACTCCCCACTTCGCATATAATTCAAACAATGAATTGTAATATTCCTGTGCTCCCGGTTTATCCATGTCTAAACCATACATGTTGTTGAGCCAGGCACAGCTTGTATAATCCGTAATCTGATCAGCAGTATATCCGGTTCCTTTAATAGGCAACTTTTTTGCTACAGCCTCACGTGGAATGCCTCTCATGATATGAATTCCAAATTTTAAACCTAAACTATGAATATAATCACCAATTTCTTTAAAACCCTTTCCTTTTGATGCCGATGGAAATCGGTCAACTGCGGGTAATAATCTGCCGTATTTATCCATCGAAAATGAAGGACTAAAGTCGTCGGTTTGAGGTGGATTGTTTAATGCACCAACATATGGATAGTACCAACAATAATCAATTACGACATACTCCCATCCGGCATCTTTCAAATGAACTTCCATCATTTTCGCATTCCCTTTTACTTCTGCTTCGTTAACTGCAGCACCAAAACAATCGTAACTGTTCCAGCCCATGGGTGGCGCTGATGCCCAGTTGTGAAATTCTTTCATTTCGTTTTGCGATAATGATACTATGCTAATCAACAAAAAGGCAAATGCCCATGTAATTTTTCCTAAGTTCATTTCAACTATTTTACACTTCATTTATTCAATATTAAACTCTCTTACGCTTGTTACTTTTTCACCGTTCACCATAATTTCAGCCTCCAATTGATAATGGCCGTTCTCTGTTGGGATTTCAAGTTCAAGTTCGAATATTTCACGACCAACAGCAGCTATCTTTTTATTCGTTTTAATAGTGCTCGTTACATTCTCTTCTTTCAATAGTGTCAATTTTACTTCGCCTTCCCAAGTTTCGTTAAAATCGTTGATTAGGTATATTTCAAATAAATATTTCCCTGACGGTATGGTTTTTTCCCAATAGTTAATCATTAGTCCAACTGGCGAAAATGCTGGTTTCACTTGCTTAAAGAATTTGGGTTCATAGGTCAGGTTCTTGATGTCGATAAAATGGTCACTGGTCTGACCTCTTGGCTCATTGGGCCGAGAATAACCCAATCCACAAAAGTGCAAAACGCCGGCAGTTTTTCGGTGCGCTCGCCAGTATTCAGTGAGCATTTTTAGGTGTTTTGTATAAATATCAATGCGTACTTCAGAACTTAAGTTTTTGCCGAAGCAAACATCATATATCCGATCGGTTAAGGTCGTTTTACTTCCATCTCTGTTTAACCATAACCAGGCATATTCGTTTATAAGTAGAGGATTTGGATATCGACCACCATCTGCTTTTGGACTATTTCGATTCGCATCGTTTCCAGGAATATGTATTTCATTCAATAAATCAGACGTTGCTCCTTTATCACTTGGATACCCTTCGTGCCAATAATTAGAAAATAAATATGGGTGCGACTCAATTGGGTCAGTTTCATTCGCAGGAACCGACCATCCGTTTTCCCACATACGGTTCGATAGATCCATATCACGAACCATTTTTACAGCCTCTGTTGTAATTGGAGCAACCGATTCGTTTTGAGCATCCCAAATGACTATACACGGGTGATTCCAATGCGCTGGAAGCCAGTTGCGGTATTCATTTGCAAGTTGTTCTGCAGTTACTTTTGGATATATTTTATCCCAGTCGTGAAGTGTCCAAATCGGATATTCATTTTGAATAAGAAAACCAAGGCTATCGGCAATTTCATACCAACGTGCAGGTGGGAAACCGATACAATAGCGGATGCTGTTCCAATTCATTTCTTTAAAACGATTGTGCAGTTTAATTACCCATTCGTCTTGCCATGGCAAATCTCCACGATCCGGATCCTCGAAAAAACGGAATATACAAACGTTGGTACCTCTCATGTAATAAGGTTTGCCATTCAGCAAATAAGCTCCCTCTTCAGGATTAGGAGTAAAACTGCGCATACCAAAACGGGTAGTTAGTACATCGCCCTGAGTTTTCACTTCCAGTTCATACAAAAAAGGTGATTCAGGCGACCACAAGTTAACATCGCTGAGTTGAGCTTCGAAAGCCATTTTAGCAGGAATTCCTTCATTACCTTTACCTGACCTTAAAGTGCCTGTGGATACTACTTTTTTTGACAGCAGTTCCCGTACCACATATTTCAAGTTTACTACCTGTTTGAATTCCGATTTCTCCAAATCGACATGAACACCAACAGTTCCGTTAATAATATTGGGAACGGTTTGGACATGTGAAATAAAGGGATACCCCGATGCTATCACTTTAACATCGTCGTAAATACCCGGAATGTATTTCATTTTTTCAAAATCGTTGCCGGTCATCACCGTATCGGGTGCGTTGTTGTAACATCCTACCGCAATCAACAGCTCATTCTCTTCGCCATTCGGTTTTAAAAATGGTTTAATATTAAACAGTGAAGGCGTGAAATTATAAACATTCTCACCAACACTTTGACCGTTAACAAATACCTTGGTGTGGTATTTGGCCATACTAATTTTAAGTTTCTGTATCTTGGCATTGTTTGTTGTAAAGGTTTTTTTATACCAATACACTGAATTGGAGTAGGAAGTATCCTGCTCGTCGATGGCTGGTGAAGCCATGTCGACCAAACCTGGCACAGGAACGGTGGAAATGAAGTTCGCAGGAACCGAAGCGTTAATATCCGTTTTTGCAATTTGCCATTCACCATTCAATACAATTTGACTTCGAACAGTCAAATCTTCATTGCAAGATGAAAAAATGATTAGCAAACAGATTATGTAAAAACAATATTTCATCCGTATATATTCTTGTGAGTTGCCATATTTATTTGGGGACCAAGGCTTGTATATTGAATTTCTATCTGCCCCGAATGGAACTTGAAAACGATAGGCATCGTCTGTTGTGGTAGCCCACCATATTCGTTTCATTTGTTTGGAATTTATATTTTTAAAGACAACTCATATGCTTCTTCCAGTAAACATCTTCATCAACTATTCTATTCGGAATATTCTTCGATATAAAACTCTAATGCCCTGTAGGTATCAACATCGGGAAAACCATCGGAGGTAGGAGGGAGCATAAATCGCTTATCTCCATTTCCAAATTTTGATTCTTTTTTTAATTGATAGATAATTGAATCATTATCCGTAGGCACAGGGCCAGGATACATTGTTGGAGGCAATGTTCCATCACCTTCGCGTCGAATAGACCAGCCACCTTTATATGGAGTATGATCATCGTTTAAGGAGGGTACATCGGCTATTGCAGCCATATTGGTATTGGCCACCGTTATTCTTAATCCCGGGCCTGGCTCCAAAAATCCAAATACAAAGGCATAAATAACATCTTTCTTAAACAATTTGGCCTGATCAAAACTCCATCGAATATAGTGCAGTTTACCTTCATTATCAAATACTTCATTGTTTTCATTTTTGGTGATTGGAATATTTTCAGGGAATATGCCGGTGTAGATGGTATCAAAAGGAAGGTATTTTACACCATCAATAAAATCATCACCACGGTGATTTTCAGTAAAACCATGCAAGGCTTTTTCACCTTTTGGAGTACCGTTGTCGTTTATGTGTGGAGTACCTTCCACTTCGTAAAACTGCATGAACATTTTTGCTCCCGGAACATTGTATAAAACAGCATTTTCAGTAGGTCCTGTTCTGATGACAACGGATTGAATACGCGTATCTTTTTTGGGAATAAAAATCTGCCCTAAATCACGGTTTCTTTGAAAATAGCCCGATTTTTTCCATATTAATTTATCGTAATTACGAATGCTTGTATTTCCTCCCATATCGGCACCCGAATGGTATTCTGTTACCTTATCTGCTTTTATGTAGCTCTTACCAAGAGATTGAATGTATATGGTATCGTATTTAAAAACTGATTCTGTTTTCGTGCCTTTAATTCCATTACTTGCGAAACCAATATGCATATTGATTGAAAACAAAAAAAGCAGGAATATGGAATTGTAATTCTTCATGGTTTTATTTCTTTTAATTGCCATTGTATTCTCTAATTGCATCAATCATGGCCACCACATTTTCAATGGGTACATTGGCCTGAACATTGTGAACCGTATTAAAAACAAATCCACCATCTTTATTAAAAATCTCAATCAATCTTAAAGTTTCGTCCTTAACCTTCTCGGGTGTTTCATACGGAAGCACATGCTGTGTATCGATCCCGCCTCCCCAAAAAACAAGGTCTTTCCCGTATTTATCTTTAAGTAGTTGAGGATCCATTCCGCTCGCATTGATTTGCACAGGATTGATGATATCGAAACCCGATTTGATGAACAAAGGCATGAATGATTCTACTGCGCCACATGAATGTTTGAATGTTTTCCATGAAGTATTTTCATGAATCCAATCATTTATTTTTCGGTAATATGGAAGCCACAAATCGATGTATTGATCGGGAGAACAAAAGGTGCTGGTTTGCGTTCCAAAGTCAGTACCACAGATAAAAACAGCATCGATATTGTCACCTATTTTTGCATGGAGTTTCTTTAGGTTCTCAATTCCAATTTCCACCTGTTTTTCGAACAGCGATTTCATGTAATCAACACGCATAATTGTACTCATGTACCATTCAGTTATATCGCGAATGCCCTTTGGATGTTTAAGGAATGGCGCAGGAACAAGTGCAATGTCGCCTAATGCTAAACCTCCGAATGTAGCAATCACCGGTTTGCCCGACGCTTTTGCCTGTTTTGTCGTCGCAGCCCAATAGTCAAGTTTCTCTTCACTTAAAAGCTCAAATTCTTCCAGATTGTCTTCAATATTAAGTTGGCTTTCATCAATTGGCTCCTGTCGAACAATTGAATCGAAGAAAAACCCTGTTTTCGGCATTCTCCCTGATGGAGGTACTGATGTATCACCTTTCGGATACACAATTAAATCACCATTTTCGTTGAAGATCGGTTGGTATGCTTCCGGCAATAAAACTTCCTGCCCCCAAAATGTTTTGAACAGCCTATTAGGTTGACTGTGGTTAATTCCAAACATGTCGTCGGTATTCCAGGCACGTACTATGTCAATGCCTATTGCATCAATTAACTCCCGATCCACTTCACCCAACATTTGGTAGGGGTCAATTACTTTAACCGGGCGGTTTTCGAGCCCGTAATGGTTTCGCAGTTTTTCAACAACCTGAACGTGAATGCCCGTAACTGCTGTTGAGCCAAAATCAACCACAACCTTATCGGGTTGAATATGATTAATCGTTTTGTGAAATTGTTCTTGTGAGTTCATATTTGTAGGCTTATTTATTCAATACCATTTTAAAATTCAACTATTCGTTCCGTTCCTTCAAGATAAGCAATCATGTTCAACACCAAATAGTTCCAGTTTTGGAAGCCTTTATTTAGTACAGGCTCTCCATTTTCTGGCATATAATATTCGTGCAAGGCACCATTCCTCTCATAATCTTTTCCGAAAAGCAGAACCGTTTCGATGGCCATTTCACGCGCCTCGGTTTCGTAGCCATATTTTAACAGACCTTGAAAAACCAGGTAATTCGAAACGCCCCAAATTGGTCCTAACCAGGAAGAAGGGTTTCCTGTTGCTTTTACATTATACATTTTTTCTAAAGGACTTAAGGTTCGAATGCCATAAGGACAATTAAAACGAGTAGAATCCTGATAATGCTCCTTTACAATACGTTCTGCTTGTTCTTCGGTAGCAATTCCTGCCCAAAGTGCCATAAAACCAGACCAGCCATCGATGCGTTGAATTAAACAATCCCAGTTACGAGGAGCACCAATGTGAAGGGACCAGTATTTTTCAGGTCGGTGATAATCGCTTAGGTTTAAATCAACGCTATAATAACAACCATCACGCTCGTCCCAGCAGTGCTCCTGTATATTCACTTTTAATCGGTCTGCATCTTTTTGATATGCTACTGCAATTTCAGACAAATTTAATTTCCCGGCCAAAAATACCATTGCTTCAATTTCTTTGTAAAGCATGGCATTTAGGTAGATGTTTCCTGAACTTTTGTCGGGTCGGTAATAAGTACTTGGATCGTTGTCTACTCCAATTCCCTGATCGTTTGCCCAAAAAGCCAAACCTGTAGGTTTGTGAGTGAGGTGGTTCATATAAGCATTTACAAATGCTTGTAAAAAGTAGAATTTCTCTCGCAACCATTCAACTTCGCCATCTTGTTGTACCAAAAAAGCAGCATGCTGTGCTAAACATGGTTTGTGCATATTGGTTTCGAAAGGTCCACCTGTTTTTTCATCTTTATCCTGCAACCATTCATACCTGGCAGGTGATTTGCGATTTATGATGTAAGGAATCCAACCGTCCATTCCACCATATTCAAGATAGTTTAAAACACAACCTTGTTCGTACTTAAGTGCTTCCTTTTTTTCTTTCGCATTACCTTTATCAATCAATATCTGGCGTACTGCCACGTTGGTTAACCACGAATCCCAATCCCATAAAACATCGGAATATTGATCGCTACCCGGGGTAATATAAGGATGTTTGAGGGCACCGCCTTCTTCTTTAAACATGCCCTTGTAATCGTTGTAAATATGCGTTTTGATGATTGGAACATACTTTTCCCAATTTTCATTCTGGGCAGATAAACTTCCTACTGTGATTAAGACAGAAAATAATATAAAAATAATTTGTTTCATTTGATTTCTGTTTTATAACGATTAGAACAGAGGATATTGGAATAAATAGCTTGTGTTTTACTTAATACCAATTTCGAAGATATTCCCATCATATAGTTCTTTTATTTCAACTTTAAATCCCTTTTTCATTAATTCATCACCACTTGCTTCTACTATAAGCTTATTAGTTGGTGCTAGTTTTATTTGGTATTCGGATGATGGATCAAGATCTTTCAGAAAAACGGTACGGCTAGCTTCCAAAGCCCCCTGACGAAATACACCAAAAATACCCCCTTCTTTAGTCTGAAAATTAATGCGTTGCCAGCCATCCCAATATCCTTCGCGTGGTTCTCCAAAACCAGCCAGGTCTTTGCGATAGCTCATGTAGTCGTACTTTTGTTGCATCTCTTTTATCCAATCTGACCACCCTTTAATTTCAGCTCGTTTTTCTTTTGAGAGTTCACGGGGGTCACCCAAAACTATGGGTAGCGTTCCTATTAATGATTTTAATCCGAGTTCAAAATTTGGATCATCCATGGGGAGGTTGCCAATAACCAATGACGCAGCAGGCATTGCCGGTGACCGCCACCATGCCATCTGTCGTACTCTTAGTGGTCCCAATGGTGCAGCTTCTTCAAAATTCGATAACCAGTTTCCTTCGGCATGTTGGGCAATGGCATAGTCCATAAGCTGAAATTTGCCGGCAGTTTCAAAGGTGCAATCGATAAAAAGGGCAGGAGAGTGTTCGTGCATTTCATCAAACAACTCAAGCAAGCGGTTATATAGTACGTAATACGATTCTTGCTGATCGCGATAATAGGGATGATCTTTTGCATACGAACCTGAGATGATATCGCGGTTTACATACGGACTGGTAACAACCGCTAAATCGAGTTTTGCATAACGCAATCCATGCTCATCAATCAAGTTGATTAAAACGTTGCGGATGTAATTGTACCAATCGGTTCCAAACGAAGCAGAGTAAAAGTCTCCTTCACCATCGTAATGCAGGTTGCCAGGAGTACCATCTGACTTCTGCACAAACCATTCGGGATGCTCTTTAAAAACACGTGAATCACCAGTTGCTGATGCTATGGATAACCATAAGCCGGGCTTCATGCCTTTTTCTTTGATGTAATCGAATGTTGGTTTTAAACCACCTTTAAATTTGTACTCATCAACTAACCAATCACCGTAATTTCCACCCCAGTCTTTTTTAGATGTTTCTCCCTTAAAATTAATTTGCCAGCCATCGTCAATGATAATTTCTTCCAATCCACAATCTGCCGCAGCATCTGTTACTTCTGCCATTAAGGTGTCATTTACAAAAGTTCGAAATGGATACCAGGTGTTGTATACAAATGTTGGCTTCTCTTTCAGACCGATAATTCGTGGTTTCATGTGCTGAATAATGAAACGATTCACCTCTTCATTTACTACTTCAAAACCATCGTCGCGATTGTTGTATGCGCAAACAAATATCTTCGGTGTTTCAAATTGTTCACCCGGTTTGATCCATTTTCGAAAGGGGAAATCTTCCTGAGGAGTGGTTAAACCAACTTCAATATTTTGACGATGACCTTCGGTATGAAAAGCAGTTCGTTTTAACACGCCAATTGTTTCATTACCAATGGCAATGCCTCTGCTCTGTCTGATGTCGTGAATAACCACCAAAGCATCGTCGTAACTGCCCACAAAGCGACCAATGTGCTTCATCCTGGCATAATTATGATACACATGGGTATGCGTAACATCGAACAAAGTAGCCCATGAAGCAACATTCAAACTTTCTATTTTGATGTCATCTTTACCTTCATTTTTGATTTCAATCCACTTTCTTATTAATGGTAAATCAGGATAAAGAATATAGTTTAACCTTACCCTTAGCGGAGTGTTTTTTTGTGTTGATTTGAGTTTAATACAAACACCGCTACCTTGATTTGCGAGCGTGATTGGTTCAACGCCAGAAAGCTTCCATCCCGAACGACCATTTACGAAACCATCATTCATTTGAAAGCTAAAATTTTCACTTTCCACCAAAAATGTATCAGCATCAATTATAAGTCCTGATGAAACAACCTGATTGTTATTTAAATTCAGATTGAGTGAAACCAAACCATTATTCAATGTGATTTCATTTCCATTTATGTTATAAAAAGGTTGTGCCCTGACTATAATACTTATGAAACACAACAGGAAAAAAAGCCTTGTAGATTTAGTCATTTTAATATCTTATTATTGAATAGAAACATAAACCTATTCCCAATTATTTGTCAAATTTATTTCGTCAGGTTTTACTTCTTTGCCTTTAAGCAAAATGTTTTCTGCTTTTCGAGCGTTGTTTCCTGTAATCATAATATTTGATGATTCTTCACCCTGAATTTTTACCAACGAACCTGTTTCTTCAAATAACTGATTGAGGGTAATCATGCCATTTGAACTGTTTATTAAACGAATGGCATCGGGATTGCCTTTGGAATGAAAATCAACTTCGCTAATACGAAAACCATGTACATCATCCAGAACAAAGGTGTGACGGGAATCTGCTCCATCGGTAAAAATTTGCATGTTTTTGAAGGTTATATTTTTGGCATGACGCACATAAAAGCTATGTGCCGGAAAAACACCATAAATTTCAGGACTGGGATAATTTTTCGATTTTTCTGGTACATCGAGCAGATCATCGGGATTATACCCTGCATACCCTTTCGTTTTGATAATGATGTTATCGAAAATTATGTTTTCAACCGGATGTCCGGGTATACCTGAAATACTCGACGCATAAGGACTCACACCTGTCGCAATAATATTTGTTAAGGTTATGTTGCGACAAACGCCAACTTTTTTAGTTGCTTCGTCGGGACTGGATTTTCTTAATCGGTCGCCCTGTTTGATGTAAAAGGGTGTATCGGTATTTTTTATGGTAACATTCGAAATGTTAATGTTTTCAAGAATGGTTCCGTCAACAGCTTCAAATGCAATGCCGCAAATGCCCTGATAAGTGTTGAAATAAGCTTCAACATCCTTTCGTGGTTCATTAATAACAATATTGCTGATGTTAATATTTCGAAAAGCAGAGTGTCCATCGGTTCCAAATTTAATGGCATTGGCATTGGTTTGTAAAATGCAGTTGGTAATGCTTATGTTATCACAACCCATTGGCGATGTACTTTTAAAACAAAGGGCATCGTCTTCGCAATAAATAATACAATCGGAAACCACCACGTTGTTGCAGTCATCAATATCCAGTCCGTCGTTATTGGGAGCTGAATGAGAATTTACTTTTAATCCTAGAATAAATACATTTTCACACTCAAGGTATTGTTGTAACCAAAAACTGGGATTGTAAAGTTCAATTCCTTCAATCCGCACGTTTTCACATTTGATAAATTGCATCATATATGGGCGATGCATATGCGCATCTGATTCTCTCATTAAACTAAATTGTGGATGAGCTCCCCGTCCGTCAATTCTGCCTTTTCCTGTGATCGAAATATTATGAGCATCATAGGCATAAATAAATGCATGGTGCGCATATTTATAAACGTACATGCCATGCTTAATATCAGGATAATCATCAAGATTAATACTTCCGTACAAAACTGCACCTTCCTGTAATTCAATATTTACATTGCTTTTAATAAAAACGGTTCCTGAAATGTAGTTTCCGGATGGGAAAACCAATTTTCCTTTGGTTTCAGAACAGGCATCGATGGCCGCTTGAATTGCTTTTGTATTAATCGTGCTTGAATCTCCCTTCGCGCCAAAATCAAGCACATTATATTCTTTAGCCTGAATACTAAGAACGAGTACGATAGCTAGTATTGTTGTGAGTATTGATTTCATAAAAATAAATTGTTTGAAGTTTGCACTGTTTTAATTCTCTTTGGTAGATTTAATACATCGCACTGAAGTGGCATTCTCTTTTCGGTAACCTAGTTGGCCACCAAAAACCTCGCTGTATCCGGCATGAAAATCGAACCCAATAGCTGACTGCTCATGCAATTCGGTTGATGACCAATAAAATGATCGTTTGCCTACTTCCCATAAACGGTAAAGAATATAAAAACGATAACCGGTGGGTTCGATATTAAAACCGCAAGCTTCAATCTTAGGATCAAAGGGTTCTTTCCATATTTCAGAACGAGATGCTAAACGTGCTCCGGCAATTTCTTTTCCTCCAACTTCTTCAAAAAGTTTTTCCCAGTCGGTTTTTGAAGGAAGTTTCCAACCTGCGGGACATGCCACGTTTGCTTCTTTCCATGTGTAATACAAGCCAAATTCGGGTTTATATTTATCGCTTTCGGGATACCCTTGAGCAAAATCAAAACCTACTTCTTCCTGAATAGCGACATTTTCTTCAACTACATTGTTGACCCGATAACGCAGGTTTTCAGCCATCCACAATTGGTCTCCAATTTCGATGGTTTTGTAAATCTGACCATCGCGTTTGTCTTTAAAGGTCCCAGTTATTTGAGCCCATAAATTTCCTGAACAAATGAATACCAGAATCAGCATTGAAATAAACTTTGTCATTTTTGATAGTTAGCAGTTAGACGGTAAATGTAACCTTTGTTCAAATGTTTAATGATTGATATTTTAATGAAGAGTTCTGTTATTTTATCGGTTCTCAAAAACTATTGTCTTCACAGTGGTTGCCGAAGCAATGATTTCTCAAACCCAAAAAAGAATATATCCGACCTAATCCATCCGTCAATTTCTATCTTAGCCATTCAATTAATTTATTTTATGAAGAAACCGATTTACGTAAAAGAGATAACAATCGCAACATCACAGTTGGGTTATAGCCCGAATTCTCCCAAGCAAATTACACTTATTGCTCCCGAAAATGAAATTGAAAAGCTTCCTTTTGAAATTCCTTTTTTTGTCCAAACAATAGGTTCCCGACTAAAAAGAGAACACCAAAAACATCAAATGTGGAAAGATAAATATTTCAGATGGCCTTATGAGATCTCAAACGATAAGCCATTCACTGAAAGGGAGAATTACCTTTCGATGAACGAACATCCTTTGTATTCAGGCGTGCTTGTACGAATTGAATCGCGTTGGGGAACTTTTTGGCAAGCCGATTTGACTGATTTTACTGAATGCGGAATCTTTCAAATCGAAAGTGAATTTTGCTTTAGCACACCTTTTCAAATTAACAATAATGCCTATGGTCGATTGAATTATGGTTTTCTGAGCTTTTTACGCTTTCAACGGTCTGGAGTTGAAATGCCAGATTTCAGGCCGGTAGAATTTGCCGACGATGGAGTATTGGATAGTAATGGATTTGCGTTACCTGCTGCTGGTGGTTGGAACGATGCCGGTGATTTTAGAAAGTGGTTGTGTTTCACCTTGTTTAACCTGCAAGGCTTAGTCGATATTTATGAAAATGGTCATTCATCCTATCAATCTCAGATAATTGAGGAAGCTCGCTGGGGCAACCTTTATTTTCATGCCATGATAAACGAAAAGGGGCAAGTTTATGAGGACCTCGGTGGAGGTGCTGAGCGCGATGGAACAGACTATACTAAGGATTGGTGGTGGGAAAACCACCCCGGAGTTACAGCTACCGGTTCGGTATTAACTGACAATGAGCCTTTATCGGGTGATGAAAGAACAATTCGAGGCGCATACAATCCGTGGGTGCAATTTGCCTTTATTCGAAATCAGTGCATGGTTTCCAGTATTCTAACACCAGCTGAACGCTCCAATTGTATTGTTCTGGCTAAAAGAGCATGGGATTATAGTCAGAAATATCCTCATGATAACAGAACACTTTTTTTAGCCGGAGAATTGAATGCTGCAATGGAATTAAGGCATATAAATAAAAACTTTGTTTCACTAGAAAAGATTACACATTTGATTGAAGAACTGCTGAAACGTCAGGAACTTGAGAATGTACCAGTGTCGCATTTTTTCTACGAAAAAGATAAGACTGATGGCTTTAGAAGTATTGCCTTTAATACCGATCCGGCTGTTGCATTGCTGAATGTATTGATTTTGAAACCTGAGATTGGTGCATCGTTATTGGAAACTGTTAAATTAAGATTACTGGGGTATATTGAAAAATACCTTCTTTTAGATGCACAATCAAATCCTTTCGAATTAACGCCTTATGGTGTGTTTCTCAATCCGGAACATTCAGAAGAACAAACGTTTAGAGATGCAGGTGGAAGTATTGGTATCCGAACCTTCTTGCATCCTTTAAACAGTCTGCAAGTGCCTCATGGAACAAGTAGTGTGGTAATGCATCAGGCCATGTTATTGGCCAAAACAGGTGTATTGTTCAATGAAAAAAGATATATTCATGCAGCCGAAAAACTGATGCATTGGATATTAGGCCACAACCCTTATGGTTTATGTTTAATTTCTGATATGGGCTTTAAACATCCGGTTCAAGGGAGTTTTGTAAACCTTAAAATTCCGTTCGCTCCGTTAGCCGGTTGCATTGGTTGGTTTGATGATTCGCCTTACCAGGAAATTAGCAATGCAGTAGAATGGAGTACTCAGGAAATTTGGGATGTTCCTTACATTTATGCCGTGGGAGCTGTAGGTGCTATCCAAAAATATTATGATTTGAATAATTAATATATCGATTATGAAAAGTAAATTATTTATTGTCCTTCTTTTATTCGTTTTTACTACAACATCAAGGGCACAGCAGTTTATTCCGTTGTATAAGGGTACGCCACCTAATTCTCAAAAAACTGATGAAGTTGAAATTCATTCCAGTGATGGTAATTTGCTAAAAATAAGTTATGTGCAAAATCCTGAAATAGAAGTTTATCTTCCATCAGCAAAAATGGCCACCGGTGAGGCTGTGATTATTTGTCCGGGAGGAGGATACTGGATATTGGCCTATGAACACGAGGGAACTGATTTTGCAAAATATTTTAATTCAAAAGGAATTGCAGCCTTTGTATTAAAATACCGCTTGCCCGTTTCAAAAAGCAACATTCTTCCGCATAAAACGCCACTAATGGATGCTCAACGAGCCATTCGTTTGGTAAGATTGAATGCAGAAGAATGGAATATAAATCCTAACAAAGTAGGTATAATGGGTTCTTCGGCAGGAGGGCATCTGGCATCAACCTTATCTACGCATTACAATTTAGGAGATTCGATCAGCAAAGATCCTATAGAGCGATTGAGTTGTCGTCCTGATTTTTCAATACTACTATACCCTGTGATTACTTTTACCGGAGAATTTGCTCATGTGGAATCCAAAAATGCTTTGCTGCAAAGCGAAGCGAATAATGAAGAATTGGTTCGCTTTTATTCGAATGAGTTACATATAAATGAGAATACACCTCCAGCCATTATGATTCATGCTGCCGATGATAAAGGAGTATCGCCAAATAATAGTATTGTTTATTTTCAGGCTTTACAAAAATTGGGTATAAAATGTGAGCTGCACATTTATCCTGAAGGAGGGCATGGTTTTGGTTTGGCAATAAAAGACGAACACCTGTCCGGATGGTTCGATCAATGTGTGAACTTTATCAAAGAAGTTACGAAGGAATAATCAGAAGTGCTGAATGATACTATTTATTAATTATAGAATTTTCTATTTTGTAATAGGATTTCAAAAAAAAAGCGCTTCAATAAATAAATATTGAAAACGCCTTTAACACTAAATCACTATCTGTTTAAATAATTCCCCTATTATATTGTGAAATGCGCATTATTTTCAATCAAATCAAGAATAGCATCTACCGATTTGCCTGTGCGCAAACCATCTTCAGGTGTATTCATACAATAATCGATGAGTTGTTCTACTGATGTTGTGGCAACGTGCATTCTTGTGTCGGATGAAGCATAGTAGATAAATATTTTTCCATCTTCGTCACAAATCCATCCATTTACAAATAGAACATTAGATACATCACCAACTCTTTCTTCATCTTGTGGTGCCATAAAATGACCAGAAGGAAGATGGGTCACTTTGGTGATGTCTTCTAAATCAGTCATAAAAACGTACAAAACATAGCGCATTCCTGCAGCACAGTATCGCACTCCATGGGCCAACTGCAACCATCCTTTATTGGTTTTAATGGGAGCGGGACCCAAACCATTTTTTAATTCATAAATGGTATGGTATGTTTTTGCATGTAATACAACTTCATCCTTTACTTCGGGATAGCTCATATCATCAATATATCCCAGTCCAATTCCTCCGCCTCCTCCAACTTCAATAAAACCATCCTGAGGTCGTGTGTACATGGCATATTTTTGAACACCGTTTACCATTACAAATTCAGGATGTAAAACAGCATTGCGTTGTTGACCTGTTGTTGAAATCAAATCGGGTAGGCGTTCCCAGTTAATAAGATCCTTTGTACGTACGAGACCTGCATCGGCTGTTGCCATTCTGGTATCACCTTCAGGCGCATTTTTATCTTTTCTTTCGGAACAAAAAATTCCATAAATGAATCCATCTTCGTGTTTTATCAAACGCATATCATAGACATTGATATCAGGATGGTTGTTTTCGGGGAGTTTTATGGGTTTTTCCCAGAAGCGAAAGTTGTCAATACCGTTCTCACTTTCAGCTATTGCAAAATAGGATTTACGATCCCATCCCTCAATTCGAGCAGCTAATACATATTTTCCATTAAATTTAATCGCACCGGAATTGTATACGCCATTGGCACCAATACGCTGAAGAAGCATGGGATTGGTTTCCTGGTTTAGATCGTATTTCCAATTCACCGGCACATGACGATCGGTTAAGATTGGATTTTGATAACGAGTGTATATGCCGTTATAAGCGTCTTTTTTTATATTCGGTTTTGCAATCAGACTCTCGTATTCATTTTGAAGTCTGTTTCGTTTTAATTCAAATTCATTCATATCTTTTTTTTGTTGTTGGTTTCTTGTTGTTGGTTTCTTGTTTGAAATTAGCAACAGGCTTTTCCCATTTTTACGATGATTTCATTTGTTTGTAGAAGTTTTTCAGCTTCAATGTAATTACCTTTTATTTCTTCTCCATTTAAGGTTAAACAACAAACTCCCTTTTCTGTTTTTTCAGGATTCAATATCTTAATGCTTAATTCCTTACCTCTAAATTTTCGTTGAATTGAGATATTGTCCCAATCTTTTGGAATACAAGGATCAAATTTAATTCCATGGTACTCTGGTTTAACACCTAAAATAGATTGAGTAATGGCGTAATAGGTCCAGGTGGCTGATCCACTCAACCAGGGGACACGCGATGCTCCAAATTTTGGACTATCATTGGCATGGGTCGATTGGCAAACCACATAAGGTTCTATTTCACGAATTTCAGCTTTATTGTTATAAGCCGCAGGCATGTAGGCACGTAAATATTCGTAGGCACGTTCACCGTTACCCAATTCAGCTTCGGCCATCACTCCCCAACCTTGGGTATGAACAAAAATGCCTCCGTTTTCCTTCAGTCCGGGATTCATCAACTGAGCGCGAACGATGTTGTAATCCGATTTAGTGTACGGTGGATGACAAACTTTGATGCCGTATTTGGTCGCAAGGGATTTTTTCACATGGTCCATGGCCATTCTTCCTTGTCCATCTTTTGCTGCACCACTGAGCACGGCCCAGGTTTGTGCATTAAAGAATAGTTGTCCTTCTTCACTTTCTTTGGAACCAAATTTCATTCCGTCCACTCTATATCCTCTTAGAAACCATTCACCATCCCAGGCATAATCCTGAATGTTTTTATCAAGAATAGAAAGCCTTTCATCGGCCCATTTTTTTTCAATATTTTCATTCAGTAATTCTGCTACCTCGGAATAAACGGCCAGTGCCAGTCTTAGTTGCATGGTAACAAATCCTGATTCGCCATCGTTACCAAAACGTAAGCAGTCGTTCCAATCGGCATGCAAACCACAGGGCAAACCATGCTTGCCACTTCGTTCGAGGTTAAATTCGATGGCTCGTTTCATGTGGACAAAAACGCTTGCTGAGCCACGGTCGGAATAGGGAATTGTTTTGTTGTAAAAGCCGATATTGCCTGTTTCCTTCACATAGGCCGGAATTGAATTGAATAACCACAAGCAATCGTCTGATCGATACTCCGATTCTTTGGGTAGAGGTTCTGAGCCGGGCTTGTGTGACAGAGGCAATATTACTGGCATTGCACCTCCTGTTGATGTTTGACCACTGATCATCAATTCTAATTTTTCACGTACTTCTTCAGGGATCGTATGTACAACTCCCATGAAATCCTGCACCGTATCGCGATAACCAAGTCCATCGCGGTCGATACCGGAATAAATTAAACTTGCAGCTCGCGACCAATTGAAAGTAATTAAGGAGTTGTAAATACCCCAGGTATTAATTGTACTGTTTAGTTCAGCATCGGGTGTAATAGCCGAAAAACCTTCCATCTTCTTGTGCCAATAAGCCTTAACTTCATTGAGTTCATCATCGACAATTGACAGGTCTGAATATTTTTGCTGTGTTTGTTTTCCTTCTGCCGAGGCTTTGCCAATTCCAACCAATACAAGGAAAGTTTTGGATTCGCCCGGATCAAGACTAATGTCGCCACTTAAACTTCCACAAGGATTATCGCCATAGCCCAATGAGTTTGAACAAGAACCGCTTTCAACGGCAATGGGATTAGCATAGGTACGGTAGGACCCATGAAATGCTTCTCTATCGGTATCGTATCCTGTAACTGCTAATCCGGCTAAAGCTTGAAAGGTATGACGTCCCTGATCTTTTTCCTTGAAATTTTCCGGCATTTCAGGAATGTAGATGTTCGTTCCATGGTCAATAATTCCATCAACAATTTTCATTGCCGCGGTATATTGAACGTACTGGATATTCATTAGATCGTCTATTGCGTTCCAGCTACCGGCATATTCGATGTAAGTAAATGCAGTGAGGTTTCGTTTGACCTTATCTTTATTACTTATTTTTACTTTCCATACTTCATAAGTTTGGCCGGGCGGAACATAGTAGGTGGTTTCCGATTCGATATGATCGTATTCCGATACGATTTTGGTATAACCAGTTCCATGATGACACGTTGACTTGTATTGATCTAATGGTTTGCCTACAGGTTGCCATGAACCCGACCAAAAGTCGTTTTTATCACGGTCCTTTAGGTAAATGTAGCGACCTGATTGATCCATGGGAACCGAATTGAAACGCATTCTCATAAAGCGTCCCATTCCGCCAGACTTATAAAATGAATAACCACCAGCATTGTTGGTAATTATTGCACCATATTCAGTATTTCCTAAATAATTACTCCATGATTTAGGCGTATTGGGACTCGTAATTACATACTCTTTGTTTATATCGTCGAAATGTCCGAATTGCATAAAATTGTTTTAGAATTTTCAAGACGAAAATAGTCGGAGTACATTTGGAGTAAGTTCAGTATTTTTTTTTTGAGGTTTACTATATTCAAATCTGAAACTTTCTTAGTTGAAAAAAGCAAATAGTAGCGTTGTTAGAACTACTGAAACAACAACTATAGTAATGTATTCAGGAATCAATTCTTTTTTAAAAAATTTATATTTTTTCTTGTGCTTTTTCATTTCATGAAAGTGTATAATTCCTTAGAATATTTCAGTTGAATACTGAAGTAAATATATCAATCAGAATTATAACAGACTTCCATTATTTTTTCGAAAAAGTTTGATAAATAATCAAATGTGACGCTATTTCAGCGTGTTGTGAATATGTTTTTAATATTAGCTAATCGAGAATAATTCAGAAGTCATTTGGGTTCGGGCCTCGTAAATGCTTTCGAAGGAAAAACTAATTTATTCTTTTGCATCATTTTTTTTGTTATTGGCATATTCTTTTGGCGAGATCCCGAATAATTCGCTAAAGCAGGTTGAGAAATATTTGGGGTTACTAAATCCAACGGAATAGGCCACATCGGAAATGCCATAATTTCCATTTCGAAGCAATTTCGCTGCGGTTTTTAAACGGATGGTTCGAATAAAAATATTCACTGTCATACCGGTTAGTGATTTCAGCTTTTTGTATAAATTTCCTTTGCTAATGCATAACTCTCTGGCCATAACATCTCCGGATAACTCCAAATCGCTCATATTTGTCTCCACATAGGCCACAAACTTTTCAAGAAATCCGTGGTCAATTTCACTGATGTTGATGTTCTCTGGAATCACTTCGAGCTGACTGGTAAACTTGCTGGCCAGTTTACTTCTGGTTTCCAATAGATTCTCTATTTTAAGTCTCAATGCCTGGGGACTAAATGGTTTTACTATGTAATCATCGGCTTTACTTTTTAATCCGGAGATCTGATTCTCAATTTCGGATTTAGCAGTCAATAAAAATATAGGAATATGACTGGTTAGTTGGTCATTCTTCAACTGATTACACAGTTCCAGACCATCTTTGACAGGCATCATGATATCACTTATGATTAAATCAGGCAAATATTCTTTGGCAAGATTAATGCCTTCTTCACCGTTTACAGCAGTGATTACATCATATTCTTGTTTGAATTCATTGGCAAGAAAATTTAACATGTCATCGTTGTCCTCAACAATTAGTAACTTTTGTTTTTTTGGTAACAATCCATCTTCATCTGATTGTTCCCCGTTTTCATAAAAATCAGGATTGTCAATCATCGATTTCATGTAATCAAAGGAGTAGTCACCTTTTTGGGGGATTAGGCTTTGTTCCAGGGTTTCATAATCGGGATGATTTATTGGAATTTTGATGATAAAAGTGGTTCCTTGTTGTTCGGAACTCATCAATTCAATTTCGCCTTTGTGGGCCTTAACTAGATCGTGGCATAAGGATAAACCGATTCCGGTACTGATTTGACCACTATCAGATTTTTCAGAAATTTGATAAAAACGATCAAAAATGTGTTCAATGTATTCAGGGGCTATTGGCTTACCTTGATTAAAAACTTTAAACGTGATTGCTTTCTGACCCAGTATTTCTTTTTGTGTATCTATCGTTAAAGATAAAATGTTGCCGATGGGGGTAAATTTAAATGCATTGGACAATAAATTGTATAAAATTTTCTCAATTTTATCGGCATCAAACAAAGTCACAAAACTCTCCTGATCTGTATGAAATTGGAAATCGATATCCCGTTTGTCTGCCATTGGAATAAACAACTCATAAATGTCGGATGTGAATGAGACAATATCACCAAGTTTTGTTGAAAGTTTTAAAGTGCTTGCTTCGATGCGATTAATTTCCAACAATTGATTGATCAATCGGAAAAGTCGTTTCTCATTTCGATGCATCAATTTTAAGTAGCCCTTTACTTCTTTTGAATCGTCATAGTTATTTTGTTCAAGAAGTTTTTCAGTTGGGCCCATGATTAGGGTAAGTGGAGTTTTAAATTCGTGGGAAATATTGGTAAAAAACTTCAATTTCATTTGATGTGATTCGTGAAGTTTTTCAGAAATATTTTGAATTTCAACTTTCTGAATTTCCAGTAATTGATTTTGAGTACTTAAATCTTTATTTTGCTCAGCAATTTGCTCATTCTGATTTATAATTTCGTTTTGATGTATTTTTAGTTGAGAATTGACATCACTCAATTGTTTGGTTCTTTTTTCAACTTTTTCCTGTAACTCTTCTTTTTGCCTTTGAAGCATTCTTAATCGAAGTTGAACAAAAAGATTGGTAAGCCCTACAATAAGAATAAAGACTGAAATGATAAACCATTTTGTTTCATAAAATGGAGGTTTAATCGTGATGGAAAGTTGTGCCGGATTGTTGCTCCAATTTCCATCATTATTACAGCTTAAAACTTTAAAGGTATATTTTCCGCTTGGGATGTTTGTGTAGTTGGCAAATCGTTGTGTTCCATCTACTTCGTTCCACTCGTTTTCGAAACCCTCCAGCATATACTTAAATTTAAGTTTTTGGGGAGAAACCATGTGAAGCGATGTAAATTCGAAAGAAAATATTTTGTCTTTATGACTTAAAGTAATTGTTTTGGTATAAGAAATTGATTTATCGAGAAGAACTCTATTGTTGATCGAGTCGTCAGGTAGCACCGATTTATTAAATAATTTGAAATCTGTAATAATACTTTCCGATTCGAATGGATTTAGGGTAATGTCGTTCGGATCGAAATAATTTAAGCCATTTAATCCTCCAAAATAAAGTATACCCTTATCGTTTTTAAAATAAGCACCTTCGTTAAACTCTGTATCAATTAAACCATCGTCTTTGGTGTATAAACGTGAGGTTTCAGTGATGGGATCGAAATAGACAATTCCTTTGTTGGAACTCATCCATAAGCGTCCTTTGTTATCCTCGAGTATTCCAATGATACTAATGTTTAGTAGTTGGCTTTTACCGATGAAGTTTTGAAATGTACCGGTTTTTTTGTCGAATTTATTTAGTCCGTTTTCTGTTCCAATCCATAAAATGTCATCACCAAAAATTTTAGGTTCCAAAATGCTTCTTACGTTGTTGTCTGACAGGCTCGTTGCGTCTTTTTCGTTATGGGTGAAATACTCGAATGACTCATCGGTTGGATTAAAAACGTTTAATCCATTGGCAATGGTTCCTATCCAAATTTTGCCATTACTTCCTTCCTTGAGAACGTTTATCCAATCGGCATTTGTCCCTGTATGATCCCCATTAACCGGATAATATTTAAAAGATTTTCCATCTTCGAGTAACTTACAAAGTCCTTGATTTGTGCCTCCAAAATATACCTGATTGGTTGATGTGACCAAAATATCGCGAAGCGACCACATTAAAAAGGAAGTAGGATTGGCATCGTTCTGGTGGAAGTTAAGAAAAGTATTGGTTTCGGGATTATAAAGGCTGGTTTTATAATCAAAGGATCCAATCCAAATATTACCCTTTTTATCAGGTTCCATGGCTCCAATAAGGACAAAGGGAATATTTTTTGAATATTGGTAATCAACACCCATTAGGGTACCACCGGTTTGACCAAATGTTTTTATTTTATTTGTTTTTTTATCCAGGACGTTAAGCTGGTAATGGGTTCCAATGTATAGCTTTTCCCTCTCCATATCTTCATAGATTGAATATACTTCAGGATTAGAAAGATGAATTTTTTTGTTTGGATTGGCATCGATTGAATTAAATTCTTTGGCAAAAACATCAAGCTTATAGATTCCATCTTTTTGTTTACTGACCCATAACAGACCGTTTTTACTCTTTTTTATAAATAAAATACTTTGACCCAGTTGGTTGTATTTATTTTCTTCTCCTAATCGGTATGAAGTAATATCAGAATAGTCGTCACCATTTATTCTAATAATTGTTTCTTCATTTCGTGATCCCATCCAAATGTTACTTTTTTGGTCTTCTTCAATAAGATTTAAACGTAATGTTTTAAGTTCCGGAAACAGAATTGGTGCATTGGCAATTGTATCAGAAGTAAAATAAGCCGGCCCTGCTAATGTTCCAACAATTAGCTTTCCACTGGTAGCATGATAGATGTTGAAAACTGAAGGATCAAGGTTCGGATTCCCTGAATGATATAGGTAGTTGCTTATTTTACATTGATCTGATAAGGGATTTTCAATCACAAAAATACCATTGTGTAAGGTGCCTACCCAAATGGTGTTGTTTGATGATATATGGATGAATGTAACAATGGTATCACTAACAAAGTTTTTTTCACCTGGATCAGAATAAATGGGTCTCATTATTTTTGTTTCCGGATCTAAAATATTTAATCCATGGTTTGTCCCAATCCAAAGTTTCCCATTGTTGTCTTCGTTAATGGCAGTAATTGGAATATTTGAGATCGAATTTTCCGGGTGAAAGGTGGTGAAGGAGTTGGTTTCCCGATTGAAAAGGTTTAAGCCGTTTTCGGTTCCAATCCATAAATTATTTTTATGATCTTCAAAAAATGGCTCAGACTCACTTAAGTGTGGGATACTAAAACTTGTGCTGGAAATTGCACCGGCTTGTTTTTCGTTAACATCGTATTTATAGAAATATTCTTTTTGAGGATCAAATCGATCCAGTCCTGCTCCTTGATATACAATCCAAATTTGACCTGATCTATCTTTGTATAAATGATTGATCCAATTACGTGATGGATTTCTGTTACTATTTCCTGCATAGTATTTTTTAAAATTGTACCCATCGTAACGATTGAGCCCCTCCTGCGTTCCAAACCAAAGAAATCCCAAATCGTCTTCTACCATTGAACTTACCAGGCTTTGGGATAAACCATCGTCAATACCCAGGTTCTGAAATTGAATGCTTGCAGAATAGGAATGAAAAGACGTAAGCACAATGATGTAAAAAACCAACAATAAACCAACGAATCCCTTTTTGTCCATTTTTTTAGATTAAATGTGATTTTATTTTATTGAGATTTTGCAGTGGATGCTGTCTGAAAAATCATATTTGTACAATTTAGAATAATAAGCATGAAAAACAAAAGCACCTTGAAGAGGTGCCTTTGTTTTTTATGCTAAATATTTGATTATTCTTCGATAATTATAACCGTAAAATTTTGTTTTGTTACACCATCCACTGCCATAATGGTAAAGACTTTTGTGTCTTTGGTATAATCAAGTTTCGACCGATCAACATAGAGCTTTCCATCCAAAAATACCTGTGCATTTGCAGCAAGCGTACTCACTGATGTAACTGAACTTGAAATGTCCGAACCCGCTGGAATAGTACAAACGATTTCGCCTTTTTCATTATCAATTGCACCCGAAATTGATTTGTTGTCTGCTCTCATTTTAAAGCTTTGAAGTGCAGTCCTTCTATCGTTAACTTTGATTTCAAATTCAATGACTTCCTGTACAAGGTCGGTACCCCAATCGCCATAAGTTGTGGCAATAAATTTCGATAATACGATGCCATTGGTATCCAAATAAACAGTAGAAAAAATGGACTCACCTTCAGGTATGTCAATAACCTTTGATTTTGCATCTGGGTAATCGTCGTAATTTGAACCTTCTAAACCACTATAGAAAGTAAGGAAATCATACTCGCCGGTAATCTCAAATTCTAATGGTACACCTGCGTCAATTTCTAACGAAGCAGGAACAATAGAAATGTTTTGTACTGGTTTCTCATGTGTACAAGCTGCTAAAATAAAAACGAAAGCCAGCATTGATAATAGGTATCTTGTTTTATTCATGATTTTTCAATTTTTAAGTTACTATTCCCATTTTGGATTTTGTTTCAATACACCGTAGTGACGCTGAATTTCTTGCAATGGAATGGGGAGGCATACGTGTTTTGCTTCGTAATTTGGCAGCGTTTGGTTGATATATGCCAAATCAATCCAACCATCGTTTAACCAACGACCTAAATCCCAGAAGCGTGAATTTTCACATGCCAATTCAATGTCGCGTTCGTGAATAATCGCTTCTTTATTTAAGGCTGAAAGAGGCTCCATTCCTACTCGTTCCCGAACTTGATTAAGTGCATCTAATGGAGTTATGCCAGCAGAACTTCCTGAACGAAAAGCTGCTTCAGCATACATTAGTAAAACATCGGCATAACGAATTAAACGCCAGTTGTTTGGATCGCAAAAGGGAGCGTTTGACCAAACATCAGAAGTATGGTAAGGATATAGTTGCTTTCTCATGCCTATTTCCGATGGTAATACTGAGTTGAGATAGTTTGCTTCAAATGGTTTATTATAAAATTTAAAACCTTCACGGAAATCAACGATATCTCCTACGCGGATAAAGGTGGCATAATATCGGGGGTCAAAAGCTAAACCTGCTGCATGGTTGACCGGAATTTCAAATTCCTTTGGGAATTCTTGGTCTTCCATGGCGATGTTACCAAAACTACCACTAGTAATGCTAGATGATCCATTGTACCAAGTTATTAATGATCCTGTTGAACGACGTCCGGGAAGCCATTGACTTGCGTCAGTTGTTCCATTGTCAACTGCCAGTGAAAAATTCACTTCAAAAATAGATTCAGTATTAAATTCGGAATCATACATTATATCTGCAGAACCAGGCATATCGATGGATGTGAAATTAGAAAGATAGGCATTTACAAAATCTATTGAGTCTGTTCCTTTCGGCATATTTAAAGCATACTGTCCGCTCGAAATAACTTCTCCTAAAATTGAAGTTGCTTCACTAAATTTGGCTTGGTACAAATAGGCTTTTCCAAGCATTGATTTTGCAGCACCTTTGGTTACTCTGCCCAAATCATTATCGTCCCAAGTTTCAGGTAGCAGTTCTATTGCCATTAATAAATCGCTTTCAACCTGAGCATATATAGCCTTTTGTGTTGAATTGGGTTGTCCTTGCATAGGATCTTTTGCTGTTTCAGTTAAAAGTGGTCCTACTTCAAACCAATCGGCAACATAAAAATAATATAAGCCTCTTAAGAAATAAATCTCACCAGTCATGGTGTTTCTTCTTTCAGGATCTAAAAAAACGATATCATCATTTATTTTTTCTAAAAAGAGGTTTGTTCTAAAAATTCCAGTATATAATCCAATGAAAATATTTGTAATTTCTCCACTGGTTGAATTGTACTGTAATTGATCCCAATCGGATCTTTCGTGTAAAATTCTGTCGTCAATTGCGAATCCAAAAGTTTGCATTTCTTGAGCAAATAAGTTGCTATATGCGAGAGGACAATAGGCTGTGATGGTTAAGTCCTCAAAATCGCTGTTGGTTTTGTAGAAACTATTTTCACTAATATTATTTTCGTTGTCTACTTCCAGAAATTCTTCAGAACATCCAAATGCAGTTAATACAAAAATGATTGCTGTTGTGATTTTTAAAAACCTGTTCATAGTTTATAAAATTTTCAGGTTAGAAATTAATATTTATACCAAATGAGAAGGTTCTTGGAACCGGGTAATTTCCGTTATCGCTTACACCTGAAAGTGGCGAAACATTGGAAATTTCGGGATCGTAACCTGTATAGTTCGTAAAGGTTAGCAGGTTTTCACCTCCTATGTAGATACGAGCATATCCAATTCCAATTTCGGAAAGAACCGATTGTGGTAAAGTATATCCCAGTTGCAAAGTTTTCAGTCGCAAGAAAGATGCATCTTCAATCCACCAGGATGATAATCTGTCGTTATCGTTGTTGTCAGTTAAGGATATACCTGTTCTGCCTTCAACTTGATTGTCTTGAGTCCAATAGTCACCGGCAATTTTTAGTTTATTCCAGTCGTGTGATGTTGCATCACCTGTCGACATTGCAGCAGAGGACATGTATTGGTTGTACATATCTACATTTTGTACTCCCTGAAAGAAAATGTTTAAATCGAAATTTTTATATTCAAAATCCATGTTCATGCCATAGGTGAAATCGGGTATAATTTTACCTATAATGGTTTGGTCAAGGGTAGTGATTTTTCCATCATCATTCAAATCTTTAAATTTGATATCTCCTGGTCCTGTAAATGCTTCTTGATCTGGTACCAAAGAGGTATATGCTCCACCGCTAGAAATAATTAATTCACCAGTGGTTTCATCATGTAGGAAATCTTCTTCGGTTAAAATTCTTTCAGCAACATATCCAAAGTAAGAACCTACGGAGTGTCCCATCTTAGCCATTGCAAAACCATTGCTGCTGAACTGTTCATCCTCTACAAGATAGGTTACCTGGTTTTTGACGGTGGTTAAGTTGGCATTAATGGAGTATTTCAATTTCCCTTCACGGTTATTGTAAGTAAGGTTGAATTCAAATCCTTTATTCTCAATATTGCCAATGTTAACCGTAGGAGGTGCTGCGTCTTCCGATAAGCCATAAATTGCTTGCAAAGGCAAAGATGATAACAAGTCTTCAATCTTTTTAAGATAGTATTCACCCGAGAATTGAATTTTATTGTTGAAGGCATTTAAATCGATTCCAATGTTGGACATTTTGGCCGTTTCCCAACTAATGGTTGGTGAACCATAATTGTAGAATGGTGCTGCACCATAAACTGCACGGTTGCTTGCCCCCAAGGTGTACACATGATCGTTATAGGTTGAAATTTGACCATCGTATAAGAAGTTACCGTCCGGTAGAGCACCTGTTAAGCCATAACCAACACGTATTTTCAATAGATCAATTTCATCAATATTTTGCATCAGGTCTTCATTGATTTTCCATCCGGCTGAAGCCGATGGGAAATTACCGTATCGACGCGAAGCACCAAAACGTGACGAACCATCGCGGCGCATAACCAATTGTAGTAGGTATTTACCGGCATAATCGTAGGTTGCTCTGGCAAAGAATGACTGTAACCGTAATGGTGTTTTATACTGGGTTGAAGTATTGTTATCTGGGTTACCGTTTTGTACCGTTTGAAGTGATTCCCAAGTAAAGTCAGAACCACTTCCAGTAAGGTTTTCTGCAAAATCATCAATTACCGAATGACCAGCCAATATTGAAATATTATGTGCTCCAAAATTATTGGTATAGTTTAAGGTATTATCGAACTGAATATGGCGAAACATACTCATGTTCTCAGCCAGGGAAGAGATTGCAACGCTTCGTACTCCCAAGTCATATTTGGGTGTCCATTGGGTTCTATTGGAAGCAGAATAGTTAATGGCAAGATTGGAACGGTATTTTAAACCTTTAATTAGTTTGATTTCCAAATAGGCATCACCAATAACGCCAAAACCTTCCTGTGTGTCTTCGTTTAACAATAATTCAGCATAAGGATTTGTAACATCGTTTTGTCCTGCGGGTAAACTACCTAAGACTGGACCCATAAATCCTTTTAAAGCATTTGCGTCGTAAACGGGCATTATGGGGGAGCTAATTGCTGCGTGGCGCCATGCATTTCCTGTACCTTCTTGTTGTGAATTATTTACATTAAATGCAAAGTTTTCTCCAAAGGTGATGAAATCGTTTATTTTTATACTGGTATTAACCCTGAAGTTGACCAAATCTCTAAAGGTGGTAATTAAAACACCTTTCTCATTGATGTAGTTGGCCGAGATATTATAAGTTGCTTTATCTGTACCTCCGGAAATACCCATATAGTAGTTTTGGCTCCAGGCTTGCTCGTTGGTTATTAAGTTTTGCCAATCGGTATCGGCATTGCCAAAAGCTGCACGGGCAGAGTCACCATAGGCAATGGGTAAATAGCGTTGTAAGCCAGGGTTAACATATCTTTTGTTGTGCGAATCGTATGCTTTTGTATAAAAGTCAATGTACTCTTCGGAGTTCATTATTTCCATACGTTTAGGCAATTGAGAAAGTCCCATTTTTACACTGAACTGCATTTTGGGAGCTCCGGCTTTTCCTTTTTTGGTTCGAACTAAAATAACACCGTTTGATGATTGAGCACCGTATATGGCTGCCGATGCCGCATCCTTAAGAATCGAAATGGACTCAATGTCATTTGGGTTTAAGTTATTTAAAGCTCCGGTACTGGTATTTACTCCATCGATAATAACCAGCGGTTGTGCGTTGTTTGCAATTGAACCAACACCGCGAACACGTATGTTCATGGTACTACCTGGACGACCAGATGTGGACATAATGCTAACACCAGAAGCTCTGCCTTGTAGGGCACGAGCAACATCACTTGAATTACTTTTTTCAAGGTCTTCAGCTGTTACCATACTAACCGCACCGGTCAGATTCTCTTTCTTTTGCGAACCATAACCTACAATTACTACTTCACCTACCTGCATATTGTCGGCAGCGAGTAAAATATCAATTGTGCTCTGATTGTTAATGGTAACTTCTTTTGTTGTATATCCAATATAGCTGTATACCAGCACATCGCTGTTACTTTCAGCTTTTAATGAATAATAACCATCAATGTTTGTGACAGTACCATTTGTTGTCCCTTTAACAACAACGGTAACTCCAACCAACGGTGATTTATCGTTTGAGTCGGTCACTTTTCCAGTTATCGTTTTTTGCCCTATGGCAAAAGTTGACATAAACATAAAGCAAATTAAAAATATGCTCATAAGTTTAAGACGAATTCTATTCTTTTTATCCATCATATCATTGGATTTTGAAAGTTGTTTAGATAAATGTGGATTATGGTTAATTTAATTTTTAAAATTGTTTGATGAATTGAATTGTATAAAACAATTATCAATTCTTGACTCGCATATTTTATTCATTTTAAATTGATAGATTTTTTTCATTTTAGGTTTTTTTATGTTTATAAATAATTAGACTGTTTTCTTATTTATTGTTAGTAAAAAATAACTTGATAATACAAACCTATCGAATAAGCGTTCCAATAGAGTTTACTATTTTTCAAAAAAGTTCTTCTATTTTGCAGACCTGATCCAAGACCTGATTTACTCGTTTATTTTTGTAATCCCGAGGAGTTCCTTATTTTAATCAAACCGGCAGAAGGCACATCAAATTGGTGAAGTCCTTTATTCATATTTGAGTAGTCGTTTTCACTCACCAATTCACCTTTGCAATTAAAAATCTGAACCTTAATCTTACCTTCAATAGTTTCAATTAGGTTGAATACAAGCTGTTTCGAATTTTTAGCATTAATCAGGTACAATTCCTTTTCAATGGAAGAAGTTACTACCAAATCGTCATAAATGCCAATGATTTTTTTTCCATTTAAAGTACTACTGATTAATGGATATTCTGCCAAGTGACCTTTTGCTTCAAACTCGCCAAATAGGAGTGTGTTTTTGTTTTCGTTATAGAATCTGGTGTAAAAGCGAACCATTTCTTTTTGATCGGAAGTAATGGAGTCAATTTTCACCGAAAGCTGTGGAACTGAAAAGATAACATTTAGCAACTGCATGGCTGCACTTTCAACTGGTTCATCATAATGCCATGTAAACATATCGGATGTAATGGGCGTTGAACCAGAAACCATTCGAAGTTTAGTAACGTAATAACGATTTACCACTTCCATGTTGGCACAATCGATGGCTCGAAACAAATTGCCGTATTTGCGCATGGTTGGGGTGGAGTAGGCCTGACGAAATTCGACAAGAGCATCAGGTTTAATTTTAGTTATGGTGTTGTGCATGTCCTCCATGTATCTTAGCATGGCCTCATCTAAAGATGCATAGTCCCGTCCATCTTGGGCTGTTCTGGAATTTTCTGCATCAAAATAGAATTGAGATAAAAAATCAACTTTAATACCGTCAATACCCCAATCGGTAAAGGCATCTTCAAATTTTTGAATGAAATGTTCGCGTACTTCGGGATATCGAATATCGACATTATAAAATCCACCCCAGCTTGATTGCCGTATTGTTTTGTTTTTAAATTTCTGATAAGCTTCTGAGTTTTCGCCAACAAATGATCCGCAAAACCAAACCATTGCTTTCATTCCTAAAGCATGTATTGAATCGATAAGCGACTTCATGTCTTTATCGAAACTTTCCACTTCATAGTCACCTGCAAAAGCAAAACTTGGCTGTCCGTTACGTATTTCAGCTGTAGTACTCCAGCCATCATCAATGATTACTGTTTTGTAACCCAATTCTGCCGCCAATCTGCACTCTTTCAACAACTCTTCGGTTTCCATGTTTTCATGAAAAGCGTACCAGGTTGAATAAATGGGGTCGGTTGCGGCTTTCGGTGCCACTTGTGGCTCGATGAATTTTTCGTCTTCCCACCATTGGTTGATGTCGGCGAGTGTTTTCGAAAGTGTATGACTACCGTTATCAACACGAATAAAAAGTTCGTATTCCGTTTTTTTCTCAACGGCCGGCTTTTCTGTGAAAAATTGTATTTCAACATCGAAATAATTATAATGCTCGTCTATTTTATGACTAAAAACCGAAGTGTTCACTAAATCGCTTGTCGCAAGTGAGAAACGGTTCTGGTCTTCGTTGTTAATGAAACTAATGATTGGAGCATTTGCTCCCAGACGAGAATAATAGGTGAAATTGTATTTCTGACCTTGCGTGGTAAATTCAGTATTCCAAATCGATTCAATGTCGATGGAAGGAATTCTGAATTCAATACTAAATGGAGGAATTTGTGTTGGTTGATTAGCCTTAAGGTTTAATTTATAAATTGAAATGTTTTCATTATGCTCAATTTTCTCAAAACTAGTTTTGAAATCAGAAAGATCGCCTGTTAATTTTAATTCAGGGTTCAACAGTTGTGCTTGTATAACTAAGCTACAAATAAGAAATAATGTACTTGATAATATTTTCTTCATGATTGTCTATTTTCTTGTTTCATATTCATTTAAACACTGTGCCATAATTAAAAAACCTGCAGCCGTCCATGAGTATCCTTTGTCGCGCAAACCTTCTCCGGTAAGGGCATTGTAATTCTCATAAAAACCATTGTCAATCGCACATAAATTACAAAAACGTTCGGCGATTTCCGCTGCTATTTCATCTTCACCTGCTTTCTGTAAGCCATCAAATATTAGGAGGGAAGAAGGAGACCAAATTGGACCTCTCCAATAACCATCAACGGAATATTTTTCGTCCTTAGGATTTTGAGTTGCCAAACTATACGGAGTCATAAATTTTCCGCCTGGTTTTATGTCTTCAATTAAAGCTTTTTGTACGTCTTTGGGCAAGCGGTTACCAAGTTCTAATGGAATGTAATTGATTAATGATTCAGTTTCTTTTACAGTGCTCAGTTCATTTCCTCTAATTGGAGAAAGAAGTTTGTTGTCAGCTGTTTTGCAGCGCTTTATCATTAAGTCGATTTGTTCTTGCGAGCGCTTGCTCCATTCTTTGGCCTCTTTATCTTTGCCTAGCATGGTAGCCATTTGAGCTAAACCTTGCATTTGAATCGATAAGTGGGCGGCTAAATCAGGTCCCTCAACTGGGTAGCCTTGGTCGTAAACGGTGGAGTTATCCCAACCTGAATCACAACCATCTAAATATTCACATAGTTTGTTTTCATCGGCGTCTCTGAAGTTAAACCACCATTCGGTGTATTTCGCCATTGGAGCGTAGAGCTGTTCAACGTAAGGCAAGGATGCTTTTTCGCCTAATATTTTGACTAATTTCATTACAGCCCATCCATAAATAGGGGGTTTTGTAAATCCGTACTGTTGTTTGTAGTCGTTTATCGGATCAGGAATCATTCCCGTATCTGTTTGTTTGTCGAAAAACATCAGTAATTGATTCCATGCTAAATCTGGGTCACCACTGGCAATGGAAACAGCATTAATGCAGTTGTCCCATGCCCAAATTTGGTTCATGGCTCTTTTACTCATTAATATTCCTTTACGACTAAAGTTGTTGTACGGAGGAATAATTAAATCCCACATTAAATACCAGGCTAAATTTCCTGTATTTTCAAAACGTTCAGGCATGTGTGGTTTTTTTGCCATCCAGGTATCTACTTCAGTTTTTAATTGCTTCATTTCTGCCAGATAGTTGGGTAGATACTTTCCCCATTTTTTTTCGTATCGTGGCAACCAAAGTGCCATTTCTGAAGATTTGGTTTTGTCCTCAGAATTCAGAATAAAATGTGTTCCTTCTTGTTGAATGTTACCATTTTCTGTAGCTTTTAATTGTGCCATTGCCTGAGCATGCATGAGTACAAAGCCCATTTCACCATTGGGTTGCTTAAATAGAGCTTTGGGATCTCTATAAGAAACCAAATGGATTTCAACATCTTTTGTTAGAAAAAGGAAACGTTCTGTTCCCGAGAAAGTAATTCGAACTTCTCCAACTCCGGAATTAGGGATGAGTGTCAATTCCCAGGGAGTAACATTGGTTGAGTGAAGTACACGTTTCCCATTTTGATAGAGATGAATGCGGAAAAAATCGGCTGACCAGGCAGGATTGCTGTCCCAGCGGTAGGTGATTGCGCCGTTAAGTGCAGTTGTTATTGCCAATTCGCCCAATGAGTCGTCATATACTTTCCCTATTTTATAAAATGATTCCGCCCGACTAAAGGGAATGGTTTCCAAATCGAACGATGGGAATTGGGGTAGCATATCTCCTGATTTAGAAAACAAATCGGTTTGAGAGGATAGCACTATTATCAAAGTTAGTAGTATGCATTTTTTCATTTTATAAAATTTACATGCCTGTTTTTCTGTAAGACTAAATCAATATTAGAACTATTGAAAAATAGGATAGCTGCCTAAAACAGACAGCTAATCCTAAAATTGATTCTAGTTTATTGAACGATCAATAAACTATTCAAGCTATTTTGACTACTATGAATTTGAATAAGATAACTACCGGCTTGAATGTTATTAAGTTGTATCGAAATTTTGTTTTGAAGTTTGCCATCAAAACGTTGGATCAACTTTCCTGATAAGTTATAGAGTTCAACTTTTTCAATTTCGTTGTTGCATTCAACGGTTATGAATTCCTTGGTCGGGTTTGGATATACTTTGAATGAATTTGTTTCAAAATTATTAACGCCAACTTTTCTGGTAACCGTAATCTTTTTAGTGGCGATTACTTTTGCGTTGCCGGCAGCAATTGCAGTAATTGTTGTTTCACCTTCAGCTAATGCTTCAATCAGTCCGGTTTCAGAAACAGTGGCAATATTTTCATTGCTACTCTTCCAAATAATTGACTTATTTGCGGCCTCTGCTGGTGAAATACTTGCAGATAGTTGAAGTGTTTTGTTTTTCTCAATTTCATTCTTCCCACTTATATTAATATTGTCAGGATAAACCATCATCGGATCAATAATGATATTGTCCAAATAAAATGTGAATGCATTGCTTTTTCCCCCTTCAGGTTGGAATACCATTCTGTCCATATTTGTAATTGAAGCACTCAAATCAGATGCTGGCACAACAACAGTATTCCAATAACCCGGAGTAAGGTTTAAATCCTGAATGTTGACTTCAGCTTCTTCCTCAGCAGGGTCTAAATATTGTGCTTTTATAAATACGTTATCAATAGCTGTTTCTGAATAGGTCTGAAAAGATATTGTTGATCCCGAAGGAATTTTTGTTTCCGGGAAAACCAAACCAAAACCAGCCCAGGGAGCTGTTCCATCTTTCTTCCATGATAAGGCACTACCGGATTCATTTGTTGCCTCAGTTTTGGGATTATCCACTTTCCCAACTTCAGCTGATGACCAGGCATAAGCGCCATAACCTGCAGACCAATCTAAATTGTAATCTTCAAAATCAACCAGAAATGGTTCAACTATTTCTTCACAATTGGGATTCTCATCAGCAATCAGCACAAAATTGTCGAAATAAGAGGTTGAAGCTGTACTTTCTTCAGGGTCTACAAAAATGATAATATTCACCATTTTACCTTGCGAAGGCATTTGAACAGAAACTGTTTGCCATTCATTGGCGCCAACAACGTCGATCCAATACGCTGTTTCAACGCCATTTTCATCTGTGAATCTTACCCAGAATCGGTTTAAATCTGCACCATAATATTGGAATCTTAGTTCCTTGTACATGCACATTTTAATTTCTGCATTTCCCGGAGGAGTAAATCCAATTAACATCCATCCACCTTCCGGCCGATTGTATTGTACTACCTTTGAAGATGAGTTGTTCGAGTTAACAAGTGGATTAGCTGCCTGTAAATTTAAAATACCACCATTGGGAGCAAACATTTGGGAAGAATCAGGTGAGGCATCAGTTGATGGTATAACATGATCAAAATCGGCCAGTACAAATCTATCCGGATTATTAACTGTGATTGTTATCGTATCGCTGATTGTTGCATCGGCATCAGAAATAACAATGATTTCAGTAGTGCCGGCTTCACGTCCATAAGCAATTCCTTGAATAACTTCAGCAATTGTTTCGTCAGCTGAGACAAAAGTGTAAGTAGAAACTGAAGCTGAATCGGGTAATACTGAAATGGAGACTTTTGCTGTTTGCCCTTTGTCAATTACAATAGCGTTTGGTGTAGCAACTATGGCTTCAACCGGCACATTGGCAATTGCTTCATTGGTAACCATGCAGCTTGCTGATACACTTCCATCCTGAGTCGAACATGTAATTGTTGTTGTGCCATCTGACAGTCCCGTTACTAATCCGGTATTGGTTACGTATGCAACAGCTTCGTTTGAAGATGCCCAAATCAGTTGTGGAAATGTGGCATCATCGGTATCAACCAGTGCGGTCAACGATTTGGTTTGTTTTTTATAATCAAACGAAAGTGTTTCGGTACTTAAAGTGATTTCGCCAACTGATTTTGTCGAACTTGAATTGTTGTATTTACGCCCGTTTACAAAACCATAACTAATGGCTGCATTTACAGAGTTTTGGTGAATTGTAAATTCCATGGATTGAGGTGCCTGGATGTTGTAATCAAACATTTCGTGACCAGGCCAAGTTGAGGGATGAGGGTATTTCGAGAAACACCCCCAGGCGTAATGCCATGAGCCTGTTCCACCAAAAATTTCCATTCCATCAATTTCGCGCATTACAATGTTGTCGCCCTTTTCTTCATAGGCATGAGGGCCATATGGGATTTGCCCGGGATAGGTTTTCCAGTCGTTATATATATAACGTGAATCTAAATGAAAGACCGCATGCAATCCTCTTGGACCAACACCAGACATATTGGTTGAATGGTTCGGATTGGTTCCTAGAAAGTAATCAACCGTAGTTTGAGCAACATCTTCATAAATATCTTGTTTTGTTAAGCCATAGGCCAAAACACTGTTAAATGTAAAAGGAGTTGTTGCATGGCCAACAACCATCGGAAACATCCAAAGATTTCCCCAACGACAAGCCCTTTTATCTGCACTATCTGTAAGACGGGATTTCGCAGTATTTATTATTGCATTTTTTAATTGATTTTGAAGGGCAATATCAACATCGTAATTGTTGGCCAGCACATAAGAATACACCCCCCATCCTTCATCATCGTCGAGGTTTGAGCTGCTTGCAAATTCCTGAAGATCCTCTTTGGCTACCTGATGATACGATTTTTTACCTGTTAAGCGATAAAGATTGGTTGCAGCATAAGCGCGGTAGGCAGCTAAAGGACTGTCATAATTATTTCCAGAATGTGGTTGGTTATCTTCAGCCGAAGCCCAGGCAAATGCAGCTTCGGCTTCATCGATCCAATTGACCATGTCATAGCTCATGTCTGCAAACTCTACTGCATCAAGCATTTCAACAGGCCATTTGGAAGCGTCTTTTCCTAAGTTTTGAAGGATAATGGCAAACTGAGCTGCCTGACCTGCATAGTAATAGGTCATAAAAGCATCGGCTTGTGTTACAACCATTCTTCTGGTTTCTTTCCATGATGGTTTATTTGTTTCAGAATTACCATCGATAGAAGTATAGGTATCTGAACATACTCTTGCACCACCAACTCCACCGTCGGAGTAGCCACGTTCCATGAGTTCTTTTCTTAAGCGATAATTGAATTTTATTAACCATGAAGCTTCATCTACAAGATCGGGGACACCGTTTCCACTTTCCGGAATATTCAATTCGTTGTCACCAAATCTTTCGGGTACATATTCATAAGTCGTCATCAATTGAATTGGAATTTTCTGATGGTGGGCATAGGCATCCCAATCACCGGCATCGTGATACCATCCTGCAACCTCAAGAGGTTTACCCTCGGCGGCTGAATTAATCTCAGCTATTGTACCTGATCCATTGTCTCTATTGGCCCAATCCATAAATGAAAAGTCGGAATAGAATTGTTTCCCTTTATAAGATACCCCATCGTCACTTGTAACTTTTGGGTTTTGCGTAACCGGCCGAATATAGTCAGAAGCAGTGTAAGGTGGTGCTAAACGTATTCCACTGCGTTGGTGATACAAACTACGAGCCGTATTGTAGTAGGCTTCCCATATTGGATCTTCCCCAATTTTAAAAGGATAGGAACAACCTATTCCATCAACAACCAAAATATAATTACCAGAACTTGTAACATCTGTAAAGTCACATTCGTAGACCTCTGCGCCTAAAAAATTGCGATTTGGGGTGTCGTTTTGTTGACCTGTTTCTTCATTATCGGCAGCTTTTCTAAATTTAATCGTACCCTGTTTTACCGGATTTTCAAGATCTGCTGTATTGTAAATGGCAAAACCGGCATCAGCGAATTCGCTTAAGTCGAGGCCGCCGCTTTCTCCCATCCATTGGTAAATGTAACCATATTTGGGTGCATCAATTCCATAACCTAATGTATTCACGTGAATAGCTTCGCTTCGACTGGTTTTTTCGTCAAAAACCAAATTCCATTCATTTCCATTGGTTGCAATTTCCCCTGTAGTTAAAGTATATGTTTTGCCGGATGCTAATTCCATTGGAAGCGATATATAAATGAAGTGTTCCGATGCCCAGGGTTTGGCCAAGGCATTACCATATGCCGATTGAAATTCAGTTCCTTTAGATTTTCTGCTGATTGCGTTAGGCTCTAGAGCCAAAGTGTAATTCGCATCATCTACACTTTTTATCGTGTAATTTGATACTAATGTTGCCGTTTCAATATTCAGCGATTCTACAATTAATTTGTTGGTGCTATAATCTACTGTGCCATCGTCAAAATGAACCAGAATTATATTTTTTGTTAAAGCAGTTACTTCTACAACCTCAGAAGCATTTAATTTTGAAGAAGTAATTGCTAATACAAGGACCAACAAAATACATGATTTCAGAAAAGAGTAATTTTTCATGGTAATTCAGTTAGGTATTAATTGTTTGATTTGATTTTATAAGTTTTTACTTTGCAAATGGCTTTGACACTTCCATCAAAGCTTGAACAGCTTATTTTACAAATTCCATTTCCAATTGCTGTAACCCTGCCATAACTATCAACTCTGGCTATTTCTTCATTGGATGATTTCCATTTCAAAAGACTAAATGTAGCATTGTCAATATTCAGTGTAGGAAATAAAATTTCAGCATATTTATTGTCGTTTAATTCCAGCGTTTTTTTGTTCAGTTGAATTGATTTTATTCTATGAGCTGAATTCGCATTTTTATAGGCTCTTGAATTTACGAATCCATATGATAATGCTGCGTGAACGGTGTTTTGATGTATGGTAAATTCCATTGACATTGGTGAGTGAATGTTATTGGAAAGCCTCTCATGTCCGGGCCATTGTTGAAGGTCGGGATAAGTTGAAAAATTCCACCAGGCATGATGCCAAGGCCCGTTTCCGCCATCCACTGTATCGCCATCCATTTCCCAATAATAGGGTGTATATCCATATTCCAAAGACCAAGGACCATATGGTATTTGACCAGGATAAGTTTTCCAGTCATCATATATGTGTCGGGAGTCAAGGTGAAATACGGCATGTAAACCACGGGGGCCGACACCTGTAATCCATGTGGTATGCAATGGATTACCGCCTAAGTAATAATCGGCAGTGGTATGAATGGTGTTGTAATATTTTTTATCGCCAGTGTAGCTATAAGCAACAACATTTGAGAACATAGTCGGCGTACTTCCTTGTCCGACCAACATGGGGTAATCCCAAATATTTCCCCATCGGCACGCACGGTCATTTGCTCTGTCAGCGCCTTTAATGTCAGCAATGTCGAGCATTTCTTTTTCTAACTTTTTCTTTAGTTCCTGATCGACATCAAAATTGTCGGCCAATAAATAGGAATACAAACCCCAGTAGGCATCGTTAACAAAAGTGCCGGAAGGGATCTTGTAGTTTAGATCATTTTTTGCAATGTCATGGTACATTTTTTTACCGGTGATACGGTATAGATTCGCAGCGGCATAACTACGATAAGCTGACAATTCGTTGGAATAGTTGTTGTTGGATTTTGGTTGGTTTTTTTCAGCGACTGCCCATGCAAAGGCTTCTTCAGCTTCTTTCACCCAATCGACGGTGTCGTAGCTCATGTCTTTAAACTCAACGGCATCCAAGAGTTCAACGGGCCAGGCATTGGGGTTTTCCCCCAGTTTCTTCAGTATCATAGCAAATTGTGCTGCTTGTCCTGCATAAAAATAGGTCATAAAGGCATCGGCCTGAGAAACTACCAATCGGCGTTTTTCTTGCCACGACGGACCATCATTGTGTTCAGTATTTTCATCAACACTGCTGTAGATATCGCTGCAAACACGCGCACCCCCAACACCACCATCACAATAACCTTTTTCCAGCAATTCTTTTCGAAGGCGGTAGTTAAATTTAATTAACCATGAAGCCTCGTCAATAAGGTCGGGAATTCCATTGCCGCTTTCAGGAATGTTCAGTTCATCATCGCCAAAACATTCCGGCACATATTCAAAAGTGGTCATTAATAAGATGGGAATACGTTGGTGTGTATAATATCCATCCCAATCACCTGCATCGTGGTACCATCCTGCAACTTCAATAGGGTAGTCTTTGGCCGATTCAATTATTTCCAGAGCATTACCGCTTGCTGAATTATCGTCAGACCATTCCATGTAGGGCATTTGTGAATAGAACTGTTTGCCTTTGTATGAAATACCATCGTCGCTGGTCACTTTCGGATTTTGAGTGACAGGACGAATGTAATCATCAGCCGTATATGGAGGAGCCAATCTGATACCGCTTCGTTGATGGTATAAACCACGTGCAGTATGATAGTAGGCATCCCAAACAGGATCCTTTCCAATTTTAAAAGGGTAAGAGGAACCTATTCCTTCTACAACCAATATGTAATTTCCTTCTTCTTTTAAATCTGTAAAATTACAATCATATACATCGGCACCCAGAAAATTTTTATTGGGAGTATCTTTTTCTTTATCCGTTTCAGGATTGTCAAAAGGTTTACGAAACTGTATGGTGCCGGTTTTGACCGATTTTTTCAGGTTTTTCAAATTGTAAATTGAAAAAGTTGCGTTTTCGTATGCTTCTAAATCAACATTTCCACGATCTCCTGCCCAGTGGTAGATGTATCCATATTTTGGTGCATCTGATGCAAATCCTAAGGTATTCAAGTGAATTGCATCGCTTTGGTAGTTTTTTTCGTCGAAATTGATTACCCATTTTGACCCATTTTTAGCCAAACTACCGGTTTCGATGGTGTAGGTCTTACCCTTTTGCATGACTTTGTCCAGTTCAAGGTATAGCCAATGTTCCGATGCCCATGGTTTACTGCGAGGGTCGGCAGATCCGTTTGGCCAAACAACGCCACTGTTTGAAACATATTCGGTTCCTTTTGTTTTACGATTAACTTGTGTGGGATTTTCCGAAACCGAAAAACGCACATCATCTGTACTTGAAATGGTGTAGCTCAACGGATTCATGCTACTTGCCAAATCTAAGCGATCAACCTGCAGATCATTTGGATAGATTACTTTCCCATCATCAAAGTGTATCACGATGATTTTGTTTGTTAATGGTTTAATTTCAACGATCTCGGAAGCAAAAGATGGTGAAAATATGACCAGCCAAAATATTGCAAATAATATGATTCTTAGTGTCCTGTTATTCATCGTCAGTGTTTTGTGAATTGAATGTTATTTCAGAACAATTGATTGTCCTTCTTTTATTGAAATGTTTTTGCCAAATTTTATTTGATAAAGACCATTGTTGGCTTTAATTTTTGCATTAACTGCTTTTCCGTCAATTTCGACTTTGCTAATTGATTGATTTTTATCGTTAATACTGAGTTGGTCGAAGTTGAATTCTCCATCAGAACATTTAATTTCAATTCCTTCGTTGTTCGAGATGTAATGCCCATAGCCCGATGGTGTAGCAAAAAATTGCTGGAAGGCATCTTGTTCGTACTTTGGAGCAAAATTGAGTTTGCTTTTGTTGATACTAAAACCGAGCATGGAATTGAGTACTGACCATGCAGACATTGGGCGGTAATAGTGTCCCCCGAATTCCTGATGGTCAAAATATAGGCCTGCCTTACGATAGCGATCATCTACCGCTTTAACCAGTTCTAGTCCTTCCTTGGTTTTTCCTTCATCGATAAGGAAAGAAGCAAAAGCTAGTTCCACACCGGTCCAATAGGTATTTCCCTGATCTACCCACATATCGGCCGGAATATCAGCAAGGAATTCAGTTTTAGGCCAACTGGCATTTCTAAGGCCATAACCATCTTTAAACGACATGGCACGGATGTTATCAAGAGCTGTGCTGATATGTTTCTGATTGAAAAGATATCCCAAACCACTTTGATTGGCTGCCCATTGTCCTATGATTTGATCGGTCAAACAACCTTCATCGGCATTGTTTATACCCATGGTTCCATCAAAGTCGTTATACAATTTGTAGTATTTTCCGTTCCATAAATGCTCATCCATAAGTTTTGATCCTTTGTCAAAAATGGCTTTTGCCTTTTTCATGGTAGCTTTATCGTTCATTTCTTCAGATAATACAGCAAGGCTGGCCATTGCACATAACCATTGGCTTTGAATATAAGATGCCATGCCATACATTGGGAAATTGTCGTAACTGCTTCTGTGTCCTTCCATGTCTGGCATCATGTCGCCGTTTTTATCCAAGCTGGTTAAAACATAGTTAAAAACCTTTAAGACAGAAGGGTACATTTCTTTTAGGTATTCTTTATCGTTGCTCCATAAAAAATCTCTGGCTATCATCGTAATGTATTGGCCAGGCAAATCAATCCTGTCTGATACGTTCCATGTTTCATCTTCACCCATGTGAAAGTTTTTGAATAATCCGTGATTGATTCTACCGTCATCGGCCTGTACATTTTTATGTGCTCTCATCATTGATTTTTGCAACTCAGGGAAAAGAGCAATAATTGGAACTGAACCGTAAAGAGAAACATCTATTGTTGCAATAGGTCCCCACGAATGATTTGGGCCTAGCCCCTCCAGAACACCAAAATATCCGTCTTTTACCAGTCTGCCGCTTGTAATAAAGGTGTTTAATTGGGAGTTGATTTGTTCTAAAGCGTACGTATCCATAGTGCTGTTAAAAAAATCATCCATGAATTTTTTAGACTTTCCTTTTAAATGATCATGGTTTTTTGCTGCGTATACAGCAACTTCTGTTGCAGTGTTAAAAAAATTGCTGTAATAATTACCTTCGTTAATATCTGTTGTTTGACGCCATTTAACGGATGCGTATTTGTTGGGGAAATTCCAGGCCATTGTAAAGGTATGATCAAAGGCATCCGATTTGCCATTCAGTGTTTTTGAAATTGCAACAGAACCGTAACAAGTAGTTATTATTGATGCTTCTTTTTCTGAACGATAGGCTGTTTTTTTACCTGTTTTTTTATCAATCATATTTCTGCCATTGGTTTTTGGCATCCACTCCGGTACTTCATCATATGTTTCTAAAATACTTTTAGTTCCATCAGTATCGTCAATGTTGGGTAATTTATTATTTCGAATTACATATTCGTAATAGGGGTGCCGGCCACTCCATCCTCCGTAGTACGTTGATTCTTTACTGAGCGATGAAAGGCATAACTGGCCATAAGAACCTGCTGTTGAATCAACGTTTCCGACGGTCATATTTAAAGCAAGCATTTCATCATTTTTTATTACATCGGTAATATAGTATCTGTCCTGATTGTCGTAAGCAACGGTGTTGCTTTGCGATGCAATAAGCATTACATCAACCTTTTTTTCAGTTTTTGATTCAATTCTGAAATCGAAATAAGCAACAGGTAACGAAGAGTTTTTTATATCGTAGGGAATGAAAGGGGAATAGGCTTCCAAATAAATATCAAAGGGCATATCGGGATCAGTAAATTTCAATGTAGTAAATGGAAATCTTGCTGAATATTCAATGGTACTTATTTGTTCCATCCAAGGGAAATAGTAAGTCATTCCGGTGATTGTTCCATCATTAAGGCCATTGTTGATTTGAAGTAATTTCATTTTTGGTTCTTCATTCTCAACCTGATAGCGAACCTTGAAAAATAAAAGGGAGGCCATTGGGTCTTCTTCTTGGTTGGATGGTAATATGAATTCTGTTCCGGTTTCTTTTGGCCAATTGTTGAAGATAGACCAATTGTAAAACCTTCCATCTTTTCTCAATTCAATTGAGCCGGTTCCGATTCCACCAATTGCTATTCCACTTCTGGCAGTCATTTGGCTTGAATAGGTCTCGGTTAATTCTCCTTTTGAATTCCGCTGAATTATTGAAGTGTTATTTTGGGAAAAACCCGTTAATACAGTTGTCTGAATGAATAGAAGAACTGTGAAAACTTGAAGTAGAGTTTGAAAATATCCTTTAATCGTCATTGCGTTTTGTTTTTCTGAATTTACATCTGATACAGCAAACATAAACCTATGACCAATTAAAGGCGTTCTCTATTTTCAAATAATGGTTAGCTAATATATTTTTTTAATAGGGAAATATAGAGTTCTTAATTAAATGAATTGTTTGTGTTCATGCTATGGTGAAGTAAATGAGTTGTTTGTTCGTATTACTTCCGAGACGAATTTTTTATTGGCAGGTTCTTTTAATAATTTTAGAATAGCCATTTCTAAAATTATTGCATTTCGATAAAGAAATTGCCTTTACCAACGAATTCGAAATAGGTGAATCCATTCAACACCGATTTGTCAACTTTAACTCGTTTTCCATTTGCCGAATTAATTTTTATCTTTTTCGAAAGGTTTTTAAAAGTGAGAACGTTTTTACCGTAAGCTTGTATGTCAAAAACTACTTTGGTTTCATTCTCTGAGATGGCTTTAAGTTGCACTGTTGAAGCAACTAATGAATTTTTAGTTAGGGCATTGTTTTGCATCGAAACCGTTAACGAATTATCGCCAGAAATAAGCATGTTTTCGGGTATTTGAAGCGAATGTTTAATGGACTTCCCATTTAGTGTTAGGTTGGCAATTGAGCCACTTCCATCAAAATGCACATCGATTAAAGCTCCTTTGTATTCGTAATTTTCCAGTTGTTCTAAATATTTTGTGCCGCGAGCGGCAATACCAAAGGGCAAACGATGTAATCCCAGATTCGTTACTGCCGAAAGCCAGGGAGCTATTGAATAAACCAATGGCCGAACATCGTGGAAAGGATTTTCTTCACTTATGTTGAACATTTCGGGAACGGCATATGGCATTGGTAAATATTTACCCGGTGCTGAACTCATTGGAACCAATTTATCCATAGCAGCCATGATGCTGTCTTCTGAATGTAATTCGGTATCCATTGCTGTTAGGGCAGCAAAATAAACACAATGAAAGTAACCAACTTCAGTGGTTGTCATATCTTTTCTCAGCTGTTCCCGCAATGCCTGGTAAGTTGCTGGCTGGTTTATTTCAAATGGAGGTAATGAAAGCCCCCACACATAATCCCAGATATCCATACCGTAAGGTTTCGCCTCGATAAAATCTCCTTCCTGAGTTTCTAATAAACCATAAGATGGTAATACGTTATTATACTCAAAAAATTGTTTCATGTTTTTTTCCAGATCTAATGCTTTTTGATAATATTCTTTCGCTTTATCTTTATTGCTGTGAACCGATGAAAGCATTATATAAACACTGTAGTTTAACATGTTGATGTAGTTATCGTAGGAGCGAACAATTGTTTTGCCTTCATACTCCGATCCCCATTTATTGGTTGGTGCACCCGTTACATTGTCCCAGCCATCATCACGACTCCCCGTCATTGGGGTTTCGCAATAAAAGTAACGCCCAAATAATCCTTTTTCTTCATTGAATGTGCGATTTTCCAACCATTGCATTGCCTTATCGAACACTTCAAGGTTTTTGTCTGAAAAAAGAGATTTGTCTCCGGTTTGAGTCCAGTAACTAAATGCAGGCCAAACATTGTAAAACAAACCATCTTCTTGCCATTTGGTATGCGGTCCTGCAAACATTTGACCGAAGAAAACTTCATCAGGTTTTTCATTGGTAAAGTTGGGATTTTGAATTGTCGTTGATATTTGATCGTAAGCCGGTTTTGACCAGCCACTATAGGCGAGATGTGCTGTGTTCATGCCACCATCGCGAAACCACATTAAATAATAGATGTATTGATTTGTTGAACGCATTATGCCATTAAAATCTTGCATCGATAGTGCAACCCGACGACTTTTGTCGAGCAATTTTTGCATTTCAATGCGATCTTTTAAAATGAATTTTCCGGTGTTTAAATCTTTGGCAATTAGTGCTTCATTTTGTGCTAGAATTTTCTCTATTGGTTGTTTTACCCATTCTTGGGCTAAACCGCCAATTTTTTCCTCATTTAATTCAGAAGCGATAAGTAAAACCTGATTAGGTGCCATATGCGCCCTTGTGTATATACTGCGGTGTTTATCAAGTTGCATTTGTTGTTGGAAATAACCATCCCCTTCACCCAAAATGGCCGCCGATTGAAAATCACGCTCTCTTGAACTGTGGTTAATAATGAATGATTTTTCGCTGCGCTCTTCTTCGGTACCGTAAATTTTGAAATCGACCAATCCTTCTTTTTCAAACCAAACTAGTACTGCCGGCTGATTGTATATTTGCGCAATGTGCAGGGTTTGATCTTCAAAATAGAGAATGGAATGAAAAGGATCCCAGTCGCAATATTTAAATTTGCTTAGATCGCAGCCGGGAATTAGAATTCGATCGAAAATACTTGTATGGTCATCACGGTTCGACCAATTTCGATCGACATACGATTGCGATTTTCCGGCTTGAGGTGATATCCACAGTTCTAAAGCTCCTCTGTCAAGGGTGTATTCTATTCGAATACCCATCCTGTTTTGCATGAGTATTTGTGTTTCACGGTATTTCATTCCATACTGTGATGCATTAATGGTAAGCAAACTGCTACTGTTGTCTTCAACCAATTCATTTTTGTTCGCAAGATTTTCTTCTTGAGAATAACAAAAACCAGATACAGCCAACAAGAATATTAGAACGATAAGCGTGGGAAATATTTTTTTCATCTCGATTTTTTTTTGAATTTCGATTTCAGAACAAAAGTGAGAAAATTTGAAGTCTGTAAGGTTTCCTATTTTTCAAATAAAGTGGGGTATTTTATGCAATAGATCGTTAGATTTTGAGATATGAGTAATGAGATGCAATGTAATTCATTAAATATTAGCGAGCTATACAAATAACTGATTCTTTCTTAATTGTCTTATTATGAATATATTGCAAGAGACCACCGGACTATTGTAATTTTTTAACGTGACACTAATTGTAGACATTGTAAATGTTGCTTTATGCACTTTAAATATTGAAGCAGAACAAGGTGGCTTTTGAGTTTTCGCAATTTTAAATGTTTATTCTTTGATTACATGCATTTGAACGTTATCAATCCAAACATTGTTCTGGTTTATTCTTTCCTGGGCTTCTATTTTTAGAAAAAGTTGTTCTGTATTAACAGGGATATTGTACAGTGCAGTAATTGTTTTAAATTCTCCCGGAGGCGCAGAATGCCCCATAGGACACCATTGTATTTTATCCTCGCAAGCAATAATATCAGCCTCTTTATTTTCTCCATTAAATAATGAAATTACAATACCAGCCCATGAGTAGGCATCCGTAGTAATCGATTCAAATGCAACATCAGCTGAAATTTGAACGGTTTTTCCAGCCAATTGTTTTGCATCTAACACCTGATAAATAGATGCTAGTTCATTGGGATTTAAAACGATTGAACCATTGTTTAATTTGCAATCAATTATGTTTGTTGAAGTTGAAAGGTCTTTCCATGAAGCACAACCCTTATTGAAATTGCCATTTTTAATCAGCTTCGTTGTTTTTAGTTTATACTTTTTTTCAGGCATCGTATCTGGACCAACTCTTTTTAATTCGAGGTTGTCTATAAATGCGTCTTGTAGAGTTCCATTATAACATGAAATGAGTATTTCTCCAGTTCTTGGTCCGGGATATGGTGCACTTACTTCTAATTCAGTTTCGTATTTATGCCATTGATTGTCAGGCTTAAACTTAAGAGGAAGGTCAGTCGTTGAATCTTTTCCCTCATCATTTTTATAAACTATTTTAATGGCCATTTCTACTTCCGTACTTGCTTTCCCCATGAAAGAAACCATGTATTTGCCGGTTCCTGCAGTTAACAACTCTAGGTGTGTGTATTCCGAAGGACGCAGATTCCACGCGTATTTTCCTCCCTCTGTAAAGTTTGCTTTATCGTTTATTTCAACTTTTTGCGCTTTACTGAAGTTTCCTCCGTATAGCGCTTGTTCAAAGTTTCCCGGCCAGTAAATGTTTTCAGTTGAAAATTCTTGAGCGTAACTGGTATTGACAGAAAGAGCTAAAATGATAAGTCCGAATAATTTATTTTTTGCCATATTGTAAAGATTAGGCAACAAATATGACCAAGTTATTTTTATGGTAATTCTTCTATTTTTCAAAATAGGTTCAGAAATCAAAAGTGTAGTATAAATGATTCGATCATGTATTTGTTGATATTCTATAGATTGGAAATATTCACACTCGTATAATGAAGTTGACAAATGTTAAAACCAACTCCATTTTATATCTCTTATGTTTGTATTGTTTGTGGTGATGAATATATTAATTTAGGGTTCGACTTAATATTTCATTTTGGGTCTCAACTGGCAGGTTCACAAAATATTCACTAAATCCACCAACTCTTACGATGAGATTTTGGTACAGCTCTGGATGTTTTTGGGCATCTTCCAATTCTCCTTTACTAACAACCGTGAGCATGGCTTGTGCACCCCCTTGTTCAAAATAAGTTTCCAATAACATTTCAAACTTGGCGCGATGCCTGGTCAGCATGTCTTTTGAAAATTTCATGTTTTGAACTGCTCCGGCATGTATGCAAGTATCGGGTTTAACTAAGGAATTTAAAAAGGCTGTTACTCCGCTTTTGTCATTTCCACCTACCGGATTATTGGCGGGATTCAAATGTACAAATGCCTTTCTTCCATCGGGTGAAGCAGCGGTGAAACTTCCCATGATGGTGTTGGCATCGTTATTTATAACAACAATTAAGTAGGAGTCAAGTTTTGTGTGTTTTACTGCATCGCGGGTGGTGTTGCAAATATGGTCGTGAACATCGCAAAGCATTTTATCAGCAACATCATTATCGTTGCCATATTTTGGGCAATCCATAATTAGTTTGTGTTCCTTTTGGTAGCCATCAAAATTAGCTTTTGTCATTTTGATGAGTTCTTCCAATGTAAAGATCTTTTTATCGTATACCAATTCTTTAATGGCCACTAAACTATCGGCTACATTGGTATTGCCATAAGACTCCAATGTACCACCTAAATGGTGCACACCTCCATCAAAAATTGCTTTTCCACGTGCAATACAATTGTCCATTAATATGCTTGAAGTTAAGTACGCATTATCTTCTGCGGCATGAAGGTATTCACGATCTTCCTGGATGGCTAAAGGAACGACGTGATATTCCACTTGTTCTTTATACGCATCGTACAAATCATTGAAGTTCTCAAAATTATTGTATTTAATGTAGCGTTCAACGGGCATTCCCTGGTATTTTCCAGTGGTCGGATCAATGCCTCGGTTTAAGGTAACCATTAGGGCTTGTAATAAATTTATTACTCCACTAGGAGTTCCGGTACTTCTATGATTAAGCACATATTCCCCGCAACCGTATTGTATGGCATGTATGGCATCTTCGTAAGGAACATTAAATGCTTTTTGTACAGCTGGTACATTTACCTCATCGTTATAAAGCATGGGGTAGGTGTTGCCTGTTGCTATAACATCCAGCGCTTTTTTGTATAGTGAAGGGTCTTGCTCTTTGTGAAAGCGCAGGGCCATTTGAGGAACTTTGTCGTTCACGCGCTTGGTAACTTCCATGGCCATAAGGGCAAAGCGATCAGCTGTTTTGCTGTTGTGTCGTCCTAATCCACCCAAAATTAAACGGGTGTCGTATCGATTTCCTCTGTCCGACATTAATTTCCATATACTGGTCATTAGTAGAATGGCTTCCTCTTTGTTGATTCGTCCGGCATCCATATCGGCTGAATACAGGTCGCCCATATAGTCGTCCATGCGACCATAATTTTTGGCATCATCCAAAATATTGTATAAGTACATTAGCTGTAAACCCTGACGAAATGTTTCTGGCTTTTTGGTCGCAATGTGGTTGAGTACAGCAGCCATTGTTATTAACTCTTCCTTGCGAGTTGGTGAGTTAGAAATTTTAGCTTGTTCGCTTGCTTGTAAGGCGTAAAAATGGGCTAACTCAGTAAAGGTGTCAAGGATTTTTTCCATGGCCGTATATAGTTTCCATGTTTTTGTACCCTCATTTTGCTTGCTTTTAAAATTGGCTATTTCGGCTTTTAAACCTTCAATACCCAGTTTTAACAGTTTATGGTAATCTAGCTGAATGCCGCTCATGCGATACAGCATAAAGGCAATGCCCGACTCTAAATAATACAATTCACTAGGTAAGGTGTCGGTAACTTCCTTTAGCATTTTACGACGCGATTTGTAAACCGTACCCTCTTGTTGCCAGAATTTCATTAGTTCTTCCAGAATTACCTTGTTGTCGTTGGTAAGTTCTGCATTGTTTAGCAATATAGTGTCGATATCGGGATGAATGCAATAGCCCATACCAGTGCCCATGCTTTGTGGTGTAAAGCCAATGGGCATTTGATCTAAGCGTCCGGCAAATAAATCAATATCTTGTATTGGACGTACCCGGCCTTTTAGTTGTATTTGTGAGCAAAGTGCTTCGCGCATTTCAATTTCATCGGCTTTAAAACTTTTGTAAGCAGTAGTAAAATCGAGTAAGATTTCGGCCATTTGATTGGCATCGGGCTCGCAGTTTATTATGCGTTGACTATTTATTTTTGCGTTGGAATCAATGTAGTATCCTAAAAATGGTGAATTGTTCATCGATGTTTTTTTATAGTTGTTAATTTTCTTTTATGTTCTTATCCGTGTGTCACCTCGGTACAGCCTAATGATTTTAGGGTGTTAATCCAATTGTTAACATCGCTCTCAGAGGCTGTGTTAAGTTTGATTTTCGGTTTGGACATGCCAATTTGCTCGTACTTGTGTTCGCCAAAGTTATGATAGGGCATTAATTCAATCTGTTTGATATTGTTGTATTTGTTTTTTAGTTTGGAAATGCCCTCGAAGTGTTCTGTGGTATCGTTTATACCAGGAATAATGGGGCAACGTCAGTGTATTTGTGCTCCAATTGAATTGAGGAAATCTAGGTTGCTAAGTATTTTGTTGTTATCCTGAGCTGTGTATTTTTTATGAATATTCTTTCCGGTTATTTTGTAATCAAATAAAAATAAATCTACGTAGGGCGCTATTTTTTTATATTCAGATTGTTGGGCAAAGCCGCTGGTTTCGATACAGGTATGCAATCCTTTTTCTTTGGCTTTTTTTAATAAATCGGTAGAAAAAGCTGTCTGCATCATAACTTCTCCACCCGATAAAGTTATACCACCTCCCGACTTATCAAAATAAACCTTGTCTTTTATAATCCGATCTAAAATATCATCAGAACTCATGGTATAACCATATATTTTTAATGCTCCCGTTGGGCAATTTTTAATGCACTCGCCACAATTGGTGCAAAGTTCGTGCTTAACTTGTAATGTTCCATTTTCTGATATTGATAAAGCATCAGATTTGCAATGAGGTACACATTCGTGGCATTGAATGCATTTTTCTAAGTTGTAGGAAAGTATAGGCTTCGAGGTGAAGGATTCGGGATTACAACACCATTGACATCTTAGTGGGCATCCTTTTAAAAAGACTGTAGTTCTAATGCCTGGACCGTCGTGCAATGCAAAAGGCTGAATATCAAAAATATTACCTTCCATTTTTTTTGTTGTAAAATTGGCAAAATGCATGTATGTACACTACATCTTTATTGATTAATGCTATGGTATATTGATATTGTGTATTAATTTTGTTGATCCGTGCTTTTGAAGTGTTTTAATTTGAGGGACTATCGGCTATGCGTAATAGCTCGATCTATTGACACCATATTACAAGTGTAGATGTGTAGATTTTAAAATTTAAGGTATTAAATATTGATTTATGACTCAATTGAATTACAAAGATATTTTTAAAGCTTGCAACCCTTATTTTGTGGCAGATACCTTTTTTCATTATTCTGAGGCAACAAATTGTCATTCGCATAATTTTTACGAAGTGTTTTTTATGCGTAAGGGTTCCATAATACATATGCTAAATGGAAGGGAAATGGAAGTAGGTGAGGGGCTATTTTGTTTTGTTAAGCCCAGCGATGAGCATAAATTTCAGAAAACTGAAAATTCTTTATTTGCCCAAATGAGCAATATCGCATTTACACCCACTATTTTTAATGAAGTGATGTTGTTTTTATTTGGAAGGGTAGGAGCAGAAATAAACAATTCACAGCCCTTTCATATAACGAATTCTTTGGTTCTTTTATTTGCCGATTTGACCGATCGGCTTTTGGTTCAGCAGGACAAAACTGATATTAAAAACAGTGCTTCCATCAAAGGATTATTGGCCATGTTGATTCCAGAAATGCTGGAAAAGCCAGAGATAACAACTGAAACTGTGCCCCTTTGGTTAATAAAGGCGAAAATAGCTATGGAGCAAGCTGTTAATTACGAAGAGGGCATACATCGTTTTGTTGAGCTGTCGGGTAAAAGTCAGGAGCATTTGACGCGTAGTATGCGAAAATATTACAACGATACACCTTCAGGTTTTGTTAATCGGCTAAGGTTGCAAAAAGCAGCTCTTTTGTTACGTTCAACAACTAAGGATATTACGCAAATTATTTTTGAATCAGGTTTTGGTAATGTACCTCATTTTAATCAGCTGTTTAAACAGCAATTTGGTATGCAACCCCGTCAGTATAGGCGACAAAGTGTTCAAATTGTTAATCCTTTTAATTAAAATGGTGATTCTATACTAATTTCAGTTTTGCCATGCTTTACAATGGTGAATTTTAATTTTTCGCCATAATTGCCTTCAAAGTATTGTATCGTAATTGGATGAAGACCTTTTTTAAGGGCTAAAGTCTTCGATTTTGAAATGGGTGCATGCACTCCATCGTTATTAATTATTCAACTTTCGCAAGTAATATAAGTTGTTGGAAATAAGCTAAAAAACAGCAAATTAATTGTTTAAATTACTGATATTGAGTAATTTAATGTCGTCAAACAAAACAAATCAATTATGCTGCCAACCAAAAGTACGACAATTGTTTCAGAGGTAAAAGACTTTTTTACTGGAAGTGAAAAAGCAATAAATACAGTTTTGAACATTTTAGGTTCTTTGACATTATCAGAAAAACAATTCGGGATCGAAAGCGCATGTAATAATCGCCATCAAAACATCAACAAACTGCTTTTGCTTATTTTGTTTCCATTCATTGAAATCAAAGATGCATGGCAATATGGCTGTTCTACGCTATATCCTTTAGTAAGTTGTAGCAAGGATGTTTTTTACAGGCTGATCAATAATACTGATGTAATATGGCGAAAAATCTCATTCAAATTGTCGATGCAATTAATTGCTAAAACAGCAAAGGGAAGCAATCAAACTAACAATAACCTTCCCCGCTGTTTGATTATTGATGATACAGATTTACCTAAAACAGGACGGCAAATTGAATTAATAGGTAAAGTATTCTCTCATGTAACTCGACAAAGTATCTTGGCATTCAAAGGGCTGTTTATGGGTTACCATGATGGTAAAAGCTTCTTCGCCCTCGATTTTTCTCTGCACGGCGAAAAGGGCAAAAACAAGAAGAAACAATATGGATTTACAAGCAAACAATTAAAAAACCGTTATCACAAATCACGAAAGAAATACACTCCTGGGTACGAACGAAAAGAAGAGTACTTTACTACAACGATTGAAAGCATGATCGAGATGATACGCACAGCCATCAGCGAAGGGTTGCGTTTCGACTACTTACTTGTAGATAGTTGGTTCACTTGTTCTGCGCTGGTAAAGTTCATTAAAACAAGGCGTTTTGGCTGCCACCTGATAGGGATGGCCAAAATGGGCAAAACAAGATATTTGTTCAACAAGAAGAAGCTTACAGCCAAAGAAATTATTGATTATTTGCGTAAGTCTAAAAAAGTAAAACGATCAAAACAGTTATCATGTTACTATTCCGAAGCGATTGTTGATTTTAATGGAGTGTCTGTTAAGCTGTTCTTCTGCAAGACTTCACGCAAGGGAAACTGGAATGTGTTTCTGACAACCGACCTCTCTCTTTGTTTTGCACAAGCTTACAAACTGTATTCAATCCGATGGTCGATAGAAGTGTTTTTCAAAGAAAGCAAACAATACCTTGGGCTGGGAAAATGCCAATCCCAAGATATTGATGCACAAATTGCTCAGACAACAATCTGCATGGTACAATATAATTTGCTTGCCATCGCCAAACGTTTTACAGGATATGAATCACTGGGGGAAATGTTCAGAAACACAAAAGCAGAGACAATACAACTAACTGTAGCCGAACGTATATGGCAATTAATAATAGGGTTGTTAGCTGATTTGGCTAATTTTTTTGAAATAGATACAGAATTGTTAATGGGAAAAATAATCACTGATAATGAAAAACTTATAAAACTGACAAATTATACAACCCTATTGCAAGCAGGGTAAACAGAGCTTGCGAAAGTTGAATTTGTAATCCTTAAAAAAACACTCGGAAAAATTTCGAATGAGAAAAGATTGAAAAAATAGAGACATTATGGACAGACTCTAATGAATCAATATTTTCTCTGACTGAACCGAATCCTCAGATTTCATCCTAAAAATATACAAACCACTTTTAAACTCATTTCTGTTTATCCCAAAATTCAAATTGTGCTGGCCTTGCAAAAGCATCCCACGATATAAACTGCTCATCAGTCTGCCATCAATACTCAATAACTCTATCTCCGTTTTAGTGTCTTTTTTTAGTGACAGATTAAAATTAATCTGATCAGTAACAGGATTAGGAAATACTTTAAACTCCTGTTTTTTCGAATTCGAAATAGATGATACCGCAGTTGTTTGTGAACTAACTATCAAACTAATGTTATCCAAATAAACTTTTCCACTTTTGAAATTACCGAGCGAAAAGAAAAGTCTGCAATTGTTATCACTTTCTTTGGTAAAAGTAAAATCATAAGTAAAAGTATTAGCTTCACTGGTTACTTCAAAATCAGATTTTTCAAGATAACCTCCATAATCACCGTAGTTTTTAGCCAATTGAATTCCAGCTTGGGCCGGGCTGTCAGCCCAGATATCAAATGTAAGTCTATAAGATTTATTTTGAGTCATCAACAAGTCATATTGCTGAAAACCAAGATGCCAATTAGCTGATGCAACCTTTTTTATTTCGAAGGTATAAACGCCATCAATAACTGAAGCAACTGCATTCTCTGTTGTTTTATCAAAGATATATGGATCAGACCAACTTGTAAGTCCATCATCAAAATTCCCATTGCTCAATAGCTCTCCCTCGGCAAGCGCTTTTATATATACGGGAACAATGAAAGTATTATCAGTAACCTTAATGGTTAATGGATTTTCGCTTCCCATATCAACAAATTTGTCAAACACATAACCTTCGTTAGGGATTGCTTTTATCTGAACTGTTGAGTTTTTTTCATAAGCGTCTTGCTGAGGAGTAAACTGCACAGTACCCCTTTCTGAATCAGGAACGGTAATCGAAAAAGGCCCATCTCCGGTTTCGCGCTGATAAACACGAACATAATCGATAAGCAGTTGATGTGGAAATAACGCATCATCAACGCCTTGTTGTCCACCCCAGTCACCACCAATAGCCAGGTTCAGAATAAGATAGAATTTTTTATCAAATGGCCAAGTGTTGGTGCCTGCCCCATCTTTATGTACATAACTAAACACCAAATCTTTATCAATAAACCATTTAATTGAATCTGCAGACCATTCAATGGCATAGGTATAAAATTTATTATATGAATCGTTTACGGTTGTAGTTTTTCCAACTCCCTGATGTCCTGTTCCATTAGTTCCTTGAATATGAACGGTAGTATATATATTATTTGGATCCTTACCCACATTTTCCATAATGTCGATTTCGCCACTCTTTGGCCATCCACCATACTCTTCATGGGTTGGCATCATCCAAATAGCTGGCCAGGTTCCTTTTCCGGTAGGAAGTTTCGCACGAACTTCAATACGCCCATATTTCCAATCGCCTTTGTATTGCGACTTTAAACTTGCAGAAGTATAACCTGCTCCGCTATAACTCTCTTTACGTGCCTCAATAATCAACACACTATCAGTAATTTGTGCATTCTCCGTGCGGTTCTCCGTGAAATATTGCAACTCATTATTTCGTACCAGGCCTTTTTCATACCCCCACTTGGAGGCATCAGGTAAGCCTGGAGTGTTAAACTCATCGTTCCAAACCATTTCCCAATCGGTCGTTTGAGTTTGTGCCATTGTTGCAAGCGATAGTACTAAGCCAATGAAAAGCATATTGACTTTTATTAAAAATCGTTTGTTTAATATTGTATACATAATTTTATGTTTTTTTTTGTTAATAAAGCCCTTGTTTTTAAGTTTTTGGAAAACAGTTAAAACTGAATATAAGCTATTAATGTTTATATTATTATTTAATTAATATTTCATTTAAGGTAAGTATACTTAAGCGCTTGCGAAGTTCATCAGCGCCAATTTCTTTTCTTGGATAAACCTTTACCTTTCGGTTCGGCATTAAATCGAAATAGTTATTGCTAAAATTAATTTCGCCTTTGCTATCAATTAGATATAAATTTTTCGCCAAGTAATCGGTCGATACTTCAACAACCGTTTTTCCATTTTCTTCTTTTACTTCATAACTTACATTGGCTTCATTCAATTTTAAATCTTTGGGGCGATTGATATAGTGCAATGTACTTGCAATGGTATCGTTGTTCTCTAGTAAAACTGCTTCAAGAACTACATTCGCTGCATCCTCACCATTCAGAATGTCTTTGTACGAAAAATTGTGAAATTCGGTACTTGTATTCGCTTCTAAAGTGTGATTCTTCGAATACCTTGAAATTTCCTTGCCATAAAAATCTTTGAGCGAAAGAATAAGTTCGACCTCACGATCAACAAACTCATCACTTACTCCGTACAATTTACATTGTCCCTTGTCCTCGTAAATACTGACAATAATTGGGGCAAAACTCTCTTTGGTACGATACATAACTGGTTTCCATTGCTGGTAATAATCGAGCATTGCCCATGATGCAACCGGCCAAACATCATTCAATTGCCATAGCAAAGCTCCCATACAATAGGGCATGTGTGTACGGTATATTTCGTTGCTTTGACGCATGGCTTCCCCTTGCATTATACCGCTTACATAAGTCCATTCCATCATGTTTCGCGGTTGAGGATAATACCTGTCGATAAAATTTCGAATGTTATCCTGAATACCAATGTAAGCGTCACGAAATTGAAATACTGCAGAAGTTGTATCCATTTCTTCAACAGGCATGTATTTCTTTAAACTGGTGTAGGCCGGATAACCAACAAAACCATATTCACTAATGAAGCGAGTTAATCGCCCAAATTTGGCTTTGTTAAAATCGATCATCGCAAACCAAACGCCCCATGCATGTGCATCGCCATAACCACGAGTATTTACCATAATCGAATCGGTTCCGGTGGTTGGAGAGCTACGCACGTAACCAATTCCAGGATGGTATTTCTTAACGACTGATGGCAATAGTTTATCAAATATTTTTTTGTGATCGATGGTGTAAACTTCTTCAGGATAACCTTTTGGCATATATCCCTCGAACCACGCCGACTCCACCTCGTTACTACCTGCCCATAAAGCCATACAAGCACGATTTCGCAAACGTTTTACTTGATAGATTGCTTCCTTTTCTAAATTTTCCATAAATGGATCATCCGCTGGTGGCATGAACGATGCAAACATAAAATCCTGATAAATGAGGATTCCAGCGGCATCGCAGGCATCGTAGAATTCTTCGTTTTCGTAAATACCACCACCCCAAATTCTAATCATGTTGAAATTGGCCTCAACACATTGTGCAATAAACTCGTCATAACGCTCCTTAGTAACCGTTGGCAACATGGCATCGATTGGCACATAGTTGGCACCTTTCATGAAAATTGGCTCTCCATTCACTTTGAAATAATAGCTGCGCCCTTGCTCGTCCCAATCGTTTACAAACTCAATGGTGCGAAGTCCAATTTTATGCAATTTGGTGTCGTGAATTATTCCATCCTTTACCACATTTACAGCAATGTTATAAAGTGGTTGTTCGCCTGCCCCGTTTGTCCACCACAATTGTGGGTTTTCAATTTCGAAATCAACATAAAGGTTATTACTTCCTGTGTTTAACGAAACATTTTTTAATGTTTTTACTATGGTTTGATTTACTTCAACCTGAAGATCAACTGTAGTTGTTTCGTTTGAGGCGATTTCGATTTCAGCTTTTAGTTTTGCCAAATCATCTTCTAATTCCTCCTGAACGATGAACACATCGTTAATACGTGCTGAATTATAAAGTATTAGGTTTATTGGTTTGTAAATTCCTGCCGGAACCAATGGGCAAGCCCAATCCCATCCAAATTGATATTGTGCTTTGCGAACAAATTTTCGGTAGTTATCGGCATCAGCCCTTGCATGTTCCTCGGTATAAAATTTGTAATTATCAACTATTTTTTGCCCCTCTTTTCTAACCGACTTAAAAAGTATTTCAAGTTGATTCTCCCCTTCATTCAAATAACTTGTAACATTCTTCTCATATGCTAAAAACATGTTATCGGTTACTAATATTTTTTCGCCATTCAAAAAGACATCGGTATAAGTATCTAAACCTTCAAATTGCAATACTTTTGTGTTATAGCTAATTTGTTCTTTTGAAAGAATAAAAGTTGTTTTATACACCCAACTGGTGTCGCCCACAAAATTGTATTTTTTTGGATTTTCGCCCCAATAGAGGCTATCGATAATGCCGTTTGTCAATAAATCGGTGTGCACATATCCCGGCACTGTAGCTGGTTTAAAGTCCTCATCGCCAACAATGGCAAACTCCCAACCCGAATTGATTTCTATCTTCTGGTTTTGATTTCCCTTGCAACCAACTAAGGCAACAATTACCGCAATAAATAATATTGTTCTCATATCTAATAATTTATACATCCTTCCGTCTCTCTTCCAATTCTGCAGAAATAATTTTCATTTTAGCATCGCTCAACTGATAGAAATAAATAAATATTCCGGAACAGAGTGCTGCAGCAGCCGGCAAGAAACTGAGCATGTATTTAATTCCTTTTATCGTTTCAGGATTTTGATCGACATTAGCTTTAAAGCCATAAGCTGCCAATAACCACAGCGTAACTGCCCCACCAAGTGTCCAACCTAACTTCTGAGTCATACTTGATGCTGAGAATACCAGGCCTGTTGCTCGTCGTCCTGTTTTCCACTCCGACCAATCGGCAGAATCGGCATACATTGACCAAAGTAATGGAAAAATGATACCGGCACAGAAACTTACAAATACCTGTAAAACATAAATTAATAACACATCACCTTTTCCTAAAAAGAAGAAGAGTGAACTAAATAATGCGGCTCCAATCATGGCATACATAAAAGTTTTTCGTTTACCTATTGCTGCAGAAACAGGTTTTGCCATAACCACACCCAAAATATTAGCTGCCTGCCCAATGAATAAATACAATGTACTTATGGCAAATGTCATTTTTGAGATAGAAACCGCTGTTTCGTCAATAATGTAATATTTGAAATAATACATTGCAACACCATCGCGAATGGTATTGAATATAATGGTCATTACTCCCGCGCCCAACAAAATGAACCAGGGTGCATTTTTTAGTAAATTCTTAAAATCTTCTTTTAAATTATTTTTTTGCGATTTGGGTGGAGTAATTCTTTCTCTTGTCCAGGAGAATGCCAATACGAAAAATAAAATGGCCAATAAGCCAACAACAACCATAGTTAGTTGGTAAGCACCTGTTTCAGCCATTCCTTTTTTAAAGAGATCGACCAAAGGCTGAAAAATAGCCACAACCAACAAACTGCCACCAAAAGCAAAAACCATACGATAAGAAGCCAATGCGGTTCTATCATTTGAATCGGAAGATGCAACACCAAGCAGACTTGCATAAGGAACATTAATGGCTGTATAAATCATCATCATTAACGTGTAGGTGACATAGGCGTATATAAGTTTACCTGTAGCTCCAAAATCGGGAGTAGTAAAAAGTAAAACACCTACAATGCCAAAAGGAATGGAAATCCACAATAAATAGGGTCTGAATTTACCCCATCGGGTGTTAGTGCGATCACTAATGATTCCCATAATTGGATCGTTTGCGGTATCCCAAATGCGCGTTACCAATAACATGGTTCCTACTGCAGCTGCCGAAATACCAAATACATCGGTGTAAAAAATGGCCAAATAAAATGTAAATATCTTCCAAAACATGGAAGAGGCTGCGTCGCCAAAACCATATCCAATTTTTTCCTTTAAGCTTACCCTATCATTCATAAATTCAATTTATTTACTGCTAGTTTATAATTCTTCTATTTGATATTTTATAATTACTGAGGCCTCACTTCCACTTTCTCCTTTAATGATCAAGCTCTTAGTATATTCCTCCCCGCTTTTAAGTCCTTTTGTGTCAATCTGAAAATAATTTTCTTCTTCGCCTCTTAGATTTCCATTTTTATATAATACAGAAATGTGCTTATCTAATCCGGTTAAGACCCATTTTTCACTTAAGCCTCCGCCGGTATTTACCATTTTTATTTTATGAAGTTGGGTAATGTATCTTTTGGAATTACACCTAAATCAATGTTGCTTTTTACAATAGTAATTTTGGGCTCAGGTATTTTTAGTAGTGCACCCAAACGATTTTTTTCTTCAAATTTCAATTCGCCTTGTTTGTAGGTTCTTAAGGTGAATATCAACCAAGTTCCGGATGGGATATTATCTGGCAAATTGTCAGCGATTTTATATAACCCTTTTTCTCCGTAAGCTACATTAGCATTAACCGAACCTGACTTAAGGGTTTTATAGTTGTTTCCTATTGGATTTAACGAACCGATTTCCCATTCCACTTTTATTTCATGGCCTCCGGTTAATTCATCGTTGTATACAACAAGCTCTCTGTTCAATTGAGCACCGGCAGTAAAAATTTCAGGTTCCACTCCCAAGCGATTGTTTTTATCAAATTCAACATCAAAAACAGCTACAGGAGCATGTGAATCTTGCCAATAATCGTAGGCGTCGCCTTTAATTGTTTCGGGGTATTTATCGGTAAATGTGTTACAAACCGGACGGTGCAAAACAACTGGTTTTATTTCCGAAGCACTCATATCGTCCCATTGTGGATAAATATCGGCTTCGATGGGTTCCAAACAATTTATCCAGTTGGTCAAGGAACGTGAATCGGCCAGTTCGGCAAAGCGCATGGCTCTTACAATTCTTGCTGCTCCACGGGTCCATTCGGCTTGTGGAACCAAATCGGGATGATCATAAACGCCAATGGGACTTCTTTTCTCAGTTAAATGCCCCTGCTCATCTTTTAAGCGCCAGCCATCGGCAAAAACCGATTCGCCTTCGCTCATAGGTTTATCTTGACTATTCTTATAAATTGAATACAAGTTGGGGGTATTAAATACTGTTTCAGGATACCCGCCGGTATAATGAACACATCGCATATCGCCTTCAAAATTCCCTGGCCTAATTCCCTGATGATAGGCTGGCCGTGTTGTATCCATTTCTTTAGCAACATTGTAGCACAACTCAGGAATTGGACTGCCCCAACTTTCATTGGCAACAGACCACATAATAATGGAAGGATGGTTTCGGCGTACTTTTATCCATTGGCGAGTCCAGGCTTGAAAGTTTTTGCCCGCTCGCTCATCGGTGCGTTGTTGTGTTTGCCAAAAAGGCGCCTCGTCAATGACCAACAATCCAATTTTATCGCAATAATCGTAAGTGGCTTCAATGCCACTGGCTTTGTGAATGCGCAAGGCATTCATGTTTAAATCTTTGTAAACATCGAGCAAACGGTGCTGCACATCAACAGTTAATTCTTTTGTAGAAAGTACCGGTGCCGTAGAGGGACCATGATTAAAACCGTCGTTCCATGAAAATTCATAGGATTCGGCACGCAGGTTAATATGAATTCCATTGAGCTTAAAAATATTTCCTTCGACGTAAAACTCACGCATTCCAAAATTGGTAAGTTTTTCATCTACTAACTTGCTATCGACAAACAGGCTGGTTTTTAATTGGTACAGATGTGGATTATGCGGCCACCAGTATTCCGATGATGCCCATTTTATATTTGAAATGGAAATGGTTTTTGATGCTGTCGGTTCAAGAGTCATATTAAGGTCATCAAAAACCTTTACTTCTTTGCCTTCGAGCGATATTGCTTCGGTTTTAATTACGATGCTTTGAATTGTAGTGTTATTATTCGTCACGGTTAAATCAACCGATATTTCATCGTCAACGGGATCGGTATTTCTCTTTAAGTCAGGCTTCACAAAAACGTTTTCAATAAACGTTTTTGGTTTGGAAACTATGGCCACATTACTCCCAATTCCTCTTCGTCCATCATAGTGGTCAACTCCCCAAGGGTAAAGCATCATTCCTCCATCAAGAGCATCTTCCGGAAAATCTTTTTCTTTCCATGATACCTTGTAGCCCTCACCAAACTCTTCGCGCTGTCCACCCCATATTTGGAATTCAAGGGCGTTTTCACCGTCAAAAATCAAATGGTTGGTAATATCTATTTCGTAGGGCAAAAGCATCATTAGGTAGCCGCCTGTTTCTTCGCCCCCAATTTGTTGTCCGTTTATAAACACCTTTGCTAACACTGAAATGCGGTCAAGTTTTAAAAATATTTGTTCACCTTTCATGTCCAACGGAATACGAAACTTCTTCTTGTAAATGCCATGTTGCATTTTTGCCCATTCCATGGGATAATTAAAATCTTGCGGAGCATCCCAATAGGATGGAACTTGTATATCGAATCGCTCATCTCCTCCATTGGGATAAAAATCCCATATTCCGTTTAATGACTTGCTTTGTCGCACAACGCTGTTATTATTTTCGCCTGTGCTATTACAAGCCTGAATCACAACAATTAAACTAATTATTATCCACAAATTTAATTTAAGCATCTTTTACAAAATATTATTAACTACTTAGTAATTTAGTTCGCTATGTTTTCCAGCCTTATTATTTTTCCTTCCTTGTCAAAGTGTATTTCATCAAAGCAAATTGAACGTCGATGATTGTCGTTTGAAAGGTTCATATTGTGATAAAAAACATACCATTTATTCTGGTATTCAACTATTGATCCATGCGATGTCCAGGAATTGACTGGTTCCATTACTTCGCCTATAAATTTAAATGGGCCAAGCGGGTTATCAGCAATGGCGTAAACCATAGTACTTTCAGTACCCCAACCATTTGAATACACAAAATAGAATTTATCTTTTCGTTTAAATACCCAAGGCCCTTCTCCATAAAACCCTCCAAAATTTTCCTTATCATTCTCAATGCCTTGAATTTCCAGTTCCATCACATCGCCATCAAGCTCCATCATATTTTCTTTGAGTTTTACTACCCTTAAATCGCGACAGCCGAAATACATATATGCCTGATCATCTTCAATGATAAGTGCCGGATCAATAGGTTCCCTACCAATTTTTTCAATTTGTCCTTTGTTGCTCACAAGGGGCTTACCCAACTCATCAATAAAAGGGCCTTCAGGCTTGCTGCTAACAGCTACGCCTATTTTGGCACGTTCAACAGGATAATAAAAATAGTATTTACCATTTCGTTCAATGCAATCGGGAGCCCAGGCCCATTTATTGGCCCATGCAATATCATCTAAACTTAGTATGGCTCCATGATCAATCCAATCAACCATATTATCGGTTGAAAACACATGCCAGTCAATCATATTAAAGTAAGTTGCTGTATCTTCATCATGCGAGGTGTATACATACAACCTGTTGTTGAATACACGAGCCGAAGGGTCAGCGGTATATATGTGTGTTACGAAAGGATTATTCTTTTTTTGAAATTTATATTGTGCTTTAATTGTTGTAGCATTCGAACATATTACACAAATAAATACAATGGTTATTTTAAGGCTTCTTACTATCATAATTATTAGAATTTAAAGTTTTATAAGCTTTTCTGTTATTGGTTTATTATCAACTAAAGCTATCACATAATACAAACCTCTTTTTAGCTTATCAAGCGATAATTGCTGCACACAAGTTCCGTTTCCGAAAGATTGTTTTACAACTACCCCCTTTGTATCTATTAAACTAATGCTTGTTAATGCCTTATCTGCCGATATTTGTATTGCCCCTGAAGTTGGATTAGGTGTGATTTTTAATTTAGGCTCATCGATATTTTTTACGCCAACAGGTTCAACCCCGGTTGTATCAAATGCTCCAATATCGTAGTATCCTCCTACCGGAATTTTGTTGTTAAAAAAGTCAATTTCACCCATAGATTGTACGGAGAATGGTTCATTGGTAAGATCTTTACCTGCATTAATTACAGGCGAGTTTTCCTGTACCCTATACGCTGTTATTGAAGACAACTTTCGGGTATCTCCTATTGTTTCTGTAAAACCTGCATCAATAAACATTGGGTCGACTTGAATGCCTGCGGGCCTATCATTATTCATTTCCTGCCCATTTGCTTTCTCTCTCCATTCACTAAGAGAATTATAGGTTTTACTACCCCATTTTATTTTCACTTCACTATCCTCAGTAGCATAGTAAAGGTTATTTTGCAAATGCACTTTCGATGTAGAAAATGCAGAAGCTTTTATCATATCGTAATCGCCATCAACTACAAATACATTGTTCCAGAATTTAATATTTTTAACCTTATCGCCCACAAAATTGATACAGGCTGGCGTTCCACTAATAACATCGCCACCAAGGTAAACGGTATTGTTATAAATTAAGTTTTCGCCCACAACATCGGTTGCATTAGCACCCCAGAACACAAAGCCGCCATAACCACCTTTACGTCCATCGTTTACCGATATGTTATAGCGAACTATATTTCCTCTCATGGGGCCAAAATTATTCGCCCCATCGAACTGACAAAACAAATAGCCTGCGCCATGATTATTATGCGAATAACAATATTGAATGGTACAATTTTCGCAGCCTCCATCAATATCAAAAGCACCACCATCGCCATGTGTTGTTTCATTATCGTAGGCTTCGCAGTATTGAATAGTACTATTCACACAATCCCAGAACCAAATGGCACAAGCTCCACCCGGGTTATCGTTATTTATTCCGTTTTTATAGGAAATACAATGCTCAACAAGTGCACCATCGGCTCCACTAAGTAAAATACCAGAACCTGAGTGAGGCGCTACATTTTTAGCACCCGGATTATGATGCGTAACTACATCGCGAACTATTATATTCTTTATTCGTGGAGCAGCTGATCTACGTATGGTATTTATTGCATCACCTGCAAAACCTCTGATTTCAACATTTTCAATTAGCAAATTGTCTAAGCGTTTACTTGCCTTGGTACGTAATTCAATTCCATAGGTATTTGCAGGGCCAGCTTTGGGAATGCTGTCGCCTTCTACTATTAAGGAAGTTAATACTAAACCTAATGCGACACTATCATTATCAGGCGCATAAATCCTAAAGGCATTGCATCCTTTTGCTTTTATAATCGCTTTATCGTTTCCGTAAGAAGAAAATACAACCGGGTTTTCAGCTGTACCTTTTGTTTTATCGCACTGAATATAAATTTCATTTGTTGTTGCAAAAGCTTGTCCCCCTTCAAACAATATACTATCGCCCGCTTTAAATCCTGGATTCACTGCAAATTCACTTACTTTTCCTATAGTTTGCCATGCATTTGCGAGACTGTTACCTGAAGTGGAATTGTTGCCATTCGTTGAAATGTAATAATTAGTTGCACTAATATTTAATGTTGCTAATGCAAGAAACATAACCAATACATACTTTTTTATAAAATAAGTCATTGCTCTTAAAAGATTGATTTATTTTTTATTGGTTATGTTCCAACTATCTTTCCACTCTATTTGTACCTTATTGTCATTAATTTGCATAGGAAGCCACACATACCTAGAATCCTCAAGATTCTTTTTATTCCACCGGTCGGCCATAAAAATGAAGTTACCGGGTTTATCTTTTAAAGGAATAATAAAGGTGCTTTGACTATCGAATGTTGTTTGCTTTTTATCATTTACACAAGGATCACCAGCGACCACCCATGGTCCTAGAATTGAATCGGCAGTAGCATATATCGCAGGGTTAGGACTCCAACCTGTGCAACCAGAACTTATAATGAAATATTTGTTGTTGTACTTAATAATAGCCGGTGCTTCTCGCGACTCATCGATGAAATTTCTGGTAAACGTTCCACTTGGTTTTAAATAGTCTTCAGAAAGCAAACTTATGTACATGGTAGCATTGAATTCAGAAGAATAAATGTGGTATGCTTTTCCATCATCATCTTTAAACAAGGTCATGTCGCGACTCATTTGATTGTTTGGGCGCATGCTGCCAAGATAGGTAAATGGTCCTTGGGGGCTATCACTCACGGCAACTCCTGCCTGCGCATAGCTGTAATCTTCGCTTTCAATATGCATCCACATTACATATTTCCCGGTTTTATCGTTGTAAATAACCTTAGGCCGCTCAATAACTTTACTCGGATGTATGTCGCTTGTACTATCTTCATAATTTGGGCTTAATGCAAGCCCTTCGTTTGTCCAATTAATTAAATCGGTTGAAGAATAGCAGGAAACCCCACCTGCTTCAACTCTGTAGCACTCCCAAGCGGTAATATAATCGACCCTTCGTGTAGCACCTTTCTTAATTTCGCCATACCAATAATAAGTTCCGTCATGAAATAAAACACCTCCACCGTGTGCGTTAATAGGATTACCTTCGGTATCGTTCCAAACTTCGCCCGGCTTAATTTGAGCCATGAGATTTTCAGAAAGAACAATTAAAACAAAAAATGCGATTGATAATTTAAAAAGGTTTAATTTAAACATGGCTTGATATTTTTTCGATAATGTTTTTATTAAGAACTTTTATTTATGAAAAATTGAATCATTGGTCTCTAGACTATATTAGTTTTTTGATGGGTTCCAACTATCCTTCCATTCAATTTGCACCTTATTATTGATGAAATTTAATGGGAGCCAAACATAACGAGAGTCTGGCAAGTCAGTTTTATTCCAGCGATCTGACATATAAATGTATTTCCCTTTTTTACCTTGAACTGGTAAAACGAATGTGCTTTGGGTGTTGAAAGTTGTGCCCAAAGTGTCATTTACACAAGTATCTCCCATTACCACCCATTGACCTAACATCGAATCGGCCATGGCATATTGTGCCTGATTTGGATTCCAACCTGTACAACCCGAACTTATTAAGTAATATTTATTTTTTCTCTTAAAAACAGCCGGTGCTTCACGATACTTGTTTATAAAATTTCTTGTGTAAAAACCACTTGGTCTTAAGTAATCATCGCTTAACAAACTAATGTGCAAGGTTTTATTTACTTCCGATGAATATATATGATAAGCTTTACCGTTATCATCTTTAAAAAGGGTCATGTCACGACTCATTTGTCCGTTTGGTCGCATACTACCTATATAGGTATAAGGCCCTTGTGGTTTGTCTGCAATGGCTACACCTGCATGCGAATAACTATAGTCGCGGCTATCGACATGAAGCCACATTACAAACTTTTTAGTACTTTCGTTATATATAACTTTTGGGCGTTCAAGCACCTTACTTTCATGCAAATCATGTAATATATTGGTTGTATCGGGGGCAAGTGCTAAGCCTTCATATGTCCAGTCGATTAAATTGGATGAAGTGTAACAATTAACACCTCCTGCATTGACTTCATAAGTTAACCCCTCGACCATTTTCTCTATACGCCAATTTTTAAAATCTTTATTCTCACCAAACCAATAGTAAATTCCTCCATGGAACAAAACACCACCACCATGCGCATTGATTGGGTTTCCAGTGGAATCTAACCAAACTTTTCCGGGATAAATATTCTTTTCTCCATTTTTCGCTGATGCAGTAATAACCAATAGAATGACAAATAATAGAAAGGTTATTGTTTTTGTTATAATATCAAATTTAAGAAGTTTGTTATTCATAGTTAGATTTTTAAATGTGCTAAATTAATCCATTCAATAAATGACTAATTATCAATCATGCGTAGCTGAAAAAGGGGGTGGTTTTTAAACAACCTCGGGAATAAAACCCGAGGTTATTAAACTAGTTTAAATCCTAAATTAATTCTTAAAAAACTTGCTAGTGCTTACCGAATTGTTCTCTTCTACTTCAACAATGAAAAGACCTTTATTTAAATCTGAAATATTGATTTGTTGTGCACTGTAATTGTTTAAACTTTTTACCGTTCTACCTGACACATCTGAAATTTTAATATTCACAGCTTGTTTAAAACCAACTACATTAATGTAATCACTAGCATTAGTTGGATAAACCTTTACAACTGTGTTATCAAGCAAATTAACTCCTGTTCCAGCACCATCAGATACCACTACATCGGTTAAATTTATGGTTGATACCTCAGCTTGGTTTCCTCCCATTTTAAATAGAACTACCCAATCACCATCTTCTTCTGGAGTAACATCTTCACCATGAAGGAATTTATCGTGTGGAGCAACATTTTTTGGAAATTCTCCATCTAATTCTAAAATCTCTTCTTCTTCAGTCCATTCGTTTACTTGAAGTAAATTCACTGCTTGGCTAATACTAGCATCTTTCCACGAATTAGCTCCTTCTTCATTATCTGGTTCTAACCATGGCATCAGAAAACCTTGAACCCACGTAGAATTAGCTTGAAAAGTACCCTTTAGCATAGCATCAAGCGTATAAGTAACACCGCCTTTTAGGCTAACAACTTGCCAAAGTTGAGTTTCAGCCCATCCAGTTCCCCAAGGGATAGACGCTGCAGTAGAACTTAAAGCATTCGTTGGAACATCTTCTTCGACACCGAAAGTAACTACAGGTAAATCGCCACCTCTGTGACCTACTGTCCAAAACTCTTCAGCCCCTTCTGGCATATCGCCAAATTCAACCAAATTTTGAGCTTGCATTGATAAGCTTAAGACAAAACATAAAACAGTTAGGATTAAGCCTTTTAAAAGTGTAAAATTCTTTTTCATAATAAAAAAATTAAGTTTATAATGTATTATTAATATTGACCATCGGAAATTAAGCCCTGAATACTAGCCGTTTAAAGCTAATATTCAGGATTGTATTTATAGAACAAACATTAATTTGCCGATGAATTTTGAACTAAATTTGGATTTTTATCAATCTCTGTTTGTGGTATTGGCCAATGATATCCAAAATCTTTAAGGTTAACATTGTGCTCAATGAGTGTATCGTATTCGATGGTTCTCGATTTTATGACATAAGGCAAACGAGCATCTTCACTATTTGTTAGAGGAATACCTTCTTCGTTCAAGTCCAATTCATAAATTACATTTACAATCGTGATTGGTTTAACAAGCAAAGATTCGTCTTTCCAACGCAATACATCCCATATCCTAGACCATTCGAATGCTAATTCGATACGACGTTCGTGACGAATAGCTTTGCGCATTTGCTCTTGATTTAAACCCGATGCAAGAGCTGGCATGCCAGCTCTTGCACGTACAGCATTTACAGCATCATAAACCGACTGATCGGGGCCAGATGCTTCGTTTTTAGCTTCGGCATAATTTAAATACACCTCGGCATAACGAATAACAATAACATTTACACCATAATTTGGATGTTCTTTTTCCGAAGCATTCCATGGATCCATTTCCGGCTCAAACCATTTCCAGGTATTGTATCCGGTATAGGTATTATGACTTCCATAATTACCACCATTAATTACATCTCCTGCACCATCAACTCCCTCACCAACTTGATAATAGTGTCCCCAATAAACACCTCCATCATACATGATGGTAGCATAAAAACGAGGATCACGGTTATCCCATGGATTTTGTGGATCATAATATTGAGATGCTTCCCCAATCTTTCCATCTATATATTCATATTCATCAACAAGGTCTTGCGTAGGACATGTTCCGCCCCATCCACCATAGCTATTAGGCCCCCATAACGGGTACCAAGCCTGTAAGGGTTCTTGCATTGAAATATCAAATACCACTTCGGAATTGTATTTATTCGTTGGGCTAAACACTTTTGAATAATCAGGATATAGCTGATATCCGGTTTCGCCAGCTGCATCTAACACTGCTTTACTGGTTTCAGCACTTTCGGCCCACTTTTCTCCAAATAAAAGCACTCGCCCTTTTAATGACAATGACGCCCCTTTTGTTGCTCTTCCTTGTTCTGTAGAAGCCTGTTGCCAAGGCAAATAAAAAGCTGCAGAATCACAGTCGTTACTCATAAATTCGACACATTCGTCTTCGCTGTTGCGAGGTAAGTTCAAATCGTCCTCGAATGTTAACGGTTTGTCAACAACGATAAATGCACCATATCTTTTATAGATATCGAAGTATTTATAAGCTCTAAGAAAATAGGCTTCACCTAAAAGTCTTTTTCTTCGTTTTTCTTCGTTTCCCCAATCCTGAATACTTAATTGTTGAATGGCCAGATTGGCTTTCCTTAGCTCACGATAATTAAGTTGCCAGAATGTTTCACAACCAGTTTCCCATGCAGCACCACGATAATCATTTGACATTTGCCAATCTCTTTCGATGGTTGTAGAGGTAATATGTCCAAGTATCCAACTGTTCGTAGAAATCCATTCCATTGCAGTATACCCATTGTCAGATAAATTCTCTTCCTGCATGTATTCATCGGCCTTAATTAAGGTGTAATAAATACCATTCACAAAGGTTTCTGAAAGATTAGGGTCGCCCCAAAAGTTGGCATCACCCAGCTCGCCTAGTGGACTAAACTCCATTTCTCGAGTACATGACATTAGTATTAAAAATGCCGATAAGATATATATTAGTTTCATTTTTTTCATTTTTTAAATAATTCAAATTAAAATGTAAGGTTTAGACCAACTGTATACGTTTTAACCTGAGGATAAAACCAACCTCTTGCATTACCACTTTCGGGATCAAACGAATCAATTTCACTCCAAGTGAACAGATTTTGTCCACTGACATATATTCGAGCTCTTTCAATATTAAGTTTAGAAGCCCAATCCTTTTTCAGTGAATATCCAATTTGGACATTTTTTAATCTTAAATATGATGCATCTTTTATCCAGAATGAAGAACGGAGTTTATTATTTTCCATAGGTCCGGGTGTCATACGTGGATATGCAGCATTGGGGTCTGGATTGTTTTCGATATGGAAACGATCCATTTGCCATTTCATGGCTTTACCTCCATTGTGAAAAGCCCAGGCAGCTTCACCTTCATAAGCATAGCTTGTGCGAGCAGCTCCTTGAAAGAATGCAATCATATCGAATCCTTTATATGCTGCTTGTAAGTTAAATCCAAAAATTATTTCAGGAATTGGGCTGAAGCCAATCGCAGTTTGATCGTAGAAATCAATTGTGTCATCAGGCATGCCCTCAGGTCCACTAAAATCAACATATTTAATATCACCGGGCTCAATTCCATTGCCCTGGAAAGGTGCATTTTCAATTTCCTCCTCGCTTACAAATAAGCCATCGGCCTGATAACCGATAAACTGATCTAGTGGACGACCGGTTAGGTAGCGATAAGGATCGAGTTTCGTTCCATCAGGTTCAGAAAGCTCTACAGCTTTATTTTGTGCAAAAGTGAAATTCATTCCAACGCTGTATGAAAATTCTCCAATTTTGTTGCGATGGGTTAAGCTCATATCAAACCCTCTGTTATCAACAACACCAATGTTTTCATCTGGAGGATTCATACCAACAATAATCGAAGCATCCATTCGAGGACGAAGAATATCGGTTGTGCGTTTGTAGAAATAATCGATTTCAAAACTTAGTTTACTGTTGAAAAAAGCACCTTCAAGACCAATATCAGTCATAGTCGCTTTTTCCCAGGTAATGAATTGATTCGGGATTCTTGTTTCGTATGATGTTTGCATAAACTGAGATCCAATGTAGGTAGAACCGCCAAAGGCATAAGTTGAAGAATATTGAAAGTCATCTATCTGATCGTTACCCGCTTTTCCCCATGAAACACGTAGTTTCAAATTATCCATCTTTTCAAAATCAGCAAGAAAATCTTCTTCAGATAAACGCCAGCCCATTGCAAACGATGGGAAGAAGCCCCAGCTTTTTCCTTTCGGGAATTTCACCGGAGAATTGTCGTAACGGAAGTTGCTCTCGAACAAATATTTACTTGCATAGTTGTAGGTAAATCTTCCAACCATACCCTGATTACCCCCTTCATAACCCCAACCGTCATTAGTCATGGTTGATGCAGGGCCGGCAAACAGCTGATCGATAGTACTTGAGGCATACTGTGATCGACCTGATTCAAAATAATTTTTTTTAAGGTGCTGTTCTGTATATACAGCAAGAATGCCAAAATTATGATCGTTGATTGTTTTATTGTAGCTCAAACTTAATTCAGTTGTTATTTGATGCCCCTGCTCAAATGATTCAAGCAATGATGGCCCTGTTTTTGGTGGCATTTCCACAATATCACCTGTTTTCGAATTATATTCATAGTAGGTTATTTCCTTATTAAAATGTTTAAACGTTTTATAGTATTTATCGTACATCAAAACACCTCTCATTTTTAAACCTTTAAGGAATGGAGCTTCATAATCAAATCCAATTTTACCATTGAATGAATTATCAACATTTTTTCTGTAACCACCTTCGTCACTTTCTGCTTGTGGGTTTTGCCCAGCAGGACCACCAACAGGACCAACATCAGGAAGATAAGACAGAACGGTTGGTGGAGTACGAATAATATAGTACATATAATCAGCTGCTGATATAGATGTTCCATTTTTTTCACCCATATATCCACTAATGTCGAAAGTTAATTTCAGATTTTCGTTAATCATAGCATCAACATTTGACCTGAAATTGTATTTTTTATAGTTAGAACCTTTAAACAAGCCATCCTGATTGAGGAAACCAGCAGACACATAATAATTCATTTTTTCATTACCACCAGAAAGCGCAATATTGTTTTGTACTTGTGGTGCTGCTTTTGAAAGCACCAAATCGGCCCAGTCGGTGTTTGGATGTCCAATTGGATCTGAACCATCTTTGTATTTTTCTAAATCTTCTTTAGTATAAGGCAATCTTTTTTTACCAATATTTGTAGCCCCTTCGTTCTGCAAAGTGGCATATTCAAATGAATTGCAAAATTCGGGTAACCGAGTTGCTTGCTGCCAACCGGTATAAGCAGTGTAACTTACCGTTGGTTTTGTTTTTTTTCCTCTTTTCGATGTAACTAAGATTACACCATTCGCGCCACGAGCTCCATAGGGAGCAACAGCGGAGGCATCTTTTAAAATTGAGATGGTCTCAATATCATTGGGATCAAGCTCAGTAAGTTTTCTTCCCGGAACACCATCAATAACAATTAATGGATTTGATTCTCCGGTAGTACTTACCCCGCGAATAAATAATTTTGATGCATCAGATCCCGGCTCACCGCCCTCTGAACGGGTAATCAATCCAGAAAGCTTACCTACCAAAGCATTAGAAATATCACCAACTGGAATATTTTCCAGATCTTCGGCTTTTACCGTTGCTATTGATGACGTTAATGTGGCTTTCTTTTGGGTGCCGTATCCAACAGCTACAATCTCCTCAAGTCCAATTGCATCATCTTGTAAAGTGATGTTGATAGTGGTTTGATTTTGCACAGGCACTTCTTGACTACGCATACCTACAAAAGAAAAAACTAGGGTTGCGTTTGCATCCAAGTCCTTCATGGTATAAATACCGCCGAAGTCGGTTACTGTGCCTAACGTTTTTCCCTTAACAACAACCGTAACACCCGGCAAAGGTTGGTTTTGTGCATCAACTACCTTTCCGGTAATTGAAGTTTGTTGGGCAAATAGCATTTGTACATTTATTAATACTAAAGCCAACAGACCGATTTTTTTTAACTTTCTGTTCATTGATAAAATTGGTTTAATTTAGATTATTGAATACAGCAGTATTGTCAATAGTGCAATTAAAATTATGTAGTACACTATGTTGTATCTTCTGTATTTATTTTGTGAATTACGTTCCATTCTCTTAATTCTGTTTTCCGATTCAAAATTCACTATTAAGGTTAGTACTGAGGGTTAGTTGTTCATCTAAAGTAGGGGAAATATATGTCAGCAATGGGAAATTATTCATTCATAAAAAGGTAATAAATCCTTCGGTTCGCATTTCTATATTACTGTTGATCAAGGCGTTGACAAACATAAAAAATCTTTGTAGTAAAAACTAATTGAAAAAGAGATCTTGTTGGTAGGTGTTGTTATTCATTTGCACTTCAATTTAGAAGAAATATATTTTTGAACATGCAAAAAACACATCATTTGAGCCTAGGAGTGTCATACCAAAAGAACATCCAAATGATCGATATAATCAAACTATTTTTTTGTCTATTTTTCTTCATAAAATTCATCAACTAAACAAAAAATAGAATTATTTCTTTTCAATCATTTGGAAATTCATTTGCAGAGTGGCTAACTAGAGTTAAAAACAGTAGAAAAGTGAGACTATCGGAACTCTCAACATTTTTGGGATTTCCTAAATATTTTATAGCAAAGCAAAAAGTTTAAAAACTTCATAAATTTTTGTGATTTCTGAATGTTCAAAATCCCGAAAACTTTCGGGACAGGAACTCACATAAATTTTAATCATGCTCGTGTGTGTAGTTTAGAATGATGAAAATTCATGTTCGTTTCATAATGCTAAATTTTAAATCCTCATCCCGATATACCAGGATGAGGATTTGATTATTTGCTTTCAACGAAGCAATTGTATGATTAATGTTCTACTGATTATTAATGATCCTATTCCAGCAACATCATTTTTTTAGTTTCTGTGAATATTTGATCTTCAGACACCATATTAATCTTATAATAATATATTCCAGCGGGGAGACATGTATCATTCCCACTATCTGCATTAAATTCAACCTTGTATGAACCTTGAGGTTGCAAGGTATTAACAAGCGATTTTATTTCACGACCCATCATATCATAAACTGTCAAAGTCACTTTCGCATCATCTTTTAATGAATAGCTAATAGTTGTTGTTTGGACAAATGGGTTTGGATAATTCTGCTCAACTTTAAAAGATTGCTGAATATTTGGTTCACCTACTGTTGCTGATTTCTGTGAATTCGATGCTATATAAGCATCCTGAAGAATGGCTTGAGCCATTTGAGCGTCAAACTCATCGGTCTCCGGAGTATAGATACCAAAATTTCCTTTAAACTCCCAATGAGACCAGCTCATACTATTGTTCAAAGCAAACTTGGTAACATAATCAAGCCATGCAAATCTGGAATCTCGGTCTGCTGCTTGAGAACCGTCCTGTAATGTTCCAAGTACACCATATTCCCCCAGATGTAAAGGCCTTTTCTGTTCTGCCGCATAATTAATTGCTTCATTTAAATCGGCATCAACCCAAGGTGTATCCCATGATTCGCCCCAAGTAACCCCTATTGGGCCGCAATCGCACCACCATGCACCTTGATGCGTAAAATTTAAGGGGTTGTAGTAATGCCCGGTTAAAATAATATCCCGGTCATCTGCGGGTAAACTAAATAAAGGGTCATTCAGGCCTTTTATTGCTCCAGACCATTTCCCGGAAACCAATAAAGAGCGGTGTGGATTTGTTTCTCTTATTATAGGGATTACACCATTATGAATATCATTCAATTTGTTGTAATCATCTAACTGATTTGTAGGCTCATTCAAAAGTTCAAAGAATACATTATTTGGCTCATTTTGATAGCGTTCTGCAATTTGTCTCCACATTGAATTGTACTTGGCTTGTTCTCCGTAAGGATCATTATGAATATTATCATAATGGTGCATATTAATGATAAGAGCAAGATTGTATTTTTTGGCCATTGCAATTACCCAATCAACGCGCTCGAACCAGTTTGTGTCAATAGTATAAGGGTATGAGTTGCTGGCATGGGTATCCCATCTTATTGGTACCCTAACGCTTTTAAATCCAATTTCTGAGGAACGTTTAAACTCATTCTCAGTAAGAGGCGCCCCCCAATCACCTTCATCGGGTGATTCCATGCCTGAAAGGTTTATACCGTATCTAAGGAGTTGGTTTTGCGCAAAAATATCAGGATCGTCTGGAGTAGGGTCTGGGTCTGGATCTGGGTCAGGTGTACCAGATGTGACGTTTATAAAATTAATGTTCCATCCACCGCCGGTTGCAGCTATTCGTAGTGTTTGGCTGCCCGAATTAAGATAGGCTGATTTTGTTACTGTAGTCCAGTTTTGCCAATTACCTGTAGAACCCTCATTTACAGATGTAAGTACCGTACTTCCATTTTTAAGATCGAACTTTATTGCATTAGAAAGTGATGCAATCCTAAACTCAAAACTATATGTACCTGCATTTTCAACATATACTTCATAGTCCATCCAATCCCCATTGTCAATCCAACCTACATTTTCGCCACCGCCAGTATCGCTTGTTCCTTCGGTTTGTATACCGCTCATTGCAGTATAATTTTCAGCTTCAATTTTTGAAGGAATAGAAACACCTTCAGGATCTGGGTCTGGGTCTGGGTCTGTATTTTCACCTTCATAAACTTCAAATTCCCATAAAGAATAGCCATATGAAGTTCCACGTGTTGTTCCATACATTCTTACATATCTACCAGATCCACTAACAGAAATATCATCAATACCACCATTACCTGATGAGGTATTATATATTGTTGTCCATGAACTAGCATCGTTTGAGGTTTGAATTTGATATGCACTTCCATAGGCAGCTTCCCAATTTAATACTACTCTGCTAATATCATAATTAGAACCAAGGTCAACATATATCCACTGGGGATCGCTATATTGACTTGCCCAGCGAGTCGATTCATTTGCATCAGTCACGTTAGATGCAGCACGGTCAGAATTCTCTTGCGATGATGCTGTGGATGAACCATTGAGGGCAAGGTTAACACTTGGATCTGGATTTGGATCTGGGTCAGGGTCTGGATTAGGAGTGGAACCTTCATATACTTCCATTTCCCATAAAGAATAACCATATGAAGTAGCACGTATTGTTCCATAAATCCTAACGTACCTTCCAGTGCCGCTTAAAGAAAGATCATCGGTGCCACCATCACCTGTTGTTGTATTATAAATAGTAGACCATGAGCTGGCATTATCAGAAACCTGAATTTCATATGAACTACCATAGGCTCCTTCCCATTTAAGTACAACTCGGTCGATAGTATAACTGGAACCCAAATCGACATAAGCCCATTGAGGATCGCTGTATTCACTTGACCAGCGTGTTGATGTGGATCCATCGGTCAATTTTTCAGCTGTATTACCACTCCATGTTTCACTGGATGACACAGTCACAGGTTGGTTTAAGGCCAGATTTTGCGCCTCAGCCGATGTAAGCAAAAGCATAAGTGCAAAAAGTACTAAAAGTGTTTTTTTCATAATTATAAGTTTATAGTAAGTAAATTGATGATAAACATTCTCACCTTGCATTCCAACAAATGAGAATTGTAATATCGATTCGGCAACAGCTGTTCCAATGGTATATTTTCCATCAATATCTGTTACTGTTTCTTGCGTTGTTCCTTTAATAACAATAGCTATACCAGGGAAGGACTTATGATTTGAATCAACAACCTTTCTGGTTTTTGTTTTTTGTTGAGCAATTAATAATTGGACATATGCATTACAAATGACAGTATTCCGATTTTTTTAACATTTTTTCATAGAATAATTAAATTTAATTTCGATTATTGAATACAGTAGAGTTAGTTCTGCAATAATTAAGACGATGGAAACGTTTCGCAACTTCGATGTTTTTACGAATTAATTTCCATTATCTCACATGAAAATCACTCGCATTAAAATTGGACATTAAGGCTAGTACAGTGGGTTATATGTTCATCTTATGTGGGGGGGGGATATATCAGCAATGGGAAATTATTCTTTCATAAAAAGGATAGCATTCTTTCAACACACACCTCCTATACGCTCTATTTCAATACAATAAAAGAGTTCCATTAGCACATCGTAGCGATATAGTCAATTGAAAAAGGAATTTTGCTGATAAGTATTGTTATGGATTATCATTTCAATTTAGAAGAAAGCCAATTAAGCCGAAAATTAAAACAAACGTGTAAAAAACACATCATTCAAGCCAAGGTGCCACATCCTAGAATCACGAGTTTACTTTGATTCCAATTTTTTCGACGGCTGTTTAAACGTACATTCTTCAAACTTTTTTAATACATAACTTTTTGAGGAAATTACCTAAAGTACGTTTGTGAAAATTAAAGACCAAGATTATTGCATGCTAGTTCCACTCAGAAATAGTGTTAAAAAAAAACAGGGCATAGCTCAATGAAATTTGAACTATGCCCATATTTTATTTGATAGTACTTTCTAAAATATAGTATCAAAAAAAGGATATTTAAAGTACCTCTTTATGACACTAATAACCCGGATTTTGAACCAGGCTTCCGGCTCGGTTTAACTCCTCCAATGTTATTGGTTTAAAATACATCTTGTTGTCCCAAGCCCGATCCTGCACTTCAATATGTGTAAATTCAGGATTGGGATCACCATAATGGAAACGAATTTCAACACCTTTGGCATTTTGGTTCATAACATCTGGTGCAATCATCCAACGACGTACATCAAAATATCTTGACTGCTCATAGGCCAATTCAATGTGACGTTCGTGACGGTAGGCCTCTTTTAAGTCATTTCCGCTCACAGAACTTTCAATCTCGGGCATTGCAGCTCTTTTTCTAATCATATTGATGTAATTTCTAGCCTCCTGATCTTCGCCCAATTCGATACATGCTTCGGCATAATTCAAAAGTATTTCGGCATATCGGAATTGTCGCCATGGATAATCCTGAACCTCAAACTGATGGTCGATTGCAGGATCGATAAACTTGCGCATATAATAACCTGTATAGGTTCCATTCCAATCTTCAATTGGCGCATCGCGTGTATCCAAACCGGGTGTCCATGTGCCATCTTCCTGTTCGTAATAGGCAACCTGAACTTTACCCTCAGGATCAATACTACTCACATCATCGGGGCGTTGTCGCCAAGAAGCTCCTTCGTACAAAATGGTAGAATAAAATCGGGGATCACGATTTGCATAAGGATCAAATCCAGGGCTATCGATCCATTTGAATTCTGTTCCATCGGCATTTTCAAAAGCATCGACCAACTGTCCTAAGGGAGTATTTCCTCCCCAATTGTGAAAACCATTTGGCCCGTTGAATTTACCCGGATCCAAATGTTCCCAGGCCGATGAATTAATGTCGGGATCGTTGAAAGTGATGTAGTCTCTATAGGTGTAGAATATCCCTTCATTGGTTCCATAATTTAAGAACATGTTTTGCAAATTTTCAATGGCCTCTTCCTGGTTTGCAGGATTCGGATTATTTAGGCTGAATTCTCCCAATTCAATTACTGCCAATGCTGCATCTTTGGCTTGTTGCCATAGTTGTTGACGGTTTGCACCAACATACCCAATCAACTCAGGTTTCGAATAGCCATTAGACCACTCGGCAGATGAATGAAATAAGTCGCTGGCCGCCCATAAAGTAACTCTCGACTTTAAGCTTAATGCCGCCCCTTCCGATGCTCTTGCTTTATCATCAACTGAGCTCAACAAACTTGCAGCCATATCACAATCGGAGAGAATAAAATTTATACAATCTTCGTAAGAATTTCGTTCAAGGTCCATATCGTCTCCTGGTGATAAGGATTTATCGATAATGGGAACTCCACCATAAAATCCCACCAAATGATGGTAAAACCATGCCCTCAAGAAATGAATTTCTCCAAGCAAACGATCTCTTTCTTTCGCTTCAATTTCAGTATCCTGTAGTCTTTCAATTCCAATATTGCAATATCGAATCGATTTATAAATATTTCCCCAGTCAAAAGCACTATAAGAAGTCATAAAGTCGGGATCGAACATCCCCAGGTAACTATCGTTAATCAAACTTTGTACAATGGCTTGTGTTTCCCACTGCCAAACATCCATACTTTCATCGGTAATAGACGATAGCATAACCAACTTAAATCCATGATGAATACGAGTGTACAAGTTATTTACAAAAGCTTCGGTTAAAGCAGCATCGTTAAACACACCAGCATCGGAATATTTATCAAGTGGTTTAACGTCTAAAAAGTCTTTGTTACACGAAAAAAGAATAAGTGTAAATGCCAAAGCGGCGATATATAATTTCTTCATTGTTTTTTAATTAAAAGGTTATACTCATTCCAAGATTTAAAACTTTTTGCAATGGATAGCTGAAGCCATTGCTTTCTGCACTTTCCGGATCAAAATTCTGCATATCGGGGCTAAAGGTTAGCAGATTGTAACCACTACCGTAAAGTCGAATATTATCAACCTTTAATTTTGAGGCAATTGAAGATGATAAGTTATATCCGATTTCAAAGTTTTTGAGTCTTATGTAATCGGTTTTTTTCAACCAGTAATCATTTTGTTGATTTATGAAATATTCATTACTCCGGTTGTATGTTCTTGGCCCGGTTGCATTCGGGTTATCTTCTGTCCATCGGCTATCGTAAAAGCTTTTTAAGAAGTTACCAATGCTACCCGATTCGGTATATTGATAAAATACAGCACCGGCTGCCCCTTGGAACAACATAGTTAAATCGAACCCTTTATACATGAATGAAATATTCATCCCTCCTGTAAAAGTTGGCACATTGGATTGATCATTTCGAACCATATCGTTTTCATCGATAATCCCATTTTCATCAACATCTTTAAAAATAATGTCTCCGGGTTTTGCTTTGTTCCAGTGTGGCAGGCTTTCGACGTGCTCTTCGTCTCTAAAAATTCCAATTGTTTGGTAATACAGGTCGGTATTGATTGGTTTACCTGTTGATTGCTGATAATCGGGTTGTCCGGATGGTTCGTCCCAAAAAAGTATTTTGTTCTTGGCATATCCACCGTTTAAGCCAATACTGTAAGAAAAATCTGCGTAACTATCGCGAAGTTCTACATTGAAATCGAAACCTTTATTTTCAACCTCGCCTATATTTTCCTTTGGAAGTGTCATTCCTGTAAATTGAGGAACCGATTCGTTTCGTTGTGCCAGAATATCTTTTCTCAGATTGTGAAAATAATCGGCGGTAAATGCGAGTTTACCACCTAACATCTGAAAATCGACTCCAACATTACGTTGAATGGCAGTCTCCCAAGTCACATTTTTGTTTGGTACAACATCCTCCTCTATTGTATAACCAGCCGAAGCTCCATCGTTGTGGATAAAATTTAGGAATGCATCTTTATAGTTCGACATGTATTGGTAGGGTGCGATTAAATCGTTACCTGTTTGCCCCCAAGAACCGCGGATTTTGGCATAATTAATAAACGGTACATTGTTTTTCCAAAAACCTTCTTCCGAAATAACGTAGCCCAATGAGATTCCTGGGAAGAAACCGAAACGACTTTCTTTTTCGAAAATGTAAGAACCTTGGTATCTCCATACAAATTCAAGCATGTACTTGGTATTGAAATTGTAGTTTAGCCTTCCGAAATAGTTCAACCTTGCTTCCATGTATCCAGAACCATCGGTATCCATCTCCTCGGTACCTCCTGCAAAGAGCTGATCAATTTCAGAAATATAATAACGTCGATAAGCTTTGAAGTAATCTCCAGATCCTTTAATTCGCTCAATACCGATAAGCATATTAATATTATGACTTCCCGCAATGGTTTTGCTATAATTAATCATTCCATTTAGAAGTGAATGACTATTCAACGACATTTTTTCTTCCAAATTCGGCTCAGAGTAGCCTCTTGTAGCCTCTTGCAATAACGGATCTCCAGATTCGTCGTAAGTTTCATAATCCCATGTGTACAAGTTCCATGGGGTTCTCCATATTTTTACAAACTGAAAATCATTATCGATCGCTGCATTTGCTTTAATAGATAAACCATCTATCCATGGTATTTTAATATTAATACCAAAGTTTGAATTTACAACGTACTTCTTATCACGCTGATAACCTGTCTCTTTGGTGCTTACTACAACCGGATTGTCTCCGTATTCAATATCAGGTCCGGGCATTCCGTTTGGCCAATATGCAGGCAATTGTGGTTTGCCTCTCATCAGCATCCGAAATATATCGTATGAGCTTCGAGTTGGATAATTGCGGTCTTCGAGTCGTCCTGAAATATCGATATTTAAATCGATGTACTCGTTAATTTTTCCATCCAGATTTGACCTGAAATCATATTGATCGTATTTGGTTCCACTGTTCTTATAAAAACCATCTTGAGTTTTATAACCACCAGATACAAAATATTTCACATTTTCACTACCTCCGCTTAAGGATACATTGTACATGTTTTGCTGAGACCAGGGTTTCATCGTTTCGGCAAACCAGTCGGTATTTGGATATTTCCAAGGATCGGAACCATTTCTGAACAACTCAATTTCTTCTTCGGAATAAACTTCCTTAGAACTAATTTCATTCAATAGTTGGGCATATTCTGCTGAACTGGCCATTTCGGGAATACGTGTAGGTTTTGCAAAACCGCGATTGTGCGAAACCACCAAAGAGGGTTTGCCAACTTTACCACGCTTGGTGGTTATCAAAATTACACCATTGGCAGCCTGTGCTCCATAAATTGCGGCAGAGGCATCTTTTAGAACCGTTACACTTTCAATGGAATTAGCATCAATTCGTGAAAGCGAACGACCAGGTACACCATCTACAACAATCAGCGGCGATGAGTTTTCGTAGGTGTTAACACCTCGAATGCGGATAGTTGCATCGTCGTTTCCAGGCTCGCTGGTACCCGACATAATTACTACACCAGGTAAACGTCCGGCCAGACTATTGCTAACATTGGTTACCGGTGCCTTCGAAAGTTTATCGCCACCAACAACGGTTACAGAGCCGGATAAAGTTGCTTTTTTTTGCACACCATATCCAACGGCTACAATTTCCTCTAGACCAATAGCGTTTTCATGCAATGTAACATTAATCGATGTTTGATTTTCAACCTTGATTTCCTCATTACGCATTCCCACAAATGAGAATTGTAAAATTGATTCGGCATTAACTGTTTCAATGGTGTATTTTCCATCCATATCGGTTACTGTACCCTGTATTGTTCCTTTTAAAACAACAGTTACACCAGGCAAGGGCTCATTATTTGAATCAACAACCTTTCCGGTTATTGTTTTTTGTTGAGCAAATAACAATTGAACATACAGCAACACCAATGCCAGAAGTCCGAGTTTTTTTAACAATTTTTCCATAGATTAATTAGATTAAATTTAGATTGTTGAATACAGTAGAATTCCCCCGACATAGACAATAATTTAGACTATGTCTCAGCATCATATCTTCTGTATCATTGTAAGAGTTACAGTTATTCCACGCTAGAATTTTTCGAATCAAAATTGGCAATTTAGGCTATAGCAATGGGTTAGTTGTTCTTCTGAAATGGGGGAAAAATATGTCTGAAACGGGAAATTATTCTTTCAGAAAAAGGATATATATATTGCAGACAAACTCTTTTACATGCAGATATTCAACCCATTAAACTGCTAACAGAATTAATTCTTGGAACAAATTTAAATTAGGCAAAGAAATTCTAATCGTAGGCATTGTCATGGATTTATCCTACAATTTGGAATCAGGATAATTCTTTAGAAAGCAAAAGAGACGCATCATTTGGGGCTAGAAAAGATGCTAGATTTTGGGGAAACCTATGATTCCAATTTGTTGCGATAACCTGTTGGAGTATCATTAAATTGCTTTTGGAAACATTTTCTGAAATACTTTACATCGTTAAATCCAACCATATAGGCAACTTCAGAAATTCGATAATCCGGGTCGGCCAACAACTGACTTGCGCGTTTTAATCGGATGGTTCTAATTAATTCATTGGATGACTGATCTGTTAACGACTTCAATTTTCGATATAACGAAATGGAACTCATTCCAATTGCCTCAGCCAAATCCTCTGATGTAAATGCTGAATTTTCAATATTTTTTTCAATTACAGACTTAATTTTTTCGATTAGTTCATCATCATGAGATGAGATTTCAATGCTGGTAGGCTCGAGTAGAATTGTTTTACTAAACTTTTCTTTTAGCTTCTTACGTGATCTAAGCATGGTTTCTACTCGAACTTTTAATTCATCGGGGTCGAAAGGTTTTGAGATATACGCATCGGCACCATGTTTTAGCCCCTCAAGTCTAAACTGGCCAGCCGTTTTAGCGGTAAGCAGTATAACAGGAATGTGTGATGTATTTGGATTCGATTTTAATCGTTTGCACAATTCCATTCCATCCATTTTGGGCATAACCACATCAGAAATAATAAAGTCGAACGATTTTTCCATGGCTAAATTGAAACCCTGCTTTCCGTTTTCTGCAACCTCTACATGGTATTCCTGTTCGAATAAATCCTGCAAATATTCACGCACCTCGTAATTATCTTCAACCACTAAAACAGAATGCTCTTTCTGGATGTTCCGACTCTTACTCTTATTGTTACTTAAATTCGAGAAACTTATTTTTTTTGACTCAGGGGATGTTTTTACAAGCTTAACATCCAACCTTTCCTCTGCTGAAAAATGGTCGTTTCCTTTTTGAAGTCGAACGGTAAAAACAGTTCTTTCGTTGGGAATACTTTCAACATCTATTTCACCATGATGCAATACCACCATTTCTTTTGCGAGATGTAAACCAATTCCTGAACCGCCCGATTTTTCGTTATACTTTAATTGGTAAAACCGGTCAAAAATATGTATTAATTCATTTGATGGAATCCCCGGACCATTGTCAATTACATGAAGCTGAATGTGGTTTTCCGATTCGCTTATTTGAACTTGAATTGTGGCTCCGCAACCTGCATATTTAAAAGCATTATAGATTAGGTTATTTAATGTGATTTCCATTTTTTCGATATCGAACCACAGCAGTTCCGTTTTAATGGTCATCTTTTTTTCAAATTTGATATCGTTAATTCTTGCCAGCTCTTCAAAAGAAAGACAGATTTCATTTACAAAATCGGTGATGTTGTTTTCTGAAACTTTTATTTGTAAAGTGTTCATTTCAATTTTTCTAAATTCAAGCAATTGATTTACAAGATTCATTAAACGATTTGCATTTTTATAAACTACATTTAGCTTTTTATTTAATGGGTTTTCGGTAAGCATGTCTTTTAATGGTCCTAATATCAGGGTCAATGGAGTTCTGAATTCATGCGAAATATTGGTAAAAAACCGTAATTTCATCTCATTCAATTGGGTTTCTTGTTCATTTTTCACTTTTGCCATTTCAAGGCTATTGGCGAGTTTTGTTTGTTTAATTGCATTCCGGGTAATTAAAACTACCAAACTTATAATAAATGCGATATAAATAATAATGGCATACCAGGTTTTCCAAGGAGCTGGTTTTATCTTAATTGATAAACCAATTGGTTCTTCGTTCCAAATATTATTATTATTCGAACCCATTACCAAGAATCTGTAATCGCCAGCGCGTAAATTACTATAGGTTGCTGATCTTTTAGTGCCTGATAAAACCCAATCATCATCATATCCCAGCATTTTATACTTGTAGTTATTTCTTTGAGTTGCAACATAATTTAAAGCTGCAAATTCAATGGTAAATTCTTTTTCCTTATGTGATAATTCAATATTAGGTTTTTCAATGATTGATTGTTGTAAAATTACTTTTCCATTGAACTCAGTAAACGGCTTAATTTGTTGATTGTAAATTTCGAATTTTGTAAAAACAAGCGGTGGAATTTTCTTATTTATTTCAATATCAGCAGGTTTAAAGTAATTGAATCCGTTATGCCCTCCGAAATATAATGTTCCCTCATTACTTTTAAAGCCTTTTGAAACCGAATAGGTCAATCCCTGAAGTCCATCAGATTTGTCGAATGATGTTATATTATGAGTAATAATATTAATGCTAAATATTCCGGAGTTTGAGCTGATCCATATTTTATTGCGATCGTCATATAAAATCGCTCTTATAAAATCATCGGGTAGCCCGGTTTCGGTATAAAAATGAGTAACAGCGTATACATCTCCTTTTTTGGTTAGCTTATTCAAACCCGAAGGGGTACCCACCCATATTATGCTATCGGAGGTTTGTTCCATGCAAAAAATAACATTACTTGTTAATTTTTCATTTTTTGCAATGGGAGCATCAATAATGGTATTTAATTTTATATCGTACAAATACAATCCATTATAAGTGCCCACCCACACATTATTTTCACTATCTTTTTTTAAAAGAGTTATTCTATTACTTTTTAGGGTTTTGCAATTTTCAGGAGTAATATTACTTAAAAGTGCGTTTTCTTTTAGGGCATCTTGTAACTTAAAAAGTCCTAATTGTTGTGAACCTATTAATAATCCATCACTCAGATGCAGAAAGGCAGTTCCCTTTCGCACCCATTTAAGGTTTTCTCGCACTGGTTTTAGTACCAGCTTATGTGTATTTATTTGCAACTTATAAATCTCTTGTTCAGTACTCACCCAGAGCAAATCATCATTCACCTTAAAAATTTCTTTTATTATTAAGGATGAGCCTGTTTCAACCTCAAATGGTATTCGTTCAAAGGTTTCATTGTCGAATGTTCGGTATAAGCCATCACCACTGGTTCCAAGCCATAAACAACCATCTCCAGTTTCCAAAATTGCGGTAATATGAAAGTTTTTTAAGCCGCATTTCGGATCTATTTCAGACGAAATTCCCTGGAATGTTTTCTTTTCACTGATGAGTACAAGTCCTCCTCCATCGGCACCAATCCATATATTATTGTCGCGGTCTTCATAAATGTCGAGTATAACCTGATAATCGGCGTTGTCGCCGCCAATAAAATTGGGTTCAAAACTGAGTTTTGAAAATTCCTTTGTTCCTCTATCAAAATTATAAATTCCAGCGCCCCAAGTTCCTACCCATATCTCATTATTGCTATCTATCAGAAGCGAATAGGTTAGATTTGATCCACTTTCAAACGAATCATCATCCTCTTTTAATGAATATCTTTCCCATTGGTAATTTTGTTTGTTTAATTTTACTAACCCCTCTCCCCAACCAGTTATCCATAGGTGCTTGTTGTCTTTATCTAAACCAATTTCATTAATATTCGAATCTTGTCCAAGGTCGATTTGTTCGATCTCATCCGAATTTAGATCTAACTTAAAGAGTCCTAAACTTGAACTGATCCATGCAGTATTTTCACCATCAAATACAATGCAGCGCACCGAATGATTTTCTAATAGATATTTTACAGAATCGCCTTTTTTATCAAGAATGTATAAGCCATTTGTCATGGTTCCAACAAAAATATCGCCATTCGTTCTCCCAGCTATAGCTGTAATGTTAATGTCTTGAATAGCTTGTTGTTTTTTGCCAAATGCGAGAATATGATTAAATGTTTCTTTTTGAGCATTGTATAAATTGAGTCCACCTGATTTTGTTCCAATCCAGATGTTACCATTCTGATCTTCAAAAAAACACTCAATGGAAGAATCAGAAAGATGATTCTCTTGATTCACCCTGGATTTAAATTGCAAAAAATTATATCCATCAAATCGATTTAATCCGGCTCGGGTAGCAAACCACAAAAATCCTTCTTTATCCTGAAGAATGCCTGTAACTTCGTTCTGAGAAAGACCTTGTTCTACCGATAAATACTTGATAGTTTTATTTTGAGCTGTGACGTAATGTGAGACAAACAAAATTAATATCAACAAATAAATTCTCATACTTAAACTCTATTAAACCAATTCAGGGATAAAGATAAATATTAAATTGACTTCAATATTGTAATCACAAATGCATTCGTTTCTCTATATTGTTCAAGGGCTGAATGACTTTTCTGAAAAAATTGCGGCAGAAGAAAACTTATACAATAATTTTGACAACTACCTATCTGTAGCAAAATGGAACTACAGAATTATTTATTATCAGTTCGCCGTGTAGGTGAACCAAAGTGCCATTATCCGATACAATTTGCATTTCGATACAAGTGTTATACTATTTTGCCGAGAGCATTTCTAATTGCTTTTTACTTAAATGGGCATTAATCCATTTTTGGGCTTCGGCAGCATTTACTTTCCCATCAAGTATCGGTTGTACCAACAATAGCGAATCCGTGAAAAAGCCCATCACATCATTTTCAAATTGAGTATATCCAATTTTGTAAAATTGTTCACTATAACGATTCATAATGTATTCAGAAAAAAACTCTACTGGATGCTGCCCTAAAAATAATTCAGACATCGGTGTTTTTATGCCAGTTGGTGTTTTTGTGATTTTTGTCCAATCCTCAGCAAACGAAGATTTGAAAAAACCATTTAAAAAACGAATTCCTTCTTCCTTGTTTTCCGAATGATTAAATACTCCCCAAACAGGTTCATAATCGCAAGGGTAGGTATTCATGGGTTGAAAAACAGGAAATTCAACAGGAACAAAATGAGATGCTTTGTCGCCATATATACCTTCCCAAACATTGAACATCCATGATCCCTGAGCCATAAAAAGGCTATTTTCTTGTTCTATAAAATAACTGTTTTTTTCTGAATAACGCAGGCATTCATCATTTCGTGCATAAATGTTATTTGCTCCCAATTCTTCTAAATAATGCATCGTTTTTATCCATGCATAGTATTTATCAGGGTGAAATCCCTTTGTAAGACCAAGTTTATTGTTCTGCAAAGCAGATAAAAACAAATGAAACGACCAGATATAAGACCAATTCCAGTTATTATACTGATTCATGGCAATAATAACATCTCCCGGATTACGCTGGTTGTAATCATTAACAGCTTTAATGTATGACATAAAATCATCGGCTGTCATTTCTGTTTTTTTTATTTCCATTCCTATTTTATCGGCCAAATTTGTATTACACCACAAGGTATAATATTGCCCTTCAATAAATGGTCCGGGGAAATGTGAACCATATTCAAGGTTTGTTGTGTTTTTTAAAATCTGAAGCCTGGTATTTTTTATAAAATAGTCATTGTCGGCAAAATTCACCATGTACTTGAATTGCCATGAAGGATCTCCTGTTAATTTAGCCACCTCTTCATAATGTCTTCCCATTAAAACAACATCAATGATGGGTTTATTTATTTTTATGTTTTCATAGATGATATTTTTACCATTGTTGCCAATGTTATTATAATTTTCATTATCCCAATTGACCAGTTCAATATTAATATCCTGATTAAGAAATTCAAACTCTCGAACATAAGCTTTGAACAACTCTTCTTTCGCACCTTGACCTTCCCATTGAGGTAAAACTTTGAGTGTTTTTACTTGATGTTGTGTATTTATTAGTTTCACAGTACTTGTAGTTTCATTATTTATTGTTGTGCAGGAGCTAAATATCAATAATGAAAATAAAGCGTTTAACAAATTCTTGACTATGTTCAAATTTGCTTTTTTTGTTATACTAATAATCTCTTTCATAGTGTCATTCTTTAATTCGTTAAAATGAGTGATTCTATGGTAATATCTGTTTTGCCATGCTTTACTATGGTGAAATCTAATTTTTCGCCATAATTGCCTTCAAAGTATTGTATTTTAATAGGATGTAATCCTTTTTTTAAGGCAACTGTTTTTGTTTTTGCAATAACTCCATGCACTCCATCATTATTAATTATTAAATGGTCATGCAAATAAACCATACTACCATCATCCGATTTAATTTGCATTTCAATTATGGCATCATTTGAAAGATTTAGGTAAGCTGAAAATTCAAGGGTAAACCAATCTGGTCGCACAACATTAGGTATTGCTACCTTGTCGGAAATAAATACTGTATCCGGTGTTGAAAGCAAATAATTTTCGAGGGTGGATACGGAGTCTGTTTTGTATTTTACAAGATATCCTTTTTGTAATTTGGTCGATTCATTACTCGTAGGTTCTATCCATTTTAATTTTTCAATAAAGCTTTTGTTTACAATGCTTTTTATTCCGTCATTTAATTCAAGGTAAGTTTCAATCGTGCTACTTTCGCTAATGTGAAATGGTGATTTGTATTTTATAAACTCCTCGCTGGGATTGGTTCGGTAATATACCGTTCCACTTTGCCATGGGTTAATTAATTGAATTTCCGAATTCAACATAAAGAATGAAGAGTCGGGGTCTATTTTTGGAGGCTCAACAAAGAAATCGATACCCGCATTTTTCAGCATTTCAAAATGTGCTACCACTTTATGACGGAATATTTCATTGTTTTTGACTTCAGGGTTTGACCAAGCCAATTCACTTAAAGCAAATAAGCGTGGAAAGATTTGAGTAAACACTTTTTGTTCATTTGTAATGTATTCTGTCCAAAGACAAGCTTCGAACCCAATTATGTTAGGCATGTTTTTAATATGCTTAAAATTATATACGCTATCAAAAGGTATTGGTTCTCCGCCAGCTTCCGAAATGGTTTCAAATTCAGGATTAAACTGATATTTATTAAAGTAGAAATATTCTGATGGAGTTAATACCGTTTTGTAACCTTTTTCGAGGCTAAGTTCAACGGCTTCAATGTTTTGCCAGGCTGTAATGATGACTTCCTTTGAAACGTCTGATTCTGCAATTTCATCCCAACCCATAGGAATCCGATTTTTACTCAGCACATAATTGGCAATTTTATTCATAAAATATCCTTGCAATTCGTGCGATGAGTGCATGCCTTCGCTTTTTGCCAGTTTGTTGCATTTTGTACAGTTTTCCCAAGGGGTGAATTTTACCTCATCGCCTCCAATATGAATGTATTTTGAGGGAAACACTTCCATTACTTCATCTAACACATCTTGCAAAAATTGATAGGTTGCCGGGTTGCCTGCACAGAAGGGGTCGGTAAAAGCAAAAGGAACGTTTGAAGGTTTTTTAAAGGGAACGCCACTGCATGATAATTGCGGATACGCAAATAATGCAGCCCAGGTATGACCTGGCATTTCAATTTCAGGTATAATTTCGATATTTCGCTCAGCGGCGTATTGCACCAACTCTTTTAGCTGTTTCTGAGTATAATATCCGCCATATTTTGGAGCCCCTTCTTGTGCCGGTTCAGTAAAAAATGTCCATTTATCATTCACGGTACCTTTTCGCCAGGCACCTTTAGTGGTTAATTCTGGATATTTTTTAATTTCCATACGCCAGCCCTGGTCGTCGGTTAAATGCAAATGCAGTTTGTTCAATTTATAAAAAGCCAGCACATCAATGTATTTTTTTAAAAAATCTATTTCAAAAAAATGACGACTCACATCAAGATGCATTCCGCGCCATTCAAAGGCGGGGGCATCACTAATGGTTTGACATGCTATACTATTGCTATTTTGAAAGAGCTGATATAGCGTTTGTATGGCATAAAATGCACCTGATGAGCTTGAGGCTGCAATCTGTATTCCCTTTTTGGTAATGTTTATGTTGTAGCCTTCAGAGTTATTAATGGTTTTGTCTATAATAACAAGAATGTTTGCTTCACTTTTGTTATTCGTAACTTGTAATATTGGTTTTTGGGGACTTAGGACTGAGTGTAAAAGTGGAGTTTGAAGTTCGGTATCACACCATAACCATAAGGTATCTTTTTTTAATAAAAACTTACCATCACCTAAAGTTTGATTGGCTGGACTTGGAATTAGTTTGTTTTGTTTATGTGAGCTTGTTTTGCAAGCTTGAGTAAATAGAATTATTGAAATAATTAATATAGTGAATATGCGCATTATTTATTTTTTAATAAATTGTGTGTTCTAATATTTCTTTTATAACCTGAGTAAATGTAATCACCGTTCTATACAAAAAAGCTTAGCTTCCATAAAGTGGTCTAGAAAAACTCGAAGATATTTGCCCGTATAATCCAAATAATCGTTAGACAATTCAGTAAAGTATAAGGTTCCATTTTCTTCTGTTCGACATCATAAAGATTACCTTTTGTGATTGTCAGAATCATGCTCGTTTCGTAATAGGATTCTTCTCTAACCATTCAATTACTGAATGCTATCTACTGACAAATGTAAATAATAGCTTTAGTCAACGGGTATAACCATTTTCATAAAAGGTTTCAGATTTTCTGTTTTCGACTAAATTGGTTTCAATTTTTTACTAAATAGCATACCTTAACTTGAAAATAGAGGATTCCTTTTTTCCCGTAAATGGTACTTTTGAAAATGGTTAATCATTTTGAAATTGATCGATGAACAAAAGAACTTGCGGTATTACCATACAGAAAATTGTTATGTTATTATTTTTTGTCGCATTGGGTACGAAAATTAATGCAACTAATATTTATGTTGCTACCAATGGCAATAACGGTAACAAAGGATCAATAGGGGAGCCTTTTGCAAATATTCAGAAAGGTTTAGATCATACTTTTGCAGGAGACACTCTATTTATAAGAGGCGGGGGCTATTTCATTACCGAACATTTGAAAGTTGTGAATTCGGGTGAAGTAAATAATTGGATTACTATTATGGCTTATCCGGGCGAAGAAGTTGCCATTAACGCCGATGCTGTTGCGAAGGAAGAAAAAACGGCTACGGAAGGTTGGCGTGATATGGGGAGCATTCATATTTCAGGTGTACATTACATAAAAATTAGTGGTTTAACGGTGCTCTACTCTCATGGCGGGGGTATAATGGTTCGAGGTAAAAAAGGAAAATATGGTGAAAAACCTACTACTAATATTGAAATTACCCATTGTAAAGTATATAGCAGTTTTAATTCGGGTATTGGTGTTTGGTATGCCGATTCGGTTAAAGTTACTTATTGTGAAATTATGGATGCCAATAATCAAAGGCATCGACCTATTGGCTATCCTATACGTAGAGAAGCACCGCATGAAGCATTGAGTGTTCCGGGCACATCGAATTTTGAAATAGCCTATAACTACTTACATCTTTGCCAAAAAGAAGGTATTGATATTAAGGAATTTAGTTCTAATGGCAAGGTTCACCACAATTATTTGCATAACATTTTGCGTGAAGGAATTTACATTGATAGCTGGTTTGGAGAGCTTAAAAATATTGAAGTTTCGCAAAACATTGTTCACGATTGTGATTGGGGTATTTTATTAAGTTCTGAAGGTAAAGGTAGTAACATGAAAGATATTTACATTCATGATAATCTGGTTTATAAAAACACATCAAAAGGCATTGGCTTTTCGGTTTTGGGAAACGATGAACCTCGCGAAAATATTTACATATACAACAATACCATTTGTTACAACGGAATACCTGGGCATTGGGCTGGTAAGGCTGGTGGAATTGGAATTCTTTCGTCGAACGTGAAAAATATGTTTGTTTATAACAACTTACTTTATAAAAATTACGGCTACCAAATTGGGGTCTTTGCCGATGAAAATAGAATAGAAGGTGCAGAGGCATTAAAGAGCAGGAACATTGTTTTTGATAATAATTGCTACGATAATTTCTGTAACGATTCCTCTACTACAGCGGGGTATTTCCAGGTTTATTTATACCCGGTAAAAGGTGAAAATACTTTATTGGCTAATCCTATGTTTGTTGATGAAACGAATTTTAATTTTAAAGTTGAGGCTTTTTCACCAGTGCTAAACAAAGGCATTAAAAAAAGAGGTGATGAGCATAAAAATATTGGTGCAGATATCAATGCCTTATCTAATTTGCCAAGCTTACTGCCTTCTTTGTTTTTAGTAAAACCAAGTGAGGTGAAATGATTAAATATGTATTAACCTGAGTTCGATTGAAATTTTAGAATTCAGATTGAAATAAAAACCTGATATACAAGGCATTTTTTTTAAGGAATAGCGAGCTATTGCGAAAAAAAATAACGCAGGAGATCAGTTTTTTATTCAAAGATTAGATTTTATCGCTTATAAACAGCAATCTTCTTCCTGTAAATCACTTGGAATAGTTCACTATTTCGCTTGATTTACAGTTGAATATTACTATTTCTAAGCGTTCTGAATCAAAAATTTTACGTCGAACTCAGGTTATTAATTAGTAACTGTTCAGTGCCTAGAGTTTTGAGTGCCTAAAATGCCTAAAGTTGTTTGTAAATGAAGAAACAACATTTATAGACTGTTTTTATTTTAATCTATTCTCCTTAGTCAATCTGTTTATATTCGCCACATTAGGCAAGCATGATGTAATCTCAAGATATTAACTTTAGTCACTTTTTACTTTAGTTCACTTTAAGACTAAATGGTTACAAATATTAAAAGAAAATTTATGATAAAAAGAGATCTCATTTTTATTTAGCGTTTTCGGTTTACTTTAAATTTTTCCCAATTATCGGTTCTGAATGGCACTGCAGGTAAATCGGCTGAATTAAATAAGCTGCTAATGGGGTTGGCACTCCATCCGTACCTCACTGCAACGGGTTTATCTACGTTTTTGCTCTTTACTATTACCTTATTGTTTTCAAGTTTGGCTTTAGCTACATAAAAGATGCTATCGGCTCCGGCAATGGCAAAACCCGGTAATTCCTTTCCGAAAGGAGAACTCAAGCCTTCAGCAACTTCATTGAATTCAATTACTATTGTATTGCCACTTATGCTATGACTTTTGTATTCAGGGCCTTTGAAAACCATGTCCTTATATCCATAAACCATATTTAGGGCATTTAAAGCCAGTCTTTTTCCTACATCTTGTTTGTTTTTAGGATGAATGTTGTCAAATTCACCAATATCAATGGCCGAAGCCATACCTGTTTGAGGAAGTTTCAAACTTTGAAATTGAGCTTCACGTAACTCTGCCCATCCACCAGGTTGAGGTAATGAATCCTGTGCATTGTAGTTGGCCAGCTGTACGAATAGAAAGGGAAAAGAGCCCTGTTTCCAGTCAATGCGCCATTGGTTAATTAAAGCCGGAAAAAGTTCACGGTATTCAGAACCTTCGTTGCCATTATTTTCACCCTGATACCATATAACCCCTTTAATGGCATAGTTTTGCAAAGGACATATCATGGCATTGTATAATATAGAAGCGATGTGCTGTAAGTCGTAAATTTTGGGTAAGCTTGGTTCTAATTTATCATTATATAACCACTCACCGGCTAACGAAACTTTAGTATTCTCATCCGCTATGAATAAATCATCGGGCGTACCCATAATGAAAGGATACCACCATGTATTGGCCAAACGGATAGTTATTAGGTTGGTTCCGGTTTTCAAGAAACCTTTTTCAATGGTCGTATGTAGTTTTTTTCCCGTGGAAAGGCAAGCTTTTTTTCCATTTATGTAAATGGTTGCATAGGTTCCGGGAATACCCAATGATAAGGTCACTGATTTATTTGTTAATTCTTTAGGAACTTCAATGGTTTTACGCAGCCACCAAACTTCATTTTTCTCAACTTTCCCCCATTCTGGTATAATAACGGTTTGCCAATCAGTTTCATCTATACTTTTAGCGGTGGAAATTTTAACACCATTGTATGAATTTTCCGTAATGTCAATAATCGTATCAACCTTTGATTCATTTATTTTGAGGTATTCACTCATCGTATATTTTCCCGACTGAATATCTTGAATTACCGGGCCGTTTTGATGCGGCAGTCGTTCAAGGGCTTCTTTCGGCATCCAGGCTTCAATGCGGCTGCCACCCCAACTGCTATTAATAATACCAATGGGAATGTTCGTTTTTTGATTGATTTCGCGGGCAAAAAAGTAGGCAATTGCCGAAAATTCTTTCACGTTTTCCGGAGTGCAAACCAGCCAATTCCCACCTGTTAATTCCTTTTTGGGTTTTAAAGAAACAGAATTGGGTATCTCAAAATGTCTGATATTTGGAAAATTGGCATTTTGAATTTCCATATCTCCATTCAGTACGCCTTCCTTCATTTTAAAATCCATGTTACTTTGGCCCGATGCAATATAAACATCGCCAAATAAAACGTCATTTAGGTTTATGATTTGTTTGTTGGAGCTTATGTTTATTGTATGTGGTCCACCAGCAGGGAAAGAAGGTAAACTCGCCATCCAATTGCTATCTTTTTCACATGTTGTTGTTAGCGTATTGTTATTGATACGAATGGTAATCGTGCTGCTCGGTGTTGCTGTGCCCCAAATCTTACATTCGGTATTGCGTTGCATTACCATGTGGTTGTTAAATAGTTTTCCAAGCTTTAAATCCTGACCGTAAACAAGTGAAACTCCCAAACAAAAAATTCCGAGGAAAAATATTTTCATGTGTATGTTTATTTTATTCATGTTAAATAAAAACTTATTTATCAAAGGTGAATATTTCTGAAGGTGTGCTGGCTTCTTTCATTAAACGAACTAATTCTTTAACAACGTCAGGGTATTGGTCTGCTATGTTCTGTTGTTCGCTAATGTCCTTACTCAGGTCGTATAGTTCAGGTTGGCCATTTGGGTCTTTATAAACATTGTTGCGAACAGCTTTCCAATTTCCTTTGCGTAAGCTTTGTTTGCCATCGATTTCGTAAAACTCATGATAAATGTAATCATGTTGTTTTTGGTGTTTATCCAACAGGGTAGGTAAAAATGAAATACCGTTTGTTTCAGGTATTTCGATGTCGGCAATTTCGCATGCAGTTGGCATAAAATCCCAAAAGGCACTAATATGGTCAGAGGTGGTGTTCGGTTTAATTTTACCAGGCCAACGAACAATCAAAGGAATACGAATGCCTCCTTCATATAAATCGCGTTTGCCACCACGTAATTTGCCATTGCTATCAAAAAAGTTACAATATTCCATATCGGCTAACGGTCCATTGTCGCTGGAGAAAAATAGTATGGTATTATTGTCCAGGTTAAGATCTTTAAGTTTTTGTAGAATTTGTGCTACGTATGTATCCAATCTTGTTATTTGAGCTGCATAGCCCAACGAGTCGCCCTGCCAGTTGTTGTTTTTATAAATACCGAAATCAGGTACTTCTTGTCGTTGACCTACAGGAGCCTCTCCGTTGTCATGCGGAATAGTATAAGGGAGGTATAAAAAAAAGGGTTTTGTTTTATTTCTTTCGATAAACTGTAGTGCATCATTGGTAAACAAATCATTTGAAAACTCTTTTTTCACAGGAGAAATGGATCCCAATCCCTCATGCCATGCATTTTTATCGAGGTAAGTGACCTCGTTTTTTAGATATTCTTTTTCTCCATTTCGCAATAGATATTCAGGCCAATAATTGTGAGCCAGCACCTGATCGGTATAGCCATAAAAATAATCGAAGCCTTGTTTGTTCGGATTGCCGCTGGTTTCATAATTTCCTAATCCCCATTTACCTATCATGCCGGTTGTATAGCCTGCTTTTTTTAGTGCTTCTGCCACAGTTATGGTTTCATCCTTTATGGGTAATTGTCCACTTGGTTTGACTTGAACATTACCACGAACATCGGCATGGCCCATGTCTTTTCCGGTTAGTAATGCACAGCGCGACGGGGCACATACCGTATTACCTGCATAATGTTGGGTAAATAATATGCCTTCGCCGGCCAGTTTGTCAATGGTGGGGGTTTGGATTTTTTGTTGGCCATAGCAGCCCAAATCACCGTAGCCCATGTCATCGGCTAAAATGTAAATAATATTGGGTTTAACGGATGTTTTATCTGCTTGTTGGTTGTTTGTAGTATTGCACGATGTTGTTAAAAGTACAATCATGCTAGTAACAGCAGTTAATGTGTGTTTGATATTCATGACCTCTATTTTTATTAGATAGGTGCAAGGTAGCTCAAACACAACTATTGTTGGTTTGGTGATTTGTTAAAATAGTTTGATAAATTGTTTACAGGTATTGTTTTAGTATATCTATGAATGCAACTTGATAATTCAATTAAATATGTGCCTTTTTCCCAGTGAGAAAGGTTGATCGTGCAAGGGCTATCTATTTTCCAGGGATATTTCAGAATAGGGGAGGAAAACGCTTGGTTTTACAGGCTATCTGGAAATGCTTTGTTTTTATTAATCAGGTTTATGCGTCGTTCAACACACTTGTAGCTGCGCAGCCCATCTTCCGGAGTATTTATTACATAGTCGAGCATTTTAGCTACAGTTGTTGTGGCTACATGCAGTCGGGTATCCGATGACGCATAATAAATAAATCGCCATTTTCTTTGGCTACCCATCCATTGGCAAAAAGTACATCAGAAACATCACCCACGCGCTCTTCACCTTCGGGCGCCATAAAATAACCTCCTGGTTGAGCAATTATTTTTTTAGGGTCGGTCAAGTCGGTTAAAAAGCAATAGAGCACGTAGCGCATGCCGGCAGCATTTTCACGCACAGCGTGAGCTAAATGCAACCAGCCCTTTTCAGTTTTAATGGGGGCTGGGCCTTGGCCAATTTTCCCTTCTTTAATGGTGTGGTAAACACGGGTGTCTACAATTTCTTCTTTATCAATTATAGCATTTGTAATATCGTCGCAGAGTCCATAGCCTATGCCATCACCTGTTCCTGTGGCCATAAATGTATCCAAAGGACGAGTGTAAAAGGCATATTTACCATTTACAAATTCAGGATGCAAAACACAGTTTCGTTGTTGTGGAGCATTGGTTTTTAGGTCGGGTAAACGCTCCCAATTTTGCATGTCTGCTGTTCTGATTATGCCACATTGTGCAACTGCAGCCGACAAATCATTGGTAATGGAATCGTCTTTACGTTCCACACAAAATACACCATATATAAAGCCATCCTCATGTCGGGTAAGGCGCATGTCGTATATGTTGGTTTCCGGATTTAGTTCATCTTCATCAAAATGTACTGGTAGCGGCTCAAAAACAAAATTGTCAATTCCTGTTTCACTTGATGCCAGCGCAAAAAACGATTTGCGATCGTAACCTTCGATGCGCGCCATCACATATATTTTATTATTCCATTCAATGGCTCCTGCGTTTAAAACTGCATTGATTCCTAAGCGTTCCATTAAATATGGATTGGTTTCCTGGTTAAAGTCGTAGCGCCAATGAGGTGGTACATGATCGGCTGTTAAAATTGGATTTTGGTATCGTGTAAAAACTCTGTTTGTACGTGTTTTTGCTTCGTTTTTTATTGCTGTGAATGTCTTGAAATCGTCTATTGTTTTTTTTGCAATTGTCTTAAATTCTTGCGCTTCCATTCTTTACTTTATTTGTGAAGATTATACTTCGGTTTATAATCGATTGCTTTTTTTTTGAACGTTATTTTTAATAAAATAAGGATGTGAAAATACAAGGTCACGCTTGTAACCAGGTTACCTCAATTTCATAAGAAGTTTGATATTTTTTTATTGTCGATATTTTAAATGCAATTTGTTGGGCAGTATCGTCAACCAGAGAGGCTAACCAAATAAATTGGGTACATAGTTTAAATGACATCGGGGCGAAAGATTGGTAGCCCGGGGTAGAACGAACGAATTGAGTGTCGCCCCGCGATTAAATAATTGAAGAAAACATTGGACGCGGTTGTTTCTTGATTAAAGAACAATTTTTTTTTTCGGCCAGATTGCAGATATTAAGGCAGAGTTCATTCTTTTAATATTAAAGAATTTCTACTTAATAACAAATCTGTCATTATTCGCGGAACAAAGTGAAGCGAAAGATTTAAAACTCATTTTTCGTTTTTTTGGTACACCAATAAGTGTAAATAGCTAACTATTTTAATAAAATAGGAGTATGTACTTATTGGTAAATAAATTAGCTTTAACCAAAACATTATTTATGCTAAAATATCTCAAAATATTTTTTTTCTTATTGTGGATAGTCTTTTTGGTCAGTGCCTGTAATTCAAAGAAAGAAAAATTTCAGAATGAACATGCTGAATATTATAAACAACTGAATAAGCAACTGAGTGCTGATGATTTTAGTCCTTTGGAATTAGCTTCCGGAGCTAAAGCTAAGCCGATGCCACTGCAATGGAAACAAAACAAAAATACGATTCAATTGCAGTGTGGAATAAAAAAGATAAACATTGGCATGCAACCCATTCAAATAGAATTACAAGGAAAAAAAAGTAACTATGTTTATCATGTTTATACTGTTGAGGGTGTTCAAATTATAGATCACTTATACGCCCCTGTTGAAAAGAATCAAAATTTATATTTTAGTACTTCAGTGAATGGTGTAACGATGAAACTTATTGTAATAGAACATGGTTTGCAATGGCAGTTATATTCAGATAAGATTTCAATCGATTCTATAAAAATAATTACTCAAGCGCAAGGTCCATTTTATGGTGGGGGAGAGCGCTTTGTAAGCACTTGCCTGGATGGGCGAACCATTTCAAACCAACCCAACGATCACTATTTTATTATTGAAAGGGGTAAGCTCATAAAAGAGGACTTAACATCTTATGAACCTTCATACTTGCAGGTTCCTTTTGTACTTAATCCGCATGGTCAGGCATGGTATTTTGACGATGCCGAATCCATGCTATTATCGTTTGACAAAGCGGGCAGTTCATTCAGCACTATTGTAAAAAACAATCAAGTAGTAATGTATGCTTTTACAGGCGAATCGCCCAAAGCCGTTTTGTCTGATTATACCGCTTTAACGGGACGACAACCGGAATTGCCCGATTGGGCTTTGGGTTTGTGGATTAATATTTTAGATGGACAAGATTCGGTTTTCGCCAAAGCTACGCGTTTGAAGGAATGGGGAATTCCAGCTACAGCTATCTGGTTGTTCGATATGGATGACCCAAACACTTCAACCGGATGGCCTTACTGGACGCGCGGTATTTATACCGATTACCGAAAAATCACTGACTCCATTCATGCCCTGGGTTTTAAAGCCCTTACTTACTTGCGACCCTATGGTTATAAAGATTTGCTTTATTATAAATTCGATAATCCCATTTATGCGCAAATGGATTCCCTGGGTGTTTTATTACATTCGCAACACGATTTACCTTATCCTCGTTATCGCACCTTTATTCCTGACGGACAGTACGATTTTTATAACCCAGCCATGGCCGATGTTTGGAAAAATATTTTAAGCGAATTGTTGGTGGATGATAATTTTGATGGTTGGATGGAAGATTTTGGCGATGTAGCCTATTCATATGATATACTGGAGGATCTTTGGAAGCCCATGGATTTTGGAATTGATTATCCGATTTCCGATAATATTTATGCCAATGCCTACCCTCTGGTGTATCATAAACTGAGTTATCAACTCACTTCAGACATTAAACCCGATGTTGCAACATTTTGCCGAAGTGGCTCAGCAGGCTCAGCAGCTTACACACGTTTGTTGTGGGGTGGCGATCAGTTGGGAAGTTGGGATAAAACCATTGGTTATCCGACATTAGTTTCGGCTGGTATTTCATGTGGTTTATCGGGTTATAGCAATTGGACACCTGATATTTTATGCGACTCGCCCTCGATAGAGCTGTGGAAAAGATGGGTGCAATTTGGTGCTTTTACGCCCCTGATGCGCGACCATTTGTGGGCAAACAGGGAAACATCGGTTGATCTTTGGACCAACAAAGAAACGCGCGATTATTTTAAGCTTTATGCTGAAATCCATATGAAATTGCTCCCTTACATACAGGCATCCTTGGAACATTACAGAAAAACGGGCACACCACTTCTGCGACACATGATGTTGGAATTTCCCAATGATGCCGAAACTTTTCACTGTGAGTATCAGTATATGTTTGGGGATAAATACCTCGTGGCACCAGTGGTTGAAGAAGGCGACCTGAGTAAAAGGGTTTACTTCCCCAAAGGGCAATGGAAGAGCTTCTGGAATAACACGATTGTAATTTCTATTGGAGAATGGAAAGAGGTCGCTGCACCTCTTGATGAAATTCCTGTATTTGAACGACTCAAACAAAAAAAAGAAGCCTGATTTGTTTTATTCAATCAGGCTTCTTTTACAGTTCTAATGTTCTTCTTTTTTTCCTTCAATAGATACTTTATAAATCATCTTTGCCAATCATCTTTTACTCCATCAAACCTTTATTTGCTTTCACTTTAATTGAACTTGATTTTTGATCAATACGGAGTTGATATTTTCCTTTTTCAGCAAAGTTATTCTTGATGATGGTTATATTTTTACAATTTTTGATGTCAATAGCTGGTTTTTCGCTTTGTAATGGCTTATAGCTTTTTGTTGATGTTATGGTATTGTTGGTAAAAGAAATATTTTCAGTAAAAAAGCAATCAAGAATAGGCGTATCAAACGTATTGAATGTGTTATTGTCTATGCTAATGTTTTTGTGATATAAGGTTGTAGCTTTTTCAGGATTAGGTACAATTGGTTCAACGGTAATTACCGCTTGGTTAAAACCTCCGGTGCAAGCATTTTCAAAATAGTTATTTCGAATAATTAATTCGTTAACGTTGCCTGATTCAAACCAGTAATTCATATCACCGGCAATTGAAATGGCGGCCATCATTGGATTTAGAAAACGGTTGTTTTCAATCACCATTTTTTTGTTCGAACTTAATAATATGCTACGGGCTCTGTTGTTTTGTACGGTGCAATTGCGCATATAAAATACAGGGTTCCATTTTATATTTTCAATGCCATAATTAACTTTAATTGAGTTAAGGTCCGATTCAAATTCAATCTCTGCGTAGTACGTATTGATTTGCAAATAGCTTTTTACGACATGTTTAGCCATTAACTCCATGGTTTGGTTGTCAGAAAAGGCTATGGTATCTCCCGCAGTAGCCCATCGGTATACACTTTGCTCTTCGTGCGGAGCTCTTACGCCAATCGTTTTCGCATCAATACGTTTAATTACCTTTAGGTACGAACCATGAATGTTGGTGGCATCATCGAGCATGTTTTCAAAAAAGCAACTGTCCATGGTAATGGTGCCTTTGCAGTTTACAAAATGGGTTGCATCGGCTGTTGATGAAACTATTCGCTCTGGTTTGTCCGGAGGTAACATTACTTTTACATTTTTCAGACTAATGTTTTCGCTGCGCTCAGCTATGATGCCCATACCACCGGCATGGTAAACATTGATGTTATCTAACAAAATTTCTTTTGAGCCAAATAATCGAATGCCCGGAGCAGTTCGATCGGGTCTTAAACCTCCTTTACTTACCCATATCCAACCAACTTCGGGAAGTTTTGCAATGGTATCGTAAACCCTTATTAGCCCCGGTTCAATTTCCGTCATGCTCATTTGAGTATGCAACAGTGGATAATAGGGATTTAATTTGTATTCTTTTACATCGTAAACCGTAGCTTTGGTTTTTTTGTCAAAAAACAGGTTCACTTGCACGTCTTGCATCCATGCCGTTTTGTCCCATTCCGATTGATTTTTGTCGGCAATCCAAATCAAGCGGTCTTTTTCCATGCGGTAGGGGTAAGCCTCATCTACATGCATGTCAAAAGTATTCTTTAAAGTATCAACAGCTACCACTTCACCTTGACTATGAAAAGTACGATGCCAGTCGAATGAGAAGTTTTTCAGCTTAATTTCGCTACTGTTTTCAACATTAAAGGGAATCATATCGCCATGAAAAATGAACTCAGAGCCCTGACCGTCAATGGTAATATTCTTTTTGTTGCTTAAATCAAAACCAATGTTATACAAGCCATCATCATGGTTCGAAATGTAGCAGTATTTTGCGGGTGCTTTGTCCGGGTATAAGTGGTAAATTCCCTTTGGTATTAAAAAAACTGCATTGCTATCTGTAAGGTTCAGGTACGAGTTTAAAACAGTTGTAACATCTGCACTGTCATTCAATATTTTTAAGGAGCTTACCTCAATAATTTTTTGCGAAAAGAGCGGGTTAACTAAACTGCAAAATACAAATGATATCATTAGGATTGGCATTCGTAATTTATTTTTATTCCTATTTCCTTTTAAGATCATATAGTCCATGATTCAATAATCTAAAATTTCTTATTTATATATTCACACTGCCAACATACATAATCAAAAGGGCCATTATCCGCAGTTTTTTTAGCAAAATATGCTATTTTATTGTTAATTTTTGATGATTTTGCACCTGTTGCATCAATGGCATTTGTCGTTCTTAATACCACGTAAGGGTTTGAGCTTTCGAGCAATTGCTCAAAGGTTTGAATTGCCGGTTTTGTTTCGCCAAGATTATACAAGGCATTTGCTGCTACTGCCCGAATATCGCCAGAATCATCGCTCAGCAACACTTTAAGTTGATTCACAATGGCTGTATTCGCTGTCTTCGTTATTATACATCCCAAACTTCCCCAAAAACGGATTGCGGCCTCACTGTGTGTGAGAAGTGATAATAAAGTTTCATCATCTGCATTATTGCTGGCTTGTTCTGCTGCGCTGATTATGTCATGTATGGGCAAAGTTCTAGCATACAACATGTAAGGTGTTTTGCCATTCTCCGTATTTTCATATAAATAGCCTTCGGGTATAAATCCAATGTCATTGATTTGGCGTAAATATTCGGCTTGTTCTTTTCTCAGTTGTTCAAGAATATTTTGATGTTCGTTATGACCTGCCAGATTGTTTACATTTTCCGGATCTGTAGTACAATCATACAGCTCTTCAACAGCTTTGGGTAAAAACCATGCTGCTTGTTTTTCATTTAATTTACCGGCTTTAAATGCATCGTCAATTGCTTGAACGTTAGGAGCATCCCATAAAAAACGAATGTGTTGTGCTCCCGGTAAATGAGGCATGTAATTTCGGATGTATCGATATTTTTTAGTTCTAATGGTACGAACCAAATCATAACACTCATCCATACGTCCACGAAAACCGAATTCGAAGGTGTTTTCACTTACGTCCTTTTTCAAAAAACTTTTTCCTTGCATATAGTCAGGTTTTTCAATACCAGCCAATTGCAATAGGGTAGGAGCCATATCCACAAAGGATAGCATTTGATCTGAGCTTTCGCCTGGTTTTGCAGGACTTAAATGTTTGAACTTCTTCGGAAAACGAACTAAAAAGGGGATATGTAAGCCGGTTTCAAAAGTAAATCGTTTTGTTCGTGCTAAAACGCCACCATGATCACTGGAATATATGATAATTGTATTTTCAAGTTCACCTATTTCTTCAAGATAATTTAAAACATGAGCAAACTCCAGATCCATCATTTGTATGCAGTCATAATAAGCTGCTATATCCTTTCTAACTTCGGGTAGATCGGGCAAAAATGCGGGTACCTGTACTTTTTCTGGATCGGTGGGTATCAGTTGTTGTTTCAACTTATTTAGTTCAATGGAATCAAGCTTCTCAAAGGTGCTGTTAAAATAATTGTATTTCTCATTTTGAGTATGTAGTTTTCCTTCGTGTGTCATCCAGGTATTGTAAAACATGAAAAAAGGCTGATGGTCAGCACGACCTTTAAATGCATCGGAAATATTCCACCAATTATCAATATCCCAGGTCCCGTCTTGTTTGGGAATGTTATAATCCCGTTTTAAACGTAGTGAGTTGAAATACCCTGCTTTTTTTAAATATTGTGGAAAAAAAACAATTCCGGAATCAATCTCAACTTTACACCTCATGTTTTCACTGCCTAAAGTTGGAGGATACATACCTGTAATTAATGTTGAACGCGAAGGGGCACAAACCGGAGCATTTGAAAATGCATTGGTAAATGTAATTCCTTGTTTAGCAAATTGGTCAAGATGCGGTGTGTTGGCTATAACATCGCCATAAGCTCCTAAGTAAGGGCTATTGTCTTCACTAACAAACCATAGAATATTTGGTTTGTCCTGAGTTTGGCAACCCCATAGTGCGAGTGTAAATGCCAAATAAATAATATAGTTTCTCATCTGTTTCTAATTTGTTTTAAATTGACAGATTGTTCTATGCCAATCGATTGATTTGCTTCAAGCGTTATTTATTATTGACTTTATTTTGCTTACAATTGTTAACTGAGTGGATAAAAACTAAAATCAATTGGCAAATTAGTCCTTGCATTAATATACTGTTTGCGTATTTCAAATTTACCCACACAAAGGTATTTTACGCTACTTTTTCGGAGTTCTCTATTTTGTAAATAAGGTATAAATATTTGATTATTTTGCGGTGTTGTTAATTGACTTATTGATTTAGGTGATTGGCCACAACAAATTCGGCAACACTTCCATTACGTTGAATGCCGGGATCGAATTTGGAACACGGAATGGCGGAAACTGCTGAAGATCTGGAAAGCATAAAATGACCGCAGGTTTTGAATTTTATTTTTTCTTTCCTGGTGCGGGGTATTTCTTATCTGCGTTATCAAGTACTAAAATCCAGTCGAGCGCCTCGCCGGGAGTTGGTGAAATAAAGGTTTGTTGACCAGTATTTGAAAACTTTCCAATTTTGGTCACTTTCCCGTTTCGTGGATTGTACCACCAGCCAAGCACCACTTTCCCTTTGATCACATTCATATTCACTGAAAATTTGCGTCCAACAGGAACGTAAACCATAGCATAAGTTCCTTCTTCATCGCGTGTTGCCACATAGCTATAGGCACCTGCTCCAGGCACTGAAGTTGGTACAGTATCGCTTACTATAATCGAATTATCAGGAATACGTGAAAAATAGGGGCGTGATTCCATTAACCACCGACCATACTGCATCTGTTCTGCACCTGGCTGATCAATTGCTTCGTACCATGGCATTAAGGGCTTGTTGATGGGGTCGCGATCGGGAGAATACATTTGCCATACTGAATGGTGGCCGTATGTGTGTCCACAAGCACCGCTAAAGAGGTCCCAATAAAGCGGACGCCGAACATCGGCAGCAATCGAATAGCCATTTTTGTCGGGATCAAAATTAATGGGGTGATCCTCGTAGACTGGTTCTGCGTCAATTACTGGTTTAAATGCTTGCAATTGATAATCTTCATGGGTTTTATAGTAACGATCAGTAAAGCTGATGCTATGCCCGTTTTGGCGCATGTTAAAATCGAGCCATTCTGCTTGTTGAAAATATTCTGAAGAGCCACTGCCGCCTGAGGGATGGAAAGAAATGAGATGTATGCCACCGTCACTTTCTCTTAATCCTCTAGCCATCTGTTCAACAATTTGCCGCTGAAGATCATTTTCGATAGGCCTGTCACCCCCAACAATCCAAATAATATTGGGTTGATTTTTATATCTGTTGCCTAAAAAATTTCCAAAAGCAAAGGCATTTTCAGGAGTGAATATTTCAGGACCAACTCCCCATTTTTTATTCCATTTGTCGCCCCAGGTAGGAAGCATGCCTATAAACATTCCCCTTTCAGCAGCTTTTCTGACCACCCAATCGACATGTTCAAAATACTTTTCATTGGGTTTTGTTGGATCCATATCAACAAGAGGCAGTTCACCTTCAGCATTAGGAGCATTCAATCCATCCAACTCGGCCAAAACAACTGCCTGAATAACATTGAACCCTTTTTTTCTGCGGTTTTCGAGGTATTTTTCGGTATCTTCTTTACTTAGTCGATGAAACAATTCCCAAGCAGTATCACCCAGGTAAAAAAATGGAGTTCCATTATGGAATTTTATGTATCGCCCATTCGCTGAAATTTGAAGTTTTACTTTCGAAAAATCAGCAGCAGGATCTTGCCTTGATTTTGATTGAGCAATTGTTGAAAAAGTTGTTAGCAAAAGGGATAAAAAAATTAACAGTCTCATAAATTACAGTTCATTGATGGTTATAGGTATGTATAGAAAATTCAGTATTTTGGATCAAAGGCTTTCTCAAGGGGTTCTAAAGAAATTGTTCTTTCTCGCGAATCACAAATTCTTTTAAGCTTGTTGGTTTTTTTCCTGTTATTTTTTCGTAAAAATGACTTATTTTTGGCTCTTTTTGGAAGCGGGGTAGTAAGTGTAACATAATCATTACGATGATCATGCCTGGCACCATGCCTTCTTTCTTTTTAATTCGAAAAAATGCAATCGGATTAGTCGACTTGTACGTGATATTGGTTTGGCATTCATCCCTGATTAATTGGGCTATGTGATAAAAATTCTCATTTTCATAGCCGGTTAATTCGATCTCCTTATTCTTGAAATTTTCAAATTTTGATAGCAGGATTGCAGCCGCTTCACCTATATTATCTATATCAATCCAATTGAAAACAGCCTTTCCGGCGGGCAATAAAATTTTGCGTTTTTCTTTTATATCTGTATAAAGTGTTGTGGTTAAGTTTTGCATAAAATAACTTGGCCTAAGAAAGATATAATCTATATCGAATTCCTTAATCAAAGCTTCAATTTTATTATGCGGAATTACCTTGCTGAGCTCAGCACCCTGAACAGAAAGAAAAACAATTTCTTTTACCGAACTTTTATTCAATTCTTCTAATAGCGGTCTAAAATATTTTTCAATATCGGCAATATGGGGCGGACGTAACAAAAAGACAGTGTCGATGTTTTTAAACGCATTTGCAAATGTGCTTTGGTCCTCAAAATCAAAATTTACATACTCAAGTTCGGGATATTGGCTGAACTTTATCCGGGCTTTTTCAATGTTGCGAACGGCTGCGTTGATTTTATTGGTTGTATTCAACTTAGACAGGAAACGGATAACCTGAGCTCCAATGTTACCTGTTGCTCCTGAGACTAATATTCGTTTTGACATTTTTTCTATTTAAGAAATGTTTTTATTCCAGAGAAAAAGACAACTCTTGTACATTGGCCGAACTTGCGCCAATATACAAGGTGAAATCACCCTTTTCAATGCTTGGTTTTAAGTCGGCACCAATAAATTTTAGCATATCAGCTTTTATTGTAAACGAAGCTGTTTTACTTTGTCCGGGAAGCAGATCCAATAATTCGAATCCTTTCAGTTCTTTTACCGGGCGCGTAACCGAACAAACGTTATCGCGTAGGTACAGCTGCACAATTTCAGTACCTGCCAATTGTCCCGTATTCTTTACTTCGATTGAAACCATGATTGAATCATTCTCCGCTAATTTACTGTTACTTAGATTGATTTTTCCATATTCATAAGTGGTATAGCTTAAACCAAAACCAAACGGAAACAATGGTTCATGCTGAATATCGCGGTAGGAGTTGGTATATCGATCGGGGCCGGTATAAAACGGATGGCTGGTTTGACGGTAATTGTAATAAATGGGGATTTGTCCTTCGTGAATGGGGAAGGTTACCGGCAATTTACCTCCGGGGTTAAACTTTCCGAAAAGGATTTCGGCAACGGCATTTCCACCGGTAGTACCCGGCATCCAGGCCTCCAAAACAGCCTGGGAGTTTTCAACCACTTTATCCAGGATATACGGACGACCATTTATTAAGACGGTGACAATAGGCTTACCCGTTTTCGACAAGGCTTCGAGCAATTGTTCCTGAGCCCCTGGTAATCGAATGCTGGCGGTTCCACCACCTTCGCCGCTCATCCAATATTCTTCGCCCAAAACAACTACCACGGCATCGGCCATTTGAGCTGCTTTTACAGCTGCCGGAATTAAATTGGTGCCTGATATTCTGAAACTGTCGATGATGCATCCTTCGGCATAAATGATCTTCGATTTTTGAGAAAGTTCAGAAAGAATCCCTTCGTAAACACTGGTAACTTCGTTTTCAATTCCTTTGCATGCCCACCAACCCATTAAATCTTTTTTTGACTTGGCAAAAGGTCCTATTACCGCCAATGTTTTTATCGTAGCATTCAATGGCAGGGTTTGATGGTCGTTTTTCAACAATACCATACTTTTTTGGGCCATAAGTTTTGTCTTTTCAATATTGTCAGCAGAAAGCAAAGTGGCATTTTCATTTTCGATATCGAAATATGCATAGGGATCGCTGAACAAGCCTACTTTGTATTTCGCGACCAATACCTTGCGTACGGCATTATTGATTTCCGCTTCGGAGACCAAGCCTTTTTTTACTAAAACAGGAAGCAATTCAAGGTACTTTTCTGAGGTCATATCCATGTCAACTCCTGCATTTATGGCCATAAGCGTTGCTAGGGTATCGTTTTTGGCCACACCAATTTTCACTAAATTGGGAATTGTACTCCAGTCGGTCATCAATAAACCATCAAAGCCCATTTCGTTTCGAAGAATATCGTGCAAGAGGTACTTATTAGCTGTGGCAGGAATAGCATTAACCGATGTATAAGCACACATTACGCTACCAACTCCGGCATCGACGGCAGCCTGAAAGGGTGGTAAATAAGTTTCGTACAATTCCCGATCACTAAAATCCTGAATGTTATAGTCGCGCCCGGCTAAAATGGCACCATAACCTGCAAAATGTTTCACACATGCCATTACTGTAGAAGTTGAAGCCAGATCAGTACCCTGAAACCCCTTTACACGAGCCGCTGCAATTTTACTTCCTAAAAAAACATCTTCACCACCGGCTTCTAATATCCGGCCCCAACGCGGGTCACGACAAATATCAACCATGGGTGCATAGGTTAAATGAATGCCGGCAGCTGCCGCTTCCTGTGCCGCAATAGCCGCCGATTGCTGTATGAGCTTAAGATCCCAGCTAGCCGCTTCGGCCAGTGGAACAGGCGCAATGGTTCGATAACCATGGATCACGTCTTCCTGAAACATAATAGGAATTCCAAGACGGGATTCCTTTACAGCCATCTCTTGTATTATCCGATTTTGAGCAGCTCCGTTCGATTTTAATATGGCACCTACTTTCCCGGCTGCAATTATATCTTTTAATTCTTCAGGAGTATTCCCTTCGTAAGGAATCAGATTTAACTGTCCAACCTTTTCCTCGATGGTCATTTTTCCGATTAATCCGTCGATGAACTGATCCATTTCAGATTTGGATTGACTTGTATTGCAGCTAGATATGCATATAAATGCAGTAAGTAAAATCAGAATATTTTTCATTCGTAAATAATTTGTTTTTTTTTTGCAGGTTTGAACTCACATGACTCATTTTGGCTATTATCGATTTTCAATTCATGTGTGTTTGTGTGCAAACAGGTTCGTTTTATAATTTAATATCGAATTTTATCAAAAAATGCTTTCTTCACCTCAAAAATAGAAAAGTTTATATTAATCTATCAATTCAAATTTTAGCACCTGATTTTTGACAATGACTTGATATTCCCCAGTTTCAAGTATTCGTTCCCCTTTGGAATTGGGAAAGCTTAAATCGAGCATGGGGTTTATTTCGAACGTAAAAACCGTTTTTTCGCCATTTGCAATCAACTTCTTTTCAAAATATTTTAATTCCTTCAATGGTCTCGAGATGGAAGCATAGGGATCGGAAATAAACCAAAGAACCGTTTCTTTTCCATCGACTGAACCTGTATTTGAAACCTCTACTTCGGCATAAATTTTTTCATCTTTATGGATTCGGGTGGCCGACAGTTTAACTGTGCCATATTCAAAGGTCGTATAGCTTAAGCCATGACCAAACCAGTAAAGTGGCTCTGTTGAAATATCTTGATAATCACCTTGAGCCCCATCAATACGGGCACTTTGTCGCATGTTGTAATATACTGGTATTTGCCCTGTTGTTAAAGGAAATGTTATAGCTAGTTTTCCTGATGGATTAATTCTTCCTGATAAAATACCTGCAAATGGATTACCCCCAGCCACACCAGGCTGCCAAAGTTCAATGATTGCATCGGCCATGGGTTCCAAACGATTCAATTCTAAAGGTCTTCCATTTGAAAGAACCAAAATCACAGGTTTTCCTGTTGCTTTTAATTTTGCTATAAGTTTTTCCTGAATCGTCGGCAATGCGATGGTTGAACGTGATGCATTTTCACCACTCCAATACTTTTTCTCGCCTAGACAAAGCACTAATAAATCTGATTTTTGGGCAACATCAAGTGCTTCATCAAAACCATTTTCATCCAGTCCATCAAAATCACATCCCTTAGCATAATTTAATACTACCTTACCTTTAAATTCTCTTTCAAGTCCGGCAAATATTGAAACAACATCCGATTCTACTCCGTTATACGACCATGCTCCCAATAAATTGTCCTGGTCTTTTGCCATGGGTCCAACAATTGCAATACTTTTTATTTTTGATGAAACAGGAAGAATTTCGTTTTTATTTTTTAGCAAAACGATGGATTCTTCGGCTAGCTTTTCAGCAATTGCAATATATTCAGGTGTTAAGTAACGTTCCTTTTCATTCGTAATGGTTGTATATGGATGATCGAATAAACCCAAACGAAATTTCACACGCAGTATGCGAGATACAGCATCATCAATCTTAGCCATTGGGATTCTGCCTTCAGTTACCAAATCCTCCATGTGCTCAACATATATATTATCAACCATGTCCATTTCAACTCCAGCCATAAATGCTTTATAGCAAGCTTCCTTTTCATCTTTTGCTACACCTTGGTTAATCAGTTGTTTTATCGCATCCCAATCAGAAACGACAAAACCATCGTGTCCCCATTTTTCTTTTAAAATATCGGTAAGTGTGTATTTATTGGCCGTTGCGGGTACACCACTAATGTCGTTAAAGGCACTCATTAATGTTGCAGCTCCGGCCTTTACACATGCTTCATAAGGCGGGAGGTAGGTTTCCCATAGTGCCTGATGCGAAATGTCGCTGTAACGATAATCTCTTCCACCTTCTGATTCACCATAACCAACATAGTGCTTTAAGCATGCTGCAATGGAGTAGGGGGCAGCTAAATCTTTACCCTGATACCCCTTTACTGTTGCCACGCCAAAAACAGCATTGGCATAGCTATCTTCGCCGTATCCTTCTGCAACTCTGCCCCAACGGCCATCGCGAGCTACATCAATCATCGGAGAGAAAGTCCAGTCAATGCCTGATAACTTGGCTTCTTTGGCTGCCATTTGAGCAGCCTGTTCCACCAAAGCCGGATTCCAGGAACATGCCTGAGCCAACCCAATGGGATAAACGGTTCTAAACCCATGAATGACATCAAAGCCAAACAAAATAGGAATACCCAAACGCGATTCCTCCATGGCCTTTTTCTGAACCTCATTACGCCATTCCGGATTGTCAGAAAAATAGATTAACGATCCAATACCAGAAGGAATAGAATCAATGGTTTCTCCAATATTGTTGGCATTGGTATTTACTCCCATGGTATATTGATTGAGTTGAAGAATTTTCTCATCCAAGGTCATTTGAGAGACTAAATCATCGATACGTTCCTCGATTTTAGCTTGTTTATCTTTATAAATCGATGTTTTTGCTTGTGCCATAAGAATTGTTGTTACAAAAAGTAACACCGCTAATAAGTTTACTCTATACATATTCTTCGTTTTTTAATTTTTTCCAGGTAAATTATAATTTGTATCGGTGGCATCAAGCACTAATACCCAATCAAGGCTTTCATTCTCTAATGGGCGAAATAAATTCAATGAATTCGTAATGCATCCAAAAACCATAAAAACCCCAAAAAATATAATTAGCTTTCCCATTATTTTTGTTTAAAACCCACCATAAATGTCACTTTTCAGCTCCGCTGAACTTCGTTTCAATTGCGATTGTCAAAATCATGCACGTTTCACAACTTTACCTGATACGATGCCGTTGCAGGAACAAGTCCTTCACTATTAGCCTTCAATGTTACGGTACCCGGTTTAAATGTCGATTTAACTGCAACGCGCATCATTCCCCCTTCGGCTGCCAGTTCATAATCGCCGGGAGCATGGAAATGTAAAGGTTGATTTGGCGTAATATAAAAGTTATAAGATCCCCGGTAAATTGCAGGGCCTTCAACGCTGAAAACAATATTGTTATCGGCTTGTACACATAGGTTCCCATCCTCGTCTAAGATTCGGGCGGTAATTATGGCCGCATCGCTACCATTGGCTTTGATCTGAAATGTTTGGCCATTTGGCTTAATCAATGGTTTTTCAACCTTTAGTTCAATGTGATGGGGCTTTTTGGCTGTAACACGCAAATCGGAACAAAGCTCTTGTCCATCAGTACTTAATCCAACAACTTTTAGTGTTCCTTCGCCCCATTGAATGTTGTTCCATTCGCATTTTCTGGTTTTTTCATCGGGCCTTTGTTTTCCCAAACTTTTGTTATTCAAAAAGAGTTCAACCTCAGGGCAGTTACTCCATGCACTTACGGTTTGAATTCCTGATAGATTCCAGCTACTTTGCAAGGCTACACCGGGTTGTTTGGCAAACGAATTCCAGAGTGCTTTTTCGTATACCGAATACTTCAGTTTTGGAATGCGATTACCATCCATGGCACATGAACCCAACGATTTCTGTTTACTCATCCCATTCAGATAGGTGGTATAGCCTTCGCCTTGGGTTTCGGCCAGCATCCAATCAATCCAGCCGCATGCACTTTGTTCAATATCTTTCAAATAATCATTCACATAAAAGTCAGTAAAAGCCACCTCGTTTTGGTAATCGTTTCGGGCAATATTCCAACTGCGTCTGCCATCCCAATACGCACCGTAAACTTCAGTGTTCAAGGTCGGAGAACCTTTTACTTTTGTATAGGCATTGGTATAACCCACCATTACTGTAAGCGAGTCGGGCCAATTCGCAGGGTATTCATCGCGATTATGAATTATTCGTGCTTGTAATGAATCCAATTCCTGAGCTATTTTATAGGTATAAAAAGCAGGATAAACATTGCCATCTTTGGGTAAACCATTGTTCGACTCCCACACAGCAATGGAAGGGTGATTCCGAAAGGCCGTAATCATTTCCCGGTCGTATTCCGCTTTATAAGTAAGGGCAGGTTCACCCTTAAGTACCCATTCATTATCGCCACTATTTTGCATGACCATAATGCCATAAGCATCGCAAGCCTCCACCATTACCTTGGTGGCCGGAACATGCCCAACCCGCAGGGTATTTCCTCCGGCCCTGGCAATTAGCTCAATGTCCTTCCACTGCAATTCGGCAGGAACCGCTGAACCCAGAGCAGGATAGGAATTCCGGTGTCCGAAGCCCTGCAAAAAATGTTTTTTCCCGTTTACATAACAATAGTCGGCATCCCAGGTAATGGTTCTAATACCAATTTTGTCTTCCCGTTCATCGATCACTTTATTCTTCTTCAGAACTTTCGTTTTGAGTGTATACAAATACTGAGTGCCGTATGGACTGTTGTTTGGATACCACAATTGCGGTTTTTCAATGTTTAGTTTAAAGTCAAAAACCAGGTGATTATTTGCAGTAACAATTCCTTCACCAGTTTGTTTTTTGATCAATTTTCCTTTGTCATCGTATATTTCGGTGCTCAAAACAATGGATTCATTGGTTAATCCACTATTTTCAACATTGGAGAGTATTCTAATTTGTGCTAAAGCATCGCTAGCTTTAATGGTGGCAATGTAGTTGCCCCAATTGCTTGATGGAGAATAGGCATTTACAGGAATGTGTACCTGATTCACCTGGTGCAAATAAACCGGACAAGTTATTCCACCCCAACCCATTCCAAAACCTTCGTAAATTCCAAAACCCGGGTTGGTGAAAAAACCATCGGTCTCGTTTGATACCCGAACGGCAATTAAATTTTCTTCGCCATAGTGAAGCGCTTTGGTGATATCGATACAAAATGGAAGAAAACCACCCACATGTGTTACCTGGTCGGGTTGCTTCACAGCGCTGTTTCCGGGAAAAAATTGACCATTCACATATATTGCTGCCCCTGTATTAATACCCTGAAATTCGAGAATGAAATTTTTGTTTTGCAATGCTTCTGAAATAAAAATCTTTTTTCGGTACCAAACTTCGCCTCGCCACATGAACATGTCGGAAGCATTCAAATAGGTATCGTTGTCGTTAAAACAATGAGGAATACCAACATTTTGCCAGTTACTGTCGTCGAAATCAACTGAAGCAAATTGCCTGGTAATTTTTCGTTTCGATAATTTTAATTCAGGCTTTTCAATGATTGTTTCGTTGGTCCACTGGGTTTTCGATTTTAATTCGCTGAGCCGAAAGGCCTGATAATCGGCATCAATCATTTCATTAAAATATTTTCCCCATATTTTATTTACCAATCCAACGGTTTCGCCAGATTCGGCAACTGTCGCTTTTGTGATTTCCACAGCTAACTTGCTGTCTTCCCTGTGATCTGCAATGCTTATCCAGGTACCGTCATTTAATTTTCCTTCCAGCAAATAAAAAATATGGTGAATCTGATCATTTTTAAAACTCACCTTGAGATCAACCTGGTTGACTGTTTTTTTTGGGTTGAGCAGAATGGAATACCCATTATTGTCCTTGGAAAATTGAATGGCAAAATCGTTGGTGCAATCAATTTCGTTGTCTGTTTCAACTTTTTTAAACTTCCAGGGAGTTTCCCCTAAATTAACAATAGTATGGACTTCATCTTGGTTTGAATTATTACATTTTACAAACAATAAACTCAATAAGATAACAAAACCGAACACAAGCTCAAGCCCTTTAATTTTAATTATCCATTTATTTTGCATAGCTGTTTCATTTTAAAATTCCAATTCTGTAAGATCTGAATAATATTGATTATTGTTTTTTTTATTGCCAATAACTAAAACAAATATCCATACAGCGAGAAATTTGCTCTCGTTTTTTTTACTTATATCACTCCACAAGCATTCTTAGCTGATAATGGTAATTCGCCTGCGTTAGTAAAAATTCAGGATATGTACGAGGTGTCCAACTGTCATCGCCACCAATTCCCATCACCTTATAATCAAGGTACAAATAGTTATCAATTGCATTTTGTAAATCAATGGTATGATTTGCCTTACAAAGATTGGCTAAGGAATACGGATGCAAACTGAAATTGAACCATTGATCAGATGTGATGCGAATTGAATTCTTTTTGTTTTTGATACCCAAGCAACGAATATCGGTTCTGTTCCCATTTTCCTGGGGTTTTTCGTAAGGAGTATTTAAATCCGAAAGAGGTAACTTGTAAATACCAACTCTTGATCCCCATTTACGATCGGGGTAATTTTCTGATGGGCCGTTACCGCACCACTTTACTTGATTAAAGGATTTTTCAAGGCCGAGCATTAAACCTACTCGAGGTAGAGGAATACTATCTCCCAAGCCTTGTGTTTGACAATTGACTTCAACAATAATTTCATTATTTGCATTGATGGTGTAAGTGATTTTCGATTCAATAAAACCATAATTTAACAGGTGCCTACCTGTCGTTTCCATCTTCAAAAGAGAGCTGTTGTTTTCGATAATTCGATAATTGCTTACCTTAAATTGTGCGGTATCTAATCCAGCTCTACGCCATCGGGAATAGTAACTGGCCGATTCTCCACCCCGGTCGTTATCGACTGGTGCTCTGTAATAATTAGGCGTAATTTGTTCATTAATAATTGTTTTTCCTTTTTTGGTGACGAGGGAAATCAGACCATTTTCGAAAGCGATTTCTACCGTTTTATTTTTCACCAGTATGGTATTTCCCTTCTCCTCAATAAGCAACTTTAGATCTGAAGGATTTTGCTGAATGTTTTCCTGTCCATTTTTCACCACTAATTGTTCCCATGCGACCTCGTGTGATTTCTTACACCAGGAGGTTGCTGTTTTTGTTATAAAGCTAAATTCCAAAATATATTCGTCGGAATTATTGCTATTAACTGAAACCGGGAGTTTGAATAATTTTGAAGCTAGAGGTGAAATTCCAGAAATATTTAATTTGCCAGTCTCTATAGCAAGGCCATTCTTAAGTAATGCCCAACTGCAATTATAGTTATCTAAACTAATAAAGTAGTTTTCATTCGTAATTTCAACTTCGTAATTTGTCTGGTTTTTCCATGCAACCTGAATATTCTGATAGGCCTTCTTTACCTCATCAACCGCCGGGTGTAATGTTCTGTCGGGAAAGATGATGCCATTTAGGCAAAAGTTTTTATCGTTAATTGTATCTCCAAAATCGCCACCATAAGCAAAATATTTTTCCCCATTAACAGCAGTGCGTAAAATGCCCTGATCGACAAAGTCCCAAATATAACCGCCCTGCAAACTTGGATACTTTTTAATTACTTCCCAATAGGTTTTCAGATTTCCGGTGCTATTTCCCATACTATGCGCGTACTCGCACATGATAACCGGACGATCATCGGCCGTAGCCAATTCTTCCAACGAAAACCGTGATGGGAACATTCCTTTATAAGGAGCCGGATACATTACCGAACTAATATCAAATTTGGATAACACTTTGGCTCCCGAGGGGGTTTGTGCTTCAAAGTGAATGGGCCGGGTGGCATCCAAACTTCGCATTGAATCGGCCATGGCGTTAAAGTTTTTACCGGTTCCCGTTTCGTTACCCAAGGACCAGAAAAGAATAGATGGATGGTTACGATCGCGCATGACCATTGAAACACCACGATCGACAAAGGCATTTTTCCATTCAGGTAACTCATCGAGGTAGATTTTTTGGTTCCAAAGGTCGTGGCTTTCAACGTTGGCTTCATCCATAACATAAATTCCATATTCATCGCAAAGGAAATACCAGATTGGCTGATTGGGATAATGCGAAGTACGTACAGCATTAATATTGTTCTGCTTCATAATCAGGATGTCCTCAATCATGGTTTCAACAGGTACCGTTCGACCAAACTCGGGATGGAATTCATGACGGTTAACGCCTTTTATATAAATGGCTTGCCCATTTAAAAGCACTTGTCCATTTGAAATTTTTACTTCACGAAAACCAATTTTGGTGGTATGCGACTGAATGCATTCATTATTGGCATCATATAATGTGAGGCAAAAAACATATAAATTGGGTTCCTCTGCCGACCATTTTAAGGGATTATCTATAAGTTTTTCAAAAGTTATACTGGAGCTATTGTTTTTCCAATTACTTGTTTTAATGGCCATTCTTTCTTTAAAAACCGATTTGTTCCCTGCATCTATCAGCTCAATTTCAATAAATTTCTCTTTGGCCTCGAATTCCGTTTTTTGAAGGGTGATTTCTGTTTTTAAGGTTGAATTTTGATAATTCTGATCAAATTTGGTGGTAACATAATAGTCCCAAATATGCGCTTGTTTGGGCAATGCATATAAGAACACATCGCGGAAAATCCCACTCAGTCGCCAAAAATCCTGATCTTCAAGGTAACTGCCATCGCTCCATCGAATTACTTCAACGGCTAGTTTATTATTATCGTTTGGTTTTATGTAAGGTGTGATGTTGAACTCTGCTGGCGTCATACTACCTTCACTATACCCCACTTTTTCGCCGTTAACCCAAACATAAAAAGCCGACTGAACCCCGGCGAAATGAATAATAACATCGTTATTGCCAAAGGTTTCCGGAATGGTGAAATTTTTAATGTAACAACCGACTTCGTTGTTCTTGTGAGGAACTGTAGGAGGAGTGGGATTGAAGGGATGAGGAATATTGGTGTAAATGGGGCGTCCATATCCTTTCATTTGCCAATTTGAAGGTACTTCAATGTTGTCCCAATTTCGAGAATCGTAACTCGTTGAATAAAAATTGTCAGGAATACGATCTACCGAAGGCGAAAAAAGGAATTGCCAAACTCCATTTAATGATTTGTAATAAGTAGACTTTTCATTTTCAAAGGTTAATGCACTTTTTTTATTCTGAAAAGGAATTAAATAACAGTGAGGATTCAAACGGTTAATCCCAATTACTTCGGGGTTTTCCCAATCATTTTGCTGTGCATTTATCTTTAGAACAGAAATGACGAATGACAATACTAAAACTATATTTATTCCAACTTTCATATAAAAATTTTACTTTGATTAGACTAATGTTGTAATACTGCATAAAAAGAACCATTCCCTGCGCTTGCCAGGTTAATTGTTTTAGTTTGATGGTCGATTGAAATGCTTTTCCAACGAATTGAACCCAATTTTGGGTCAGTAATACTTTCAAAATTCAACTTTGGAAAACCTGCAACAAACACTTCCGATTTTCCATTTGAAAGGCCCAGTGGCTCACAACAAATCGCAAGGAAATCTTTGTCGATATCCATATCGCTTACGTTCAATGAATTATTATTTGAAGGACAGAGCTTTGACCATTTTGTACCAAAATCTTTTGATAACCATAGCCCCTCTTTTACGAATGAAGCATAAATCCACCCTTTCCGGTAAGGATCAGCCTTAATGGCTGTAAGAATGGAATAGGCTGATTTTTTAACCGGCAAGCCCTTGCTTAACGACCAGGTAACACCGCCATCCTTCGAAATGAAAATGCCCGTCGATGGTTCGGCAAAATAAATTCGATCTTTTACAAACGGATCGATTTCCAAGAGTTTATTGGTTCCGCAAATATTTTTTTCCTGGTAAACTGCTATGGAAAGAATTTCAGCATCAACCAAATGTTGTTCTCTGGGCAAGGTTTGGAAATCGGAGATTAAGTCAATGTTTATCTTCGACCATGTTTCGCCCCAATCGTTGGAGTTGTACAATCCTGCACCGCTTTCAATTTCACCATCGAAATAAGCCCAGAAACCACCGGCCACGAAAGGATCTTCTCGCAATGCCTGTACAAAAAGATCAGTACCCAGTTCTTTCATCAGGTGCAGCTCATTAAAAGTGGTGTCGGTTTTAATAATTGCCGATTTTCTTTCGTTTCCATTGAGCGCCCCATAAATAATAACTCCGGGTTGATGTTTTGAAGCAACCAAACAGGTACTTGCATAATAATTTTGGTTTCGGGTTGTGGCGTGATAGGTTTTTCCATTGTTGTTACTTACAAAAGGAGGATGATCGCAAAGTGTAAAATAGGTTTTCCCAGGAATTTCTGGATCGGATACGATACTTTCCAAACAACTGGTTTCCATTCCATTGAAAAATTTTCCATCCCAATTTTTCCCCTTGTCATTACTAAAGGCTACTCCATACCAATTGCTATAAATTAAGCCATTTGTATTCCCTTCATCAACCTTCACTTTTGAAATAGCCCAACCAGCAAATGCTGGATAGGCAACATATTCAGGATAATTTTTTAAATTCTCCATGGTATGTTGAGCTAAAACGTTCCAGCTTTTTCCTAAATCGTTAGAAACAAAAATAGGAATCGGTATAGTTTGGTCAATTTCATTTGGCGTAGCAGCTGCGGTATAAAGAGTTTGCCCGTTGTGCTGGTTGGTGGTTACCGTATAATATGGCATTCGATCGGGCAATCCATTCATGCTTTTTTGAAAGTTATTCGTAGCAAGGTAATAGCTGAAAATTCCTGAATCGAGAGCAGCTATAATCACTTTATCCAATTCGTTTTTTAAAAATGAGGCATCTGAAAAACTAAATCCCTCTCGTTCAACCGCTTTTTTCCATGTTACTCCGGCGTTTTCACTTAAATAAAGTTTCCCTACTGTACCTCTTTCAAAATCGTGATATTCTTTCATCCTATCTGCAATACTCTGATTCTTATCGGTGTAATGCGCATCAATAGCATTATTGTCTGAAACCGTTCCGGCCAATATGATTCCTTTTTTATAAGGATGAAACTTGACGAATGAAAACCGCTCTCCCTTTAATCCACAATATTTCCAGTTTACTCCACCATCGTTACTTGACCAAATTCCCTGCGAGTAAGAGCCAGAAACAACATTGTTCGAGTTAAAGGGATCAACTTCGATTAATTCGCCAAGCATGCGGGTTGGACCATTGCCATAAAAATCAAGTTTGTCGGTAACTATTTGCCAATCTTTCCCGCCGTTAGTTGATCGATGAATGGTTCCGAAAATTTTCCCTTCACGAGCATCACCCGAACATCGGAACAAAATTTCCGGATTTTTCTGATCGATGGCAATGCTTCTGACTGAATGGTGATGCCATTCCGTCATTCCATTGTTGACGGTTTCCCAGCTAACACCATGATTGACGGTTTTGAATACTCCAGCCACATCGCATCGGGCATAAAAAATATCGGGGTTAATGGCATTTTGGATAAAGCCAGTTATATAACCTCCCCCTCCGGTATGTGATTGATGAAAGGTATAATATAATGATTTGCTTTCATTGGTTTGCTTGCAACTCGAAAACATCAAAAGCAACAAACTAAATAGTAAACACTTAAATTGAATATGGTTCATTTCTTTTCTCTTTTATACGGAAGACTGAAAACGAGAAACTGACAAAAGTCTCTTCCTCTTTCTAACAATTATCCGCTCCTGCATTTTTATAATTCGATATCTAAGCTGTTAAAACCATTGGGTTTTATAATTTGTATAAATTCTGATTTTTCAATTTGCAAACTAATTTTTTCTCCGGGTAAGAGTTTTGGTATTAACCTCTTTGCGGTTACCACTTTTTTATTGTCGACAAACGTGTATCCAACTAGCTCATAGGATTTAATGGCATAGCGAGGTAGTGTTTTTTTACAACTAAGTGTTATCTGTATTCCGTTATTTATTGGTTCTACATTATCAATTTGTACTGGAGACCAGATGTTTTGTAATTTGGTAAATGATTTTTTTTTGTTGCCTGTTAAGTTGGTGATTCCATGCACCCGTTGTCGGAATCGACCTGTTCCACTTTCACCAAAATGTGTTCGATAATCGTTTAATGAGAAGTAAATTGCACCTGCAACAAATTCTCGAGGAAGGTAATAATCGACATGTGTTTTCAGGTCTTTAATACGCCTTTTATCACCTCCTTTAAATTGAGGTTCGCACAAGCCAAATTCGGAAATTACAAGTGGTTTGTCGGGTATAAGCCGGTGTATTTCATCCAGAATGTCTCCAATGCGATCGGTTCCCGGCCCTTGCCACGTTCCCTGATAGTCGTTCCACATCAAAAAATCGCCAACGTTGGTTGCATCTTTCAAGGGGTTAACATGCAAACTGTTGCTGGTGAAACTGATCAGCCTTGTTGAGTCAAGATTTTGCTTCAGGTAATCGTATGCATCTTGCAATAAATTAAAGGCCGATTCTGATTGTCCATCCAACTCGTTTCCAATTCCCCATGCAAATATGCACGGCGCGTTATAATCCCGAATGACCATTTCATCGAGGTGCGTTTTGATAGATGCCTTTGTACTTTCGGTTAATGAATTTGGTTTTTGCCAGAGTGGAATCTCTTCCTGAACCAAGATGCCATTTCGGTTACACCAGTCAATCACAAATTCGTGTTGTTGCCAGTGGAAACGTACAAATACTGCGTTGGATTCTTTGATCAACGAAAGCATTTTTACCATTTCAGTGCTATCTTCTGCAAATCCTTTATCGGGGTTCGAACCTGGCATCCATTCAATTCCAGGCAGACGTACTTTTTCGCCATTTAAATAGAATTGATCTTTTATGGCTTCAAATGTTTTGAATCCTGTAATAATTGAATAACTGTCAGTGGTTTTATTGTTTGAAATCAATTCAAATTCCACTTTGTACAGGTTTGGAGTGTCGAAATGCCAAAGGTTAATATCGGATAGATTTATAATTCCAGAATAGGTATTTGAATCAAATTCAAGTTGAATCTTTTCATCAAATACGATTTTGTTTGTTGCCTGATTTTCTTCAGTAATAGTGGCGTGTACTAGTATGTTTTGCCCCAATTGAGCTCCATTCAACATTTTTGCATTGATAAGTAAGTTGGCGCTTATCTGCTCACCATCATTTTTAAAAGTTGGTGTAATGTGCACATAATCGAATGCCTGCTTTTCCGTAACTATAAGTTCCACATTTCTGTATATACCTCCATCGTTTCCCCAGTCAAAAGATTTTTCATAAGGAATTGATTGGTTGGTGAATTCATTGTTAACTTTTACAATAAGCTGGTTCTGCTTCCCAAATTTTATTTTTTGGTTTAAATCAACATAGAAAGAGGTATAACCAGCTCCAATGTGTTCATCAATTTTCTCACCATTAAAATAGAAAACTGCATTTCGGTTAATGGCACCAAATTTTAATCGAATTGATTTATCCGCCCATTCTTTGGGTATAAAAATATTTTTTTCATACCAGGCTGTCCCAAAATATCTTTCCAGGCCTTTTGTAATATTCCATGTATGAGGAATGTTTATCGTTGACTTCAAAGAATCTGGTAAGCCATTTTCAAACCAAGCACGATCTATTCCGAAACCCAATGAATCAATTGAAAATCCCCATTCTTTGTTAAGGTTTGTTACAATCCTTACTTGATTTGTTTTTGTCTCGCATGACATTAAAAATAAAACCCAAATTAAGAGTAAAAATATGACTGATCGGTGCCTGTGAATCATAAATGATTGCTTTGAGATTTTGAAAAATTAGGCTTGCAAATATTAAATGTAATCCTCTCAACCTACCTCGCATTTTTTATGCTTGATAGGCGAGAGAGATTACTGCTTAACTATCTCTAATTCCAACTCTTAATTATTTTTTCTGTGTAAACTTCATTATTTATCCGGATATTCAATAGAAGCATTCCTGCAGGAAGCTTTGAAACATCAATTCGCAAATTATTAGCCTTTCCTTGTTGTGAATAAACCAGGCGTCCATTGGAGTTAAAAACCTCAACAAATGAATCACCATAAAGACCATTGATATTCAAAATTGAATTTACCGGATTTGGAAATACTTTTACTTTATTTTTGAACGAATTTTCGATAGCTGTTTTTCCAGGTGTCATCATTACTTTAGGCGACAATGTTGATTCGTTTCCAGCATAATCTACAGCTGAAGCCTGAATACTATATTCTTTCTCCTTTGTTAAACCAGAAATATTTATTTCTTGATTAGGTGCGTATGCATAGAACTCATTATCGATGTAAACTTTGTATCCAATTACTCCAACATTATCCGAACTTTCGTCAATATCAACAGTAATTGTTGTTGAGGTGTTATTTTTCTCCGAAATAGTAGGTTCTGATGGAGCCTCAATATCCATGTACCAGTGTGTCATTTTAAAGATTTCGTCACCAGCCCAGGTCAATTGTTTTGGCTCAAACCAATGGTCGATATACTGGCCACCACCATTTCCAAGAGTAGTTAGATCTAGTGCATCGAAGCCGCCCCAGGCCCACCAAACACGTCCAATATTCATCAAAGAAGAAACTTCAATTGATGCATAGAAAGCTTGTGGGAAAAAAAGATTATCCCATTCATCTTCTTTTGAAGCAGTTCCATATTCACCAATAATTAAGGCATAGCCTTTGTTTAAAATACGCTGCATTAAATCAGCCAGCTTATTATTTGCTATATCCTGACTAATAATTCCATCTCCTTTGCCAACATTCAGTTTATCGTAATTATGAATACTGAAAACAATGTTGTTATATTCTTTTTCCTCGAAGTTAAGAATTTCATCACCATGAGCTAAAATAGCCGTATTGGCTTCGTTCACATTTTTATCGTCATACTCATCGAACTCCTGTGCCCAATAAATACCATCAACAACAATAAGATTATCGGCACCTTTTTCATCGCGAATTACTTTAATGACCTCCTGATGCTGGTGAATCCACGGAGCAATATTTTTTTTCCATCCTCCTGGTTCATTGGCAATATTGAACCAAACATAAGGATTGTCTTTGTACGTGTCGCACAAATAGCGGAACTCATCTTTTAGCTGTTCCAATAATTCACCTGTAAAATATTCGCCGGTTGCATCGTGATAATCAATCATTGCAACAACTCCTCTAGAGGTAATATCTTCAATAACTTCGTGCATTTCCTCTATTGTTTGCCAAGGTGTAAGGTGTGCTATATTTTCTCCATTCCATGTCGCATCGGTAATTCGAGCATTAATTCGAACTAAATTGAATTGCCAGGCATCGAACATTTCATCGAGGTTTTCTGACCAGTTGCCTGACCAACCATATTTGGGGCCATGTGCATTTACACCGCGAGCAATGAAAATATTTCCTTCAGGGTCGATAATATTGTTTCCATCAACATAAAATCTTCCGGTAGCACTGAAATCATTATTTTTTGAATTTCTGTATTTTCTTAAGCTATGATGAATGGCAACAGTTGCATCATCAATTTCGATTTGAGAACTAGTTTGATTTTTTAATAAACCTTCTGACAACAAAATTTCGTCTTCGAGTTTTGACTTTGAAATAGTATTGAAATCGCTCGCTGTACTTTCAGCTAAAAAACTTTTTGAAATAGCAACAGCTTCTTCCAAATAAGTATAATCAGGAACTTCAGTTTCAAAGTGTGCAAGTTTTCCAACTGCAATTGATTTAATCCAAAGCGTATCTTGTTCAACAACACCATGATTAGTGAGCAGTACAATTTTATGAATAAAATCGAAATCGACTGGCATAAATGCATTGGGAGGCCAACCACTTGTACTCCAGTCAACAGCTTCGAATTGCGTGGTCGAAAACTTATACGTTTTAAATCCATCGGCTGTAATTATTTGTTCATCCTGAGCAGCAGGTCTGTCTCCGTCGGCATCTAAACCGTATACATCTTCGAACAAGGGGTCGAGAATGACTCCGTTCGATGATTTTGCTACAATTTGAATGTAAGGATTCTCTGAGAGCGACATGGTTGGAAGAAGAGACAAACCAAAAGCCGAATATTTATTACTTTCGGTTTTATCAATCACAATTTGAACCGCTTTTAAAGTCGAATCGTAAGAGAGTTCAAACCCATCGGCATCTATCCAATTGGTAAGATTTTCTTCTGCAATAAAATGTTTGCTTTTTTGTGCTTCTGGAGCGATTGACCCCACAGCCAAATCATCAATCCAAATTTCTGTTTCACCCGGTATACCATGATTGATAAGGAAAATAATCTTTTTTATTTGGGTAAAATCTACATCGTAATATGCATCGGGTGGCCAGGCACTGTTATCCCAATCGACCCCTGTGAAGTTTTTGGTACTGAATGTGTATGTTGTGAATTCACCATCGTTAATGGTAGTTGTTTCATCTCCATAAATTCCCTCAATCTCAAAGCGGTCACCATCGGCTAAACGTTCGTTCACGTCCTGAAACGTAGGATCAATTGTTACTTCGCTATTTGATTTAACACGTATTGAAATGAATGGATTTTGACTTAAATCTAATGTGTTTTCAAAAACATAACTCAAAGATGAATATTGGTTGTCAGCATTTTTGTTTATATTAATTTTTAAGCTACCATTATCAGCATTTAAATCAAAAGCATTGTCGAATTCCCAAGAACTAGTATCGGCTATTTCAAGATTATTGTAGTGAGCTGTTTTATTATGCTGCAATGCTTCGTTACCAATTTTAAGGTCATCAATCCAAATAGTGCCTGCAGCCAGTCCGTTATGATTAATTAAAAACGACAGTTGTTTAATTTTTGTAAAATCTACCGGATAAAAGGCGTTTGGTGGCCAGGCACTGTTATCCCAATCGACCCCTGAAAAGTTGATAGTTGAAAATTCTTTTTCAAGAAAATCATCACCAGTATTGTAAGTATTAAATGGATCGCCTGTACCATCAAAGATATCGGCATCGGCAATACGTTCATTTTCATCAACAAAAACAGGATTGATTACCAGTAAAGTATCTGCCTTAATCTTTAAAGAAAAATAAGGCGTTTGCGATAAGTCCAATGATTCTGGAAATTCTAATGTAACGGTATGAAGCTCTTGACCTGCCTGTTTGTTAATCTCTATTTTCATCGCACCATTATCGATGGTTGCAGTGTATGCTTCATCTACTTTCCATTGCGAGCTAACGCTATCTGTAAAATCATCAGTAAAAGAACTTTGTGACTGCGCTTGAAATGTCACAAAGATCAGAAAACTTAATAAAATAATTGGTAGTCGTTTCATCTGTTTATATTTTATTTTCAATGGTCGGATGGAACTTACCATGATTTTATAATCATTCTCGTGTATGAGTTTAATAATTCTAAAATCATGGACGTTTCATCACATTATAAATTCATTTCTTGCCTGTCATACAGAAAGGGAACGCGCATGATTTTATTGATGCACTATGTGACAATAAAATCATGCGCGTTTTATCTATTTTAAATTTAATACATTTTAAAAATCAAACATGCTATGAAATAAAATTTAGTATCCTGGGTTTTGTTTTAAGTTAGGATTTAAATTTATTTCTTTATCAGGGATTGGCAAACGGTTATACATTTCTGTAACATAATCAATAAGTTGAACTTCATTACCCTGATCATCTAAAGTTGTTTGTCTTGCATTTCGTTCTGCTAATTTGTTCATTCTTACCAAATCGAAATATTCAGTATTTTCAAAACTTAACTCCCATTGCCTTTCGTCAATAATTTTATCTTTCATGCTTTCAATGGTCTCATTGGCAGGCACAAGTGGTTGCAAACCTGCTCTTTCCCGCACTGCATTTATTCCCGCAAAAGATTCATCAGTAAAAATACCCTGCATTATTTTTGCTTCGGAGTTAACCAATAAAACATCGGCATATCGTAGGAGCACATAATTACGTTGATTCATTACTGCTGCAGTTGCATCCCACTCAACATATTTTGCACTTAACGGATTGATGAGATAGGTATTTCCATCGTTATACCATACCGTATCTTTATCTAAATAACTATAGTAATGATCAATTAGCACAATGCTCCTACGTTTGTCATCAGGTGAATACGAATCGTAAAAATTATGGGTAGCTTGCATGGTTCCCCAATCGAACCCACTACCTGCCGAAGGATTTTTGTACATAGGGCCTGTATACCCGCTCATAATTCCGTTTGAACCTTCCTGTCCATACTCGGTAGTATTTTGGATCTCGAACATCCGTTCCCAGCCTTTTTCATTTTTGTGGTTTTCGTCCCAATTGCTCATCAGTTCATTGATAGGATAAAGTTTGTATTTACCCTCCTTAATAATCATATCGGAATATTTGGCTGCATTGGCATAATCGCCATAGTCTAAATAAGCTTTTGCAAGGAATCCCAAAGCTGCACCACGTGTTACACGACCTTGATCGGCACCCGTATAAGCATCGGGCAAATTACCAATTGCAAATTGCAGGTCTTCAAATATGAAATCATAAACTGCGTCATATGTGCCTACATTAGTTGAATAAAGATCGTCGCTGGTTGACTTTATAAGTGGAATGTTTTCGTAAAATCGAACTAGAGTATAATAGTGCAGAGCTCTTATGAATTTACCCTCGGCCAACAACCTGTTCTTAAGTGTTTCATTAGGTATTTCGCATCGCTCAATACCTTCGATACATACGTTAGCCTTAAAAATTCCATAATAACCACTTTGCCAAACTTCGTGAATGAATTTTTCGCTAGAAGCAGTAAACTGAAACCGATCAGGAACACTCCAGTCGCTTTCAGGAGCAATTCCCACCTCGCTCATTAATACATTTAGGGCTGGTACATTATAACCATAATACATAATATCCCATCCACTGTAATAGAAACCTTTCAAGCTCCAATACACTGGATTTAATCCAGCAACAGCGTCCGATTCGGTCTGGTAAAAGCTTATTGGCGAAAGGAAAGGTGGATTCTCCTGTAAAAATTCATCATCGTTACAAGCATTTAAAACGGCAACTAATGATAATGCAAATAAATAAAAATATATCTTTTTCATTTTTTTTATATTTTATTAATTTCAGTTAAATTTTAGAATGAAGCAGATAAACCAATCATGAATACAGATGGTCTGGGATAAGAGTTAAAATCCTCACCCATTTGGGTATAATCTTTTTGCCTTAAACTTATTTCAGGATCGTAGCCTGAATATTTTGTGAGCACGAATAAGTTTTGTCCGGAAACATATAGCTTCAGATTTTCGATACTTTTGATATCATGAAAAGTATAGCTAAATGTCATATTACCAAGACGTAAAAATGATGCGTCTTCTAAAAAGTACGAACTATTTGAACTTAATCCGTTTGATCGTGCTGTAACCATTGGTCTTTCAGCATCGATATTGTCGGGAGTCCAGGTATCGGTTAATAAGTACTTCAGTCCGTTGTCAGTACGTGCATTTCCACTACCAATCAATACATTTTGTAAGTTTCGAACCTTATTACCATAACTACCGTTAAAAGTTGCAGCGAAATCAAAATTTCGATAGGACATGGTTGTCCCGAATCCGTAGATAAATTTTGGTAATGGGCTACCAATAATGGTCTGATCATCGGCGTTAATTTTACCATCTCCGCTTAAATCTTTGTATTTTGCAAAACCAACTTCATCACCGGCTGTTTGTAAAGGTGTATTTTCTAATTCTTCAGGAGTACGAATAACACCATCATAAACCAACCCTTTCCAGGAAGCAATGGGCTGACCAACTTCAAACCAATGGCCTCCGGCAGAAATATCGTCAAGCACATTTTGTCCGTAGAACGGAGCTGTACCGGCAAGTGATGTAATTTCATTTCGGTTAGCAGCAATATTCCCATTTAAATTAAATTTAAATTCACCGAATTGCATTTTCCCTTCAGCGGAAAATTCAATACCCTTATTCTGCATTTGACCTGCATTACCAAAGAAACCGCCAAATCCGCTGGTTGATGGTGCTGAAACATCCATTAATAGTTTATCGATATCATTCTGATACAATTCAACAGTACAATTAATTCGCCCACTAAGGAAGCCCATATCCAAAGCAATATTCTTCATGGTTGTTTCTTCCCAACCCAAATTACTATTTGGCATCTGGCCTGGGCCCATTCCAATTAATTTAACACCATTAAATATATAATTGTATCCAGAGCCTGTCTCCATTTTAGGTTGTGACAGATAAGCACCAAATGATGAGTTACCTGTTTTTCCCCAGCTTGTTCTTAAGCTAAGCCTACTAACATATGAAATGTCTTTGAGGAATTGCTCTTCCTTAATTTTCCAAACACCTGCAACAGATGGGAATACAGCAGTTTTGTTGTTTTCTCCAAAATTTGAAGCACCATCTCGACGAAACGTTGCTGTTATTAAATATCGATTCAACAACTTATAGTTTACTCTTCCAAAATAAGAGCGCATTGCCGTTCTTGTCCTTGAAAATTCTGGCGTATAAATATTGTTTGCTAATCCATAATCGTCCCCCAACAGGTTATCATAGGTATAATCGCTGGCTTTTACCAAAAGTCCCTTGTAGGTATTTTCTTCCTGTGAATATCCCCCCATAAAGGTAAAACTATGAATATCCTGTATTTCAAAGTCGTAGGTAACCGTAATATCTGCTACATAATTGTACCCTGTACCTGCATTTTTTTGTCCAAATGTTTCTTTTTTTACGCCATTCTTAACTTGAGTATCCTCATAATACTCATGTAAAAAGTTGTTCGCATCGGCACCATAGCTACCTCTGATTATTAAATTTTTAATCGGTTCTATTTCTGCAAAAACATTAGCTAGCACCCTATTCGAAGCACTTTCGTTTCGAATATTGTTTATACGAGGAATTGGATTGGAAAACTTAGATGCTCCAGTGGGATCCATTATTGAGTAATTACCAAGCGAATCGTAAACCGATATGTATGGTGCCGCATTTAACGCATAGGTAATAACGCCACCACCCCAACCACCGGTATTGGATCCTTGGTTTTCAATTCTTGAATAGCTTACGTTTCCACCAACTTTCAGGTATTCATTAATTCGGGTATCGACCGACATTTTTAACGATTTTCTGTTAAAGTCTGATTTTTTGATGATTCCATTTTCTTTGTAAAGGTTAGCCGAAAGTGAAAATTGAGTATGCTCATCTCCACCATACATGCTTAAATTTTGGCTCGAAACAGTGGCATTCTGTAGAACTTCATCTTGCCAATCGGTTAAGGTTGGCATATCCTCAGGTAGTGGATTTTTAATACCATCAAATACAATTGGTTTCCCCGCATTTATATTAGCTAAATTACGAAAACCAGCGTATTCAGCACCATTCATTAAATCCATTCTTTTTGAAGGAGTTTGAACGCCATAGTTAGCTTCATAGTTTACGTGGGTTTTCCCTTTTTGACCCCTTTTTGTAATAATTAGAACAACTCCCGATGATGCCCTTGAACCATAAATGGCAGTTGCAGAAGCATCTTTTAGTATTTCTATTGATTGGATGTCCTTTGGATTTATAAAATTGATAATATTATTGTTACCATCAATTGGAAGACCATCAATTACATATAATGGTTCAGTACCACTACCCAGCGATGAAATCCCCCTGATGTGAATTGATGTTCCTCCCCCTGGTGATCCAGAAAATGAAGTTACTTGTACGCCAGCTGCTTTCCCAGCCAATGCATTTTCAATTGATCCAACATTTTGCTCTTTAATCGCATCCGCTTTTACAGATACGACTGATCCCGTAAGGTCACTTTTTTTAACCGTACCATAGCCAATGGCTATTACTTCATCGAGCTCGGAAATGTTCGAATTCAAACTCACGTTAATTTCTGTCTGATTATCAACATTAACTTCCTGGTAATCAAACCCAATGAATGAAAATCTTAACTTCGCATCACTTTGGGTGATTTTAATAACGAAATTTCCATCAATGTCAGTAGTTGTACCATTCACCGTACCAACTTCAACAACAGTTACTCCAATTAGTGCTTGCTTATCTGTTGCCGAAACAACTTTTCCTTTTATTACCTCTCCTTGTTGTGCAAATGAGATAAAAGAAATACACAATAAAGTGACTGTAAAAAAGTAGCCTGCCAGCTTTTGAAAAAGAAGCTGTGATTTAACGGTACTTAATAAAAACTTTTTCATTGTCTTCATAAGGTATAATTAGATTAGATTTAGAAAATATAAATTTTGATTTTTCACTATACAAATCTACTCAAGCGGCGAGTCACATAAAAGACGATACCTGCTGAAACCAAAGCATTACGGGCATTTAGTTGCGCTTTAACACCTGCCGTTTTAAGGCATTGCAGTCAGATAAAATTGGATAAATTGAATTAGAATTGCCTTGTTTTAAAGAACACAATATTAATTTAGACCTAATACACATTGCGAACACTATTCCGATAAACGCCCATATTTAACGACGCCTATTTCTCTCACTGTCTGTATATTAGTAGCGTAACAAAACGAAACATAATGATGTAAGTTAATGAAAATAAATCAATGCTATTTTAATCGAGAATGACCCGATCGAGCTTTGATGTGTTTTGTTTTGCTCTTTTTAGTTTACTCATTTTGTTCTTCACTTTTTGTTGGAAGCTCCAACAAGTTTGTTTCCGCAATGAGATTTCACCGGCTAAACTTTCAAGGGTTTGTTGTTTCCCATTTAATGTAATAAAGAGGATATAAAAAGCCTTCTGAATTGGAAATTTTAAACGATAAAAAATGGTGCCTACCATTGGAGATTCAATGTGCTGGCAAAAAGAACAACGCCGGGAGAAAGGAATATGACTGTCGGATGTAATGTATTTATATGTCGATTCCGAACATTTTTTGCATTTAAATTCTTCTTTCCATTTTAGTTCATCTAAAAAACGATAACATTCAGTATCATCTTTAAATACCGTTTCAAATTCGGAAAAGGAAAACTTTTTCTGAATGATCTTATCAGTGAGTAATTGATTGACATTAGATACCAACTGGATGTTTTCATTCGTGATTTTTTTATTCAACTCTTCAATTTGGTTGGCTTTAATTTCAAGATCACCTTTTTGTGATTTGAGTTGCTGATTGCTATTTTGAAGCGATCTTGTCGCCTGTACCAAATCGTATGTTTTAGTTTGCAATTTTTGATTTACAATTTCCAACTCTACCGTTTTTTGATGGACCATTTTTTCTAAAACGATTTTTCGTTTGAATAAATAATTCTGCCGAAGTATAAAAAACAGTACCAATAAACCGGCCAAAAGAATAGCTACAAATATTTTGAAGATTAGTGTTTTATAAAAAGGTGCCAAAATACGTATTTTCAGAACTGTTGGATTTTCAGTCCATACATTGTCGTTATTTGCTGCAATTAGTTTAAATTCATATATTCCTGGAGCCAAATTGGTATATGTTGCATTCTTCTGATTTCCAACGTAATGATATGAATCATCAAAACCTTCAAGTTTATAGGCATATTGGTATTTCGAAGAATTTGTAAAAACAGGGCTTATATATTCAATAGAAAACACCTTCTGTTTGAATGGGATATAAATTTCCTGGGCTTCTGTTAATTGTTTCTTCAGGGTGTTATTTTTCCCGGGTTTAATAATCTTATTATTAATTCGTAAGTTGGTTAAAACTGGTTGTGAAACAAATTTGTTTTTATACAAATCTTTATTCTTAAAATTATTGAAGCCCTTATTGCCTCCAAAAAATAGGGTATTGTCAGAACTTCTCAACTTTGAATTGGCATTAAAAACAAGGTCTTGCAAACCATCTTCAGTGTCGTATCTCATGACCTCTCCTGTGTTTTCATTAAACATGAACAAGCCCCTGTTGCTACTCATCCAAACCGTGTTGTTCTCATCGATTAAGACACTATATATCTGATTGGTTGGAAAACCGGTTGATTTACCAAACACCTCGAAAGAATTATGCTGGGCATTGTATTTATTTAAACCCGCTGAGGTGGCAATCCACAAGTTTCCACTTTCATCTTCGTCCATTGAAAAAATGGTATTGCTTGAGATGGAATTATGGTCATTAATTTGAACGTTGAATCGTTCAAATACCGAGCTATTTCTATCGAATTTGCAAAGACCTCCGCCTCCGGTTCCAACCCATAAAGTGCCATCACTCTTTTCAAAAATACAATTCACAAGCCCTTCTCCAATAGATGTTTGGTCAGAAGGATTAGTCTTAAAAATAACAAGACTATCGTTTGCCGGATTGATGTAGCAAAGTGAGTTTAATCCCCCAATCCATAGAACTCCCCAGCGGTCTTGCAAAATCGCTGAAATATTATCCAACGGAATTTTTCTTTTTGATACGACCTTGTTTGTTTCCGGGTCAATTTTTAATAATCCTATCCCTTGGAATAACCCTGCCCAAATAAATCCGGTTCTGTCGGTTGTCAATGAATATACATTTATATAAGCATATTTTTCTTCGTCAATTGGAAGTTTAATTTTCTGAAATTCACCATTTGTGGTAATCTTATTTAATCCATCACCAGTTCCAATCCAAATATTACCTTTAAAGTCTTCGGTAAAAGAGAGCACATTGTTTTCACATAAGTTCGCTTGCTTTTGAATATTCACCAGTTGGAATTTATTTTTATGAGGACAATAGTAGGTTATGCCATATAGTGCTTTGGCCATCCAAACAATTCCCGACTTGGATTTACAGAAATCCCATACGTTTAATCCATCGCCATAACTGTTGTCAAATTTTGATGATTCACGGGTATTCAGGTCTAAAGCTGTTAAGCCTTTCTCCGTTCCACATAAAAGAATGTTGTTGTCCAATTCAATAATTGCCCTTACAATATTATTGGTCAAACCTTTGTTGGGAATTCTACTATCGGTATAGTGATCAGTTTTTTTTGAATCACTATCAAAAATGAATAACCCTTGCCCGTATGTTCCTATCGCTATTGATCCATTTTCCAATAGTACAATTTTCCAAATATGGGTTGGCTCAGCGGGTGTGTTGAGTATAATATTTTCGAAAGTATTGGTTGAAGGGCTAAATCGTTGCAATGTACTTTTCCAGCCTCCCACCCACAAGGTATTGTTATTATCGACCATTAGTGCCAAAACACTATTACTCGAAAGTGAATTTTGATCTTTGGGATTGTTATAAAATTGCTCAAATGTTCTGGTTCTTTTGTCGAATTTATTCAGTCCATTTTCAGTTCCAATCCACAAAAAACCTTCCTGATCTTCAACAATGGTATTCACCAAATTATTGCTTATAGAAGCTGAATCGTCAGGATTATGAATAAAATGAATAAACTGATCATTTTCGTAATTATATAAATTCAAACCTCCACCTAAGGTGCCAATCCAAATATTATCGTCATTATCTTTAAAAAGTGTTCGGATTTTATTGTCGGTTATGCTTGTAGAATCATTAAAGTTTACGGTGTATTCAATAAAATTTGATCCGTCATATCTGATCAAACCAATTTCGGTACCAAACCACATGAATCCATATTTATCTTCTACAATAGAGGTAATTGAAGTATTGGTGAGGCCATCGCTTGCCCCAATATTTTTCATTTCAGGAAAGGTGTAATTACTCCAACTAAAAACGGAAATGAATTGGAAAACGAAAAAAAGTTTACAAAATCTCACGTGAAAAATATTTTATGCAATTTATTTAATTTAAACAACAATTAAAATAATTTATCCTTAACCCGCTTCTGAAAAAAATAAAACCAGTCAAACTAAACGACATGGATGCATTTTGCCATTTGAATGAGATATTTTCGAAATTTCCGGAAAAATATAAAACAATTTTACAATGCTATTGAAGGTAAGGTTATTATAAAAGTTGTACCCTCATTTACTACACTGGTTACCTTGATTTTACCTTTGTTTCGTTCAACAAATTCTTTACATATAATAACCCCCAGGCCGGTACCGGTTTCTCCTAATGTTCCCTGTGTCGATTGATTTTCGCCAACCAAGAATAGTTTTTCTATTTGTTCTTCGGTCATCCCAATCCCCTGGTCTTTAATGCTTATTTCAACAGAATCTCCTCTTTTGATGGAGCTTATAAATATCGATGCCCCTTTTTTAGAAAACTTTATTGCATTGGTCAATAAATTCCGAATAACAGTGTCCATCATGTCCCTGTCGACATAAATAAAATGCGTTGAATCGATATCATCAAAAACTATTCTGACATCTTTGTTTTCCCCAAATGTTTTAACCAACTGAACATTTGCCGATATCATCTCCTTGACATTAACGTTCTTAAAATGAAGGCTGATTTTGTTGGTTTGTGTTCGCGCCCAATCTAACAGGTTTTCAATGAGTGCAAATGCCGTTTGGGAAGAACCCTGGATGATTGATAAAAAATTCCGTTTTTCTGCTTCACTCAATTCGTCGTAGTTTTCTATTAAAACATTTACAAAGCCCAGTATTGTGTTAAATGGGTTTTTTAAATCGTGGGCGATAATGGAAAAAAGTTTCGTTTTAGTTTGATTGGCTATTTCTAGTTCCACATTTTGTTTTTCGATGGCCATATTTTTGATGAGCACTTCCTCCCTGCTTTTTCCTAATGTTTCATTAGTATGCCGGAGTTCGGTAGTCCTGTCCCAAACTGCTTTTTCCAAAACCCTATGTTGTTCTTTCAAACTAGTTACCCGCCAGAAATAAAACGAGAGAATCAAACTAGTGATGAAAATTACCAGTAACGATTGGAACCACCAGCGTTGCCAAAATGGTGGAACAATAACCACTTTGATTGTTGCTGGTTCTTCATTCCAAACCCCATCGTTATTCGTTGCTTTTACCATAAAAGTGTATGTGCCCGGATTAGGTTTGGAATAATTGGCATATTTCTGTTCTGAAGTGGTGTATATCCAATCATTATCATGTCCTTCAAGTTTGTAGGCATACCTTGTTTTTTGAGGGTATGTGTAATTTAAAGCACTGAAACCAAACGAAAAATAAGCTTCGTTATAATCAAGGATGATTTCACTCGTCTCTTCGATGACCTGTTTAAGTGGAGAGTTGGGCGTATTAATCGTTACTGGTTTATTGAAGAGTAGAAAATCATCAATAACCACGCGGGGGATAAATTCATTTTGAGTCAATTGGTCTGGATTAAACACATATAGGCCACTGTATCCTCCCAGATAAAAAGTTCCGTCCGATGCCTTCAAGGCACAAATAACTGCGAAATTTTTATTTTGATCAATGTTTGATAAATAGTTGTTAGTTAATTTATTCTGCCCCATGTTGTATTTACTGACACCTTCATTACTGGTAACCCAATATTCTCCATTGGTATCTTCTAAAACAGTAGTAATTCGGTTGGGTAATCCAACGTTTTTATCAAATTTTTCAGTTTTACCATTGGGATCTATTTTCAATAAACTATGGTCATTGGTACAAATCCACATATTCCCTTTACTGTCGGGACAGATGTTATTCAGGTCGTTCATTTCAAGCGATGACCATTTTTTAAATGATTTTGTTTCTGGTTGCCATGTGCAAAATCCGGTGTTGCATATGAATCCAATTTCATTGTTCAGTTTTATAATTTTTGTAACCTGATTGCTCATCAAAGTTGATGGTTTATCCGGTTCATTACGATACCGTTCAACTACACCTTTGTTTATATCGAAAACATCAACTCCTTTCAGCAGATAACTAATCCACATCTGACCGTTTTCGTCAAAAACCAAATCCCATACATTAAGAGCCGATAAGGATGCAGGATCGTCAGCCTTTGGATAAAAACGTGTGATTTTTTCAGTTTTGCGCTCAAACTTATTCAGCCCTGCGCCCCAGGTACCAAACCAAATGTTTTGGTTTTTATCTTCGCCAATGCACAAAATCGCATTTCCACTAATTGATTCAGGATCGTTTGCGTCATGGACATAGTTTTTAAATGCCTTTGTTTTTGGGTTAAAAACACTTAATCCACCTCCATCAGTACCGAGCCAAATAAGTCCTTCCGAATCTTCAAGTATTTTAAAAATATTATTGTAAACTAATGAATTTTTGTTTTGAACATTGTGTTCGTACTTAGTAAACTGCCCCTCCTTCGGGTTAAATATATTCAGCCCCCCAGCCGAAGTCCCCACATAAACGATACCTTCAACATCGACATAAGTACACCAAACCCCATTGTTCGTAAGGCTTTTATGGTTTGCGTCATCGTTCCTGAAATATTCCATTTTCATGGTTTGCAGGTTAAGGCGGTTTAAGCCTCCCTGATCGACCCCAATTAAAAGGAATTTGTTTTCAACTAGGTTAACACAAAGTATATCATTACCAGAAGTTCCATGGCCATCAACAGCAACAGGAATTTTTTTGCAATGCCCGCTTTGAATGTTATATACCAAGAGGCCCGAACCTGACGAACCAATCCACATTTCATGGCCAATTAAAGCCAAATGTTTATCCATGTTTAAGGTGGCCGATATAAACGGATGATCGTAAATTTGAAACTTTTCTGTATCTATTTTGAAAGACCATAGGAGGTTTCCCTTGGTACCAAACCAAAGTGTGCTGTCAGAGTCGTAACATAAATCAAGAATAAAGTTGTTTAACAGCCTGTTGTTTTTTGTAGGGAAAAAATACCGTTTAAAATCGTTAGATTCAGGAAGATATTTATTGAAGCCATTCATTGTTGCAACCCAAATAGTCCCGTTTTTATCTTGGAGAATATCTCGGACATTATTATCGGTAAGACTATTCTGCTTTAAAGAATCGTTATAAAACCTTATAAACGTGTTCGTTTGCCTATTGTAAAGATTTAAGCCAAAGTTAGTGCCGAACCATAAATTGCCATTTTTATCCTCAAAACTACACAAAACGTAATTGTTTGTGAGGCTTGTGCTATCCTCAGGGTTATGATAATAGGTCTCAATTTTTGATCCGTCATAACGGTTCAACCCATAGTCAGTACAAACCCATAAATAGTCCCTGCTGTCGCGAAAAACGCTCCTTATTCTGTTGCTCGACAAGCCATCATCAACTGTTAAATGTTTAAAGTCCATTTCCTGACCCAACGCATGAGTCAAAGAAACAATAATAAAAATAAACAAAATTGCAAAGGTATGTGGTGTTTTACTTACAATCATTATAATAAGCTGCTTTTTATTTAAAAAACTAGTTTAATCAAATTTATTGCCAGGTTAAATAAAATACATTAACAACTATTGAAAGGTAATTAAAATAATAAAGAGACAAATTTTATCTTAAATTTTTATTGCGTTTACAGGACAAAATTAATTTGAGGAACTTTAAAAAGAGGATCGTTTTGACATCGTTATTTGATTTGTTGTTGTTTGAAATTGAACGGCTAAAAAATCTTAGCGGTGTTTTTATATGATTGGTTGGTTGAAAAATCTGATATACAGAAAGTAAGTAAAGCAAAGTCAAGTCAAGTCAAGTCGACCAAAGGTTTATTGATTCAAGCATTTGAAAGATTGATTCCTTTTATAACATTAGTTATTAAACTATTGATTCGCATTCCTAGCTATGATAACATAATCCCTTCTTATAAAACAAAAGTGGCACTGCCATTCGATAATTTATGCAGCTAACAACCAGTAGCAAATAACTTTATGCCATAAGCCTTTTCTTTTGTCTTATAAGGGCATTATGTGAAATAGCACTCGCGGGCTACCATTGACCTGGGTCTCCTCATTCACCTTGGTGTAAAAGCCTCCCATTGCGCCGCTGGCTTTCACCTCAAGGTAAATTCCTCAACCCATTAGAAACGGACGCGAACCGCAGTTTTTCAAACCATTTTTCCGTCACTCTGTATCGTTAATCAATGAAATAGGTCAATAGCAATTAAATCTATACCAGTTCTAAAATGCTATACCAGTTGAAGAATATGAGAAGTCAACAAAAGATTCAGTTGTTGCAGTCCCATAGCTTCTCTTACAAAATACGACCAAATCTTTAAATTTATTTCTACATTTGTACTGTGAGTACAAGTAATGAAATAAAAATAAAGAAGCTAATTGAACTTCATGTTCCGGGTACTATACTTCTGGCTTCATGGTTAACCCAAAATGGATTTTCACATGACCTGCAGCAACGCTATCGGAAAAGTGATTGGCTAGAGTCGGTAGGCGTAGGAGCATTTATGCGTCCAGGAGAAACGATAACATGGCAGGGAGGGCTTTATTCGCTGCAAAAACAATTAAAACTTCCCATTCATATTGGAGGTTTAACCGCATTATCATTGGCTGGTTATTCACATTATCTTCGCATCGGCAGCGAACAGGTCTATCTTTTTTCCCCGCTTCAAATAAAATTACCGAATTGGTTTAAAAATTATTTTGCAACAGAACCTATTGTCTTGGTCCGAACATCAATGTTAGCGCAAGAGGCAGGATTAACCGAATTTGAAATAGCACAATTTCAAGTAACTGTCTCCACGCCCGAGCGTGCTATACTTGAAGCACTTTTTCTTACCCCGAACAAATTTGATTTAATAGAATTATTTCAGGTGATGTCTGGGTTGGTAAACCTACGTCCTGGTTCAATACAAAATTTGCTGGAGAATTGTACTTCTATAAAAGTGAAAAGATTATTCCTATATATGGCCAAAAAGCTGAATCACCAATGGTTGCAATTTGTAGATCTTTCTGGAGTAACGCTTGGTTCTGGTGATCGTAAACTAGTCGAAAATGGCGTTTATAATGCCGAATTCCGAATAACAATACCCAAAGAACTGGATGCTTTATGATTGATCTAAAATATAGAAGACAGGTTGATTTATTATTACAGACAATACCTTTTGTCGCGAAGGAACAAATATTTGCGTTAAAGGGAGGAACAGCCATTAATTTGTTCCTTCGCGACATGCCAAGACTTTCGGTAGATATTGATTTAACTTATTTGCCTTTGGATAATAGAGAGCAGGCCCTGGAAAACATATCACATGGTTTGACAAGAATAAGAGAAGAACTACTAAATTCTATTCCTGGTTTAAGTGTTACCGGAACTTCACGTGAGGGACAGGATGCCAAAATTAATTGTCAATTACCAGGGGCTCAAATAAAAATTGAAGTCAACACAACTACAAGAGGGAACATTTATCCATCCAATCTATTGAGGATAAAAAATTCTGTAGAAGAGTCTTTTGGTAGGTTTGCTGCAATAAATATTGTCTCGTTTGGTGAATTATTTGGTGGCAAAATATGCGCTGCTCTCGATCGCCAGCATCCAAGAGATCTTTTCGATGTCAGGTTATTGCTTGATAATGAAGGATTCACTGAAGAAATAAAAATAGGTTTCATAATGGCATTGATCTCACACATGCGGCCAATACATGAAGTTATAAAACCATTATTCATTGATCAGCGTCAGGCATTTGAAACCCAATTTTCTGGTATGACAAGTATTCCGTTTACATACACAGACTTTGAATACACCAGGCATCAGTTAGTGAAAGAACTCCATTCAAAACTAAATGAAAATGATCGTCTTTTTCTAATTAGTCTAAAGAAAGGGATGCCAGAGTGGGAAAGATTCGAAATTAGAAATGCAAAAGAATTCCCTGCAGTTCAATGGAAACTACAGAACATCAATATTCTTAAAGAAAATAATACGTTGAAATTTAACAAGATGTTGGATCAATTGGAAAAAGTAATTGGTCTATAACTCTGGATATCCCAATTAGGAAACCTCGCCAACTCTTTAGAAACGGATGCGAACCGCAGTATTTCAAACCGTTTACTTTGGGTTTTTGGAACCGTTCATGCCTCACTTTTCCAAAAACTCAAACAAAACTTAAGCCCATAGCAAATTGAAAAAATATCGGCAAGATGCAAGAGTAGGCTCTCTCACTCTCAAAAGCGGCTCGTTCCTCACCACAATTTGCTCATTCCTTCACCTACACTTGCCGGTCGCGCTTGGCGGAACTCCAGAAAGATTGCAGGGGCAAAAATGTCCGTTCTCTATTTTTAAATTTAAATCATCAAAAAACATAGAAAGGAAAAGTATATTTGTATAGCATAATATCAAAAATGATTTCAGCAGCCGACATAGAATTAATTGTTGCCAGTGGGGAAGGTTACAATGCCGAATTTAAGGTTTCAGTTCCATCGAAAGTGAGAGAACTTACAGACGAAGTATGTGCTTTTGCTAATGCGGCTGGTGGTGTTGTACTAATTGGCGTTGATGATAAAAATAATATCCAAGGTGTAAATATTGATAATGCAAAACGGTCTGCAATCCAAAGCTCAATTGGCGATATCACACCGTCGCTGTCATGCTCCTTATCAATTATAGAAGTAAAAGGCAAATCGGTAGGCGTAATTGAAGTTCCGTCAGGTGCAAACAAACCGTATGTTTTGTCTGGTGCTATTTATGTCCGTCTTGGCCCCAACTCGCAGAAGCTAACAACTGCTGAGCAAATGAGGGACTTCTTTCAACAGTCTGACAAAATATATTTCGATGAAGGCGCTTGCAAATACTTTGATTCTTTAACCGACCTGGACAATGAATTATTTAACAGCTTCAAATCAGCTGCTCATCTGTCCGGGAACATTTCAGACGATCAGATTTTCAGAAACCTTAAGTTACTGACTGAAGAAGACCAGTTCAAAAATGGTGCAGTTTTGTTTTTCGGAAAACAGCCGGAATTAATTTTTGAAAAAGCAATTATTCGTTGTGTAGCTTTTAAAGGCACTGACAAACGTTTTATCATTGATGATAAGTTTTTTGGTGGTCCACTGCATGTACAGTACCAAAAATCTATCCAGTGGTTGAAAGAGAAAATTAATATTGCGTACGACATTGAAGGACAAGGATCTGGCCCAAGAAAAGAAATATGGGAGATTCCGGAAACCGTCTTTAAGGAAGCAATAATCAATTCACTTTCTCATCGCGACTATTACGATAAGGGTGCAACAACTATTGTTGAGCTGTACGAAGATAGAGTTGAAATTAGCAATCCCGGTGGTTTGGTAAGTGCCATAGATATTAAGAACTTTGGTAAAAGAAGTCATTCACGTAATCCGCTTATTTTTGGTTTGTTTGCCAGGATGCATTTGGTTGAACAAGTAGGTTCAGGTATTGTACGTATGAACGATTTAATGAAAGAGGCCGGGTTGCCTTATCCTGAATTTAGCACCAAAGGAATGTTCACCGTTACCCTTCAACGACCAACAGCCTCAATAATTGAAACTAACAAAAAAGCTTCGGAGAAAGCTTCGGAGAAAACTTCGGAGAAAATCCTACGACTTGCTTCAAATAACCCTCAAATAACCATTGAAGAACTCGCTGAAAATATTGGACGAACCACCCGTTCAATTGAAATGCAATTGAATAAACTAAAAGAATTAGGAAAAATTGAACGCATTGGTCCTGATAAAGGTGGATATTGGAAAGTTAACCAGGTGTAGAGTAACAGACAACACAGTTAATTGAACAAATCTCCCAACATACTTAACAGACCTTACACCCAAAACTATTTAATCAATTCTCTTCTTAAATAAGGTCGCGATTGGCAGTACCCTGTGTAATTGGTACTCGTTGTTTTGTCGCAAATATTTACCTTTTTTGCGACGATTAATTTTACAAATATTTACTAAAATTGTGAATAAATAAGTCTTAAAATAAACATGCAAGGTGTTGAATACAAAATAGAAAAGACCATAAAATCAAAGCCTAGAGGTAGTTTGATATTTCCTGGTGATTTTTCCGAAAGGGGCTCCGCGGAATCTGTACGTAAAGCATTACAGACGCTAAAAGACAAAGGAGTTATAAAATCCGTAACTCAGGGCATTTATGTACGCCCAAATATTAGCGAGTAAATTGGTGAAGTAGTGCCTACAGCAAAGGAGGTAGCACAAGTTATTGATTAACAAATTATTTGTTTCTATTTCGTCAGAATATACTAAAAACGACACAACACATTTTACTAGATATCACACAGTAAAAAGGCAACATACAAAACCGTTTACTTTGGGTTTTTGGAACCGTTCCTGCCTCACTTTTCCAAAAATCCAAACAAATCTTAATGGCATATCAAATTGAAAATTATCAGCAAGATGCAAGAGTAGTCTCTCTCACTCTCAAAAGCGGCTCGTTCCTCACCACCATTTGCTCATTCCTTCACCTACACTTGCCCGGTCGCGTTGGTTCATTCTTCTATACAACCTTTTGGATTTCTTTAGTAGTTTTGTTTTAACATTTACGAATACTCTTGAAATGCGTGCTCAATTTCTTATCCGTTTATTTCTCCTCACCGTTTTAATATACACGTGGACGCCAGTTTCAGCTAAAATAACTGTTCGGAAAAATAAAATTTACCCCATCTCTTCTGGTGAAATGGTTCAGCATAATTACTACTCATTGGCTTATTCCGAGGAGTACGAAGGTGCATTATGGGTATTCTATCATTTAACGCCAGCACACGTTAATGGCGAGGCAATCCGTAAAGACAATTTTAGGGATGACCCCTTGGTATCAACAGGTTCTGCAACCTGGAATGATTACAAAGGTTCAGGGTACGACAAAGGGCATTTATGTCCTGCCGCTTCAATGTCAATAAACCAGCAAGCAATAGACGAATCCTTTTACATGTCCACCATGTCTCCTCAAGACCCAAACTTTAATCGTGGTTGCTGGAAAAACCTCGAATCAAAAGTTAGGGATTGGGTGTTGTCTATGAATGCGCTTTATGTCGTTTCTGGTCCCATTTACAACAATATTGAGGAATATATAGGCGAAAACAAAGTGGCAGTGCCAAAATATTATTACAAAGTAATCTGGGATGGAAAAGATAAAATGATTGGCTTTATAATGCCCAATGAAAAATGTCAATATGAACTAAGTACATACATCGTGCCTGTTGATTCCATTGAATCGGTAACCAACATTAATTTTTTCAGTAAAATCCCCAACCGCATCGAAAAAGTAATTGAAGCAGAAGTAAACAGCGAACCCTGGGGTTTTTAATGTAAAACATTCCTATTGCGCGAGCCGCCTTGCCATTTAGTCATTTTATCATCCAATAGTCATTTGCGATTGGTTTTACGCATAAGCAACACCAGGTACAAAAACATCCGCTACGCTTCGTTTTAGAACCTTTTTTTCCGGAAATCACATTCTGCAAATACAAGAGCTTCGCCAGCTCAGCACTTGTCCGCTCGTGCCTAAATTCTACTACCAAGCCCACCCTCCACGGGCATTCTTCCTCGTTTCTACAAATCACTATCCTTTTCCCTTTGCAAACTGCAAAGGCCAAAAACGCACAAAAAATGAAACCGATAAACAAGGTAATTTTCTGCCCACGCACGGCAAGGTCGGGGCCTCCGGTTTTTGAAAAAATCTCCACACTTTCAGGTAGTATTTTTTCAAAAAACCTTGCCTTTTCCCACGCTTAAAAAATAAAAGGTTGTTTAACGGTTTCATTTATCGTGTCTTGTATTTATTGAGAAGGAAATAGTCAAAAACACTGTATTAATTTGGAGGATAGTCATGAAAAAAGGCTCCGAACTCAGAGCCTTTACTGAAAGTATCAAACACAAACACCTACCTTCGGGAAGTTCGTTCCCCTTTAAAACGTTCAACCACGATCTTCAACAGTACAGAGATCAGGAAACTTACCGCTGCGCCAATAGCTGCCAACACCATCGTTCGGATGATGTCCTGGGAGCTGAGGCTTGGTGCAATGCTAAGCAAGGTTCCTCCAACCGTTCCGGCTTTTGTCCCTGTTTCTTTAAGTGGATTATCCATTACTTTGGTTGGTTTCTGAATCAGCTTCGTTCTCAACTGTCACCTGACTTACCGCGCATAAAACAGCTCCTCCAACAGTCAGGTACCCACCAACTGCCACAATGAATGCTGGCAATGCGACCGGAGCAGCCAGGATAGCGGCCCCTGCAGCTGCCAATGACAAGCCAATATTGCGCAAAGTCCTGAAAAACTTTGGAGTAGGGGACTTTGCTCGATCAATAATGTTCATAACAATGCTTTTTGAATGATTAGAAATACACTTTCGTCATTTTGAATGGCTTCAACGACAAGTTTATTTAACTTATTGTCAGCCTTTCGGGAATCTGTCCCGGAACCAATGCCTGAGAGCATGGTTACCGGGGCAATACATCCCTGAAGTTCTTTTAGCGCGTTGTTGGCCGGATGAAAAAGAATTTCACTCCTGTTTGGAACATCTTTTACAAGCAGGTGCCAACCACGCCTTTCCGTAAACCTTTTTCCCAGGCTATATTTTCCTTCGGGAATGCAGGAAATATTTCTCCGGTTTTCCTGCCAGGGCAATTCAATTGTAAAGCAGACAAACTGGTCGTTACAAAACAATGCTCCGTTGGTCCCATGCGGAAAATATGCCCTTTTTAGGCTAAGTTCCATCTCTCATCGCCTGATTAACCGGCTGCCGGTACATCCACCGAAACAATTGCCAGCGCGTTGTACGATCCACTGTTTAGCGGATAAAAACTCGCATTGACCTGCTGATAAAATTCAATACCAAACACAAGGAAAAGTGCTAAGGTACTTGCTGCAGGTAAGGCATTGGTCAGCGTTGTTGCATCCTCAGTTTGCGTACCGATGGCAATCTCCGTGCTACTGGAAGTAACCAGTTTAAAAGTGCCATCCTCAAAGTTGACTTCAGCACCGGCCGATACAAACTTGAAGTGAGTTGCACCTTGTGGCGCTATCACATTGTTTAATGGAACGAAAGCCGGTATTTCGACGGCAGCATTACCGGAAACCCTTTCGATGCTTGCGCTGTATGGTACATAAAGAGTAGCCCCCAGTGAAGAATTTTTGTTGAATTCAAAACCTGATAGTAGACTAAGATCACCATTCAGTACATTACGTTCGCCCCTTACACTGGTCGAATCAGCCTGGATCACTTTCATCATTTCCTGAGTCAACCGTGAAGTAACCCTGCTGTCAGCTGATTTCAACAATAAAGGACGGATAGCCGTTCTCAGACTGCGACCGGCACTGCCTGCACGTCCAAATTCAGAACCGTTTTCCCTGGTTCTCTGAAAAGCAGGATCATTTTCGATTCGGCTTTTGTCTACGCCACCTTTGCTTCGTGCCAGGTAGCCGTCTTTTGATTTGTAGAAGGAAATATCTCCGATGGTCCCTTCCAGTTTAATAATTCCTGATTGCTTTGCCATAACCTAAATATTTTATGATTTACAACAAGTTACATGGCCTTGTGGTAAGTAGCAAAAAAGGGTTTCCGACTTTGGTCAAAACGGCTGTTCTGTCACAAAATGTCCGCATTAATGCTGGTATTTTTGTAAATTTGGGCTATGGAATAAGCATGGTTAAGCCATGGATAAAGTATGAATAATGCGTCTGAAACGAAGTTGTATCTATCCGAAGGATGTACAGCGGATCACCGGAAAAAGTGAAAGATCGGGTAGGAGGTTAATACAAAAAATCAAAGAGGAGCAGGGCAAAAGCTTGAACCAATTTGTAACCCTCGAAGAATTTGCCGCCTATACTGGAATCAATATTGATCGGGTTCGTGAGTACATTGTTGATTGAGAAAGGCGAAGCCCGGAAAACCAACACGAGTCATCATGCTTCGCATTAATAAATTTTGTGTTTTTTTATCCTTTTTTGATGCATAAAATATAGAATTTATTACATTTGTAATTGGTTACAAAGTTGAACAAATGCGTTCAAAAGCGTTCAGTTAATATGAGAACTAAACGGTGAACCAGTTGAAATTTTAGATATATATCGCACTGAATAATAGCGATTTGCATAAGGGCGCACACATCCTAGTGCCCCGACAAAATAAAAGGGAGGTAAAGAAATTTACTTCCCTTTTTTGTTTTTATTTCAGATCGATTACGTTTACCCGAATCAATTGGATCAATTCATAAATAGGGTGAATTTCAGAAAAAATAAATATGGCAAGAAATGGCGGGCCCGTCCGACCGTTCTATCCGGGCCGAGCCGGCGGTGATAGTGGATACATGCGGGCCAAAACAACTACTGTTTGGGGCCAGACTTTTTTCTGATTTCGAGTTTGTAATCCTTTTCTGCGATATCAATCATGGTATTGATTGCTACATTCTTCATTTGAGCTAACTCAAGTTGTTTTTCCAACTCGGTAATGCGTTGCTCCAGCTTTTTTAGGTCGGTACGGTCTTTTGAACTCATCGCTTACAAAGATAGATGCATTTCGTTGGAATATCGCCCTTGCCACTTCTTCAGTATTCTTTTATACTTTTTTGGGTCTAGCTATTCCAGAGTATTACACAAAATTGATTTCTTAGTTAGCGTCCCCCAAATTTTAACTTTAAATTCCGATCATACATTACAATGCTGCCTGCGACCGAAACATTAACACTTAAAACAGTGTCGAATTTTATTAAATAGTGTGACTTCTCAATCGCATTTTTGGTAAGGCCATTGTCTTCTGCTCCTAATAAATAAACACACCTGCGCGGATGTTCAAACTTTTCTAAAGCTATGGCTCTGTCATCCAATTCAACGCCAACTAACTCTGCACCTTTGGGTAAGTGGGCATAAAAATCATCGAAATTTTCGTAATGGAAATAGGGCATTGCACCAGTGGCTTTGTGTGTATCACAAGCTTGCTTTGCATAGCGTCTGCCAATGGTGAAAATGAAACTGGCACCCATGTTTTGGGCGGAACGCCAAAGAACTCCCAAATTCTCAGGGGTTTTCCCATTCTGTATACCGATTCCAAAATATCCTTGTTCAAGCGTATTTATCATTGATGAAAAATTAGTTTTGCTGTAAATATAGTGAATCATAAAAACAATAAACTTTCGTAAAGTAACGCTCTTTCGTACAAACCAGCTCATCAGGATTTAGAATAATGGCAGGGATCAATGCACACTCCGCCTAATCGAGATGTCGTAAGGGATGCCATGTCAGTTTTATTTGATTTACCTATAGAAAAAACGGAGGCTTGCTTACGCGCTGTGCTTGGCCATTTCATATTCGTTTATATTCACCAATACATGGCCGCCCATGAAAAGGAAAGGGTAAAATAAAATAGCACTGAATTTGCTAAATTCGTAGGTTGCCTTGTGAGTAAATAAATAAAGATCAGTAAGGTTAACGTATTTTAAGGCAAATTAGAAGAAATTTTAATCTTGAGATAAAAGAATGCGTATAATAGTATTTGAAACCGTTTACTTTGAGTTTTTGGAACCGTTCATGCCTCACTTTTCCAAAAACTCAAACAAAACTTAATAGCATAGCAAATTGAAAAAAATTTAATGCAAGATGCAAGAGTAGTCTCTCTCACTCTCAAAAGCGGCTCGTTCCTCACCGCAATTTGCTCATTCCTTCACCTACACTTGCCACCCGGTCACCATCTACAGCACTTCGTAAAAACATTTAAGCAATATTCTGAATTAGCAATCTTTTTTATTTTGAGTACCGGTAAATTGTACAAATTCGGCAATATCCAAATAGCTTGCAGGATTTTCTTTTAACGTATCTTCATTATTTCCAGTCTTCAACGCTGCTAAAACGAATAGTAATTGGAACATCTTGAATAGTTGACTTTTAGTTTTTAATGATTTAACTTTATATCACCAACTTAAACGAAAAGCACCATGCCTAAAATCACAGAAACCCCACCTCAACACATTATCGATGATTTACTGCAAATCAACGTTCATCTGGACAATGATATTCCAAAGAAGAAGGAGAATAATCTGCTAATTGCATCTTGGAATCTACGCCACTTTGGAGATCTTACCGCAAAATGGAAAGCAGATGTAAATGATAGCCCCAAACGTGACCTTCATTCTTTGCTTTGTATCATTGAAATCATTAAACGATTCGATGTCATTGCCGTTCAGGAGGTCAAAGGAAACATCAAATGCCTTCGTGACACCATGAAAATGCTTGGGGACGACTGGAGCTTCATTATGACAGACGTAACCAAAGGAACTTCAGGTAACAATGAACGTTTCGCTTTTATCTTTAATACTACAAAATTGAAACTATCTGGTCTTGCTTGTGAAATTGTCATCCCGGATGAACAGTTGGCCAAAGGTGATATTTCAGAAAATGCTTTACAGAAACAGTTTGCGAGAACACCTTATGCCGTTAGTTTTAGAGCTAACGACAAGACTTTTGTCTTACTGACACTTCACGTTCTGTATGGCGATAATGCCAGGGAGAGAGTGCCTGAACTCAACGCATTGGCTGAGTGGATGGCCGATTGGGCAAAAGACTTAAAGAAATGGGGCTTTAGTTTAATCACATTGGGCGACTTTAACATAGACAGAAAAGATGACATAGCTTATCAGGCTTTTGTGTCCACGGGATTGCATGTTCCGGAAGACATGCATGAGTTATCCCGCACTGTTTTTGGGAATCTGTCATTTTATGATCAAATTGCTTGGTTTACCAGCTCAAAATTGACACCCAAAATCAATTTGAAATACAAACAAGGCGGAACATTCAATTTCAAAGATAAAGTTCTCACGGGCCTTAATTATACAGTCAATGAATTGTCCTATCGAATATCCGATCATTTACCTTTGTGGGCAGAATTTGAAATCTAAGATTTGAACCAATCAGAAAATCAAAAATGGGCAGAGACAAATCTGCTCAATTCGAAATATAAAAGGCAATTATTCACCTTTGCCTGGTCGCCATTGGCATGTCATTTAAACAGTACCAGGCACAAAAACAATTTTTCCAACACTGACTGCGCAAATAAATGCCTTCAAAATTACTTTAGAACCTTTTGTGCTAATTTTCTGTGTCTCTTAAGGTTCTATTATCAATAAATTTCAGTGCCGTAAAAGTCCCCTTTAGGGGATTTAGGGGTTTAAATACATGAGCTTCGATAGCTCAGCACTTGTCCGTTTTATGTAATTCCAACTACAGATCTTGCGATGCCTGTTTTATTTGATTTACTCAAAGAAGAAACGGAGTCTTGTGTTCGTGCCGTGATTGGTCATTTCATATTCATTGGATATTATCCACAAAAGCTGATCGTATTTAATGAATTTGGTAAAAAAGAACAACGATTTTATTTAAACTGTACTAAATTGCAGCGATTACAATCTAACTAATTAACCACATGCCATGAGAATACGAACTGTTTTCTTTATTGCAGCTGCAATGTTTACTGCTTGTACCCATCAATTCCAACAAAACCGAAATCAATCATTTAATCAGGGTTGGAAATTTTTAAAAGAAAATCCTGAAAATGCAATGGCATCAAACTTTGACGATTCGCAATGGAGAAGCGTAGATTTACCCCACGACATCAGCGTTGAAGATTTGCAAATACAGGATTCAATTCATATTGGACCTTTCTTTAACGGAATTGAAAAAGGCATTGACGTGGGTTTTCTTAGTGGCGGAACTGCCTGGTACCGCAAAAGTTTTCAGCTTGAACCTGAAGATATTGGACAACAAGTCATTTTGAATTTTGATGGAGTGCATTCGGAAGCCATAGTGTTTGTTAATGGAAAGCAGCTTGCCGAACACAAATATGGCTATACGCCTTTTAAGGTAAACATCACACCTTATTTGGTTGAGGCAGGCAATGTTAATGTTGTGGCAGTGAAGGTAACAAATCAGGAACAAAGCTCACGATGGTATACCGGCTTCGGTATTTACCGCAATGTTACGCTTTCGGTGATTGCCCCCGTGCACATAGCCGATTGGGGTGTTGCTGTGACAACCGCACTGGTTAATGAAAATGAAGCTGTTGTAAAATTTGCGGTACAAGTAGAAAATACAAAACAATCGGAAGAAACAGTTCAGATAAAAACGGAAATAATTGCACCCGATCAAACAGTACTGCAAACAATTGATCAGAAATTAATTGTTAATTCAAATGGGCAGACCAACTCAAACTTCGAATTAAGCATTGCGAACCCTGTCCTTTGGAATTTGGAATCACCAAATCTATATTCGGCCAAAGTTATGTTAATACACAGTGGTCAGCAAAAGGATGAATATTTAGTGAATTTTGGAATCCGTACCATCGAATTTTCAGCAGATAAAGGATTTTTACTGAATGGTAAACCAGTCCTTTTAAAAGGAGCTTGCATGCATCACGATAATGGCATTTTAGGTGCCGCAGCATTTAAAACTGCAGAATATCGCCGAGTAGCCATAATGAAAAAGAATGGTTTTAATGCCATCAGAACCAGCCATAATCCACCTTCAA
>JBGUEP010000010.1:0-170063 GCA_041821245.1 Prolixibacteraceae bacterium
CCGGTCATTCGGCTCTTTCGGGACTTCCACCCTTTAGATCAACAGCATGCCCGGCCCACTAAAATAAATCGAGCCGATGGCTCTAATACGACATCTATTTATTCTCATTACTTAACTATTTTGAAATGCTTGTTTTTTAAAACAATAGGGAAATTTTGTTCGAAAATTTAAAAAAATATCAAACCTAAATTATGCTGGTATCATGCAAAAAAAAAGGGTTGTTCAAATAAATTCTGAACAACCCCTTTTAAAATCAAATCTATAATATTTCTTAGTACAAATATCGGTGGCAATCAGTACATAAATATTCCAATTCTCCTCCCTGAACATCAACCGGATGTTTGAATACCAAAGCAGCATCAATGTTGGCATTCATTAAATTATCATTTGTTCCTTGCTGTAAAATAGTATGGCACAAATTACAATCTTTGCTTATGGTTCGTCCATTGTCTACAACATGTTTATCGTCGTGACACCTGAAACAGCCATTGTTTTCAACGTGTCCCAAATGATTGGGATAGGAATCCCAGTTGGCCTTCATGTAAGGAAAATTATTTTCGGCAAAGGCTTTCAGGATACCTGCAATACTTTTATCAATGTCGGCACCACGTTCAGCAGCCACATCGGGATAATTATCGTTATAAAATTCATTCACTCCTGCAGTAATCCTAAACAATGCAGTGTCTTTATCGTTATAAACGCCATTTAACAATTGCATGGCTATTTTTTTCATTTCGGGAAGATCTGATAATATATCACCTTTGGCCATGGCGTTATCAAAATAATCCTGAGGAGTCTTATACTGATGTGAAGGACGGTTGTGACAATCCATGCAGTCCATCGTACGTGGTATTGCACCTGCAATGCTTTCTTCGTCAAAAGGTGACTCGGTATCCTGATACAAGGTAGTATCACCGGTTTCCAGATTGATGTAACGCACCCATGAAAGCATTTCACGTGTGGGATCTGCTTCAATGTATTCAATCTTTACATTTTTATTAATGTGCCAGTGAATGCCTTCAGAGTTCCCCAATGAACTATGCGTTGGTCCAATTTTCATGCGATAACTAATGTCCCATTCAGTATTGGCACTATCGGCCAAATAATGAATTTCACTACGAATCCGGTTGGGATAAAACTTATCGGGCCAGTGACATTGTTCGCAGGTTTCACGAGCCGGACGCAAACTGGTTACCGGAGTTGGAATTGGCGTTGGAAACTTTTTAAATAGAACTGAATACACCTGATAGAGTCCTGACAATTTTGATTTCACATAATAATCGGCTCCCGCTCCCACATGGCATTCCACACAATTTACATGGGCATGAGCAGAATTCTGATAAGTCACATATTCGGGTTCCATTACTCTATGGCACAAAGTCCCGCAAAATTTGGTCGACTCGGTGTAGTGAATAGCTTCATAACTTCCAATACTGGTAAGGATGAGGAAAACCACTGTTCCAATGGTAAAAACAATGGCAGCATTACGGTGCTGGGGATTATTAAAATCGATGGTTAAACGAGACTGTTCAAGCACCTCAACCGATCGTTTAATTTGACGGATACGGATAAGCATCCCAACAGGAATCAAAATCAAGCCAAAAAACAGCATGGCCGGTAAAGCCATGTATAAAAGCAAGCCAATGTAGTTTCCGCCTGCTTCCAGGAAATAAGAAATCAGAAAAACAAAGAAAATAAGGAGCAAACTCACCGAAGCGATGATGGTACCTATGTATGAAATTCGATTGTGATAAGAATCAGGTAATCTCATAAGGCTCAAATTTTGGTTTAAATTGAATTGAAGCTAGAGATAATAATCATGATTTCAAAACAATGGAAACCTATGAATCCTACCAAAACACAGGGATTCATTAAAGGCCTAAGGGAATCACAATTAAAGAATTATGAAATTTAGAATGAATCCAATATGGATGAGCATACTTCCACCTTCTTTCTCATCGCAAAAAAGTTACACAAACTTCATTGTAAGTGTAAATAAATACGGGCCCTATTCCAAAAAAAAATAGGGCCCGAATTTTTATTTTAAACGACTGATTATTTCAGTACCATTAATCGTTGTGTTATTTGTCCACATCGAACGAGATACATCCCCGGAGTCAGATTGGTAATCGAAAAGTTTGATTGAGATGCATTTAACATTTGTGATTGAACAGTCACTCCTGATAGGTTATAAATAGTAAGCATTTTACCTTCAATGTCGTTACCCTGGATAAATACGATTCCTGTAGCCGGATTAGGATACATTTCAAATTGTTCTGTTTCTAACGATAAGTCCTCAATCGATACAATGTCATCATAAGTTTTTAATACCCAGTTTTCACCAAAATGGTTATCAACATCAAATTGTGACAATGAAATGGCCTGAAAAGCATGAGCAGGAAGCGGCCAGGGTGCTTTATTATTATAGTCAACTTCATCAATCATGGTAAGCACCTCATTGGTCAACTGAATATCTTCACCTTTGTCGTCAAGCCTTCCACTCTCCCATTGGTATACTTTAGCGCCTTTATTATCCCAAAATGATGATGCTGAATTGGACGTAACGTAAATTTTTTCTTTCGACCGGATGTTTGCACCGTCAGGAAACGTAAAGTTGATGCCACTTTGAAATACGTATCGGCTTACGTCAACACTTGAATTGCCCGGATTATATAAACCAACAAATTCAAGGTCTTCGGCACCGGCCTCTGTAAAATAGGCAATATCGCTGATTAAGATTTCGGGTTCAATACCGGTATCGCTTAAACCGGAACCAATGTTTCCGATTGAACCGGCATTAATGCACGGGGAATTGGCTTGGAGTGAAAAATCGAAATAGGTTGGATTGGTGAAAAGTGGATTCACAAAAATATTTTTTCGGTTATCGGGCAAACGATCGTTATCGGATGCAGAAAAAGAAATATCGATGCTTGAGAATTCATCGCACAAATAGCTTGCTTCATATGAATTTGAAAGAATTGAATTGGTCACCACCACGTTGCCTCCTGCTCTTCCGGCAATTTTTTCATAGGTATGGATGGGTAAACCAACACCGTAAAAAGTACAATGATCGATTTTAACGTTCGATGAATCCTTCACTCCTACCCCCATATTGCAATTGGTAAACAGTGAATTTCGAATGGTGGCCGAAGACCATTGCCCCACAGACACTCCTTTATCTGTAATGTCATGCACAAAAAGCCCTTCGAGTACAATGTTCGAAGCTTTTTCCCCAAGATCAATGGCGTCGTTGTTTATACCGAAAAAATCGCGAATAATACAATCCTTTACCAGGGCATTTGAACCACCATTAAAGTCAATGGCATCGTTGTCGGGTAAATAGTTGCCAATAAATTCACAATTGGCAATGTACCCTTTACCACGGGTTACATTAATTAAATCGCCAATGACATTGGAATACAACAAACTATTGGTCACACTGATGTCACAAAAGCGAGAAGCAATAGGATTGGCCAGAATATAATCAAAATGGATGTGGTCAATTTTAATGGCTGTATTGTATGCTGTAAGTGCAGCAACTTCTCGTGGTTGTTTTCCCTGCGAGGCGTCTTCAATAATAACATGTGTAAAGCGCGAAGTATCACTGGCATTGCTGATGCTGATCAATCCCCATATTTTGTCTGATCTTTCAGGGTTGCCCTTAAAAGTAATTGGTTTTGATTCAGTTCCTTGCGCTAAAATTGGCCCTTCAGAATAAATAGAAGCACCATCGGACATCCAAATTTCCACTCCGGGTTGAATGTTCAATTTCCCGGTTGAAGTAATTTGAACATCGCTTGAACAAACATAAGGCGAGCACGCTTCGTTTAAAATGAGTTCATCGGTAATTAATTCGGGCAATTGGCATTTCCCGTTGCTTTCAAAAACAGCAGTAACATTGAGATCTGAATCTGTTCTGATGGTCAAATCCTTGTTGGTCGAAAGAAACTGACCGGTCCCCAGTTGCTGTGCCGATAAAACCAAATCGAAACTGACATCGCTGCTTGACGACGAATTTTGATGTATTTCAACGGCAATTAAATTTGTTCCGGTAATCAGATTTTCTGCGCCCAATGAATAAGAGTGAAAAAGTGACTCGTCGGAACCTCCAATGCCATCTATCGCTTCGGTGGAACTACTGATGGTCCCTGTGGGCATATTGTACCGCAGAATTTCTGTTCCATTTAAATAAACCACAGCTCCATCGTCGCATTTCAATTGCAAACTCAAGCCGGTAATGTTCGCTTTATTCTTTATGGTGAAATTTTTTCTGAAATAGCTGCAGATGTATTTATTAGAAGAACTACTCCCGTAACTGATGGTGGTGTTTTCATCATTATCGCCATAGCCCAACTCTGCCTGACCTGATTTCCAAGCTGCATCGCTAAAGTCAAGTCGACGCCATGCCACGCCCAAATCAGTACCTCCATCAAAATATTTCCAATTCTCTTCTTTGTCAATACAAAGACTGTCGCCATTCGTTTGCCATCCCATGAACTGATAACCTGCTTTTGCTTCAGCACTTAATTTAAGCTCTTCGCCCTTAGGATAAGCACCATTACAATCATCTACCGGAATCTTCATCCCGTTCAAGGTCAACAAACCTGCTTTTTCAGGTGTAGTGGTGATTGAAAGAGCAACAGGACTTTGGAAACCGTAATTCGTTAAATCGTCCAGAATAACATCGGGTCTGGCCTGGGCAAATGTTTTAAAACTTTCAACTTTCGAAAGCCAGGCATTAACCGACGAAATCGCTTTGATACTACTGTAATTCCCTGTACCACTTGTTCCTTCCCATCTTTTTACATGATTGGGAATATCGGCTTCAATTAAATTTGCATGATCATCAATTTCAGCAAGCATTCGATCCGAATTGAAGGTGGTAAATAGTAAATCAGCTAATTTAAGTCCAAAATATTTTTTATAATCGGCATTATCCATTAAATCGCCAAAGGGCCAACCACTCTCTTTCAAATAAAAACTAATCAACTCATTATTGACGCCTGAAAATCCCCGATCAAAATCCATGAGGATCCATCGCCATTTGCCTGAATCCTTGGGTTTCCATTTCATTAAATTATGTCCAATTGAGCTATTTCCGGTATACACTTCGGCACAAACCATTTCGGTAAATTCCTCTATTTCCATTTCATTGGCAACAGCATCATAATTGGATTGATTGGTTAAATCTTTTGATATCAACGAAGTAAAATAAGTATTGGCAATATCATCGCCTGCTTCAACATTAATACCACCATCCACTTCTTCAATCATATCGAAAGTTCCCGCTTCAAGACCATAATTCCCCACAATGTAATCCTCATCCACTTTTTCACGGAGGTTATGTATTCCCATATACTCACCATTGATATAAACCACGCAGGGGCGGAAACCCGAAATATCGAGATTAGTATTGTAAACCGCAGCAGTTTGGCTTAACCCATCAGCGAAAAGTGTACCCGCCCAATCACTCCCCGACGCCCTAATCGAAAAAGTATCAAATACTTTTCGGGCTTTATCAAATATAAGCTGATAGTCTAGTTTGCCGGCACCGTATTCTTTCCGGAACGAAACGCCAAGCATTTTTTCGGGCAATTGCCATGAATATAACCCAGTTGATTTCACCCCGGCTGGCAAATTGAAAGCTGCCAGATCACGCCCATCACTTTCAAACAACTCAATATTAACAGGAATTTCCCAATCGGGTTTAGTATCGTGAACCACATAAATGCCCTTTACCGGATCCCAAAAGTTTTCAGGGTCCGATGAAATTGAAACGATTGGTAAATCGCTGAGTTCCTTGTTCAGATCGATGAAATAGCTATTGGTAGCAATGGGCCCCATCACCTGACCAGTTTTAAAAATACGGGCCCGAACAACCGTGTTTTTAGCTATATTAATTGACGTACTCGCAAGTGGTGATTGTTCTGTTGGTTCAGCACCATTTAGTGTATATCGAACATCACCGGCATACAGCGATTTAATATCAATAGATATTGTTTCATGAAAAATTCCACCTTCAAGAGAAAAATCAGGATAACTCCTGACAATGCCAGTAAAAGTTTCGCCACCATTTGTTTTTCCGGGTGTTGGCACTGTAAAATAGGCCCACACCTTATTTCCATCGGTTTTCCGGCCATAAGAAATATTCGGTTCCTGTAAACCAAAAATGAGGGAATCGAGCACCACCAATGAGGGCGATGATAAAACCAATTCTTCGCCCGAAGCCGAAAGTTTAAAATTAGCATGCATACCAACATTGGTTCCATCGGTCCAAACAATTACATATTCATGCGATTTCAGTTGTATATCGGAACTTATCTTCCATTTGTCAGGAATTGAAAGATTATCGGACAGATAATACCCTTTTAACGAAACAGTTGAAGATCCTGAATTGTACAACTCAATCCAATCGGAACTTTCACTATTGTCAGGATCAACAATCACACCTGTATTCGAGGCCATAAATTCATTGATGACAATTTGAGCATGCAATTTGCCTGGCACAAGTACCATCAACAACCCAATTGTATATAGAAAAGAAAATAAAATTTTCATAGCATAAAAAATAATTAAAAAGGTAGCGGAAGGCTACATCAAAACCTGCGAAAAATTAGACAATGAATCTAAAGTTTTTCTGTAGACGGCGAAGAGCTCATTCTACCTCACAAAAAACTTTTGACTCTCTTTTGATCTATTCGACTCAATTGAAAGCAAATAGATTCCATCTGGCAGGTTCAAATTTAGCGTAAATTGTTGCTGTCCTTTTTCAAAATAACCGATTTCGCGACCAGCCAGTTTTTCACCATTCAGGTTAAAAACTTCGCACACAATTTGGGTCGATGCATTTAATCCAAACTCCACGGTGAGCATGCTGTCGCGATAATAAACGGAATTTAATATCGATTCGTATTCCGACAATTCTTTTGAAAAGGTATGATCGTCAAATGAAGGTGATCCTGCTGTAAGCCATGCAGTATAAATAAGTTCAGCCAATGAAAAAGACGCTTTTTCAAATTGCAGAATGGTCAATTTCCGGGTACTTTGCCATAAGGTATCGGTATATGCTGCACTGGTAATTGAAGGACTGACTTTTTTAGCATAGTTATCGGCTTGCAGGATAGAATCGACAAAACGATTGCTATTGTATATGTATGAAAATACATAATCTGCAACATTTTCAATCCTTACGATTTCGCCACCTTCATAGTTTAGGTCGTTTTGATGTGCATTAATCATTGTAGATTCATAACGGGAATGAATGCCATCATTTCCGGAAAGTTGCCCATCGTAATTGGCTGTTATGTGCAATGGCATATGCCCGTCGGCCACATAATGGCTCAAATCAGCTGCAATCAGGGCCGCTCCGTCAAAATTTTTGCTTTCAAAATAACTAACCAGTGTATCGTAAGCCCGAAGGGTAGCCCAGGGAAGAATCCCCTGATCTAATAAAAAATCGCGTCCGTGCTTCAAAATAAGCGTATCCATATTTTGAGAAATCTTTCCATCGGTATTAAATTCAGGAAAATTATCAATGTCAATGTAATGCTTGATACCTTCTGATTTATCCCATGATTTGCGCTTATCGGCATCTCCTGAATGGTTGGCCAGAATGGTCACCCAGCTTTCAAATTGTCCCATTTCGTCATTGAACGAAAGGGCACTGTTTTTGCCAATTATTTCATGCCCCTTATAGCCCCAACCCGATAATAACAGCCAACAAGTAAACAGAATTCCAACACTAATAATATTCTTCATCAAGCTAATAAAAGTTTAAATGTGCAATAACAACAAAGAAAACAAATAAAAGTTATTCCAATTCTTTTTTAATAGGCTTTAAGCTTCTAAATGAAGCAAAGTTTAACTCAAATAGCAATGAAAAGTAGCCACTATCGAATAAAATACTATTTTTAGGGCGTGTTACCTTTTATATAATTAATGCTACGATGACAGTTTCCCGATTTGGAATATCAATTGAACAAGATTTACTTGAGGCACTGGACAACTATGTCATTGAAAACCAGTATTCGAACCGTTCTCAAGCGATTAGACATTTAATCAACAAAAATGTTGTCGAAAAAAAATGGCAATGTAACAACAAAGTAGCTGGAGCAGTTACCTTAATATATGACCCACGCAAGCGCGATATCCCAAAGCAATTGTCAATAATTGAAGAAGAATTTTATGAAGAAATTCTTTCGTCGCAACGCTTCATGTTGCAGAAAGACAAATGCCTCGAAATTGTAGCAGCAAAGGGAATTGCCAGTCGATTAACCAATCTGTCTGATCAAATGATTGCAATAAAAGGGATTGAACATGGTAAACTAACCATGACTCGCGCCGACTGATTTTTTGCTTTGAGCGTAACACGCAAACTAATTTAAGTAAGATCAAACTATAAAAAATGACAGGACTTTCAATTGAGATAGAAAAAAAACTGAAGCAGTTAGAACAGTGGTTTCACGAACAGGAAGGCTCTATTGTCGCTTTCTCAGGTGGAATCGACTCCACACTGGTACTCTTTTTAGCCCGGAAATTTCAAGGTCGTGAAAAAGCGATCGGTGTAATATCGAATTCGGAAAGCCTTAAGGCCAAGGATTTTAAATTGGCACAGGACTTTTGCGTGCAATTTGACATTCAGCTGGAAGTGATTAAAACCAATGAATTGGAAGATGAACGCTACAATAGCAATCCCATTGATCGCTGTTTTTTCTGCAAAGACCATTTGTTTGCCGATTTAACGAAAATATGCAATAAGTATCCGGGCTTCAAAGTATTGAGCGGAACCAATTTCGATGATTTGGGCGACTACCGTCCGGGCATTAATGCGGCCAAAAAGAATGAAGTTCTGGCACCAATGGTCGATTGCAAAATTTCCAAAGAAGAAATTAGAGTGATTGCCAAATATTTTGAATTGCCCAATTGGGATAAGCCGGCCAGCCCCTGTTTAAGTTCCCGAATTCCCTATAATCAAACGGTCACCCTTGAAAAACTAAAGCAAATTGAAGCCGCCGAAGACCTGCTGAACACCTATGGTTTTAACGATGTCAGGGTCCGACATTATGGAACATATGGAAAAATAGAAGTAAAAAAAGAGGATTTGGAAAAACTAAGTTTGGTAAAGGATGAAGTGGTAAAAAAAATTACGGCACTGGGTTTTGAAAGTTGTGAAATTGACACTGAAGGTTTGGTTTCGGGAAAATTAAATAGAGCGATACCATCTCGACTGGCTCGATGACCACGACAAAGAATAAAGAACACTCCTCGACAAGCTCGGAGACCGCACCTCGACAAGCTCGGAGACCGCACCTCGACAAGCTCGATGACGAGAGAGGAGGACATACCAACAACCAGAAACAAGTAACAAGAAACTAGAAACTAGAATTATGAAAATACTATACTACGACTGCTTTGCTGGAATTAGCGGCGATATGAATTTAGGTGCGATGATTGATTTGGGTGTAGATCCCGACTTTCTGAAACATGAATTGGAAAAACTGAACATCGATGGATTTCACCTGGAAATTACTCACGATATCCGACGGGGAATCTCCGGCACCAAGGCCACGGTGGTGATTGAAAATCCCGACAACGAAAAACACCGCCACTTGCGTCATGTAGAAGAGCTGGTAAACAACAGCACCTTGTCCGACAAGGTAAAAACCACTTCACTCGATATATTCAAGCGAATTGCAGTAGCAGAAGCCAAAGTGCATAACATCGAAATTCAACGCGTGCATTTTCACGAAGTGGGAGCATTAGATTCAATTGCCGACATAGTTGGTGCAGCCATCTGCCTCGATTATTTACAAGTGGATAAAGTACTCTCCTCGCCCATTCAATTGGGCGGCGGTACGGTAAAATGTGCCCACGGCATTATGCCTGTTCCTGCTCCAGCTACCGCTTTAATTGTTGAAAACATTCCGGTGAAAACAGGACTGGTTCAGCACGAAGCGACCACGCCAACAGGTGCTGCTATTTTAGCCGCCACTGTTGATGAATTTACCGAACAAATCAACTTCCCCATTACCAAAACAGCTTATGGAATTGGTCAACGCGATGTATCAGAAGTGCCCAATATTTTACGCGTTTACCTTTCGGAAACCTCCCAGACAGTGGAAGATATCCATCAGGAAAACGCGACGGTTCTTGAATGCAACATTGACGACATGAATCCCGAACACTACGATTTTTTAATGGAACAACTTCTCGAGACCGGTGCCAGCGATGTTTGGTTAACACCCATCATCATGAAAAAATCACGACCAGCCATTACTGTTTCGGTGCTTTGCAAAAGCGAATTGGTACAGACTTGCAAACAGCTTGTTTTTGAAAACACCAGTACCATAGGTATTCGCGAATATAACATCCAAAAAACTGTTTTACGTAGGGAAGAAAAAAGCATTCAAACAGCCTACGGCGAAGTTCGGGTGAAGGAAAGTTACTTCAACGGGAAAAAAGTCCGCTCAAAAGCAGAATACGATGATTGTAAACACCTGGCAAAAAAACATCAGGTAAGTCTTGCTGAAATAGAAAAAGCAGTGTGGGTGAGCCTGTACCAGGTAAAATAACAACCTACAAAATTAGCTTAAAGCTACGAGCTCAAGACCAAGAGCTATTGAGACGATGAGAACCGAAAAATCAGAGCATAAAGTTTGTTCGACAGGGAAAAGGGTGTCGCTATTTTTAATCGCGAACAATTATTAAATGACTAATGACTTTTACAGATATGACCATACAAGAGATACTCGACCAATACAAAAACGGTGATATTGAATTGACCAATGCCCTTCAACAACTTTCCAGTCGTGGAATTGATGAAATGGGTTTTGCCACCATCGATACTGACCGTCTGAAACGTACCGGCATGCCGGAAGTAATCTATGCTTCGGGCAAAACAGTGGAGCAAGTAAGCAAAATTGCAGAACGGATGTACCAGAATAAAATTGATGTTCTGGCCACTCGTGCAAGTGCTGAAATGTACGAAGCCGTAAAACAAATCATCCCCGAAGCACAATACAATCCACTGGCGCAAACAATCTGCTACAAATTCAACAATATGATCAATGACAAAGGTTACATTGCGATTGTTGCAGCAGGCACAAGCGACATGCCGGTGGCAGAAGAAGCTGCCGAAACGGCTCGTTTCCTCAACAACGAGGTGAAAACCATTTACGATGTGGGCGTAGCAGGAATTCATCGCCTTTTCAACAAACTGGACATCATCCGAAATGCCCGGGTCATTATTGTAGTGGCCGGAATGGAAGGAGCACTGACCAGCGTTGTGGGAGGCCTAGTTGACAAGCCGGTGATTGGTGTTCCAACCAGTATTGGTTACGGAGCAAACTTTCAGGGACTCGCCGCGCTGCTATCGATGTTAAACAGTTGTGCCAGCGGAGTTTCAGTAGTAAATATTGATAATGGATTTGGCGCAGCATGTCAGGCGTCACTCATCAACAAATTATAAGTTTGAAACCATGCACATTCCCGATGGCTATTTAAGTCCGCAAACCTACCTGCCCCTTTATGGCGTTTTTATCGCAGCAACAGCGATCGCAGTCAAAAAAGTGGAAAAGAAAATTGATAAAAAGACAGTGCCTTTTTTGGGAATGGCCGCTGCATTTTCATTTTTGATCATGATGTTTAACGTGCCCATCCCCGGCGGATCAACAGGGCATGCTGTAGGAGGAGCCATCATTGCACTGATTTTTGGTCCGTGGGTTTCATTTATTTCGGTTTCGGTTGCATTGATCATTCAGGCTTTTGTTTTTGGTGATGGTGGCATTACGGCCATTGGGGCAAACTGCATCAACATGGCGCTCATTATGCCATTTGCAGCATGGGCAACGTTCAAACTGATCGCCGGAAAATCGGAATCCGTTGCGCGATTAAATGTTGCAGCATTCGTTGCAGGTTATGTTAGCCTGAATATAGCGGCTTTGGTAACGGCAGTCGAATTTGGGATTCAACCGCTCATTGCACAAGGAGCCGATGGAAATCCCTTATATGCTCCGTATCCGTTGAAAGTAGCCGTGCCAACCATGGTACTGGAACATTTGATCTTCGGGATTATCGAAGGTTTGGTCACACTCCTCATTTTTAAATACTTTTATAAAAACCAACCGCAAATGATTACAGCCATTCACAAAAAATGAAGAAATACCAACAAATAAAGGCCTATAAAAAATACCTGCTATTCTTAGGCATCCTGGTTGTGTTGTCACCTTTAGGCATTTTACTTCCTGAACTTTTCCAAGCAGGAGACGCCTGGGGCGAATGGTCCACTGAAACAGTGAAGGAACAAACGGGTACTTTACCTGCAGGAATGAAAAAAGATGCTGCTTTGTATCAAGCTCCGATACCTGATTACAACTTAGGGAAAGAAAAAGGAGTACTTCGATCACCATCGGCCAGTTACCTTGTTTCGGGATTGGTTGGTACCGGAATTATTTTAGTCCTCACGTTGGGCTCTATAAAACTTATTGCACGTAAACCAACTGAATGATACCTTCCTTTCTAATCGAAAACGAAACCATTGAACCTGCCAGTGATCAGGGAAAAAACAGGCATGCTTTTATCGATAAAACAATCGGGAATACTGCTGCTTTTGTGTCTGCCACTTTTTTTCAATGGAAATCGTCAGGCCAGCCGGGACTGCTCCAAAAAACCGATAGCCGCGCCAAGGTGGTTTTCCTGCTGCTTTTTATTGTTCTTATTAGCCTTACCCATACCATATTGATTCAATTGGCATTGGCCACAATGTTTTTATTACTCTGCCTGCTTTCAAAAATTAATGTATTTCATTTGTACAAGAAAGTTGCCATCATCGGCTTTTTCTTCGGATTTCTGATATTTATCCCTGCATCGTTAAACCTGTTCACGAAAGGCGAAGCCATTGTGCACCTGGTAAAATTTTCACGTCCTCATCAGTTCTGGATCTACACCCTTCCCCAAGAAATTACTGTGACCAAAGAAGGCTTGCTGTTGGTTGCACTTCTAACCATGCGGGTGATCAACTCAGTAAGTCTGGTATTGATTATCGTGTCAGCCACTACTTTTGAACGCCTCATCAAATCACTGGCTTTCTTTAAAGTCCCAAACATCTTTTTACTCACCCTAACACTGACCTACAAATTCATTTTTTTGCTTTCAAGCACCATCATTGAAACCTATCAGGCCATTAAAATGCGCTGGTGGAACCGAGGATCGGTAAAAGAAGCGGAAAATATTGTTGCCGGCCGCATTGGCTACCTTTTCCGTAAATCGTGGGAACGTCACGAATTGACATATCAGGCGATGCTCGCTCGTGGCTTCAACGGGAAATTGAATTTTTATTCATTTGAAAGATTCAAATGGCACGATTACTTATTTCTGGGGGCAACGATTGTCCTTTTTTTATTATTCATTCTGATAAATTACAGGCATGTCGGCACTCTTTGAACTGAAAAATATTGGCTACCGCTATCAAAAAGAACATGCGGCATTAAACGGGATTGACCTTTCGATTACTCAAGGTGAAATCACCTCAATTGTCGGGTCAAACGGAAGTGGCAAATCAACACTGCTGAACATCCTGTGCGGATTGGTTTTCCCAAGCGAAGGGACAATAGCCTATAAAAATGAACTTTTCAACGAAAAAATATTGAAGGACAACCGCATCAACCAACAATTCCGTTCGTCCATCGGCTATATTTTTCAGCATCCCGACGCCCAGCTATTTTGCCCAACTGTCTTCGATGAATTGTTATTTGGCCCCTTGCAACTGGGCATTTCAAAGGAACAAGCTCATCACCGGGCAGAAGAAGTGATGCAAATGCTGCACATTGAGCATTTGAAAGACCGACCTGTTTACATGCTTTCCGGTGGTGAAAAAAAACGGGTGGCCATTGGAGCGGTCCTGACTTCGAACCCCGAGACGCTGGTGATTGATGAACCCGTGAGCGGGCTTGACCCAAAAACCCGTTCTTTTTTGATTGATTTAATGTTTAAATTGAACGATGCCGGTAAAACCATCATTTTAGCTACGCACCACCTCGAACTGGTTAACCATTTGAAAGCGAACATGGTTGTTTTGTCGGAAAAACATAGCGTTGAACGCACCGGCAAATGCGACGAAATTCTGTCAGACACCGAATTTTTATTGAAAATGAACCTCATCGGGGAGTACCCGCATCGTCATTCCGGAACCATCCACAAACATTTGGAGAACAACTTCTTGTTTCATTCACACGGGGAAAAGTAAGGGCACCCTCTCTTCTCGACAAGCTCGAAGACCAAACCCTCCATGAAGAGAATGTGTGAAATTGAGGTTTAGAATTTGAGAATTGAATATTGGAATTTTTATCCACCCCAATTATACCAATCCAAAGGTAGGGACAATACAAACGATTTCGAAGGAATTTATTTCATATATTCTGGCACCTAAAATCTTCAAACATCCAGAATCAAGCATCAAGCATCTAGCATCTAGTTTTCAGTTTCAATTTACGTTATTTACATTTCTTATTATTTATCCATGTTTAGTTTAATCATTTCCTTTTTCAATACATCCATTGTTACGGGTTGAAAATCCAGGCTTGATTCTACTTTATTTGTTATTACCGTTTCTTTAACAGCAAGATATAGTTTGTTGTGATCAGTTTTGAGTGCAACAATTGTAATTTTTTCTCCCAATGGAACATTACTAAAACTTATTCGGTCAAACTCCACCTTGCCCGGCAAAATAGTTTTAAACCGGTGAAAAATAATGTTAACCCTGGCTTTATCCGGTTGATCAATCATTATGGAATAATCTGTTTTTGGATTGCGGCTCTTAACGAACCTGTCACAATTAATCCAACCCAATTGTGAGGTACTAAAAACATACCTGGATACGTCCGAAACATTGGTTTGTTGCAGGTTGACATCACTTACCTTTTTTTCAAACTCGTCTTTGAAGGCTTCTTTTCTTTTCTGTAAATCACTTTTTTGATAATACACCTTTATATCTTTAATCTTTTCTTCAAGAACCTTCGACTGTAAAATTTCTTCATCAGTTAGCGCCTTGTCGTTAAAGGTAAAATCAACAGGAATGGTGTATGAAACCCTAACTGGTTTTCCTCTTTGCATGGCCGGTTTCCATGCAGGCATGTCGCGTACTAAGTTTACGGCAACTTTATCGAGCGTACTGTCTAAGCTTCTGGCAACAAAAATATCACTGGCAATTCCCATCGTATCAACAATAAAACTCACATAAACCCTCCCTTCAATTTTATTGGCTAAAGCAGAAAATGGATATTGCGTATGTTGTCTGATCCATCGGTCCATTGCTTTCGTACCTCCCGGGAATTCGGGCATTTGTTCAACATATATAAATACCTCATCTGAAACAACTTGTTCCCGAACTGGCGTTGCTGTTATCACAACTGCATCTGTTTTTCCTGCCGATGAGGCAGTATCTGCCAGTTTCCAATTTATTTTATGATTGGTCCATTCACCACTAAACAAGGCCATATCCTCTTCCTTTTTTGAATATGGGAAGCCAATATCAATACTCCTCCCCTTCTTCAAAATGCATATTCCATCCTCAGATCTAGCTGAAATGTAAAGCATTCCGCCGGTTTCCAATAGTTCATTGTCTGAGCTTGTCGACAAATTGGATTGAATCATCTCATCCACTTTATAATATTCCTGCACTTTAATTTGAATTTCACCCGATACTTCGTTCCCTTTTTCTTCAGTGATGAATGAATAGGCCTTAATTTTAATGGTCGTACCTTCATCACATAAAATAGTGGTATCACGGTTAGCCAGAATGGAGAATGACTGTGGTGTTTTGTTGAATTTTTTGTAAATATCAGCAACATGAATCGTATCCTTGGGAAGTGCCTTGACAGGCTCAACAAGTATTACCGGAACTTCGTTCTTTATATCATGTACCACATCCTCTGCATCAACAGTTTTTTCTACAGGCTCAGCGGCAACAGACACAAAATCAGTTTGATTGGATTGATTGGGCTGAATTGCATTGTCGGTATCATCATTGTTATTCATCCATAAAATTGATCCAATCACTATACTCATGAGGATTACACCAACAATCAAAATGTTTAACTGGCTTTGAAAAAACTTTTTAAACGCACTTAGCGATGGTTCCATCGGGAGCTTATTCAATAATAAGGCTGCTTGCTCTTCGTCCAGAAGGGGCTTTTGCTCTACTAATCTAGAGAACAGTTGCTCCAGCTCTTTATTTGTTATTTCGCGCTTTTTCATTTTGAAAGTGTATTGTGTTGGTTAGCGGAAATGATGCTCATCATTTGTGACTCCTTATCGGAAAGCAATCTGCGTAGATTCTCACGACCACGTACCAGCCTGTTCTTTACTGCAGCTTCGGTAACATTCAGGTTTTGAGCAGTTTCGGCAATAGAAAAACCCATGATATGAAACATGAGAATAGTATCGCGCTGCGCAGCATTAAGTTTGGCAATGGATTGATACATCAAATCAATGTCGTACTGCATATCAACCGAATCAGATAAAACTTCGATATGTGCCGTTTTAATGTCTGATTGTTTTCCAAAGAATTTCCACCTGCGTTGTTGCTTCAAATGACAATTTCTTGCTATCCCGAAAAGAAAGAAATGAAAGGCGCCAGTATCTCTCAGTTTATCGAAGCTTTGGAATGCAGCCGCCAGGGTATCCTGAACAAGGTCGAGCGCTTTTTCCTCGTTTCCTGCAACCACACGACAATATGCCGATAGCCTATGCTGTACAGGCTTGTACAAGTCCATAAATTCCGAAATTTTTTGACTTTTTGTATTCACAGTATTTGCTTGTTTCTTAAAGAGTACCACAAGTAGCAAAAAAGTATCGGTAAAATCACTCACGAAATATGTTTTGAATCATCACCTGTTACTAATTTATCTTTATTTCGTTTTTTAACCCGCAATTAACATCCACCTGACCGATTAGTTTTATCATTGCACCTGTTTTAAACCAAGCTTGGTTTAAACTGTTACTTGTACTTCGCATAAGCATTATTTTAAAAAAACAAAGCATGAATTTCGACAACATAAAACTGATCACTCCAAAAATGGAATATCGCCGATTTGGCAAAACCAATAAAAATGTGAGCGTAATTACACTTGGAGGAATGCGCTATAAAAACGGCTGGACTGAACCCCGCCATGAAATTCCGAAGGAAACCTTTGAACAATGCCGCGATACCGTAATTGATGCAATGGATCATGGAATTAACCTGATTGAAACCGCTTATGGCTATGGAAAAAGCGAAACAGTTTACGGGCGTGTACTTAACGACGAATTGAAAATAAAGCGTGATTCTTATTTTTTAATGACGAAGGGAAACCCAAATACTGCTGTAGAAATGCGCAGATTAGTGGAAGAACAGCTCAAAACCCTTAAAACCGACTATTTCGATTTTTATGCCTGGCATGGGATCAACACCATGGAAATTCAACAATTGGCTTGCGCTAAAGGCGGACCGGTTGAAGAATTGTTGAAAATGAAGAAAGAAGGTATAATTGGCCACATTGGTTTTAGTACACACGGACCGGTTGAAGTGATCATGAAAGCGATTGATTCGGATCTATTCGATTTTGTGAACTTGCATTATTATTATTTCTTTCAACGAAATAAAGCGGCAGTTGATTTAGCTCAAACCAAGGACATGGGTGTTTTTATTATTTCGCCCAACGACAAGGGAGGCCAGTTGTCCAAACCACCACAAAAACTAAGCGAACTAACATCGCCTTTGCATCCCTTGCAATGGAATGCCCGTTTTTGTCTCTCACATCCGGCAGTGCATACCTTGAGTTTTGGATTGCCTGTTACCGGCAGTATCGATTTGCTGGACGGGATCTTCCCTGCCCCATCGCCTTTAGCTCCAAGCGATGCCAAAATTAAATACCAACTCGATCAGCAGCGCCTGCTTGACCCTTATGCCGACTTTGACGGCTATGGCATGCAAAACGATCCATCAGGCTTAAATATTCCGGAAATATTGCGTTTTAGGATGCTTTGGAAATGCTACGACATGGAAAATTTTGGCCTTTATCGCTACAACATGTTTGAAGAAAAGGGTCACTGGTTCCCGGGAAGTTATCCAACGCCAGAAAATTTAGCAAAACTCGATTTAAGTCGTTGCCCGGCCAATGTTCCGGTTTTAGATTTGATCAAAGAAACCCACAAAGGACTCTACAAACCAAAGAACAAATAACAAAGGTTAGTTTATATTGAATACAAGATTCGTGGAGCCGGCAATTTGGATACAACCATTTCGCTGCAAGAAATTCATGTAAAAGAATTAAATTAGTCCCATGAAAAAATTCGCAGCCATATCCTTCATTCTATTTTATAGTTTTTCAGTCTATAGCCAGAAACAGGAAACAATTGCCAAGCACATTTCAGTAATCAAATCTTATATCTATAAGGATTACAAAAATATGTACCGTGATAGCAGCGGTTCACTGGTTTATCCATTCCTAACTCCTGGCAGCAACCAATATTCCAATGTATTGTGGGATTGGGATTCATGGTTAAGTAATGTGGCACTGGGACAAATATTGGAGGATATAGGTTCAAAAAGTGATAAAAAAGAAGCGCTACCCTACGAACAAGGTTGTGTTTTAAATTTTCTGGAATATGGCGATTGGGATGGTTATCTTCCCATTGTGATTTGGGAAAATTCGAATCCTCGTAATGTGACTTCGGAAAATATTTACAAGGTAAACATGCACAAACCAGTATTGGCTCAACACGCTGCATTTATTACCCAAACTAATGGTGGTAATGCTGAATGGTTGCGCGAAAAATTCTACAATCTTCAGGCATTTGTGAATAACTATAAGTCGCACCATTACCATAAGGCAACAGGACTATTCTATTGGCAAACAGACGTGGCCATTGGAGTTGATAATGATCCATGCACCTTTTTCAGACCAGCAGGAAGTTCAGGTTCAATTTACTTGAATTGCCTGATGTACAAGGAACTTAATGCCATGGTTTATTTGGCCAATCAATTAGATCTTGCTTTGGTAGGTGAAGAATTTGCCAGGGATGCTGAAAAATTGAAAGCGGCCATTCAGGAAAATTGCTGGGACGAACGTGATGGTTTCTTTTATAGCGTTGATTTAAACTTGCGCCCCACAAACATTCAGCCGGACAGTACCCTGGGAGTTACATTTAATATACATGCAGGATATCCGCGCGATTACGATTGTTTGATTCAACGCATAGAAGTGTGGTCGGGATTTTTAGCTTTATGGGCAGGAGTTGCAACTCCGGAACAAGCCGAGCGCATCGTCAAAGAACATTTGAACGATCCAAGAACCTTCAATTCACCTTCAGGCGTTCGCACATTATCGAAGATGGAAAAGATGTATAGTTTAAGAACAAGCGCCAACCCTTCCAACTGGAGAGGCCCCATCTGGGGAATTTCCAATTACATGGTATTTAAAGGTTTGGTCAATTATGGATACAACGAGGAAGCTAAAGACTTGGCCACAAAAACAATTCATCTTTTCGGTAACGATTTTGAAAAAAATGGAGCACTACATGAATATTACGAACCGGAAACAGGTGAACCAATGCTGAACAAAGGCTTTCAAAACTGGAACTATTTGGTGATTAATATGATTGCCTGGATGGAAGGAAAATCAGTTGTTGCCGAATTTTAAAAACTTACAGGCATGATCGTACGATCATTCTATATCATTTTTAGTTTTTCTTATCCCTGACTAGTTTTCAAATAGTACTGCAGCTGTTTCACGGTGATCAATTCAAGATGATGCTTTTCTGAGAATTTGATTAAATCATCATACCTCGACATTGATCCATCGGTATTCATAATTTCAATGAGAACAGCTCCTGCCTTCAATCCGGCCAACTGACAAAGTTGTATGGCTGCTTCGGTATGTCCCGGACGTTCCAAAACACCACCGGGATGAGCTATTAGTGGAAAAATGTGACCCGGACGACCTAATTGATGAGGTTTTGTTGTTGGATCCACCAAAGCCCGTATGGTTTTCATCCGGTCATAGGCACTTATTCCTGTGCTGACATCATCTGCAATCAAATCAACAGAAACCGTAAATTGTGTCGAATTTGTAGAGGTATTTTGTTCAACCATCGGATCCAATCCAAGTTCTTTGCACCTGTCAGGAGTTAAGCTGACACACATCAAACCTCTTGCTTCACTGACCATAAAATTAACTTGTTCTTTGGTGATCAACTCAGCGGCCATAATTAAGTCACCTTCGTTTTCGCGTTGGTCATCGTCAGCCACAATTACAATTTGCCCATTTTTTATCGCATCAATTGCCTTCTTCACATCCATTTGATCATTTTTTCAATGAATACCCTTTATTATTGAGTTCGCAAAAATAGATATATTTTCGAAAATAAACCTATTTTTGTATTCTTACGTTAAGTTTCATTTAATTTCATTCTACGCAAATGCTGGCTAATCAACGAAGAGAAAAAATAATTGAATTATTACGGGAAGATGGCTCTGCAAAAGTCATAAATCTTGCCAGGTTATTTAAGGTTTCAGAGGTTACAATCCGTCAGGACCTGGAGAAACTTGAAACCAGCGATTTAATCGTAAGGGAACATGGCGGGGCATTCTTAAAAAATGTGGAAGATTATGTGCGCAATTTTTCTTTAATGAATCAGGATAACCTGGACAAGAAGGAGATGATTGGCAAAAAAGCGGCTGAATTGATTGAGAATGGAGATGTGATCATTCTTGATTCCGGCTCCACTACCACCGAAATAGCCAAAAATTTGCAAAACAGAAAAAACTTAACGGTCATCACCAATGCCTTAAACATTGCCATTCTACTGGGCTCAACACCAGGCATTGAGGTGATCATGACCGGTGGCGAATTTAAGCCGCCAACCTTATCGTTGACAGGACAAAAGGCCGCCGATTTTTTTATCGACATCCATGTGGACAAACTGTTTTTGGCCACTGCCGGAATTTCCTTAAAAGCAGGATTAACCTACCCGAGTATAAGCGACTTGGTGGTTAAAAAAGCCATGATCAATTCAGCTGAAACCGTATACTTAGTGGCCGATTCTTCCAAAATACGGAAACCCTCTTTTGCCAGCCTGGGAGCTTTATCGCTGATCGACTACCTCATCACCGATTCATTCATTAAAGAAGAAGATAAAAAGTTATTCATTTCTCACGATATCGAATTCATTATTGCATAACCCCCGTAATTTGCCGTTTGACTTTTATTATTTATTTTTTGTTTTATTCACTACCTTCCATTCTCAAATTCTTAATTATCAAAAATATATTGATCAATCACGCATTTTTTTTTTGAAAAATAACAAGTTTTGTTTACGAATATCTTACTTTTGAAAAATAAACGAAAGTAAACGAAAGAATGGATGCTGTTAAAAACTACATTTTAGCCATTGACCAAAGCACTTCGGCCAGCAAGGTGATCCTATTTAATCGAACGGCAGAACTGGTTCATCGCGTATCTATTCCTCACGAACAATTCTATCCTGAACCAGGTTTTGTGGAACACGATCCAGAGGAGATTTTCAACAATGTAGTCAATGCGATAAAACAAGTAATTCGTGAAACTCGCATTTCACCGAACGAAATTGCAGGCATTTCCATTACCAATCAACGTGAAACTTCACTTATTTGGGACAAAAAAAGCGGTAAAGCCATTGCGAATGCTGCCGTTTGGCAATGCCAAAGAGGCACTGATTTTTGTAATCAATTGAAAGCGGAAGGCCAGGAAGCTATGGTTCGTGAAAAAACAGGAATGCTTATCGATCCCTATTTTTCAGCCAGCAAACTTCGCTGGATACTCAACAACACCCCCGGAGCAATAGAAAAAGCAAACAAGGGAGACTTACTGTTAGGAACTATGGACAGCTGGTTGCTTTGGAAGCTAACAGGTGGGAAAGTGCATGCCACTGATTACTCCAATGCATGCCGCACCTTGCTTTTCAACATTAAAACATTACAATGGGACAAAGAGTTAATGAAGTTATTTGGGCTCAATTCCTCCATGTTTCCTTCATTAAAATATAGTGACGAGATATTTGGATATACCGACACATCAGTCGTATTCGACCAAGCCGTGCCAATTTCCGGTTTGTTGGGTGATTCACATGCTGCCTTGTTTGGTCAAAATTGTTTTTTACCCGGAATGACTAAAGCAACTTATGGAACCGGATCCTCAATAATGATGAATATTGGGAATAAGCCACAGGTCGCACCGGCTGGATTAGTGACGTCGGTTGGATTTGGCAGAAACAAAACAATCGATTACGTATTTGAGGGAAACATCCATTGTACCGGAGATACCATCAACTGGCTTAAAAATGAATTGCAATTGATCAATAGTGCATCAGAAACCGAAGATTTAGCATATTCAGTTGATTCTACAAATGGGGTTTATTTAGTCCCTGCTTTTGTGGGGTTGGGTGCACCATATTGGGATAACTCTGCACGAGCAAGCATAACAGGAATGAGTCGTGATTCCAATAAAGCACATCTTGTTCGGGCCGCATTGGAAAGTATTTCCTATCAGGTGAAAGATTTAGTTGACCTCATGGTAAATGAAGGAGGTATCACCCTTAAAGAACTCAGGGTAGACGGCGGTCCAACACGCAACAACTTCCTGATGCAATTTCAAAGCGACATGCTTGGTCGTGGCGTAGTTCGTTCTACCATTGAAGAGGTATCGGCACTTGGGGCAACCTTCATGGCCGGATTGGCCACCGGATTCTGGCAAAATTTGGAAGAAATAAAATCCCTGTACCGCAGCGATCGCACCTTCGAACCACAAATGGATGCTGAAGAAAAAGAGAATTTATATGCCGGCTGGAAAAAAGCCGTTGAACGAACAAGATTATAAAATAAAGATCTGAGTTGTCAGGTTTTTTTTAAACCTGCCGGGACTCCAAAAAGAAACAAATACAAAAATCATATGAAGACATCAAAACAAACATTTGGCGTAATTATCGCCACCCGTAATATTTTCAACGCTCAGTTGGCAGTAGATGCACGAAAAACAGTATTGGCCAAATTGGATAAAATGGGATTTGAATACGTTATCCTTCCCGAAAGCGAAACACCCACAGGTAACATCGAAGGATACACCGATGCTGTAAAATGTGCCGCACTATTTAAAAAGAACAGCGATATTATTGATGGTATTTTGGTGGTGCTACCCAATTTTGGAGATGAGTTGGGTGTTGTCAATTCAATTAAACTTTCAGGTTTAAAAGTACCTGTTTTGGTTCAGGCTTGCGACGACGACAACAATAAAGTAGATGTAAAAAGTCGCCGCGATGCATTTTGCGGAAAGCTTTCGGTCTGCAACAACCTCTACCAATACGACATTAAATTTACCGATACCATATCACATACCTACAGCCTCGAAAGTGAAGCATTCACCAAAGATTTGTTAAAATTTGCAGGAGTTTGCCGTGTCATTAAAGGATTGAACGGATTGCGGGTTGGAGCAATCGGAACCCGCCCAATTGGATTCCAAACCATGCGTTTTAGCGAAAAACTCTTGCAGAAATATGGGATCACCATTGTTCCTGTTGATATGTCGGAAATTATTGCTGCGGCAAATGCGATTGACGAGAACGATCCGGCAGTAACGGAAAAAGTTGCTGCTATTCAGGAATATGGAACCTGCAATGTATTGCATAAAGGCAAAATTGCAAAACAAGCCCGCTTTGGTTTAGCAGTTGAAAACTGGATACAGGACAACAACATTGATATTTCAGCACTGCAATGCTGGGAATCGATTGAGAAAAACTACGGATGTGCAGCTTGTGTCACCATGAGTATGATGGGCGAAAAACTAATGCCATCGGCTTGCGAAGTTGACGTTGCCGGAACCATTTCCATGTACGCATTGGCTTTGGCTGCCGAAACACCTTCAGCCATTCTCGACTGGAATAACAACTTTGCTGAAGATCGAAACAAAGTGGTTTGCACCCACTGCAGCAACTATCCTAAATCATTTTTTCAAAACGACATTCAAATAGGCAGCCTGGACGTATTGGGAACAGTATTGGGAAGTGAAAATACTTTTGGCGCAGTTAAAGGTAAAGTGGCTGCCGGCAAAATGACCTATTTCAGAATCTCAACTGACGATACCAAAGGAAAGATCAAAACATACCTGGGAGAAGGCATGATGACCGATGATCCATACGGAATGGACGGAGGTATTGCTGTGTGTGAAATCAACGACTTACAAAAGCTGATGAAATACATGTGTAAAAATGGCTTCGAACACCATGTAGCCATGGTTCGTGGCCATGTTGCCGAAATTGTGGAAGAGGCAATTGGAAATTACCTGGGATGGGATTTATACAATCACGATAAAGAATAGAACTCAAATTCAAGTATCATTCCGAGAAACCATCCAAATTAATTGGGCACAATGTGCAAATGACAGGAGCCCATAGGGCTCAAATATGTGTAGCCCCGGGTTTTAACCCGGGGTATGAATTAGCAAGATTAAAATCGTCCGCGATATAAATTTGATAATAGGAACAATTAATTTCGGACGAAACTGGGTAAATATTAAGAAAGCATATGCCTATTTAAAGTCATATTCGTAAATCTGTCATTAGTACTTTAGGGAGGATCCCTCCTAAAGTACTAACGACACATTTTAAATGTAAAATGAAAAAATATACTGATCAAGAACTTCAGCAAAAATCCATCAAATATCGGTTGGCATTGTTGAAATACATAAAAATGGCAAAGGCTGGTCACACCGGTGGCGATCTTTCCTGTACCGATATCTTAAACGTACTCTACAACGATGTAATGAATGTTTCACCGGAGAACTTTCAACATGCCAATCGCGACCGATACATCCAAAGTAAAGGACATGCTGTAGAAGCTTTGTATGTTGTTTTGGCCGACCAGGGTTTTTATCCTGAGTCCGATTTGGAGACCATGTGTAAATTCAAATCACCGTATGTTGGCCATCCAACCCGCAAAGTCAACGGCATCGAATTCAATACCGGTGCGCTTGGTCATGGCCTGCCCATTAGCGCAGGCATTGCCTTAGCAGGGAAAAAAGACCATGCCGATTACCGGGTCTTTACTTTAATGGGCGATGGAGAATTGGCTGAAGGTTCCAACTGGGAGGCTGCTATGATGGCCGCCCATTACCACCTCGATAATTTGGTGGTCATATTGGATCACAATACCCTACAGATCACCGGCAGAAATACGGAAGTCTGCAGCCCCCACCCCATAGATGAAAAATGGAAAGCATTTGGATGGAATGTGATAACTGTTGATGGCCACAACCTTCCAGAACTTCGGAAAGTATTAAGTGAAGCTCCTGCAGTAAAGGGCAAGCCAACATATGTTATTGCGAACACTACAAAAGGCAAAGGCATTAGCTACATGGAAGATGTGAAAAAATGGCATCATGGAGTACCAACAGATGAAGAATATACCATTGCAGTTAACGAGTTAGAGGCCCACTTGATAAAATAACAAAGAAAATGAAAATAACAGACCAACTCATACCTGGCAAGGCCAATCTCGAAGTGTATTGTGATACATTGATCGAACTTGCTACCAATGACAAGAACATTTTGGCAGTCACCAGTGATTCTCGTGGTTCTGGTAAATTAACCCCATTTGCCGATAAATTTCCTGAACAAATCGTTGAGGTAGGAATTGCTGAACAAAATTTGGTGGGCGTGTCAGCCGGACTGGCATCAACAGGGAAAAAAGTATTCGCCACTTCACCTGGCTGTTTTTTAGCGACCCGCTCGTTGGAACAAATAAAAAATGATGTTGCTTATTCAAACTACCCGGTAAATCTTGTCGGTATTAGCTCCGGTGTAAGTTATGGTGCGTTAGGCTCAACCCACCATTCATTACACGATGTAGCAGTTTTGAGAGCCATCAATAACATTACAATTGTTATTCCCGCCGATAATTTTGAAACAAGTGCAGCAATTAAAGCAGCAGCAAATTCAACTGAACCATTCTACATTAAGTTTGGAAAGAAGAACATGCCTCACTTGCATGCCGCAGGTGATACATTTAAAATTGGTAAGGCTTCAACGATATTAGATGGCAACGATGTGGCATTTATCGCATGTGGCGAAACAGTTTTGCCAGCCGTCGAAGCAGCAAAGTTGTTGAATGAAGCAGGCATCAGTGCAAGCGTTATCAGCATGCATACCATAAAACCACTTGATGAAGCATCAATTTTGAAGGCAGCAAAAGAGTGCAAAGCGATTATAGTGGTTGAAGAACACAGCATTAACGGAGGGCTTGGCGAAGCATGTGCCTCCACAATTCTTGAAGCAGGAATTGCTGTTCCATTTAAACGAATGGGAATACCCGATGAACCTACTGTAGCCGGATCACAAGATGAAATATTTATGCATTATGGAATTTCTGGCAAAGGACTTGCAGAAACTGCTTTAAAACTTTTGTGATTCTACCTGACTTTGCAACAAGAAGCAGATGAACCACAAAGGCAAAAATTCACGAAGTGATATTTATTGAGCTAAAATTTAAAAAATGAACCGAACCTACCTTTTAAAACTTTTACTCATCCAGATGATTCTATTCGTAACTTTTGGATGTTCAAACAAAAGCAAAAAAGAAGCATCAAATAAAATTGCTGTGGTGATTTCAACGCTGAATAATCCCTGGTTTGTTGTGTTGGGTGAATCGGCTGCCGAACGAGCCAGAGAACTGGGTTACGAAGCACAAATTTTCGATTCGCAGAACAATTCAGCCAAAGAAGCCGAACATTTCGACAACATTATAGCCATGGGCTACAAAGCCATTTTGTTTAATCCAACCGATGCCGACGGTTCGGTACTTAATGTGAAACGAGCCAAAGCTGCAGGAATACCCACCTTTTGCATGGACCGCGAAATCAACTCACGCGACGCTGCAACAACACAGTTATTGTCCGATAGTTTTACCGGTTGCGTGAAACTGGGGCAATATTTTGTACGACAACTCAATAAAAAAGGAAACTATGTTGAAATTTTAGGTTTGGTTGGCGATAACAACACCTGGAACCGCTCCAATGGCTTTCACAGTGTAGTGGATGAATTTCCTGAACTGAAGATGGTTGCTCAACAAAGTGCCGATTTCGACCGGAACAAAGCCATGGATGTAATGGAAACCATCATGCAGGCCAATCCTGATATTGATGCCGTTTTCTGTGGAAATGACGCCATGGCCATGGGTGCTTATCAGGCAGTTTTGGCTGCAGGAAAAGCCGATCAAGTTAAAGTTTTTGGCTTTGATGGTTCAAAAGATGCCATCGATGGTATTGCCGCCGGTAAGATTGCAGCTACAGTAATGCAATTCCCTGTAATGATGTCTCGCTTCTCTGCCGACCTTGCCGATGAATACATCAAAGGAAAGCGTGATTTTAGTACCAAAACACCGGTTGAAGTCGTATTGGTTACTGCCGAAAATGTCTCCTTATATCAAACTGAAAATCAATAGGCATGAACAAAATATTAAAATATATACTTGGAATACTTGCTGTACTTGTAGTAATCTACCTTTCGCTTGATATTCAAAACCTGGAAAAACATAGAGCAGCTTCAGCCCCAAGCTCCTTCAATGTGGCTATTTATACCGACAATTTTTTTTACGATAGCCTACCCGTTTGTATCAGCAATGCAACACCCCTCGAATATCTCTTGCAATTGCTGAATGATCATCCTGAAAGTGCTTTTGAAAAATATGGTCATCAGCTGGGGATATCAAAGACACATTATTTTATGGTGAAAGGCCAGGGCCAAATTGAAAAAGTAGAGGCTGAATATATTGTCCTCAGTCTTCCGAATAATCAGAAAGTAAAAGTGGCTACCGACTTCATTTTTGGAAATGCTGTTCGTGATGGATCAGGAAAAGTAAACATCAACGACTTTATGAACATGACTGATTTCAACAATGTTTCGGTTGCCATCAATAAGATGATAAAAGAAAAAGTGGTTTCACGACTTCGAAATTCGGCTGCCGTAGGTGTCACGCTGGAATTCGCTGGTGCATTTGAAATCAATGAGGAAAAAATCGATTTAGCTAAGCTTCTTATCATTCCCGTTTCAGTAAAATTATCCGATGGACAAGCAGAATAATTCCATAGCACCCATACTGGAAGTGCGAAATATTTCCAAGGAATTTTCGGGTATTTATGCCCTGAAAAACATCGACCTTCAAATATACCCGGGCGAAGTTACTGCGATTATTGGTGAAAATGGAGCGGGTAAATCGACCTTGATGAAAATTATTTCGGGAGTTTATACCGAAACAGAAGGTGATGTAATTCTTAAGGGTGCGAAAGTAAACTTTAAAAATCCAAAAGAAGCAGGAAAACAAGGTGTGGTGATCATTCATCAGGAATTAAACCTTATTCCGTATTTGAGCATTACCGAAAATATTTTCTTAGGCAACGAAATCATTAACCGTTTTGGCTTGCTGGATACAGCAAAAATGCATAAAAAAGCAAAAGAGCTTTTGGCGCGTTTACACCTCGACATCAACCCCACTACCCTGTTAAATCAATTGAGAGTTGGCCAGCAACAACTGGTTGAAATTGCCAAGGCTTTACTACTAGAATCAAAGGTACTCATAATGGATGAACCAACCTCTGCCATTAGCGACCACGAAGTTGAGCTGCTTTTTAAAATTATCAATGAATTAAAAGCCAAAGGGGTTGCCATCGCGTACATATCTCACAAGCTGAATGAATTGTTTGAAATTGCCGATCGATACACCGTTCTGCGCGATGGAGAGTTAATTGGTTCGGGCATGATGGAAGGCACATCGCGCGAAAAACTCATCCAAATGATGGTAGGCCGTAACATGGCCGATAGTTTTAGTAAAAAAAACCACATCAGATCAAAGGAAATATTGAAGGTCGAAAACCTCTGTTTCCAAAACCCTGAAAATCCCAGGGACTATTTGGTAAATGATGTGAACTTTACGCTAAAACAGGGCGAAGTTTTAGGAATCTGTGGATTGATGGGTGCCGGACGAACCGAAATATTGGAAGCCATATTCGGTTTGTATTCAAATTATGTCACCGGAAAAATCAGTATTGACGGTGAAGAGGTCCGTTTGAAAAAAGTGGCAGATGCCATTCAAGCCGGAATTGCCCTGGTACCTGAAGACCGAAAACTTCAAGGTCTGATCCTAAACATGAATGTGACCAAAAACACCAGCTTGGCTAGTCTGGAGAAAATATCAAAATTCAATTTCATCAACAAAAAACAAGAGAAATCCATCAGCCTGAATTATATAAAAAAGTTGAATACAAAAGTTTCAACACCTAACCTTGAGGTTCATAAATTAAGTGGAGGCAACCAGCAAAAAGTAGTGATTGCCAAATGGCTGGCCACTCATCCAAAAGTTCTATTATTGGATGAACCCACACGAGGCATCGACATTGGTGCAAAAACTGAAATTTATAAACTCATTAACGAATTGGCTGAACAAGGAATGGGAATCGTTGTGGTGACCTCCGAATTACCTGAAGCGCTGGCTGTTTCCGACAAAATTTTAGTAATGTCGGAATCGAAACAAACGGCATTGTTATCCAGGACTGAGGCAACTGAAGAAATGATCATGCAAGCAGCAATTTGTGCAATAAAATAAAATGTAAACAATGAATACAACAAGCATAAAACAAAACCTGGTAAAATTTCAATCCATCATTGCACTGTTAATCATGTGTATTGCATTGAGTTTTCTATCCGATCGGTTTTTGACTGCCGACAACAGTTGGAACGTAATGCGGCAAATTTCTGTAAACATGATTATATCAGTAGGTATGACCCTGGTCATCCTTGCTGGTGGAATCGATTTGTCGGTGGGTTCAATTTTAGCACTTGCCGGTGCTGTTACTGCCGTGATGTTGAAATTTGGAACCGAATTCGTTAATATGAATGTTTATATCGGGTTCACTTTAGTAGGTGCCTTAATTGGTGGTACTTTAGTCGGAGCTTTTTTAGGCTGGTTTAATGGTTTTACCATCACCAAATTTAAGGTACCCCCATTTGTTGCCACACTGGCCATGCTCACCATTGCCCGAGGTTTAACCATGCTGCTCACCGGAGGTTTTCCAATAACCGGATTTAGTCCCGAAATGGCTTTTATTGGTACTGGTTGGTTTTTGGGAATCCCAATGCCTGTATGGATATCGGCTTTAGTAGTTTTTGCTGCAGTGGTCATGACCAATAAAACCCGATTGGGCAGGCACATTTATGCCATTGGAGGTAACGAAACAGCATCAGAACTTTCAGGACTGAAAATCAAAAAAATTAAAATGATAGTTTACTCCATTGCCGGTGCTTGTGCAGCCATTGGAGGTATAATTGTCACTTCACGTTTAGATTCAGCTCAACCCAATGCAGGCATGGGATTCGAACTCGACTCCATCGCTGCAGTTGTGATTGGAGGAACATCTCTTTCTGGAGGAAAAGGTACTATACTGGGTACGGTGCAGGGAGCACTCATTATTGGAATTCTAAACAATGGCCTTGTTTTAATGAATGTTTCACCATTCTGGCAACAAGTTATTAAAGGATTCGTAATTCTACTGGCCGTGATTATTGAGAAATTAAACTCGAAGGAAAAGTAAATACAAACATGAAACCAAGTATTAAATTAATACACTGATGAAGCAAATCAACTACTTGCTACTAATTTTAGGGATTGCGTTTTCCACAGTCTCTTTTTCTCAGAATCCGATAAATTTTGGCAGTAAGATAAGAACTGCTGATCCATCGGGACATGTTTGGAAGGATGGCAGAATGTATCTCTATACTTCGCACGATTTGGAATGCCAGGAAGATTTCTGGATGAAAGACTGGTATGTTTTTTCATCTGCCGATTTAATCAATTGGACCAATCACGGACCTTGTTTAACTGTCGATGATCTAAGCTGGGCCGACAACTATGCCTGGGCACCCGACTGTGCCTATAAAAATGGAAAATACTACTTCTGCTTCCCGGTAGGAACAGGATTCAAAGATCGTGTAAATCCTAAAAACAGCACCAAATGGATGGGTATTGGAATGGCTGTTAGTGATTCCCCTACAGGACCATTTGTCGATGCCATTGGTGGACCACTCTGGAAGGAACCATACGCCAACGACCCCTGTCTTTTTGTCGATGACGATGGAGCAGGTTATATCTACTTCAATGGTGGAGGTAAATATTATGTTGCTGTATTGAATGATGATCTGCTAAGTATTAAAGGAGATTTAATGCCTATGGATATGGGAGCATATTATCCTAAACGAGAAGGTCCGTGGGTATTTAAACGCAATGGATATTATTATTATACGATGCCTGAAGACAATAGGGTTCTTACTTACTACATGTCAGAAAACCCTACTGGCCCTTGGGAATACAAAGGTGAAATAATGGCAGGTGAACACGAAAGCAATAACCACCATTCAATCGTTCAATTCAACGAACAGTGGATTTTGTTTTACCATCGCTGGTTGGATATCGATTCTGAATGTGGAAGGCAAAGGTATGTTTGTGCTGAATACCTGTATTTCAACGAAGACGGAACAATACAACCCATAAAAAGAACTGATGAAGGTCTTTCTGTAAAACCAAGAAAGTAACGATAGACTTTAATAAACGAGTAAAATCTATTTTTATGTATAGACCATTTTTATTTATCATACTCATATACATGCTGCTGTCATGTTCAGAACATGAGATAAAAAATGTAGGGCTATACCGAACATTTGAACAAGTGATTGAGAATCAAAATGTTTATTCAAATAAGTTTACCGATGTTCAATTAACTTGTACGTATACTTCTCCATCGGGAATCAAAACTGAATTCATGGGATTCTTTGATGGAGATGGTGCCGGAGGTGGAAATCTGGAAACCGGCACTTGCTGGAAAATAAGATTCATGCCGAATGAAACAGGTAAATGGACCTACAAATGGGAATGGAGCGACAATACTCCGGGCGGAGAAAATAATTTTATCTGTGATTCGATTGACGCCGGAAAGGGAATCATTCAAGCTTACCAAAATAATCCCAGATGGCTCGCCTATAACGGAACAGAACCCGTGTGGTTAAAATCATATTATGAATCGGGACACGGATCTTTAGCTCAACCTTTTGATTGGATCACCAAAGAAGTATATCAACCTATCATAGACCGTGGCTATAATCACTTACAAGTAAATTGGTTATTGTCACTTTGCTGTTTTGAGCAAATTTACAACGATGGTCCGGCTCCTGTTACCAACGATTTACTACTTTACGAAGACGGAAAAGCATCCACGACGATGCGTCTCGACGTTTGGCAACTTATGGAACAACATGTTGAGTGGTTCAATCAGAGGAACATCGGACTTCATATGTTCCTGGGTTTTGATGGGAGTAAAAATGGGAGTTCTGAATGGAACAACCTTAGCGATTCAGAAAAAGATTTCTTTGTGAAATATACCGTAGCCAGGCTGGCGCCCTACGCAAACATTGCAGGATGGAGCTTTGTTTGGGAGGTACCTGGCGACAGGCTTAGCCATGAATTGGGTTGGGCAAAACTGGTTAAAAAATACGATGTTTTTAATCACCTGCGCACCTATGAAGATGAATTTCCTGTTATTAATGAATTCCATCGACCTGAATACAATTTTGCAGCGATTGAAAATCATTCTTTATTTTCTGAAGACAAGGCTAAAGACCGGCCCTATTGGAAAAAAGCATGGACCCATCACGAGGCATGTTTGGCCGGCTATGTTCCCGGCAAACCCGTATACATGATTGAAGGAAATGCACTTTGGCGGAGATTCTGGTCACAAAGGTCCGGCGCAACTATTGATGATTTGCGGCAAGCAGCGTGGGCATGTGTTACCGCAGCTGCCTCTTTTAACTGGTGCGGTCACCTGGGAGAAGACAGCCTTAAAGCATTTGGGCCCGAAGGCTTGCCATTCTTTGGTGAGGTAAATCCTTATGCTAAGGCTGCAGATCAAATCGACATTTTAGCAGACATTATGTCGAAGGAGCTTCAGTTCTATACCATGACACCAGCCGATTCATTGCTTTCAAATCAAGACAAAAAAGCGGTTTGGTGTTTAGCTGAACGAGCAAAACAATACCTCGTTTTTTCAATTAAAGGAGCAACCTTTCAGTTGAAAGTAAACCCCGGTAATTATCAACACAATGTCTGGGTGAATGCGGTAACAGGCGAAAGAATAGAATTGAATGAAATCATGCTTAAGGTGGATAAAATGATAGATTTTATTTCTCCCGATACCCAAAACGACTGGGTGCTTTTAGTAAGAGAATAAATAGTTGGTTCGAATACCGCCGGTAGTATTCGCGGATAAAACCACAAAAAAAATATTGCTCCCAATTCTATTCTGTATGAATAGTTAGTAATCGAATGGAGGACAACTTATGAAAATTAAATTAATCATATTATTTCTGCTGGCTGCTTCGAGCGCCTGCTCCAACAAGAATACAAAAGTCGGCAACAGTACGAATTCAGAAAATAAAACCAAACCACGTGTTATCGTTTTAAGCGATGCGGAAATTGATGATCAGTGTTCAATGGTTCGTTTTCTGCTTTATTCCAATGAATGGGATGTTGAAGGTATTATTTCTACAAGTTCACAGTACCACTGGCAAGGACACAGATGGGCAGGCGATGATTGGCTTGATCCCTATCTTGAAGCATATTCAGACGTATATCCGAACCTGATTTTGCATGATAAAGCCTATCCAACACCCGAATACCTGAAATCAATCGCTGTGCATGGAAATTTAGCCTCCGAAGGCGAAATGGATTCCATCACAGCAGGTTCGCAACTTATTGTAAAGGTATTTCTTGACGACACCAGGGACCAGCCCATCTGGATACAGGCCTGGGGTGGCATAAATACACTAGCAAGGGCATTAAAAACCATTGAAGAAGAACATCCCGAAAAAATGGAACGGGTAGCCAATAAACTAAGGTTCTTCTTTATCTGGGAACAAGATTCTACTTATCAGGCCTACATTCGCCCTCATTGGGGGAAATTCAATATCCCAACAATCATCTGCGACCAATTTTGGGCCATAGCCTACCAATGGGACAAAATTATGCCCGATGAAAAAACAGAATACTTCACAAGCGATTGGATGAAAGCGAATATACTGGAAGACCACGGCGCTCTTTGTTCATTATACCAAGCCTACAAAGGTGGCGACGATAATGAAGGATGGAAAGCAGGAAATTCTAAACAGCAAGGTGATTTCAGATCAGAAGGTGATTCGCCTGCATTTATCCATGCCATAAATACAGGATTACGAAACATGGAATCCCCTGACTTCGGAGGTTGGGGAGGCCGCTATGTCAATGTTCGTGAAAACACATGGCTCGATCCTGTTCCTGAACCGAATTACACCTATCCCGAAGGAAGATGGTACACTGCATCAGCATGGGGACGAAACTATATGCGTACTATTTATCCTGAGAATAAAGATTTAATGAATACGTATTTCAAGCCAATTACACGTTGGGCTGACGTTTTGCAAAATGATTTTGCATCACGTGCCGACTGGTGTGTTAAATCGTATGAAAATGCCAACCATCCACCGCTTGTTCAACTGAAGAATGCATTGGATATATCAGCAAAACCTGGCAATGAAATTCAACTGAGTGCTCAAGGAACTCTCGATCCTGATGGCGATGAACTCTCCTACTCTTGGTGGCAATACAGCGAAGCAGGTACTTACGCCGGAAGTGTTGAAATTGTAGATTCCGGTAGCTTGAATGCTTCATTCAAAATTCCCAATAATGCCAGAAAAGGTGAAACCATTCATCTTGTTTGTGAAGTAAAAGATAATGGCACCCCGCAACTTACGCGATACCAGCGGGTGATTTTAACAATAAAATAACAAAACAAACATAAGATGAGACTAACCTATTTCCTAACAATAATTATTGGTCTTTTTGTGACAACAAAATTTGCATTGGCACAACCAACTTCTCTGAAACCAAGAATTATAAACATGACCGACCTTGGTGCCGACCCGGATGATGAACAATCGATGGTTCGTTTTTTGGTACAGAGCAATGAATATGATGTTGAAGGACTGATTGTATCCACCGGATGCTGGAAAAAATCTCAGTCAAACATTAACATGTTGAATAATCTATTAAACGCCTACGGGAAGGTCGTGTCTCTGCTCAAGGTTCACGATCCTGAATTTCCTTCGCTGGAATACCTGCAGTCTGTTTCCAAATTGGGTCAAAAGGGGTATGGTATGGGCGATGTTGGTTCAGGCAAAGACAGCCCTGGTTCTGAACTGATTATAGCAGCTGTTGACAAAGATGATCCGCGCCCGGTTTGGGTATGCTTTTGGGGAGGAGGCAACCCGCTGGCACAAGCACTTTGGAAGGTAAAGAATACTCGTTCTGCAGTTGAGACACAGCAATTTGTCAGCAAAATTCGCGTGTACGATGTTCTTGGTCAGGACAATGCAGGAACATGGATTGCTAAAAATTTTCCTGGCATGATCTACATAAGGGCAACCGGTGTTTATGGTTGGCAACCCAGCGATAGCTGGTTGGACACCAATGTACAAAACAAGGGAGCCTTGGGAGCCGTTTACCCAGATCGGAAATATGCTACAGAAGGAGATTCTCCCGCATTTATGTATCTTTTTCCAAATGGCTTGAACAATCCCGATGAACCATGGCAAGGGAGCTGGGGTGGTCGCTTTGATCGGGTTAAAAAAGCCGGAATTCGGGGTATGTCCTGCATGAGTGGAGAAGATGCCGCTTTTGATACCTACTACATGTATGGTAATACTTCCGCCGGCACCAGTGATATCAGCCGCTGGTCAACTGCCTATAACAACGATTTTCAGGCACGAATGCTTTGGACTGTAACAAGCAATTATGCAGATGCCAACCATCATCCAATTGCCGTAGTAAATGGTGATGAAACGAAGCAAGTTTTGGTCGTTTCAGCTCAACCCGGTTCAACGGTTAATTTAAGTGCTGAGGGTTCATCAGATCCCGATGGCCACAAACTTAGCTACAAATGGTTTTATTATAAAGATCCGGGCACTTACAGCGGAACAATCACTGTTCAAAATAGTACGACTGCCAAACCAACATTAAACATTCCGACGAATGCCGGCGGAAAAGAAATTCATGTCATTCTAGAATTACACGATTCGGGTAGTCCAAATCTTTATGCCTATCGTCGTGTTATTATTCATGTAATTGATACCACCAGATTACGCGTAATGATGTCATCGGACTTTCCTCCTTTTCCGGTAACCAACAGTGACCCTGATGATTTACAATCGATGGTACGCTTCCTTCTTTACTCCAATGAATTTGATGTGGAGGGTTTGATTGCTTCTGCAGGCACCTTCGGCATGGTAGCCGAAAAGAAAAACATTCTGGCCGTGCTGGATAAATACGACATAGTGGATGAGCAGCTAAGAAAACATGACACAAAGTATCCAAGCGCTGATGCCTTACGTGCCGTATGCTATGAGGGTTTAGGAAACACTCATAACATCAGCATCCAATGGGGTTGTGGCAAACAACCGTACACCGATATTATTGGTGCAGGTATGGATAGCGAGGCCTCGGAAGCAATTATTGCTGCCGCAGACAAGGACGATCCACGTCCAATTTACATTGGTGTTTGGGGAGGTCCGCGTGAGATTGCCCAAGCCATTTGGAAGGTCCAAAATACAAGGAGTCAGGAAGAATCCGACGCCTTTATTTCTAAACTCCGGGTTTTTCTGATTGCCTGCCAGGATGCTACACACCAATGGCTCATGGCAAATTATCCCAAACTGTTTATCATCGAATCGAAATCCACCTATATGGGTATGTTTGGTGCCGACAATAAGGACTGGGTGAATGAGAATATCATCAATAACCATGGACCGCTTTGTGCCATTTATCCTCCATCTGCAATTGCAGGCGAAGGTGTAATTGAAGGTGATTCACCTTCGTTCCTTTACCTGGTAAGCGCAAACCGCGGTATCAACAACCCCGAAGACCCAACACAAGAAAGTTGGGGAGGACAATATGTACGCCAAGGAGCTACCAATCATTATATTGACGGCCTGGGTGGATCAACCATTTCGAAATGGAAAGCTGACTTTGAAGCGGAATTTAAGGAACGTGCCAACTGGTGTGTACCTGACACGGTTAGTGAGACCGGTGACGCAACTGATGTATGGCTCGAAGCTGAATGTGGAACTGTTGGTGCCCTATGGAATACCGAATCGGATGCTACAGCATCAAACGACAAATACATTACCATACAAACGGGAAACAACAGTACAGACAACGCTCCGGAGAATAATGAAAGTCAAGCAACTTATACTTTTGAAATCAGCAAAAGTGGAACATACACTTTATGGGCCAGGGTTATAGCTCCAAATGCCAATGACGATTCATTCTGGTTAAGCATGGACAATGGCGAATGGTGGAGCTGGAACAATATCGCCTCATCATCCGCTTGGACATGGGCCTCAAATCAAAGCTACTCGCTTGATATGGGCAAACATACATTAACCATTGGATATCGTGAAGACGGAGCAAAATTAGACAAAATATACCTGACGTTTACCGGCAATTCTCCAATGGGAGAAGGTGCTGAAACCAACAACTGCAATGGATCGAGCGGATTAAACTTGTTTAAAAATAAGGAGAAAATAAAAATCTACCCTAAACCAGCAGACCAAATACTAAAATTGTCACTTCTGGATTCCAAAATGGTAGGTGCAAACCTTTCCATTCTAAACATTGCAGGCACAACAATTCAATATATCGAAAACCTGAATAATGAGAATTCAATTGACATAAGCGGAATAAAACATGGTGAATACTTAATTTTAGTTGATTATAACAGTAGTGGTTATTGTCAGAAGTTCCTTATTCGGTAAATTTTCAAATTGAAAGTTAAAAGGTAAGATAAGTATAGAAAAAACATCAGATTGAACATGAATAAGCCATCAAAGAATAAAACAATACTGAAAATAAACACATGAATAAATTCAAATTCACACTAGTAGCCCTTTTTCTGATCACTTTTAGTTCCGGAATAAATGCACAAAAAGATATGACAGGAAGAGTTCCTGAATATGAAATCGCGTATGAACTACCCACTGTAGACCATATAAAGGAAATCTTAAACCGAATTAGGGTCTATTATGAATCCTCAAGCACGCAAAGCATAATTGATTCCAAGTCAGGAAAAAAAATCAGCGATTTCTCCACATTCAATCCAAATGCTGAACCTTCAAGGGGATTTTCAAGTGAATGGTCATACACACATGGAGTTGTCCTTTCAGCTTTTGAATACATCGACGATGTAACCGGAGATAAAGCTTTTTTTGCCGATAACATAAAGTTCTATAATTACGTGCTAAAGAATCTACCCTATTTTGTGAAAAATAAAGATCAAATAAAAAGAAGCAAAATTGGAAGTTGGGGTAGAATTTTAGAGTACGAAGCGCTGGACGACTGCGGATCCATCAGTGCAGCAATGATTAAAACCTACCTAAAAACCAAAAACGAAGACTACCTTGAATTGATCAACCGGGCAAATGAGCACGTTTCTAAAAATCAGTTTCGCCTGGATGATGGCACCCTTGCACGCAATCGGCCACAATACGCATCAGTTTGGGCTGACGATATGTACATGGGGGTTCCATTTTTGACCAACATGGGCGTGCTCACCGGCGAAACAAGCTATTTTGACGATGCAATTAAACAGATTCTACAAATGGCCGATCGGCTTTACATCCCTGAAAAGGAACTGTTTGACCATGGTTGGAATGTCACTTCAGGTGATTACGATCCACGTTTTTACTGGGGGCGTGCCAATGGATGGGTTTTAATGTCAATGGCTGAAGTGCTTGAAACAGTGCCCGAAAGTTATCTTGGCCGCGATAAGGTTTTACATTTGTACCGTTCCATGATTCGTAGCCTGGCCAATCTGCAAGACGGCACCGGGTTTTGGCATAATCTTTTAGACAAAAACGATACCTATCTGGAAACTTCATGTACAGCCATGTTCACCTTTGCAATTGCCAAAGGCATTAACGAAGGATGGATCAGCCATGTTTATGGTCCGGTAGCACTGACCGGTTGGAATGCATTACAAACGCGGGTGCTTGAAAATGGTGCCGTGGATGGCACCTGCGAAGGAACCACCTTCGCACACGACAATACCTACTACTATCATCGGGGTAAAAGCATTTATGCAAGCCATGGCTATGGACCAGTGCTTTATGCTGGTGCCGAAATGATTCGATTGTTGCAAAATGAAAAGATTGAAATAGTAAGTACCAAATTTGGCTCCATTAACAGTACCTTCCATTTTTTATTAAAGAGTGAATGGCCAGCGAAGAAATAGTAAATTTTCAAATTTAAAAAATGAAAATATTAGTAATCGAAGACGAACCAGAAATGAGGGGATTGATCAAACAATTCCTCGAAGATGAAAATTATGTAGTAGAAGAAGCTTCCAATTATTATTCAGGCTTAGATAAAATTGTTTCTTACGACTACGATTGCATTTTACTTGACATTATGCTCCCTGATGGGAATGGTTTGGATTTACTCAATGAACTTAAAAAGCTGGACAAAGCCGACAGTGTGATCATTATTTCGGCAAAAGACTCGCTTGATGATAAAATCAAAGGTTTGGATTTAGGTGCCGACGATTACCTCACAAAACCATTTCATATCGCGGAACTGAATGCACGGATTAAGTCTGTCATCAGACGCAAAAAATCGGATGGCCGAAGATTGCTCGAATTGGAAAATGTGTCCATTAATATCGACGAACGAATCGTACTGGTTAATGACCAATCAGTGGAACTCAACCGAAAGGAGTTTGATATTCTTGTGTTTTTTGTAGTGAACAAGTCCCGGGTTGTTAGTAAATCAGCTATCGCCGAAAATATATGGGGAGATTACATCGACCAGTCAAACGATTTTGATTTTATATATTCGCAAATTAAAAACCTGCGCAAAAAGCTTCGCAGCTTTAATGCAAATATCGACATCACCACCGTTTATGGAATGGGATATAAAATGATCATTAAATGAAGCTGATCAACCACACATTGTTGTTTCTTTCTGTAATTCTATTTACAACTGTAGGATTGTGGGCAATTCTTTTTTATTCTCAACTGCTTAACCAGATTAAATCGACCATCGATGACGGTCTTGAAAATTACAAAATTGTCATTATTGATCAATTGAAAGATGACAGCCTTATTGTTCAACACAAGCTGTTTTTAGATAATAACTACATTGTTAAAAGGGTGAGTGAAGATTATGCACTCCAAATAAGAGATGCCTACAAAGACACCTTAATATTTTCAACTCTTAAAAATAAAAACTACCAGGTTCGGCTGCTGACAACTGCATTTGCTGCTGTAGACGGTTCTTATTACGAAATGAAGATCATTTCTCATGAATTGGATAAGGGAAAACTCGTCAGAAAAATTGTACTTTCCTTGTTGTGGTTATTCCTATTTTTGTTCGTAAGTACCCTATTGGTAAATAATTTTGTGTTAAAAAAAACATGGAAACCCTTTTATCAGGTCTTACAATATCTCAATGACTTCAGGCTCGATAAAAGCACCTATCGCAAATTGGCTAAAACTCACATAAAAGAGTTTTCATTATTAAATGAATCCATCCAAAACCTGCTGGAAACAAATGAAGATATATTTAATCGCCAAAAGCAATTTATCGAAAATGCTTCGCACGAAATGCAAACACCACTGGCCATAGGTATTAACAAACTGGAATTACTTGCGGGGGATGAAAATCTATCGCCTGAACAGACCGGAAAAATAGGAAACATTATTGAATCTTTTCAACGACTCTCTGGTCTGAATAAATCACTTTTGCTACTTTCAAAAATCGAAAACAAACAATTCATATCCAAAGAAGAACTTCATTTCGATCAACTTTTCAAAAGGATAATACATGATTTTTCAGATTATTCTGACTATCAAAAAATTAAAATAATTTATCGAAAAGAAGATAATTGGGTGTATCAAATGAATAAAGATCTGGCTGAAATGTTGGTTTTAAACCTGATAAAAAATGCGATCATTCATAACCAACCCGGCGGAGAACTTATTATTCGTTTAAAATCTACATCATTTTCCATCCAAAATACAAGCAATAAGCCATTGATCCCGAAAGACAAATTATTTGAACGTTTTAATAAAAGTTCAGATAGTAAAAACTCTACCGGATTGGGACTGGCAATTGTGAAGGCTATTGTTGATGTGGCTGGTTTATCAATTACTTATTCATACAAGGACAGGCATGTTTTTAAGGTCAGTCAAAAATAAAATAAAATGAAAAATACAATGCAACGAATAATCAAATTTCACTTAGGGCTCTTTCTCCTACTTTTGGTTGGTTTTAGCTTAAACGCACAGGTTCCGGAAAAGATTGAATTGTTTAGCACTCCATTTGGAGATTTCAATTTTGAACGTCCGCAGTTTCCTGATAAAACAGTAAATATTCTTGAATATGGCGCTCAGTCAGGTGGAACTTTTAAGAACACTAAGGCCATCAACAAAGCCATTACAACAACTTCAGAATCAGGTGGAGGTAGGGTGCTTGTTCCTAAAGGAACATGGCTTACCGGTCCAATTGTTTTAAAAAGCAATGTAAATCTCCATTTAGTAGAGGGTGCAGAACTTCTCTTTAGTCAGGATTTTTCGGATTATTTACCTGCTGTTTTAACCAATTGGGAAGGCTCCGAAGTATATTCTTATTCCCCGTTTATTTATGCGTATGAACAAGAAAATATTGCCATAACAGGAAAAGGAACCCTGAACGGGCAAGGCAAACCTTGGTGGGAATTGCGTAAAAACAAAGCGTTTGGCAATTACCGTTTAGCACAAATGAATGAAGATGAAGTTCCGGTAAAAGAAAGAATATTTGACAATACGCACACCAATTATCTTCCTCCTGTATTTTTTGGGCCCTTGTATTGTAAAAATGTATTATTGGAAGGAATTCGCTTTGAATATGGTGCATTCTGGACAGTTAATCCAAGTTTCTGTACTAATCTCATTATACGCGATATCTACATTCTAACCTATGGCGAATATGGACACACACCCAATGGCGATGGAATCAATCCAAATTCCTGTCAAAATGTATTAATTGAATACAATACCTTAGATACCGGTGATGATTGTATTACCCTGAAATCGGGACGAAATAAGGATGGACGAAGACTGGGGATCCCGGAAAAAAATATTCTCATTCGCCATAATACTGGATTACAAGGACATGGAGGAATTGTTGTTGGCAGTGAAATGTCAGGTGGTGTGGAAAATGTATATGCTCACGATTGTAATTTTTACGGAACAGATAGGATTGTCCGCTTAAAAACCGGTAGAGGCAGAGGTGCTTACATCAGAAATTGCTGGTTCATCGATTTAGAAGCAGATACCATCACCAGGGAAGCCATTCGGATCAATATGCTATACGGTGACACCGATAAGGAGGTCCAGGAAGTCAACGAGGGAACCCCTGTAATTGAAAATATTCACATTGAAAACCTTAGCTGCAAATATGCTAAAAGTGAAAACATCTCCATAATTGGTCTACCCGAAATGCCTGTAAAAAATGTCACTATGAAAAATATAAGCATAGGTGGCAAAACAGGTGTCCATATTTCAAATGCGAAAAATATCACCATCGAGAACTTATGGACAAGCAATCAGAAAGGATCGGCAATCACCGTTGATGATTGTGACAGCATTTCGATAAATAATTTAACCATTACGAGTACCGATGTAAGTAAAACACCAATTGTTTTAACCAATGTAAACAATTCAGCCATAACCAATTTCAATATTTTACCACAAGAATTAATTAAAATTACAGGCAATTCTGAGCATATACTACTGGATGAATATTTACCGAAAAACAGAATTATTAACAACGCAAAAAAATAAAATTTCCACGAAATAGAAAAACATTTTTCATCAACATTCCTCGTTTTATTCCCTTTGTATTCAAGAGTTAGGCAGATTTTGAATACAAAGGGAATGTGTTTAAAGGGCTTATTCTCCTAATTAAATAATCACCGGTTTTCAGTCCATTTCCCAAAATTCCAGAATCTTTCCAGATTCCTTCCAATTTGTTTCCAGATTCATCCACTTTCTTTGTTTTAAATTAATTATTCAAGCTATGCATAGAATTATAGGGGTATTACTATTCGTCGTATTTGTAGAAAGTTCATTTGCACAAAACATCAATCAAAGCAATATACCCGCAGTTGTATTAAATTCCTTTCAAGTGAAATTTCCAAATGCCGAAGATGTAAGTTGGCAACAAACAGCAGGGAACTATCACATAAAGTTTGAGTCCAATAAGAAGTTTAATGAAGTATTCATGGACTACCGGGGTAATGTTATAAAATATCATCAGGATTTATGGGGAAGCGAAGTTCCTGAAAGCGTTCTAAACACCATTAAATCGAAGGTGAAATACTTTGATCTGAATGATGCCGATTTAATAAAAGAAGGTAAAAACATTGTGTATGAAATAAATTTTAAAATTGAGGGAAAAGACCATGATTTCTGGATAGATGAAAAAGGTAAATTATTGAAATATAGAGAAGAATTAAAAGACAGCGAGATTCCTTCTTCAATGATAAAGCTTATCAATACCCAATACGGTAAAGTCGATATTGACCGATCGAAACGTGTGGAAGAAAATGGAAAAATCATTTACATCATTCGAGGCGAAATCAATGATACCGACCATATTTTCACGGTTGACAGCAAGGGATCAATTATAAAACATGAACAAGATCTTCGCGACAATGAAATTCCAAAGGCTATTTTGCAAACCTTAAAAACAGCTTATAAAGACTACGATTTAAGGGATGCTGATTTACTGGAAGAAGGTGGGAAGACGCTTTATATCATGAGAATAAAACGATCAAAAGAAAACCTTTATCTAACTTTTAATACTAAAGGTAAAATTCTGGAAGAACGTTAAATTAGACTTCCCATGAATCTGAATTTAAAATACACCACAATGCGATTAGTATTAGTCACTACACTATTCCTTCTTATTTCAGGAAGTGGCAACGCAAAAAACAGACCGCTTACCGATACCATCGATAGCAAAATTAAGATATTCCTTGATTGCGATGATTGCAATTCTTCATTCTTTAAGCGGAATTTAGCCTATGTTGATTATGTAAGAGATGATGATTAATTATTTGAAAACTTTAAAATAACGACAACAGAATTATTTATGAATAACACAAATCATAAACCCATGCAAGAAAACATAAAATTTGTAATTATTGGAAGTGGAAACATTGCCAATACCTATGCCAGGGCCATTCAAAAGATTGAGCATGCTGAAATAGTTGGAATTGTATCGACGAAATTAAATAAACTTGCGAATTTTACCCATCTTCCATCATTTCATAATTTACATGAAATTGAGCTGAATTTTGATGCCGTCATCATTTGTACTCCAAACGGATATCATCATATCAACGCTATTGAAGCAGCGGGCTTAGGCAAACATGTACTCTGCGAAAAGCCAATTGATATAACTTTAGAGTCAATTGATAAGATGATTCAATCGTGTAAAGAGAACAATGTCAAATTGGGTGTTGCCTATCAGCGAAGGTTTAGCTCAGATAATCCGATTGTAAAAAAATTAATTGATGAGCAAATGCTGGGAAAGATTTTTTCAGTGGATTTAGCCGTTAAAAACTACCGGGATGATAATTACTACAATTCAGCTGACTACCGGGGAACCTATAGTATTGATGGCGGTGGCCCCTTCATTCAGCAAGCCTCACATTATATCGATTTATATTACTGGTTTTTTGGTCAACCCACCCGCTTGGTCAGTCAATTGGGCACATTTGTTCATAACATTGAAGTTGAAGATCATGGCGCGGCTATTTGTCTTCATGATTCCGGAATGATTGGGACAATTACTGCATCAACGGCCACAAAACCCGGATTTCCTGCAAAAATGGAAATATACACCAGCAAAGGGTTTCTTATTCTGGAGAATGATGTAATCACACATTGGGACATTGAAGGACTTAAAAATCCCACCAAACAGGAGTCGAAAAAGAATACGCATACCGGTGCTTCAACAGCATCAGTAGAGGATACATCAAATCACGAATTCATTCTTAAGGATTTTATCGATGCTATAAAAACAGGAAAAGAAGCACTGATAAGCGGAGAATCTGCCAGAAATGCAACTGAGATCATCTTGGATATTTATAACAATCAGTTTTAATTGAACACATTTATTTAATAAACAATGCCAATTGAAAACAAACTGCACTTTTTAAGGATTCCAGATTCTTTACAGATTCTTTCCCAATTGTTTTCAGATTCGTAAGCTTACTTTGTTTCAAATAGTTCCATGCAAACACAATTCCAATTGACTGCTGAAACTAGCCATGAATAAGTATATTTCCCACAAGGATGGTTCTAATTGGACGAGTTCCCTACCTGCATGGGGGTGAAATCTAACAATTGAAAAATAAATTATAATCAAATGAGAAAATATATTTTAACAGTACTTGCTACGGCCTTTTTTTTAACCACTTCCCTGGCTCAACAACTCGCATTCCCTTCAGCCGAAGGATATGGCAAATATACCGTAGGCGGAAGAGGCGGCAAAGTAATTGAAGTAACGAATCTCAATGCTTCAGGCACAGGTAGTTTTGCCGCAGCAATTGGTGCTTCAGGCCCCAGAACCGTCGTATTTAGGGTTTCTGGGACAATTACAGGCAATTTCAACATCAAAAACGACAACATTACCATTGCCGGACAAACTGCACCAGGCGATGGTATATGCATTAGAGGAAATCTTTCTACCAGTGCCGACGATGTAATCATCCGATACATTCGCGTTAGGTATGACCCGTCCATGGGTGAAAATGACGGAATAGGTGGCAGGTATCAAAAGAATATAATTTTCGACCATATTTCTGCCAGTTGGAGTACCGATGAAACGATGACACTTTACCACAACGAGAACACAACTGTTCAATGGTGTATTCTTGCAGAAGCGTGTCCCAAAGGTACAACCGATGAACATCGTTTTGGAGGTATCTGGGGAAATAACTACGGTACATGGCATCATAACCTGATAGCACATAATGCGAGCCGAAACCCACGTTGGGCGTCAGGCTGCGGATATAACGATTACAGAAATAACGTAATTTATAATTGGGAGTATGCCAGTTGTTATGGTGGTGAAGCACATCAGGTTGGAGATAGGCGTACCCCGCCAATTGAACATTCTACAATTAATATGGTAGCCAACTATTACAAGCCAGGTCCGGCAACTGAATCGGGTGTAAGAAATCGCATTGCTGATCCTTCAACACGTGACGGAGACGCTGATGCCGGCCAATGGTGGATATCCGATAATTTCGTTGATGGCAGTTCTTCGGTTACAGCTGATAACTGGAAGGGCGTAACTAAAACGGGTTCAGCTTACCGGCTCAAGGAACCATGGACGGCCATGGAAATTGATCAACAAACTGCAGAAGAAGCTTATAGAACCGTACTTGAATATTCAGGCTGTTCTTTGCCCACCAGAGATAAAGTAGATGCAGATATTATTGATGATGTTCTAAAGGGAACAGGTAAATATGGCAAAAATGGCATTATTGATCGTCCAAGTGATGTTGGAGGTTGGCCGACCCTGAATAGTACAACAGCTCCCGATGACTCTGACCATGACGGTATGCCCGACCATTGGGAAACGGCAAAGGGATTAAATTCAACTGATCCTGAAGATAGAAATACCATTGGCGAAAGTGGGTATACCAATTTAGAGATCTACCTCAACAGTCTGGTAAACAATCCATCACTTTTCTTTGCACCTAAAAATGTCAATGCCGAATTAATAGATGTGACCATGGTAGAAATTACCTGGGAAGACACCAACGATAACGAAACCGGGTTCAGAATTGAAAGGTCCAAAGGAGAAACCGGAGCATTTGAAAACATAGCCGAAGTGCAGGAAGGGGCAACAAGTTACATTGACAACGCACTGGAAGAGCTGACCGAATATCATTACAGGGTAGTGGCATTTAACGATAGTTTGACCTCCTCGTATGAAAAAATTGTGAACATCAGTACCCTAAGTTCAACGTCCATGCCTGAGGTTGTTAGCAATCCTTCTCCTGAAAATCATGCTATAAATATAGCTGCCGATCCAACGCTAACATGGGAAACAAGTATCAACATCGATGGCTATGATGTTTATTTTGGCACAGAAAATCCACCACCATTTATCGTTAATCAAACAGAAACCACATTTAAACCCGGCGAATTAAAAGAAGGAGAAACTTTTTTCTGGAGAATTGACAGTAAAAATAAAAACGGTACTATCGAAGGTGAAATTTGGAGTTTTACTGTGGAAGGAAAATTAAGCTCCGTAAAAAAAACAAAGGTGAATGAATTTATGCCCATCACAAACTATCCAAATCCTTTTAATATAAATACCACAATTTATTATGAAATAAAATCGAACAGCGAAGTTAAACTATCTGTTTACGATGTACTGGGTAAACATTTGGCAACGCTGGTCAATCAGCAGGAAACTGCCGGGAAACATACTATCCTTTTTGATGCAGGAAACTTGGAAAGCGGAGTTTATTTTCTTAATCTGCAAGCAGGATTGCAAGAAAAAATAGCTAAAATGACCTTGATAAAATAAAAAAATTATATATCTAATTTCAAAAACACATATGATGAAAATAAATTTCGAATCAATTTTTCTGATAAGTTTCTTTTTCTTATGCACAAATACACTTAACGCTCAACAACTTGCATTTCCTGGCGCGGAAGGATTCGGGGCCTATGCCAAAGGTGGACGTGGAGGGGAAGTACTTTTTGTCACCAATTTAAATGACAAAGGCCCGGGCAGTTTGCGATGGGCAGTAGAACAGGAAGGCCCCCGTACTGTCGTATTTGCAATATCCGGTATCGTTGAGCTCAATTCGCGCCTGACCATCAAAAATCCTTTCATTACCATAGCGGGACAAACAGCTCCCGGCGATGGAATTTGTTTGAAAGGGGAAACCTTACAAATAGAAACCAACGATGTGATCGTTCGTTATTTGCGCGTTCGTCTTGGCAATGGAATGCAAGGACAGGGAAGTCTGCAAGGTAAAGATGCCATCAGTATTTCTGTTGGCGAAGATATTATTGTTGATCATTGTTCCGCAAGTTGGAGCCTTGATGAGATTTTATCAGCTTCAACCCACAAACCAACACTTACCAGGGTAACAGTTCAATGGTGTTTCATCACCGAAGGTCTGAATCCCGACAATCATGGTTACGGATCCTTAATTCGGGGAACAGGTGGGGCAAAATACAGCTATCTACATAACCTTTACGCAGATAACCGGGGACGGAACCCACGACCCGGAAATTACGATTCAAATCCATACAACGAAGATCCAAATGGCCTCTTGCTCGATTTTCGAAATAATGTGATTTATAACTGGGGCGGTGGCCATGCCGGCTATAACAACGATTACAAAAGCGTAACCCATTTAAACTATGTGGGCAACTACCTGATTACCGGGCACGATTCAAAGGCAACAGGAATTGCCTATTCAACCTGTTCTCCATACAACCGTGCTTTTTTCTCCGACAATTTCTATGACAACAAGCTCCCTAACGATCCATGGGATTTGGTACAATATCACAAAAAATGGTCGAAAAAAAATATCAATGATTACAAACAGGATAAACCATTCGAAACCGGGCCGGTAACAATGGAAGATGCGCAATCGGCCTACCAGCGTGTACTTGAAACTGGTGGAGCCATTTTACCAAAACGCGATATAGTGGATACAAGGATTGTGAATGATGTTAAAAACCGAACAGGTAAAATCATTAAAAGTCAAGAGGATGTTGGAGGCTGGCCAGTGCTAAACTCACTGCCTGCCCTGCCCGATGCAGATAAGGATGGTATTCCCGACGAATGGGAATTGAAGAATGGGCTAAACCCAAATGATGCAAGCGATAGAAACACTATTTCAAATGATGGTTACACCAGGCTTGAACATTATTTAAATGGTATTAATTAGATAAACAGCAACTTAAAAGAAATATATTCAAATGAAAAAATTGAAACTAATTTTTGCTTTAATAGTAGCTATAACTACGTTGGCAAATGCTCAACCACTTGCGTTCCCCGGAGCAGAAGGATATGGCCGCGTTGCAACAGGAGGCAGGGGAACCTTGGTCGATGGGAGAACAATTTTCCTAAACGCTAAAGTTGTTGAGGTTACCAACCTTGAGGATTACGATGAAGGTGAAGAAGCAATTGCAGGAAGTTTTCGATGGGCATTATCCCAGCAAGATACGACTTATAATGGCTTAAGTTTGAAAATTCCCTCAACCATCGTGTTTCGGGTGGGCGGTGTAATTGAGCTAAAACGGGATGTACATACGGCCATTAAACACATGACCATTGCAGGGCAAACAGCCCCCGGCGATGGTATTTGTTTTCGCGGAGCCACCTTGAATTTCTCGGGTTCTGAAAATGTTATCGTTCGCTATATTCGTTCCAGACCAGGTGATGAATTAGGTCTCGAAACATCGGCATTCCGCATTGAAAACGGTAGAGATTTTATGATCGACCATTGCTCGTTCAGTTGGGCAATAGAAGAAACAACCCATTTTTCAAGCAGTCCTAATTTCACCATCCAATGGTGTATCATCAGCGAATCACTTTATAATTCATTTCATAAAAAAGGAGAACGTGGATACGGAACGCAATGGGGCGGAGAATATGCTTCGTATCACCATAACCTATTGGCACATCACAACAGCCGAATGCCACGCATCAATGGTTCAAATGAGAACGATGTTGAAGCTTTGGTCGATTACCGAAACAATGTGAATTACAATTGGGGACATGTTGGGTCATTTTACGGCGGTGAATGGATGAAAACCGGAGGAAAAGGCTTTGCCCATACCAATGTGGTCAATTGTTATTTTGTACCCGGGCCGGCGACACCGAGCACCTTAACTTTTGCTCGTCCTAACCGTGGAGATACCAGTTTTCCCGGTTATTCGAAATGGTATTTTAATGGAAATTATATGCTGGGCTCTACTGCCATTACCAATGATAACTGGTTAGGGGTTGATGGCTCCTATGTTGGTGTCAAAGATAGTATTCGGTCGGATGTAGAGTTTGTTCAGACCGACGGAGTATTGGAGCAATACGATCGCTATACTCAAACCGCATCCGATGCCTACCAATCAGTACTGAAAAATGTTGGAGCAGCGCTTCCAAAACGTGATGCACACGATACACGCTTAATCCAAGAAATGACCGGCGAAATTGAAGTCTTACGCTATCAATACACAGATGACTCAGGGCAAGTATCTCCGATAAAAGGTGTTAACGCAGGATTAATCGATACACAAATGAACTTAGTTTCACCCGAGGATCGTGCTACAGGCAAGGATGCATGGAGTGTATACCAAAGCTCAACACCTGATCAGGCGATTGTAGATACTGACCATGATGGAATGCCCGATGAATGGGAAACTGCGCACCAATTGAATCCTTCTGATGGAAAAGATTTTAGAACCATCACTCCAAGTGGGTATACCTACCTCGAAGTTTATCTGGCCGAACTGGTGGGTGATACAATTGATTACAATGTCGCCATTCAAAATGCAGTGGATGAATATAATCGTTCTGGTTCAATTTTGGCGTTTCCAAATCCATGTGAGAATGAGCTAAACATTGCAGGTACCAGCCAAATTATTGCTGTTGAACTTTTGGATTTTTCAGGTAGAAAGGTTTTGGAATTAAGGAATAATGATGGCATTACCAAGGTATCCGTAAGCCAATTGAAAAGTGGCTACTACATTTTAAGGAGTCAGGATATAAACGGACAAGTGCAGTTGTCGAAAGTAATAAAACAATAAAAGTGCGATTATGATTTTAAAAAGCTTAAAAACACTAGGCAAATACCTTCTTCTGGTAGTTCTTTTTTTATTCGTTGAAAATACATTTGCTATTGAAAAGCCAAGAGTATTTGTGCTAACCGACATTGAGAACGAGCCCGACGATGCCATGTCGATGGTTCGCTTTTTGGTGTATGCCAATCAATACGATATTGAAGGGCTGGCGGCCACTACTTCCATTCATCAGAAAAATAAAACAGCCCCCTCTAAAATTCTCGAAATCGTTGAGGCGTACGGCAAAGTACGAAATATGCTCGAAAAGCATGAAGCTGGTTTTCCAAAGGGTGAATTTGTTGTTTCCAAAATAACAGAAGGACTTCCTGAATACGGTATGCAGGCAGTAGGCGAAGGCAAAGATTCACCAGCTTCAAAAAAACTGATCGAGGCTGTCGACAAAAAGGATTCCCGACCATTGTGGGTAACAGTTTGGGGCGGACCAAACGTATTGGCGCAGGCACTTTGGAAAGTCCGCCAAACCCGTACTGAAGCTGAACTTCAAGCTTTCGTTTCCAAATTGAGGGTGTATACCATTTCCGATCAGGACGATACCGGTCCATGGATCCGCAAGGAATTTCCCAATCTATTCTACATCGTAAGTCCCGGTTTTAACGACGGAGGAGGCTATCATCAGGCAACCTGGAGCGGTATCAGTGGCGATTATTTCCATGCCCGGTGCGCCGGTGCCGATTTTTCGCTTGTTACTAACGAATGGTTGGAAGAAAACATACGGAAGAAAGGCCCCTTGGGGGCACAATATCCCGAATGGAAATTCCTGATGGAGGGAGATACCCCTTCGTTCCTGAACTTAATTAGTAATGGACTGAGCAATCCGGAACATCCCGATTGGGGTGGCTGGGGTGGCCGATATGAATGGTACACACCACGTATGCAGAAATGGCATTTGTATCCCGAAAGTCGTCCGATCTGGACCGATGCAGAAGATGAAGTTTTAGGCACCGATGATCGATGGCACGAAGGCAATCACGAGACCATCTGGCGCTGGCGCGAAGCTTATCAGAATGATTTTGCCGCACGCATGGACTGGACCATTCTCCCGGTTGAAAAGGCCAATCATCCGCCTGTAGTGAAATTGGATCACTCGAATGAACTGACGGCAAAACCAGGCGAAAAGGTCAATTTAAGTGCGAAAGCCACAATGGATCCCGACGGCGATTCACTTTCCTACAATTGGTTCTATTACAACGAAGCAGGAACCTTTCCGGCATCGAGTGCACGAAGTGGTCAGCCGCTAGAAATCAGCAACAGCGACCAAAAAGAAGCTTGGTTTATGGTTCCAACAAAACGTGTAATGCCTCCCGGACTGGGAACTATGCACATTATTCTGGCGGTAACCGACAATGGCTCACCCCGGCTTACACGCTATCAACGTGTGATCGTTACCGTTGAAAAATAATAAAATAAATAGAACGTAAAATGAAGGTCCATTTTCAAACACTCGCCACATTTTTATGTGTTTCATTATTTTTTGTTTCATGTGCTCAGCAAAACAAGACACTGCCCTACCGCATCATTGTTTCGACCGATATTGGTGGTACCGATTTTGATGATTACCAGTCGTTGGCACACCTGTTGTTATATGCCGACACTCTGGATATTGAGGGAATTCTTTCGTCACCATATGGCGATGGACGAAAGCAACAAATTCTGGAAGCCATTGATGCATATGAGATTGATTATCCAAATTTGAAGACTTACTCCAATCGATATCCAACGGCCGATTCGTTGCGAAAAATAACAAAACAGGGCGCCAAAAACGATCCCGGTCCCATTGGATTTGGTGCTCCAAGCGAAGGTTCCGAATGGATTATTGAATGTGCCCGAAGAACCGACAAGCGCCCATTGTATGTGCTAATTTGGGGCGGCATAGAAGACCTCGCTCAGGCACTGCACGATGCTCCCGATATTGTTCCAAAGTTAAGGGTCTATTTTATTGGAGGCCCCAATAAAAAATGGTCGGTGAATGCCTACCAATACATTGCCGAAAATTTCCCTCAACTTTGGATCATAGAATCCAATGCCACTTACCGTGGATGGTTTGTTGGTGGCAACCAAACAGGCCGGTGGGGCAATCAGGAATTTGTCGAAACCGATGTGAAAGAATCTGGAGCCTTGGGTAACTATTTTTACTCCTACGGGGGAACCATAAAAATGGGAGATACACCATCGTTGGCTTATTTTCTTCATGGAAACCCTGAGGATCCGACACAACCAGGTTGGGGGGGACAGTATGTGCGGGCATGGGATCGTCCATACAGAGTATTCGACCGAATGAGCACGCCAAATGATAGCATAGAAGAATTCGGAGTTGTTGAGTTTCGCTTGCCATTGACCGATCATTCCATTGAAAATCCATCTGCGGTATTGAACATCGACAGGCCAATACAAGGCGAGTTTGTGAACGATACCCTTCGGTTTTTGTTTTCGCCTAAAACCACATCGACCTATCACTACACCATTGAAAGCAACCTTCCATCGGTCAATGGTTTGTCCGGTACAATTCGTTCGTACCGAACACCGGCCTCCAACAAAATGCATCCTTCAGCAAGCTACCCCAACTGGTGGACTGATGATCCTTCGCCGGAATTCATGGAAAATGGTCATATCGGAATTAAAACCGTCAATGTTTGGAGAGAGGAATTCCTGAGCGATTTTGCCAGGCGAATGAAGAGGTGCGCATCAGCATTAGATTGAGTAGCGCACAAAAAACGAAATGCTTATCAGCCTTGATGTTCTCCGGAAACATACACCCATTTGTGCTGCTCGCGTTTGAAAAAGGAATTTTCGTGAATCTGCTGCAATTGTCCGTTTTCAAGATAAAGTGCACGGAATTCAACAAATCCGGTTTCATCATTTGGCTCGCCGAACTGGGTTTTTATAATCACGAGACCAGTCCAACTAACTGATGCCGCCCATTTTTTTAAGGCCTTCCGATCTTTAATTGGTCGGGTTTTGGAATGATGGCTTCTCATCAGGTAATCGACATTGGCTTTGGTAAAAGCAACATACCTGCTTTTCATTAATTCTAAAGCCGTAGTTGCATCCCGTCTCCCGTTGATGATGGGTTCACAGCAAGTGGCATAAGGGCGGTTCGATCCACAGGGACAAAGCTCATTCATTCTTTTGATATCGATTGGTTCATTCCAGAAAAATACATTATTGAATTTGGTTCAAGGCCTTTTGAAGCGGACAATCTTCTGGAATAGCTTTCCCACGACGGTAAACCGCCAATAAATCAACCGACTGTTGTGCAAGCGATCGTCTTACGGCCCTTCGCTCCCCTTTGATACGGGCTATTTTCAAATGATCGTAGGCCGTAGTTTGGTGACGCATCCACGCAATGACGGCATGAGCTGCGCGCTCCTCGATGGGAATCATTTGGGTGCGGGCAACAGTGCCACTTCCAACAGGGATGGCATGAACCGTAACTGCTTTTGCCAATTTTTGTTCCATATCCTTGTAGCGCTCATTAAAATTCAGAAATGTTTCTACCGCCGCACAAAATTCGGCATCGTAAAGTTCCTGTTTCTTTTCACGGCGTTTCAAATCGGCCACCCGCTTCTTTTTGTAATCGTCAGTCAAACGAACAGCTGTAACCTTAAGTTGTGCTTGTTGAACGATTGCTTCGGGAGCCCAGATTCCTTTTGAAATGGTTCTTCTCCCCTTTTTATACTGCACTCGCCAGTATTCACCATTTGATGTGACCTTTCGGGTTACTCCTGCATCGCCTGCCGGTAAAAATATCCAACCAGAAGGTGGAGTTAAGACTTCTCCATACTCCCCGACCAACTTCCCTTTTTCACCAGGGCTTACAATTCGTATCTTGTTCTCCACCATCTCGTAAAATAGTCAACATAAAACTTCTCATTTATCGCTATCAATTAATCACAACATTTGTAATCAAACTCTTATAAAAACACTCCCATCACCAAAAAATTCAAAAACACAATAACTCAGCTACTCAGGAACTAAGGTACTAAGGCACTCAGGCACTCAGGCACTTTTCACTTACAAATTTTTTCTTTTCACGCCCCTCACCGCTTCTTCTTTCCAGGGATCATCGGGCCAGGCATGTTTTGGGTAGCGACGTTTCAACTCTTTCTTCACCTCAAAATAAGTAGTATTCCAAAAGCTTCGCAAGTCTGAAGTGATTTGAACAGGCTTAAATCCGGGAGATAATAAGTGCAGCACCATTGCGGTTTTCCCTTCATTAATCAAGGGGGTATCCGAAAGTCCGAAAACCTCCTGCAAACGTACGGCCAATATAGGTGTTGCTCCGTTGGACTGATAATCAATACGAATGGCTGAACCACTGGGAACCTGAATTCGTGATGGAGCCAAGCGTTCGAGCGCCTTTTGTTGTTCCGCTTTCAACTGATAATGCAACACTTCGGCCAGGTTGATCTTTTTTAAATCTTCGGGTTTCCTGATGTTATTTAAATAGGGCGAAAGCCATTCGTAATTCGACATCAACAATGCGGTGGTGGAAACATCGGGCCAGGCTTCTCCGGGACGCCATTTGCGCAAACTCAGTACACGGTTTTGCCATTGTGTAACTTCATCGGTGAAGGTCAGCAAAAGTTCGCCTTCTTTTTGAATGGCTTCCGAAATGGCCTTTACACGATGTTTTTCGTCGGGCGAAGGCAATGGTTTGCTTTGCAGCACAATGTTTCCAATGCGCAATTCAGCAACTGCAATTAAACCACCTTTGCGGGTATCCCAGGTAATAAGCTCGCTCCTTTTGACCATTGGGGCCAAATCGGTAGGATCGAGTGGCGCTGCCAGAAAAATTTTGCCCATCCCTTCCCGCGCATTCAAATGTGCCACGGCCAACCAAGCTTCGTTGGCCAAATCGTCGCGGTGCCCGGCCATGGCAATACTTCCGTTCGACAATTGAAACTGTGCATTATTTCCTACCCGTGCGTGCGCAATGCGCTCGGGATAGGCATACACCAGCAACAATCCGGTTTGATAAGGATCAACTGTAGCATTGCTTTGCTCACAAGCCATTAGCTTACGATACGATTCGGCCACTTTTTCGATGCGCTTGAATTTCTTACCCATACGGCCTTCTTTGCGTTGAATGCGCAAAGCTTCAATACGCAGGTTAATATCAATTCCTGCTTCCCTTGGCAGTGGATCACGTTCTTCCAATACTGCAGCCAAATCGGTGGCCAGCGATAGTTGTTCTGCTCCTTTGGCTTTCAACAATAGATGTGCAATTCGGGGATGACAGGGTAAACGATGCAGTGCTTTACCGTGAACAGTAATTTTTCCGTTTTCCAGTGCATCCAATTGATGCAAGAGCTCGGAGGCCTGACTTAATGCCCCTTTGGGCGGAGGCGTTAACCAGGTCAATTGTGCCGCATCCATAATGCCCCATTGCGCTAAATCCAGCACCAGATCGGCCAAATCAGTTTCTAAAATTTCCGGAACCCGATGATCGGCCAATTGGTCGTGTGTTGCTTTGCTCCACATCCGGTAACAGGTACCCGGACCCAATCGCCCGGCACGTCCGGCACGCTGATCGGCAGAATCTTTGGAGATCTGAATGGTTTCCAATCGAGAAAGGCCTGAACGAGGATCGAAACGGGAAGTTCGCGCAAAGCCGCAATCCACCACAACCGTCACCCCCTCAATGGTTAAGCTGGTTTCGGCAATTGAAGTGGCCAGAATAACTTTTCTGCGTCCGTTTCGATCAGGCAGAATTGCTGCCCGTTGCTGTCCTTGCGGCAATTGGCCGTAAAGCGGATGCAATTGAAAGGATCCATTTTCCTGTTTCAGCAGGTTTTCACATTTGCGAATTTCACCTTCACCCGGCAAAAACACCAGCACATCGCCCTGTTGCTCCTTCATGGCTTTTAATACAGTTTGTGCCGTTAATTCGGGCAACAATCTTTCGTCGCTACCACCTGAATACTTAATCTCAACGGGGTACTGGCGCCCACTGCATTCCACCACCTTACATTGCAATAATTCAGACAACTCAGGCAGGTTTAGCGTAGCAGACATCACCACAATGCGCAAATCAGGTCGAAGCACTTGTTGGGCTTCACGGCATAAGGCCAGGGCCACATCGGCATGAATACTACGCTCATGAAATTCGTCAAACAAAACCAAAGCCACCCCATCCAGTGCATTATCGGTATGCAGCATTCGGGTTAGAATTCCTTCGGTCACCACCTCTATACGGGTTTTCGGACTAATTCTGTTTTCAAAGCGAATACGATACCCAACCGTCTCACCTACTTCTTCGCCCAGCAAAAAAGCCATACGTTCGGCAATGGTCCGTGCTGCAATACGACGTGGCTCCAGCATGATGATTTTTTGCTGTTCCAACCACGGTTCATTCAACAGAGCGATGGGAATAAGTGTGCTCTTCCCCGCTCCGGGAGGGGCATTAACCAACAAAGTATTTTCACCGGCCAGTTGAGTTTTCAATTCGTCGAGAATGGAAACTACAGGAAGATCTATCGTATAAGGATTAAATTTCAAAATTGGCTTTTATAAAATGAACTGCAAAAGTAAAAAAAAGGAGCTACTGTATGCTTGTTGCTGGATGCTCGATGTTAATGTTAAGGAACCGTTCTTTCAAAAAGAGAACAGTTTCTTAGCTCTCTGGAAGCTAAATGCTCGATCCTGAAAAAAATTTAATGAAAGTCTTCGCTCCCTTTTCGTTAACTTTGACATTCAATAAAAATTCAACTTATGGCCCTTTTACGCAGCATCAAAAATGAATACGAATTTTATCATCATCAATCCTTGAACATCCTTGTTGCTCTGGATGCTGAGAATCAGCAAATTCTTTCTGCTTTTTGGAAAACAAACAAAGGAAAAAAGAAAGAGTCATTGCCCAAACTTAAAGTCAACGGCTTTCAATTTATCAAAGATGAAGAGTTGGATTCGTTAAAAATTGACTTCTCCAAAATCTGTTCTTTTGATGCTGTTGAATTGATTTCTGCAAAATAAGCTGTCAATTGTAACTTCAGTCACCAATATTCATTTCCTTTTCATCCATATTGCGCAAAAATAAAAGCCGCTAATGCTTGTAGTAAATACAATAAACAAAAAAAATTGAAATGAATAAAAAACTTTTTATCGTTATACTTCTTCTCATCAGTGCCTCAGCTGTTTTTTCTCAAACGCCTGTAAATGTTGATGCTTTAAAATTTAATGAACTCATTCAGTCGGGCAACGGCATTGTTTTGGATGTACGAACTGCCCAGGAATATTCCAGAGGACATATTGCCAATTCAACCTTAATCAGTACATCGGACCGTGATTTTGTGAATAAAGTTTCGCTGCTGCAAAAAGATAAACCAATTTACGTGTACTGTTTAACCGGAAGCCGAAGCCGGGCTGTTGCAGGATATTTATCAAAAACAGGATTTTCCAACGTATACAATTTACAACAAGGAATTTTAGACTGGCAACGGAATAATTTACCAGTTGTGAAAAGTGAAAACAGTATTGCCGGCAACACCAAAATATATTCAAGCGGCGATTTCCAATCTTTAGTCAGCTCCAATAAATTGGTTTTTATCGATTTTAATGCGGTATGGTGTGCACCTTGCAAAACTATGAGTCCTGTTATAGACCAACTTACGGAAAACTATAAACAAAAAGTTACAGTGGAAAAAATTGATGTGGAAGCCAATCGTGAATTGGCACAGGCCCTTCAGGTACAATCGATTCCAGGATTCATTTTGTATAAAAACGGACAAAAAATCTGGTCAGGGAAAGGCATTATTGCCTATGATGATTTGACCAAGTTATTGGAGAAAAATTTATAAGCACCAAATCAAAAATCAGACTTAATTGATAAAATACACATAAAAAAACGGGTTGTTTAGCTAAAACAACCCGTTTGTATTTTCAAATATTGAACTCGATCTACATTAAAAAGCTTAATAAAATACCTGCAGCAACTGCTGAACCAATAACACCTGCAACATTAGGTCCCATCGCATGCATCAACAGGTGATTGGTTTTATCGTATTCCAGCCCTACTACCTGTGAAACGCGGGCACTATCGGGAACTGCAGACACACCGGAATTACCAATTAAAGGATTAATTTTCTTTCCTTCTTTAAGGAAAAGATTCAAAAATTTCACAAACATTACTCCTCCAAAAGTGGCTATGATAAAAGAACCGGCACCTAAGGCAAAAATTCCAACCGATTTTAGGGTAAGGAAAGTAGTTGCTTGAGTAGAAGCTCCAACAGTTAAACCAATTAAAATGGTCACAATGTCGATCAATGGACCTTTAGCCGTATCGGCCAAACGTTTGGTTACGCCACTTTCTTTCAGCAAATTGCCAAAGAACAACATACCCAATAATGGAAGACCACTTGGTACGATAAAAGTAGTGAGTAACATGGCAGCAATTGCAAAAATAATTTTCTCGCGTTTTGACACCGAACGTGGTGGTTTCATCCGAATTACGCGTTCCTTCTTTGTGGTAAGCAGTCTCATTATAGGAGGCTGAATTACCGGAACCAAAGCCATATATGAATAGGCAGAAATCGCAATTGCCCCCATTAAATCGGGTGCAAGTTTCGAAGAAAGGAAAATTGCAGTTGGACCATCGGCACCGCCAATGATAGCAATTGCACCGGCCTCAGTGGGCGAAAAACCTAAACGCAATGAAAGTGCATAGGCTCCAAAAATACCCAATTGGGCAGCAGCTCCAATTAATACCAATTTAGGATTCGAAATCAATGCCGAAAAATCGGTCATGGCCCCGATCCCTAAAAAGATCAGCGGTGGATAAACACCTTGAAGCACCCCAAAATAGAGGTAGTTCAGAACGCTACCCGATTCGTAAACTCCAATTTTAAAACCTGGTACAAATGCAATATTACCCACCAAAATACCAAAACCAATTGGTACTAGAAGCATGGGTTCAAACTCCTTAGCAATGGCTAAATATATAAATACCAAGCCAATGATAATCATAATAACATGTCCGAGCGTTAAATTGGCAAAAGCTGTAAAATGCAAGAATTGCCCAAGATGCTCTGTTATGAATTCTAAAAATTTACCCATTTTTTATTCTCCTATCACAATTAACACGTCGCCTTCCATAACTGCATCACCCTTGTTCTTCATGATGGATATTACTTTGCCCGGTTTATCCGCTTCAATGTTGTTTTCCATTTTCATGGCTTCGAGCATCAATAATTTTTGCCCCATCTTCACGGTATCACCTTCCCTCACAAATATGTCAAGAATAACTCCTGGAAGTGGTGATTTAATGTTACCGGTTCCTTTAGGAGAGCCGGGGCTGCTTGTTTTTGCCACCGATGGATGACTGTCAGTTGAAGGAATTGCTTTAGGACGAACCAATTTCGGTGTTTTAGTTGTCTTTAATTTCTGATCAACTTCCACTTTATAAAGTGTACCGTTCACTTCTATTTCAGCAATCCCGTCTTCCACATTTATTACATCAGTTTCGTAGGAATTACCATTTATTTTGAATTTAAAACTTTTCATCTGGTCTAATTTTTAACGTGGATTTTTACGTAAAGTATGAATCTTTGAGCTCCATGGAGAGTAGGTACGCGACACCTTTTTGATGGTTAATACCGTATTCTCTTCGTCATGCAGTTCACTTTGATAAAGGTGCAAAGCCATTGCAATTGCGGCACTTACTTCTCCTGAGAGATCGCCCTGATCGGTTTTTCCTTGAACTGACCGATCCTGATCAAGTGCTGCTTTCTTAGCTTTACGTGCTCTTCCCATGAAATAATTGCCCGTTGTTTTAAATATCAAATACAACAAAGCCAATGAAGAAAATACAACCATCATTGCTACAACCGTCATTCCGACACCGGTAGGATCAACTTCCACAAATTTATCTCCAGCCGATATTTTACGGCTATGGTCGTTGGTAGATCCCGGAGTAATTTTCTCCAAAATAATCCATTCATCTGATGATTCGTTGATTCGGCCAAATGAACGGTTCGCAACTTGCGGGGTATCTATGACAAGTTGGTCAATTACGGCATTACCGCTTGACTCATAGAGACTAACATACGTCGCATCGCGCAAATTAAAATTCAGATGCGATATGCCTCGTGATGCATGACCATCGGCCCAAAAAATGAGATAACACCGCGGTGGAATTTTAGTACTTGGATCTCCTGTTGGTATCCAGTATTTTGTTGGATTTGATTGCTCATCGCTGAGGTAACAACCACCGATATCAACGGTATTGTAACCTTTATTGAATATTTCAATCCATGAACTATGCTGCCCATAGTCATCAACGTTTAAGGAATCGTTTAATACCAGTACTTCGTTAATTTCTAAATCGGATGCATTTTGAGACCAAACACTCACTGATGACATAAACAAAAGTGCAGTCAACAAATACCAGCCAATTTTATTCTTTCTAGTTTCTTGCATAGTGACTTTTTATAAAGGAATATTGGTATGCTTTTTAGGCGGCATCGTATCCTTTTTGGTAGCCAGAGCTTGCAATCCACGAATAATACGGAATCGGGTATTACGCGGTTCAATTACGTCGTCGATATAACCATACTGAGCTGCAACATAAGGATTTGCAAATTTATCTTTGTATTCGTTCTCCGCTTGAGTGACGTAATCTTTCCGCTCCTGCAAATCTTCGATGTGTTTAATCTTTTTGCTTTGAAGTACTTCGATGGCACCTTTGGGGCCCATTACTGCAATTTCGCCGGTTGGCCAAGAGTAATTCAAATCGCCACGAAGGTGTTTTGAGCTCATTACACAATAAGCACCACCATAGGATTTACGCAAAATGATAGTGATTTTTGGAACTGTAGCTTCACCGTAAGCAAATAATAATTTTGCGCCGTGTATAATGATTCCACCATACTCCTGAGCAGTGCCGGGCAAAAATCCGGGAACATCTACCAAAGTAACAATAGGAATATTAAAGGCATCGCAAAAACGTACAAAACGTGCTGCTTTACGAGAAGCATTAATGTCTAAAACACCAGCCAGGTAATTGGGTTGATTGGCCACAATTCCTGTTGAAATACCATTAAACCGGGCGAATCCAACCACAATGTTTTGTGCGTAGTTTCGGTGAACCTCTAAAAATTCATTGTAGTCAACAATAGAATGAATAACATCCTTAACATCGTATGGTTTATTGGGATTGTCAGGAATCACCTCGTTCAACGAATCTTCCAAACGATCAATCGGATCATCACAAGGCATTAACGGTGCATCTTCTAGGTTATTTTGAGGCAAATAACTTAACAATTTGCGAATCAACAAAAGACCTTCTTCTTCGTTTTCTGCAATAAAATGTGATACACCGGATTTCGATCCATGGACACGTGCACCACCCAATTGTTCGTCGGTAACATCTTCTCCGGTCACCGTTTTCACCACTTTCGGGCCGGTAACAAACATGTACGAAGTATTTTCGGTCATCAATACAAAGTCGGTCAATGCCGGAGAATAAACAGCACCACCGGCACAAGGTCCAAAAATACCCGAAATCTGAGGAATTACTCCTGAGGACATAATGTTACGCTCAAATATTTCGGCATAACCGGCCAAAGCAGTAACTCCCTCCTGTATACGTGCACCACCTGAATCGTTGATACCAATAACAGGCGCACCAACTTTTAAGGCCATGTCCATCACCTTGCAAATTTTAAGGGCAAAAGTTTCGGAAAGCGATCCTCCAAATACTGTAAAATCTTGTGCATATACATACACAACTCTTCCATCGATGGTACCCTGTCCGGTTACTACCCCATCGCCATAGAACTTTTGCTTTTCAATCCCGAAATTGTCGCAACGGTGGGTAACAAACATGTCAAATTCTTCGAAACTACCTTCATCAAGTAATATTTCGATACGCTCCCGAGCAGTAAATTTCCCTTTTGCGTGTTGAGCTTCGATGCGCTTTTCTCCACCTCCCAGTTTTGCTTCAGCACGGAGTTCAATCAATTTTTTAATTTTATCCTGATTGCTCATAATATTTTAATTGGTTTTTTTACTTAAAATTATTCTTTGCCACAGAGTTCGGTTAAAACTCCCAAGGTTGATTTAGGATGCAAAAATCCGATGCTTAAACCTTCGGCACCTTTACGTTTTTCTTTATCGATTAAACGCACACCTTTGGCTTCAACATCCAACAATGCCTTGTTGACATTGTCAACAGCAAATGCAAGATGATGCACACCGGCTCCTTTTTTCTCAATAAATTTACCAATTGGACCTTCAGGATCAGTGGATTCGAGTAATTCAATTTTAGTTTCGCCCACCATAAAAAAGGCAGTTTTTACTTTTTGATCAGCGACTTCTTCAATAGCATAACATTTTAAGCCTAAAACGTCCTGATAATAGGCAATTGCCTCCTCAAGGTTTTCAACGGCTATTCCAATGTGTTCTATATGTGAGATATTCATAGTAAATATTTTAAAATATGTTTTATGATTGTATAAATCGATAGTGTGAACCGAAACGTTCGAAAGCAGCCTGATCCAGCGCTTCACGATGATCGGGATGAGCAACGGAAATCATAAGGCGAGCTCTTTGTTGTAAGGTTTTACCATACAAATTAACTGCACCATGTTCGGTAACCACCCAATGTACATTGGCACGGGTACTAACGATTCCGGATCCTTGAATTAAGGTGGGGCTAATTTTTGAAAGCCCTTTATTGGTGACAGAAGGTAATGCAATAATTGGCTTACCATTCTTTGAGTGACCTGCACCACGAATAAAATCGATTTGACCGCCTACGCCGGAATAATGTTTCGTTCCAATGGAATCGGCACAAACCTGTCCAGTTAAATCAATTGCCAAAGCTGAATTGATGGCAGTAACTTTATCGTTTTTGCGAATAACATGAACATTATTGGTATGTGCCACATCCATCATGGCAACCATTGGATTGTCGTCGACAAAATCGTATAATTTTTGTGATCCCATTAAAAATGAAGCCACCATTTTACCCGGATCAATTTTCTTTTTGCTCCCGTTTACTACACCAGACTCCACCAATGGAAGTATTCCGTCAGCAAACATTTCGGTATGTACACCCAAATTTTTATGGTTTCCCAATTGCGCCAATACTGCATTTGGAATACCACCAATACCCATCTGTAAACAAGCACCGTCATCGACCAATGCTGCTACATTGATCCCAATGGCCCTTTCGATATCAGAGATCTCACCCATATCGTGGCAATACAAAAGGCTATCGTCTTCAACAAAAATATCAATTAAGCTTAAAGGAATTATGGCATCACCCCATGCACGTGGCACATTGGGGTTAATTGCAGCAATTACCACATCCGCATTTTGAACAGCGGCCAAAGTAGAGTCGACTGATGTTCCCAGCGATACGAAACCATGTTTATCAGGCACTGAACACATGATCATAGCAACATTCACCTTCAAGTAACCTTCCCTGATTAACTTTTGAGTTTCGCTTAAAAAAACCGGAATGTAATCGGCATAACCTGCTTGTGTTTGTTTACGCAGGTTACCTCCAACAAAAAACTGTTCCGAATTAAAAACGCCTTCAAATTCAGGATTGGCAAAATCAACCTGACCTTCAATGTGAATGTGCTGAATAGTCACATTCCGAATTTCCCCATTCCTGCCTCGCTCTACCATCGGTTTGATCAAAGCATGTGGCGTAACTGCCACACCGCTTAAATGAACACGATCGCCTGATTTAATTACTTTAACTGCTTCCTGTGGGGTAACAAAATTAATTGGTGTCATATGTAAATGGTTTCACTGGTTTAAATTCGCATGCAAAGTTATCATTCACCAAAGGGCAACAAAAGACCTTTTCAAATATCTAAGGAAAATGTTCGAACCTTCAAATTAACTTAACAAATGCAGTTTACTGCATATGTTATGTGCATAAAATCAAGCATTTCAATTCCAAACACATCGAAAAAAAATCGATGATATACAAACAAAAAAGTAAAAAAAATGGAATTTTAATTTAATGAAGATGATTGATTTTCCAGTTGAAAAATACAGGCCTTACAAAAAGCCTTAGTCTTCTGATCAATATCTTCGACATAGGTACTTGAACGCATAACGCAGTTAGGAGTGTGACAATGAATCAAGCCAAATGTATGACCCAGTTCATGAATAATTTCTTTAACAATGCGTTGAAAAAGCAGCTCTTTGTTTTTAATTAAACCATAACGTTCGTTGTCTAAACGATAAGCCGACACCACACCTGTTCGACCATTCAACATGGCCTGACCATAAATGAAGGTCAAAATGGGAATAAACAAATCGACATTAAAGAGCCCAATTACCCTGAAATGTTGTTGGAAAAGCTGATGGGTTTTTTTTAAGATTAAGTCTCCGTTGTATTGTCTGCGATTTGGATCAAAAAATTCACTGATATCAAGATGTTCTTCCTGAACCAATACATCGGTATGTAGTTCAGCACTTACTGCATCTGCAATCAGATTAAGAAACTTCTTCTCAAATCCGCCAAACGAGACCAAAACTATTTGTTGAAAATCCATTTAAATTTTTACTACAGGTAAAACCCGTTAAAGGTGCTTGAGCTCATATTTTTTGATCTTGTTGTAAAGGGTAACCCGATCGACCTTTAAGGCTTTGGCTGATCTTGATATATTCCAGGCATATTTTTCCAAAATTTGCATGATGTGCTTCTTCTCCATTTCATCAAGACTCTCCAAACCGGTGACCTGAATCTGTTTACCTAAAGGAAGATCTTTCAGTTTAATCTCCTTCCCATTCCCAATTACGATGGCTCGTTCGATCATATTTTCCAGTTCGCGAACGTTTCCTGGAAATTCAAATTCTTCGAGGCGACTCAATGCGGTCTTTTCAATCCTTACAATGTCGCGACTCATGGCTATACAATACTTTTTAATAAAGTATTCAGCCAACAAAGGAATGTCTTCAGTACGGTCACGAAGTGGTGGAATAGCAATATTGACTACATTTAAGCGATAAAATAAATCTTCACGGAACGTTCCATTTTCCACCATCTTTTTTAAATCGCGGTTGGTGGCGCAAATTACCCTGAAATCAGATTCGATTTCTTTATTTCCTCCAACACGCATAAAACGTTTCGACTCAAGAACCCTTAATAATTCGATTTGCATTTTTGTGGAGATGGTGGCAATCTCATCCAGAAAAATGGTTCCGTTGTCGGCCATCTCAAACCTTCCTTTCCGGTTGTACATGGCTCCTGTAAAAGCACCTTTTTCATGACCAAACAATTCGCTTTCGAGCAAGGATTCAGACAAAGCTCCGCAATGCACACTTACCAGCGGGAAAAATTTCCGTGGCGAATTAAAATGAATGGCACGTGCAATCAACTCCTTACCTGTTCCACTTTCGCCGGTAATGATGACTGAAGAACTTGAATTCGCCACACTTTCAACCTGTTCCAACACATTGCGCATAGCAGCGCTATTGCCAATCAAATCTTCTACATTGTCCAGCTTGACCACACGTTCTTTTAATGTTTCATTTTCATCAGCCAGCTGGATTTGTTTCGTCGCGTTTCGAATTAAATGCGATAAATCGTCGGGATCGAAAGGTTTGGTCACATAATCGAAAGCACCATCCTTTAAGGCTTGCACAGCGGTATTCACGGTAGCAAATGCAGTCATTATAATCACAATTGCATTGGGTTTGATGGTTTTAATACGACGAAGCATTTCCAAACCATCCATTCCAGGCATTTTAATGTCCGCTAAAATGATATGAAAATCTCTGGACTCCAGCATCAGTAGCGCCTTACTGGCATTTTCGGCGCTTTCCACTTCGTAACCATCTTCGATAAACCAGTTGTATAGCGAATCGCGAACTGATTCCTCATCATCAACAATTAATATGGAAATTTTTAAAGCCATGATTTAAGATTTTAATTCATTTTTAAGCGGAAAAGTAATTCTGACGTTGGTACCCTTATGTAGTTCTGAAATAATTTCAATTTTCCCGTTATTGTTTTGGATAATACCATGCACGATGGCTAAGCCTAATCCTATTCCACTGGTTTGGTGCTTTGTAGAAAAAAATGGCTCAAACACATGCACTAAATCTTCACTTGATATTCCAATGCCATTGTCAATGATCTCAAGCACTACACTCCCTTTTACACCATTCGATGTTCGCATAATAATTTCGCCATTTTCAGCCACCGCTTCCGTTGCATTCACCAAAATTGCAATGCATGCCTGTTTGATTTGCGCCTGATTGCAATGAATCAGGTCAGCAGTGGCCTGAAAATCGGTTATGAAATTAACATTGGCCAATTTTATGGCATGATTGACAATTTTGCAAGTTTCCTGCAAAATGGTATGTAAAAAGAAATCTTCGAAGTTATCCTGATCTTTTTTAGAAAACTCCAATAAGCCTTTCACAATATCGCCGCATCGTTTGGTTTCACTTTCGATAAAAGTCAAATGCTTCAAAATACCTTCACGTTTTGCCGGATATTGTTTTTCATCGGCCATTTGCTTCATGATAAGCTTAGTATACACCAATATCCCCGACAAAGGATTGTTCAATTCATGTGCCACCGATGCCGAAAGTTTTCCTAATGAAGCAATCCGTTCAATATGAATCAGTTCATTTTGAGCCGAACTTAATTCCTCTGACTTCTTCTGTACTTTGTATTCGAGTTGTTGCGACCAATTTTCCAATTCGGTTGTTGCAGCTTGTAATTTATCCAGCATATTATTGAAAGCCTTCGAAACCATAAACATATCGTCCAACTGATTGGAATTTAGCTCTAATCTGGTAGTATGATTACCATTTGCAACGGCCACACTGGCATCAATGAGCCGACTAAGTGGACGTTGAATTTTCCGTTTGGTAAAAAACATCAGGAAGGCCATCAAAACAATGGTGGCCAAAACCGATAGCAGGAAAAATTCAGTGGATGATTTGCCCACTGCAGAATCTAAATCGTCAAGAGGTGCTTTTATGATTAGTGAACCCAGTACTTCTTCCTCCTGACTGTGCGCATGACATGCACTGGTATAACACGACGGCTCATTCAATATGGGTGAGCGTATCAATAAATGACGATGTTTTTCGTCGTTCATGGTCATGTTGCAACCAGTTTTCAAATCGATAATCCGGTAAGCCTTTTCTTTTGCCGGAAACATGGTCGCCAGGTCATCGTGGCAACTTATACAATTCGGGTTGCTATGCATATTATCGCCTTCAGAAAAAGAAGTATACACCAGGTTGTTGTTCCGATCGTACATGTTCACCTCATCAATCCCCGACATAGTATTGATTACGTCCAGCGTATTTTGAAGAGCACTTTTATTATTTTCGAGCATGGAATGATACAAAGCGCCCTCGACAATGGAACCAACGTTATTCCCATTTTGCCTGATCACAGTTTTCAAATATTCGCCATACACTGAACGAAATATGACACCAAATGATAATAACAAAACAACCGATAGAATAGCAATTACAAAAATAACCCGACCGTAGATCGACGACCGGAATTTCACGTAGTTTTTCAACAATGGCTCTGCAATCTTCTTTTTAAAACGAACAATCATGGCGCTGTGGTATTTAAGAACATCTCAGGCACTTATTTTCATCTTTTTTTAAAATGAAAAATGAAGTTTTAAGATTGCCACAAGTTACGAAAACAACTATTTAACAAAAATAAAACTTCATCTTATTATTAACCTAAATTCAAAAATTCATTTTCGAAACTTTCCCAAACTTCTCGGGGAAAATCGGTCAAGGTCTGATTCATCAATTCACCACCATCCTGAAAAACGATCTGGCGATCTTCCAGAGCACTGGCATTAGTGGTTTGAATGATAAAATCTTTAAACCTTATTAATTCTGTATTCAACCAATTCAGAGCATGCCCGGCCATAAAGGCATTTTGCGTTTCGGCACGCCAGTTCGATGGTTCCAATTCGTAAAGCCAACCTGCTCCGTATGGATCATCGAACAACAAACCAGGACTTTCCAAAAGCAAGCCGTTTGTTTTTACCACTTTCCCTGAAACAGGCGACACAATACGTAGCATCTTATCCTCTTTTTCAATCAGGGCGAATATCTCCCCTTTTTTTATGTCATCACCTTCTTGTCTCATCCACTTCACCTTCACCCTGCCTGTAAGTTGAACCAACAGATCATCTAGCCCAATGCGGGCCATGCCAGTACGTTCCAAAAATGCCCAGGTATGATTCCTGCTATAAAAAAGACCTTTGGGTGCCGATAATAAGGCTGGCTTTAAAAGGCCCTGCATTTGATTTACAGTTTGTACAACTTTTTCTTTTCGGTTCAATAACCTCCAAAAAGGAATTAGCATCAGGAAAAAAACTATGGTAATGATATATTCAATTCCCTTGGTTTCGAATATATTATGGTATGTAAAATCACTCATTTTTATCTGTTTTTATTTAGAACGATTGACCCACTCGGGGGATTGACGAAGTACAGGCATTCGGCGAACAATCCAACGGAACACCCAAATTTCAATAAAAATAATAGTAAAAGTCACCACAAATTCCTGCCACGATGGAACGTATCGGACTGCTGCATCCCATTTAAAGCCAATCATCGAAACATTTAATCGGTTCAGCAGAATACCCAACAAAGTCATTATGGATGCAATTCTGATCAGTAAAATGTTTTGTTTTCGGAAACTGTAGAAAAAGAGCAGCATGGGGATAGTAACGAATCCTATGATTTCGAGCAGAAACCAATAGCCCATTCGGGTATTTAAATAGGCCCAGTTTTGTTCGTGAATAAAAATAATAACTGTCATAAAAAGGTAGACAAACATCACTGCTGTGCAGATTTTAGCCAAGCCTTTTACTATTTCGCGATGAGAGTGATGGCTTTTCAAATCCAATTGATCTGAAAACACCTTGTGGCTAATTGATCCTTCAAAAATGATCAGCGAAAACCCGGCAAAAATACTCGACACCACAAACATGAGGGGCAAATAAGAGTTGTACCAAAGTGGATGTATTTTATCTTTGGCCATTAAAAACAAGGCCCCAATTCCACTTTGATGCAATACGGATAAGGTTATTCCAAAGATTACCGCCGCTAAAGTAAGTCCCGACAATACGCGTCTTAATTTTGGTGCATGCAACCATTCTGCAACTGCAGGAGAAAATTCCAGGAATAAAGCCAGCATATACAATAAGAAATGCCAACCTACCAGAAACAGGACTGAACTCACCCCATAATTGTTGCCTATAATCACATTCACAATACTTAATGGACGACCTAAATCGAGTAAAAGCGCCCCGGAATAAAAAAGGTAAGCCAAAAAACCATTTAATACCGTTACCCTAACAATGGGTTTATACTTCTCTAAATTGAGAATGTGCACCATAAAGACTAAGACATAAGCACCACCGGCAAAGGCCACACCGGTCACCACATCAAACGAAATCCATAACCCCCAGGGAATATCCTGAGTCAGATTGGTCACTGCCCCTATTCCCTGAGTAAAACGAATGTACATGATGTAGATCCCCAGCAACATAATTGGAACACTGATGATGTTAAACGGTGTAAAAATTTTACCTTTTGGCTTCAATTCATTAAGAAGGAATTTAAAGCGGTTAAAACGAGGCGTTTCCGCTTCTTTCGAATAATTAGCTGTTAAATCTATCATGGTTGATCCTCCCTGTTTTTATTTTTTGCTTTAGTTGCTTCGTGAATACCCAGCAATAAGGCCGGCAACAAAATATCGACCGGAGCGATTGATGAAATAAAACCTTTGGTTAATGCCGGGTATGAACTCTGTTGCAGTTGTGTATTAAATCCCAATTCCTCAAACGGCACGGGCGACAAATAGAGCCAGCCTGTACCTCCGGCTTCATGTTCACCATAAATATGATCGACGTAAACATCGGGATTTTCCACAATACGCTTACGGGCTTCGGCTAAAAGTTCGCGGCGCGTTCCAAATTGCAGGGCACCGTTAGGACAGTTGTAGGCACATGCAGGTGATTCACCTTCCTGTATCAACTCATAACACATGGTGCATTTTTGTATGATGGGATTGGTGCTGCTGTATTCAAATTTAGGCATATCGAAAGGACAGGAAATCATACAATAGCGGCAGCCCATACATTTATCCTCGCGCCAAATAACAGGTCCTTCTATGGTTTTATGCATGGCTTGGGTCAGGCACGCAGTACCACAGGCCGGATCATTACAATGCATACACTGTGTTTTTACATAAACCGTTCCTTTTGAAGTTTCTTTGGCATTCACCACAGTGCGTTGTACATCGCTGGTTTTACGAAGCACGCCAAGTTCAGCAACATCTTCGGGATAAGGCAATCCATGTGCATCGGCACAATCAATTTCGCAACCGCAACAACCTTTGCATTTGGCTGAATCATACAGGATCCCATAAAATTCAACATCTTCCTTTTTTTCAGGATTGGCTGCCAACTTTTTACCGGTGGCCAATGCAACTCCTGTGAGCCCGGCAACTTTGAAAAAATTACGTCTGTTAATTTCCATTTTTCTTACAGTTTTTGGTTCTTAGTGATTTCAGTTTGCTATTAGTGTGAAGTGTCCAGAAAATTGGTTTGAAAATCTTCCCATACTTCAGGTCCCATCTGGTACAAAACATGTTCAAGCACATCACCACCATCTTGTAAAACCATAGTTCCAGGTTCCATTTGATGCTGTGCACCAACTTGCGCAATAAAATCCTTCAACCGTATAAATTCCGTTTTCAGCCACTCGCTGTACTTTTCGGCGATACGTAAAAATTCCACTTCCCTGATCCAGTTGGTAGGTTCAATCTGATATACCCATCCATCATCAAAAGGAGAAGCATTGATCATAGAAGCATCAGTGATTAACTGAGTATTGAATGTTTTAATAATTCCTGAAACGGGGGCACAAATGTTCAACTGCTTTCCTTCCTGAATGATGGTAAAAAGTGCTGTCCCCTTCATTACTTTTTCACCTTCGTCTTTCAATAAAACTCTTGAGACCGGACCGGTTAATTTTTGAATAAAATCATCTAAGCCAACTTTAACCGTACCATCTTTTTCCATAAAAACCCAGGTATGTCCTTTGTCAAAAAACAAACCTTTTGGAATACTTACGGAATCCATGTTAAAAGCTCTTACATTGCCAACAAGGCTCTGCAGACTGGTCCTTTTTATTTTTCTGTTCCGCTGTAAGAACACTTCGAAAAAAAACAGAATTACGACAACCAACCCTGCCAGGCCGATCAAAAAAGACCTTAAGGGATGTGATTCCGCCGGCGCCTGCCCTTGCGGTATAACATGGTCTATTTTACTCATTTTAGCGGGCAATTCATTGTTGACAAGAGCTGCAATTCCGAATTCAGCCATGGTAGTTTGTCCATTGGTGATCATCCACTTCAAAAAATTCTTTTGAGCTTCATTGAGTTGTTGGGCCGGGGTAATGGCAAATACCGACCGGATTAACTCTTTAGGATATTTACCAATCCATACGCCTCTATTTAAAGAAGCGGCATCGGTGTATATATTTTCGATCTGATCCAGCTTGCCGTTCTCATTAAAATCGAAAGGCAGCAGCTGAAAGCCGGTATTCACGGCTTGTGCCTCCATGCTACTTAATGAATTCAAGTCACAAAAACCAAGTGCCATTTTGTGTTGCTCCATTTGTTCCGCAAATTCTTTAGGACTCGAAAAAATTGTGATCGACTTTTCGTGAAGGGCTGTCCCAAAAAAGTCGGTCATCATTTGTTGGCTTCCGGCATTGCCTAACATCAAAACGGTCAGTTTCTCTTTGGAACCGTTTCCAAGTAAGGCTCCCCAGGTAGGAACGTCTAATGCTAAAACTGATTTTAGCTGAGCAACAGATACTCCCTTTTGCAGAATTTGTTCCATAAATGGATTGTCGGAGGCAAATAGCGGAATAATAATTTCGCGGCCCACCACCATACGTACCGATCCATCACCCGCCACATCTTGCACTTCATTTTCAGCGACAAGTGCCACCTGGTAATCAAGACTACCTGCATCGAGCCGTTCGCCCTGCAGCAATGCGCTCATTTTAACCACATAGCCAGAGTTCGTGGCGTTGTATTGTTGCTCCAGCCGGCTAGCCATCGCATTCAGCTGAGGAGAGCTGTAAAGCGTAATGACTTGAGGGACCGAAGTCATTTTGTCGGTGTTGGCTTCACTAAATCCGAACAACGAAGCATTCAGAAAAAGGAGCATGGTGATCATCATTTTTGTTTTCATCGTATGTTATTTTAAATTATCGTTTCTGTTTTTTAGTGCTTCGCAATGTTACCAGTGCAGATGCTAAAACAAGGCTTGACAACTATGATGCCAAACGAAAAAACAACAACCCAAGCCACTATTATTCAAATACTTACAAACTATATATTGATTTTTCACATGACCCAAACTGTTTACTTTCTCTACACCTATTTTATAAATTCTTCTGTAATGTATGCTCTCAAAGGATTTTGCGCGTGTGTTGTATTTTTCAACATGTGTTATTTTATTAAACACACCTTCTGTACCACACTGTATTTGTTTGTATTACAAAATCAGCACTTAAAGAAATGATTTCAGGCAAATAATACCCTTTACATAATTACTTTATATGCATAATTATTATGGCATACCATATTGTTGCAAAACATAAATTCTATATTTAGAAATTACTTAACTTGTATCTGTTTTAGCCCCAGCTTAAAACTCATACAATGAAGTTAATTTCAACCATCTTAAATCCAATTTTGGTTTCCTTCGTTGTTTCTCAAGAGCCCGAAGGATATACTCCTAGTTTTGCAGATATATCAGGCGTCATACTGCGACAAGAGCTACATTTGATACTTGGCCATCATACGCTACTTCTTTCTACGGAAACAGGGAGTACTTATCCAAGTAACTACCCCAATTCCTATACAAAATCTGATTCTACCTTCTATTATTTAATTGACGGCGTAGTTCCCCCACCAGAAAAAATCAACCCCTTAAATATTCAATACCATGAAAAAAAATCTTTTTATCACTTGTACCATTTTGTTTTTAATCTCTAACGTAAGTTGGGGGCAAACAATCTTATCCTCAGGAGATTTGGCTATCATTGGAATGGACACTCCCTCGGAAGATTTTATGTTTGTGACCTTTACAAACATGGAAGCAGGCACTGAAATCTATTTTACCGATGAAGAAGCGGATGGTGATTCAACCATTGGAACCGGAGAAGGAACTGTATTGTACACTGCACCGTTGGGCGGAATTAGTGCAGGTACTGTTATCACCTACACCGACCATTCTTCCGATTTTACCACGACCTCGGACGGTAACTTAACCCTGGCAGATAGCGGTGATGGAATTCTTGCGTACACCGGAACGTCAGTTGGGAATGTAGCTACATTTCTACATGCCATTGGAAAAGATCTATCGGTGATTGGAACTTTCCCCGGTGGATTTACCAACTATGTAGTAATTGGATCCGATGATGGAGAATACAGCGGAACAAGGACCGGTTCTGCCAATAATTTATTAGGTCAAATAAACAATGCAAGCAACTGGACCACTTCCGGAAGTGGTGTGATTCCCTTCGATGTGAGTAGTTTTACGGTAGGCTCCCTTCCTCCAAGCGTTACAGTTTCAACGGCAAGCCTGATGAACTTTAGTTATGCAATTAACAATGGACCAAGCGCAAGTCAATCATTTACTGTGAACGGAGCTGACTTAACAAACAATATAGTGGTCTCACCACCTGCCAACTATGAAATATCCACTGACGATGCCACTTTCCAAAGCACAGCCCTCACCTTAACTCAATCTGATGGAACCGTTGCACAAACAAACATTTACACCCGACTGATCCAAGGCTTATCGGCCGCCAATTACAACGAAGAAATTAGCATTTCATCGACCGGAGCAAACAGTAAAACAGTAAGTTGCTCCGGAACAGTTTTCGGTATTCCAACAATTATCATTTCAGAAGTAACCCATCCGTCCAATGCGGCCAGTGCTAAATTTGTTGAAATTTATAATTACGGTCCATCTGAAATTGATTTAACTACAACCGAGCTTACCCTAGTTATGCAAGTAAATGGAGGATCCTTCTCCAACATTCCATTAACGGGTACACTAGCCTCAAAATCAACTTATGTTGTGGCTTATAGTACTCCTTATTATTTGGACTACTTCGATCAGCCAGCAAATCATTATTCCGGAAGTCTCACAGGGAATGGAAATGATGGTTATTTTTTGTTTTTTGGTGGGAATCAATCAACAGGTACTTTATTTGATGCGTATGGTGTGCTTGATGAAGACGGCACCGGACAAGCATGGAACTATGAAGACTCCAAGGCTGTTCGAAAAACTACGGTTTCTGCTCCTAATACTACGTGGACAGCAAGCGAATGGAACATTTTCAACGCTACGACTTCACGAATGAGTCCGGGATCCTACCCCGCAAGTGTATGGAACGGCACTACCGATGGAACCTGGGCAACATCTTCGAACTGGGACAACGGTCTACCAGGCTCATTGATGGATGCTTACATATGGGATGGTGCAAGTAATTTCCCCGATGTCACCTCTGCTGTTACGATGAATAATCTATGCCTTCAACACAATGCCCAAATTAACGGCCAGGAAAATATTACCGTAAGTGGCACGACAACTGTTATTCACGAAATAACGGAAAGCACCAGTAGCAGTGCCCTCGACCACTGGCAATACTTCACTTCTCCATTCACAGGATCGACTAGTGCCGATCTGCTGAGCAACAATGTTCGTATCGACTTATACATGGCGGCTTACGACAATCGTATTTCGGCAGAAATAAATGATGCCTGGACCTTTATCACTTCCTCGTCCTCTTCACTTTTAGCCGGAAAAGGTTACGCGGTAACCTTTGTTGATGATGTTTCAGAAGAGAGCGGAACCAATATCGGAGCTGACTACCACATGCGTTTTTCAGGAACACTAATCAATACTTTGCCAAATGCCTCAGCAAACCTGCGCTATCAGGGAAGCGATATGAATAACTGGAACCTGATTGGAAATCCATATTTAGCACCGATTGATTGGTCGAATGCAACGATCCAACATTCCAATGTACAGGGAGGATGTGCTCAAATATACAACCCGGCAACAGGAAGCTATACTGCCATAAACAGCGACGGAACCACAAATCCATCAGGAGGTTCCAAATACATTCCACCAATGCAAGGATTTTTTGTTGAAGCCTTAATTGGTGGTGATTTTGATCTTCCATTAAATGCCACTGTCAATACCGCGCAGGATTTTTACAAATCAAAACCGGTAAGCCCTGTTTTAAGAATACAAGTTGCATTGGACTCATTAACAGATGAAACAGTAGTTTTTTTCAACGAAATGGCGCAAGAAGGATTTGATCCTTTTGATGCCCATAAACTTTTAGCAAGGAGTTTAACCCCACAAATATACACCTCGACAACAGACGGTCATGCATTGGTTTTCAATCAGACCAATTCACTGGAAAACAACATCATGCTGAACATCGAAACAAAACAGGCAGGAAGATACGTCATTCGTTTAATGGAAAAACTTGATCAATTTAACGATTATCGCATCAGATTAATTGATCTTGATAAAAACTTAATTGATCTTGATCATTCCGATTTTTCATTTGATGCACCGGAAGGACTGAACTCCTATCAGTTTCAACTAAGCTTCGAAATGGCTACTCACCATTCCATTTTAACTTGTCCTCAAATTTGGGTTTATTCTTCAAACAAAACAATTGTTGTTAAATCAATAGTTGATATCGACGGTGAAATTAATGTCTTCAATTTATCGGGAAAAAAGATCTTTCAAGGAAAAATGATTGGAAAAGAAGGCTTCGCTAAATGTCCAAATGAATCAGGAATTTATATTGTTCGATTGATCAATAAAAATGAAATCACGCATTACAAAGTAAACATCAACTAATCCCTAAACCAATAGAAATCATGAAATCAAAAACAATAACTGCACTACTGATTATTTTACTGACAAGTACAATAATTGTAGCACAACCCTTGCCACCTTCGGGCCCAAGCGGTAATCCTGTTCCGGTAGGAAGTTTGAATACAATTTTACTTCTTGCGGGAAGTATCTTATTACTACAGAAAAAACGGAAATCATAAAAAGTGAAACATAAAAATGGTCTATGCTCAACCTGCTTTATTTGAAAGCAGCAACAACTTCAACATATGATACTTACCATGCTGACTAATAAAAATTCAGCATATAAAACCGGAGCCTTTGAAATCTATTTTCGAAGGCTTTCATTCTATAAACGGCTACCACAATATTTACAGTAAACAGCATCATCGGCGTGTCCTTCCCTACTACAGGCAGGACATGATTGAGTATTTTCTGCTGTTTTACTACTCTTCATCATCTCAGCTGTGACAATTCCGGTAGGAACGGCAATAATTGCATATCCGGTAATCATGATGAGAGAGGCCAATGATTGGCCCAGGACGGATTGAGGAGTGATATCGCCATAACCAACCGTAGTTAAAGTTACAATAGCCCAATAAATACTTCGGGGGATGGACGTAAAGCCATCTTCCGGCGATTCAATCATGTACATTAATGTTCCAAGAATAACCACTAAAACGACCACCATTAAAAGAAACACAATGATTTTTTGTCGACTGGCTTCCAGTGCTAATCTCAGCTGTTGCGCCTGTTTGGTAAAACTCATCAATTTTAAAACCCGAAATACCCGCAATAAACGGAGTACCCGAATCATTCTCAGCGAATGAGAAGTAAAAAAGTACAAGCCTAAAAAAGACGGTAAAATCGAAAGCAAATCAACCAAACCATAAAAACTAAAAATGTACTTCAGTGGATTTTTAACCGAGTAGATTCGAAGTAGGTACTCAACGGTAAACAATCCTGTAAATATCCATTCACCAATGTGAAAATAAACTGCATATTTTTGATTTAAAGAAGGAACACTTTCAAGTGTAACTACAAGTACACTCAAACCTATTGCCCAGAAGAGCAATACGTCAAAACGTTTGCCCGCCTTCGTATCGGCCTCAAATATAATTTCTTGTAGATTTTTCTTTATTGATGATTGCAAACTACTCATTGTTCCTTTCAGACTATTTTCAATTATTAATTTTATTTTTTATTCACCGAAGCCTCAACATCATCCAGTTTTTTCTTCAAATCCAAATCAGTAGGCTTAATGCTCAATGCCTTTCGGTAAAAGTAGCGCGCTACAGAATAATTTTGCGCAGCAACAGCATCATCTCCTTTTTTCACATTCATATCAAACTCTTTGTTTGACATTCGATTGGCTGTATTTTCAGCGAGTTTAGCGACCACATTCAAGCGATCGTTCACATACTCATCGTCTGGATTTGCTTCCTTTGCTTTTGCATAATAAAATTTAGCCACACCAAAATCACCCGTTTTAAATGCCTCATCAGCTTTTTTAATCATTTCAGCATATTTGGCTTCGTTTACATGATCGCCCAATATTTGCTGATCAGCCTCAGCGATTTTAGTGCTTGCTATTTCATCACTGGGATATAAGGCCAGAGCTCTTCGGAAATATAAACGGGCAATACCCCAATCTTGCGATTTCATGAAAGAATTACCTCGCTCCATGGCCTCATTGTATGCGGCTCTCCGATCGTCCTGTGAAATATTTTCCAGGTGGGCAAAATCAATCTGATCTAATTTTGAAGTAGATACGGGCTGTTTCGACTTTTCTCTTAAAATACCATCAATTTTTTTTATTTGAAGAGAGGGGTACTCTTGTCCGGGAATGAGTTCCAAAGCCTCCTGGTAAAGTGAACGAGCCCCGGCATAGGATTGCTGGGTAAACGCATCATCTGCCAACAAAATAAGCTGCTTGTAATCGGATTGCACTTGTTGTTTTCGTTTCTGCTCATCCGTTTCACGGGACAGAATATCACGTATTTTTTTAATCTGTTGTTTAGGATAATCTTCATTGGGCTTGAGCATGGTGGCCTGCTGATAGGAAGCAAGAGCCTCAGAATATTTATTTTGTCCCAACAACTGATCACCTGCCAGCACAAAGGCGTTATAGCGTTGATCAATTGCATCTTCCTTCTGTCCCATGGAAAGTAAACGATCAATTTCCGATATTTTTTGAAGTGCATATTTCTCGTTGGTGATTAAATTGTGAGCCCTTTCATATAAATCACGGGCTTCTTTATAATTTCGATTTGAGAAATTGGAATCGGCGTCACGCAATAAACGGTTGTATTCTTCTCCTCTTAATTGCAAATCGGCGAGCACTGATCGTATCAATCTGATTTGTTGTGTTGGATAAATCTCATAGCTTTTTATGGACAGGGCTAACTCGTAATATTCAATCGCCTCGCTGTAAAGACGCTGTTGAAATAACCTGTCGGCCTCTGAAACCGCATCCTGAAACGCTTGATTTCTAGCTTTCAGCAGTCGTTGTTTTTCAGCAAGGTCACGTTCTTTAGATAGCCGAAGTGCGGCATCATCATCAGAAATGAGCTCATCAATTTTATTAATCATCAATACAGCATAAGAACTTTCCTTTATTTGATTTGCGGCTTGAGCATAGTAATCTTTGGCAGTGGCATATTGCTCAGTCATAAATTGTTCGTCGCCTTGCTGAACCAATTCGTTATATTTAATTCTCCGTGCTTCATTAGCCACTTTACGATGCTGTATTTCAGTCAAAGCTAAATTTTGCAAGGCTTTTATTTCTGCGTAACAATTGTACAGTTTACTTTTTATTGAGGCATCATCGGGCCTGATTTGTAGTGCTTTCTCAAAACAGACTTTGGCCGTTGTGTATTCTCTCTCACCAAATTTCAAGTCGCCATAATTCAAGTATTTCATGAAATTAACATCGGTAACCGGCCCCAATGTTTCCTGCAATTCAATACCAATCAATTTTGAATAAGCATCATTAACTTGATTTCTGGAATATTCATTTTCAGGAACTAACAATACGGCATCACGATAGCGGCGCATGGCCTGTTCATAATCTTTACGTTGATAAAGTCGATCGGCTTCGACAATAGCCTGTTTATATTTTTCGTTTTTTACTCTTTGCGATTGCACTTCGTACAACTCACTTTTTTGCTTCACCTCTTTAAGCATATTCGATAATTCTGACTTGAGGGGCGACTTGGACTTGATGAGTTCGGCATCAAAATTATCGATTTGAGCATTGTAAGAAATATGCCCCACTTCATCGCTTGATTCGTCTACACCAGGCACTTTTTTAAACAGCATCAAAGAAAGTTGATAGGGTGGAAAGATACAGTCAGAACTACAAATCTCAGCAGGAACATGAGCATCAATTTCAATGGTTTTAGCGTAGAAGCCAATTTTACTGAAGTTAAATTGATAAATGCTGTTTAATTCGAGTTTAATACGGAAATTACCGGTTCGATTAACCAATACATTGTTAAGCAAGACTCCATCGCTAGAGACTTGTATACGTGTATCGTCAACCAATCCCTGTTCCACCTTAACGCTTCCAGTAATGTAAAAATATCCGGAGGACTTCTGTGCTCGGGCATTTACATTAAGCAAAAGGCAAAGAATTATTCCGATCAGGATTCGAGACATAAACTTATAACCAGTTCACTTACCTTGCTAAATTTAGCTTTATCATTGGCAAATGTCAACTCTTCATTCCATTATTATTGATCGGATGGAAATAAAACCTGCAAATACGATAAGCGATGAAGTATTCAGGCCTGAAATCTTGTTTATTAACGAAGCATTCTACATTTTTACATTGCACTAATTTATAATTGATATGGTTAAAAAGCCCGGGCTATTTGTTGCACTCATTCCAATCATTGCTTTAGTCATTTTATTAACATCAAATGTTTTATTGTTCGACGATGTTTTAGACGGCCCCAATCAAATTGCTTTACTATTAGCCGCTTCTATCGGAATCATCATCGCTCATCGCCTGGGTTTAACGTGGGATGCCATTAATCATCGCATCATCAAGACCATCGGTTCGGCTATGCCTTCCATGCTTATATTGCTACTTATCGGGTCACTTGCAGGAACCTGGTTGATCAGCGGAGTAGTTCCCACCATGGTGTATTACGGTTTAGATATCATCCATCCAAAAGTATTTCTTGTCACCGCGGTTGTCGTATGTTCCATTGTTTCACTGGTGACCGGAAGCTCCTGGTCAACCATTGCCACCATTGGTGTGGCCATGTTAGGTATTGGCAAGGCACTCGGCTTCAATGAAGCCCTGGTTGCTGGGGCGATTGTTTCAGGTGCTTATTTTGGCGATAAAATGTCACCACTTTCCGACACCACCAATTTAGCACCGGCAATGGCAGGAACCGATTTATTTACTCATATTCGCTACATGCTTTATACAACGGTTCCATCTATGACCATTACCCTGATCATTTTTCTGGGAATTGGTTTTGGCTATGATTATGAAGCCAAAGCCGTTGATGTTTCAGTGGTTCAAGACGCCATTGCAGCATCTTTTAATACCTCTCCATGGCTATTCCTGGTTCCTGTTTTATTGTTCACTGTCATTGTTTTAAAAATGCCTCCTCTCCCCTCTCTGATGGTTGGCACCCTACTGGGTGGTCTTTTTGCCATCATTTTTCAACCAGACATTGTCCAACAGGTTGGTGGCGACGGTTCGTTCCTGGTGACCTCGTACAAAGGGGTAATGCAAGCCATGTTCGGTGATGTTTCGCTACAAACCGACAACATGGTTGTGAACGAGTTGCTCAACACAACCGGCATGAAGGGAATGCTCAATACCGTTTGGCTGATTTTAACGGCCATGGTTTTTGGTGGCGTCATGGAAGCGGGTGGTTTACTTGAAAGAATGACCCGGCCAATTGTTGAACGTGCCAAAACAACAGGTTCACTGGTGGCTGCGACAGTTATATCATGTATCTTTTTTAATACGACAGCTTCCGATCAGTACATCTCCATTGTTGTGCCGGGTCGCATGTTTAAAAATTCATATGCTAAAAAGGGATTAAAACCAGAGCTATTAAGTCGAACACTCGAAGATTCAGGAACCATGACCTCGGTACTTATACCATGGAATACTTGTGGAGCTACTCAGGCAAAGGTATTGGGAGTTTCCACCGTTTCGTATTTACCTTATGCCTTTTTTAATTTGATTAGCCCACTGATGTCTATCTTAGTGGCTTATCTTAACTTTAAAATTCGACGCTTCGATCCTGTTGATCAAAAGAATACTGAAGCCTAATAAACCCTATACGATGAAAACAGTACCGATTTCAATTATTTTTGGTTTACTACTTATACAACCGACATTTGCACAGTTATGGAACCCTAATATAAATGAACAGGAATTCAAAAACCCCATCATCTATGCCGATTATTCCGATCCTGATATCATTCGGGTTGGAGAAGATTTCTACATGGTGGCATCCAGCTTCAACTGTTCTCCGGGCATCCCTGTATTACATTCCAATGATCTCATCAACTGGAAAATAATCAATTATGTTTATGATCGATTGCCTTTGCCCAACTACGATAAACCCGCACATGGATTAGGTTCATGGGCACCATCCATACGCTTTCACAATGGAATGTATTTTGTCTATTTCTGCACTCCACACGATGGGCTTTTTATGGCTCAAACCGATCATCCGGCCCATAAGTGGGAGTTAAACTTTGTTGAAAAAGTAGACAACTGGGAAGATCCATGTCCCATATGGGATGAAGATGGACAGGCCTATTTGGTCAGAAGCAAACTATGCGGCGACGAATTATTTTTACATCGCATAAGTTCCGACGGGAAAAAAATTCTGGACAATGGAGTTTCCATTGTCAAAGATGCCAATCTGCCGACCATTGAAGGTCCTAAATTCATGAAAAAGGACAATTATTATTACATCTTAGCGCCGTCAGGTGGTGTTCCGCAAGGCTGGCAAACCGCGCTGCGATCGAAAAATATCTATGGTCCGTATGAATCTAAAATTATCCTGCATCAGGGTAATTCGGAAATTAACGGGCCACATCAGGGAGGGCTGGTAGAACTTGAATCCGGCGAATGGTGGTTTGCCCATTTTCAAGACAAAGGTTTGTATGGAAGAATTGTGCATTTACAAGCGGTAAGCTGGATGAACGATTGGCCAATGATGGGCATCGATGCTAATAACGATGGCATTGGCGAACCTGTATTGACCAGTAAAAAGCCCAATGTTGGAAAAATATATCCGCAAGAACTTCCCCAAACTTCCGATGAGTTTAGTTCTGAAAAACTTGGATTGCAATGGCAGTGGCATGCCAACTGGAAAGAGAATTGGTTTTCGCTACAAGCCAACCCTGGATTCATGCGCTTAAATGCAGTGAAAAATCATTCACAAAATGGAAATTTTTGGTTTGTGCCTAATTTATTGCTGCAGAAATTTCCGGCTCCTGCTTTTACTGCAAAAACGAAAGTACACTTCAATGGCGAATTAAACGGCGACCGCTGTGGTTTGGTTATTATGGGTAAAGAATGGGCCTACATCGCCTTAACTAAAAATGATCAACAAATAGAACTTGGAGTATATGAAGGGGCCTACCAGCAATGTGAAGATTTAACACAAGTCATTGAATCAGTTTCGGCTGGTAATACGCTATACCTGAAAGTTGATGTGGCAGAAGATGGTTTATGCACCTTTAGTTATAGTAACAACGATATAGATTATCAGGTGCTTGGCAGAAAATTTCAAGCTAAGCAAGGAGTTTGGATTGGCGCCAAAGTGGGAATATTCTGTATCAATCCGAACATAAATGAAAGCAAGGGAAGCGCTGACTTTGACTGGTTTAAAATAGAGTAAGCACTTGATGAAATCCCAGACCAGTATTTAAGCGCCATCAGTTTTGATGCGCCCTATAATTTCCCTTTGAAGGTATATCCACCGCGTTCAACGGCCAATTTTACCTTTTCAATATCAATTTTATTTCCGGTAATACTTACTTCACCAGAAGTAAAATCGGCAACTACACCATCAATACCTTCTATTTCGGCAAGGTCTCTTTCTACATGGGCCTTGCAATTTTTGCAGGTCATACCTTCAACCTGATACTTCTGAACAACCATCATATTGTCAAACTTAAATTCGTTTGCTTTCATCTTTTTTGTATTTAAATAATTCAAAATATATCCATTAACGACCAATGCAATCAGTACAACTGCAGACACCATACCTAACCAATTGGGAAGAACATGCTGGTGTGCATGCATCTCTCCGGTAAAGGCAAACCATTGGGCAGGTAAAAACGAATCTATAAGAAAACCAAAAATTAATGCACCACCTACAATAGTTGCCAGATAAACCAATGTTGCTTTACTTCCAATCGATTTCCATAAAACCGTCATGGTAGCAATATTCGTTGCTGGCCCGGCCATTAAAAATACCAGAGCCGCTCCGGGGGAAAGTCCTTTCATGATCAATACTGCCGCAATTGGAACCGATCCTGTTGCACAAATGTACAGAGGGATTGAAGCCGCTAAAACCAACAACATGTTTAACCAAGGATAATCGATGTATTGCGTAAAGAAATCGTCAGGGATAACTACCGCAAGCAAGGCAGCAAGTAACAATCCAATGACCAACCATTTTGATATATCCTGTATAAATTCAACAAAACCGTATTTTACGGCCGTTTTCATTTTACCGAAAAAACTTAAATGAGCATATCTATCCTTTGCAACAACTGGTGTTGCAGCAGTATTCTTGCTTATTTTATTGGCAAACAGACCTCCGGTAATACCCGTAAGAAGCGCCACTATAGGTCGAATAATAGCAAAAGGTAATCCCAATAATGAATAGGTCACTAAAATGGAATCTATTCCGGTTTGTGGCGTCGAAATTAAAAAAGACACTGTTGAACCTTTTGATGCGCCATTTTTATGAAACGATAATCCGGCAGGAATTACTCCACAAGAACATAAGGGCAAAGGAATACCCAATAATGTAGCATTCAATACCGATCGAAAATTGTTACCATTCAACATCCGTCCCACCTTCTCTTTCTGCAGGTAAATGTGCAACAAGCCGGCAAAAAGGAAGCCAAATAACAGATAAGGAGCCATTTCAATGGTGAGCTGCCAGAGTTCTAAAAAATAGGATTCAATAAAAACTACCATAATACATGTGGTTTAGTGTGTGCAAATGTGCATCGTAGAATTATTATTCACTTAAAACAAATCAAGTGTTAAGAAGTTGAAAGCTTTTTCGATTCCTTCCCTCTTTTCGAAATTAAATGCATACAATTGCCAAAAATAGAGTCATTTTCTGAAACGAAAAAACATTTCGTCGGTTCATTATCTATTGAATGGAACAGGTTTACATGTATTGTACATTATTGAATAAAGCAGTTTAAACAATCCATCGTTCTACCCGTTCTTCTATCTTTGTACAAAACTTATAGCGATGGGGAAAAAATTAGCATTAATTGGCGCAGGAAACTTGGCAACAAGGGTTGCACTTGAGCTACACAATAAAGGAGTTGAAATCATTCAGGTGTATAGCCGTACGGTCACCTCAGCGCTGACTCTTGCGCGACTCATAGGATGCAACTACATTACCAAAACAGAAAAAATCACTCCCGATGCCGACATTTATCTTGTTTCGGTTAGCGATATGGTGATGACTGATTTATTGGCCAACGTTGATTTTAAAAATAAACTGGTCGTACACACAGCCGGTAGCATTCCTCTTGAGGCACTCAAGCAATTTTCCAATAGTTACGGAGTATTTTACCCTCTTCAAACATTTTCGAAATTTAGAGACGTAAACTTTAACCGAATTCCATTTTGCATTGAAGCCAATAATCAAACGAATGAAGAAACCCTTATTGAATTAGCCAGTTTAATTTCGAAAGACGTACGACTGATTAACTCGGAACAACGCAAACAATTGCATTTAGCAGCTGTTTTTGTCAGTAACTTTACCAATCACATGTACGCATTGGCCAGTGAAATTATTCAGGAAAAAGATCTTCCCTTCGATATACTATACCCCCTCATTGCCGAAACAGCATCGAAAGTAAAGAACATGACACCTCGCGCTGCACAAACAGGGCCGGCAGCCCGCAATGATAAAAATATTATGCTGGAACATCTGTCCATGTTAAACAGTCAACCTAAATTGAAAAAATTATATAGTTTTATGAGCGAAAGCATCACTGAGTATCAGAAACTACCAAAACAGTAAACCATGGCCTTTTTCAAAGAAGAACTTTTACACGTTAAAGCATTTATTTTTGATGTCGACGGTGTGTTGTCCAAAGATATTCTGGCTCTCGATAGTGAGGGAGAACCGGTACGAACCGCAAATATCAAGGATGGCTTTGCCATTAGAAATGCGGTGGACAATAAATTTCCAATAGCGATTATCAGTGGTGGGCGCAGTGAAAATCTGCGCAAACGCTATCAAAAACTGGGAGTGGAACACATTTATTTGGCTGTAAGTAATAAGGAAGAATGTTATATGGACTGGCTCAAAAAAACAGGCATCCAAGCTTCAGATATTATGTATATGGGCGATGATCTACCTGATTATGGAGTCATGAGCAAAGTTGGTGTTCCTACCTGCCCGGCTGATGCCGTTACAGAAATCAAATCCATTTCAAAATACATTTCCGATCGCAATGGCGGAGAAGGCTGTGTACGTGATGTTATTGAACAAGTACTGCGAGCACAAGGAAAATGGATGAAATCCATTGATTTTTACAACTCTTCATTTTAGCCGTTTATGCTTGAAAATTTAAACAAATTTCATGTTGTCCTTGCTTCAAAATCGCCACGACGCCAACAATTATTGGCTGAATTAGGAATTCAATTCGAGGTGGAATTAATTGAAGTGGAGGAAGTTTTCCCAAACAATCTACCTATCAATGAGGTACCTGAATATTTGGCAAAATTAAAAGCACAGGCCTTCCAAAATCAACTTTCAGAGAACGACCTGATCATAACTTCCGATACCATAGTTACCATCAACAATGAAGTATTGGGCAAGCCGGCCAATTACAACGAAGGCTTCGAAATGCTCATGAAACTTTCAGGAAAAGGGCATCAGGTAGCTACCGGAGTGTATCTGCTTTCCAAAAATAAACAAGTAGCTTTTACTTCCATTACCGATGTGTTCTTCAAAACTTTAACAAGCGAAGAAATTGATTATTACCTAACAAAATATCAACCATATGATAAGGCCGGAGCCTATGGAATTCAAGAATGGATTGGACATATTGGGGTTGAACGTATCGTGGGGTCTTACTTCAATGTAATGGGCCTACCCATTCAACGACTCTACAGTGAATTGTGTTTGTTTTAATTCTTCGTAAGGATTAACGAATCAAATAACTCAAACTAATGATCTGCTGATGATCCACTATTCCTTTATAGGTATGCAATGACCAGGTAAAATGCGCATCAAGCTGACTGGTATGAAAAAGAACAAAGTAGATGTTGGTCCGAACATAATTATTAACGGTTTCGTAGAAATCATCGCCAAAAGCCGTTTGATGTAATCCGCCAAATTTCAAATGGATCTCGGCCCCTACCCGATGTGATTCCAATAAAATTTCGGAGTAACTGGAATGAGCAATCACATGTACCCGGCTTACTTGTCTGTCGCGATGCGTTGTGGTCAAAATTCCGGTTTTTATTTCCGCTTTATCAAGCCCTGATAAATTTGCAAAATTGAATCCAAACAGGGCAACGCCGCTTAAATAATCGTCAATATAATCCGTAACAGAAGGAATTGTTCTACCTCCGTTGTGAAATTGATTCAAATAAATTTCCATGATCAAATTACCCGGATGCAATGCTCCGGCTATGGAAATCATAAATTGTTCCCGCCGAATTTCAGTTTGCCTGCTCACCCAATCACCAACTACGCTTACGCCATAATTTTTTGTGTTTTTTTGATACATTAAACCACCAATGGTAGGATAAAAGTACATGAACCTATCGGATAGCAAAGCATCGGGAAAACGGGGAACCTCATCACGGGAAAACGATCCAAAGAGGAATTTAGTGTCCTGATAATTATAGGCATAATAAAGAATTGGCTTAGGTTTCAATTCAAGAAAATCACTCCCAAATTCATAGAAATAATTTAAGCCTGCGCGAAAACGGTGTTCGTTGTTCGATTTTGGGCCGAATTCCACATTCAACTGTGATCCGGCAATGGTTTCCTTTTCAAAATTATATGGCTTGGAATATTCCCGGTTGTCGAAAACCGCTTTATACTTTGCTTCAACATCAATGTTCTGCCCCATCACATGGGCAACCATAAAAACAAATAAAAATACAACGAATCCTCTCATCTTCTTGTCTAAATTAAAGGAATTATCTACGATCAAAACTAACTAAACCCACTGAATACTCCATCCCTCAATTAAAATAAAAATGCGCCGTAAGCATAAGACCTCTGGGAATATTTATTTCCATGGCATATCGGGTCGATGTTTCATCGGGCTGAAAGGAATATTCCACCAATTCAGTTCCAAAATCGTAAATATTATAAATCATCAGCTGAATATCGAAAGGCATTTGCCCCCAACTATTGCTGTAGGATACTCTGATTTCGGTATTAAAAAAAGCATCGTCCCGACTGCCAAACTCATGAGTGAACGGGTTAATCCCTTTGGTTCGTCTGCTCCAAATGGCCAATTGCGTATTGCCGGCTTCATTTTCAATCAATTTGCTTCGGAAGTTGGTAAAAGGCTGACCATCTTTAAATTTACCGGTTAAGGCAAGCTTCCAATTGTCACTAATAGCATAAGAAAAGAAGATGCGCGCCACCAATGCTCTTTCCTGATCCAAACGGCCAAGCAACTTGTAAAGACTGTTGGGATTGGCCGATGTTTCCGACAATACATCAATGTTGTTATGCAATGGTCCGTTTCCCAAGGTAGAAACCCCTGCCATGATGTAGGAAGTCCACGAAAAGGAGAACTCCGCTTTTCGGGTAGCATACTTATATTTTAGCGTATTTGAAAAATAATACGGCGAATTGACTGCAAAACGAAGGAAAGTGCTCTCGCTGAAATATTCATCGGGATATTCCTGCACCTCATAATTTGCTTCGCCGGAATTCAAATAAAAAATAGACTGCCCGTTAACCGAAGTCGTATTTCCATAGGCTGCCGCACCTTTGTCAAATTGTGTGGTCCATTGGTGATTGTACTTTTTATAGGTATTCACCATCGAATAGGTGTGGTGGCCAGAACGATATTCCATTGGAACATCAAGTACAAAATAGGTGGCTTGTTTCAACTGTGAAGCAGCCTTATGGTGGTTTCCTCCTGTTGTTGTGAAGAAATCTCCTTTTTCGTTCTCCTGAAACGTTCGATCATTGTTGGCGTCACTCCAAAAATAAAGTTGACCATTCAAATAATCGTTCGAGAAAAAGCGGATGTGGTCGTAATTGAAAGCCACACGACGTCGGCCAACATTCACTTCCAGTAAAAAACGATCGGAAGGTTGATATTTAAAATTCAACTGGAGTTGCCAATTCGGCCTGATCATCGACTTTTCAGTAATGAGCATCCCATCCAATGTTGCGTCGGCAAATCCCTGAAAGGACCAATTACTGTTGAGCTCACGCTTGTAGTTGATTCGCACGCGGTTCTCCAGTAAGCCACTCATAAATTGCTGACTACTCCAATCATACAAATAGAGCGACTGATACGGGAGGTTGACATTCTCGGCATAAGAAGTTTGATTAAAATGCTCTTCAGTGGGCTGAAAGTCAATCAATGAATTGAAGGCATCCACTTCAAGTGAAAGGTCTTCGTTCAATTCCTTTTTTAAATTAAAGGCATGTGTCAGTTCAAGCACATTTCCATCGGGATACCAGGGTTCGAAGGCTTCCCCATCCTGATCCATCAAATTCCTTGAAAAATTCAAGTCATTGTGCTGTATGCTTTGTAAGGAAGCAGTTATTCCTGAAGTATATCGAATATTTTTTTTACGTTTAGTTCCATACAAGGACCCCTGTATATTCCTGTAAGACGCCGATTCGTTTCGGGCAAAATTTAATTCGGTAAATAGGTTTTGACGATTGGCTACATTGACAATATAATGGCTTGCATCAAACAATCCCCCTAATTTAAAGGGAAGTTGACCATTCAGTTGAACTTTCAAAAAATCTTCGGGGTAATAACTATCGATTCCTTCGTAATTAAAACCAACCAGCATGCGTGTACCGGCATCAATTTGGATTTGCTGAGGTAAAGTATGCCCCTGAGCTTTCAGGTTGTAATTTAGAAATATTGACCCTGAATGTTTCATTTGACGTCGATATTCGATGGGTTGATACACGCGCTGTGACGCTGTTGGATGGTACAAATTCACCAGCTCTTCGGACAAAGGAGAAATTCCGCCCAAGCCTCCTTTGTTGTATCTAACACCAAATGAATTTTTAATATGTTCATCGCTTGTAAAGCTCAATTGAGTATCGTAACTATCAATTATTAAGGAATTGGTATATAAATCGGGGTTAAAATAGCTTGATCCGGGAAAAAAGCGATTATCGGTCCGAAATCCATTCACATCGTACTTATTCCAACGATATGAATTTCCTGATATGGAAAACAGTAACAAATCGGGCATCTGGAAATCACCGGTTGTTTCGGCCTGATAAGTAATAAAATCACTGTAATTATCGAGGTAATGAACCAGATTATTATGCAAATACTGATCCTTAAAAAACGCAGAACTTCGTTTTTCTTGTCCAAATTGAACAGAAACGGAATCCTTTGAAGGCTTGGTTTCAGCCATTAGAATAGTTGGGATACCTATAAGAACCAAAACAAGGTGATAGATTTTCATACGCAAGATAGTAGTAGATCCAAGCATTTTAATCGAATAAGATCTGTTTTTCATTATATTTGAATTGCCATAAAAAAGTACAAATGCAGGATGCTAAAATAACCAAACATGATGAAATTAAACCTTCAAAAGAATAAAACTTCATATCTATTTTGGATTGGCCTATTATTGTTTTTTGGCATGAACCTGTTCTCCGCCGCAACAATGGGAATCCATTTCGATGAAGCCTATTACTGGTTGTACTCAAAATACCCGGCATTTGGGTATTTCGATCATCCTCCAATGGTAGCGTGGATGATTTATGCCGGACAATTGATCTTTAAAAATATACTGGGACTCAGAATCGTCACGGTTATTTTCTCAACCATTTCAGCTTACATTTTATGGCTGATATCAAAACCTTATGCCAATAAGCCTTTGTTATTTTGGGCACTAATGTATTCCATCATTTTAATACACCCCTACACCTTTATCACCACACCCGATGCTCCACTGTTATTTTTTACGGTAGTATTCTTTTTCAGCTATCAGAAATATACAAATTCACCCAATACTAAAAACCTCCTTCTTTTTGCGTTGGTATCGGCTTTGCTAATTTACTCAAAGTATCATGCCATTTTGCTAATTGGTTTTACCATTCTGTCCAATCTAAAATGGATGCTTAAAAAAGATTTTTGGATAAACGCTCTATTGATAGTGGTCTGTTTATCTCCCCACATCTATTGGCAAATTTCCAATGATTTCGTTTCGTTCAAATACCATTTGATTGACAGCCATAAAAATACCTATCGCATTGGGGTCACTTTAAATTATTTGCTAAGTCAACTTTTGTTAACCGGACCATGGATGGGTTGGCTATTTTTATATGTTCTTACCGTGATTAAAGTTGAAACACAAAGCGAAAAAGCATTAAAATATGTGGGAATGGGTACCTTCATTTTCTTCTTTTTTGCAACCTTTTCCGGCGACATTGAATCACATTGGACACTGATTGCGTTCATTCCATTACTTATTCTTTCGTTTAAATACCTGAGTACAACCGAGCGGTGGCGAAAATTAATTTACATCAGTGGTGGTATAAACTTCATCCTGTTATTAACGTTCAAAATCATTTTAATCACCCCTCTGGCCAGTCACATTTATGCCATGCGGCTATTCACCGGATGGCAAAACGATTCTGAAATCCTAAAAACTGCAATTGGAGATTACCCGGTACTCTTTCAGGATTCATGGAATCGTGCTTCGCGCTATGCCTGGTATGTGAATGATCCAAAAGTTTCAGGTTTGAATTCAGGTATGTATCGAAAAAATCAATTCGATTTGTGGAATCACGACGAGGAATTCACCGGCCAGTCGGTATGTATGGTAAGCCGCGACAGTGCGCAATTCACCGACGCCATTAAAGTTAAAACACCAAAATCAACATGGTACTACAAAATCATCCCCAACTTCAAAAGCTACTACGACCTCACATTCAAAACATTAAACAACATACCGCAAAAGGAATGTAAATCAATTGATGTCAGCATCAGCAATCCTTACACAAACGATGTTTTGTTAGATCAGCAACTCAACAACAGTCGGTTTATCGTTTATCAACGCATGGACAGTCAATGGAAGCAACTCATCGAAATCCCCATTGCCGGACTCACGATTCCGGCAAACTCACAGCGAGATTTCCACATTGAATTTCCAAAGCCCATCAATTTATCAGAAATGAAGGGCATCTATTTAATGCTGCAAATTGGTGAAATAAGACCTATTCCAACACGGATCCTGGTTTCTGATGATTAAGGAGTTAAGGATAATTTCATTTTTCTGGGAGATAATCTATTCCGAAAAACTATTTTGTGGAAATGGTTATTCAGAAAAATACCAGAAATGCTTACGAAAACAAATTATGGATTTATTGTTGGAATTTTCGATAGTAGATGGCTATTTGATTCACAAAAGACTGATGGTTAAAGATAAGTTCGGGATCAAAGCAAACTATTAGGAAGTTAATCAAAAAGGCTGTTCAAATTAACTCGAACAGCCTTTTTATTTATAGTTAAAATAATTTTATTTCTTAGTTTCCAGAAACTTATGGAATTTCTCCGCATCGGCACCACTGATAAAATCAACACCCGCTGTATATAAAACATCCCAAATTGCTTCCTGATCAGGAGAATTAAACACCCTCACTTTTTTACCTTGTTCATGTGTTTTACGGACAATTTCTTTAAATGCCATGTATTTATCGAAGGGCATTTTACCTACACCATTCCAGTCTACTTCATGTTCAAAATCGATACCAATAAGGGGCATTACTTTGTTGTCGTAGTTTTTCTCAAGGTCGGCAACCGTACCTTGCGCTGCCACAAAACAAACACGCTCTTGCTGGAATGTTCGCATTGGAGCATTGCCAACAAACACGACTTTCAATTTGCCTTCGTGCCACTGTGGACCAACCCGGTAAGTCAACATTTCATGATAGGGACTTAGTTGCTCCCAAATTTTATTGTAGGTCTTTTTGGGATCATATTTAATGTCAACAAATAAGTACATTTCGTCGTCAAAATTAGGGTTGATTTTCCCTTGATTCTTTTTGTACTGACTATAAATTGGCAACAAATAAGTCGATCGGAAAGTCGGCAGTGTATGATTGGCACTATCCGGCATTTCAGATGTCACATACACCTCACCATAAATATACATGATTTGTGCTTCGTAATGAACCACCCCCTTGGTAAAGGTTGGCCATATATCCTTAGATGTTTCAAATTCTTGCGTAGAAACAAAATTTGGCATCAATTCCACCTGACCATATCCTTTAAGTACCACTATAATTAAGAATATTACAGCAATTAAAATCCTCCTCTTCATTGCGATTTTTTTTATAAGTGTTCAAATTTAGTAATTTCTTTGTCAAAAAAAATTATTTGTAAAACTTATAAGCTGTTAAATTAGGTGCCAATTTAAACCAGATTAGCATTACTTTTAGTGTAAAATTTATGCATTCCAATGATCAATCCACTTATTGAAACAATCACCCCATTTATTGTTATGGAAGTTTTAGAAAAAGCTTCAGTGATGGAACAGAACGGATTACACATTATTCATCTCGAAGTTGGAGAGCCGGATTTTGCAATTCCGGCAAAACTAATTGAAACATCCGACAGGGCTATTCGAAGCGGGAATACTCATTATACCCATAGTTTAGGGGATATGAATTTGAGAAAATCAATTGCCTTACATTATCAAAAGACGTATCAGGTTGCTGTAAACCCCGAAAATGTGATCATCACCTCAGGATCTTCACCTGCAATAATGCTGGTCCTGGGAGCTCTAATTGAACCTGGAGATGAAGTAATTATTTCGAATCCGGGATATGCCTGTTATTCAAATTTTATAAAATTTGCACACGGTAAAGTGGTTGAGGTTCCTGTCTCTGCCGAAAATGGATTTCAATATTCACCACAAAAAATAGCGGAAAAAATCACCTCGAAAACGAAAGCCATTTTTATCAATTCACCTATGAATCCAACGGGAAATTTACTGGAACCGGATATCATTCGACAAATATCAGCCTTAGGCCCGCTGGTCATCTCCGATGAAATATACCATGGTTTAGTTTATGAAGAAAAAGCGCACAGCATTTTGGAATTCAGCAAACAGGCAGTGGTCATTAGTGGTTTTTCTAAAGCCTATGCCATGACGGGATTGCGATTGGGATATTGCATTTGTCCGGATGAACTCATCAGGCCAATCCAAAAATTGCAACAGAATTTATTTATTTGCGCCAGTTCAGTGGCACAAAAATGTGGCATCACAGCCCTTGAAGAATGCCATGATGATTTGAGCCGAATGAAAACCATATATAACGAACGACGCTTGTACATGATCAGTCGTTTAAAAGAACTTGGGTTCCAAATTCCTGTAGAACCAACCGGAGCATTTTATGTTTTCGTTGATTGCAGCCATTTATCAAAAGACTCCTACCACCTGGCCTTCGATATCCTGGAAAAAGCACATCTGGGAGTGACTCCCGGTGTAGATTTTGGAAGCAATGGCGAAGGGTTTCTCCGATTCTCCTATGCCAATTCAATGGATAACATCAAGGAAGGATTAAACAGACTCGAAATTTATCTAAAAAACATGATCGAAAACCCACCAAAAAAAAAGGGCTAAAAAAGCCCCTGTTTTATTAAATATGTATGACCAACTCGTCGAGTCCTTTTCGCTTTTTCACCGGCACTTCCTTGCTATCGGGATATCCCAGAGGAATAATGGCAATTGATTCTTCAGTTTCCTTTAATTCCAAAGTATCCCTTAATTTTGCCACATCGTAATTACATACCCAACACGTTCCAAGTCCTAATTCAGTGGCCTGCAGCATAATATGATCGATGAGAATTGCCGCATCAATATCGGTATGGTCCTTCCCGTCGACACCACGTTTCCAGGCCATTTGATGCAAGCCGACCACTACAATGAGTATTGGCGCATTCTGAATCCAAGCACGATGATAACACGATTTAACAGCCTCCAATTTCTCAGGTGATTGAACAACAAATAATTTATAAGGCTGAAAATTTACTGCAGATGGGGCCTTTCTGGCCGACTCCAATACAATTTCCAACTTTTCCGGCTCAACTGCTTGATTAGCGTATTTTCTTACAGAATATCTTTCGTTGACGAGCTGAATAAAATCCATGATGATATATTTTAAGTGATTCGAACTATTTTTTCGTCATACAAGATATATTAAAAGCACGACTCGAAAGAATAAAAAAAAAATCTTTTACTAAAAAAAAGTACCCATTCACACAAGAATTTGGTCCATTCGCACAAAAATAAATAGAGTGAAAATAATTTTTACTACTTTAGATTCCTTCTACTGGTGATTTAAAAGGCATTATGCTTAAAAGGGTATTTAGTTTTCAAGTTGCATTTCTTATAATTATAGGGAATGTCTTAGCAGTTTCTGATTCAAGCAGTCAGTTGCTGCCCGATACATTTAATTTAAAAAACGCGCAACACTACATCAGCTATTCTGCCAATTTAGTCAATAATGGAGAGCTTGATAAAGCAAAAATGGTCATTGAATTAGGACTGAACAAGGCTTCGGAAGAAAAGAATGATTATTTGAACGCGAATCTCGGCTATTATCTTGCAGACTATTATTATTACAAACAGGAATACGATTCAGCTCATCAGCTGTATTTCAAAGTTCTCCCCCTTTTTGAAAATCTGGCCGATACACTCATGCTGGCCAAGACGCTCAATAGCATTGGCCTCATCTATAGTTTTGAGCAAAACAATGAAAAAACGCTTCAATATTATCTTCAGGAAGTTGAATTGTTGAACAACATAAAAAAACGCAGCTACAAACTCGACATTGAAAAAATGGTGTTGCTCACCAATATTATTAATGTATATGGCGACACAAAGCAACACGAAGAAGTACTTTTGATGGCAAAAGAGGCCATTGCCCTAGCTCATGAAATTAACGATTCAGTGCGACTAGGGTCTGTTCTGAATACAGTTGCACTTGCACAAAAAAACTTGGGACAAATAGAACAATCTCTGGCGACATTTCTTGAGGCCAGTCGCCTTTTTGTTGCCCTCAAAGATGAATTTAGAAATTCGTTCATCATTAATAATATTGGTGGAATCTTTGAAATGGACAATCGCAACCTCGATTCAGCCTTATATTATTATACAAAGGCATTAGCGGGCTTCGAACAAAATGATTATGACTGGGGAATTTCACAGGCAAAATTAGGAGTGGCTTCTGTCTCTTCAAAAAAAGGGAATTATAAAATTGCTGAACAAAATTATCAGGAAATCATTGATCTTTCAAAGGAACATCGGTTTAATCAGGTGTTGGCAATGGCCTACCAGGGTTATGCCCAAATGGAATATCAAAAGGCCAATTACAAAAAAGCTTATGAATTAAATAGCTTGTACCAGGTAACTACCGATAGTTTATTTAATGCCGAGAAGCAAAAAAATCAAACTGAGCTTGAAACCAAATACAAAATAGTCCAAAAGGAAAACGAAATCAATTTACTAAAGAACGAAAAACTATCACAGGATATAAAATTAGAAAAAGCGAACTTACAGCACTTTGCAAGCATAATTCTCCTTATTTTTTTACTAATTGTAATCTATTTCTATGTCATTTATTACAACAGAAAGCGACGTGCAAATCAGGTATTACTTGACAAAAACAAACAAATTGAGCAACAAAACATACAGCTCACAACAATGAATGAGCACATTCAATTGATGAATAAAGACCTGCAAACATCCAAACTGGAATTAATTAAGGCCAATTCATCAAAAGATAAATTTTTCTCAATTTTAGCGCATGATCTAAGGAATCCGTTCCACCATATTTTAGGTCATTCTCAATTGCTTGCCCTGAAATATGACAAACTAAATATTGAAGAACGAAAACAATATGCCGATGAGATTCACAATTCTTGTGAGCAAGTGAATCGGCTGTTGGACAATTTATTGGAATGGAGTAGAACTCAAAGTCAAAGCATTGAATTCAGACCCCAAAAATTGCTCGTGAACGATATCATTAATGAAACAATAGACCTTTTACTGAAAACTGCAACGAAAAAATCAATTCTTATAAGCAATAAAATTGATCAAGAAATTACCGTATTTGCCGATACGGAAATGCTAGCTACCATAATCAGGAACATCACCAATAATGCCATTAAATTTACTCCTGCCGGCGGCAACATTACGATTGATGCAAATTTGCTGAAAAACAAACTTCAAATCATCATTGAAGATAATGGTGTAGGCATCAAAAAGTCAAACATCAATAAGCTCTTTAAACTGCATTCAAACATTAAAACACGAGGAACGAACGACGAACGTGGAACCGGACTTGGTTTGGCCATTTGCAAAGAATTTATTGATCTGCACCAAGGAAAAATATGGGTAGAAAGTGAAGTTAATGTAGGATCAAAATTTTATGTAGAATTACCCTATCGCAACATCACTTAGATTTTTTCTGCATAGGAACCACAACTATTTCAGCTTCACAATTGTAGCAAATATAGATTTCGCACGAAAAACAAGCAAAACAATTTCCACATGAACGTTTTAAATCCTCTTTTTTAAAACTTTGTCCACAGGTCTTACAAGTTACCATCTCGTCCTCTTTATTCATAGCATTTTAATTAATACAATTTTAGATTCGCTGCGATGCTCATTTGCATGAAAACCATTGATTTCAAATTGATTCCTCAAGGCAAAATACAAAAGGGATTGATCTTTGTTTCGAGCCTGCATTCTAATGCTTAAAAATAATCTTCGTCGGGCAATGATTTCCATTTCCAAAAATAAAGTATTTGCAATTCCATGATTACGGAATTCAGGCAAAACGCTTACTTGCCATATAAATACAGAAGCGTCATAGTAACGATTGTAACACACAATACATGCAATTGGCTGATTGTGTTGTTCGGCAACCAGCAAAATTGATTCTCGTTTTTCGAGTTTTCGACGAAGATCTTGTTTATAAAAAATCGAACTAAATTCAGGAAGATGATTCACTACTTGAATGATTAAATCAATTTCATCAAGTTCTATTTGTCTTATCGTAACATTCATTGCTAGCATGTTTTTATCACAACTAAACACCATTCACAAATCTAAGCATCAAATTTATATAAAGTAAAATAAACAGTCGCAAGTGCAGTGGACTTCATCACAATCAAAAAAAGAAAAAAGCCGGTTGTTATATCCGGCTATATCTTATTTTGTGACAGACTCTTCAATGATCCCCCCGGTTAAACGTAGAAGCGAGGTTCGAACATCAATCAAGTTATATATCGCATTTAATTGATCAATTGCCGCTGCCTGATAACTAAGTTGAACATCTCTAAAATTGAATGAATTAATGGTACCGGCCTTAAATTTCTGGTCCGAAATTTCAAGGTTAATTTGTGCCACCTTCAAACGTTCCTGTGAAAGCTCATACATGCCTACCCGAGCTTGATAATAGTCGTACAAGTTATCCAACTGATTGCTAAGGCTAACTTTCATCTCATCGGTTTCAATGGTGTTGATTTCTTCTTCAATTTTTGCAATTTGAACAGCACGCTTCCGAACTCCTCCGTTAAATAAGTTGTAGCTCAAACTTAAATTACCATAAACATTTGAGGATGTGGAATTAAAATCAGCGCCATTTGCATAATTTTGATTCAGATTAACGGCCTGAACTCCGGTGGAAAGGGACAGTTTTGGATAAAAATTTGCTCGCGCCAGCGCCATTGCTTTTTCTGCCAGGGATTGATTGATGTATTGATTTTTCAGGTTCTTATTATTTTCAATCATCAAAGCATGCAACTCGTCCAATTCGTAGTTTTGATCCTCTGCGATTAATTGCCCCGTTAAGGTATAGGATCCGGATTCTTCTCCCATCAAATAAACAAGTTCGCGCATGGAGGATTTTAAGTTAGCTTCCTGCAAAAGGACTGCAGCTTTATCAGCCAAATAGGCATTTGTAGCCTGCAAAACTTCATAGCTTACAGCATTCCCAATATCCTTTCGCATTTGCTGGTAATCTGCACGATCCTTCGAAAGTTGTTCATTCTCTTTATACACTTTCAGAATTTCTTCCTCCAACAAAACATTATAATAGCTTGCAATAAGCGATTGAATAGTTCCTTCAATCAAAACTGCAGTGTATCCTTTGGTCAGATTTTCCAATTCATCAAGCCGCTGCTTGCTAATACTTACCCGAAATCCGTCAAACAAGGTCCAGTTCAGATTAACTCCACCCAACAACTGGTATTGATTATAATTGTCTGTTGCATTAAAATCAGCTTTATTATTCGAATTAGCCGATAGCGAAATAGTCGGATAGCGTCCGGCTGTTCCCCAGTGATTGTTGAGTTTGGCAATCTCTTCATCCATCTGCTGAATTCGAATGGAATAATTCGTTTCCAAGGCCTTTTGAAGGGCATCCAACAACGATAAATTGGTTTGGCCTAAACCAGTTAGCCCCAATAGCAAACATCCTATAACTATACTAATCTTCATCATTTTCATTATTTTTTGAAGGATGAGCAATGTGATCGGTAAAATCAATATCAATATTACCTACCATTTTAGATGGATCAATATCCAATCCTTCAATTTTTCGTTTCATATGAATAATGGCATATTCCACATCTTCACGTTCTGGTTTTATACCTGTTCGTAAATATCTCGTATAAACCAGAAAGTCATTCAGCAAATGGATTAATACCGGGAAAAAAACCAAAATAAACATGGTACCAAATGCCACACCATAAACCAACGAAAGAGCCATGGGGATCAGAAATTGTGCCTGAATACTTTTCTCCAGGACAATTGGATATACCCCCAAAACAGTGGTAATTGTGGTCAGTAAAATAGGCCGTATACGCGACCGTCCTGCTTGTACAATGGCTTCTTTAACTTTGTACCCTCGTTTTAACAAATCGTTATAACGCGACAAAAACACAATAGCATCATTGATCACAACACCGGTCAGTGCCACCATTCCAAAATAACTCATCATCGATAAGGCCTTGCCATGGATTCCATGTCCCCAGAAAACGCCAAATACTCCAAGCGGAATCATCAACAATATAATGAATGGCTGCCCCACTGATTTGAAGTGCAACATCATGATCAAAACAATGATTAAAAATGCAATGGAAAAATATTTTTTAATTTTTGCCATTGCCTCATTACTTGATTTTTGCTGGCCCTGATAAACAAAATTAACCCCCGGGTATTGTGCCGATATTTTTGGTACAATGGTTTCCGAAACCGTAGCCAAAATATCAGGTACAGGTGCATAAGGATCAACCGTTTCTGCTTCAACCCGTATTTCGCGTGATCCATTAAATCGTTGAATGGCAACCGGTCCACGCTTCAAGGTATAATCAACGAGCTCCGAAAGTGGATATTCGGCCGATGCCGTTTTAATTTTCATCTTTTCAAGCTGCCCAATGTTTTTACGATCCTCTCCGGGGTATCGAACCCACACACGCAATTCATCGCGTCCTTCTTGTAAACGCTGAGCCTGACCACCATAAAAGCCTTGCCTTACCTGATTCAAAATGGTGGCCTCGTCGAGCCCCAGAAGGTAAGCTTTCGGTTTTAGCTCAATACGAATTTCTTGTTTACCCAAAGCGATATTCTCGGTAATATCCTTTAAGTCAGGCAAATTCGTCAACTCACTCATTAGCATATTTTTGGCCGCTTCCAATTCTTCCAGATTGCGTCCCATTACACTTATGGAAACCGGTGCTCCCCAACGATTTTGTCCACCAACCGTAAATTTTCGAGCTTCCGGTACCGGTCCAATCTTTTTCCTTACCATTTGAGCAATGGAAAAACCACTCAATTCAAATTCGGTAGGTGGCATATCTTCCATATCTTTGGGAAAAACGCCCAAAGAACCGGCATGTGCTCCTGATTCCAATCCATTAAATGAAGAGCCAATTGAGCGGGAAACCCTTTCAATAATGTCTTCTTCGATACCAATTTTTACTTTCAACTCGTCATTGACCTCCCAAATAGCCTTTTCGAATCGTTCAAGAAACTCCTCGGTCTGCTTTTCACCATCACCCGGAGTGAAGGCCACGTTAACTTCAAAACGATTAAAATCGACCCGTGGGAAAAGAGTATTTTTAATGAATCCACCTTCTAAAAGACCTATGGTGATAATAGTGGCTGCCAATGGAAATGACAAGGCCAGATATCGCCATTTTAACAACCAACGCAATACTGATTCATATACATTGTCCCGAATCCAATTGATGAATTTTTCGGTGTATCTGCGCAGTCCCTTCGATCTGTTTTGTAAAGTTTTAGCGCTCAGCACATGTCCACTACCCATGTGTGCCGGTAAAATAAAAAATGCCTCCAACAAGGAAAAGAAAAGTGTAAACACCACGATGAAGGCCATGTGATACATCATCTCCATCATGGTACCCTGTAACAACATCAATGGAATAAAGGCGACTATTGTGGTCGACACCGACGTTAGTACAGCTGGCACAACCTCCATGGTTCCATCTATAGCCGCTTGCCGGGGTGTTTTACCCATTTCAAAATGGGTGAATATGTTTTCGGCAATAACAATTCCATCATCAACTAAAATCCCAATTACCAGGATCATCCCAAACAATGAAATCATATTAATGGTGATTCCATTCATGCTGGCCACAACAAACATGGCTAAAAAAGAAAATGGAATTCCAAATGCTACCCACAACGACAAACGGAAACTTAAAAAGAAAGCCAACGATAGCACAACAAAGATCAATCCGGTGCCACCATTTTTTAACAACAAATCAAGTCGACTTTGAAGAATATCAAGAAAAGCCCGGGTTTCAACAATCTCAACACCTTGCTTTTTAGCATTAAATTCTTTGGCGTATTTACGTGTAAAATCAGTCATCGCCTGCATATCTTCTTCGGGCAATTTATCAACTCTTACGGTAACAGACGGTTTGCCATTTAAAAACGATTTACGCGGAGAAAATTCCGAAAATTTCTTTTTTACTGTAGCAATATCTCCAATGCGAATAAAACCCCCATTTGGTGTTCCCTTCAATATTATATGTGCAATTTTATCGGGATCGGTACTGCGTGAACGCAAACGAATCAACATTTCTTCTTCTTCCGATTTTATGGTACCACCAGAAACATCCTGATTATTGCTGACAACCGCCCTTGCAATCTGATCAAAAGTTAAGTTATAACGTAATAACTGCTCTTCGTTGACTTCAATTGAAATTTCATAATCAGGAAAACCACTGATGGAGATCTGACTCATGACACCGGAATTCAGAAAATCCTCCTCAATGCGCTGGGCATACTGCTTGAGCGTAATCATATCAATTTCCGTTTCTCCGGTTGGAACCACATTTAATTGAAGTGCCATGGCCCGCGATCGACGTTTTGACACAATAGGACGTTCTGCTGCTGAAGGCAATGCAGAAATCCCATCAACGGCATTCTTTACTTCCTGAAGCACTTCGTTGATGTTGTATTCTCCTGTTGTTTCGATGGTGACCAATGCGGCATTCTCAACCGATGTTGAAGTGATTTCTTTTATACCAATAAGTCCTCTGATGGCTTCTTCAATTCTTGAGGTAACCCCCTCTTCCATTTCCACAGGTGATGCCCCTGGATAAAAAACACTGACCTGAATAATCCGACTTTCCAACTCTGGAAAGAATGATTTATTCATGTTCATTAATCCAATTATTCCGGCAACAACTACTGCTACAACTATAATGTTGGCATAAAATGGAAATTTTACAAATTCTGAAATTATCTTCCTCATGAGAATTAATTTTGGGCCTTATCTACAGGCATTTCCATTTTTTCTTTGCCTTGATCTTTTTTGGGCGCATCGGCCAGGCGACTGACCTTAGAGCCATCGCTCACTCCAATGAGAGGCTGAACCACTACAACAATCCCCTCTTCCAGACCACTAAAAATTAAAGTCTCTTCATTTTTTTTGATGATTTCAATGGGACGCTTCTTTAAGCGACCATCCACAATGGTATATATTTCGTTGAAATTGAAAACCGCGTTTCGAGGAATTTCCATGACCTGACTCAACATCTTCCCATGAAAGGTTGCCGTTAAGTATTGGCCAGGCAGAGGCAGATTTTTCTTTTGGTCGATACCAACATAAACCAAACGTGATTGAGTTGATTCATCGACATATCCTGAAATTCGAATAATTTTACCCATCCAACTAGTATTTCCTTCCAATTTTACCTCATCGCCAATGTTTATAAAATCTGAATTTTCAGCGTCCACTGCAATTTCAACTTCAACTTGCTCAGTACTGATCGCCGATGCAACTTTTGAACCTACATTGGTAAACGCACCAACTTCCATATTTACTTGAGAATAACTTCCATCGAATGGTGCATAAACGGTATAACGTTTTACACTTAATTCATCTTTCTGTATTGAATAGTATTCCGACAGGACATTACGCGATGCCAGCAGCATTTTTAATTGTTCCGATTTAATTTCAGGAAGCTGCGGTAAATCCTTATTGACGTCTATGGCATTAAAGAATTGCGTAAACAATTCATAACTTGACGAATAATCCATTTTAATATCAGGAAGCAAGTTGGCCAATGCGTTTAAAAAATTGCTTTTGCGTGCCGTCAGAGCCAATTCAACTTCATCTTTATAAATTGAAAATAACACATTACCTTTTTTAAAGGTTTGCCCATTTTTTAATGGAACCTGGCCCTTTAGTATTTTACCGGTACCTTCACTAATTAAATCCACTTTTGCCAAAGCAAAAACCCGGCCTTTACCGGTAACTGTGGTAACAATGTTACCATAGTGAACATCATCGGTTTTCACATACCTGACTATTTCGGGTGCTTTGACCACATCGGGCATCTTTTTCTGAGCACTGAGGAACTTCATTATTCCAACTGACATAGCCACTATAACAGCAAATAATATGATAATGATTATGGTTCGTTTCATATTTTAAAGGTTAATTTATTATCTTTTTTGTGAATCAATTCCAGAAATCAGAACTATAAAACTACTTATTCCTTAAAAAGATTAGACACATCGTGAATATTTTCAAATAAAAAGAGAAAATTGACACGAAAATATTAATTAAATAATTGTTTGATGCTAATATTTATAATTTTGCACGAATTAGTTTGAGTAGATGAGTTATCTGGAACATGATTTTGTCATTGTAGGTAGTGGTTTAGCAGGACTTGCCGCAGCATATTACGCCTCACAGTTTGGGAGTGTCGCCATTATTACAAAGGCTGAACTCGATGTCAGTAACTCTTATTATGCTCAGGGAGGCATTGCTGCAGTTATTGCACCCGAAGATACCCCCGAAGATCATATTAATGATACACTGGTAGCCGGTCGTGGTTTGTGTGATCGTGATTCAGTTGAAGTGCTGGTTAACGAAGGTCGGGACCGTGTGCTTGAATTGATTGACATGGGTATGAATTTCGATAAAGAAAACGGTGACTATGTGCTCGGACTCGAAGGCGGCCATTCCAAACGAAGAATATTGCATTCAAGTGGCGCGTCGACCGGGCGCGATCTCACTAAGTTCATGGTTAACAAGGTGAAGGAATTGCCCAATGTAACGGCGTATGAACACACCAAGGCAGTTGAAATTTACGTCGAAAATAACCGCTGCTTTGGCCTAAAAGCCATATGTTTCGACGATATGTCGACCATGAATTTCAAAAGTAACATCTTCATTATTTCTACCGGCGGCCTTTCCCGCTTATTTCAACGAAGCACAAATCCATATACTGCAACAGGTGATGGAATTGCCTTAGCATGGAATATCGGGGCCAAATTGGTGGATATGGAATTCATCCAATTTCATCCTACCGCCCTGATGATACCGGGACAGGATGCATTTTTGCTCTCCGAGGCAATTCGTGGCGAAGGAGCCTACTTACTGGATAAAAATGGCAACAGGTTCATGCAGGAAATACATCCTTTAGCTGAACTTGCTCCGAGAGATACTGTGGCCAGCGCCATATATAATCAAATGAAGAAGGATAAGGTCTCCAACATTCATCTTTCCATGAAACACCTCGACGCCAATTACATTAAAAGTCGTTTTTCTGTTATTTATTCGGAAATACTGAGTAAAGGTGTTGACATAACTAAGGATTTAATCCCCATTGCTCCTGCGGCACACTATATGGTTGGCGGAATACAAACCGGACTTAACGGTGAAACAAACATTACCGGCCTCTGGGCATGCGGTGAAGTTGCTTCTACGGGTGTTATGGGAGCCAATCGACTGGCAAGCAATTCGCTCCTGGAATGTTTGGTGTTTGCAAAAAGAGCAGTTTACGACTCGGCCAAACACATCGGAACTCCCAAATTAGATTTCGACACCAAAAATCTGATTTATAAAAAAGAAAATGTTCCCACCTTTTTAAAATACAAAAACGAAATTTCAGATATCATGTCGAATCACGTTTGTTTGGTTCGAAATGGCTCTGACCTTAAAAAAGCGGTGATCCGTTTAAAAGAAATTCACGAAGAATTCAGAAATAAAAAAGACGAATATAATTTTGCAAAAATCAATAATATTGCCGACATAGGCTTTTTAATTGCACGTTCAGCTTTAATTAGGGAAGAAAGCCGGGGAGGTCATATCCGGGAAGATTTTCCAAACTTAAATCCAGAAATGGAAGTGCACATTGTTCAACAAAGAAATCAAGAACCAAAATTTGAAGCAGTACGAAAATGAAGATTGATCAGGATTTTTTAGAAGCGATTGACTCAATACTGGAAGCAGGATTGAAAGAAGATGTAAATACAGGTGACCTTACAACTGATTTGCTCATATCGCCCGACACGACAACCACCGCCATTATGATTGCAAAAGCCGACGGAATTATTGCCGGCCTACCTGTGGCAGAACAAATATTCAAGAAACTTGATCCTAAGGTAGTTTTTATCGCCGAAAAGAATGACGGCGATCGGGTACAAACAGGAGAGTTAATATGTACCATAAGCGGAGCATACCGTGCACTGTTGACTGGTGAACGCCTGGCACTTAATTTTTTGCAAAGAATGTCGGGCATTGCCACCGAAACGGCAAAATATGTCGATGCAATTCGTGAATTTAAAACTGAAATATTGGATACCCGAAAAACGGTTCCCGGTTTGCGACTTCTCGACAAATATGCCGTAAAAGCCGGAGGAGGAACCAATCATCGGATTGGCTTATATGATATGGTCATGATAAAAGACAATCACATTAGCGTGGCAGGCGGAATAAGTAATGCTGTTCAAGCCATCCGTCCAAATATCCCTTCAAGCATTAAAATAGAGGTTGAAACAAGCAATTTAGATGAAGTGCAGGAAGCCTTAAATGCAGGAGCGGATATTATCATGCTCGACAATATGGACAATGCAAGCATGAAAGCTGCTGTTCAACTGATTGCAGGAAAGGCCAAAGTAGAAGCATCGGGTAATATGAATTTAGAGCGCTTGCGGGAAGTCGCAGCTACAGGTGTCGATTACATTTCAATTGGTGCCCTAACACATTCAGTTGTAGCATTAGACATCAGTCAAAAAATTAAAGCCTAATTTCCGAATGAACCTCATCATTGACATTGGAAATACCCGCACCAAAATTGCACTCTTCAAAGGTGAAGAGTTGGTAAAGAGTTTCCCTACTGATGCGTTTAAATTGGTGGACCTGCAGGAACTTCGGGCTGATTATCCTAACATAACAAAAGCCATTGTCTCCTCTGTTAAACACCAATCGACTGATGTGGTGCGTTGGCTTAAAAATGAACTGGATTTTGTACTTGAGTTGGATCATAACAGCTTTATCCCTATTCAAAATTTATATGAAACGCCTGAAACTTTAGGTCGGGACAGAATTGCCGCCGCGGTTGGAGCCAATGCCCTTTTTCCCAACCAACATGTGCTGGTGATTGATGCAGGAACAGCCATAACTTATGATTATGTAACCAATCAAAATCAATACGTGGGTGGATTTATTACTCCCGGATTGAACATGCGCTTCAAAGCATTGCACCATTTTACCGACAAACTCCCCCTCCTAAAGCCGAATGAAACCAATATTTCGCATGGAACAAATACAAATAACGCCATCCAGGGTGGAATTCAAATCGGATTAAAAGGTGAAATAGATCGAATGATCAGGCACTTTACCTCTCCCGAAAGTAAATTAAAAATTATTTTATCAGGTGGAGACGCAAAGTATTTTGAAAAACTATTAAAAAATTACAAATTTGTAAGCCTTGAAATCATCCTTTTAGGGTTAAATACAATATTAGAATCCAATTACATACGATTTTCAACGAACCATGCTTAAATTATTGGCATATTAATTGAAGCGCTAAAAGAAAATTAACGAAAGAATTATGAAAGCGATTACGAAAATTACTGGTGTTGTTATCTTATTTATTGCAATAACGATATCATCATTTGCTCAAAGAACAATCACCGGTGTGGTCTATAACAATGGAGAGCCTGCAGGTGGAATATTAGTGGAAGCTCACAAATCGAACGACAGTTTTTACACAAGTTTCGATGGGAAATACGAAATAAAAATAAGTGAAAAAACAAAATTCATTCGTTTTACATTTCTTGACGAATCAAAAAAAGTTGATGTCGATGAAACTACACCCGATGTGCTTAACTTTAGTTGGGATGGAGGAAAACTCCCATCAGAAGACGACGAAGTAGGCGTAATTTTGAAAGACATTAACGCCTTACAAAAGGATCGTGACATGGATTTCTTAAACAATTATTCCTTGTATCGTGAATTTTACAAGCAAGAAGATTACAAGTCAGCTTTACCTCATTGGAGAATTTTATACAAAACTTATCCAAAATCAACCGATCAAATTTACAAGGACGGTTTGAAAATTTATGAGGATAAAATGAATGTCGCACTAGACGTTAAAACAAAATTAAATTATCTCGACACCATGATGATAATTTACGACAAACGTATGAAATACATGGATAATGTTGGTGAATACATGGGTCGTAAAGCTGCAAAATATTTGGAAACAATTATTACGCTGGACATTAGCAGAGACATCTACATTAAGGACTTAAAAACCGGTTATGGTTTTGCAGAAAAGTCAATTGAAAAATCAGATGTTAACGTTGAACCTGCTGTTTTGGTATTGTTTATGCAATGCACCAAAATTCTTTATTCAATGAATGAGTTTAAAAAAGCAGTGATCTTCGACAATTATGAAAAAACAATGAATATCCTCGATCAGCAATTGGAAAATAAAGATCAGATGGATAAAGCCAATACCGCAATTCCTTTAATCGAATCAATTATTGAAAGTAGTGGGGCTTTAGATTGCGCCGGACTGGTTGAATTTTATACTCCAAAATATAAAGAATCACCCAAGAATGTTGCTTTGATTAAAAAGATTTTACGCATGTTCAAACGTGAAAATTGTGAAAATGAGTTCTCAATGATGCTATCAGAGAAATTATTCCAACTTGAACCATCACCTGAAGCTGCTTACAACATGGCACGTTCTTTCCTTAAAAAAGAGGACTACACCAAAGCATTCGAGTATTATGCCAAAGCGTATAATACTGAAACCGATCCTAAAACAAAAGCAACCTATTACTACGAAGCTGCAGGTTTGTCCTTACAACAAGGGAAACTTCAAAATGCCCGTGACTTCGCCAACATGGCAATCAAACAAAATGGAGAATACTGCGAAGCTTATATGCTATTGGGCGAAGTATACGCTCAAGCCAGTAAAACTTATAGCGACGACGAATTCGAACGCAGTAAAGTATTCTGGTTAGCCGTTGACTATTTTAACAAAGCCGCCAACATTGCTAAATGCAAAGACGACGCAAAAAATAAAGTCAGTTTCTACAGCAATTATTTTCCAAATACCGAAGAAATTTTCTTCCACAGTTTAACTATTGGAAGTAATCACTATCTTGGTGGTTGGATTAACGAAACAACTAAAATTCGTGCAAAACAGTAGTCTTTCGAAACAACATACAGCTAAAAGCATTGCGATCCTGATATGGGTTGCAGTGCTTTTTTCGTCATGCTCAAATAACAACGTCAGCAAAATTACATCCTTTAGTCACCCTCCGGGATCGCCCAATATTATTGCCGATACAATCGAAGTTTTGAGTTCTGATTCCGCAATTATCCGAACACGTCTGAATGCCATAAAACTGGTTATTTACGATAACATTGATGACCCTTATACTGAATTCCCAGATGGATTTCATTTTGTTCAATACAATACCAATGGGGAAATTGAATCCAGTATCGAGGCATCGTATGGAAAACACTATGATAAAAAAAATCAATGGGAAGCCCGTCAAAATGTACTAGCCGTAACCGAAACCGGCGATACACTTAAAACAGAATTACTCTTTTACGACGAAACCAAAGATTTAATCTACTCCGACCAATTCGTTAAATTCATACAGAATGATCGAACCATCACTGGTACAGGATTCGAATCCGATTTACAAATGAAAAAGTGGTTTATCAAAAAAATTAAAGGTGAATTTGAAGTAGAAGTAGAAGAACAAACAAAATGAACGAATTTATAGTCATACTAATTACCATTTTCTTTTCCGCTTTTTTCTCAGGGATGGAAATCGCATTTGTATCAGCAAACAAGCTGAGTCTTGAAATGGAAATAAAACAAAAGACACTTAGGGCCGGTGTTCTGAATATTTTTTCATCCAATCCTCAACAATACATTGCTACCATGCTGGTAGGCAACAATATATCCCTGGTTATTTATGGTTTGGCATTTGCCAGTTTACTGGAGCCTTATCTGAATAATTATATCCACTCCGACATCCTTGTTTTGTTAATACAAACCATTATTTCAACTTTAATCATTCTGTTTACTGCCGAATTTTTACCCAAAACACTATTTAGGATTAATGCCAATGGATTTTTAAAGGTGCTCTCTTTGCCAGTTTTACCATTTTATATTCTACTCTACCCCATCGCCAACTTTTCGATGTTCGTGTCAAAAGGAATTATCAAACGAATTTTCAAAAAAGATTTGCTCGACGAGAACGAAAAGAAAGTATTTTCAAAAGTTGACCTTGATCATTATATCAATCAAAATGATCAAACGTCGTATAATAATTCCAGTGAAGAAGAAACAGAAATTAAACTTTTCAAAAATGCACTCGATTTCACTAAAGTTAAAATCAGAGACTGCATGGTTCCCCGAACTGAAATTGATGCCATTGATGAAATGGCAAGTATTGAAGAATTAAGGCAACATTTTATTCGTTCGGGCTACTCAAAAATAATGATCTATCGTAATTCGGTCGATAATATGATTGGTTACGTGCATTCCTCACAAATCTTTAAAAATCCTCAAAGCATAAAATCAATTTTGAGCCCAATTCCAATTGTACCAGAAACGATGCAAGCCAGTAAACTTTTAGGCATTTTCACCTTGAAGAAAAAGACCATTGCAGTGGTTGTTGATGAATTTGGAGGAACATCAGGATTGATCACCACCGAAGATATTTTAGAAGAAATATTCGGCGAAATAGAGGATGAACACGACACCGACGACCTTACTTTCAAAAAAATCAAAGAAAATGAATGGATAATTTCTGCCCGTTACGAAATTAGTACGCTCAATGAAAAGTACAATTTTGGTTTACCCGAAAATGACGAATATGATACACTGGCAGGATTAATCATTGACAACCAAGAAGATATACCAAAACCAAACTCAATTACCACCATAAATAATTTTGAATTCCGCATATTAAAGGCCACCAATATTCGAATCGAATTGGTGCTAATGAAAATACTCGACTAGAAGTTGAAGACAACTTAATCAATCACTAGGATAAAAACCTAAAATTATTATCTTCGTAGCTCGAAATTTTAACCATTTTTTTAGTCAAATAAGTAAAAACTCAAATGGCAACTTTACAGAAACTCAGAAACCAAGCAGGTTTGTTGTTGGCAATTGTGATATTCGTCGCTCTAGCTGCATTTATTTTAGGCGATTTATTAAAATCAGGATCTTCTATGATCAGAGGGAAGCAATTAGAAATTGCTAAAATAGACGGTGAATCCACTGAATATCCCGATTTTCAAATCCGATTTGATCAAATTGCTGAAGTTTACAAATCAAACAACCAGGTCAACACTTTAGATGAAAAGGCATATCAGCAAATTCTCAACCAAGCTTGGGAGAATTTGGTGCAAGAAAAGATTATGACCACAGTTTATAATGACCTGGGCATCGAGATCACTTCAGATGAAATGTTCGATATGGTGCAGGGAAATCATTTACACCCGATCATTCAACAAGTTTTTGGAAATCCACAAACAGGTGTGGTCGATAAAGCGCAAGTAATTCAATTCTTAAAATACATTCAGGAAAATCCAAATGCTCCTCAAAAAGCAAGTTGGTTAAATATTGAGAAGGAAATACTTAAGGCAAAAAAGACCTCAAAATATAACGACTTAGTAGGAAAAGCGCTTTATGCGAACTCGTTACAAGCACAACAAAGCCTACTTGCAAAGGACAAAATTGCCAGCCTTCAATTTATACAAAAAAAATTAGTTGATGTTCCTGATAGCTTAGTCACATTCACCGAAAGTGATTTGAAAAAATATTACGATGCACATTTAACCGATTATGAGCAAAAAGCGCAAAAGACCATCAGCTATGTTCTTTTCAACATTATTCCATCAAACGATGACGATCAAACAACACTGCGTTGGATGAATGACACCAAAGTTGATTTTGTTAAAGCTGAGGATAATGTTCAATTTGTTAATATGAATGCCGACACACGTTTCGAAGACGTTTTTGAGAAGCAAGATGGATTAGGTGTACAAGTTGCCGATTGGGCTTTTAATGCTGCAATCAATGATATTTATGGCCCGTATAAAGACGGCAATGTATACAAGTTAGCTAAGTTAAATGCAATTAGCATGTTGCCCGACTCAGTTAAAGCCAGTCATATTTTAATTAAAGCTACCGATGCTGCATCAGCACAAATAGCTTCAAGTACAATTGACAGTTTAAAAAATATTATCGAAAGTGGCAAAGCAACTTTCGAACAGGTAGCCAAAGATAATTCTCAAGATGGATCTGCTGTATCTGGTGGCGATTTAGGTTGGTTTAAACGTGGTCAAATGGTTGCTCCTTTCGAAAAAGCGGCCTTCAGAGCTGAGAAAAATGAATTGGTGGTAGTTCAAACTCAATTTGGTTTTCACCTCATTAAAGTTACCGTTCAAGGTGCTAAATCGAAACACGTTCAATTGGCAGTTGTCGATCGCGAAGTGATTCCAAGTACACAAACCTATCAGGATGTGTATACCTCAGCCAGCAAATTTGCTGCAAATTCGCAAAACCTCGAAGGTTTTAACAAAGAAGTGGAAGCAGAAGGCTTAAGTCCAAGAGTTGCCACTATTAGTGAAACCGATCGTCAAATCCCAGGATTAGGCGCAGCTCGTCCTTTAATTCGTGTTGCCTTTAACGATACCGAAGTTGGTGAACTGGTACTTGGAGCCGATAATTCACCTGTTTTCGAACTGGATGATAAATTTGTAGTTGCCGTACTCACTTCTGAAGTTGAAGAAGGTGAAAAAAGTTTTGTGTCGGTAAAATCCACCATTGAATTGGCGGTGATCAAAGAGAAGAAAAAAGAATATTTGGCCAAAGAATTTGCCAATGCCAGCGGAACTACTTTGAATGAAAAAGCGGCCAGTTTAGGCCTACAGCTTGAAACTGCTTCGGGCTTCAATTTTAGCTACGGTTCAGTAAATGCTATTGGTTACGAACCAGTTATTAATGGTGCAGCTACAGCCTTGAAAGTTGGTGAAATTTCGAAACCCATTGAAGGTCGTAATGGTGTTTATTTGATTGAATTAACAAGCATTGAAGGTGGAAACAATGAAGATATAGCTGCTGAAAAAGTAGCACTCTATCAAAGTGCCAGCTATCGTGCCAATTATCAGGCTTACCAAACCTTAAAGGATAAAACAGAAATCGAAGACAAACGTTCTAAATTCTATTAATGGGATTTTGAATAAAAGATACAAAGGCTGTTCAATATGAACAGCCTTTTTTTTTATCTTCACGCAACCAAAGCTTGGTTATCACAATCTGTAGAATGAAATAAAACTCATGAAAATGATCAGAAACACCCATATCTTTATTTTATTCATTTTAGGCTCATTCCTGCTCAATTCATGTGCCAAGGAGGACGAGTACTTTTCATTAAACGATGTTTGGTTATCGTTGGGGATGGTCAAAACCGATACTAATTTGGGATACGACTATGTAGTTTTTTGTGATAACCAGGATACTTTATTACCCATTTCTAGCGACGTCCCCTCTTTTCATGCCGTGAATGAGCAGCGTGTTTTAATCAATTATTCCATTCTTGGATATACAGGGGCATCACAAAAAAAATTCTACATTAAGGTCAATAACCTGCAGGAAGTACTATTTAAGGACATTATTGAATTAAGTACTCAAAACACGGATAGTTTGGGCCACGACTCAATAACAATATTGAACCTATGGGTGGTCAACGACTTGATGAATATTGAATATCAATATCAGGGAGGAATAACCAAACACTTCATCAACCTTGCGTATACCACAAATGATAGTGGAGAATTGAATCAACCTATTGAACTTGAATTTCGACACAACGCCAACAATGAAAGCGCAAAGGTGCTTTTTAATGGCATTGTAAGCTTTCGTTTGAACGCTTTACAACTAGAAGGCCAGGACTCCATCAATTATGTGGTAAAATCAACTGGTTTGCTCAATGGTATGCAGCGCTTTACAGGTACTTATAAGTATTAAGCTGAGGCGTTCTTTAATTTAAACTGCATTCAATAATAAACTTTCCTGTTTCTAAAGTAAAATCTTGGTCATTGCCTCTTTAGCTCGCTCAAAAAAATTATTTTTGCCACATGGTTAGTACTATTACTATTGAAGAAGCATTTCAATTGGCTTGGCCCATTATCGATGTCCGTTCACCGGGCGAATTCGACAAAGGTCATGTACCCAAAGCCATCAACATTCCGCTCTTTAATAACGACGAACGCGCACATGTTGGAACCGTTTATAAACAACAGTCGCGCGAGGCAGCAATTAAAGTCGGTTATGTTTATGTAAATCCCAAATTAGACAACTTTATACAAAATGCTCAAAAGGTAGCCCCCGATGGAAAAGTGATTGTACATTGCTGGAGGGGAGGAATGCGCAGTCAATCGTTTGCCCAACATTTATCAGACAATGGTTTTGCCGATGTCAAAGTCGTATCTGGTGGCTATAAGGCTTATCGCAACCATTTACTGGATAGTTTTGCTCAAGCCTTCAAGTTAAGAATTCTAGGCGGTTTTACAGGAAGCGGGAAAACCATCCTGTTAAAACACCTAAAAGAACGCGGCCATCAGGTCATCGATCTCGAAGGGATTGCCCATCACAAAGGTTCATCGTTTGGAGCCATTGGACAAGAGCCACAACCTACTGTTGAACAATTCGAAAACAACTTGTTCGATGAGTGGATGAAACTGGATCTGCAACAAGTTATTTGGCTTGAGGACGAAAGCCATAACATAGGCGGGGTTAAAATACCCATGCCACTTTATCTCCAAATGCGAGAGGCTTTACTTTATTTTATAGATATTCCGAGAGAAGAACGAGCCACGTTTCTGGTTGAAGATTATACCAATTGTGATAATCAATTGCTCATCGACTCTATTCTACGAATTACAAAACGTTTGGGAGGATTAAATGTGACCAGGTCCATTGAACAGGTGAAGCTGAAAAACTATTACGAGGCAGCATTAATCACCTTGAGTTATTACGACAAAAGTTATTTAAAAGGTTTACGGACGCGTAATCCTGAAAAGGTTGTTACTGTTGCACTGCCCAATACTAATGCTTATTTGAATGCTCTTGAAATTGAAAAAATAAATAAAATATATGCTTGATATAAAATTGACTCAATACAGCCATGGTGCCGGCTGTGGATGTAAAATTTCACCAAAAGACCTCAGTTCTATACTGAAATCAAACTTGGAGCCAACCATCGATGCCCGTCTGATTGTAGGCAACGATAGCAACGACGATGCAGCAGTGTACGACATGGGCGACGGTACAGCCATTATTAGTACTACCGACTTTTTTATGCCCATTGTTGACGATCCGTTTACCTTTGGCAAAATTGCTGCCACCAACGCCATTAGCGACGTGTATGCTATGGGAGGAAAACCCTTATTGGCAATTGCCATTCTGGGATGGCCAATCAATAAACTCTCGCCCGAAATTGCACAACAAGTGTTGGAAGGTGGACGCCAAACCTGCAAGGAAGCTGGAATTATTTTAGCCGGCGGTCATAGCATTGACAGTCCGGAACCTATTTTTGGACTGGCAGTTACCGGTCAGGTTGCATTAAGTCAACTCAAACGCAACGATACTGCCACTGAAGGCTGTCACTTATACCTTACCAAACCACTGGGTGTTGGCATTTTTACCACTGCTCAAAAACAAGGCAAATTGTTAGCTGAGCACGAACACATTGCCCCTGAATCCATGTCGAAACTCAATTCCATTGGTCTGGAGTTGGCTAAAATTGATGGAATTAAAGCCATGACCGACGTCACCGGTTTCGGACTGTTGGGGCATTTAACCGAGATGTGTTTGGGAAGTGGACTTTCTGCTGAAATCAATCTGAATAAAATCCCGACTTTTGATCATGTACAAGCCTATATCGATCAAAATTGCATTCCTGGGGGAACCCATCGGAATTGGGACAGTTATGGGCATCATGTTCAGCTTAAAAACGAAAGCGACAAATTAATATTATGCGATCCACAAACCAGCGGTGGTCTGCTCATCGCCGTTGAAGACAATGCCGTTGAAGCCGTTGAAGCGCTATTGGCAGCCCATCAGATTGGTACAGAAGCTTTAGGTAGTATGGTGGCAAAATCAACTATTTTAATCAAAGTTATTTAACGAATCGCATTCGAATGTTTGAAAAAAACAAAGAATCATTGCTTGAAATGGAGAAAGCATTGCATACTGTTGAAGTTCCGGATGGTATGCCTTATCAGCTACCCCCAAATTCATTTGCAATGCTTAAAGGTGAATTTCTGAATTATCAGAACAGAAAACGTCTGGTAACTAAATTCTGGATCGACAAAAATTTTTCGAATCCACAAGGTACAGTACAAGGTGGCATTATAGCCGCTTGTTTCGACGACACCTTTGGTCCTCTTGGCATTCTAACCTCCCGAAAGGCTGTTTTGAGCATCGATATGAACCTACAATACATACGGCCCATGCCCCTTGAACAATCCATTTATATTGTAACCACGATCATATCACTTTCAAAATCGACTGTTTACATGCAGGCAGAAGCCTTCAACGAAAAAGGGAAACTACTTGCTCAGGCAGCTTCCAACCAATTAATTCTTCGATAGTCACTCAACCAAATCAACAAGAAACTGTTTAGTAGTTTCACATTAAATTTAGCATCGTGCGAATGATCCCATTATTGATTTTTATACTATTCATTTTAGGAATTGAAACCTATTCGTTTTTCGGATTAAAAGCCTCGCTTTTCCCAAATTCCAAGATGTTCACATCTGCTTTTATCATCACAAGTTTGATAACCATCATAGGAGTTCTCCTGCTTTTTAAAACAATGAGTTCTGCCGAAGTCCATGCTAAATTGTATGCCAATTTATTGTTTGGATTGGCATTTTCATTCCTGATATCGAAATTATTGGTTTCTTCCATATTTTTGATCGAAGATTTGTTTCGAGGATTTACCTGGCTATTTCAAACGGCCACGCGTTTTCGGTTAGCCGAAACATCAACCCGAAGCGGTTTGAGCGGAATAATTGCTTTAACAATTTCTGCTTTTCTCGTTCTGGCCATGAATTACGGCGTTATTTTCGGACGCTATCAATTTAAAACCCACCATACGGTTCTTGAATTTGAAAACCTGCCTGAAGCTTTTGAAGGCTTCAAATTGGTGCAGATTTCCGATATGCACCTTGGCACCTTCGATCAACTCAAACGGGTTCAAAAAGGGCTGAAACAATTGCAGGATCTAAATCCTGACCTTATCGTTTTTACAGGCGATATGGTGAACAACAGAGCACAAGAGGTGCTTCCCTTTATTGAATCAATTAAACAATTACACGCTCCATTTGGAAAGTATTCTGTTTTAGGGAATCACGATTACGGCGAATATGTTCGATGGAATTCAAATGCTGAAAAAATTGAAAACATTGAGCACTTGAAGCAATTCCAGCAACAAATGGGTTTTACAATGCTTTTGAACGAACATGTTGCCTTGCAAAAAGATGGCGATACCATTTATCTGGCCGGAGTTGAAAACTGGGGAAACCCTCCTTTTCCTCAATACGGCGATTTGGACAAAGCCATCAGTGGCCTGGATGCAAACAAGTTTATTGTACTACTTTCGCATGACCCTACCCATTGGAGCCAAAAGGTATTATCATCTCCTATCCCGGTTGCTTTAACGCTTAGCGGGCATACCCATGGCATGCAATTCGGAATTGAAATAGGCAAATTCAAATGGAGCCCCATTAAATACCGATACGAAGACTGGGCCGATTTATATACCGAAAATGGCCGCAACCTTTATGTGAACCGTGGCTTCGGAAGTCTGGGATTTCCAGGTCGTGTAGGCATTTGGCCCGAAATTACACTATTTGAATTCAGGAAGAAAAAATAAAATATGTAATGAACAAAAGGGCATCGAGCTGCATAATTAGAGGCTTTTTATGAGATCCATAAGCGATTTCCAATCAGCTCGATGCCAATGCCTATTCCGGTTATTTGTTTACAAACTACTCATAACTTACTGAGTGCATACTTTTATTTAGTCACTATTTTTAATATTTTGAGCAGCAACAAACCATAAAACCTGCTGCCATGTTCAATGTTTCTGTACATACTGTTTCCGGCAAATCTCTAGCGGTGGCTTTTGAAAATGCATTGACCAATTTGCACCAAAAAGGCATTCGTTATAAAACACAATATAGCAAACCCGGCAAGCCTGAAAGTATTGATTGTACACTTAATCTCACCGTCGAACAAGCCGAAGGTGAGCCCATGATTAATCAATTCAACAAAGAAGTCATATTGGATGAAATCTCTACAAAAGCAGGAAAAACCGTAAAACTTGGGTATGGAAAAAGATAATCATCGCAAAATAAGCCTTCTTTTTCCTGAAAAACTTGAAAAATTATTCAGAGAAAAATTTTTTAATGAAGCGATTGTTCAGTTAAGAATTTCTTTGATTGTAGTGATTTTCCTCTACGGATCCTTTGGAATTCTTGATTTTCAAATGTTCCCTGAATATGCAACCCTATTCCTTAAAATCCGATTTCTGGTTGTCATTCCAATAACCTTAATTGTATTTTTTTTATCATTTACGCCTATCTTTCCGAAAGTTTGGCAAGCAGTGTTGGTCATTAATTTTATTGTGGGTGGTTCGGGCATAAGCGTCATGACCATGCAGCAGCCCGATAATTATTCCTATTATGCAGGCATGATGCTGATCTTTTTTTCAGGCTATTTATTCATCAAATTAAGGTTTTATTTGGCAACAATTGCAGGCTGGTCTACGCTGATTATTTTTAATCTCCTTGCTATCTTTTATGCGCATGCACCCAGAATTGTATTGATCAGTACAAATTTCTTTTTCATCAGTGCCAACCTGATCGGAATGTTTGCTGCATACTATACCGAGCGTCAAATAAGGAGCAACTTTTATCTGAACATGAAACTGGATATTAAAAATTTGTCGGTAGAAGAAGCAAATAAGAACCTTGAAAAAACGGTAAAAGAGCGTACAAAAGAACTGATCATAGCAAAAGAACAAGCAGAGGAAAGTGATCGCTTAAAATCAACATTCCTTGCAAATATGAGCCACGAAATACGTACGCCAATGAACGGCATACTTGGATTTGCAGAATTATTGCAAAAGCCAAACCTATCAGGTGAACGGATGCAGAAATACATTCAAATTATTGAGAAAAGCGGAATTCGAATGCTGAAAATCATCAATGATATTATTGATATTTCAAAAATAGAAGCTGGATTGATGGAAATAGATTTACAAGAATCAAATATACACGATCAAGTAGAATACATTTACACCTTTTTTAAGCCCGAGGCAGAAAAAAAAGAGCTAACACTTCTCTTAAAAAACAATCTGGAAGCAAAGGATGCCACCATATTAACCGATCGTGAGAAAATTTATGCCATACTGACCAACCTGGTTAAAAATGCCATAAAATATACTAAGGAAGGATCAATTGAATTTGGATATCAAAAAAAGGGAACTCAACTTGAATTTTTTGTAAAAGATACGGGCGTTGGTATTCCAAAAGATCGACATAACGCTATCTTCGAACGTTTTATCCAAGCGGATGTTTCAAATAAAATGCTTCAGGAAGGTGCAGGTTTGGGCTTGGCTATTTCCAAAGCATTTTTAGAAATGCTCGGTGGTAAAATATGGGTGGAAAGTAATCAGGACGATAACAATGGAGGCCATGGTAGTACATTTTATTTCACCCTCCCCTACACCAAACTCCCGCACGATGAATTGGAATTTGAAAATTTCAGCCTTACTGAACAAGCAAAAGTTTTTAATATTCCCGAAGTGTCCGGTTTAAAAATACTAATTGCCGAAGACGACGAACAGTCATCATCACTCATGTCAATTCTTGTTGAAGATTTAAGCAGGGAAATCCTAAAGACGAACAATGGCAACGATGCTGTTGAAATTTGCCGCAATCATCCCGATATTGACGTGATTTTTATGGATATTCAAATGCCACGTTTAAATGGCTACGAAGCGACCCGGCAAATTCGACAATTTAATAAAGATGTGGTTATTATTGCACAAACCGCTTTTAGTCTGGTAGGCGACCGCGAAAAATCAATTGATGCAGGATGCAACGATTACATTTCAAAACCTATTAAAAGAGACAAACTACTTGATATCATGCAACTACAATTCACCAATTCATTTTAGCAGATGAATTACATTTCCTGGTTGATTTGTTCCTGAACTGAAAAGCAATCCTTCACAGTGCTTTTTTTCTCCATCTTTAATCATCAGCAAGCTATTCGGGAGCATTCTTCCCTATCTTTGTAACATTGCTTCATAAATATATAAATCATAACGAATGAAATTTTTACCCTATTTTTCTTTTCTGATCTTTCTTTTTATCAGCATAAATTCTCACGCCGGAAATGTATTAAATTCAAGCTGGTCCGATGTCGTCAATGGTAAATGCAGTGATCAAAACACAGCATGGTGGAGTTCTGCCGAAGCCATTCGAATTGCCGAAAATGTTTTACTTTATCAAAGGGACAATGGCGGATGGCCAAAAAATACTGACATGCAACTCATTTTATCTCAATCGGAAAAAGATAAGTTAATTGCCGACAAATCAAGTACTGCAGGAGGATACTGCACCATTGATAACGGAGCAGTCAAATATGAGTTAAAATACCTTTCCACGGTCTACGCTGCCCTTGCCGATGAGACATATAAAAGCACCATTAAAACAGGATTTTTAAAAGGAATTGACTATTTACTCAACATCCAATTTGACAATGGTGGCTGGCCCCAGTTTTTCCCTTTCAGGTCATCGACCAGCTACTCCAACAACATCACCTATAACGACAATGCCATGATCAATGTAATGGAAATATTGAGGCACATTTACCAAAAAGACAGTGAATATTCCATCGTTGCCAATGAAAATACCATCACACGTTCACAAACTGCTTTTGACAAAGGCGTAGAGTGCATTTTAAACACCCAGTATACTCAAAGTGAAATATTAACAGTATGGTGTGCTCAACACGACTATAAAACTTTGGAACCCGTGATGGCCCGTTCGTATGAACTTGCATCCTTAAGCGGAGGTGAATCAGCCGGCATAATCAGTTTACTGATGTCGCTTGACCAACCTTCTTTTGAAATCAGACGGTCAATTTATTACGCTGTAAATTGGTACAACAAAGCAAGAATCGTTGGAAAACGCCTGGAAAGTTTTACCAATAGTGATGGCTTATCCGATAAAAGACTCATCTCTGACCCCAAGGCACCTGATATGTGGGCCCGTTTTTACACCCTGGATACCAGTACTCCTTTTTTCTGTGACAGAGATGGTATTATGGTTTTTTCTATCGCAGAAATTGGTCATGAACGACGAAATGGATACAGTTGGTATGGAAATTACGGAAACAGTGTATTTAGCGATTATACAAAATGGTTTGCTAAATGGGGAGCGAGTGATGAACAGGAAACGGTGCTAAGGTCACCAAAATTAAATGCCGAATATTCACCTGCCGATACCATATATGTTAGTGCGAATGCCAATGAATATAAAATTGGAAGTATTCAGAAATTTGAGCTTTTTCTCGATACTCAACTCATCCATCAATTCAACAGTTCAGTGATTGATACTTTTTTGACAAATACCTCTCCCGGTGCACATACCTTAACCATACAATCGACCGACGATATAGGAAACATCCTTCGCGATTCTGCATCATTTAGCGTAAGCAACGCATTTCAACTTACTATTAACAATGGTTCCGGCAGTGGAAATTACGCCGAAGGAACTGAAGTAAGTATCATTGCCAACGAAGCACCAAATGGTGAACTCTTTTTGTTCTGGACCGGAGATACGACCTATATCACCGATGTGAATAGCGAGAGCATCCTCCTGATTATGCCCGCATTTAATGTTTCATTAACGGCAAATTATGGCAAGGACAACACAGGCATTAGCTCTAACAATTTCAACAACAAGGCATTTCGTTGCTATCCGAATCCGGCGGGAGCCAGCTTTTCAATTGATCTCAAAAACATGGAAAGTGCAATCATGGAACTATTTAATTTTTCAGGCCAATTGGTTTATCATGCTGAAGTAAAAAAAGGAATTCATCAAATCAATGAACATGGACTTCGTGCAGGCGTTTATTTCGTTAAAGTCAGTTCAAAAAATAAACAAAGTTTTACTCAAAGAATAATCATAAAATAGTACCTCACCTAAGCTATGCGCCATGTTCATGTGTTAACAAATACTTATTCACAATTGCATGTAAATAAAATTCAAAAAGGTGTAGCACTAAAAAAGTTATCTTTGCAACTTCAAAATCAGAACAAATTAAAATTTAAGATACATGAAACGTGATGCTTTAGTATTCGACATTATTGCCAAAGAACGCCATCGGCAGATGAGCGGAATTGAGTTAATTGCTTCGGAAAACTTTGTGAGCGACCAGGTATTGGAAGCCATGGGTTCAGTAATGACCAATAAGTACGCCGAAGGTTATCCCGGGCACCGTTATTACGGAGGATGTCAGTTTGTAGATATGACTGAGCAATTGGCCATTGACCGAATTCGTAAAGTATATGGTGCTGAATATGCCAATGTTCAACCGCATTCGGGTGCACAAGCCAATGCTGCAGTGCTCAGTGTTATTTTGAAACCCGGCGATAAATTTATGGGACTCGATCTTTCACATGGCGGTCACCTATCGCACGGATCACCTGTAAACTCTTCAGGTTTGTTGTATCACCCCATTGCCTACAAAGTGACCGAAGCAGAAGGTCGTGTGGATTATGACGAAATGGAAGCGCTGGCCATACAAGAAAAACCAAAATTGATCATTGGTGGTGCATCAGCCTATTCACGTGATTGGGACTATGCCCGCATGCGTGCCATTGCCGATAAAGTTGGAGCCATATTTATGGTGGACATGGCGCATCCGGCAGGGCTGATTGCAGCTGATTTGTTGGAAAATCCTGTAAAATATGCCCACATTGTAACTTCAACTACGCATAAAACCTTACGTGGACCCCGTGGTGGAATTATTTTGATTGGAAAAGATTTCGAAAACCCATGGGGCCTGGCCACCAAAAAGGGCGAAATCAAAATGATGTCCAGCCTAATCGATTCTTCGGTATTCCCCGGACATCAAGGAGGTCCTTTGGAGCATGTTATTGCGGCTAAAGCGGTTGCATTTGGTGAAGCACTCGATCCTTCGTTCAAAGTATATCAGGAACAAGTTAAAAAGAATGCAGATGTAATGGCTCAGGCTTTTGTGGATGGCGGTTATAAAGTCATTTCAGGAGGTACAGACAACCATTCGATGTTGATTGACCTACGCACAAAATATCCCAATGTAACCGGAAAACAAGTTGAAAATGCTTTGGTTAAAGCAGATTTAACGGTGAATAAAAATATGGTTCCTTTCGATAGTCGTTCGCCATTTACAACTTCAGGCTTACGTGTGGGAACACCGGCTATAACTACCCGTGGTTTAAAATCGGATCTAATGCCAACAATTGTTGAGTTGATCGATACGGTTATTGCGGATTACGAAGACGAAAACGTCATTAAAACAGTACGCGAAAAAGTAAATTCAATTATGAAAGATTACCCGCTTTTTGCCTGGTAAACTTAAATACAACAACTGATCCTTGCTTCATTTTGTTCAGGATAACAGTTACGTGTATATATGAGAGCTTGGTTTGTGTATTACTACAAACCAAGCTCTTATTGCATTTAACTTAAATAGCAAAGATGCAAAGGGAACAGAAACCCTACCCTTTTTTCTTGTCTTTGACCTTTTCCATGTTTTCAGTCAGCTTTCGGATCAGTTTCACTTCGGATAGAAATTCAGCCCCAAAAACTCTTAAAATGGTATAAACAGGAATTGCTAAAATCATTCCAATAATTCCGGCCATACTTCCTGCCGCCATAATTACCAGAAATATTTCCATCGGATGAGCTTTTACACTACTGGAATAAATGAGTGGCTGGAACAAAACATTATCGATAATTTGAACCGAACCGAATACTAGTACCATATAGCCAATCAAAGGTAAAGTTTCATGGACAAAATCGGCATTGATGTTAATGGCCATACCAATAAGCACACCAGCCAAAGCTCCCAACCAGGGTCCCAAATAAGGAATTACGTTGAATAAACCTCCCAACATACCAATTACCACTGCATCTGAAAAGTCAAGACCAACAATGGTAAGCCCCAAAGTATCCAGTGCCATAACCATCAATACCTCCAAAATTAATCCGATAAAATAACGGCGCAACAAATAAGCAATTCGATCGATACTTTTTGAAACTCTGGTTTCATATTCAGTTGGAGCTAAAACCAGTAATCCATCGCGAAACATATTTTCATCGCGAAGAAAAAAGAAAGTGATAAATGAAACCGAAAAAAGTCCAATTAACAAACTTCCAAAAGTACCGGCAATGGTTCCAAACAAATCGGTCACTTGTGAAATTTTGAAAAAAGAAGCAACTTTTTCACCAAACAAACCAAGAATAGAACCATCGGTCAAAGAAATTGGCTCTCCGTAAAACAAGATGGAAATTCGATTCAAAGGCTCTTCTAATTCTTTCAGATACTGGTTGATATCAATGTTCGCCAACTGATCAAACTCGCTCACCAGAAGCGGAATCATAAAGCGGAAGATACTGACAAAAAAGACCCACAAACCAATTAAAGTGATGAATGCACTTAAGGATGCTCCAATTCTCCATTTCCATAATTTAATCATTTTCATCCATCGGACCAGGGGACGTCCGATTACTCCCAAAATGGCAGAAATTATTATATAGGTAACAATTGAACGAAAGTACCAGGCAAGAAACAGCACAAGGGCTCCGCTAATGAATAGGATGATATTACGGGTTTTTGGGTGCATAACAAATGGATAAAATTAGCCAAGTTTTAAGGAATTTAATTGCTCAATGTAGCCATAAACTTTTCCACCCAGAGTAAAGGAATATTCTAAGTTATTGGCTTTAATTACACAAATATTGCTTTTTTTCTCAACCCTTTCGACATATTTTAGGTTGATAATCACCGAACGATTAATTTTTAAAAAATAATATTCCTGAAGTTCCTGATCAAGATTTTTTAAAATCGACAGAATACGCATTGTTGCGCCGTTGACCAAAAAAAGTTCAGTTCTATCCGATGTAACTTTAATAAAAAGAACCTCGTGAGGCATAAGGAATACATAGCCGGTAAGCGTTTTAAATCGTAATTTTTCAGGGATGGAAATTCCATTTAATATCTTCTGCTGCCGGCTTTTGACTTCAAAATAATTTTCAATTTTTGTAATCACATCAAATACCTCGTCAAGGCCAAATGGTTTAACAATAAAGTCGAGTGGTTTTAAGCTATAGGCCGTTGCGGCATAGTTGCGATAAGCTGATGTAAAAACAATCTGAATATCCAAACCAAGGCTTATTAAACGCCGTGCAAACTGCAGACCATCTTCTTCCGGCATATTAATGTCCAGGAAAATAACATTGGGTTTAAATTGTTCAACGGCGATTAATGCTTCAGCAGCACTGCTTACACTGGCCACAACTGTTACCTTTTCACCGATTTCAAGAAATTTTTTCAAAATATTCCTCGATGAACTATCGTCGTCAACAATGAGTGATTGAATCATGTTTTCCATATTACTTAAATCATATGGCTTAATTCCAGTTTACGCAAGCTTTCCTTCGTCATGGCAAACTCCTTCACGCCAGTTTCCAATTCTAAACTACAACTGTTCTTTTGTCTATCAATGCTACTCACTTTCTTCAGATTAATAATAACGGAACGACTAATGCGTAAAAAGTGGTAGTCACTGATGTTCTTCTCAATTTTACCCAGGTAATAACTTGAAACATCAGTTTGTCCGTTGGTAAAAAAAATAGTGGAATAGGAACCGTCAGAAATAAAATAGGCAATCGTATCCAAATCGATCAATTTATAACCCGATGTTGTGCTCAATCGCATCTTTAAATGACCATTATCCTTATTCTTTTTCCCAATTTTCAAATGCAATTGTTCATCAATATATTGTCTGGCATTTATCAGGGATTGCTTTAGGCGCTCAGGTTGGAGTGGTAAAATTAAATAATCGAACACATTGTGCTTTATAGCTTGCAAGGCATTGGAGTCATCTAATGCCAGAACAATTACAGGAATTTTAAGATCCATTTTATTTAACACCCTGGCCAATTCAAAGCTATTTCGAAAAGGTAATATTTCAGAAGTGATGATGATATCAGGTTCGTTATCGATCACATTAAAGATGGCATCCTCTGCCGACATACACTGGAATATTTGAGCATTATCATAGCTATTCTCGATGTATTGAATGTAATTTAAACGAGTGCTTCTTAAACCATCAATTACTAAGAATTTCATTTTGTGTTTTGTTAAAAATCAAACGACAAGGTAATAAATTTTCATTAGATCTGCAGAGCATTTATACCTTGAGGAAAAAAACAATAATTCCAAGCACCGCCAGAAAGGCACCAAAAACTTCATTCAAGGTTAGCCGCTCTTTTAAAATAAGATGAGATGGCAACAAGATAAAAACAGGAACTGTAGCCATCAAAGTTGAGGCAATTCCCAGAGAAGTATATTTGAAAGCAATCATACCAAGTGACACACCTAAAAAGGGTCCAAAAAATGAACCAATTAGCAAGGCTCGTGACGCTTTTTTGTCTCTGACACCCTTATTAACCATTCCCCATTTTTTCATTAAGGTAATGAGAATTGCAAACCCTAATATGCCGGTAATTACTCTAATTTGAGACGATGCAAAGGGATCGTAATTCCCCATTCCCTTTTTGCTGAAAACAGCTCCAACACCTTGCCCTATAGCTCCAAGCAGAGCAAACAAGATTCCTTTAATCGGATAGCGCATTGTTTTTGTACCGTTGCTGATATCCTTTTTCAGGACAACCAGCGAAACTCCACCAAGGACCAGCCCCATCCCCAATGCATTCATCCATGAAAAGAGTTCTCCCAACATGAACCAACCCAACAAAGCAGCCACCGGGGGCGCAAGGGTCATTATTAACATCGAAATCTTTGAACTTATAAATTCATAGGATTTGAAAAGGAAAAAATCACCCAGAACAAAGCCGATTAATCCTGAAATACTTAAGTAAATCCAGGCTTCAAGGGGCGCATCAAGTGGTAGCCAATGGTTTAAAAATATTTTGGAATAAATAAGATAAAAAACGAAGGCCAACACCAAACGAATCAAGTTAACCGAAACAGAGCCAATTCGCCGGGAAGCTACCTGGAAACTCATGGCTGTTGCTGTCCAGCAAATAGCGGTTGCTAATCCGGCAAATTCGCCGGTTAAACTGCTCATAAAAAACGGAATTGAACCTTAGCTTGCATTACTTCAAATAGTTTGATGCCGTAGGTTTTCGAAGGGCATTCACCACCAATCCAATACCCAATAAAATGAACGGAATACTTAACCATTGTCCCATATTCAGAAGCATACCAGCTTCAAAGGCCTCCTGATCTTCTTTTATAAACTCAACAAAAAAACGTGCTGCAAATATCAGAATAAAGAATACACCTGAAAGTAAACCTAACTTCGATTTGGCTTCAGTTTTCCAATACATGTAGCGCATCACAAAAAACGTTAGTAAATAAGCCAATGCTTCGTACAACTGGGTGGGATGTTTGGGAACTATTTCATGGTTTCTTTCAAATATAAAGCCCCAGGGCAAAGAGGTTTGAATACCGTATATTTCTGAATTAAACAGGTTTCCCATTCTAATTAACATGGCAACCAAAGCGGTTGGGATAACCACACGGTCGATAATCCAAAAAATATTCCGATGAGTTACTTTCTTTGAATAGATATAAAGGGCAATAAAAATACCCAAAACACCTCCATGGCTAGCCAGGCCACCTTTCCATACCATCAAAATTTCGCCCAGGTGTTGCGAATAGTAATCCCATCCGTAAAAAAACACATGACCCAGGCGGGCTCCAAGGATGGTACCAATCACAATATACATGAGCAAACTATCGAGCCACTTAACGTCCTCATTTTCGTGCTTAAATTGCTTTTCGACCATGTTATAGCCCAGTATAAAACCAATGGCGAACATTAAGCCGTACCAACGAACTGAGAGAAATCCAAGATGAAAGATCTCAGGATTAAAATTCCAATGAATATAGCTGATAAATCCCATGTCAATTATAGTAGTTAAGTTTAAGTTTACAAAAGGTAATCAGGCATCGAATACCAATTAATCAGTACTTCCGATACCATGACAGCTTTTGTATTTCTTCCCACTTCCACATGGGCATGGATCATTTCGTCCAATCTTTTTTTCTGTTCGAACCGGTTGCATTTTCTTTGGTTCTTCCTGAGGGGCACCAGATCCTCCGCCACTTTCCAAACCAGCTCTACCTGTTTGCATCCGACTCATATCTATTTTACGACGTTCATCGGCCTGACGAACATCGTCAGCATTACTGATTGGAATGTGACCTTTCGCCAATATAGAAACCACCTTTTTATTGACCTGGTTAATCATTACCTTAAAAAGGTTAAACGATTCCAATTTATAGATCAATAAGGGGTCTTTTTGTTCGTAGGTGGCATTTTGTACCGACTGTCGCAAATCGTCCATTTCACGAAGTTGTTCTTTCCAGGCTTCGTCGATGGTACTAAGTATAATTTGCTTTTCGAACGATTTGGCAACTTCTTTTCCGTTGTTGTTAAAAGAACGCTCCAAATTACACACGACCTGATACATCCGCTTACCATCGGTAAAAGGAACTACAATGTTTTTATATTGATGTGCTTTTGTATTGTATACATTACGAATAACCGGGAAAGCTTGTTTGGCAATACCCTCCATTTTTCGGGAATAGGTTTCCAACATGGCCTTAAAAACAGTCTCCACAATCTGAGCGCTTTTTTTGTTGGAAAAATCATCAGATTTTACGGGTGATTCCATGGAAGCCATGCGCATAAGTTCAAAATTGAAATCATCAAAATCACCACCGTAGAATTCATTAACCAAATCTTCAACAGAATCGTACATGTTGTTCATGATGTCCACTTCAATGCGATCACCAAATAAAGCATGACGTCGACGTTTATAGATGACCTCACGTTGTGAATTCATCACATCATCATATTCCAGCAATCGTTTACGAATACCAAAGTTGTTTTCTTCCACTTTTTTCTGAGCACGTTCGATTGATTTTGAGATCATGGAATGTTGAATCACTTCACCTTCCTTTAATCCCAAACGGTCCATTACCCCGGCAATTCGGTCTGAGCTAAACAAACGCATCAAATCGTCCTCAAGAGAAACGAAAAATTGAGAAGAACCCGGATCTCCCTGACGACCTGCACGACCACGTAACTGACGGTCGACACGACGAGAATCGTGACGTTCGGAACCAATAATGGCCAAACCTCCTGATTTTTTCACCTCAGCCGAAAGTTTAATGTCGGTACCCCTACCAGCCATGTTGGTGGCAATGGTAACAGCTCCGGTTTTACCGGCTTCGGCCACTACGTCAGCTTCACGCTGGTGAAGTTTAGCATTCAATACATTGTGTTTGATGCCTTTCATCTTCAACATTCGGCTCAACAATTCAGAAATTTCCACTGATGTTGTTCCCACCAAAACCGGTCGTCCCAGTTTGTTCAGGGTAACAATTTCATCGCTAATGGCATTGTATTTTTCTCGTTTGGTTTTAAAAACCATATCCTCACGGTCATCTCTTACAATTGGTCGGTTGGTAGGAATTACCACCACATCTAATTTATAGATGTCCCACAATTCACCGGCCTCGGTTTCAGCAGTACCGGTCATCCCTGACAATTTGTGGTACATTCTGAAATAGTTTTGCAAAGTAATGGTTGCAAATGTTTGAGTTGCAGCTTCTACTTTTACGTATTCCTTCGCCTCAATGGCCTGGTGCAATCCGTCGGAATAACGGCGACCTTCCATAATACGGCCGGTTTGTTCGTCTACAATTTTTACTTTGTTATCAATAACCACATATTCGGTATCCTTATCGAACAAGGTATAGGCTTTTAACAATTGATTTAAAGTGTGAACGCGTTCCGATTTTACGCTGTAATTTTGAAGCAATTCATCTTTTTTAGCAATCCTCTCTTCAATGCTTAAGGTCGTATTTTGCTCCAATGTGGCCATTTCGGACCCCATATCAGGTAAAATAAAGAAATTGTTATCATCAACATCGGTCGACAACAAATCGATTCCGTTGTCGGTAAGTTCTATGGAGTTGTGTTGTTCTTCAATAATAAAATAGAGCGGATCGGTGACTACATGCATGTTTTTGTTGTTATCCTGCATGTAAAAGTTTTCGGTTTTCTGCATTTGAGCCTTAATTCCTTCCTCGCTCAAAAACTTAATTAATGCCGATGTTTTAGGAAGCGCTTTGTGCGCCCGCAACAACAAAAGAGATCCTTCTTCCAATTCTTTCTTCGTAGCTTTCTCTTTGGTGAGTAGTCGTTTCGCATCGGCAACTAACTGAGTCACCATTTTGCGTTGAGCACTTACCAATCGTTCAACCTTAGGACGATATTCCATAAAAAGTTCATCACCCGTAGCTTTAGGTACAGGACCCGAAATAATCAATGGAGTACGAGCATCGTCAATCAATACTGAATCCACCTCATCAACAATGGCGTAATGGTGTTTACGCTGAACCAAATCCTCAGGATTGATGGCCATATTGTCGCGTAAGTAATCAAAACCAAATTCATTGTTTGTTCCAAAAGTAATGTCAGCATTATAGGCTTGACGACGTGATTCAGAGTTGGGTTGATGTTTATCGATACAATCGACAGACAGACCGTGGAATTGGTAAATAGGTCCCATCCATTCGGAGTCACGTTTGGCCAAATAATCATTTACCGTAACCAAATGTACCCCTTTTCCCGTTAAAGCATTTAAAAATACAGGAAGCGTAGCCACAAGGGTTTTTCCCTCACCCGTTGCCATTTCAGCAATATTTCCTTTGTGCAGGGCTAAACCACCAATTAACTGAACATCGTAGTGAACCATGTCCCAAACAATTTCATTTCCACCAGCCATCCAGTGGTTTTGCCAAATTGCTTGTTCGCCGTCAATCGTAATATGATCGTGGTGGGCAGCCAAATCACGATCGAATTGGCTTGCAGTAACAACAATCGTTTCGTTTTCCATAAAACGACGCGCGGTATCTTTCACTACCGAAAAAGCAGCAGGAAGTACTTTTAACAGTATTTCTTCCAGTTTTACGTCAATGATTTCAACCAACTTATCAATACGGTTATACAGCTTTTCGCCTGCTTCCATATCAACGTCTTCCGCTTTAATTTTTAATTCAGCGATTTCGTCTTCTTCAGCCTTAATGTAATCATTGATTTGTTGACGAATGGAATCGGTTTCTGCTCTCAATTCGTCGTTGCTCATAATTTTAATGCGGTCGTATTCTAACTTTATTGAGTCCACAACTGGAGACAATTCTTTAATATCCCGGTCAGATTTCGAACCCATTATATTTTTTAGAAATGAAGATATTCCCATGATTTTTTTATATTTTTTTTAGTCCCACAAATGTAATTGAAATGTAGAAGTATTAAAACGCGTATCGGTTAAAATATGGTAATTAAGGGTGAAGTAACATAAAAATGATTGCCATTAACCGCAAGTTGTTCGAATTGCAATTAATGGCAATGGTATTTTAGCAATATTTGTATCAAACTAATCGTGCCATGAAACCTGACGAGGCTTTGAATGCAGCACTCTGTCGTTATTTATTTTGAATAGAATAGAAACTTGACCACCTCCGCTAATTCCGGTAGTACTTACCAGGTCGCTATCAATATTTATTGTTTGAGCATACATTATGGTAAAGTTTCTGAAATCGAAGGAAACATAAGGTTGTATAAACGTAGCAGGTTCATAAATTCTGGAATGGTAAATATTCAATCCTAACTGACCCACCATAACCACTTCACTTCTCACACCGGCAATGTGTTGCTTAAATTTTCCTTCCATCATTAAATCAACATAAAATTCAGATCCTTGAATTTTTGGTGAAAAAATAGCTACTGCGGAAGGAATAAATGCTAAATCAAACATTCCTGAATTATACATTTCAATGTAAGTCAGTTTGCCATTCACCATAAACTTGGCCGGATATAAGGAATCATAAGTTGAATAACTTACGGTATCGTTAAGCGTAAGGAATTCCGACTCCAATTTGTCTTTCGTTTGGAATAAATCCAGTGCTGCCAATCCAAATTCGCCATGTACGGTTTTATATACGGTACCTACATCGGCTGTAAACATCCATGATCGGATGGGTTCAATTGCTGCAACAGGGTCGTTAAAGACTTCCGAGCTCACTGCACCATTGTCGTAAAAATGAATGTCGTTGTAATTAAATCCGAGCCGTTTTAGTCGTGGAGTAATGGCCAACACCATTTTACGTGGATTTTTACGTTTGTAATTCTGATTAAGATTGAGGTGATAACCATAGGTCAATCCAATATTGGTTTCAGTGGACAATGAATATTGATACTGAAATAATTGTAATCCCAGGGCCATGTTCCCAAAATCTTCAAAAAACTTGTTGATTTTACCATCTTTGGCAAAAATATATCCTTCACCAACTCTTGAATTCAGACTCAAAAAATAGGTTTGAGGTGTTGATTCATTCAGTCCGTAAAATCGTTGATCACGACCAACCAGAACATGATAATAATCTTGCATACCCACATAACCCGGGTTCAAAAGATAATCATCAAAAATATGATATTTATATTGCGCATTCTGCTGGGCGGCTAACTGAGCAACCATTAAAAACAGAAAAATATATAGTGCAATTGTCCTTTTCATAAGCTTAACTTTACCAGCGTCCATCTGCCCTAATTATTGTTATGTTACCATTAATTAGTGTATCCTTCGCACTACCTTCGTTTTTGTGCAGTAAATAAATGTAGGTACCAACCGGTACCGGACGATTTTTATTATCTACACCATTCCATTTCACTCCCTCATTACCTGCTGTTCCCTTATCACTATATACCAACTCGCCCCAAGCAGTAAAAACCTTCAAGTCGTATTTTTGGTGTTGTGAACCATGAATAATCCAATCATCATTAATGTCATCTCCATTGTGCGGTGAAAATACATTAAAATATTTCTCCGGCGGGCAGATATCCCCGTCAGTCGAACCAATGGTGGTATCTATTTCAGCCTCACAACCGGTATAGTTATCTACAACAGTAATGACATAACGGCCAATGCCCATGTATTCTGCTACCAGTTGTGAAGTCGCATAATACAGAACATAATCATCGGTAATTGTACGTTTATAATCTTCGTCAGCGGCAATGGAATCCGGATCATCAAACTGTATAAATTCGTCCAAAGCCGATTCCAGGTAATCGACATAGACCGTTGCACCTGCAAACTGATAATCTGAAATGTTTATTTTAAGGCTTCCATCATAGGTTCTGTCGCAAGTGGGTAAACTAATTTCGTTAATCGTAAGGTTGATGGAATCGTTTCGATAAGCCACGCTAATGGTATCATACGAAAACAACGGAGACAAACTGGTTTCGCCGATACATCCGTTGGCATCGGTGAGGGTACATTGATAACGGCCAGCAAATAAATTATCGACAAAAAATTTGCCATTTTCGTTTACCTTGCTGCCACCCCGCTCTTCATTCACTGCAGTTAAAATGTAACCACTTGCCGGACTAATTGTGCCTCCGTCAGCTTCAAATTCAATTTTACCCGTACGTTCGTTACGACAGTCGACGCCTTGCTGCGTCAAATCAACTAAAACTAATTTTTCGGGAATCCTGAATGAATTTTCAGCGATGGCATCACGGTAACTATTCACTCCGGCAATATTTTGAACCCGGCAAAGATTTTCATCTCTCAGGTAAAATTTATATTTAATGTTATCACTCAGCTCAATCCCATTATCCAACAAATTAAATGTTGTTGTATCTGTAGAAGCACGATTAATGCTTGCAGTTTCAACACCAAATTCAGGATCATTAACACTCAAATAATAGTTCCCTGTTCCTCCAACAATATCTAATTCAAGATTTCCAAATTCGTCGTTGTAACAACGGATAGGGAAAAATTCATACTCCACGGTAACCGCACTAGGTTCGGGAAAATTATACTCAGTATAACTAGCATCACAATTATTTTCATCTTTAACATATGGCCTTTGAACTCCAGCCGTAAGACCAACAAAAATACTATCCTGTAAAGCACTATATGTTACTCCATTATCCATACTATAGTAAAAATGATTCGTTCCACCTATGGCGTGAACAATGGTCTTATCGTCGGTATCACCGAAGCACAATTTTTCGCCCCAATCAACTAATGGAATACTTACTTTTACAGGATTTTTGATTTCAATAGCCGACGTCAGCGTATCGGTACAAAGGTTATTATCAGTAACAACTGTTTGATAGTAAGTTGACGCAGAAGCCGAACCTAAGCCAGTAAAGAGAAATTCGTTTTCGGGATCATTGACATAAACATAATTCAATGAAGTATTCAGAATATCTTTAAATTTATAATCACTGCTAGTGTTTATGGTTCCTCCACTAATACGCAGACGAATTGTACCATCTTTCTGGTTATTACAAAGCATATGCGTTTTATCCAAAAACTCCAATACGAGTTCGTCAGGATTTTGCAATGTAAAGGTACTATCTAACTGACATTGATTCTCATCTTTCACTTGCACTGAATAGGTTGAGAACTTCAAATTCTTTTCACCTAAACCACTAAAAACACCGCTGTTATTTGACGAACTGGTAGCCGGACCTGCTAAATAATAAATTGGGTTTCCCGTTCCACCAACTACATTAATTTCGACCTGACCATTTTTACTGTTGAAACAACTGACCTTGGTAATTTTAAATGTATCGAATTTTAATTTATCTGGTGTGGTGACTTCAACATTCGCAATTGTTGTTTCACAATTGCCTTTGGTATTGCGAACGAAAACATTGTACAACCCTGCTCCCAAATCTTTAAATTCGCTGCTTGACTGATAGGCTTTTCCTGTGATCTTATATTCTAAATCATAAGGAATACCGCCTTGAGCAGCTAATTTTATACGGCCTTCGTTCACCCCATAACATTTGATATTGTCAATTTCAAAACTCCCTGGAAGAAGTACAATGTTCGAAGGTTCTTTGATTTCGATACTTACCGGTTCTGAACTACAAACACCAGAACCATCAACTACCCGTAAGGAATAAGTTTCGGCACCAAGTCCATCAATAACCAGCGATCCAAGAGTTTCAGCACCACCGGTGGAGAGATAGGTTTGAAAGCCTTTATTGCTCCCGCCGCTTACATTTAATAAAGTTATTGTTGCATCGCTTTTGCCAAAACAAGTCACAAAAGTATCCATCGCATACTCAAAGGTGATGGGATTTGGTTCCAGGATAGAAACCGGTTTAATGTTCGAAGGACATCCATTGCCGTCCTGCACAATTACATCGTAGGTACCCTGAGGAAGGGAAACCAGTGAATTGTTAAGGGTAAGTGTATTACTATTAAATTCATGGGGGGCATCAATTGTTGCTACTCCGTTCACTCCCCAGTAATACGGCATTACTCCACCCGTAACACCAATTGCAATGTTGGCATCTTCGGCACCATAACAACTCACATTATGACTATTTAATACACTCAAAACCAACTTATTGGGTTGGGTTATGGCTACATTATTTTGTGTTGAGATACAGCCGTAATCTAAATCGGTGGCTGTAAAATTATAAGTTCCTGCTTTTAAATAAGCAACATTGCTGGCAGGTAAATTCAAATTTAAACCTGCGCCCTGAATATTGACCAGATAATCGCCTCCCCATCCGCCTTCCAGGATAACCTCCAGGCGGGTTGAATCTCCAAAACATGAAAGATTCGCTTGTGTTATAGCAATATCGGCAATGGCAAATTTTGTAGGAGGTGCCTGGACTGAAAAAAGATCAGTAAATGTATTGACACATGTTGTATTCACATCAGTGACCAAAACATCATAATCAACTCCGGCCGCCAGGTTAAAGGTGACGATTCCACTTGCATTGGTTACTTTGGCCGGTTTTCCACTGCCAAGTACCTCTACGCTAAAGGAGGAGCTTCCGCCGGTCACCTGAAGGCTCACAACTGCATCATCCAGACCTGTACAACTCACTTTAGGACTTGGCGTTAAAAGCGCAACCAAAACTTCAGCTGGTTCGGTGATGGTAACAGGTATGATGTTCGATGTGCATCCATTATTGTCTTTTGCAATAACATTGTAGTCTCCTGCCACTAAGCCACCACTGATCGCAACACTGTTTCCGCTTACGTTAGTGGTTGCCGAACCAATACCTTTCAAACCATAAGTATAAGCCGTTGTTCCGCCACTTATGGAGAAAGTGAGTGTCGCATCATCCTCATTAAAACATGAAATATTGGTGGCAAGCAAATTACTTATCTTCAATGCTGCAGGTTCTGAAACTGTATAATTCTGTGTGATTGAACAGTTATCTGAATTGGAAGCCGTAATAGAATAGTCGCCAGCTTTCAGAAAGAAAGATGAACCAGATGGTTTGCTTTCATTAAATGACTGACCAATTACAGTAATGGTTTTTGAAACGTTCCAGCCACCAGTTGCAATAATTTCAACTTCTGCCTGCTCGCCAAAACACTTGATATCTGCAAGTAAATTGGTTTCTATGGCTAGATTTTCTGCTGGTTCCTTCACAACGATATCGATTGGGCTAGCCAGTGAACATCCGTTGTTATCGGTAATTTGCAAAGAATAATTCCCTGCAAGCACATTGTTAAACTGAATTGATCCATTGTTCGAGGATTGAACCTTTGTTCCCAAAGTTGCGGAATAGCCCGGGCTACCGCCACTCACCTGAACGGAAACAATACCACTTGCCGATCCCTTGCAAACAACATCTTTAATGACCGGCGCAGTGTTGATCAGCGCACTGGGTTCATAAACACTCAGTGAAATATTTTTTGTACAACCAAAATCGTCTTGAATAATAATATCGTGTGTTTGTCCTAAAAAGGCTCCGGTTAAACCAGTAATTGTAGTTAAGCCACTGGAAGCACCACCTGTAAAACCCTGCAAGGCACCACCGTCAAGTGAATACTGCAATGGAGTTGTTCCGGTAATATTTAAATTTATTGTAGCTAAGTCATTGGCACAATTTACTGAAACAGAATCCGCGAAATTATTTACCGTAATTTGGCTGGCCGCTTCAATGGTAAAAGGGATATCTTTTGATGAACAAGCCGGATCGTTGGTTATTACTAAGAGGTAATTCGATGAATTTAAACCACTGAAATTAACAGCACCTGAACTTGTTTGAATCCCTATTCGATTACCCGCCTTAAATAATTCGTAGGTATAATCTGTTTGACTTCCTCCACTGGCCGCAACGTTTAAATCAGCTGTGGCACCGTAACACAATTTGGTTGACGACAGAGCGAAATTAGAGATTGAAATTTCATTGGGTTGTGTAATCACCATATTACTAAGCACTGGTGCACTACACCCTTTACTATCTTTTACCAAAACAGAATAAGTACCGGCCACCAAGGCCGTAATGTTAAAATTGGCCGAAGCATTTTGACTCGTTCTGTTCAAATCACCAGACAAATCATAAGTATATCCCCCATTTCCTCCGGAAACTGTCAGGCTAATTTCCCCATCATTCCCTCCGGGGCACGTAACATTACTGTCGCTAATTAAATTATGCGTGGCAATTAAAACTTGCGGCTCGGTAATGGAAACGCTTTTATTTTCCGTAAAACATCCATTCGCATCAACTACTTTGACCTCATATGATCCGGCCGATAGACTAATCGCTGCAGCATCGTTGCCCTTATCAATGTTATCTATATAATAGGTGTAAGGTAAAGTCCCTCCGGCAACAGGTACCTGTATGGCGCCATTACTTCCTGCATTACATGAAACAGGTAAGCCAACGATTTCCCCGGTAAAGGCAAGTACTGACGCAGGACTATTGATCACATAAGGAATAGTTCCATTACAGGATGGATTTGAAACATCATTCCAACGTATCGTATAGTTTCCCCCTTTAACATTTTGAAAGGTAGTGGAAGAGCCATAATCTATTGTTGCCTCGTCATCATCAGAAATTCCATTATTATTATCAAGTACCAAACGAACTTTTAAACCAACTTTTCCTCCGTTTATTGTAACATCAACATCTCTTAAATCAGTGATACCTCCACAATCCAATGTAACTGGTGATGCAGGATTGGTTGTTAAGGATACTGCATTAAATGGATCAATGGTAAACGATGCTGTTTGAACATCAGTTGGACAGCTATTTCTGGTAACCGTTACATCATAATTACCTGCTTCCAGATTACTGAAAACATAAGAGGCATCATGGGCTGTATAATCTTTGTTTAAATCGTTATTGTGAACTACGATGGTGAATGGATCGGCAGGAAGGTTATTAAAATCAACAGAAGCAAAACCGTCATCACAACTGATTGCTTGTATTATGTTGAATGAAAAATTAATTAATGAAGGAACAGAAATCTGAATGGTTGAACTATAATTTTTTTGACATCCACTGGCATCCGAAACAATTAAAGAATAAGCTCCTTGCCCCTTATTTAAAAAATCACCAGTAGAATTTGATCCATCTGAAATGCCATTATTAAACAATTGATAAGTATACCCTGCATTATCTCCACCATTGGCTTCGAATAGTAAGTCGCTTGTTCCACCGGCACAAGCAGGTTGAACAACCGGGCTTTCGAGGTAAACATCAAGTAAGGGCAAATCGTTTATTGGAATGGAACTACTACCCGTTGTTCCTGAACCGTCAGTAATATTTATAGTATAGGTTCCTGCTTTCAAATCAGGTATTGAAAAAGTTTGGGCCAGGCCGCTTACTGAAGGTTGCATTGCCCCCCCATTGAACTGAAGTTGATAGGAGAACGGTGCTGTAAACCCGAGGCCAATCTGAACATCAATGGAACCATTACTTTCCCCTGTACACCGTGGTGAATGAGGTGTAAGTGTAAAAACTACATCCAAAGGCGCTGCCAGGAAATTTTCTTCCATCGTTTGATTTGCATTGGGCAAAGTTTCCGGATTCGCCCCCAAAGCAAATCCACCAAAACATAGGTATGCCAACAATGCAGTGCTTAATCGCTTTAAAAACATATTTATCTTTTAAATAGTTTTATTCAATATCTTAATTCGCATTTTTCACTATTTATTACCATTCGACAAGAAAAAAAATGCGATTGACAAAGGAAGTAAATGATTAATAACACCATAAACTCCGTCAGCTAAGTCTAAATAAATATTGAAGGCCACTGCAAACAACAACATTAACGAACTATAAACCGTTATATTGTCTTGCTTTTTAAAGCCTCCAAACAACAACGCTAACGCTGCAATGATATAAATTAATGCAAAAACAAACGCTACATCTAAAAAATCAATGTAAAATAATGTACCGTGATAAAATGCTATTAAGTAAATCACCAAAGTAATTCTTAACATCCACTTTGCAAGTGGAATTCCGGATTTCAATGGTTTCATATGCTCTTTCCCAGTCAGTATTAAAGCAAAAATATTCATTTTTGCCAGTATAGCACAACTTTAGACCAAAAAAATTAAAATTTTACGTGATTTTCAATTTATTAATGCAAATAAAGATATTTCTTTTGATTTAGAAACACCTTATTATGGCCTGATAACGAAAGGTCTTGGTTTATTTCAATTAAATTATCTAATAAACGATATATGCCCCGAACAACTATGGTTATGGTACATAATAATCGTACAGTTTCAAATATAGCTATCTTTAGCAGCCAATTATGTCGGAAAATATAAAAAGTATGCTTCTGATCTTTTTTTTGGGGATGTGTAACATTGCTTTTTTTGTTCCGTCTGTAAATTGAATTCAAAAAAATGGAAGACCAACTTTTAATCCATATCATTGATCGATGCAAAAGAGGAGAACGCTCAGCACAAACTGAATTATACAGCAGGTATTATCGGGGAATGTACAGCGTATGCTTGCGAATTTTGAATCACTCAGCTGAAGCAGAAGATGCAATGCAAGATGCCTTTATTGCCGCTTTTAAAAATTTGGAGCATTTTAAAGGGGAAGTCACTTTTGGCAGTTGGTTAAAAAGAATTGCCATTAACCGTTCGATCGATTTAATGCGAAAAAGAAAAGTTAAGTATGAAGACCTGTCACGGGTTCCTGATTGGTCCGAAAACGACCAGGATGAATACAGCAGTGAAATGACACCAGAAATGATAAAAACGGCCATCAGCAAGTTGAATGATAACCATCGGATTGTTTTAACTCTTTACCTGCTTGAGGGCTACGACCATGATGAAATAAGCAGCATTTTAAACATCTCAAATGGCTCGTCAAGAATTATTTATCATCGGGCCAAAGAGAAGTTAAAAATTCAGCTGAAAGAAATGAAACCAATGTTTAATACGATTGAGAATGGATCAATTTGAAAAAATAATAATACAACACAGGGATCAGATCCAAAACGACCTTCCCGACGATGGTCATTGGGAACTATTCGATCTGAAATTAAACAGGGCAAAGGCTAAAAAAAATCCATGGAGATGGATTGCTTTCAGTTCTTCAATTGCTGCCGCCCTTGTGCTTGCCATATTGATTATTGTTCCTGATCAATCGAGAAGCAACACATTTACCTTAAGTGATGTTTCAGCACAATATGCCGATGTGGAGTTTTATTATACGAATTCCATTAACAATCAAATTGATAAAATTAAACACATGGCTGTTGAAAATGGGAAAACCAACCCAAGTATTCAACTCTTGCTTGACGACTTGGAAGCATATGATGTAAATTACAAACAACTATGCGCCGATCTTGAATCAACACCGAACAACGAACACATTATTAATGCATTAATTGTCTACTACCAGTCAAAACTGGAAATTATTACCAGAATTTTAAAGGAATTGGATAATCAAAAAAAAACGATAGAGGAGTATGAAAACACAAAGGATTAAATTACTGTTAATGGCCATTTTTGTTGTTGCGTTTGGTACAACACGTGCCGACTATTCACAAAAAGTGCACAAGGCATGGCCCAACAACAAGGTGAAAGCTATGGAGGTGGCCAGTAAATTTGGAAACATCAATTTACTTAGCGACAGGGATGATTCTGTAACCATTGATGTTCGAATTGAAATTGAAGATATGGATACTAAGAAGGCTGAATCTTTGGCCAATCAAATCGATTTCCTTTTTTCATTGGAAAATGGAGTCCTTAAAGTAAAAACAAAATTTAGTGATCGTTTTAAAACAAACATCGATTTCAAAATTATTTACACCATTAATATCCCTACGGACAAAGATCTGAGCATTGAGAACAAATTCGGAGATGTGACCCTGGGCAATTTAAATGCCAACGGATACTTTGACATTAACTATGGCAACCTGTATGGGCAAGAACTAAAAGCACCTACAGGCCAAAAAATAAAGTTGAAGTTAAAATACGGTAACGCAAACATTGAATCAATTAACCGATTAAACGCAGAATTGGCCTACACCAAACTCAATTCCGGGCACATAGAATCGGCTCAATTCGAAACTCAATATTCAATTGTCAAAACGGAAAAAATGGGTGACATTATGGTTGATTCCAAGTATGACAATTACGCTATTGATGCTATCAATGAATTAAAAGCCGAATCCAAATTCACCAATTGGACAGTGGGCAAACTCAATACACGTTTACAAATAGAGACTCAATATGGCGATGTTGACATTAAAGAAGTAAACAAAAACTTTGACAATATCTGGATTGAAAATGCCTATGGTAACATTAAGCTTGGTATTTCACCGGATGCTTCCTACCTACTTGAAAGTGAAAGTCATTTCTGCGATGTTAAATTTCCAACAGCCAATATAATAACCGAAATCAAAGAAAATAATTACAGCACCATTAAAGCAGTCGTTGGAAATCCGAATCCGAATTCAAAAGTTAAAATTGAATCCAGATACGGAAAAGTAAAACTGACATTGTAAGTATTTTAACTTAAATTAAAGAAAGAATCATCTTTTTTTTGTTGTAATAATTGCTATTTTGTGGCTTTAAAAAGTCATTAAGTATGGGGAAGAAATTATTATATACACTTTTATTTACTGCGATAACCTTCAGCCTTAAAGCTGAAGGTTATCGTATTTCTGTGAAATGGGAAGGTTTAGCTGATTCATCCATTTTTCTGGCCCATTATTACGAAAACAACATTTTTGTTAACGACACCATTCAATTGAATGCAAAGGGAGAAGGCATATTTTCTCAAAGCGAACCATGGCAGCAAGGGCTCTACCTACTGTATCAAAGTGGAAGCAATTATTTTGATTTTCTATTGGGTAGTGACCAAAACTTTTCGATTACCACCACTCAAAAAGACGTGTTTGGGCAACTCAAAATAAGTGGAGCCATTGAAAGTGAAGACTTCTTAAATTATCAACGGGTATTAAAGAATAAATCACAGGAAAAAAACGCTTTAAGCCAAACGCTTAAAAGTGAAAATAATTCAGAGAGAGATGAAGCTTTAAAAAAATTGGAAACCATTGATCAGGAGATGAAAACCTTTATGGAAAAGGAAATGAAAAAATCTCCGTCAACCATGTACAATGCTTTCCTAACAACGGCCAATCAAATAGAAGTGCCGGATCCACCATTCGATAAAAATTTGCCCAAATATGATTCACTGGCCTGGTTTTATGTTTATAATTATCGCAGGGATCATTTTCTGGAAGCAATTGATTTTAGCGATGAACGCATTATGTTTACTCCGGTTTTAAAGCCGAAGCTGGATACCTATTTTAATAAAATTCTGATCCAGAGTCCCGACTCCATTATTCCACAAGCGAAGTTGATACTGAAAAGAGCAGAACCAAATTTAAAAATGTTTCAATACGTCACCCAGTATTTATTAAACAATAGCATTCAATCTAAAATTATGGGAATGGATGCTGTATTTGTAGCCATTGCCGATGAAGTCTACCTGAAAGGAAAGGCGACCTGGGCCGATTCAACCACCCTTGCAAAAATTGCAGAAGAAGCCTACCTGTCCAGACCAAACCTCATTGGAAAGCAGGCACCAGACTTTGCGATGGAAAACCTGAGTGGAGAATACGAAAATCTTTACTTGTCGCAAGGCGATTATACCATTCTGGTGTTTTATGAATATGATTGTGGCCATTGTAAAAAAGAGATTCCTGCCTTATACAATGACGTCTACCTCAAACTTTTAGATCACAACATTGAAGTATACGCTATTTGTGGAAATGACAACCATGAAAAATGGGAACAATTTGTCAGCGAGGCCAATTTGGAAGGATGGCATCATTTATGGGATCCGACCAACCAATCCTTGTATCGGTTTAAATATAATGTGAAAACAACACCAACGATGTACCTGCTTGACAAGGATAAAAAAATTATTGCAAAAAAGCTCGACAACACGAATCTATCAAAGCTTTTAGAGGTATTGCTCAAGGAAAAGTAATCATTAATCAAAATCAATCGAATCAAATTTGAATTATTGTTAAATTAGTTTTTCTTTAGCAGAATAATATGGAGTATATGGGTTTAAATTCATTTTTAAATAAAATTCCAATTCCCGCCTTTATCATAAACGTAGAAACCAAACAATTAACAACCAATACTTGGTTTGTTGAACTATTTGGTATTACCATCAATTCAATACATGAACTTGGTAATCTATTTGTGAAAGGTGGCGAATTCGACGTAATGCCTGCAAAAACGCAGGAAATAGATGGGCGCATTGTATTAGCGAACGGCATAACAAAAAATGCCGAAATCACTTACAATCCCATCAATGAAAACGAATTTATTGTTTTAGTTTATCCTTACAAGCCAAAGATTTCGCAATTTTTCCAGGAAGGTCAATTTAATGCTATCCTGGGTGATTTCCCTTTGGGTATAATTATTATGAACACCACCCTAAACGAAACATTATTTGTATCACCTTATTTATGCAATAAAACCGGCTATAGCTTCGAAGAAATTGCATTAAAATCGTGGAAGGAATTAACCTATGAAGACGATATCCCGATGCAGGAAAATCTATTTTCTGAATCGAAATACAACAATTTAAATACCTTCTTTTTTGAAAAACGCATCAATTCCAAAGCAGGAAAAATATTTTGGGTCTCGGAATACATCCGGTTTTTTGAACTAAATGGAGATAAATATCAAACCATCATATTAAGGGACATTTCGCACGAAAAAGAAATTGATGCCGAATTACAAAGAGCAAAACATTTAGCAGAAGATGCTGAACAATTGAAATCGGCCTTCCTTGATAATATGCCCCACGAAATCAGAACTCCCTTACATGCCATTACCGGATTCACCAGCCTTTTGAGTGATTCGGAATTGACACATGAGGAACGATTGGAATACGTTAAATTCATTCAGGATAGTAGCAATGACATTCTCAGCTTGATGGACAATATCATTGAAATTGCTAAACTTGAAACGAACCAGGTCAAACTGAAACGCGAAAAATGTTACCTGAACAGTATCCTCGATAAATTATTGAATGATATTGAACAAAAACAGGATATCCTCGAAAAAAATGACATCAACATTAAAGTGGTCAAAGGAAATCCTGATCCATTGTTCATGATTATATCCGACCCGGAACGCATTTACCAAATCATTTCGCACATGTTAAATAATGCCCTCAAGTTTACCGATAAAGGTGAAATTGAATTTGGGTATAGCTATCCTATCGACAATAAAATTGAATTTTATGTCAGGGATACTGGAATTGGAATTGCCAAGGAAGAACAATCAATGGTTTTCAAAAAATTTGGGAAATCAGGAAATATCAATACCAATAAAAATAGAGGCAGTGGTCTGGGCCTTGCCTTATCAAAAAAACTGATTGATTTATTAAAAGGCGAAATCACTTTGCAGTCCGAAATCAATGTAGGCAGTACGTTTAGATTTACCATTACTGTTGAAAACGAGCAAAAAATTACCATTACTAAACCATCGGTTGCCGCAGACAATAATTGGAGCACAAAAACTATTCTGGTTGCAGAAGATACAGAATCGAATTATTTCTTCATTGAAGCCTTTTTAGAACGCACTAAAGTCAATTTACTTTGGGCTCAGGATGGTGTGGAAGCCATAAAAATGTTCAAAGAAAACGACGTCAACCTTATTTTAATGGACATTATGATGCCCGAAAAAGATGGTTACGACGCCACTCGCGAAATTAAGGAAATCGATCCGGATGTTCCAATTATTGCACAAACAGCTCTGGCTTTACCCGACGATGAAGAAAAGTGTTACAAATCAGGATGCGACTATGTTCTGGTGAAACCAATTAACAGTGAAGACTTGATTGCCACCATTAAACGATTCATTATTTAAGTCAACGAACAACAAATCGTCGCGTTTCAACTTTTTGATCGGACTGTAAATTGAGCAAATAAATTCCAGGAGAGAAAGCCCTTAAGTCTAACTCAACATAATTACGGTGTTGATAGCATTCACTAAAAAGCAACCGACCAGTCAAATCACAAATGCTCAATTCATTAACTGCGTCGCGATTCAAAAATTCCAATACCAAATAACTCGAAGCAGGATTTGGATAATACTTCATAAATTGTGGTTCATCAATGGTATCAATTGCCTGTGTAAACGAAACACCGCAAACATTCACCTCCATTAATACCGAGGCCCCCAAACCTAATGTAGAATAATCTGAAAAATAGTTCCATGTTCCATTCTCCTGCACCAGCATTGTACTGGCACCAACGAAACTTCGGGGAGTAGATTGATAAAAGGTGATACTATCACGCGAATCGAGCTGCACGGCAATAAAAAAGTTTCCAATCATTTCGTATCCATCACCAAAACTAAAATAATTCATGGCATGACTGGTCAGCTTACTCATCGAAAATTTGTATTGCTTTTCGGCACGCTCCGGAAATTCAGACCCTGAATAAATCACAATAGTCAGCTGTGGATCAATAGTGGTGGTTTTAAAATCCTTAATCCCAAGTGCCACACCGGCAATGGTGGCATCCGAAGTTTGTTTAAAACGTTCAGCCACACCTGAAATTAAATGATTACTCACCTGTTCTTTAAATGTAGATAACTGATCGTCCAGCATAAAATTACTGATCATTGTGCACGTTGTGCTTTCTGAAACATAAGGATCAAAACCATCAAGTTGTTTGGTACCTTTCCCTGTTGGATCCAACCAATAGCTCAACTGATGTTCCGTTTCAGATCTGTAATTCCACATTTTATTCAAGCGTCCAAAAGCATCGTACGAAATATTTGTACACGAAGCTGCACCGCCCGATAAAGTGCCAAATACTCTTTTATTTGAAAACAAAGGTGAGCCCGACGAACCGGACTCAGTAGTACCTGTTTCCCAATTGAGCACCTTCCAATGGGCATATTTTACAAAGTTTTTGGCAAAACTTATGGTATCGCACAATCCCTCATCGTGTGATATTTTTTTAACGTCGCCATTGGGATGATGAATGGTATAAGAATTGGAAGGTCGGGTGCCTGTGGCATCCCAGCCTGCATAATAAGGTCGGTACGAAGCCGGCGGCATTTCACTCAACTCAACCAACATAAAATCGAGACTATCGAAGGAGGCGATTGCTTTTGCTCCACTGATGGTTTGTAAATCAAACCCATCAATATCAATGCAAAATGGACTTTCATAGTTAAAATCAAATACCGTTATTTCTGCATTTTGAATGGAATCAAACACATGAAAGGCGGAAATTACAAGAGGTTTACCATCTTCCAGGGTATTGTTTATTAAAGTAGCGGTACCCAATTCATCATCAGCTAAAATACGGCATACCGCCCGTTTTTGAAGGTCCAGCCCCGAAGAGGTTTCACAATTCACATCCACATTACAATCGCCCGACGGACGTTGTTTCCACCTGTTTTTCAGCACCACACCAAGATAATCATGGTTGATTCTTCCCAGTTCCAATTCTCCATGAAAATCCACATCGATGGGTTCTTCATATTGAATAATCACTTCATCCGACGGGTATGGATAGATGGCCAGTTTCTGAAACGATTTATTATTTTGAGCGGTAAATGCACCATATATTTCTTCCTGATCAGGATGATAAATAAACAACCTTGCTCCTTCCGGCAAATGGTATTTGGTGAAAATCAAACCAATCGACAAGGCATTTTCGCTGCTCACTTTCAATTGCCAAATCCGGTAATCATTCATTGTAAACCATTCTCCCGAATTTTCAGTACTTAAAGAAACATTAAACGAATGGGCAAATTTTACACTTTTCTCCTGATTCATGGCAGCACTTGCCTTCCTTTCCTGCTCAATATTAAACGATGGCATCCGAACAATCTTTTCCTGCAAGGTTCGATTTTTTAAGGCCACTATTTCCATCGGAAAACCACCATCAGATAGTTGCCCAAAAATGGGAAAGGAAATCCCCAACATTAGCATGAATAAAAGGTAGGTGGTTCTTGACATGATTTACGGTTCAATTTTCTACTTCAAGGTAACATTGTATTTTTCTTTCAACAATTCTTTTAAACGAAACATCTCATCGCGATATTGAGCGGCCTGGATAAAATCAAGCTCTTTGGCACATTTTTCCATCTCCTTTTTCACATTGGTAATGGCCTTTCCCAGTTGCTCCTGGGTCATGTACTGCACAACCGGATCAGCTGCAATGTCAGGTTTATCTGTACCTGAATATCCCCGCCCGGAGTCGCCGTACCGTCCCGATTTTCGTTTACTTTCCATACCAACAATTTCACGACTGGCCTTCACAATCGGCATTGGCGTGATACCATTGTCTTCGTTGTATTTTAATTGTATTTCGCGTCGCCGATTGGTTGAATCGATAGTTTTTTGCATCGAATTGGTCATCTTATCGGCGTACATAATAACTAATCCGTTTATGTTACGTGCTGCCCTACCCGCTGTTTGAACCAATGCGCGTTCTGAACGTAAAAAACCTTCTTTATCGGCATCTAAAATAGCCACCAACGAAACTTCAGGCAAATCCAAACCTTCGCGGAGCAAGTTGATTCCCACCAAAACATTAAATTCTCCATTTCGCAGGCCCTCCAATATTTCGATGCGTTCCAAAGTATCCACATCGGAATGAATGTAGCGCGTCTTGATGCCCATTCGCAGCATGTATTTAGTGAGTTCTTCCGACATGCGTTTGGTTAAGGTAGTCACCAAAGTGCGTTCGTCCTTCTCTATTCTTAGATGAATTTCATTCATCAAATCGTCGATCTGATTTTGGCTGGGACGAACATCAATCATCGGGTCGAGCAAGCCGGTAGGTCGAATAATTTGTTCAACAATTACGCCTTCCGATTTTTCCAGTTCATAATCGGCCGGTGTGGCACTGATAAACAGGACCTGATTAATCACACCCTCCCACTCTTCAAATTTTAAAGGACGATTATCCATGGCAGCCGGTAATCGGAATCCATATTCCACCAGATTTTGTTTTCTTGAACGATCGCCACCATACATGGCTTTGATTTGCGAAACAGTCACATGACTTTCATCCACCACCATTAAATAATCATCAGGAAAATAATCGAGTAAACAGAAGGGACGTGTTCCGGATAGTCGACCATCAAAGTAGCGAGAATAATTTTCGATTCCAGGACAATAGCCCAATTCTTTCATCATTTCCAGGTCGTATTCCACCCGTTCTTCAATGCGTTTTGCTTCCAGTGGTTTTCCAATTTCTTTAAAATAGGCCACTTGTTTCACCAAATCGTCCTGAATTTCCCGAACAGCAGCTTTCATTCGCTCTGGCGTAGTAATAAAAATACTGGCGGGATAAATCATCACTTGTTCCATCTCCAAAAGAATCCTCCCCGACTCAGGATCAAAATTTTTGATCTCTTCAATGTCATCACCCCAAAAGACAATTCGAATGGCTGTATCGGCATAGGCGGGGTACACATCAATGGTATCGCCTTTCACCCTGAAATTTCCCCGTTTAAATTCCACTTCGTTCCTGGAATATAAACCATCGACCAATTTCCTTAGAAAGGCATTTCTTGCAATGTTTTGACCGACCTTTATTTCTACTAAATTGGAATGAAAATCTTCAGGATTTCCAATACCGTACAAACACGAAACCGATGAAACCACAATGATATCGCGTCGGCCAGACAACAATGAAGATGTGGTACTTAAACGAAGTTTTTCTATTTCATCGTTAATCGACAAGTCTTTTTCTATATATGTATTGCTGGCTGGCAAATAAGCTTCGGGTTGATAATAATCGTAATACGAAACAAAATATTCTACGGCATTTTCCGGGAAGAACTGCTTTAATTCGCTGTAAAGCTGGGCAGCCAGGGTCTTATTATGGCTCAAAACCAGAGTAGGCCGATTGGTTTGTGCAATAACATTGGCCACAGTAAACGTTTTACCCGACCCGGTAACTCCCAACAGAGTTTGCGCATGAGCGCCTTCGTTCACACCCTCAACCAATTGCTCAATGGCTTTTGGTTGATCTCCCGTTGGTTGATATTCTGAAACAACTTTAAAATTCATAGCAAGACACCTGCAACCGATTAGGGTTTGCCGGTAAAATCAGTTTCAAGGAGTGAATAAATAATACTGTCTAAAAAGCGCCCTTCGAACAAATAATTCTCTCTAAAATGCGCTTCTTTCAAAAATCCTAAACGGCTTAACAGCGCAATTGAATTGACGTTATCTTTGTTCACATTGGCTTCAACACTGTGCAATCCCATGCTCGTAAATCCAAAATCCAATACCGTTTGTGCGGCTTCAAACATAAAACCTTTGCCCCAATAGGAAGGTACCAAAGCATAACCAATTTCAGCCCTAACATGTTCTTTCATTAAGCGCCAAAATCCAATATAACCTATAAATTTATCTGTTTTCTTATCGCAAATCACCCAATTGATTCCACATTTTTGCTCATAATCGGCAACGATGCTTTTTATTTTCAGTTGGGCTTCCTCTTCGTTATTAATGTAAATCGAATCCATAAACTCCATCACCACAGGATTTGACCTTAGCTTAAAGAAGGCCTGTGCATCGGTCAACTCAAAGGGTCGATAAATACATCGTTTGCTCCTCAAAAGGGGAAAACCTTCAAAAACAGCTTCATCAATTTGATAGTTCATTTTTACTTTTATCTGAAATTAGCCAATGATGTTCACTTCAGGTTCCAGCAAAATGTGAAACTTTTCCTGAACCGATTTTCTGATTTGATTCGATAGATTCACCAAATCACTCCCCATAGCATTTCCATAATTCACCAAAACCAGTGCCTGATTGGGATGAACACCAACTTCGCCATTTCGGAATCCCTTCCATCCACACTGATCGATGAGCCAACCTGCAGCCAATTTGACGCAATTATCGCTGGCCGGATAAACGGGTACTTTACCGTATTTTTCGATCAGTTGATTCGCAACAGAAAGCTCCACCAATGGATTTTTAAAAAAGCTGCCGGCATTCCCAATGACCTTCGGATCGGGTAATTTTTCTTCCCGAATTTTTATCACTGCCTTCCGAATGTTAGTGAGATTTGCCTTGCCTAATTGATCAACTTCAGTACGCAAGGCACCGTAGTCCAAATTAAATTCAGGAAACTTATCGAGTTTAAAAACCACCGATGTAATCACCACTTTATTTTTCAATTCATGTTTAAAAATAGAGTTTCGATATCCAAATTGGCATTCATCATTGTCCATTTCAAACCGTTTACCTGAATCTAAATGAATGCCGCGAACCAAATGAATGCGATCCTTCGCTTCAACACCATATGCTCCAATGTTTTGTATGGGTGCTGCGCCAACATTCCCGGGGATGAGGGACAAATTTTCCAAACCACCCAATTCGAACTGCACTGAAATTCGAACTAAATCATCCCACACAACCCCACAACCGGCTTCGAGATATACAAAATTACGGTCTTCATCTTCTTCCAAAACACCGGGTATATTCGGATGGATCACCAATCCGTTGAAGTCCTGTTGAAAAAGGACATTACTTCCACCCCCCAATATCATGGAATGCGCCGGTAACTTTTCATTATCCAGAAAAATAAGCAACTCCTCCGATTCTGTAAATTCAAAAAACCGTTGAGCTGAAGCCTTTAAATTGAAGGTATTGTAGCTTGTTAAATCGAAATTATCTAATAAACGAATCATCTTAAATATAATTTAGCACTATGCAATGGCGAAGATGCAATTGAATAAAGCATTCAGTAGTTGGTGAACATGCATTCAAATCGACACCAAATATCGAAAAAATCCCTTAGTTTTGTTTACAATAAGCTGCTTTTATGAACCAAATACTGCCTCAAGGTAAATTTCGAAAGAAAACTCTGGCCTTAACCGTGACCAACGACCTGGTGACCGACAATCGTGTTCACAAAATTGCCGGTACGCTAAAAGACATGGGCTACGATGTTTGTCTCATTGGACGTATCTTGGATAATAGTCCTGAATTGGCGCATCGGGCCTACACCACACATCGATTTAACTTGTGGTTCAATCAGGGCCCATTGTTTTATGCCGACTACAACATTCGTTTATTCTTTTACCTGTTAATCAAAAACTTCGACGTTGTAGTTGCCAATGATCTGGATACTTTATTGGCTTGTTTTGTGCATACCGAAATTACAAAAAAGCCCCTGGTTTACGATAGTCATGAATATTTCACTGAAGTTCCGGAATTGGTGAATCGCCCCTGGGTACAACGCCAATGGGAAAAAATTGAGGAAGGTATTGTACCAAAACTGAAACACTGTTATACCGTTTGCCAAAGCATTGCCGACATTTACCAACAGAAATACGGCACGAATTTTAAGGTAGTGCGAAATCTACCTCATCTGAAAGTAGCTCCAACAACAGACAATTATCAGCCGCCCTTCCCCATCGATTTACCGGTTATTCTATATCAGGGCGCAGTAAATGTTGGAAGAGGAATTCAGGAGGCCATTCTTGCCATGCATCAAATTTCCGACGCCCGCCTGGTGATTATTGGTGACGGCGACGAAATGGAAGAAATTCAGAAACTGGTTAAAACCGAAAAATTGGATGATAAAGTAGTAATTACCGGTAGAATACCTCTGGAAACACTTCATAACATTACCCCTTTCGCCAGCATTGGTTTGTCGGTTGAAAAAGATATTGGCTTAAACTACCGTTATGCACTGCCCAACAAACTTTTCGATTACATCCAAAGCGAAGTGCCCGTACTAGCCTCTCAACTGCCCGAAATAAAAGCTGTTGTTGAAGGAAATAAAGTTGGAATGACCATAACGGCAACTACTCCGGAGCAAATAGCACAAGGAGTGAACAGGATGTTATCGGCGCCACATTTAATGCAGGAATGGAAAGAAAATTGTAAAATTGCCAGTACAGAATTATGCTGGGAAAAAGAAGAAAAAATTCTTCATTCCATTTATCAACCCTTCCTTTAATCAGACAAACAATAAGAACTTTTGTCGAATGGAATTTTATCGATGAATCCATAAATGTAAGGATTTCCGGCACGGGTAATTAATTTAAAATTCTGAATACAATAGCTGGCTCCCTGACGATTCCAGAGCATAAATTTGATCCGACAATTATCGCTGTATTTGATGTCGGGAAAAGGAATGGTAAACATGGCTTCATAAAAAACGGAATCCTTTTCGATAAACTGATCCACACTGATTCCCCTCCAATCAAGAAGCTCTCCATCCTTTTCGATGGAGGCCACCAACATTGCGCCATCAATGGTATCGAGTGACATCATATTCATGGAGAGTTCGATGAAATTGTTCTTCGAAAAAATCAAGGTATCAAGAAGAGCATCAATGGTACCAAAATAGGTTTCATTGGATATCAGACCATTCAAATTCTTAGATTGATCTTCCTTCGTTGGTTCAAATGTTTTCAAATAATTCCACGAAATACAAGGCCATTCAAATTGGCCGATTCCTCTTTTTAAAAGATACACCTCGCCTGCATAGGTGTATGACTTTTTTAACATCACCGGATAATAAGATAAGGCAAGCTGCAGAAATGTTTGATCGATAATATCGGCACGCCCAAAGTATAAATATTCCTGAGTGCTGTTTTCAAGTAGATGAATAAAGTCTTTAATATCAGATTTGGCATTCAAATACACTGCGGTCGTATCCTGAAAATTATATTTTTTGTTGTAATAACGATCAATCTTTTCGCGCGTAAACTTTACCGAAAGAACATCATTGCTGCCGATTTCCTTTTCCCATTCGACTAATGATTCCGCCACCATTTTAAAACGATGTTTCACAAAAAGCTTGTAATGATTCCGTTCAACAAAAAGCGAAACAGTCCCTACCAATAAAATGCTTAACACCATGGCCATTTCTCTTTTCAAATCGACTTTGCGAATGAACGAAGCCAGAAACAAGAGCAAAAATGGAAACGAAAAATAGAGTACGCGTTCGTGAGTTACATTGTTGACGTAGTAGGAATAAATGAAACCAAACAACATGGGTGTTAAAAACCAAATGAGTGAAAGGTATCGGTACCGATTGGCTTCCTTATTCAATTTAAAAGTAAAAAACAAAAGCATCGGAACAAGTAAAACACCTGCCACAAACCACGAATGATGAAAGACATACGATATATAGGTAAAAAAATAGAAGAAAGTAAAAGGACCTAACCATCCTTCAATACCACCTTTCGAAAGTTGATATAAAAAAATATTCAGGGTCGGTAAAAACAATAATACAATTGCGATACCGGCCAAAACGTATTTTATAAAATTCTCTTTCTTCACCAGAAAAAGTCCACTTAAACCAACTATGGCCGCAAACAACAAAGCAAAATAGTGCGTATAAATACAAAGAGACGCGAAAAGCACAAAAAAGGCCGCATTTTTAAAGGAGAATTTTTCGTGCAACATCTTATCCCAAAAATCAACCATCAACAATATAAATGGAATGCCGAAACCGTACATTCGGGCAATTTCGCTTTGTGCAATACTATATTGCAACACGGCCATAAATGATGCAGCAAAAAGTCCTGAACTCGAACCAAACCATCGTTTGCCCAGACGAAAAACCATAAAAACGGAAAAAATTCCAAACAAAATGATGGGCAATTTCACGGCCATTTCGCCCTCGCCAAACAAATGAGTATAGTAGTAATAGAAAACTTGTGTACCAATGGGATGATTATCCAACTCCTTCATTCCTATTTGAATTACGTCAGACAGGGAATCATAATGAAGCCTGAAAACAGTACTAAATTCATCGGCAGTAAAAGGTAATTCGGCGAATTTATAAAATCGCAAAGCACTTGCGACAAGCAGAATAAGAACAATAGGCAAATAATGTCTTTTAAATTTCATCTGTTTTAAAAGTCTTGTTTTTCGTAAGGATTGAATGATCAGCATCACAATTACAATGTTATAAAATTTTATGATGAATTGAAGACCAACTCTCTCCTTTTTTTGATCCAGACATACAAGGTACTTAAGAATCAGAATCCTTATCAGAATAATTTATGCTATTGAAAGATCAAACAGAACAAGAACTGAATCAAATTGATATAGCCTAATTTGCGTTCATTAAAAAAGAGTTTAACTTTAAATTCAATTGCTGGCTTCGCTACACGATAAGGCAACAACGCGACGTAAAATAAAAATGAGCGTCGGAACACCTTTCGATCTAACTAATTACTAACTGTTTAAGCTATTAAACTCAATGAAAAATTTATTTCTAATTTTTGTATGTACCGTTTTGCCCTTTTTCGCCGGCGCACAAACCTCCCTTGTTCTGAATGAAAAGGGATATTTTGAAATGCCCGGTTTAAATGTAACGGTCTTTGCTGATATCTATCCCGAAGGGCATCAAACCGGGGTATCCATCATTCAACATGGGCAGCGTGTTGTTGCCAATGGTGATGTTCGTCTGGAAGTATCACCCGGACAATGGTCCCCCATTCCCAAGGATGGCAAACAAACCATCGATGCATTAACCCAAACCGTTTCTCAGGAAATGTGGTTTCCCGATTCGGCAAGAAACAACACCGGTTTTAATCCAATTTCTTATCCCGATTTAATTCTTCATTACACGGTAAACGTCATGCCATACGAAAACAGTTCGATTAAGGTTTGGGTCAATTTAGACGAAGCACTTCCTGCCGAATGGATTGGAAAAGTGGGATTTAACATTGAATTGTTTCCCGGACATTTATTCGGTAAAACATTCCTGATGGACAATGAATCGGGTATTTTTCCCTTGCAGGCCAATGGCCCTGTTGAAATTGATCAAAACCATTACATCAGCACGAAACTGGCGTCGGGAAAACAACTTACTATTGTTCCTGAAAACGATTTGCAACGCATCCAGTTTAAAACGAAAGGCCAGCTCGAATTGTGGGACGGACGCGGAAACCACAACAATGCCTGGTTCATTGTTCGCGAGCTTTTAGCCACCAATACTACCGATCATGCCATGGAATGGATCATCACTCCCAATGTGGTTCCAACATGGAAATATGAGCCGGTGATTCACATTTCTCAAGTGGGCTACCATCCTTCACAAGCCAAAAAAGTGGTGATAGAAACCGATCAAAGTATCGAAAATATTCAGGCGATAGATCTTTATAAACTGACATCGGACGGGCTCCAAAAAGTGAAAGAATTGAATGCCGAAAAATGGGGACTCTTTTTGCGCTACAACTATTTTATAGCTGATTTTAGCGACGTGAAGGAGGAAGGAATGTATCAGCTAAAACTGGGAAGCGAAGTCAGCAATCCTTTTAAAATTGACACTAAAGTGTACCAAAACCACGTCTGGCAGCCGGTGATCGATTATTTTTTGCCGGTTCAAATGTGCCACATGCGCGTGAACGATCATTACAGGGTATGGCACGATGTCTGTCACCTCGACGATGCCTTGATGGCTCCCACCGATTTTAATCATTTCGATGGTTACAAACAGGGCAGTTCTACCCTAACCGATTATAAACCCTTCGATCATGTTCCGGGTTTGAATGAAGGTGGCTGGCACGATGCGGGCGATTTCGATTTGCGCGTTGAATCACAAATTGGAACCGTTGAGTTACTCTCCTTGATGCTATTGGAATTTGATGTACAATACGATGCCACTACGGTTGATGAACAGGAGCACAAAGTGAGGATTCATGAAGCCGATGGCAAAAACGATTTGGTGCAACAAATTGAGCATGGACTAAAATCAATTTTAGGTGGATACAGAGCCTTAGGACGATTGTACCGTGGAATTATTTGCCCTACAATCGACCAGTATGTGATGCTGGGAGATGCAGCTGCCATGACCGACAATTTGAATTGGGACAGCACTCAGCCCGTTTCCAAACGTGACGACCGCCTGGTGTTCACCGAAGAAAATAGCCGAAGAGAATGTGGAATTGGAGCAGGATTGGCGACCACATCCCTGGCTTTAAAAAAGTACAATGCTGAACTCTCCAAAGAATGTTTGGAAACTTCCATCGCGTTGTGGCAATCGGCGGGTAAAACAAGCGGTGGCAATTCAAAAGTGGAGTTTGCCGCAGCACTACTGATCGCCACTGAAGACCAACAGTACGCCAAAGTCATTTATGAACAGGAAGACTATATTGTTAAAAATATTGGACGCTGCAGCATGTCCATGGCCAGAGCTTTACCTTATTTAAAGAATAAAAAATTTAACGTGGCAGTAAAAGCAGCCATTCAGGCCGATGCTGTACAAATTGAAGAGGATGCCAAGAACTCGCCTTTTGGAGTTCCCTACCGTCCGCACATTTGGGGACACGGATGGACCAATCAGGCTTTTGGTGTACAACAGTACTTTGTAAACAAAGCCTGGCCCGATGTGACTAAACCTGATTATTTTTTGAATGCTTTAAACTTTAATCTTGGAGTACACCCTGGCGACAATACGGCTTCATTTGCTTCGGGAGTAGGTGCTGTATCCACCACGGTGGGTTACGGTTTAAACCGCGCCGACTGGTCGTACATTCCGGGTGGAGTGGTTTCAGGTACAGCTTTAATTCGGCCCGACCTTCCCGAATTCAAAATTTGGCCCTATTTCTGGCAACAAACAGAATATGTTCTGGGAGGAGGTTCCACCAATTTTATGTTCCTGGTACTGGCCGTTGATGAATACTTGAATCGTCAATAAAAGGTAAACTTGAAACATTCTATGACTAAACCATAGGCCATTGGCTAATAGCTTATGGCTTTGGGATGCTGGATGCTGGATGCTGGATGACAATTTTTTAAACCGAGGTTTGTTTTATTCTGCAAAAACCACTCGTTTATTTGTCGATTCATACTTTTTGCCCTAAAAAGTGGCATGAGAAATTTATATTCGTTATTCAAACGGTTTAAAGTGTAAATAGAAATTTATATTCATCATTCAAACGGTATAAAGCGTAAATAGAAATTTATATTCACCATTCAAACGGTATAAAGCGTAAATAGAAATTTATATTCATCATTCAAACGGTTTAAAGCGTAAATAGAAATTTATAAGGGGCTTTTTTACCGTTTAAAGCATAAATGCAAAAATCTATTGTTGAATTTCGTTTTCGGTATCCGATTTACTTTTATGTTTTTCTGATTGAATGGTTGGAATTAACCTTCATAAATAAACTTTCCCAAATTTAGGGCTTACGGCATAAATTAGAGGTTTGTATTGGCGGTCTAAATTTAGGATTGCATACTGCCCGCCCGGACGGCTCCGGTCGGACGGGGTTGCTGGTTATCGGTTGTCGGTTGTCGGTTGTTGACAACTGACAACTAACAACTAACAACTAACAACTTTCACAAATCATTAATCCGGTTCAATGGCCACCAAACGTGCCACATTGCGCGATACTTCTATTCGGGTATAAATCGACTTCATGATTCTCAGGTAAAGTTCTTCCTTCAAAATGAGGTCCTCAATATCTGCATCAATATTGGGATTGTCGTTCACTTCAATGACGTACACTTTATCACCCACCATTTTCAAATCCACACCATAAAGTCCGTCGCCCATTAAGGATGCTGCTTTTAAGGCCACTTTTAATACGGCTTCGGGTACCTCCTCAAATGGAAAGGTTTTGAAGTCACCGGCGTCTTCTTCTTTCGAAGCCTGCCAGTTATAAATCTGCCAATGATCCTTGGCCATGTAATATTTGCAGGCAAAAAGCGGAAGGTTATCCAATACTCCAATGCGCCAGTCGTAATCGGAATACAGAAATTCCTGCCCAATGATCAAATCTGATTTACGGAAAAGTCGTTTCAACGAATCCACCAATTCATCGCCAGTATTCACTTTAGTTACCCCCAATGAAAAAGCGCTGTCGGGTTGTTTTAACACCAACGGATACGTATAATCCGCTGCCATTTCAGCCTTAAATTTTCCTTTTACAAACATTTCCGTTTTGGGCGTTGGAATCTTATTCTGTTTCATCCGCTCGTTCAGGTAAATCTTATTGGCGCAACGCAAAATAGACCATGGATCGTCAATGACCACTAAACCTTCGGCATAAGCACGCCGTGAAAATTCGTAAGTATAATCGTTTACACTTGTGGTCACCCGAATAAACAAGGCATCGTATTCGCAAATATCTTCGTAATCATCCTTCGTAATAAAGTCGACATAAAAACCCACCTTGTTTGCAGCATCCTTAAAGTTCTTCAGTGCATTCGGGCAAGATGGAGCATTGCTCTCGTTAGGATTGATAAGAATGGCCAGATCATATTTATAATGCTTCAAACGTGGCTTTTGAAAGCGTTTTTTCGAAAAATAATTATCGGCAAACTTTTGTACAATTTCAATGTGTTCACTAACAATTTTATCCAAACTTTGCGGCACCACGCGCTGTATCATCCATTTATCGGTTTTAACAAAATGCACCTGCAACAGTGAGGTTTCAAAAAGTTGGTATAAACGGTGAGCCAATTGTTTATAAGCCGGCTCAGTGGCTTGTCCAAAATAAATATCGAGCGAAAATTTTGATTCAGCAACCTTCTCCAATGACGATTGGATCAATTCCTCAATATCGTTGGCAATGGAACGTATGACCGAAAGATTCTTAAAATCGCGAATCGTAGTCACGCTGGGAATGGCACGATGCTCCCTGGCTGAGGCCAACAGTGAAACATAGTATCCCATGGATTGATAACGGTACGAATCGCTCAGGTTAAAAACCCTTAGGTTACGATTGGCCTGAAATTCAGGTTCTGTTATGTAATTTTTAGCAGAAACTATCTTTACTCCATCAATATCAAATTTCCATTTCCGGGGTTGATTCACCACAATCAGGTTGGAAATAACATCGCGCGATTTAGGTCTCGATAAGGTGAATGCCATACGTGTAGCATCTTCACCCGGAGCATAATAATCGACAATATCTTCGATGGGTTTGAAACCATAATAAGTGTACCAGGCGATTAATTTTTCATCCTTTTTTCGCGCTTCCAAAGTCACCTTTTCACAACCCTTTGCCATAGCTATGCTACAGGCATGGTTGAGCAACTTGCCACCTACCCCTTTCCCCTGAAATTTAGGAGAAACACCAATCGAAAAAATTCTTAAGGCCCTTGCATGCAGGTGCAATACTAAGGCTCCTGCAGGTACTTTTCTTTTATTCACCAATATTTCAGCAATCCAAACTTCCTGAAAAGTACTGGACAAACTTAATCTCAAGGTTCTTCGTGAACTTTGTTGAAATGCAGGAAAACATGCTCGTTCAATTGATTCGAGAATGGTTATATCTGTTGCTTCTGATTTTCTGATAGTTACTGCCATGTAAAGTATTCAAATGTAGATCGAAAAATACGTGTTTTTTTAATAGATAAAAACCTTCCAGCGCTTTTTTTCGTGAGAAAGGAAAATATTAATGGAAATGATTCGCATTCGGTAATATACGTAAAAACAAACCATCCTTCAATAATTTTAAACAACATCAAAAAAGATTAACACCCATCATGTAGCTTTTTTTGCGAGTTATGGTACTTTTAGAATAAGAACCTTAACAACACCAGTGTGAAAACCGATCAACAAACAAAATACATGCAACTTTATCAGCCCCTTAGCAGGAAGCTATCGAACTACTGCCGAATGCTGACCAAAAATAAAACACAGGCTGAAGATTTGTTGCACGATACTATTTTGGCGTCCTTCGGGAACTTTGAAACGTTAAAATCAGAAAAAGCCTTTCCGTCATTCGTCTATTCAACAGCCTATAACATTTATTGCAAAGAACTCAGGCGCAAAAAATTTAGAGGCAACTACAACGAACAGGCTGCCAATTTCATTCAGGATTTTGGGGCTGACCCACAAACCAAAGCTGAACTTTCCATCATTTTAGAAAAGATGAAAAAGTTGCCCCAAAAGCAATACGACACCATGATGCTTTACCATGTCGCTGACCTGCACATGGATGAGATCATGAAAATTCAGGAAATTAGTCTGGCAACAGTAAAACAGCGCCTGAAATACGGACGCGAAAACCTGTTAAAGTTACTCAACGAAAAAGAGCGCAGAATAGCCCTGTTAATGTTTTAAATTGAAAATCATGAAACGAGCAATAAGAATTGTTTTTCCAGAGCAAAATCAACATAAGCGAGTTCCATCGAATGCCTATTCCTATATTAAATAACAATGAGATGAAACACAGATACACGCATATAAACATTGATCATTTTTTCAGGTCGCTCGACCGGCTTGAACCTCTTTACAACGAAAATAAGGTGCACCAACTTATAAACACTCCCGAAACCACGGCCAGGTTAAAGGGAAAACATTTTAAACCCTTAAAAATCATTCTTATGACATCCTTATTTGTAAGCATTGTTGCAGCCATTTTACTATGGACTGGTAATGAACCCGTACAACCTGAAATGCTAAAGAACGCTGAGCAGATTCAAATTGTGGAAAACAACATTAATACCAAATTAGAAGATGAAACAAAGAACGTAAGCCATACAAATGCTGAAAAATTAGTAGAAGAACCAATTGAAATTCTGGAAGTAAAACAAGAAGAAATCCTGAATACTAATAGTAATAAAAATGGCCACGAAGCCAACGACAAAGTCTCCAAAAAAACTTATGCTGCCCTAGCCAAAACCGACTCAATTCAGGAAAGCAAATCACAAACGCCTCCAACGACGATTAAAGGTGATATAAAAATGGTGGTTGCCAATCAGAAATTGTTGGAGAAGCTGGGATTTCAGTTTAATGACCAAAGTGTGTACTATAAAAACAGGTGGGGTAAAAAAGAAACTGAACAGGCAACTTATATATTTGATATTGATAAAGAAGGGCACACCACATATTTCCTAAGTCATAATTCTAATATCCAAGATATTGACCGTATTGCTTGGACAAAAAATGATTTTTATCCCGTGGCTGAAGCTTATCGATCTGGGGAACTGAAATCACACTTTCTTTCAACCAAAGATTTGGAAATGGCCAACGACACCTTGTTTCCTATCTATTGCCCTCAAGGACTGGTTAGGCAAGAACCGAACGATATTATCTTCTGGTTTCACATAACCGATAATTTCATTCAGCAATTACCAATCGACAAGCAGCAATACGCCCATAAACTACAACAATGCAAAATAATAAAGAAGTTGTATCCCGATGTTAACCTTATAGATTACACCCAAAACGCATTAGTTGATTCTTCCAAATTTATCGAATTAACGGTACCTGAGCTATTGAATTTTGGTTTTTCAATACAAATTGTCCCAGACCATATTCAAACAAAAGATGGTTATAAAAACACATCTCTTCTGTGCTATTGGATGATAAAAGATTCTGCAAGCGTTGTAATTAAATACGCAAAATGGGGAAGTTCGAATTCGCATAAAGAATACTTAGAACAGTATAGAAAAAATCCCAATCTAACATTTGTTACCAACATCAATGGAATCTTTGAATACAAAGTTGAAAATAAAGACTTAACGGATACTCGAAACCTTATTCCAATTCTTGTTCGAGAAGAACAGTTTAGTGATGCTGTTGATAAAGACAGGGTATATTGGTTCAGCTTATCCGATAAACTTTTTAATGCTCTACCAAAGCACATCAGCACCGACCTCCAAAAAGAATACAATTACATCATTGCTGAAAATAAGTCGGAAATGGTAAAACCGGAATGTGTATATTTTGAAGAATGCAAAAATACTTTGCTAATCAGTAATTTTAAGGTATTCCCCAACCCTGCCAATCAACAAACTACGGTTACTTTCTCGTTGCCAAAGGCCATTAATGGTCGTATTTCATTGGTCGACCTGGCCGGTCGTGAAAGACAAGTATTACTACCTGAAACCAATCTAAGCAAAGGGTTCCAGCGCTTCGAGTTCGATTTATCCGGAGTTTCTGAAGGAATGTATTTGATCACACTTTATAGTGATGAGGGGGTGCAAATACAAAGGTTGATGGTTACGCACTAAATCACACTTATTTCGACTGATTTTATTGAATCAAATGATATTGTTGCGGGAGAATAAATAAGAGTGTAAAGCATTTCTATTTGGAAAATATGACATTATAGTGTCTTTAGTTCCACTGATCTTCGATTCGCCTCAAGCCGGCTGGGCTCTTCATTTTTGGCTTGCCCCAAAAACCCCGCCTGACCGGATCGGCGGGCAGGGAAGCAAAAAAGTCAAGGCTCCCGAAAAAATGTCATCCACCTTTTTACAATCCATAAGTGCGGCCGGGCGATCTTCTCACTTCCGATAGCTATCGGAACGAAGCTTCCCGGTCTTACTAATGGATTGCTTCAAGTCGAATAACATTTATTCGGAGGCCGATCGCTATGAACGTAATTTCCGAATTAAATAAACATTTATTTGTCTGTTTAAATAATCTTTAAAAAATTCACATAATTCGTTTAATTTGAAATCCTTCCTCAACAACTGCAAAAGGTGGTTTCCCAATCAACGCATTGGAAAACCACCTTTTAGAAAAACAGAGTAATCAATTGATTTTCCTACTCTTCAGGGAAACCGTATTCTTCAACAATATAATCGATGTCCTTGTCGCCTCTTCCACTTAAATTAATCAAAATGGACTGACGAGGTTTTTCTTTGGCTAATTTCATCGCATAAGCCACCGCATGGGCACTTTCAAGGGCAGGAATAATTCCTTCCAAACGACTTAATTCATAGAAGGACTCAATGGCCTCTTTATCGTTGGCATCAACATAGGTAACGCGTCCGTTATCTTTCAGCATACAATGTTCCGGTCCAACACCAGGATAATCCAATCCACTGGCCACAGAATAAACAGGAGAAGGATCTCCATTTTCATCTTGTAAAACCTTGCATTTGAAGCCATGAATCATACCTGTTGTTCCAAATTTCATGGTACAGGCATGTTCACCTAATTCATACGAACGCCCTGCTGGTTCAACACCATACAAATTAACATCTTCATTGTCGAGGTAAGCCGAAAAAATACCCATTGCATTACTTCCACCACCTACACAAGCTACCACATTATCGGGCTGTTCTCCGGTCATTTCAAAAAACTGTTCTTTGGCTTCAATACCTACAACCCGCTGGAAATCACGAACCATCATAGGGAATGGATGTGGACCAACCACAGAACCAATGCAATAAATTGAATTCTCAAAATCACCCATATAAGCATTAAATGCAGAGTCTACAGCTTCCTTTAAGGTTTTTAAACCATGAGAAACAGGAACAACTGTAGCACCCAATATTTTCATTCTTACCACATTTGGATGCTCTTTGGCAATGTCTACCTCACCCATATGTATTTCACATTCCAAACCAAAAAATGCTGCAGCTGTAGCCAGGGCAACACCATGTTGACCGGCACCTGTTTCAGCAATTAATTTCTTTTTACCCAGGAATGTGGCCAAAAGAGCTTCGCCCATACAATGGTTCAGTTTGTGTGCTCCGGTGTGGTTTAAATCTTCTCTTTTCAAATAAATTCTACTACCAGCCTTTTCTGAAAGTCTTTTGCAATAATATACCGGCGTAGGTCTTCCTTGAAAATGCTTTCTTATTCGGCGCAATTCCGAAATGAATTCGTGCGATTTACTGATTGAAAAATAAGCTTCAGTAATTTTATTCATTTCTTCCTGCAAGTGAGGTGGAATAAAACTACCTCCGTACTCACCAAAAAAGCCATCCTTGGTGGGTATTAATTTAAAATAGTCGTTCATTTGATTTATTTAAAATTGATTTTTTAAGGATTCAACGAAAATAATAAACCTCAGCTCAAAATCTTTTATTTTAAGCAGAAATGAACGTCTTAACAGAAAAATTTATGCTGATTTTAGTTTTTCCAACACAAATTCCTTTCTTCGTCTCGACACCGGAACCGATTCTCCATTGGAAAGACTAACCGAACATCCATCATTTTTATTGAAAGAAAGTACATGCATGAGGTTCACCAAATGTGTTTTGTGGGTACGAATAAAACCATAAGGTTCCAAAATATCTTCGAATTCGACCAGGGTTTTCGAAATGAGTAATTTGGTTCCATCGGTAAAATAGAAGTGGGTATAGTTGATCTCGCCTTCGCAGCGAAGTATGGTTTTGATTTCTCTGAATTCAATTTTATCGGTAGTGGGAAGCGCAATTTTTTTGGATGACACTTCTACCCTTTCGTTTTGCCTGAATTGCTCCAAAAGCTGGACTGTTTGCTCCTTTTGCCGCCTGGCAAACCGATCCACTGCATTTTTCAATTCCACAATATTAATGGGTTTCAGCATATAGTCGATGGCGGAAAAACGAATGGCCTGAATGGCATACTGATCATAGGCCGTAACGAAAATGACCCCAAATTTTGGTCGATCGAAAAACTCCATGACCTTGAATCCATTGCCGCCCGGCATTTCAATATCCAGAAAAACAAGATCGGGCTGATGAGCTTGAATAGCATCAATACCTGAAAGAGCGGAATTAGCTTCGTCAACAATTTTAATATTGGGGCAATATTTTTCCAATGCACCCCGAAGGTTCTCGCGTCCGTTCTGTTCGTCGTCTATAATGATGGCTTTTATTGGCATATTTTAAATATTACTCGTCTACAAAACACAAGCTGACCTTTGTTCCCAGAGGCAAACCGTTTTCATCCTTTAAATCGATGATCTCAAAATGATAGCTGGTTTTATATTTTTCTTCCAGCAAAGCCAGGCGTTCTTGACTCAAAATTAATCCTTTTCCGTTGCCAGCTGTTCCGTTCGAAACTGCAATTGTTCGTCCTACACCATTGTCTTCCATCTCAATACAGACCTGCTTCTCTTTTTTGAAAATTTTAATGCTCAGGTTCCGATCTTTCGATTTAGGAACTAATCCATGCAACAATGCATTTTCAACAAAGGGCTGCAACAACATGGGCGGAACAAAAACTGAATTGATTTCAACCTTCGGTTCAATATTCAACACAAAATCAAATTCAAAACGCAGTTTTTCCAATTCGATGTATTCATTGATGGTTTCCAGTTCCTCGGCCAAAGTAATCTCTTCTTTTTTGCTGGTATTTAATGTTCTTCTTATGAGTGACGCAAACTTGGAAAGATACAAATGTGCTTCATCGTTTTGCTGTTTTTGTACCAGGTTTTGAATACTGTTCAGGCAATTGTACATAAAATGCGGATTCATTTGGGCACGAATGGCTGTAAGCTCCAGTTCACGCATTTTTTTGTTCATCTCACTCTTCTTCAAGCGACGTTTGGTGATGGTGCGGTAAAAAATAAAAGTAAGGACAATTGAAATAAGAGCTCCAATTAAAGCGATCAATGTTATTCTCAACCAAACGGGTAATTCGTTTTCTGATTTGTATGGAATGGCGAGGGCTTTTTCAATTTCAGTTGATGGCAACTGCCCTGCATACCACGAAGGGTTACTGTAAGAAATAGTTCCATTCCGGTCGAGTATAAAGTATCTTACAGAAGAACTGTTCGCCTTATAATCCACAAACATCCCTGGTTTTGGAAACGGTTGATCTGTATAGATTTCAAAGGCAGAAGGCAGTTCTTTTCTAAACTCATTTGCTTTTTCGCTGGAACCACCAAATATCAATACAAATCGCACCATGTTTGGGTATCCATCTGCAATTTGATTATAAATATTCTGAATGCTTTTAATTTCATCTTTTCTATTAGATCCAAATTGATCAAACAATGCATTATAGAATGCAAAAACCACCACATGCTTTTTGAAAGTTTGTTTTCCAAATTTCTTCCCATTCAAATCTGTAATTTCAAAGTCCGGGGCAGCTTGTCCCGGTGCTATTTTTCGATATTCATTGTAAACTTTCTCAACTTCATAAAATACAGGTTTGTCACTATAATTCAATTTAAACGATTGAAATAAACGTTCTGATAAATCCCATTGACGTTCAGCAATAATTTTTTTTAAGTTATCTGCTAAAAAATACGATGCTACAGGCTCAGCGAGTGCGATTTGTGCCAGATGATATGTGTTTTCTTTTTTAGCTCCATAATTATACCAATCAACGCCGGTACCAAGTCGAATGCTTGCATCGAGGGTGTTATCTATAAAATGCTCTACAATCTTTAAATATTCCTTGGAGCCTTTTGCCAAAGTATTGTTCACTAAAAGAGTATTTGTAAAATCTTTATCCAGCTCTTTTGGCAAATTAGTTTTACTATAGGTAAGCACATTAACATCGTTAATATAGGTTTGCGGTGAAACGAATGATCGCCTAATGGTCAGTTGATTTTTGAGCTCATTTTCAATTTTGACCGGTAGCTTTCGAGAACCAGACGATGAATTGAAGCGATATTTATTTGCAATTTTTTCAATGGAACTCATATTATTCCTGCTACCAAGGCCTGAAACATTCACTACTTTTAATGTATCCCTGCTATCAAATTCTAGCTTAAGATGATCACCTGGTTCTACACTTAAAGAGCACATTGATTTTTTAATTCTGCTCCAATCCTCTTTATTCAATATTCTATTCTCAAATCGTATTGGCGCGTAAATCAACTGTAATTTATGATTATCCGCCATCTTTAACTCCAAACGAAATCGATTCTCCTGATCTAAGGGTAATTGAAAATTGATTCCCTCCTTTATTAAACTTACGAAGATCGAATCAGCACCTTCGATACGATTAGTTAATTGCCCTTCAAGAACAAAATTGGAACTTGGAATAATCGTATCCGACGATCCACCATAAGGTTTATAGTTTAAAGCTTTAAAATTGGTGTTGTATTCTGGAATATACTTTTGATAATAAACGGCATGATTCCAGACACCATCTTTTAACAGTGCATTAGAATAGTCATGGTGCTCAAACAGATAGTTATAATGATTTCGTAATACTAAGCCACTTAACTTATCAACTACTACCTCACAATTCAGAAAACGATATGGAGATTTAATATCACGACCCGGAAAATAATTGAAAACCATTTGTTCATCATTTTCTTTTACAAGTTCATTACTGCTTAAATTCTTATAACCTTTCGAAGGTTCAAGGATGAATAAGTCAACATCAGGCTTAAAAATTCGCCGGATACCATCAGCAATTTGAGGCTGGTAATCAGCATATATTTCAAGATTACTACCTTCAGGTGTTTTAAAATTGGTAAAGGCACCAAAATCGAAATCACTGCTGTATCCATTTTTATTCAGCATAAAATAAACGGGCACCTCATTTTCACTGAGATAGACCAAAGGTGATCGATACGATCCCAAATATCCGGTTTCATAAACTTCCTCTTCCATCCAGCCTCGGTAATCAAATTTGCGTTGAATCACATGCTGATAAAACTTCAATACTGCTTTGATTTTATAAGTTTCCGATTTTGCATCAAACGTCATTGGTGTAAATTCCCACTTTTTATGCTCCCACAAACGGTAAGGCCATTGTTCAGAAGTATCAACATGGGTAGTGGTTTCAATGTGATAGGTCTTCCCAATTTCAAGGTTGAGTAAAGGCAGTTCAGTTGCTTGCGAAAACTGAAAAGCAATAATTAGAAGTAGTAAAAGAATTAGCGTTCTCATGGTTTACATTTTTGGTGATTTTTCACCTCAAAAATGGCAAGTATAAGTATAGCACTTTTATGTAAACTATTAAACGGTTGGGACGAGTTATTTATTGGTCGTAGGTCGGGGTTTACCTACCCGATCAATTCGGGCAGAACAATATTTACAAAATGGCCAACACTACAAACCCAAATATCTTCCCTAATCCGATAATAATCAAAAGATGGTGTAACGATATAGTTTCGTTTACTTTCCAAGGTTTCAATGGCAACGGTATTTCCTCTGGTCAATTTAGGGGCGTTAGAGAATTTAACCTCAATGGCTGCCAAAATTGATTCACCTCTAACCAATAACAAATCTATTTCAGAACCATCTTGCGTTCGATAGAAATAAGGTTCGACAGCAATTGGTATATTGCAGATAATTTGTTGAATGACAAACGATTTCCATGAATTTCCAACATGAGGATTGCCCAGCAAAGTTGGTCTGTCATAAATTTTAAGCAAGTGATGTAATATTCCGCTATCAATGAATAATAATTTGGGCGATTTCACTAAACGTTTACCGGTATTGGAAGACCATGGCTTTAAAAGCCGCACCAAAAATGAATTTTGAAAAAACTGAACATAAGATCTTACTGAGTTGGAACTTACTCCCAGCCCCCTCGATAGCTGAGTATAATTGATGATATTGCCATTAATGTGTGCCAGCATATTCCAAAGATTTTCAATTACACGTACTGGCGCTCCTAAACCCAACAAAGGCAAATCACGCTCAACATAAGAACGGATAAAGCTTCTCATCCATTGAATGGATATTTCATCTTCGGACAATAGCGCGTTAGGAAAACCACCTTTTAACCAAAGACTTTCCACATCGGCAACTTCACTAATTTCGTTGATACTAAAAGGCTGTAGTTCGAGGTAAGTAATCCTTCCGGCCAACGATTCAGAACTATCCCGTATAATATCAGGAGAAGCAGAACCAAGAATAATAAATCGACCGGGTACTCTTTTTCGATCAATTAAAGAACGTAAAACCGGAAATAAATCGGGCTTAATTTGAATTTCATCTAAAATTACCAGGGTGTCCTGAAGGTCGTTGAGGTATAATTCAGGATTTGTTAGTTTATTATAATCTTCAGGTGATTCAAGATCAATATAAACCACTTGCTTATGAAACAGTTCTAAATTCTGTTTTACCAAAGTAGTTTTACCAACCTGCCGAGGTCCCAAAACACCAACGACAGGAAAATGATTGGTAAACTTCACAAGTTGTTCCGATAGCGTTCTATTGATCATGGCTTCAAAAATACACATTATTCCTGTAAATCTGAAATTCAATTTCAGTTTTACAGGAATAATTAAGTTTCAATAGAATTATCGAGGAGCACATGATATTGTTGTGGGGGAATAAATAAGAGTATATTGCATTTCAATTTGGAAAATATAATTATTTAGTGTTTTTCGCCTCAAGCCGGCAGGCTCTTCATTTTTGGCTTGACCCAAAAACGAAGCAAAAAAGTCAAGGCTCCCGAATAAATGTCATCCACCTTTTTGCAATCCATAAGTGCGGCCGGGCGATCTTCTCACAAGTTCGAAGCTTCC